>NZ_JBICWQ010000006.1:0-616231 GCF_043199815.1 Streptomyces sp. NPDC048523 | reverse complement strand
GCGCCGATGGTACTGCAGGGGGGACCCTGTGGGAGAGTAGGACACCGCCGAACAATTTTTGGGAAAACCCCCGTGCCATTCGGCACGGGGGTTTTTTCGTTTCACGCATTACCCGGCCGAGTACTACTGTGGCCCGTATGAGCTACGTGATCCGGTCCGTCCGCGCCCATGAGTGGCCCGCCGCGAAGGAGTTGCGGCTCGCGGCACTTCAGGATCCGGTCGCGCCCCTCGCCTTCCTGGAGACCTACGAGGCGGCCGTCGCACGGCCCGACTCCTTCTGGCAGGAGCGGACGGCCAAGGGTGCCGAGGGGGCGGACGGGGCACAGACGGTCATCGCCGAGGCGCCGGACGGACAGTGGGTCGGGACGGTGACGGTGCTCATGGAAGAGCCCGGGACCACGGACTGGGCCGGGTTTCCGGTCGAGCGGAAACAGGGGCACCTCGTCGGGGTGTTCGTACGGCCCGAGGAGCGCGGCAGCGGGCTCACGGATGTGCTGTTCGACGCCACTGTGGAGTGGGCGTGGGCACACGGTGCCGAGCGGGTGCGGTTGATCGTGCACGAGGACAACGGGCGGGCGCAGCGGTTCTATCGCAAGGCCGGTTTCGAGCCCACGGGTGTGGTCGTGCCGCTGGGGTCGGCTCCGGGGGAGTCGGAGCTGGAGTTCGCGCTGGAGCGCGTCTGACCACGCCGAGGCCCTTCAGGGATCATGAGGCATGCGCTCGGACGACTGGCACCTCGACGACTGGCACCTCACCGAAGACCTCGACGACTTCCTCGCCCGAGGCGGGGAGTTCCTGCGCTCGCGGCCCGTCCCGCACATCATGCAGCTGACCTGGACCGCGAGACTTCGTACCCGCGGGGCGGCCGCGTACGACGCCGAAGGAGCCGTGTTCGGTCTGCTGGAGGAGGCCGGCGAGGTCCAGGGCGCCTTCTACCGTCTGTCGCCCCACCGCGGGCTGGGCCTGACTCCGCTCACCGCCGAGCAGGCCGACGCCCTCGCCGCCCGGCTGGTGGCACTCGGCCACTCCGTACCCTCCGTCAGCGCGGACGAGCGAACCGCCGCCGTTTTCGCCGAAGCGTGGCAGCGGCACACCGGGGCGGCGCCGCGGGAGAGCGTCCGGCTCTGTCTGCACCGTCTCGGCACGCTCGTGCCGCCGGAGCCGTACCCGGCGGGTCGGGGACGGCCCGTGGGGGAGCGGGACCACGAGCAACTGATGGGTATGTGCCGTGGGTTCGCCGCGGATGTGGGGGAGGCCGTCACCATCGACGCCGGCACCTGGGCCGGCACCCGCTTCGCCGACAAGAGCTACACGTTCTGGGAGACCCCGGGCGGCACGCCCGTCTCCATGGCGGGCGCGAACCCGATGGTCGCGGGCCTCGTCCAGGTCGACCCCGTGTACACGCCGGCCCACCTGCGGGGTCGGGGATACGCGGGCGCGGTGACGGTCGAGGTGAGCCGGGCCGCGCTGGCGGCGGGCGCCGAGGACGTGGTGCTGTTCACGGACGCGGCGAACCCCACCAGCAATGCCCTCTACCGGCGGCTCGGATATGTGCCGGTCATCGACTGGGTCGTGTACGACTTCTGAGCCCTACGCCGGGAACTCCGCGTCCGGCCAGCGGGTGCGGGCCTGTTCGCGGGACCGGAGCAGGGCCAGGGTCGGTAGTCCCCGGTCCGCTCCGGCGGTCAGCAGCTCCGGGAGCTGGGGAAGCGGAGCCACGGCTGCGATGTCGTCCAGGACGAGTGTCAGTGGTGGGTCGAGGCGACCGGCGGATGACCGTTCGGCCATGCGCCGGCCACGCTCGACCACGCTTGAGATGAGAGCCGTCAGAAGGGGCATCGCGCCTGGCTTCGTCCTGGGGTCCTCGAGGGATTCACCTACCACATAAAGCGTGCCCCCTTCATCGACGAAGGAATCCAAGGCGAGGGCATCATTTCGGTTGGGAGTGCATGCCTCGCGGATGTTGACCGTGAGGAGCGCCGAGAGGGCTCGGCCGGCCAGCTCCTGGGCGATGTCACGGCGTTCGGGGTGGGCGGTGAGGGCGGCTTCGAGTTCGCCCGCGGAGCCCGGGGCCGCCTTGGGGTGGGTGCGCAGAGTTCTCACCGCGTCCTGGACCTGGGTGCCCTGGCACCAGCGGTGGACATGGCGGATGGTGCGTGCCTCTATGGCCGCCGCGTGGAGATAGCTGCGCAGGAGCGTTTCGGCCACGTCGGCCACGGCCTGGTCGATCTTCGCGGTGGGGCGGACCGGGGCGAGGAGCGCGGCAGCTCTCGCCTTCGCCGTCTCCTTGGTCTCGCAGCCCGTGGTGGGGGACCAGTGCAGGCGGGCCGGGGTGTCGCAGAGGTGAGCGGGGTCGTAGACGTGGACCGGGCCCAGTTTGGTTCGGGCGTCCTTGGTGTCCTGCCAGACGGCCGGGTTCGAGGTGACGACGAGGGCGGGGCCTTCCGCGTCCCTGATGGCCTGGGTCGCGGTGGGGTGCCGGGTCGCCGGTGGGCCGTAGTGCACCACGCCTTCGGTGCGAGGGGTTTCCCACCCGCTCACCGCTGCGCCCTGCGTCACCGGGTGCGTGCTTCGCTCGGGTGGCCGGCTCACCGTGACCGGCAAAGGCTGCGGCAACGGCTGTGTTTGCGGCTGCGGTTGAGGCTCTGGCGTCGGTCTCGGGATCGCCACCTCGTGAGTGGCTACCTCGTGGGCCGGGGTCTTGTCAGCCGGTGCCGGTTCCGGACGTCGTTCCCGTGCCGCCAGTTTCTCCGCTCGCGTCCTCGCGCGGACCGCTCTCCAGCGGGCCAGTGTCCCCATCGCGAAGATCGTCAGGACGACCAGGAGCAGCAGCTGGCCGATGAACAGGCCCCAGACCAGGCCGTAGCCGGAGAGTTGGCCCGCCGAGGTGTCGGGCCAGGCTCCCGGGATGTCCTGGGGGTGACCGATGAGGTGGCGCATGGCCGGCGGGGTGCGGGTGAAGGTGACGCCGCTCGGCCAGTCGCCGTGGGCGAACAGACCCGCGAGGCCCGTCGCCGTCCAGACCAGCAGGGTCATGCCGAGGAGGAAGGCGAGTATGCCGACCAACAGCCCGTCAGGGACGCCTCCCTGGCCTCCCTGACCGCCCTGGTGGCGATCGTCCGGTCTCACCACTGCCCGCCCTCCTACGCCACCGTCGACTCGGAGTCGCCCATGTGCTGTTCCACGAAGGCCGCCGCCCGCTCCTCCGCCTCCAGCTCGGCGGCGCGCAGGGCCTCGTCGGCGAGATCGCTGGAGGACTCCGTCATCGCGCGGTCGGTGAAGACCAGCGGGCGTTCGGTCTCGGTGATCAGGTGTTTGACCACCTGGACATTGCCGTTGACGTCCCAGACGGCGATGCCGGGGGTGAGGGACGGGATGATCTCGACCGCCCAGCGGGGCAGGCCCAGGACACGGCCCGTCGCTCGGGCCTCGTCGGCCTTCTGGGCGTAGATCGTCCGGGTCGAGGCCATCTTCAGGATCGCCGCGGCCTCCTTCGCCGCAGCTCCGTCCACCACGTCGGACAGGTGGTGGACCACCGCCACGAAGGACAGGCCGAGCCGGCGGCCGAACTTCAGCAGGCGCTGGAAGAGCTGGGCCACGAAGGGGCTGGCGATGATGTGCCAGGCCTCCTCGACCAGGAAGATGCGCTTCTTGCGGTCGGGGCGGATCCAGGTGTGTTCCAGCCAAACTCCGACGATCGCCATGAGGATGGGCATGGCGATGGAGTTGCGGTCGATGTGGGACAAATCGAAGACGATCAGCGGCGCGTCCAGGTCGATGCCGACCGTGGTCGGGCCGTCGAACATGCCCCGCAGGTCACCGTCGACCAGGCGGTCGATGACCAGGGCGACATCGAGCCCCCACGCGCGGACGTCCTCTATGTCGACGTTCATCGCCTCGGCCGACTCGGGCTCGGGGTGCCGTAGCTGCTCCACGATGTCCGTGAGGATCGGCTGGCGTTCGACGATCGTCTCGTTGACGTAGGCGTGCGCGACCTTCAGCGCGAAGCCGGAGCGCTCGTCGAGGCCGTGGCCCATCGCGACCTCGATGATGGTCCGCAGCAGGGCCAGCTGGCCGGTCGTGGTGATCGCGGGGTCGAGCGGGTTGAGGCGGATCCCCATGTCCAGGGCGGCCATCGGGTCCAGGCGGATGGGAGTTATCCCCAACTCCTGCGCGATGAGGTTCCATTCGCCGACGCCGTCCTCGCCCTGGGCGTCGAGGACCACGACCTGGCGGTCCCGGAAGCGCAACTGGCGCAGCACATAGGTCTTCTCCAGGGCGGACTTGCCGTTTCCGGATTCGCCCAGGACCAGCCAGTGCGGTGCCGGGAGCTGCTGGCCGTAGAGCTGGAAGGGGTCGTAGATGTAGCCCTTGCCGGAGTACACCTCGCGGCCGATGATCACGCCCGAGTCGCCGAGGCCGGGCGCGGCGGTCGGGAGGTAGACCGCCTGCGCCTGGCCGGTGGAGGTGCGGACCGGCAGGCGGGTCGTCTCGACCTTTCCGAAGAGGAAGGAGGTGAAGGCGTCGCTGAGGACGGACAGCGGATCCCGCATGCTTGGTCCCCTACTTTCGAATGCCGGTGGCGAACGGAAGCGTGTTCACAAAGGCGCGATGGTGCTCGCGGTCGCACCACTCCAGTTTCAGATACGACTTTCCGGCCGAGGCCCGGATGGTCCGCTTGTCGCGGGCCAGGGCCTCGGGGTTGCGGGAGGACACGGTGATGTAGCCGACCAGGTTGACGCCGGCCGCGCCGCTCGCCAGGTCCTCGCCGCGCTGGTCCAGGCGGTTGTGGGAGGCGACGTCACGGGGGTCGACGGTGCGGTTCATCTTGGCGGCGCGGGAGGCCTCGGCCTCGTCGTTGGTCTTTTCGGTCAACATGCGTTCGATGGCTACCTCGGTTGGCTCGAGATCCATCGTCACGGCGACCGTTCGGATGACGTCCGGGGTGTGGACGAGCAGGGGTGCCAGGAAGTTGACGCCCACCGGGGTCATCGGCCATTCCTTCACCCAGGCCGTGGCGTGGCACCAGGGCGCGCGGGTGCTGGACTCCCGGGTTTTCGCCTGGAGGTACGTCGGTTCCATGGCGTCGAGTTCGGCCGGCCAGGCGTTGCGCTTGGTCATGGCCTGGATGTGGTCGATGGGGTGGTCCGGGTCGTACATGGAGTGGATCAGGGAGGCGAGCCGGCCCTGGCCGAGCGGCTGGCGGACCCGGATGTCGGCCTCCTGGAGGCGCGAGCAGATGTCGGTCAGCTCGCGGGCCATGACGACCGCGAGGCCGGCGTCCTTGTCCAGCTTGCGGCCGGACTGGGGGCGGGCCGCGCGGGCCATCGCGTGGGCCTCGGCGGCCAGTTCACGGGTGTAGTGCATGCAGGCGACGAGGTACGCGCGGTGCTGCTCGCTGCTGGTCGACACCATCGACTGGAGCTGGTCGTACGACGACTGCAGCCACGGCAGCGCCCTGTCGTCCCCGCGCATGGCGACGTCCTTGGCGTGGGCGTCCGGGTCGGCGGGGAGGGTGCGGGCGAGCATCTGGATGCGGGTGACGAAGCCGTCGCCGTTGGCCACGTGCTTGAGGAGGGTGCCGAAGCGGTCGACGAGGGCTTCCTGGTCCTCGGAGTCGCGCAGGCCGACGCCGGGGCCCTCGATCTCGATGGCGGCGGTGACGGTACGGCGGTCCGCGTGGAGCAGTACGGCGATCTCGTCGGGCCCGAACGGGGCGGCGAGCCAGTTGATCCGGCCGATGCCGGGGGGCGGGCCGACCTCGACCTCGCGGCCGTCGACGTGGGTGCCGGCCTCCATCACGGAGGAGCGGTAGGTGGTGCCCTGGCGCAGGGTGCGCTTGTAACTGCGGTTGATCTCGAACCACTTGTAGAAGGTGCGGCGCTTGTAGGGGACGTAGACCGCGGCCAGCGCGAGCAGGGGGAAGCCCATCAGCAGGACGATGCGCAGGGACAGGACGGGGACGAGGAGCCCGCACATCATGCCGAGGAACGCGCCCACGATGATGAGCGCGATCTCGCCCGACTCACGGTTGCGGCCGACGATCGCGTTCGGCCGGGCGCGGCCGATCAGATATGTACGGCGGGGCGTGACCGTATGCGACACGTGGGACTCGGTCGTCAACGCCCGTCACCTCCTGTGCTGTTGCTGCCTGCGTTGCGGTTGCCGGCGTGCGGGGTGTTCACCGCGTTGCCCGCGCGGGGAGCGGGAGCGGCGGAGGGGACAGATCCGCCGCCTCCGTTCGGGGTGCGCGAGCCGTGGGCGGCGACTCCGCCGGACGCCGGGTTGCTCGGGCGGGCGCCCGAGCCTCCGGAGGCCTGACCGTTGTTGTCGGCCCGGGAGCTGTGGGTCTTGATGCCCTGGGCGACCAGGGTGGCCGGGGAGCTGATGACCGCGGCGGCCTTGCCCTCGGCGTTCTGCATGATGCGGTTGTTGCGGGAGCCGGCGATCTCGTCGCCGAAGCCGGGGACGAACCGGTAGATCATCGCACTGGCGAAGATGGCGAGCAGGATGATGGCGAGGCCGGAGACGACGGCGGAGAAGGCGTCGGGGCCGTTGTCGGAGGAGAGCGCGCCGGCGAGGCCGAGGACGATGACGATCACCGGTTTGACCAGGATGACGGCGATCATGATGCCGGCCCAGCGGCGGACGTGGCCCCAGAGGTTCTTGTCGACGAGGCCGGCGTAGACGACGGTGCCGAGGAGGGCGCCGACGTAGAGGAGCGCGGCGCGGATCACGAGCTCCAGCCAGAGGACTCCGGCGGCGAGGATGCTGACGAGGGAGACGACGATCAGCATGATGGGGCCGCCGCCGATGTCGTTGCCCTTCTCCAGGGCGCCGGAGAAGGTGCCGAAGAACGTGTCGGTCTGGTCGCCGGTGGCCTTAGCGAGGACCTCTGAGACGCCGTCCGTGGCGGAGACGACGGTGTAGAGGATGAGGGGGGTGAAGGCGGACGCGAGCACGGTCAGCCACAGGAACCCGATCGCCTCGCTGATGGCGGTGGTGAGGGGGACGCCTCGTACCGCGCGCTTGGCGACTGCGAGCAGCCACAGGAGGAGGGTGAGGATGGTCGACGCGGCGAAGACGACGGCGTACTGCTGGAGGAACTTCTGGTTGGTGAAGTCGACGTTCGCGGTCTCCTTCACGGCCTCGCTGAGCTTGCCGATGGTCCAGGCGGCGGCTTTGGCACAGCTTTTGGCGAGGGAGGACATGGGGTCGAGGGTGGAGGTGAGACCAGGAGTGGTGCTGCCGCCAGACCCCGACCCGCTTTCGCAGTAGTCCTTGGCCGGGCCGACGATGAGGTCGCAGTTGTCGTCCGACGGGGTCGGGGAGGGCGTGGAAGAGGGTGTGGGAGCCGCAGCGGCGCGGGTGGCCAGTAGCAGGATTGCGGACTGAACGGTGGTCAGGGCTGCTGCGACCTTGAGGACGCGGCGCGGGCTACCGGGCATACGTGAACCCTCCGTACTCCTCGACGGCCTTGGCCATGTCGTCGGCGCTGGACGCCTTGTCGTCTCCGGGGACGGGAGCGGGGCCGTCCTTCTGGGAGAAGCTGTCGACCTTCCAGTCACTGTCGGCCCAGCGCATGTGGAGGGTCATGGTGAACCAGTCGCTTGTCACCGGGTCGGTCGAATCGGCGCCGGCTGTGCCGTACAAGCCGGTGCACCAGACCTCGACGGCCGCTGAGGTGGCCGATGCGCTCGTGACCTTGGTCCCGATCGGAACGGTGCGGGAGACGTAGGTGTGGCCTGCGGCCGCGTCGCCGTTCTGGTCGAGGCCGAGCTTGCTCAGGAAGTCCGCGGAGTAGGCCTTGTTGAACTTGGCGGTCAGGGCGGCCTGCTTGTCGGTCACGAAGACCTGCTGGACGATCTCGGTTCGCTGGGCCGGCTTCAGGATGTCGGCGGAGACCAGTACCGTCGCGTAATTCGCCGCAGCGCTCTGTGCCCCCTGGCTGTCGTGGGCGTAGCCGGTGGGGAGGGTGCCTGGGGTGGATTGCACCGGCTTGGTGCCGGTGGGGGCCGTGGTGGTGGCGTTCGGCTGGCCGCCCGTGCCCTGCGCCGAGGATGAGGGATCGTCTCCTCCTCGGTTCGCGAAGGCGATCGCGGCGATCAGGAGGACGACGACGCCGACCACGGTGACCAGGCTTCTGGAGGACGAGCGGCCGGAGCGGCGGGCGCCGCCGTACACGTCCGTGGTGCCGCCCGGCAGGTGGGTGCGGGTCTGGCCGGTGCCGCCGTAACCGCCGGAGCCCTCCTGGTCGTCTCCGAGACTCATGCCGCTTACGCCCCCTCGACGTGGTGCGGAACAGCGCGGGAAAACGCGTACGAGTACGACGGTAGCCGGGCTGGTTCCCGCGCGGGCGCGGTGTGGTGACTCGGCATCAGAGTCATAGGAGTCATCGAGGAGATCGGAGACATCGGGGGAACGCAACCTCAGCCGGTGGGCACTGCGGACGGGTGGGGTAGGGGGTACCGGGCGCGCCCGGCCGGGCCGGAGGTGCGTCGACCGGACGCGGCGGCTATACGGCCATGCCGTACACGATGGTGAAGAGCGTGCCCAGGGAGCCGATGATGAAGACTCCCGTCAGTCCCGCGATGATGAGGCCCTTGCCCTGTTCCGCGCTGAACGTGTCCCGCAGGGCGGTGGCGCCGATGCGCTGTTTGGCGGCGCCCCAGATGGCGATGCCGAGGCAGAGCAGGATGGCGACCGCCATGACGACCTGGATCATCGTCTTCGCCTCGGTCCCCAGTGCCCCGAAGGGGCCCCAGTCCGGAGCGATCCCGCCGATGATGGTGTTGATGTCTCCCTTGTCGGCCGCAAAGAGCATGTAAGTCACCGCCCCTGGTGGGTAGTTCCGTCTCCCCTGCGTGTGCGCAGAGGTCAGGCCTCATTGTCGCCGACAATTCTGCCGTCGTATGTCGACTTGGCGTCATTGGTTGGCGGGTTTCGTACGAATGACTGTCTGGTCACTCTGTGTATCACGGCAGGTAACGCCGGGCAATGAGGCCTGAGCGGAACCTGGCCCATGGTTCCGTCGTTGACCCCTCTTACGACCTGCGGCGCTTCTGGCACCGATGTTCTGCGGGTGAAGGCTAACCCGGAAGGCCGCCGGCATGACGAACGGGCCGCGGTAGGGGAGCCCGCGGCCCGTTCGTTGACGGACAGTCAGCTGGTGAAGGCGCTTACTCCCTTCGGGGTGCCCCACCCGGTCGGGCCGTCGTAGCCCGATCCGGCGGTGCAGAAGTAGCTCGTCGAGCAGGAGCCGTTGTTGCCGGAGGTCACGTCGTTGAGGGCGGACGTGTGCTTGTAGGGGTACTGGGCCGGGTAGTCGCTGCTGCCCGGGGTGCCCGCGAGGGCGTACACAGACGCGATGATCGGGGACGAGGCGCTGGTGCCGCCGAACGTGTACCAGCCGGCGGTGACGCCGTAGGAGTCGTAGACGGAGACGCCGGTGGCCGGGTCGGCGACGGCGGAGACGTCCGAAATCATGCGCTTGGTGCAGCCGGTGTCGGTCTGCCAGCTCGGCTTGGCGTCGTAGGACGAGCAGCCTGAACCCGTGCCCTCGGTGGAGCTGGTGTTCCAGACGCTCTCGGTCCAGCCGCGGGTGGTGGAGGACTTCGAGAGCGCGGTGCCGCCCACCGACGTCACGTACTTGGACGCTGCCGGGTATTCGGCGCCGTAGCCCTCGTCGCCGGCGGAGACGGTGATGGCGACGCCGGGGTGGTTGAAGTACGAGGTGTCGTAGGAGGTGTCCGAGGAGGACTCGGAGCCGCCGTAGGAGTTGGAGACGAACTTCGCGCCCAGGGTGACGGCCTCGTTCACCGCCTTGCCCAGGTTGGCCATGGTGGCCGACTTGGCCTCGACGAGGAGGATCTTGGCGTTCGGGGCGATGGCGGAGACCATGTCGAGGTCGAGGGAGATCTCCTCGGACCAGCCGCTGTCGCTGGAGGGCAGGGAGGTCGTGGAGCCGGTCTGGGAGACCTTCTTGAAGCAGCCGTTGGCCGTGGTGCAGGCCGGGAGACCGTAGTAGCTGCGGTACTTGGCGAGGTCGGCCTCGGCGTTGGGGTCGTTGTAGGCGTCGACGATGGCGATGGTCCGGCCGGAGCCGTTGGAGGCGGAGGCGGCGGTCAGGCCGTAGGCGGACTGGAGGTCGCTGGGGCCGTAGCCGGAGGGGGTGGCGGCGTCGGCGGCCTTCGGGGTGATGCCCCGGGCCTTCTGGAAGGCGGTGGTGCCCCCTGTCACGCGCAGGGAGTCGCAGGCGAGTTCGCCCGCCTTCTTGGGGGTGGCGCAAGGGGTCGCGGCCCAGGTGACCTTCGCGGAGCTCGCGGCGTCGGCGTGGACGGCGGTCCCGACGCCGGCGAGGAGGAGGGCGGCGGTGGCGGCCGCGGCGGAGCCGGCGCGGTGCCATCTCAGGCGGGTGTGGGGGAAGTCGGTACGCAAGGTGCAGCCTCCTGATGGTGACGGAACAGGGGCGGTGCGGGTGCGTGCCGTCGGTACGGTGTGTCCCCGGCGGCGGGCGGCGGCCTGCGACGACGGTCCACCTTGTTCCGTACGTGACAACAGGCAGTGGCCGGAATTCTGACCTTCGCGATACCGAAAGTTGTCCCGGGCTTACTCGTGCATGGCCGCTCGATGGACTGCGGGCGGTGGTGACTTGACTCGCGTGGAGACGGCGAACGACGCGCGTGACACGGCGAACGGGCCGCGACCGGATGTCGCGGCCCGTTGCCGTGGTGCCGCCGAGGGGACCCCACGTCCCCCTCTCGAGGGCGGCGCCCCCGTGACCCGACGGGGACGATTCAGGAGCTGACGGTTCAGCCGGTGAAGGCGCTGAGACCCTGCGGCGTGCCCAGACCGGTCGGTCCGTCGTAACCCGACTTGGCGGTGCAGAAGTAGCTCGTGGAGCAGCTGCCGTTGTTGCCGGAGGTCACGTCGTTGAGGGCGGAGGTGTGGGCGTAGGGGAAGGAGGACGGGTAGGAGCCGCTGGACGGCGTACCGGCCAGCGCGTACACCGACGCGATGATCGGCGACGA
The DNA here is from genome assembly GCF_043199815.1 of Streptomyces sp. NPDC048523. Classification (NCBI taxonomy): domain Bacteria; kingdom Bacillati; phylum Actinomycetota; class Actinomycetes; order Kitasatosporales; family Streptomycetaceae; genus Streptomyces; species Streptomyces sp. NPDC048523. The sequence goes on along the minus strand of NZ_JBICWQ010000006.1, from coordinate 605,201 downwards.
GGCGCTGGTGCCGCCGTAGGTGTTCCAGCCGGTGCCGTCGGAGCCGTAGGAGTCGTACACGGAGACGCCGGTGGCGGGGTCGGCGACGGCGGAGACGTCGGCGATCATGCGCTTGGTGCAGCCGGTGTCGGTCTGCCAGGAGGGCTTCGCGTCGTACGCGGAGCAGCCGGAGCCGGTGCCCTCGGTGGAGCTGGTCTTCCAGACCGTCTCTGTCCAGCCGCGGGTGGTGGAGGACGTCTTGAGGGCGGTGCCGCCGACCGCGGTGACGTACTTGGAGGCGGCGGGGTATTCGGCGCCGTAGCCCTCGTCGCCGGCGGAGACGGTGATGGCGACGCCGGGGTGGTTGAAGTACGAGGAGTCGTAGGAGGTGTCCGAGGAGGACTCGGAGCCGCCGTAGGAGTTGGAGACGAACTTCGCGCCCAGGGTGACGGCCTCGTTCACCGCCTTGCCCAGGTTGGCCATGCTCGACGAACTCGCCTCCACCAGGAGGATCTTCGCGTTCGGGGCGATGGCGGAGACCATGTCGAGGTCGAGGGAGATCTCGCCCGCCCAGCCGCTGTCGGCGGTGGGCAGGGAGGTCGTGGAGCCGGTCTGGGAGACCTTCTTGAAGCAGCCGTTGGCCGTGGTGCAGGCCGGGAGGCCGTAGTACGAGCGGTAAGTGGCCAGGTCGGCAGCGGCGTTGGGGTCGTCGTAGGCGTCGACGATGGCGACGGTCTGGCCCGAGCCGTTGTTCGCGGCCGCGGAGGTCAGACCGTACGCGGACTGGAGGTCGCTCGGACCGTAGCCGGTCGGGCTCGCGGAGGAGGCGTTCGGCTTGAGCGTCTTGGCGGTGATGCCCTTCAGCGCGGCCTGCTTCTCCATGAACGCGGTGGTGCCGCCGGTGACGCGCAGGGCGTTGCAGGCGGCGTAGCCCTTCTTGGGGGTGGCACCGCACGCGCTCTCGTACTGCACGTGGGCCTTGGCGACGGCGGTGGCGACGGCTTTGGCGCTCACGTGGTCGGGGGTGGCGGCGGTCGCGTGGACGGCGGTGCCGAGTCCGGCGAGGACGAGGGCGGAGGTGGCCACGGCGGTGGAGCCGGCCCGGCGCCATCTGCCGGACATGTGGGGGGAACGGGAAGTACGCAACGTACAGCCTCCTGGGAGTGGTTGCAGAGGCCTGCGGTGGGGGACCACCGGTGAGGTTCCCGGTGGGGGCGGCGACCCGCGAAGACCATCCCTTTGTTGAGTACGTGACAACAAGACAGGCGGTGGAATCCTGACTTCCGCCTTACCGAAGGGCGTTGGGGGATTGCTGATCAATGGCCGGCGGATGGGCGGGGGATGGTCACGGCTTGACCATCTACACGCGTCGCACACAACTCCCGGGTGCCTGAAGCCACTTGGAGGATCCGGATCAGCGGGGCTTGAGGCCGTACATCAGGTGGTGGACCAGTTCGGGCACGGTCTGCATCGCGGCCTCGGTGGTGAACATGCCGGTGGCAGCGAAGGATGCGAGGCCGTGCAGGGCGGTGCCCACGACGACGGTGAGCAGCTCGGGGTCGCCGTCGACGATCTCGCCGCGCTGCTGGGCGGCGGCGACGGCCCGCGCCAGGGCGCCCACCGTGCGGTCGATTCCGGCGGCCATCTGCTCGGTGGCGTCGGGCTCGTGCTTGCGGGCGTACATCAGCTCCAGGAGCGCGGCGTTGTCGATGGCGAAGCCCAGGTACGTCCGGGCCAGGACGGTGAGGCGGTCCTGGAGAGGGAGGCCCGGTTCGTCGGCGGCTTCGAGGGCCTCGGCCATGCGGTCGTAGCCGACCAGCGCGAGGGCGTTGAGCAGGGCCTGCTTGTCCTTGAAGTGCCGGCCGGGGGCGGCGTGGCTGACGCCGAGGTCGCGGGCGAGTTCCCGCAGGGAGAGGGAGGCGCTGCCCTTGTCGCGGAGGGTGTGCTCGGCGGCGGCGAGGAGGGCGGAGCGCAGGTCTCCGTGGTGGTAGGGGCGGCTCTCGGGCTTCTCGGCTGGCATGGGCGCCATCGTATCCGGATGTAGGCGATGCCAGCATTGTTGGCGGCGTCATCATTGTTGTCATTGACAGCATTGTTGGCGGCGTCTACATTCAGCGCATGGCTACGGACAGGCAGCAGAAGTGGAACGCGACCCGCATCCCCGACCAGACGGGCCGCACGGCGGTGGTCACGGGGGCGAACAGCGGGATCGGACTCCGGGCCGCGCAGGCCCTGGCCGAGGCGGGCGCGCACGTCGTGTTCGCCGTCCGGGACCCGGAGCGCGGTGAGGCGGCCGCGAGGACCGTCCACGGCAGCACGGAGGTGAGGCGGCTGGACCTGGCGGACCTGTCGTCGGTGCGCGAGTTCGCGGCGGGCTGGGACCGTCCGCTGGACCTGCTGATCAACAACGCGGGCGTGATGATGGTCCCGCAGCAGCGGACGGCGGACGGCTTCGAGATGCAGTTCGGCACGAACCATCTGGGCCACTTCGCGCTGACGAACCTGCTGCTGCCGTACGTCACCGACCGGGTTGTGACGGTGTCCTCGGGTGCGCACCGCTGGGGCGACCAGCGGATCGACTTCGACGACCTGAACAGGACGTCGGCCTATGACCCCAGGGGCGTGTACGGCCAGTCGAAGCTCGCGAACCTGCTGTTCGTGCTGGAACTCCAGCGCCGGCTGACGGAGTCGGGCTCCGGGGTCCGCGCCCTGGCGGCCCACCCCGGCTACTCGGCCACCAACCTCCAGAGCCACGCGGCCAGTGCGGCGGCCCGGGCGTTCATGAAGCTCGGCAACAGGTTCCTGGCGCAGGACGACCGCGCGGGCGCACTGCCCACCCTGTACGCGGCGACGCAGGAGCTGCCGGGGGCGAGTTACGTCGGTCCGGACGGGCTCGGTGAGATGAGGGGTGCGCCGACTCTGGTGGGCCGGAGCGCGGCGGCGAGCGACCCTGCCGTCGCGCGGCGCCTGTGGACGGTGTCGGAGGAGCTGACGGGGACGCGTTTTCCCCAGGGTGTGCAGACGCTCCAGGGTGCGCAGACGCCCCAGGGCGTGCAGAAGCGGGCCACCTGACCGCGGGCAGCCCCCCGTGACTCACGGCCATGTGTGGCCCGGAGTCGGTCGGACCGCCCTCCAGAGGGTGTGGGGACGCGGGGCCGAGCCGTTCGCCCGGTGCCCCCGCCGACCTCAGGACTGCTCGGTCCCGGTCAGGTGTCCGGCGCTCGCCCAGAACGCGCACAGCGCGCCGACGAGCTCTTCCGGGGCCTCCTCGGCCATGTGGTGCCCGGAGTCGATCGGGCCGCCCTCCAGGTGGGCGCCCGCCCAGTCGCGCCAGACGGCCAGGACGTCGCCGTACAGGTCGGTCATGTCGTCCCGCGTGGCCCACAGGACCTGGAGCGGGCGGTCGATGCGCCGGCCGGCCCGCCGGTCGGCGTCGTCGTGCTCGCGGTCGATGCCGAGGCCGGCCCGGTAGTCCTCGCACATGGCGTGCACGGTGGCCGGATCGTGGATCGCGTGCCGGTAGTCCTCGTACGCCTCGGCGCCCATCTGCTCGGGCTTCGCCGTGTACCAGGCGTCGGGGTCGGCGTTGATGACGCGTTCGGCGGGCTTGTCCGTCTGGCCGAGGAAGAACCAGTGCCACCAGCTCGCGGCGAAGCCGGCGTCGCAGCGGCGCAGGGCCTCCCCGATGGGGACCGCGTCCAGCACGCTGACGGCGGACACCGCCTCGGGGTGGTCCAGGGCGAGGCGGGTCGCCACGTACGCGCCCCGGTCGTGCCCGACGACCGCGAACCGCTCGTGCCCCAGCCGGCGCATGACCGCGAGGCAGTCGCCGGCCATCGCCCGTTTGGAGTACGGGCGGTGTTCCGGGTCGGTCGCGGGCTTGTCGGAGCGGCCGTAGCCGCGCAGATCGGGGCAGACGACGGTGTGGCCCGCCGCGGCCAGCAGCGGGGCGACACGGTGCCAGGTGGCATGCGTACGGGGATGTCCGTGCAGGAGCAGCACGGCGGGGCCGCTGCCGCCGTGCCGCACCCGCAGCCGGACGCCGTCGTCGCCCTCGCACCGCGTCAGTTCGAATCCGTCGAACACGCCCAGCCTCCCGGACTCCCTCGTCGAAGCTCGGCTGCCCCGGGGCGCGGGATCCACACCGTCGCCGGAGGCTGCACGAAACCTCCGCTTGATGCGTTTCTCACCTTCGTGCGGAATGCTTTCTTCCGTGAAGCGCACGCCACGTCTCGCTCTCCACGCCGCCGCTGTCCTGCTCACCGTCACCTCGGCCTCCGAGGCGGCCGCCGACGACGGGGCGGGGCCCTTCGGGGTGACGACGGTCGCCGCGGCGAACGCGCCGGCCGCCCGGGTGGGGCCCCTGTTCAACGGCGACCGGCACCACTGCACCGCCTCCGTCGTCCGCAGCCCGCACCGGGACCTCCTCGTCACCGCCGCACACTGTCTCGACGGCGACGACGACCTCGTGTTCGTGCCCGGATACCGGGACGGCGAGGCGCCGTACGGCAGGTGGCGGGTGCTGAGGCGGTTCCTGCCCGAGGGGTGGTCCAAGGGGCAGGACGAGGACAGCGACCTCGCCTTCGCCACGGTGGAGGGGGAGGTCCAGGACGTCGTCGGCGGGAACGGTGTCGCGACCGGCACCGCCACCGGGGCCACCGCCGTCACGGTCATCGGGTACCCCTCCTCCCGTGACGTGCCGATCAGCTGCACCAACAAGCCGACCGTGCACAGCCGCACGCAGCAGCGAATAGCGTGCCCCGACTTCACGGGGGGTACCAGCGGCAGTCCCTGGGTGAACGGGGACGGGCAGGTCGTGGGGGTGGTGGGCGGGCACGAGCAGGGCGGGGCGACGCCCGACGTGTCGTACAGCGTGGTGCTGGGGGCCGAGGCCGCCGCGCTCCACCGTGACGCCGTGCGCTGATCTTTGCGCCGACCCGTCCGAGTACCCCGGCTTTCTTCGGGGAAGCTCCTAGACTGGCGCGGGCGGACTCCCGGTCGTTGAGGGGCGGTTGACGGTGCGTAAGGCGTGGCTCGTTGCGGGCGCCGTTCTCGGGGCGGGGCTCAGCTTCGTGATGCTGCTCGTCGTGGGGGTCTACGTCGTCGCCGGCAACCTTGCGGGCGGGGTCGGCGGAGCCACCAGGGCGCTGGCCAAGGGGGCTGTTCCGGCCGCCTATCAGCCGCTCGTGCAGAAGTGGGGCAACCTCTGCCCCGCCATCAACCCGGCCCTGCTCGCCGCCCAGCTCTACCAGGAGAGCGGATTCAACCCGAGGGCCCAGAGCGCCGCGGCCGCGCAGGGAATAGCGCAGTTCATTCCGGGGACCTGGGCCACGCACGGGGTCGACGGGGACGGCGACGGCGACAAGGACGTCTGGGACCCCAACGACGCGATTCCCTCGGCGGCTTCCTACGACTGCTCGCTCGCGTCCTATGTGAAGAACGTCCCGGGGAACATCACCGAGAACATGCTCGCCTCCTACAACGCGGGCGCCTACGCGGTCATCAAGTACGGCGGTGTGCCGCCGTACGCGGAAACCCAGAACTACGTGAAGACCATCACGTCCCTGGAGGAGAGTTTCGCGGCGCCCACCACCCGCGTCGATCCCTCCAGGCAGGCCGCCGGTGCCATCTACTACGCGCAGAAGAAGCTCGGGACGCCCTATCTGTGGGGCGGGACCGGTACCGCCGAGCAGGGCGGGCGCTTCGACTGTTCGGGGCTGACGCAGGCCTCGTACGCGAGCGTGGGCATCACGCTGCCGCGCGTCGCGAACGACCAGTACAACGCGGGCCCGCATCCGGCCAGAAGTGAACTGTTGCCGGGGGACCTGGTGTTCTTCTCCAAGGACCTCGGCAATTCGCGCGCCATCCACCATGTGGGGATTTATGTGGGCGGCGGATACATGATCGACGCACCGAGAACAGGTGCTGTGATCCGGTTCGACCCGATCGACACTTCTGAGTACTTCGGCGCCACCCGGGTCACCGAAGATGGCGCGAAAGCGTTGCCCACGACGGTGTGACCGAGCGTGAAACTCACCCCCTGAGCTGCGGCGATGTGTCTCTCTTCGATAACGTCTGCGTGATCATTCAGTGGAGTGTGGAACGTATTAACGGGAGCCGTGCGTTCCTGGGGACGTAGCCGAGCGCACATGGGTACGCCGGGAAAGACGACGAAGGGGCCGCAGCACCATGGCTGTTCTCGCCGAATCCGGGTCGAACCCCGACGTCGACCTGCTCTACGACATCAACGGCCTGGCCAAGGACGCCCCGCACTGGTTCGACCGGGTCATGGAGTACGTCGGGGAGTACGGCATCCTGCTCGGGATGGTGCTGCTCGTCCTGTGGTGCTGGTGGTCGGGCCGCCGGCGCGGGGGTGAGGACGCCGCCTCCTCGGTGGCCGCGCTGCTGTGGGCGCCGCTCGCCGCCGCGCTGGCCGTGCTGGTGAACGTGCCCATAAGGGGGTTCGTCGAGCGGCCCCGGCCGTTCCGGACCCATGAGGGGCTCGAGGTCCTGGTGGCCGGGAAGACCGACTACTCCTTCGTGAGCGACCACGCGACGATCACCATGGCGATGGCGGTCGGACTGTTCGTGGCCAACCGGAAGTTCGGGCTCGTCGGGATCGTGCTCGCGCTGCTCGAAGGGTTCTGCCGGGTGTACATGGGGGTGCACTACCCGACGGACGTCATCGGCGGGTTCGCGCTCGGGACGGCGGTGGCTCTGTTGCTGTCGCCGCTCGCGATGGCCCTTCTCACGCCCTTGATGAGGGCCGTCGAGAGGTCGCCGAAGGGGGCGTGGATCGTTCGCGCGCGAGACGGCGGGCGGGGAGCGTCGGTGATTTCCGGGGCCCGGCAGGAGACCCCGGCCTCCCAGCGGGACCTCGCCGCGTAGCCGACGAAAGCTGCGACTACCGCTACAGCGACTGCGGGTACGTGAAGAAGCCCTGCGGGTCGTACTGCTTCTTCACCTTGGCGAGCTTGGTCGCCGCGTCGCCGTAATACGCCTTGCGCCAGTCCTTCAGCGTCGGGTCCGTGTAGTTCTGGTAGGCCGCTCCCGAGGCGTACGGCTTCATCGCGCCGTGGGCCCCCGCCAGCCAGGACTGGGCCGTCGTGCCCGGCGTGCCCGCCCGCCAGGACGCTATGTACTGGGCCAGCATGCGGGAGCGGCGGTGGACGAAGGCCGTGGCCGTGGGGGAGACGCGGTTGACCGCTCCGCCGAGGGCGGTCAGGGCGATGCTGCCCGAGCCGCCCCGGGCCGCGGCGACCTGCCTGAGCAGGGCCTGGACGCCGGCCGCCGGGATCGAGCGGTCGAAGAAGTCCGAGCGGGCCGCGTAGGTCTCGCGGCCGAGGGCGCCGTGCGGGTCGCGGTTCGGGGTGGAGCCGGGCAGGTGGCACTTGGCGTCCGTGGAGAAGGACGAGCAGCCCGCGTACGCCTCCATCGCGCTCTCGTAGGAGTGCCGCCGCAGTGAGACGCTGCGGGCCGGTGCGCCGACCCGGTCGGCCAGGTGGTCGAGGGCGTTCTGGAGTTCGCCGTAGGTGCCCATGGAGAACGCCGCGACCGCCACGGACGGCGAGCCGCCGTTCTCCAGATGGCAGGAGGACCAGATCTCGTCGGGCTGGCCGGGACCCCACTCCTGCCAGGCCTTCACCACGGCGGCGGCCCTGGACCACGGCCAGGTCGCGTACGCGGTCACGCCCTGCGGGGCCGGGTGGGTCCTGAAGTGCAGTTCCGTCACCACGCCGAAGTTGCCGTTGCCCGCGCCGCGCAGGGCCCAGAAGAGGTCCTTGTCGGTGGACGCGTCGGCGGTCACTTCCTTGCCGTCGGCCGTGATCAGTGTCGCCCGGGTGAGGCTGTCGCAGGTCAGGCCGTAGGCCCGGGAGGCCACGCCGTGGCCGCCGCCCAGCACCAGGCCGGAGACACCGACGGTCGGGCAGGAGCCCCCGGGGATCGTCACGCCCTTCGCGGTCAGGGCCCGGTAGACGTCGATCAGCTTGGCGCCGGCGCCGACCACGGCGGTGCCGCCCGAGGCGCGGACGCGCTTCAGCCGGGAGACATCGACGATCAGCCGGTTGTTTCCCGAGGACCAGCCGGCGTAGGAGTGGCCGCCGTTGCGGATCGCCACCCGGACGCCGTGGGCGCGGGCGTAGGCGAGCGTGGTGCGGATGTCGTCGGCATGCGCCACGTACGCCACCGCCGCGGGCTTCAGCGAGTCGAAGCGGGTGTTGTAGAGCTGCCGGGCGGTCGCCCAGCTCGCGTCGCCGGGGCGGACCAGGGTGCCGTCCAGGTCGCGGCCGAGGGCGGTCCAGTTCGCGGCGGCCGCGGCGGGCGTACGGGCGGAGAGGGACTGGCCGAAGGTGCTGGGTGTGGTGCCGGCGCTCTTGCCGCCGTCGCAGGCGGCCGTGCCGATCGCGGCGATCGCGGCCGCGCCGCCCCCGATGAACGTACGCCGTTCCATGTGTCCGTGCCTTTCGTCGGCCGCGTGGGCTTCCCTGGGACGAGACGGGACTGTGGGGGTGAGGGTTCCCTGGTGGGTTCCGGAATCACACTGTGCCCTCGACGTAAGCGTTCCGTGACCTCACCGCACCTTCTGCAGGGGTTCACTCCCCGTTCACTTCCGGCCATGAACGCCTTCACCTGATCTGCCTAATTTCGGCCTTACGCGATGTGTGGTGCGCCGTGAGCGCGCATCCGCATCTCCCAGACTTCGCGCACGCCGCCGGATTCAGGACGGCGGCTCCCGGAAGGAACTCAAGTGAAGCTTCAGCGCAAGAACCGGCGGGCCCTCGCCTTCGGTGCTCTCGCCGTCTCCGGCGCCCTGGCCCTCACGGCGTGCGGCTCCGACGACACGAGCGGCGGCAGCGGCAACGCGTCGGCCACCGCGGCCGCGGGCAACATCAAGTGCGACGGCGCCAAGGGCCAGCTGCTCGCCGACGGCTCCTCCGCGCAGAAGAACGCGATCGACGCCTGGGTCAAGCAGTTCACGCAGGCCTGTGGCGTGCAGATCAACTACAAGGGCTCCGGCTCCGGCGCCGGCATCACCGCCTTCACCAACGGCCAGGTCGCCTTCGCCGGTTCCGACTCGGCGCTGAAGCCGGAAGAGGTCACCGCCTCCAAGAAGGTCTGCTCCGGCGGCCAGGCCATCGACCTCCCGATGGTCGGCGGCCCGATCGCGCTCGGTTACAACGTCCCGGGCGTGGACAAGCTCACGCTGGACGCCCCGACGCTCGCGAAGATCTTCAACAACAAGATCTCCAAGTGGAACGACGCGGCGATCAAGAAGCTGAACCCCGACGCGACGCTTCCCGACCTCAAGATCCAGGCGTTCCACCGCTCCGAGGACTCCGGTACCACGGACAACTTCACCAAGTACCTGATCGCCACCGCCAAGAGCGACTGGCCCTACTCGGGCGGCAAGGCCTGGCAGGCCGAGGGCGGCCAGTCGGCGTCCGGCTCCTCCGGCATCGCCCAGCAGGTGAAGCAGACCTCCGGCGCGATCGGCTACATGGAGCTGTCGTACGCCAAGGACGGCATCAACCCGGTCAGCATCGACACCGGTGCCTCCGCCCCGGTCGAGGCCAGCGTGGACAACGCCACCAAGGCCATCGCCGACGCCAAGGTCGTCGGCACCGGCTCCGACCTGGCGCTGCAGCTGAATTACGCCACCAAGGCCGAGGGTGCCTACCCGATCACCCTGGTGACGTACGAGATCGCCTGCGACAAGGGCAACAAGGCCGACACCCTGGCCGCCACCAAGGCGTTCCTGCGCTACATCGCCTCCGAGGACGGCCAGAAGGTTCTCGCGGACAACGACTACGCGCCGATCCCCGACGACATCATCGCCAAGGTCCGCACCACCATCGAGGGCCTGAGCTGACCTGAGCGTGTGGCCGGACCGGGCCCGCTTCGAGGGCCCGGTCCGACCGCACCGTCCGGTGCACCGCCGCCAGGAGCCGCACATCGCGTGCGGCTCAGCAGACCGGAGAACCCGATGGACACCACACAGCTAAAAGACGTACCTCCTCCAGCCCACCGGCCGACCGAGGCCGAGCACAAGCGCGCGGCCCGTGGCGCCACCCGGCCCGGTGACCGGATCTTCCTCGGTCTCTCCCGCGGGTCGGGCATCCTGCTGCTGGCGATCATGGCCGCGATCGCCGTGTTCCTCACGTACCGCGCCTCGATCGCGATCGGCAAGGACGACGGGAACTTCCTCACCACCTTCGAGTGGAACACCGGTCTGATCCCGCCGAAGTTCGGCATCGCCGTCCTCGCCTTCGGCACGATCGTCTCCTCGATCATCGCCATGGTCATCGCGGTCCCGATCGCGGTCGCCATCGCGCTGTTCCTCACCCACTACGCCCCCCGCAGGCTGAGCGGCCCGATCGCCTACGTGATCGACCTGCTCGCCGCCGTGCCGTCGATCGTCTACGGCCTCTGGGGTGCTCTGATCCTCGTCCCGCACATGAACGGCCTCTACGGCTGGCTCGACGACTACCTCGGCTGGACCGGCATCTTCGACTGGCAGGGCGGCGCGCCCCGCTCGATGCTCACCGTCGGCATCCTGCTCGCGATCATGATCCTGCCGATCATCACCAACGTGAGCCGCGAGGTCTTCCGCCAGGCCCCGCAGATGATCGAGGAGGCGGCCCTCGCCCTCGGTGCCACGCGCTGGGAGGTCATCCGCATGGCGGTGATCCCCTTCGGCCGCTCCGGCGTGATCTCCGCCTCGATGCTCGGCCTCGGGCGTGCGCTCGGCGAGACGATGGCCGTGGCCACCGTGCTCTCCCCGACCTTCACCATCCAGGCCAGCCTGCTCGACCCGGGCGGCGGCACCTTCGCCCAGAACATCGCCAGCAAGTTCAGTGAGGCCAGCGACCTCGGCCGGGACGCCCTCATCGCCTCCGGTCTGGTGCTGTTCGTCATCACCCTGCTGGTCAACGGCGCGGCCCGCATGATCATCGCCCGCCGCAAGGAGTACTCGGGGGCCAACGCATGAGCAACGCCGTCATCGCCGACAAGCCCCGCAGCACCCTGCGTGGCGCGCGCCTCCCCAAGTGGAGCCCGTACGCCATCGGCGCCGGCTCCGTCGCCCTGGGGCTCGGCATCAGCGCGGCCGCCGGTCTGCACAGCAGCATCCAGTGGGCCCTGATGGCCGCGGTGCTGTTCGTCCTCGGCACGTACGTCATCGCGTCCCGCGTCGAGGGGCGCCGGCAGGCCAAGGACCGGGTCGCGACCGCGCTCGTCTGGGTCGCCTTCCTGATCGCCCTGGTCCCGCTGATCTCCCTGGTCTGGACGACCGTCGTGCGCGGGGTGAAGGTCCTCGACGTCTACTTCCTGACCCACTCGATGGGCCTGGTCTCCGACACCGAGCCGGGCGGCGGCATCTACCACGCCATCCTCGGCAGCCTGGAGCAGGTCGGCCTCGCCACCGTCATCGCGGCGCCGGTCGGTGTGCTCACCGCGATCTACCTCGTCGAGTACGGGCGGGGCAACCTTGCCAAGGCCGTCACGTTCTTCGTGGACGTGATGACCGGTATCCCCTCGATCGTCGCGGGCCTGTTCATCCTGTCGATCATGCTGATGTTCGACATGCAGCCCTTCGGCTTCGCCGGCTCGCTCGCGCTGGCCATCCTGATGATGCCGGTGGTGGTCCGCTCCACGGAGGAGATGCTCAAGCTCGTCCCGAACGAGCTGCGCGAGGCGTCCCTGGCGCTCGGTGTCCCGAAGTGGCGCACCATCCTGAAGGTGGTCCTGCCGACCTCGATCGGCGGCATCACGACCGGCATCATGCTGGCGGTCGCCCGTATCGCGGGCGAGACCGCGCCGGTGCTGCTGCTGGTGTGGGGCAACTCGCTCATCAACACCAACCCCTTCGAGGGCGCGCAGCAGTCGTTGCCGCTGTTCATCTACCAGCAGTACGCGAACAGTGCGGGTTCCGGTGCGGCGTACGACCGTGCGTGGGCGGCGGCGCTGACGCTGATCGCCTTCGTGATGATCCTCAATCTGGTGGCTCGCGGCATCGCCCGCTGGAAGGCCCCGAAGACCGGTCGCTGACGCGGCCCACCCAGCGACCGATCTGGAAGTGAAGCAATCATGGCCAAGCGAATCGACGTCAGCGGGCTCACCGCCTACTACGGCTCCCACAAGGCGATCGAAGACATCTCGATGACGGTCGAGCCCCGCTCGGTGACGGCCTTCATCGGCCCCTCCGGCTGCGGAAAGTCGACCTTCCTGCGCACCCTCAACCGGATGCACGAGGTCACCTCGGGCGGCCGGGTCGAGGGCAAGGTGCTCCTCGACGACGAGGACTTGTACGGCCAGGGCATCGACCCGGTGTCCGTCCGCCGTGAGGTGGGCATGGTCTTCCAGCGCCCGAACCCGTTCCCCACCATGTCGATCTTCGACAACGTGGCGGCGGGCCTGCGCCTGAACGGCTCGTACAAGAAGAGCGAGCTGGCGGACGTCGTAGAGAAGTCCCTCAAGGGCGCGAACCTCTGGAACGAGGTCAAGGACCGCCTGAACAAGCCGGGTTCGGGCCTGTCCGGCGGTCAGCAGCAGCGTCTGTGCATCGCCCGCGCGATCGCGGTGGAGCCCAAGGTCCTGCTCATGGACGAGCCCTGCTCGGCCCTGGACCCGATCTCCACGCTCGCCATCGAGGACCTCATCGGTGAGCTGAAGGAGCGCTTCACGATCGTCATCGTGACGCACAACATGCAGCAGGCGGCGCGTGTGTCGGACCGTACGGCCTTCTTCAACCTGGCCGCGGTCGGACAGCCCGGCAAGCTGATCGAGATCGACGAGACCGAGCGGATCTTCTCCAACCCGTCGGTCCAGGCCACCGAGGACTACATCTCCGGCCGCTTCGGCTGAGCCGGAGCCGTCGTACCAAGCCCCTCGCGGTGCTGCATGGCGGTGCCACCGCGAGGACACAGAGGGCCCGCCCCCGGAATCCGGGGGCGGGCCCTCTCTCGGTGTACGGCTCCTACAGGAATGCCAGATGGACGATGCCGTAGGCGCAGGCGGCCACGATCGCCGCGGCCGGCATGGTGATGAACCAGCCGAGGACGATGTTCTTGGCGACGCCCCAGCGGACCGCGTTGACCCGCTTGGTGGCACCGACACCCATGATCGCCGAGGTGATGACGTGGGTCGTCGACACCGGCGCCTTGAACAGGTACGCGGTGGTGAACATGATCGCCGCACCGGTCGTCTCCGCCGCGAAGCCCTGCGGCGGATCGAGTTCGATGATCTTCCGGCCCAGGGTGCGCATGATGCGCCAGCCGCCCGCGTAGGTGCCCAGCGACAGCATCAGAGCGCAGGCGATCTTCACCCAGACCGGGATCGGGTCGCCGTACGTCTCGTGACCGGAGATCACCAGGGCCATCACCACGACACCCATGGTCTTCTGGGCGTCCTGGAGACCGTGCCCGAGGGCCATACCGGCCGCGGACACGGTCTGCGCGATCCGGAAACCCCGCTTCGCCTTGTGCGGGTTGGCACGCCGGAAGAGCCACATGATCGCGGTCATCACCAGGTAGCCGGCGACCAGACCGACGACCGGCGAGAGGAACATCGGGATGACGACCTTGTCGAGCACCCCGTTCCAGATGACCTCGGTGCCGCCCGCCAGCGCCGCCCCCACCATGCCCCCGAACAGCGCGTGCGAGGACGAGGAGGGCAGGCCGAAGTACCAGGTGACCAGGTTCCACACGATCGCACCGACCAGGGCCGAGAAGAGGATGGCCATCCCCCGCGAGCCCTGCGGCGTCTCGATCAGGCCCTCACTGACGGTCTTGGCGACCCCGGAGCCGAGAAAGGCTCCCGCCAGGTTCATGACCGCCGCCATGGCCAGCGCCGCGCGCGGCGTGAGAGCCCGCGTGGACACCGAGGTCGCGATCGCGTTCGCCGAGTCGTGGAAGCCGTTGGTGTACGTGAAGAAGAGCGCGACCAGGATGGTCACGATCAGAGCGAAGGTGTCCATGGAAGAGGTCAGGACTCCTTGACGGCGATGGTCTCCACCGTGTTCGCCACGTGCTCGAACGCGTCCGCGGCCTCTTCGAGGACGTCCACGATCTGCTTGAGCTTGAGGACCTCGATGGCCTCGTACTTGCCGTTGAACAGCATGGCGAGCAGCTTGCGGTGGATCTGGTCCGCCTGGTTCTCCAGCCGGTTGACCTCGATCCAGTACTCGGTGAGGTTGTCCATGGTCCGCAGGTTCGGCATGGCCTCGGCCGTGAGCTCGGCGGCCCGCGCGAGCACCTCGATCTGCTGCTCGACGCCCTTGGGGAGTTCCTCGACGTTGTAGAGGACGACCAGGTCGACGGCCTCCTCCATGAAGTCCATGATGTCGTCGAGGGAGGACGCCAGGTTGTAGATGTCCTCGCGGTCGAACGGTGTGATGAACGAGGAGTTCAACTGGTGGAAGATCGCGTGGGTGGCGTCGTCACCGGCGTGTTCAGCGGCCCGCATACGCTCTGCGATCTCGGCCCGGCCGGCGGTGTCCGCGCCGAGCAGTTCCATCAGGAGCTTCGAGCCCGTGACGATGTTGTCCGCGGAGGCGGCGAACATGTCGTAGAAGCTCGTCTCCCTGGGGGTCAGACGAAAGCGCACAAGGGGTCCTCGGGGTGCATCGGTTTCGGTCAGGGTGATGCTAAGTGCATCATCCGGCCACGGCTAATGGGCCGTCCCCCAGTGTCGCCCATCGGGCACAGTGGTTGGCACGGGGGCCGTCCGCAGGCCATATACCCGGGAAACTTCGGTACGATATACCCAGGAGGGGTATAGGAATGCCCCTGGTTGTGAGGACGCGATGACGACGACCGACACCGGCGCCACGGCGCCCTCCGAGGCAGTGGCCGAAAACGTCACGCACGGCTACCACAAGCAGAAGGACGAGCACCTCAAGCGCCTGCGCCGGATCGAGGGCCAGATCCGGGGTCTGCAGCGGATGGTCGACGAGGACGTCTACTGCATCGACATACTCACGCAGGTGTCCGCCTCCACCAAGGCCCTGCAGTCCTTCGCCCTGCAGCTCCTGGAGGAACACCTGCGGCACTGCGTCGCGGACGCTGCCGTCAAGGGCGGCGCGGAGATCGACGCGAAGGTCGAGGAGGCGACGAAGGCGATCGGCCGTCTGCTGCGGACCTGACCGGCCTTCCCCTACGACGCGACCTGCGACGCGACGGGCGCCCCCGGCTCACTTGCCGGGGGCGCTCGCGCGTTCTTCGGCCACTTTCAGCACCTCGTCGATGCTCTCCGGGCTGAGCCGGTCGTCCGCGGCCGAGGCCGCGATGATCAGCTCTCCGCACAGCTCGATCTCGGCGAGGGCCACGTGGTCCTGAACCGCCGTACCGCCGACCGGAGCCACGCGCATCACCTCTTCTCTGCCGTTACCGGCTTCCTAGAGTAGGGAGCGGCCTACACACCGCGCATGGCACGGACGGGCTAGTCCTTGAGGCCCGGCACGGCCGCTCACCCCTCGGCGATCCTGCCGGCGTAGATGTCCCGGGCGGCCGGCAGACGTACGTCCGTGGCGGTCCCGAAGTCGTACAGCAGGGTCGTCGAGGCGACCGCCACGGTGCCGTGCCGCCGGCCGTTGACGAAGCTGAAGCGGTGGCGGACCTTGCGGATACGGCCCTGGTCGTCGAGGTAGACGTCGAAGGGCACCGTCGCCGTGGCGAACCCTTTCGCCGCCGCCGCCAGGACGTCCTTGTCGGCACTCGGGGTGCCCTTGGCCGCGGCCACGAGGTCCGCGGTACCCCGGTAGTGCCGCACCTCGGTCCCCGCGAGCTCGGTCGCGCCCACGTACGTCGCCGTCCTGGTCCCGCGCAGAATCTCGGCGGCCACCAGCGGATCGGTGGCACCCCCGGTGACGAGGTTGCCGTCGGTCAGGGTCGCGGTATCGACCCGCACCCACTTGTCGGCGGGCACACCCGCGCCCCGGTTCTTCATGAACAGGGCGCCCGGAGCGAGGAGTTCGGTGATCGGCCGGTGCTCGCTGGTGCCGGCCGGGTCCTGCGGCAGCATCACCTTCAGCCGGCCGAGGCGCTCACGGTAGTCGTACACGCCCTCGCCGCGGATGGTGACCAGGGTGCCGCCGGTGGCCATCTCCATGGACGTACGGGCCTTGGAACTGCCCGCGTCCACCAGGGTGTCGGCGGCCCGGCGCAGGGTCCCGACCGGGTCGGCCGCCCGCGCGTCGTCCAGCGCGGCGCCGCTTCCCGCACAACTCGTGGCGCAGGCGCAGACCATGAGCACCGCCGCGACGACGACCGACCCGCCGGCCTGCCTCTGCTGCCGCTTCGCCATCGCCGCCTACCCCCAGCCGATACGTCCGTCAAGGACCCGTGTCGTTTCGCATAACGACGGCCGGGTGGGGCCCGTCACGCGTACACCGGCCCTTTACCCGGGGTGGGTAACGTTGTCGGCGTGGCGCAGCAGGACAGGATCCCCCCACCTCCCTCCGACCGACCGGCCCACCACACGCAGATGGTCGAACAAGGCCGTTTCTGCCTGGCCCGGTGCACCTGCGGCTGGCGCGGACCGGCGCGCAGAGCCCGCAGCCAGGCCCGGGCGGACGCGGAGGGACACACGGAGGGCTGAGGCCTATGTGTCGTGCCCGGTCACGTGCACCAGGAGCTCGTCGACCAGGGTTCGGTCCTTGGGCTGGGTCAGCCGGTTCCTGGCGGCCGTCGGGGAGAGCCACAGCACGCGGTCGACCTCGTCGTTCGGGGTGAAGGCGCCGGTGACGGCCTCGGCCGCCCAGTAACGGACCTCCTTGGGACGGCCGCCCGCGTAGTACTTCGCGGTGGACAGCGGGGCGCCGGGCACGGCCCGGTGACCCGTCTCCTCCTCGACCTCGCGCAGCGCACCGGCGAGGGCGTCCTCGCCGCGCTTCACCTTGCCCTTGGGGTGCGACCAGTCGTCGTACTTCGGCCGGTGGACCAGGCAGACCTCGAGCCCGCCGTCGGCCGGGGAGCGGCGCCACAGGACGCAGCCGGCCGCCTGGACGGGGGGCTGCGGGGTGTCGGTGTCGGTGTCGGTCACGTGCTGACCGTCTGCTTCTGCCAGCACTGCTGGAACGCGAACCGGGCCGCCTCCACCTCGTGGCGCTGGTCGGCGTGCAGGACACCCAGGGCGTAGGCGGTGGCCGGAGCTATGCGGGGGGTACGGGCCGCGGCGGCGGCCTCGGCGGCCGCCTCCGAGGCGTCCCGGTGACGGTCCAGGGCCTGGCCCGCGGTCAGGAGCCGTACCTCCACCGCTGGATCGCCGCCGGTGAGGGCCTCTCGCGCGTAGCGGTGCAGGCGCAGGAGGAGGCGGACCTGGTGCCAGGGGGCGTCCTGGGGGTGCGGGGAGGGGTCCGGGGAAAGGCCGTGGACGAGGGCCTCGGCGTTGTAGGGGCTGCCCGCGGTGACCAGGGGCAGGGCGGTCACCGCGGCTTCGAGACGTTCCCGGGCCGCGGTGGCGAGGGGGTGGAGGCCGGTGGTGACGGCCGTTCTCGTCAGGGGGACCTCGCTCGCCAGTACGGCGATGCTGTCGGCGACCGCGTGGAAGCGGGAGGAGCCGAGGGCCTGGAGGGCGGTGCTGTGGGCCCGGGTGCGGGCGAGGGTGAGCCGGCGGTCCAGGAGGGCGCCCGCTTTCGCCGCGCCCACCGTCAGGTTGCCGCGGTCCGGGCCGGGCACCACGGTCTGCGTCGGGAACACCGCTCCCGACAGTCTGTGCAGCGCCAGCAACAGCCGCTCCAGCCGGGACTCGTACGCGTGCTCCATGCCCAAGGTCCCTGACAGCCAGGCCAGTTCGGGGCGGAGGGACTCCGACCAGTCGGGGTCCAGGAGGGGGCGGAAGGTGTGGAGGCAGGCGCTGATGCGGCGGACCGAGCGGCGCAGGGCCCGGGCCGCGTCGACCGGGTCCTGCGCGCCCGCCGCCGTAGCGCCCGCCGCCGTACCGCCCGGGTCGCGGTGCTGGCGCAGGGCGCGGAGGAACTCGGTGGCCTGGGCCCGCAGGTAGCCCGCGAGGGCGTCCCCGGTGGGGCCCGGCGGCCCGACGTGCCCGGACCGGGGATCCGTCGGTTCAAGGTGTTGCTGTGCCACGCCGGCGCCTCCGGGCGTCTATGAGCATCTCCTGGACGTTGCGCAGGGGTTGGCCGTCCGCGTCCGTGGCGTGCCGGGTCCACTCACCGTCCGGGCCGAGGTGCCAGGACGCGGTGGTGTCGGACATCCCGGTCTCCAACAGGCGGTTCAGGGCTGCCCGGTGGGCCGGGTCGGTGACCCGGACCAGTGCCTCTATCCGGCGGTCGAGGTTGCGGTGCATCATGTCGGCGCTGCCGAACCACACCTCGGGTTCGCCGCCGTTGCCGAAGGCGAAGACCCGGGAGTGTTCGAGGAACCGGCCGAGGATCGAGCGGACCCGGATGTTCTCGGACATGCCCGCGACGCCCGGGCGGATCGCGCAGATGCCGCGCACCCAGACGTCGACCGGCACGCCCGCCTGGGACGCGCGGTAGAGCGAGTCGATGAGCGCCTCGTCCACCAGCGAGTTGACCTTGATGCGGATGAAGGCCGGACGTCCTGCGCGGTGGTGCTGGACTTCCTTGTTCACGCGGGAGATGAGGCCGTCGCGCAGGGACTTGGGTGCCACCAGCAGACGGCGGTAGGTCTCGCGGCGGGAGTAGCCGGACAGCCGGTTGAAGAGGTCGGAGAGGTCGGCGCCCACCTGCGGATCGGCGGTGAGCAGGCCGAGGTCCTCGTAGAGCCGGGCGGTCTTCGGGTGGTAGTTGCCGGTGCCGACGTGGCTGTACCGCCGTAGCGTGTCGCCCTCCTGACGGACCACCAGGGACAGCTTGCAGTGGGTCTTCAGGCCGACCAGGCCGTAGACGACATGGCAGCCCGCCTCCTCCAGCTTGCGCGCCCACTTGATGTTGGCGTGCTCGTCGAAGCGGGCCTTGATCTCGACCAGGACGAGGACCTGCTTGCCGGCCTCGGCGGCGTCGATGAGGGCGTCGACGATGGGGGAGTCGCCCGAAGTGCGGTACAGGGTCTGCTTGATGGCGAGGACGTCCGGGTCGTCGGCCGCCTGCTGGAGGAATGCCTGCACGGACGTCGAGAAGCTGTCGTAGGGGTGGTGCAGCAGGACGTCACGGATGCGCAGGGCGGCGAAGATGTCCGGCGCGGACGCGGACTCGACCTCGGCCAGGTCACGGTGGACGCCCGCGACGAACTTGCGGTACTTCAGCTCGGGGCGGTCCAGGCCGGCTATGCGGAAGAGGCCGGTGAGGTCGAGCGGCCCGGGCAGCGGGTAGACCTCCGCCTCGGAGATCTTCAGCTCGCGCACGAGGAGGTCGAGCACATCGCGGTCGATGGACTCCTCGACCTCCAGACGGACCGGCGGACCGAAGCGGCGCCGCATGAGCTCCTTTTCCAGGGCCTGGAGGAGGTTCTCGGCGTCGTCCTCCTCGACCTCCAGGTCCTCGTTGCGGGTGACCCGGAAGGTGTGGTGCTCCAGCACCTCCATGCCCGGGAACAGCTCCTCCAGGTGGGCGCCGATGACGTCCTCGATGGGGACGTAGCGGCCGGGGGAGGACTCCAGGAAGCGGGACAGCAGCGGCGGGACCTTGACCCGGGCGAAGTGGCGGTTGCCGTTGACCGGGTTGCGCACGATCACGGCCAGGTTCAGGGAGAGGCCGGAGATGTACGGGAAGGGGTGCGCCGGGTCGACCGCCAGGGGGGTCAGGACCGGGAAGATCTGGTGCCGGAACAGGGTGAAGAGGCGGGCCTGCTCCTTCTCCTGGAGTTCGCTCCAGCGGACCAGGTGGATGCCCTCCTCCGCGAGGGTGGGGGCGACGTCCTCGTGGTAGCAGGCGGCGTGCCGGGCCATCAGCTCGCGGGAGCGGGCCCAGATCATCTCCAGCACCTCGCGCGGCTGGAGGCCGGAGGCGGAGCGGGTGGCGACGCCGGTGGCGATACGGCGCTTCAGTCCGGCGACCCGGACCATGAAGAACTCGTCCAGGTTGCTGGCGAAGATCGCGAGGAAGTTCGCGCGCTCCAGGAGGGGCGTGTTCGGGTCCTCGGCGAGTTCCAGGACCCGTTCGTTGAACGCGAGCCAGCTGCGCTCCCGGTCGAGGAAACGGCCCTGCGGGAGCTGGGCGGCACCGTCGACCGGGATCTCCTCGTACGCGTCGAGATCGGCGTCGAGGTCGGGCTCGAGATCGGAGACGGTGGCCGACACGGTGTGCGGGCGGTGCGCGGCTATGGAGCCCACGGAGGGCTGCATGTGCTGGACCTCTGCCTGGGCGTTCGACTGGCTCATGGACCCATTCTTCCGCGCCAGGAGCGAAACGGGCGCGTCGGAGGCGGCGAGCGGGAGCACGGCGGCGACCGGGACGTCCCCGTTCCCTGCGGATCCCCCGGGCGGCGGCGAAGGCTCTGGCACAGCGGGCTTCATCCAGCGAGCCTCGCAAGCCTGTCTGAACCAACGGTTACGGCGACATGGCGTTCGGGATATCGGCGGAGGGCTCGCGGGGGTCTGCGGAGCGGAGGCGGGCGTTTTTCTCGGGGGTGGGGGGTGAGGTGGGTCCTGGGGCGGGGGTGCGCGGTCGCGAGGCGCGAGTCGGGGCTGGGAGGGCCGCACCTGCCGTGTGCCTGCCCTGTTCCTGCCGGGGGCGTGCCGGAGCTGGGCCGACCAGCGCGCTGACGCGGCCCGTGGGCAGCCGGAAGGAGCAGCCGTCGAGGGCCGGCCCGCCTGCCGTACGGCTTGCCCGGGCCGGCCACCTTCAGGGCGACGGCCAGGCCCCGCGGACCGGGCGCGGGCACGGGCACAGGCACAGGCACGGGCGCCGAGCGTCCTGCGGATGAAGGTGCCGAGGCTGTGGCGGGCCTCGGCCAGGCCCTCGCGCTCCCGCTCGCGGTATGTCTCGAGCACGGTGTTCGGCTTGCTGGTGGTGGCCTCCACGACCTCGCGTGCCGTGGGGACCCGCTCGCCGGGTTCCGGGAGGCCCAGCCGCAGGGCTTGCCTGGTCTGCTGGACGATCTGCAGGTAGGCGGCGACGCCGGAGCGTGGTTTTTTCGGAGCTGGGTGAACCGGTCGGCGGGGGTCGTCCGATGAAGGGGCGTGAGGGAAACGAGAAGCGACGGGGATCTGCTGCGGGCCATCGCGGCGGACGGCGACCGGCGCGCCTTCGAGGAGCTGTACCGGCGGTACGCGCCCTGGCTGCTGGCCCGGCTGCGCGGCCGGTGCGCCGACGCGGGCCTGGTCGACGACGTCGTGCAGGAGACGTTCCTCGCGGTGTGGCGGGGGACCGCGCGCTATCGCGAGGAAGGCGACGTGGCCGGGTGGCTGTGGCGGATCGGCTCGCGGCGGCTGATCGACGCGCTGCGCGGTGACGGGGCGCGGGGGCGGCTCAGGCAGGCCCTGTCCCGCCTGCGGCACCGGGACGAGGTGTCCGCGGAGGAACGCGTGCTCGCGGGGGTGGAGCACGGGGACCTCGCGGGCGCCCTCGTCCGGCTGTCACCGGAGCTGCGGGCGGTCCTGCAGGCCACGGTCATCGACGGCCTGACCACCCGCGAGGCCGCCGTCCTGCTGGGCATCCCGCCCGGCACGGTCAAGACCCGCGCGATGCGGGCCCGCAAGCAGCTGAGGGAGGCCCTCGCATGACGACCGACGCACGGTCGCAGGGCCCGGTACGGGGACGCACTCGAGAAGGTGGGGCGGCATGACCTGGCATGTGGCCGAAGAAGATCTGCGGGCGTATGCCCTGGGCGAGTTGGCCGCCCCCCTGCTGTGGTCCGCCGACACCCATCTCGCCGCCTGCGCCGAGTGCCGGGGGCTGCTGGCCGGTGTCACCGACCCGGTGACGCTGGATGCCGGATGGGAGCGGCTGGACGCCGAACTGGACGCGCCCCGGCCCGGGTGGTTCGAGTCGCTGCTGACGCGGGTCGGGATCGCCGACCACACCACGCGGCTGCTCGCGGCCACGCCGGTGCTCAGGCGCTCCTGGCTGGCGGCGGTGGTGTTCCTGCTGCTGGCGACCGTCGGCGCGGTGCGCACCACCGAGTCCCCGACCCTGTTCCTCGCCCTCGCCCCGCTGCTGCCGCTGGCCGGCGTGGCGCTGTCCTACGGTCCGGTGCTCGACCCGACCTACGAGATGACGGTCGTCGCGCCCACCCACGGCTTCCGGCTGCTGATGATCCGCACGCTCGCCGTGCTGGTCGCGGGCCTCGGCCTCAACGGACTCGCCACCCTCGCCCTGCCCGGTTACGGCCTGCGCGCCCTGGCCTGGCTGCTGCCCGCGCTCGCCCTCACGGCGACCGGCCTCGCGCTCACTCCGCGGCTCGGCCCGGTGCTCGCCCCGTCCCTGGTGGGCGGCGCCTGGGTCGCGGCACTCCTCGCCGCGCAGGCCGCGCAGCACACGGCCGCCGACCCGCTCGCGCCCTTCACGGCGGCCGGTCAGGGCGTGGCCGGAACCGTCGCCGCACTCGCCGCCGGGCTGCTCTTTCTCCTCCGTGACCGCTTCGACCTCTTCAACGGGAGCGCCGAATGACCGCCACCGTCTCTGCCTCCGGGCTCCATCTCCGCTACGGCGGCATCCGCGCTCTCGACGACGTGTCGCTGCGGCTGACGCCCGGTGTGACCGGGCTGCTCGGGCCCAACGGGGCCGGGAAGACCACCCTGTTGCGGGTGCTCGCCACCGCCGTGCCCGCCGACCGGGGCTCCTTCACCGTGCTCGGCCACGACCCGGGCAGCTCGCGCGGACGTCAGCAGGTCCGCCGTTCGCTCGGCTATCTGCCGCAGACCCCGGGGTTCCACCCGGACTTCAGCGCCTTCGAGTTCGTCGACTACGTGGCGATCCTCAAGGAGCTCACCGACCGCACCGCACGCCACCGCGAGGTGCGCCGCGTGCTGGAGGAGGTCGACCTCGGGGACGTACGCCGACAGCGCATCAAGCGGCTGTCCGGCGGGATGCGGCAGCGGGTCGCGCTGGCCGCCGCGCTCGTCGGCGACCCCGGCTTCCTCGTCCTGGACGAGCCCACCGTCGGCCTCGACCCCGAACAGCGCATGCGGTTCCGGGAGTTGATCGCGCAGGCGGGGGAGGGGCGGACCGTGCTCCTGTCCACCCACCAGACCGAGGACGTGGCGATGCTCTGCCACCGCGTCCTCGTCATGGCCCGCGGCCGCATCCTCTTCGAGGGCACCCCCGCCGACCTGACCGCCCGCGCGGCCGGCCGCGTGTGGAGCAGCACGGAACGCGCCCCGGGCGCCAAGGCGGGCTGGCGGACCGGCACCGGCTCCTTCCGCAACGTCGGCGACCCGCCCGCCGGCGCCGACCTCCTCGAACCCACCCTGGAGGACGGCTACCTGCTCACCCTCGACGACGTGGACGCCGAGGTGGCGGCCGCATGAGCCTGGCGACGCAGACGGTGGCCGAGGCCGCCGCCGTACACGAGGACGATCCGCGCCGACGAGCCTGGGCAGCCGTGTTCGCCCTCGCCCGGTTCGAGGCACGCGACCTGCTGCGGTACATCCCGGTGCTGGTGACCCTCGTTCTGTACGTCGGTTACACCGCCTGGACGCTGTTCGGCTCGAAGGAGGGCATGGACGCCTTCCCGGCCCTCCAGGACGCCGACCGCGCCACCCAGAGCGGGCCCCTGTTCCTCGGGATCGCCCTGTTCGTGTGCGTCAACCGGTGCACGCTGCGCTCCCGCAGGCGCGGTACCGACCGGCAGTTCGACGTGCTGGTCATGGAACCGTGGCGGCGGACGGTCGCGCATGTGCTGTCGGTGGCGCCCTTCGCCGCCGTCACCGCGCTGGTCGTGCTCGGCGAGTTCACCCGGCAGGCCCTCAGGCCGGGCGCGGTGGGCCACGGCTCACTCGCCGAACTGGCCGTCGGCCCCCTGTACGTGCTGCTGTGCGGCGCCCTCGGGGTGCTGCTCGCCCGGCTGGTCCCGTCCACGCTCGCGGCACCGGGCGGCATCGTCGCGCTCTTCGTCGTCAGCGTGTTCCTCTCCGCGGGCACCAGCGACGCGGAGTGGACCCGGTGGCTGCCCCCGATCGTGAGCGAGAACGGCGGCAACACGGTCCTCCCCTCGGACCTCATCGGCCGCCCGGCGGCCTGGCACGCGCTGTACCTGACCGGGCTGATCCTGCTGCTCGCCCTCTGCGCGGTCCTGGCGAGCGGCGGCCGGACGCTGTCGCTGAAGGCCGGTGCGGCGGGTGCGCTCGCGCTGACGCTGGCCGGCGCGGTGGGCCAGTCCGGAGGCGTGTCACCGGAGCTGTCCGCCGCCCGCGAACAGGCCTCGGTCTCCCCGCAACGGGACCAGACCTGCGTCGAGCAGGGCACCTCGACGTACTGCGCCTTCCCCGAGTGGACCGGCCGCGCGGGCACCTGGGCGGGGGTCGTGGACCGCGTCCAGTCCCTGGCCGGCGGTACGGCCGCCCGGCAGCCCCTTCTCGTACGGCAGCGGGTCGAGGCTCGTTACGGTCTGGACGGCGACTCGGCGATCGATCCGCTCACCACGCCGCACCAGGTCACCGTCGACACGCGGTGGGGCGGCAACCGGGTCCCCGAGTTCGCGGTCGCCGTCGCCTATGTGCTGGTCGCCGGAGACGAGTCGAAGGGCGGCGAGCTGTGCGACGGCAGGGTGGTCACCACGATGTGGCTGGCCCTGGGCGGGGCCTCCCACCCGATGACCGACCTCGCGAACGTCCGCCTCGACGACAGCGTCACCGGGTCCGCGTATGTACTCGCCCCGACCAGCGGGCTGTCCATGACGGCCGGACAGACCGATGTCGTACGGGAGTTGCTCCGGCGGCCCCGCGGCGAGGTGACGGCTTCCGTCAAGCGGCACTGGGGCGAGCTGACCGCGTCGGGGGTCTCGACGACCCAGGTGGCGCGGGTGCTGGGGACCGAGGTGCCGAAGGGGGCGAAGGATTGTGAGGACGGGGAGTGACGGGGGTGTTGAGCGGCGGCTCGGCGGAGTTGGGGCGGGTGCCGGAGGTGTTTCGGGAGCCAGGGGAGCTCGGGGCGTGAGCAGCGCGCTGACGGTGGCCGTGGCGCGGACGGTGCCGTGGCGGGCGGTCGGCGCCGGGGCGGCCGTAGGGCTGCTGGTCGTGGGGGTGCCGCGGCTGCTGTCCACCACCCTCGACGCGTGGCTCGGCCTCAACCTTCTGCGGGCCGCCGCGCTCGTCTTCGCCCTCGGACTGACCTTCCTCCTGGACGACCCGGCCCGGCGTCTCACCTCCCCCGTCCCCACCCCGCGTTGGGTCCGGACGGGACTGCGGGTGGCGCTGGTCGCCCCGGTCACCGCGCTGTGGTGGGCGGCCGTACTGGTCCTCGTACCGGCGCAGGCGCGCCCCCCGGTCGGCGCGATCACCCTGGAGGCGGCGAGTACGGCCGCCCTCGCGCTGGCCGCCGCGGCCGTCGCCGTCCGCTTCACCGACGAACCCGAACCCGGCCCCTCGGTGGCGGCCGGCGTTCTGACCCTCGCCCTCCTCGCCCCCCTTCTGCTCCCCACCCGCTGGGACCTGTTCGTCCCGGTGGGCGACCCGGACTGGACGGCGGCACACGGCCGATGGGCCCTGGTGCTGACGGGCGCGGTACTGGTGGGGGTGGCTTGCGCGCGGGAGCCGGTGCGTGGCTCTGCTCCGAAGAGGCGAGAACGTCGCGGCATCCGGTTCACCTCGTGACATCCGGTTCAAGGTGTCGCCGACTGGAAGGCGGGTGAAGTCCCCGTCATCGGTGCCGCAGTTGTCGGGCCAGGCTTTTCCTGCTCATGCCGGGGGACTGCTGTCATGCCGAGATGCCCGGTGTGCGCTGACGTCGTGACAGGTCGAGGCGAACGCGATCGACCCGTCCGTCGTCTGCGATCTCGACGTGCTGCGCACGCTCCACCACGAAGCCACCGCGGGCCGGCGGATCGGGCAACGCCCGGATACGGGAGCGTCTGCTACGCACCGGCAGACGGGCGGCTCTGGAACGAACTCCTGCGCGCCGCGCACGCCACGGGCGACACGGACAGGCTCGCATCGACGGCAGCAGCGCTCGTCGCCCGCCATCACGAGCTCACCGGCGGCGCCCGCGGCCTGCCTCCCCGCACCGAGGCGCTCCTCGACGAGCTCCTGCCGGCCTGGCGTGAGGCCCAAGGCGCTGCCGGCCGACTCCCCGTGCAATCAGCCGTAGGCCCGACTCGTCACGTCTCCGTGCGGTACATCAGGTCCGTCTCGTACGTCGTGAAACCGAGCCGTTCGTAGACCGAGACCGCCGCCTTGTTGTCGGCGTCGACGTACAGCATCGCGGTCGGCAGGCCCTGCGCGGCGAGGTGGCGCAGGCCGATCGTCGTGAGGGCCTTGCCGAGGCCGCCGCCCTGGGTGCCGGGGCGGACGCCGAGGACGTAGACCTCGCCGAGCTGTTCCGTCGCGTGGACCTTGGTCCAGTGGAAGCCGATCAGTTCGCCGTCCCGGAAGGCCAGGAAGAAGCCCTCGGGGTCGAACCAGGCCTGGGACTTGCGGTCGTCGAGGTCGCGCTGGGTCAGGGAGCCCTGCTCGGGGTGGTGGGCGAACGCGGCCGCGTTCACCGCCAGCCAGGCGGTGTCGTCCTCGCCGGGGACGAAGGCGCGGACGGTCACGTCGGCCGGGAGCACCGGGTCGGGCAGCTCCAGGCCGGTCAGGGGGCGCCGCATCTGCCGTAGCTCACGGAAGAGGGTGAGGCCCAGGACCTGGGCGAGATGGCGGGCGGCGCTGTGGCCGCCGTGGGCCCACACCCGCAGCCGCTTGCCGGAGGCGGCGAGGAGCGCCGAGCCCAGGGCGCGGCCGTGGCCGTGGCCGCGGTGGGCGGGGTGGACGACCAGCTCCGCCGCCGGTGCCTCCACCGGGTCGGTGTCCTCCAGCTGGGCGTATCCGGCCAGTTCGTCGTCCACGTGCAGCAGCAGATGGGACACGCCCTCGCGGGCGCCGCCCCGCAGCTGCAACCTGCCCTGTTCGGACACCGCCTGCCTGCCGTCGGCCTGCGCGGCCTCGGCCAGGAGCCCGAGGACCGCCTCGGTCTGCTGCGGCGAGAGCACCGAGAGGGTGTCGATGGAGCGGGCGATGCCGGGGCGTGCGATGTCGTCGCTGGTCATGGCTACGAGGGTAAGGGCAGGTCCGGGCAAAGCGGCGGCAAAGAAGCAACCGGGATGTAACCATGAAACCCCTGTCGCGCTACGCGCGTTGACCCTAGGCTGCGCCGGACGGGGGCCACTCTCACATCCGGAACACAGGGGGGCGTATGCCAGCCATATCCCAGTCGGACCAGCCGCGCCGGTCGGGCGCAATCCGCCGCGGACGCCGCACGTACCGTCTGGTCGCCGCGGCCGCCGGTCTCGCCACCGTCGGCGCCCTCGCCGCCGCGATGCCCGCGGGCGCGCACGACAGCAAGCACGGCAAGCCGCTGCCGAGCCGCTACCAGGACGTCCAGCTGCTGTCCTTCAACGACCTGCACGGCAATCTGGAGCCGCCGTCCGGCTCCTCCGGCCGGGTCACCGAACTCCAGGCGGACGGGACGACGAAGACGATCGACGCGGGGGGCGTCGAGTATCTCGCGACCCATCTGCGCGAGGCCCGCAAGGGCAACCCGTACTCCGTCACCGCGGCCGGCGGTGACATGGTCGGCGCGTCGCCCCTCATCTCGGGTCTGTTCCACGACGAGCCCACCATCGAGGCGCTCAACAAGCTCGACCTGGATGTGACGAGCGTCGGCAACCACGAGTTCGACGAGGGCGCCAAGGAACTGGCCCGGCTGCAGAACGGCGGCTGTCACCCCACCGCCGGCTGCTACACCGACAAGAAGTTCAAGGGCGCCGACTTCCCCTACCTCGCGGCGAACGTCCTGGACGAGAAGACCGGCAGGCCGATCCTCAAGCCCTACTGGGTGTGGAAGAAGAACGGCGTCAAGGTCGGCTTCATCGGCGTCACCCTGGAGGACACCCCGGGTGTCGTCTCGGCCGAGGGCGTCAAGGGCCTGAAGTTCAAGGACGAGGTCGAGACGATCAACAAGTACGCGCGCGTGCTCCAGAAGCAGGGCGTGAAGTCGATCGTGGCGCTCATCCACGAGGGCGGGCAGCCGGCCTCGGGCTCGTACAACTACAACTGTGACTCGCCGGGCGCCGGCGACGGCATCTCCGGCCCGATCGTCGACATCGCCAAGAACATCTCGCCGTCCGTCGACGCCCTGGTCACCGGCCACACGCACGCCGCGTACGTCTGCACGATCCCCGACCCGTCGGGCAAGCCACGCATGGTCACCTCGGCCGCCTCCTTCGGCCGCCTCTACACGGACACGACGCTGACGTACGACCGCTTCACCGGCGACATCGCCCGTACGGCCGTGAAGTCGGCGAACCACGTGGTCACCCGGACCGTCGCCAAGGCGCCCGACATGACCGAGCTGATCAGCAGGTGGAACACGCTCGCGGCGCCCATCGGCAACCGCGCGATCGGTTACATCTCCGCCGACGTCCCGAGTACCGGCACCGAGTCCCCGATGGGTGACCTGATCGCCGACGCGCAACTCGCGTACGGCAAGAAGCTCGACCCCGAGACCGACCTCGCGCTGATGAACCCGGGCGGGGTGCGGGCCGGCCTGACCTACGCGGCCAAGGGGACCGAGGGCGACGGTGTGGTGACGTACGCCGAGGGCTTCACGGTGCAGCCGTTCTCCAACACCGTGAACCTCCAGGACTTCACCGGGGCCCAGCTGGTCAAGGTGCTCCAGGAGCAGGTGAGCGGCTCGAACGCGGCCTCGCCCAAGATCCTGCAGCCGTCCACCGGCCTCACCTACACGCTCGACCTGACGAAGACCGGCGCGGACCGGATCGTCGTGGACTCCGTGAAGCTGAACGGGACGGCCATCGACCCGGCGGCCACCTACCGTGTCGCGACCAACAGCTTCCTCGCGGGCGGCGGCGACGGCTTCACCACGCTGGGCCAGGGCACGGGCGACCTCGTCGGCGGCGACGACCTCGCCGCTCTCGTGGACTACCTGACGGCCAACTCCTCGGCGGCCGGCCCGATCGCACCGCCGGTCACGAACCGGATCACGGTCGTTCAGTAACTCTCGAAAAACCCCGGCCCCGCCGACCACCCACCGTCACGCAAGGCGGTGGGTGGTCGGCGGGGCTTTTTCATTGGCCCATAAATTCTGTGTCAGCATTTCGATTCTCAGGCGATGCACATCCTTTCTTATTGAGGTCTAAGGCGGAATGGCCTTTTCCCCCGCAGGAATGCTTGTAGTGTTTTCCATGTCGAGATCGAACGACGCAAACGCAAAGGAAAACATGATGAGCTTCCACAAGATTGCCCCCGTCAAGAAGGCTCCCAAGCCCGCTCCGGCCCCGAAGAAGAAGGCGCCGAAGAAGCACGCGCCGAAGCGCCGCCCGGTCGGCCACAAGGGCTGAGCCGACACGCCACGAGGCGGGGTCACCGGCAGCGAGCGCGTCTCGCGCCGGGGCCCCGCCTCGGCCGTCTCCACCGCCCGCGACCGCCGCATACGAAAGGGAGTCGTCATGAGGGAAGTCCGCGAGGCCTTCCACCGTTTCTGGCCGCTGACCCGCGGCGACCGCAAGTGGCTGGCGGCGATCGTCGCGTGCGTGGTGGTGGCCGCGCTCGCCGAGACCGCCGCGATCCTGCTGTTCGCGGAGCTCACCGACACCGCCCTGAAGGCCGGTTCCCTCTCCGCGTTCTGGGGCCCGGCCGGCGCCTGGCTCGCCGTGGCCGTGCTCGGCGCGCTCGTCGGCTACTTCGGCAACTCGCTCGCGACCTGGACCGCGGAGAGATTCGTGCTGCGGCTGCGCGCGAAGGTCTTCCGGCACATCCAGGACCTGCCCCCGCACTTCTTCCAGAAGCACCGCCAGGGCGACCTGGTCGAACGCCTCACCGGTGACGTCGAGGCCATCGAGCAGATGGTCGTGTCCGGCGTCGTCGGCACGGTCGCCGCCGCGTTCTCGGCCGTCTTCTACTCCGCGGCCGCCCTGTATCTGCGCTGGGACCTGGCCCTCGCCACCTTCGTCCTCGCGCCCCTGTTCCTGGTCGCCGCCCGCCGCTTCTCCGGCCGGATCAAGGAGGCCTCGCAGGACGAGCGGGTCGCGGACGGCGCGATCACCTCCGTCGTGCAGGAGTCGCTCGGCAACGTCGTGCTGACCCAGGCGTACAACCGCCGCCGCGACGAGGAGCGGCGCCTGGACCGTGAGGCCCGCGCCTGGATGAAGGCGTCGGTGCGCGGGGCCCGGCTGAGCGAGATGTACGAGCAGTTCGTCGAGGTCGTGGAGACGCTCTGCGTGCTCGCGGTGATCGGCCTGGGCGTCTGGGAGATCTCGGCGGACCGTATGACGCTGGGCCAACTCCTCGCCTTCGCCGCCTTCATCGGCTATCTGTACCCGCCGGTCCGCAACCTCGGCCAGCTGGGTCTGACCCTCACGGCGGCCACCGCGGGCGCCCGGCGCCTGAACGAGATCCTGGACGCGCAACCGTCGGTCGGCGACCCGGCCGAACCCGTCCCCGCCTGGCCGGTCCACGGCTGGGTCGGCTTCCACGGCGTGCACTTCCGTTACCCCGGCGCCCCCAGGGGCTCCCTCACCGACGTCTCCTTCACGGCCGCCCCCGGCGAGCTGGTGATCATCACGGGCCCGAGCGGCGCCGGCAAGTCCACCCTGTCCAAGCTCCTCACCCGCTTCTACGACCCTTCCGCGGGCGTGATCACCCTGGACGGAGTCCCGCTCACCCACATGGGCCTGGAGTTCCTGCGGGAGCAGATCGCCCTGCTCCCGCAGGAGACGCTGATCCTCAACGGCACGATCCGCGAGAACATCGGGACAGGCCGGCCGGGCGCGAGCGACGCGGAGATCGAACAGGCGGCCCGGTCGGCTGCCGCCCACGACTTCATCGCGTCGCTCCCCGAGGGCTACGACACCGAGATCGCCCCCGGCACGGCCGCCCTGTCCGGCGGCCAGCTCAAGCGGATCACCATCGCCCGCGCGATGCTCCGGGCCGCACCCGTCCTGATCCTCGACGAACCCACCGCCGGCCTCGACTCGGTCGCCGCGCGACAGGTCGTGCAGCCCCTGCGCCGGCTGATGTCCGGCCGCACGACCATCATGATCACCCACGACCTGAGCCTGGCCCCGGACGCGGACCGGATCCTGGTGGTGGACGGCGGCCGCCTGCTGGAAGCGGGCACCCACACGGAACTGCTCACCCGCCGAGGCACCTACGCCCGCCTGCTGGGCCCACTCCCGGAGGACACGATGATCCTCAGAAGGCCGCCGATCGACATGACGGCACCGCGCGGCTGACAGGGCGCCCAGTCTCCGTCAACGTCCTCAGAACGGCTTCGCCGCCTCCACGATCCGCCTCGGCAGGTACGGGGAGCTCACCCTGATCTCCCAGCCCCGGCGGCGTGCGTGGCAGGTGAGGGCCAGGGTGTCGAGGTTGAGGGCGGCGTCGGGGTCGGACGGGCGGTCGGCCACGGCGTAGTGGTCGCGGTGGGCCGTCAGGGCGTCCAGGAGGGCCAGGTTGAAGCTCTCCTCGTCGCCCTCGACGAGCTGGGAGAGGAGCACCACGGGCGGCGGCAGCAGCCCCTGGTCGCGGGCCTTTCCGGCGTCCCGCAGGGCCTGGTCCGTGGCGGGCTCGGGGTCCTCGCCGCGCAGGTAGGCGTGCAGGGCCCGGCGGTAGGAGGCCGACACGGAACGGTCCGGGCCGACACGCTCCGGCCCCGCGAGCACCAGCGGCGCCAGATGCTCCCGCCGGCCCGTGATCAGCGCGAGGTGCACCGCCCGGTGCCAGGCCCCCGGCCCGGCGTCCTCGTCCCGGCAGGCGGGGTACGTCACGGTCCTGCCGTCGATCGTCACCGGCACGTCGGTGCCGGGTTGCGCCAGCGTCGTACGGAAGAGCGCTGCCCCCAGCTCCGCCGCCAGCCGCAGGTTCTCCAGTTGGGCGTCGCTCGCGTCGGCCGTGTGCGAGGCGCGGGTCCGGAACAGGAGCTCCTGGTAGGTGACGGCGTAGGCCAGCTCGAAGGTGGTGAGCGACTTGCCCGGCACCGGGGTGACGGCGTCCCGGGTGTACCGCTCGAACTGCTCCTCGCTGTCCGGGTCCAGCGGACGCGGCTCCAGGCAACGCCCGAACTCCACTACTCCCGCCGCCAGTTCGGCCACCGCGTCCGGGCGGCGGTCCCGGCCGTAGGGCCCCACCCGCGGCGGCGTGGCCCGGAACCCGGTGACCAGCGCGTCCGGCAGGTAGTCGCTGTCGACGGCCGGCGGCCAGCCCTCCTCGCGGTACGCCAGCGCCGTCAGGGCGATCGGCAGGAGCGGGAGGAGACTGCCCGGACGCGCACCGGGCCCGGTGGTGCCGGTGAGCGGCTTCAACAGCCGTACGACCGCCTCGCCGAACCCCTCCCGGTCGCCCGCGGTCAGCGCGCGCAGCGCCCGCAGCCCGATGCCGTACGGCTGGTCGGTGAGGCGTTCCCCGGTCTCCGTCTCCCGCGCCCGGACCCGGTCGAGCGCCGCGTCGAGCGCGGTGAGCTTCTGCTCGCGCGAGGGCGGGTGGTCGGCGTCGTCGTCGGCGGTGTCGCCGATGACGTACGCCATGAAGCCGTTGATCAGCTCGGCGTCGGGGTGGCCGGATCGGCCCTCCAGCGGGGCCTCGCGGGCGAAGTGGAAGGCCTCGCCGTGCCATTGGGTCTTCTCGGCGAGGATCGCCAGGCAGAACGCGTCCAGCCACCTGGCGGCGGTGACCGGCTCCGGGGTGCCGCCGGGCTCGCGGTCGTAGACCAGGCCCCAGTTCGGGTAGGTGAGGAAGACCTCGAAGTGGTCGCGCGGGAAGTACGCCGCGTACGCCACCGCGCCGGCGGCCGCCTCGGCGGCGTCCTCCAGGATCGCCTTCGCCTCGGGGGAGTGCAGATCGGGGGTCTCCACCGAGAGCGCGCCGAGATACTCGACGAACTCCTGGGCGATCAGCCACCACTCCCACGCCGTCACCGGGCCGGCCTTGGACAAGGAGTGGACCTGCGAACCGATCCTGTTCGCGAAGTCCTTCCGCACCGCCGAAACGGCCGCCTCGCCGACCCGATGCCTTTCGATACGCACCATTGTTCCGCTCCCCCGTCAGTCCTTCTTCAGCTGAACAACCAGCCTAGAACGAGGCACTGACACAGGAGCGGAGCAGATCAGGCCGCGCTCGGCGTCCAGTCGCCCAGCCAGTCCGCGACCTCCTGGCCGGTCGCCTGGGCGTCGGTCAGCTGCGGCCGGTCGGAGGAGGCCGCACCCGAGCCGGCGCCGGTGTTCTTGTACTCCGCGAACCGGTCGTCCTTCCAGGAGAAGCCGCTCATGTCGGTCCACGGCGTGGACCTGATCGCCGCGCTCAACGACGTGTTGCGGACCGTGGTCTGCGGGTCGAGGGTCGCGTCACCGCCCGCGTGCCAGGGGCGGCCGAGGTAGAAGCTCGCGGAGGACACATCCCCGTTCACGGTCGAGTTGGCGATGAGGATGCCCTTGCGGCCCGCGGCGGTGCTGGGCGCGGTGACGTAACCGGCCGAGGTGCCGTTCCAGCGCTTCTTCAGCGTGATGACGGACTTGTCGATCACCGCGGTGGCCCGGCCGAAGATGAAGTCGACGTTGCCGACGACATAGGAGTTCTTCATGTAGACCCGGCCCAGCTTCTCCTTGGCCGCGGTGTCCACGAGGAGCGTGTCCTGGTCGCCGCTGACGATGACCCCGTCCAGGAACACCTTGTCGGCGGCGGTGCGCAGGGCGACCGCCTGGCCCGCGATGTCCTGGTGACCGGCCTCGTCGAAGTCGTTGGAGATCGACAGGTTGCGGGCCTGGAAGTCGTCGGCCTCCACGGCGACGGTGGCGCTGCCGCCGGTGCCGTACGTGCCGGAGCCGTCGGGCTTGGGCGTGCCGGACGCGTTGTTGTAGACGATCACCGTGTCGTTACGGCTGGAACCCGTGCCCTGGATGGTCACATGCGGCTTGTTGGACGGCACCTTGACCAGTTCGCGGTACGTCCCCGGCTTCACGGAGATCACCACGCGGGAGGGGTTGTTGGCGGGTACGGCGTTCACCGCGGCCTGCACGGTCGAGTACTGCCCGCTGCCGTCCTTGGCGACGGTGAGGGTGGTGGCCGCCGCGGCTTTGGTGGTCGTGACGGCCGTCGTCCCGATGGAACTGCGCGGCCCCGTACCGGACGTGAGCAGGGCGGGCACGTCGGCGGTCTTGTCGAGCGTGTAGGCGTAGTACGTCTTCGGGTCGAAGGCGGTGCCCCCGCTCTCGTTCCTGCCGCTGGTGTCCACGAAGGTGTTGCCCTTCTGGACGATGCTCGCGGTGCTGTCCTTGATGACGGGGTTCTTGAAGCCCTGGAACCAGGAGTTCTCCAGGACCATCCTGGTCGCGCCGCGCGAGTAGTTGCCGTAGGAGGAGGCGATGTCCGTCCCGGCCACGTCCTCCAGGAAGTTGTTGTACAGGTGCGCGTGGGCGGCGTTGTCGGTGGACGGGTTGCGCTGCTCCGTCTCCCGCACCCAGTTGTGGTGGATGGTGATGTCGGTGACGACGTTCTCCGTCCAGCCGATGCCGAACGCCTTGTTGTCCTGGCTGAGTTTGTTCCAGGAGACCGTCACATAGGTGCTGTCCTTGCGGACGTCGATGAGTCCGTCGGCCATGTGCCGCAGGTCGTTGTGGTCGATCCACACGTGGTGGGCGCCGTCCATCTGGATGGCGTCGAAGTCGTGTTCCTTGTCGTTCCACACGCCCTGGTAGGCGTCCCGGATCGTCAGGTTCCTGATGATCACGTTGTGGACGCCGGAGCCGAGGAAGAAGCCGCCGCCGACGATCTGCCCGGAGGCCCCGGCCCCGACGATGGTCTTGTCGCTCTGGACCTTGATCTCTTTCCCGACCGGGTCCATGGTGATGGTCGCGGCGACGACGATGACGTACGGCTCGCTCGCCGTCGCGTACTTCTCCAGGTCGGCGAGCGTCTTCACGGTGACGATCCGACCGTCCCGGCCGCCGTACGTCCCGTTCTGCCCCAGCGCGTTGACGGAGGCGAAGCCGTCCGCGGTGGCGGTGGCCCAGGCGGGAGCGGCGGTCGTGGCGGCGGAGGCCTCGGGCTGGGAGCCGGGCAGCAGGCCGTAGGCGAGTCCTCCCGCGGCCGTCAGGGCGAGCGGAACACCGAGGGCGTAAGCGGTTGTTCGGCGTCGGCGATGCTGGGCCATGAGGTCATCCGTTCCGTGTGGGGGTAGCGACCGCAGTGCAGTCGCCGCCCCCGCACGGAAGGTTGCCGCCCGAAGTGGCCTACTTGGCGCAGGACTTCGGGTCGAGGTTCTCCTGCCACTTGTCCTCACGGCCGTCGGGCTGGCCGCTCGGCAGGAGCTTGTCGGAGATGCCGTCGATGTAGTAGCCGTACGAGTAGATCGTCTTCCAGCTCGCGTCCCGGCCACGCCAGGTGTGCGTGGTGACCTCGCCGTCGCCCTTGTTCCACTGGTAGTCCTCGACGGAGAACACCGGGTTCACGCGGACCACCCGCTGGTACGGCGTCCAGGTGGTCGCCACCTGGGTGCACGGCGGTATGGACTTCTCGCTGCGCCGCTCGAAGGACGAGGTCTTCTCCCAGCCCCACTCGTAGCCGGCGCTGCCGCCCACGGTGCCGGAGAAGATGCTCTTGGCCAGCGAGAGGCTGATGCTGGCGCCGACGCTCTTCTTGGCGAAGGTCTTGGTGCTGTACCCGCTGACGAAGGTCACCTTGTCCTCGGTCGTGCCGTGGTTGCCGGTCCACTCGGAGGTACGGACGGGCTCGCCCTTCACGGACCAGGTCGAGGACTGCGCGTACCCGCACCAGCCGCGGAACAGCTCCCACGGTCCGGCGGGCACCCACAGCCCGAACACGTCCCGCAGGTACTCGTCGCGGGTCTTGAACTCGCCGGTGTCGACGTTGAGCGCGCCGTAGACGCCGGTCAGGCTGGTCTCCTGGCTGCACAGCCGGTCCAGCATGACGTCGGTGTTCCCGGGGTCCACGCCCCGGACGTTCTGGGCCCCGCCGGGACCGGCGGCCTGCGCGGTCCCGGAGCCGGCCAGCAGCCCGGTGACGGCGAGGGCCGCGGACGCGGCGGCGAGGGCGCTCTTCTTCAGAGTCGATGTACGAAACAGACGCATGGGGGGTTCTTCACTCCTGAGTGCTGAGGACAGGTGCGTGGGGCACCTGTGCGACGACTCAGGAAGCTGGCAGAGAACCCGCGAGTAGGGTCGAGAACG
This sequence comes from Streptomyces sp. NPDC048523, assembly GCF_043199815.1. NCBI lineage: Bacteria > Bacillati > Actinomycetota > Actinomycetes > Kitasatosporales > Streptomycetaceae > Streptomyces > Streptomyces sp. NPDC048523. The sequence goes on along the minus strand of NZ_JBICWQ010000006.1, from coordinate 568,968 downwards.
CGAGAGGTTTGACAGGACATCGACAGCTTGGCTTTTACTGCACGGCGGCGGGAGCCTCCGGTGGCGGAGTCGCCGCCCCCGGCAGTCGTACGGTCGCGACGGTGCCGCCGCCCTCGGCGGGACCGAGGGTGACCTCGCCGCCGGCCTGCTGGACGGTGCGGGCCACGATGGACAGACCGAGGCCGGATCCGGGCAGGGCGCGGGCGTCCGGGGAGCGCCAGAAGCGGTCGAAGACGTAGGGGAGTTCGTCGGCGGGGATGCCGGGACCGTGGTCGCGGACGGTGAGGACGCCTTGGGTGAGCCGGACGTCGACGCTCCCGCCCTCGGGGCTGAACTTCACCGCGTTGTCGAGGATGTTGACCACGGCGCGCTCCAGGGCGGCCGGTTCCGCGCGGGTGTACCAGGGCTCCAGCGAGGCGTTGATGGTCAGCTCCGGGCCCCGCAGTCGCGCCCGGCGCAGGGCCGACTCGACGGTGTCCTCCAGGGACACCACCTGCACCCGCTCCCCGCGCTGGCCCTCCGACCGCGACAGCTCCTGCAAGTCGCCTATCAGGGCGGCCAGTTCGGTCATCTGCGCCTTCAGGGAGGCGAGCAGTGCCTTGCGGTCGGCCTCGGGGATGGGGCGGCCGGTCTCCTCGCTGCGGGTGAGGAGCTCGATGTTGGTGCGGAGGCTTGTCAGCGGGGTGCGCAGCTCGTGCCCGGCGTCGGCGATGAGCTGCTGCTGGAGCTCGCGGGAGCTGGCGAGGGAGCTCGTCATCGAGTTGAAGGACCGGGACAGCCGGGCGACCTCGTCCTCGGCGTCCTCCTCGACGGGGATCCGGATGCCCAGGTCCTCGGTCCTGGCCACGTGCTCGACGGCCTCGGTGAGCTTGTCGACGGGACGCAGGCCGGCACGGGCGACGAAGAGACCCGCGGCACCGGCACCGAGGACTCCGATACCGGAGACGAGGAGGAGGATGAGGGCGAGCTCGTTGAGGGTGGACTGGGTGCCCTTGAGGGGGACCGCGAGGACCAGGGCGACCCCCTGCGAGTCGCTCTGGTCGACGCCGAGGTACAGGGTCAGTACACGTACGGCGTTGCCGTCATCGTCGGTGCCGTCGCGGAAGTACAACTCGCCGGCCTTCGCGTTCCTGATGACATTCTTGTCGCCACCGGTGACGTCGACCGTGCCCGGGGAGTTGGGGTCGACGCAGGGAGCGCCCTCCACCTTGATCGCCTGGACGTAGTCGCTGCGGCCCGGGTACGTCTGGGTGTTCTGCTGCGGGGTCTGCGTGCACCGCTGCAGGAGCGACTGGACCGTGCCGGGCCTGCGCACCATGTCCTTCAGGTCGTTGTCGACCTGTTCGTACAGTTTCCCCTGCACGATGAACCAACAGGTGACCGAGACCGCCGCCACCGCGAACGCCACCGCTGCCGCGACCAGCATCGAGAGCCGGGCCCGGATGGGGAGCGTGCGGAGCCGCCGTACGAGCCTCTTCACTCCGCGCCGCCCTGCCGCAGGACGTACCCCACGCCCCGCACGGTGTGCACGAGCCGCGGTTCGCCGCCCGCCTCCGTCTTGCGGCGCAGGTACATCACGTAGACGTCCAGCGAGTTGGACGACGGCTCGAAGTCGAAGCCCCACACCGCCTTCAGGATCTGCTCCCGGGTCAGCACCTGGCGCGGGTGCGCCATGAACATCTCCAGCAGCGTGAACTCGGTGCGGGTCAGTTCCACCGGCCGCCCCGCCCGGGTCACCTCACGCGTCGCGAGATCCATCCGCAGGTCGGCGAAGGTGAGCGCCTCGTCGTCCGCGGCGGATGCCGCCTCGGCCGCCGCCGCGTAGGAGCTGCGCCGCAGCAGCGCACGGACCCGGGCGAACAGCTCGTCCAGCTCGAACGGCTTGACCAGGTAGTCGTCGGCGCCCGCGTCGAGCCCGGTGACCCGGTCGCCGACCGTGTCGCGGGCCGTCAGCATCAGGATGGGAGTCGTGTCGCCGGCGCCCCGGATGCGGCGGGCGGCCGTGAGCCCGTCCATGCGGGGCATCTGGATGTCGAGGACCACCAGGTCGGGCCGGTACGCGGTCGCCTTGTCGAGCGCGTCGGCGCCGTCCACGGCGACCTCGGTGTCGTAGCCCTCGAAGGCGAGGCTGCGCTGGAGTGCTTCGCGCACCGCCGGCTCGTCGTCGACGATCAGGATGCGCTGGGGGTCACGGTCGCCTTCGGCGGGGCTCATGGCTGGGGATTCCTCGGGTGCGGTGGGGAGAACAGGGGACTGAAGGGAGTGAACGCTTTCAGCCTCGCACGGTTCCCCGATGGCGCTGCGGGACGTGCTCTCTCAAGGGTCAGCCGCGTACGGTACGGCGGCGGCTGCGGGCGGCGCTCACCCCGCGGCGGGCCACCGCCGTGGACGCCACCTCGGGCGCCCGGGGCGCCGGGGCGTGCAGTGCGTACGCCACCTCGAGGGCCAGGGCGAACCCGGCCGGGTCGGTACCGGCCACCGTGTGCGAAACCTGCTTGATCATGGCGTACTCCTCGCGAGGGTCGAAGGGGGTCAGCTGTCCGAGCCGCCGGCCCGCAGCGTGGCCAGGTCGGACTTGACGGTGTTGATCGGGATGGAGAAGCCGAGGCCCGCGCTGCCGGCCGTGGACGAGTCCGAAGTGGCCGAGTACATCGCCGAGTTGATGCCGATGATGTTGCCGTTCATGTCGATCAGCGCGCCGCCGGAGTTGCCCGGGTTCAAGGACGCGTCGGTCTGGATCGCCTTGTACGTCGTCGTGGACGAGCCGGTGTCGCCGTTGAACTGCCGGCCGCCGAACTCGAACGGCCACTGGCCGCTGCCGCCGCTCTGGCCCTGGTTCTGGCTCTGGCCCTCGTCGGTCGCGACCGTCACGTCCCGGTTGAGGGCGGAGACGATGCCGCTGGTCACGGTGCCGGTCAGGCCCTCGGGGGAGCCGATCGCCACCACCTCGTCGCCGACCTGGACGCCGTCGGAGTTGCCGAGGACGGCCGGGGACAGGCCGGAGGCGTTCTCCAGCTTGATGAGGGCGAGGTCCTTCTTGCTGTCGGTGCCGACGACCTTCGCGGTGTAGGTCTTGCCGTCGCTGGTGCTCACCTTGACGGAGGTGGCGCCGGAGATGACGTGGTTGTTGGTGATGATCTCGCCGTCGCCGGTGATGATCACGCCGGAGCCGGTGGACTCCCCGGCGTTCGAGGTGGCGTTGATCTCGACGATGCTCGGGCTGACCGCCTTGGCGACCCCGGAGACCGTGCCCTTGGCGGAGGACGGCACCACGTTGGTGCTGGTGCTGCTGGAGGCGACCGTGTCGTTGCCGGTCAGCTCCTGGATGCCGTAGGCGGTGCCGCCTCCTATCGCCGCGGCGACGATCGCGACGGCGGCGAGGAGGGCGAGGGGGCCGCGGGTGCGCCGCTTCGGAGCGGGGGCGGGCTCCGCGGGGGCCGCGGTGAGGAGAGCGGTTCCGCCGCCATTGCCGTCACCGCCGTACGAACCGGCGCCCTCGGAGGCGAAGGCGGCGTGCTGAGCCTGTTGCCCGCCCGGCCACACGGTCGTCGGCTCGACGACCGGCTGCCGGCCCGGCGCCGCGGGCTGCGCGGGCGGCTGGCCCGGCGGGGGCGGCCACTCGGGGTTCACGGGCGACGAAGCGTGCTGCTGCTGGGCGCCCTGGTAGGGGTTCTCGTACTGCTCGTACTCGCCGTCGCGGCGGAAGCTCTCGGTCATGACAGCAAGCTTGTCCCGCGACCATGAGAGCTCCCTGAGTGCTCCCTGAGAAGCCCGGCAGAACCGCGTATGCCCGATATAAAGGCGCCGCTGGCCTCGGGCCAGGTGTTCTCAGACGGTCTTCAGAAAGCTCACTCGCAGCCGCAGGACCGCCGCACGACCAGCTTCGACGGGAACACCTTCAGCCGCTCCCGGCGGGAACCGGCGACCCGCAGCCCGTCGTCCAGCACCAGGTCCACCGCGGCCCGGGCCATCGCCGACCGGTCCGACGCGATGGTCGTCATCGGCGGATCCGCGAGCGCGGCTTCCTTGATGTCGTCGAACCCGATGACCGCCAGCTCGCCCGGCACGTCGATGCGCAGCTCGCGCGCGGCCCGCAGCAGGCCGATCGCCTGGTCGTCGGTGGAGCAGAAGATGGCGGGCGGGCGATCGGGCCCGGAGAGCACCCCGAGCGCCACCTGATAGGCGTCGTAGCGGTTGTACGGCGCCTCGAAGAGCCGTCCCTCGGTCGGGAGGCCGGCCTCGTCCATGGCCTGCCGCCAGCCCTGGACGTGGTCGGAGACCGGGTCGCCGACCGCGGGGGTGTCGGCCGTGCCGCCCATACAGGCGACGTAGGGGTAGCCGTGGCCCAGCAGATGCTCGACGGCGGTCTTCGCGCCGGTGAGGTCGTCGAGGACGACGGCGACGTCGTCGATCGCCTCCGGCCGCTCGTGCAGCAGCACGACCCGGGCGTCCCAGGCGTCGATCTCGGCGGCGGCGTTGTCGTTCAGCGCGTGCGAGACCAGGATCAGCCCCGAGACCCGCATCCCGAGGAACGCCCGCAGATAGTGGACCTCGCGCTCACCGATGTAGTCGGAGTTCCCGACGAGCACCATCTTCCCGCGCTCGGAGGCGGCCTGTTCGACCGCGTGCGCCATCTCCGCGAAGAACGGCTGGCGCGCGTCCGGCACGATCAGGCCTATGAGGTCGGTGCGCCGCGAAGCCATCGCCTGGGCCACCCGGTCGGGCCGGTACGACAGCTCCTTGATCGCGGCGAGGACACGCTCGCGCGTGGCCGGGGCGACCGGCCTTGGTCCGTTGTTGATGACATAACTGACGACGGCAGTGGACGTCCCTGCCAGCCGTGCGACATCATCCCTGGTTACCTTGGCCACGCGCGGAGTCTACGCGGATGGACCCGCTCTGGGCAGGGCGTGAAGGAGGTCCCCGTGCTCCCGCGGTGAGGCGTGCGGGGGCGCATCGGTTCCGGAGCCATGCCCATCCGCGGGACCCGCTACGCCTCTACGTCTTCGAGGGCGGCACTCTCGTCCGCATCCTCCGCCTTTGCCCGGTCCGCCTTGGCCTTCGCCTCGTCGGTGACCCGGTCGCCCTTCTCGGGAGTAACGAATCGATAACCGACGTTGCGGACGGTCCCGATCAGCGACTCGTGCTCGGGGCCGAGCTTCGCGCGCAGCCGTCGTACGTGCACGTCGACCGTCCGGGTGCCGCCGAAGTAGTCGTAGCCCCAGACCTCCTGCAGCAACTGCGCGCGCGTGAAGACGCGGCCCGGGTGCTGGGCGAGGTACTTCAGGAGCTCGAACTCCTTGAAGGTGAGGTCGAGGACCCGGCCCTTGAGCTTCGCGGAGTAGGTCGCCTCGTCGACCGAGAGGTCGCCGTTGCGGATCTCCATGGGGGAGTCGTCGTTGACGATCTGCTGGCGGCCCATGGCGAGACGCAGCCGCGCCTCGACCTCGGCCGGACCGGCTGTGTCGAGGAGGACGTCGTCGATGCCCCAGTCGGCGGTGACGGCCGCGAGGCCGCCCTCGGTCACGACGAGGATGAGCGGGCAGCCGGGCCCGGTGGAGCGCAGCAGCTGGCACAGGCTGCGGACCTGGGGCAGATCACGGCGTCCGTCGATGAGGATGACGTCGGCACCCGGGGTGTCGACGAGTGCGGGGCCCTCCGCCGGAGCCACACGCACGTTGTGCAGGAGCAGGCCGAGGGCGGGCAGCACCTCCGTCGACGGCTGGAGGGCATTGGTCAGGAGCAGCAGAGAACTCATATGTCTGGTTCCTCCTCGGTCCCGCGAGGTCATGGCCTTCGTATACAGGGGTATCCGAAAGCACAAAAGGACCCGGGGGCTGCGTTGCCCGAGTCCTCTTCCGACGAGAATAGCCCACATGAGCATTGATCCGGCAGGTCGTGTGGTGCGTTCCACCGTGAGTCCGCACTCTGAGACGCGCAGACATGCACCTATACGGACGTTTCTGCACACCGACGACGGCGTGACGATCGATTCCGTATACGATCCGCCCTCCTTCGTATACGAAGCCTCCCGGCCACTCGCCCGTGACCTGGTGTTCGTCGTCGCGCACGGTTTCACCGGCGATGTGGATCGCCCGCATGTTCGCCGGGTGGTGAACACGTTCACCCGGTACGGCGCTGTCGTCACCTTCTCCTTCCGCGGCCACGGAGCCTCCGGCGGGCGCTCCACGGTCGGCGACCGCGAGGTGCTGGATCTGGCCGCCGCGGTGTCCTGGGCGCGGGGACTCGGCCACACGCGCGTGGCGACCGTCGGCTTCTCGATGGGCGGCTCGGTGGTGCTGCGGCACGCGGCGCTGTACCGGCCGGAGGCCGACGGGCACACGGACGCGCACGCGGACGCGGTGGTCTCGGTCAGCGCACCGGCCCGCTGGTACTACCGCGGCACGGCCCCCATGCGCAGACTTCACTGGCTGGTGACCCGCCCCGCGGGCCGCCTGGTGAGCCGCTACGGATTCCGCACGCGCATCCACCACCGCGACTGGGACCCCGTCCCCCTGTCCCCGGTGGAGTCGGTCCCGGGGATCGCCCCCACCCCTCTCCTGATCGTCCACGGCGACCGCGACGGATACTTCCCCCTCGACCACCCGCGGATGCTCGCGGAGGCCGCCGGCGACCACGGTGAGCTGTGGATCGAGCCCATGGGCCACGCCGAGCACGCGGTCGGCGACGAGCTGCTGGACCGCATCGGGGACTGGGCCGGCACAGCGGCCGGATAGCCTGGCGGCATACACCACCGATCGATTGAGGAAGCGGATGCCAAAGGTCACGGTGCGCTACTGGGCCGCCGCGAAGGCCGCGGCCGGGATCGCCGAGGAGCCGTTCGACGCGGCCACACTCGCCGAGGCGCTGGACGCGGCACGCGAGCGACACCCCGGCGAACTCGTGCGTGTCCTGCGGCGATGCTCGTTCCTCGTCGACGGTGACCCCGTGGGCACCCGCGGACATGAGACGGTACGGCTGGCCGACGGCGGCACGGTCGAGGTGCTCCCGCCGTTCGCAGGAGGGTGACGATGACGAACCAGCCGTACGAGGGCTACGACCAGTACCCGCAGCAGGGCTGGCCGGCCCAGCAGGGGTACGACGACGAGGCCCAGGCAGCCCAGCAGTACACCCAGCAGTGGCAGGGCCAGACCTGGGACACCCAGGTGCACCGACCGGTCCAGGCCGCGGGGGAGACGGCGTACCTGCCGCAGCAGGGCTACGAGGGCGAACCGCAGGGGTACGGCCACGGGCCCGCGCAGGGCGGCCCCGCCCCGGTGACTCCGGCGGCCGGTGCGTACGGCTCCGCCGCGGCTTCAGGCCCGGCGTACGGCTCCGGGCAGGCTTCTCCGGACCCCGCCGGCCACGCTCCCGCCCCGGGGCACCCCGCGCCCGATGCCTCCGGCTCCGGCTACGGCCCCGCCACCGTCGCCGGCAACGCGCGCATCACCGACGCCCAGCGCGCCCGCCTCGAAGGCCGGTCCCCGATCATCGAGCCCGGCATCCAGCCCGCCGCGCTCACCGCACTGCTCGGCCTGCTGCTCTCCGGTGCGGCGGCCGTCGGGTCGTACGCCCTCCTCGTACCCCTCGTCGTCCTCCAGGCCGTCACCGCGGCCGGCTGGTTCCGGCTGAACGGCATGTGGCCCGCCCGGCAGGGCATCGCGCTGGCGTTCCTCGGCGCGCTGGTGGCGGACGCGGCCCTGCTGACGGCCGGCCGGGAGAACGCGCCCGCGGCGATCCTCGGCACCCTGGGCGTCTGGGTCCTGCTGAGCCTGGTGATGCAGCTCCGCTCGCACGCCGACCCCGACGAGCGGATGTACGGCCTGATGGCGACCGTCGCCTCGGCGGCCCTGGCGATCGTGGCGACCGGCCACCTCGCGGCGGACCCGGACGCGGTGACGGTCGGTGCGGCCGCGGTGGCCGTGGCGGTCCTGGCCCGCGCGCTGCCCCTGCCGACCCCGGCCTCCGTCGTCGTCGCCCTGCTCGCCGCGGCGGGCGCGGGCATCGCGGTCGGCGGGATGACGGGCCTCGGCGCGAAGGGTGCCTTCCTCGGCGCGGGCGCCGCGGTGTGCGCGCTGATCGGCCACCGGGTCGCGAGCTACGACTACCCGTCCCGCTTCGTGCACTTCACGGCGGGCGTGGCCCTCCCGCTGGCCGCGTCGGCCCCGGCGGTGTACGTGCTGGGCCGGGCGATCGGCTAGGTCACGGGGTCATCCGGGTCCACAGACAGAAGGGATGCCCGGCCGGGTCGAACAGGACCCGGACGTCGCCCTGCGGCTGATACTCGGCGAGCCGCGCGCCTTGAGCGACAGCTCGACGCAGGGGGGATCGGTGATGCAGTGACCGAGTTCGTGGTGAGCGGCGTCGTCGGCATGTGCTCGGTGCCGGGCACATTCCAACCCGCCCGGCGTCTGGGGCGCAGCCCCGGCCACGGCCACGTCGGGGCCGCTCGGCCTCCTGCCGGGTCAGCCCCGCCGCTTCTTCCCGTCCAGCTCGTCCCACCACTCGTCGGACTTCGGGTCGCCGGAGGGGTCGTCCCACCAGCGGTCGTCGGGGCCGCGCCGGTTCGCGACCATCGCGGCGAGCGGAGGGATCACCATCGCCACCACGCACATTCCCACGGCCACCGGCACCGACCAGAGCCTCACGACTCCCCAGGCCAGGACGAACAGCCCGATGCACGTACCCATCATCGCGAAATAAGCGTGCCGTCGTCGCGCCAACATAAGTCCAGCGTAGGCCCGGAAAGGCCGGAGGGCCGTACCCCGTGCGACGGGGTACGGCCCTCCGGCCGATCAGCCGGTCGGCTGCCTCAGACGGCGATCGCGACCTCGGCCAGGCCACCCTGCTGGGCGACGACCGTACGGTCGGCGGTGCCGCCCGGAACCAGGGCGCGAACGGTCCAGGTGCCCTCGGCCGCGTAGAAGCGGAACTGGCCCGTCGCGGAGGTCGGGACCTCCGCCGTGAACTCGCCGGTCGAGTCCAGGAGGCGGACGTAGCCCACCACAGGCTCGCCGTCACGCGTCACCTGGCCCTGGATCGTGGTCTCACCGGGCTTGATCGTCGAGGCGTCCGGGCCGCCGGCCTTCGCTCCACACATGTCGTTCTCCAAAAGAGGGGTCTGACCGGAAGGAAGGCCGGTCGGGATGATGCGGACGGGGTCTTACTTGTTGGCGCCGAGCTCGATCGGAACGCCGACCAGGGAGCCGTACTCGGTCCAGGAGCCGTCGTAGTTCTTGACGTTCTCGACACCGAGCAGCTCGTGCAGCACGAACCAGGTCAGGGCCGAGCGCTCACCGATGCGGCAGTACGCGATGGTGTCCTTGGCGAGGTCGACCTGCTCCTCGGCGTAGAGCTCCTTGAGCTCCTCGTCCGACTTGAAGGTGCCGTCGTCGTTGGCGTTCTTCGACCACGGGATGTTGCGCGCGGACGGGACGTGGCCCGGACGCTGCGACTGCTCCTGCGGCAGGTGGGCCGGGGCGAGCAGCTTGCCGGAGAACTCGTCGGGCGACCGGACGTCGACCAGGTTCTGCGAGCCGATCGCGGCGACGACGTCGTCACGGAAGGCGCGGATGGCCTTGTTCTGCGGCTTGGCCTTGTACTCGGTCGTCGGGCGCTCGGGCACCTCTTCGACCAGCTCGCGGGCGTCCAGCTCCCACTTCTTGCGGCCGCCGTCGAGAAGCTTGACGTTCTCGTGGCCGTACAGCTTGAAGTACCAGTAGGCGTAGGACGCGAACCAGTTGTTGTTGCCGCCGTAGAGGATCACCAGGGTGTCGTTGGCGATGCCCTTCGCCGACAGGAGCTTCTCGAAGCCCTCCTGGTCGACGAAGTCGCGGCGGACCGGGTCCTGCAGGTCCTTGGTCCAGTCGATGCGGATCGCGTTGCGGATGTGGTTCTTCTCGTAGGCGGACGTGTCCTCGTCCACCTCCACGATCGCGATGTTCGGGTCGTCGAGGTTGGCCTCGACCCAGTCGGCGTCGACCAGGACGTCACTGCGGCTCATGCTCGTTCTCCTCCGGGGCAGTTGCGGCGGGGCGTGCGGAAGGGTGCGCGGGGCGCACGGATGCCCTGGGGCGCCAGGGCGAGGGGACGCGGAGGTCGGTGCCGTCCGCTCAGAAGGGGCGACAGAGCATGGCGGCGACGCGGCACAGGTCTACTGCCCGCCGCTTCGTGAGATCCGCCTGTCGCTTCATGGTGCCGATCGTAGGGAGGGACATACCGGCATGTCACCGGTGTGTCGCATACTGAGATGCGATCGTCCGGGATGTGGGACCAAAAAGCCGCCCGGGCCGTGGTCCCACGGTCCCGGGCGGCTGTAGCCGTCATCACATCTACGGTACGGACGTCACCGTCTCGCCTGTCGGACGCGCGGCATCCGGCTCGGCGTGTCCGCCCGACAGGTCCGCCCGACGCTCGTCCTACCCGGCGAGCTTGACGTCCGAACCCTTCACCGCGATCTCCACACCGTTCGCACCCGCTTCGACCCTGTCGAGCTTGATACCGCCCGGCAGACCCTCGATCTTCTGGTCGAAGTCGGCGATCGAACGGACGTCGGAGTCGGCGAGGGTGATGTTGCCGAAGCTCGGGATCGAGTCGGCGTGCACCCGCACGGTGTCGCCGTCGACCACGGAGACGGTGCTGAGCACGGAGACGGGCTTCTCCAGGGCGCTGATCTTGATATCGACCTTGATCTTGCCGTTCCCGCCGTCGGAGAGGCCGACGACCTTGGCGGTGACACCCAGCGGAAGCCGGGCCTCCTCGGACCCCGCGGCCTTCAGCAGCTGGTCGTAGGCGATGGTCGCGGTGCCCGCGGCGGTGGAGGCGGTGGCGGAGCTGTAGTCGCCGGAGAACGCGACGCCCTTCATGGCGGCGTTCAGGTCGTCGATGCGGATCGAGCCCCCGCTGGTGCCGGTGTCCGCGTCGTAGTCCTTCATCCCGACCTCGACGTCGTCGAGCTCACCGCCGGCCACCTGGGTCAGGAACGGGAACCCCTTGATGTCCACGCTCGGCGTCGTGGTCAGCCCCTCCTGCGTCTTCAGCCGGTCCGCGACCTCGCCCTCCGCGAAGTGGACCGCCAGACGGTCGGCGGCGACGAACAGCCCGCCGAGAATCACGGCGATGATCAGAAGTACTCGCAGGGCGCGCATGCGGTGGGTCCCCCCGGGGCGGCGGTCTTGTCGACGGACGGGTGGCCGTCGAGCGGCAGATTAACCCCGCGGGGTAAGACGCCCGCCGGATTGTCGATCACCTGTGACAGGCCGCACCCGCTGTCTGCTCAATAAACGAGCGCCTGCGTCCCGTCCGCGAGCGCCTCCTGCACGAATACCTGCGCCCCCGCGATCCGTACGCCCTCGATGACGTCCTTCTCCGTGATGTCCCGGCGGGCCGCGCACTGGGTGCACAGGGTGAGCCGCCCGCCCGCGAGGATCGAGTCCACCAGGTCGGGCAACGGGGCCGCGTGCGGCAGCTCGAACTCGGCGGCCCGCCCCGGCAGCGCGAACCACGCCGACTCCCCGGTCAGCCACAGCGACACGTCCACCCCACTGGCCACGGCCACCGCCGCCACGGTGAACGCCTGCGAGCACCGCTCGGGAGCGTCGGCCCCGGCAGTCACCTTGATCACGAGCTTCTTCGCCATACCGGCAGCGTACGCGCGACGGGGCCTGGTCCGTGTGCGTTGCCCACGTGTCCGAATCGTGATCAAGTTGGCGTACAACCCTGGGTGTTGACCGGCGGTCTCCTGTGAAGCGCGCATACGGAATGCGCGCTTCACGTCTTGTGGGGGACGCGTTGGAAGGACCCGAGGTGCCCGAGGCACCCGAAACACCTGAGAGACCCGAAGAGAGACCCCGGGCGCGCCGCCGGGGCCGTACGACACTGCTGATCGTCGCCGCCGCCGTACTCGGTGTCGTCGCCGGGACGTGCACGGGATACCTGATCCAGGCCGACCGTGAGCCGACGAAACTGGCCTCGCTCTCCCAGCCGACGCTGGCACAGGCCAAGGGCCCGGCGCCCGAACCCCTGCCGGCCTCACAGGACCGCCGGGTGAAGACCGACAGCGACCTGCGCAAGCTGCTGCTGAAGAAGCCGACCGGGGCGAAGACCGGCGACTGGGGCAGTGACGACCACTGGATGACGCTGGCCGAAGTCGCGGAGACGGCCAACAAGCCGGGTGGGGCGTTCGGCGAACTCGTCTCCCAGGAGTTCCGCCGCGCAGCGGACACCGGCTGGCAGGTCGGCCGCACCTACGGCGTCGAGATCCGCCTCACCCAGTACCGGCAGGAGGAGACTCGGGAGGCTTCCGACGCGGCCGACGGCGAGAACTACTTCGAGGACTCCCAGGCCGGCACCAAGAGCTGGTCGGTGCCGGGCGGCGGAAACGCCATGGTGTACGTCCACACGAAGCCGGACACCGAGCCCGGTTATCTGCCGCAGTACAAGGCCTCGGCCGTCGCCTGGCGCGGGGACATCCTCATGAAGATCTTCGTCTGGGACACCAGGCCCATAGCGAAGGCGAAGATCATGGATCTGGCCGAGCGGCAGGTGAAGAAGCTGTGAGCGAGTCCGAGAACCAGCAGGTGGGTGAGATCGGTCCCGCCGAGCTCACCGCCTCGACCGAGCCCGCGGCGCCGCCCGCGAAGCCCGTCCGCGTCCGCCGTGGCCGAATCGCCGCGGTCGTCGGGTCCGTGCTGCTCGTCGCGGCCGTCGTCGCCGGGGTGGGCTTCACCGTGGTCACCGTCGACGGCGCCGACCGTGACGCGGGCGCTCCCGTGTGGACGTTCCCGAAGGGCGGGGCCGGCAAGACGAAGGCGGAGCCCGCGCGGGGACTCGCGGGGATGCTCGTGCCGTACGGCGCCGACGGGTGGAGCCGTGGGCCCGACATCGGGGAGTACGGCTACGAGACCCGGCTCAGCGGGGCCGAGGCCACCGCCCTGCGCAAGGAGTCGCTGAGCGGTCTGCCCCGGACCCAGCGCAAGGCGCTGGAGAAGCAGATAGACAAGCAGCGCCTCACGGGCATCGCGATGCGCAGTTACGTCAGCACCGACCAGCTCTCCTCCGTCTACACGGACAAGGCCTCCACGGTCACCATCGAGCTGACGCAGCTCGACAACAAGGCGGCGGCGAGGGGCATCTCGGAGTTCCAGAACGACTTCCTCGACGTGCTCGGTGACGTCCTGCGCGACGGGCCCCGGATCGAGGGCCACAAGGACGCGCGCTGTTTCCTGACGCCCAAGGACGCCGACACGAAGCTGGACTCGATGTTCTGCTTCGCCCTCCAGGGAAACGTCCTGGTCGACTTCACCGCCGACAGCGCCAGGCCCATGCAGCAGAGGGGGATCGCGATGCTCATGCGCGAGCAGCTCGACCGGATCGCGGAGCCGGGGGAGTCGGTATGACCGAGCAGACCGAAGAGAAGGCGGCCCCGCTTCCGACACGGGAGCCGGCCGCCCGCCCGGAGAAGGGCGAGCTGGTGGAGCCGGTCACTGGGGCCGGGCAGGTTGAGGTGGCTGAGTCGGCCGGCAGCGTCGGTCACGGGCAACAGGCCGAGCCGAAGGAACGGCCTGGCGGCGCCGAGCACACCGACGAGCCCGAGCGGAGCGAGCCCCGTGACGGGGTGTCCTCACCCCGGGCCGCCGAGCCCGCGTCCGAGCCCGTGTCCGCGCCCGCCCCGACACCCGACCCCCTCGCCACCGCAGAACACCTCCCCACCCCCAAGGACCGCCGTGTCCTGCGCGCGGCTCTCCGCTGGACCGCCGCCCTGCTCACCTTCGCGGTGGTCGGGGCCGGGACGGCGTACGGCATCGCGGGGATGGAGCGGACGGACGTACCGGGCCTGGGAACGAAAGCGGACGGGCGGTGGGAGTACCCGACGCTGACGAAGCCGCCGTTGCCCTCCGGCAGTCCGGGGCCCCTCGCCAAAGACAACAAGGCGGGCAGCCACTACGCCGACCTGCGCGCCCTGGTGCTGCCCGCGCCGAAGGGAGCGGCCGTCGACAAGGCGTTGCGCGGCACGGAGGGCTGGCTGCCGACGAAGGGCCTCCTCGCGGAGTACGGCGAGAAGGAGGACCGCGAGGAGCTGGGGCAGAAGCTCTCCGACAACGGTCTGCGGCACATCGCGGCGCGCGGCTGGACCACCCCGGACGGCACGCACACGCGGATCTACCTGCTCCAGTTCGACACCGCGGCCGTCGTGGACGATCTGTTCGGCGAGGACATCGCCCCCTACGGCAGCCCTGGCTTCGAACTGCGCGACGCCGTCACGTCCGTCTCCGACGAGCACTTCCCGAGCGCGGCCCGGATCCCCGAGATCACCGCCTCCGTCTACGTCGAGTCCAAGCCGTACGGCGCCGAGCAGACCCGGCACGCCTACCTGTCCTCCGGTGACGTACTCGCCCTGGTCGTCCAGTCCCGCAAGGGCACCGCGGACGCCGTCCCCTTCCAGCAGACCGTGACTCTCCAGAGCCAGCTCCTCGGCTGAGCGGACCCCCACGGTCCCCCGGGCCCCGGCCGCGTAAGCTGGGGCCCGGCCCGTGTACATGCACCGCACCCCGCTCATCCGAGGAGCACCCCGTGGAGATCTTCTTCGAAGCCCTGCTGGTCCTGGTCTGCGTCGGCGTTCTCGCCTTCTCGTACCTGACCGTGAAGAAGCTGTACCAGGGCCAGCGCTGACCCCCCTCTAGGAACCGCCACTCATGATCGAGATCCCGTCCGACCTCCACAAGGACCTCGTCCCGCTCGCCTTCCTGCTCGGCAACTGGGCCGGCGCGGGCGTGCACGACTTCCCGGGCTCGGAGAAGTGCAACTTCGGCCAGGAGGTGACCTTCGGCCATGACGGCCGGGACTTCCTGGAGTACGAGTCCCACACCTGGGTGCTGGACAACGACGGCAACAAGGTCCGCCCCCTGGAGTCCGAGCACGGCTTCTGGCGCATCGACGCCGACCGCAAGGTCGAGGTGACGATGGTCCGTGACGACGGTGTCGTCGAGATCTGGTACGGCGAGATGGCCGCCCAGAAGCCGCAGATCGACCTGGTGACCGATGCCGTCGCGCGTACGGCCGCCTCGGGTCCGTACAACGGCGGCAAGCGCCTGTACGGCTACGTCAAGAGCGACCTCATGTGGGTCGGCGAGAAGCAGACCCCCGAGGTCGAGCTGCGCCCCTACATGTCGGCCCACCTGAAGAAGGTCGTCACCCCGGAAGAGGTCGAGCGCTGGGCCAAGGCCCTCCCCGGCGACCTTCCGGACGACGGGATCGCCTTCTTCAAGTAGGACCCGCGCCGGGAGGTCCTAGACTTTCCGGTGTGGTGAGCACCGACTGGAAGAGTGACCTGAGGCAGCGCGGCTACCGGCTGACGCCGCAGCGCCAGCTTGTCCTCGAAGCCGTGGACACCCTGGAGCACGCGACCCCCGACGAGATCCTCACGGAAGTGAAGAAGACGGCGTCGGGGGTCAACATTTCCACGGTCTACCGGACCCTGGAGCTCCTGGAGGAGCTCGGGCTGGTCAGCCATGCCCATCTGGGGCACGGGGCGCCGACGTACCACCTCGCCGACCGTCACCACCACATCCACCTGGTCTGCCGTGACTGCGAGAACGTCATCGAGGCGGACATCAAGGTGGCCGCCGACTTCACCGCGAAGCTCCGCCAGGAGTTCGGCTTCGAGACCGACATGAAGCACTTCGCGATCTTCGGCCGCTGCAAGGACTGCTCTCTCAAGGCTTCAACTACCGAGTCGTAGGCTTAGTCGTATGAAGAGCCCCCTGCTGTCCCTGCCCGGAGCCGTCCCCGCCGAGGGCGTGGACGAAGACGTCGCCGCGCACTACGGCGACCTGTTCCGTGAGCAGCGCGCCCTCGCCGACGGCACCGGCTTCGTCGACCTCTCGCACCGCGGGGTCGTGTCCGTCACCGGCGAGGACCGCCTCAGCTGGCTGCACCTGCTGCTCACCCAGCACGTCAGCGACCTGCCCACGGGCCAGGCCACCGAGGCGCTGATCCTCTCCGCGCACGGGCACATCGAGCACGCGCTGTACCTCGTCGACGACGGCACCACCGTGTGGGCGCACGTCGAACCCGGCACCCAGGGCGCGCTGATCGCGTACCTGGAGTCGATGAAGTTCTTCAACCGGGTCGACGTCGCCGACCGCACCGACGAGTTCGCGGTCGTCCACCTTCCCGCCGGTTCCATCGCCGAGGTGCCGGACGGGGTCGTCGTACGCGAGACGTCGTACGGCCGCGATCTGTTCCTGCCGCGCGGGGACCTGGAGTCGTACGCCGAGAAGTCCGGCCCCGCGGCGGGTCTGCTCGCCTACGAGGCGCTGCGCGTCGAGCAGCACCGCCCCCGCCTCGGCTTCGAGACCGACCACCGCACCATCCCGCACGAGCTGGGCTGGATCGGGACGGCCGTGCACCTGCAGAAGGGCTGCTACCGGGGACAGGAGACCGTCGCCCGCGTCCAGAACCTCGGCAAGCCCCCGCGGCGCCTGGTCTTCCTGCACCTGGACGGCAGCGAGGTGCACCTGCCGCCCGCGGGGGCCGACATCCGGCTCGCGGACGAGGGGCCCGACGGCCGCAAGATCGGTTTCGTGACGACGTCCGTACGGCATCACGAGCTGGGCCCGGTCGCGCTCGCCCTGGTCAAGCGGAACGTCCCGCTGGACGCGCGGCTCGTCGTCGAGTCGACGGCCGCCGCCCAGGAAGTCGTCGTGGAGCCGTAGCCCCCGGCTCTCAGATGTCCAGCAGGACCGTGAACGGGCCGTCGTTCGTCAGCGACACCCGCATCCGCGCGCCGAAGCGGCCGGTGGCCACCGTCGCGCCCAGAGCGCGGAGCCGGGCGACGACCTCGTCGACGAGAGGCTCGGCGATGTCGCCGGGGGCCGCGGCGTTCCAGGTGGGGCGGCGGCCCTTGCGGGCGTCGCCGTACAGGGTGAACTGGCTGATCACCAACAGCGGGGCGTCGATGTCGCTGCACGACTTCTCGTCGTGCAGCATCCGCACCGACCAGAGTTTGCGGGCGAGTTGGGCCGCCTTCTCCTTGGTGTCCTCGTGGGTGACCCCGACCAGGACGCACAGTCCCTCGCCGTTGATCTCCCCGACCGTCTCACCGTCGACGACGACGCTCGCGCCGTCCACCCTCTGCACCACTGCACGCATGTGCCCATCATGCCGTTCGCTCGGGAAGGGCCCGTGTTCGGGTTTCTTTTTGATCCTTAACCCCCCATCTGGGGCCGTTCGGGGGCACTCGGTCACATAGCGGCCACTTGGGGTGGCACGATGCTTGCACACGCCGGTCGAGGGGACGTTAGAGGCGCATGAGCACACCGAGTACCGGGCGGCTGGACAGTCGGCGGCCGCCCACACAACGAACGGACAGCCCGCTGCTGCCCCCGGAGCCACCCGAACAGGATCTCGCCACGCTGAGCCTGCCCGAACTGCGCACCCTGCGCCGGGACGCCCAGCGGGACGAGGCCGACCTCAGCTATATCCGACGGCTGCTGCAGGGCCGTATCGACATCCTCCGCGCGGAACTGCTCCGCCGGTCCCCGACCGGCTCCATTCCGGAACGGCTCCCGGAGGCCTCCGTGGTCGATCGGCTGCCGGAGATCCTCACCGACGCCCCGGCCCGCCACCGCTCCTCGGCCCGCCACGTCAGGCTGGGCACCCCGCACAGCGAGGAGTACCGGCTGCTGGCCGCCGAGATGCTCGCCGAGGTCGAGCTCTCGGACCTCTGCGCGCGGACCGACCTGGAACTGAGCACCGCGATGGGCCGGCTCGTCCGCTACGAGCAGCGGGTGTCGGGACGCCGGCAGCGCTTGCAGCGGACGGCGGACGAGTGCAGCGGGGAGATCGCGCGGCGGTACCGGGAGGGGGAGGCGCAGGTGGAGGATCTGCTGACGTAGAGGTGTTGGGATGTTCGGGGTGTTCCCCGGGGGGCGGCCTGCGGCCGTCCGGGTGCGGAAAACGACACGACACCCCGACCCCGCCCGCCTACCGTGGGCCCCATGAGCGCCCCAGCCGACATCGACGTCCGTGCGGTCACCGAGGCCGAGTATCCCGAGTGGCTGCGTGCAGTGCGGGCCGGGTTCCTGCGGGAGCCCGTGGTGCCAGCGGCGGAACTGGAGGCCCGTAGGACTCAGTTCGCGCCCGGCCGGAGCCTCGGGGCCTTCGACGGGGACCGCTGCGTGGCGACCTTCCGTTCCTTCGCGCAGGAGGTGACGGCGGTCGGGGGCCGGCTCGTGGCCGCGGACGCGATAACCGCCGTCACCGTGACCGCCACCCACCGCCGGCGCGGCCTCCTGACCCGCATGATGCGCCAGGACCTCGCCGCCGCGAAGGAGCGCGGAGACGTCCTGGCCACGCTGATCGCCGCCGAGTACCGGATCTACGGCCGCTACGGCTTCGGCCCCGCCACCACGGGCACCGAGTGGACGATCGACGTCCCGCGCGCCGGCCTCGACCTCCGTGGCCCGGATCTGGACGGCGGCCGTATCGACCTGGTGGACCCCGACGACGTACGCAAGCTCGGTCCCGAACTGCACGACCGGATGCGCCGGGCCACTCCGGGGGCGATCAGCCGGGGCGACTGGTGGTGGCAGCTGAACACGGGTGCGGTGCGCCCCGACCCGGCGTGGACCGAGCCGTTCTTCGCGCTGTACCGGGCGCCGGACGGCATGGTCGAGGGGCTGATGGCGTACGAGGTCGACGACAAGTGGGCCGACACCATGCAGCCGTCGAACACGGCGAGCGTGCGGGACCTGATCGCCTCGACCCCGGCCGCCGAGCGCGCACTGTGGCACTACCTGTGCTCGATCGACTGGGTCATGCAGGTCAAGAGCGGCTGGCGGGCCCCCGACGACCTGCTCCCGCACCTGCTGCCGAACCCCCCGGCGGCCAGGATCAGCATGCAGTCGGACTGGATGTGGGTGCGGATCCTGGATGTCGTACGGGCCCTGGAGGCGCGGACGTACGAGGGCGAGGGGGAGCTGGTGCTGGAGGTCGTGGACGGGTCCGGGATCGCCGGTGGCCGCTACCGGCTGGAGGCCTCGCCCGCCGGGGCCACCTGTACGGCGACGACGCGCAGCGCCGATCTCACCCTCGACGTGCGGGAGTTGGCAACGCTGTGGCTCGGGGACGAGTCGGCGGTGCGGCTCGCTGCGCTGGGGCGGGTGCGGGAAGAACGAGCGGGCGCCGGCCGGGGGGTCGACGCCCTGCTGCGCACGTCCAGGCGACCTTGGTGCCCGGACATGTTCTGACGCTCCCTTCGGGCGGGGACGGTGGGTGGTGTTCCAGGTGGTGCTCTCGCATCCGTAGCGAGCTGTTCAGTTGTGGCGGTTCAGTTGTGGCTGTGCGGGTGTGTGCAGCTGTCGCTGCTGTTCAGTTGTCGGTGTTCAGTTGTGGCTGTGCAGACCGACCGGGCTCCCGGCTCCCCTCCAGGGGGGAGCCCGGTCAGCCGGATCCTGGGCCCGGCGGGCGGGCGGGCGTCATCCGGACTGGGCGAGCAGCATCACGAGGATGACCGCTCCGATGCCACCGATCGCGACGTTCTTGGACTTGACGCCGATGGTCAGGGCGACGAACGCGACGATGCCCATCGCGCCCCACTTCCACTGGACGAGTGCCTCGAAGCCGACGGCGAGAGCGGCGATGGCGATGGCGACGAACGGCATGACGGTCCCCCTTCGGGACGTTGGTCCCTGTCGACCACCGAGGTGGCCAACCCTGTGAAGTTTTGACCATGTTTCTCAAGGTTGACCAAGTTGGCGACCAACTTCACTGTACTTATCTCCGCTTGGATGCGGCTCATAACCACCTTCCGGCGAACTGCCCAAAGATGGCGGGAAGTTGTAGTGTTTGGTCGTGGACCCGAAACACGCCTCCGCCAATGGGCGGAAGAGGTCACAGAGGCCACAGAAGTCCCATCGTGAGGTGGCCGACGAACTCCGCGCCCGGATCCGGTCCGGCACGCTGCGGGCAGGTCAGCGCATGCCCACCCAGGCGCGGCTGGCCGACGAGTTCGGGGTCGAGCGGGGGGTCGTACGGCAGGCGCTGTACCTGCTGCAGACGGAGCATCTGCTCACCAACGTCTCCAAGGGAAGCCCGGCGACCGTCGCCCCCGACCTGGGGCTCAGCAGGGCGGGCACCGGCCCGGGGGCCGCTCCACAGCCCACGATGGTCACGCTCGGCCCCCGGATCGCCGCCGCGTTCGCGGCTCCGCACGTCGAGATAGAAGCCCTGTGCCTGACGTCGGTGTCCCTGAACCTCGCCGTCGGCGAGGGGCTGCGACAGATCCACGCCGGACAGCTGAATCCGGCCAAGATCGACGTCCGGGTCCTGATCCCGGGCCGGGACATCGACCTCGCCTTCCCGGTGCCGGTCGGGGGCCGCCGCGACGGCGACCCGGTCCACGAGCGCTGGCTGGCCCATCGCAACGCCCAGGTGCAGGTCCTCCAGCACAACCTCCTGGCCCTGCGCGCCACGCACGGCATAGACGTGCACGTCTCCTTCCGCGCCCTGCCCTTCACGCCACCGGTGAAGCTCTACCTGCTGAACGGCATGGAGGCGCTCTTCGCGTACTACACGCTGACCCGCCGCAAGGAGGAGATCGACGACGAACACCTGGAGTTGTACGACTCCGAGGGCACCCAGTCGATGCTGTTCGCCTTCGAGCAGGGCGCCGGCCTGCGGGACACGACGTTCGTGGAGCAGTCCCACCTGTGGTTCAACGCACTGTGGGAGACGATCAGTTCGGAGCTGGTGCTCTCGGGCTGAGGTCTCCCACAGGGGCGGATCCGGTTGCGCTCGGGTCATAGGGCCGGTCCCGCGACCAGCAGGGCGAGCACCACGGCCCCCACCGAACTGATGGCGGGGTTCTTGGCCTTGAGACCGATGGTGAGCAGGAGCATCCCGATGATGCCGCTGGCACCGTACTTCCACTGCAGGGTCTGCTCGACGCCGACGACGAAGACGGCGGAGAGGAGGGCGAGGGCCGGCATGGTGGTTCCCCCTTCGGGCATCGGGCTGGGTGAGGCGGGTGGTGATGCGGAGGCAAAACTTCCACCAACTCAGTGAAGTTGGCAGCCAACTCTACCTATGTTGTCCCCACTTGGTTGGGGTTGATAAACAACTTCGGAACAACTCCCCGTAGATGGATTGGAGTTGTACCGTTTGGTCGTGACCCAGGAGAACGTGGCAGTGAACGGCAGCAGAAGGCTCTCGCCCCAGGAAATCGCCGACACCCTGCGGGAACGCATCCGCACGGGTGACCTCAAGGCCGGTGACCGCCTCCCCACCCAGGCCGAACTCGCGGAGGAGTTCGGGGTGGAACGGGGCGCGGTCCGCCAGGCGCTGCGCGCGCTGCAGGAGGACGGGCTGCTCAGCAATGTGAGCAAGGGGAGCCCGCCGCGGATCGCGGAGGTGCCGGTCACCCAGGGCGGACCGCAGCCGACGATGGTGGCCCTGGCGCCCCGCCTGGCCGACGCGTTCGCCGGCCCGGACGTCCGGATCGACGCGGCCTGCCTCACGGCGGAGTCGCTGATGGTGGCCCTGAGCGAGCCGGTCCGCCTCATTCACGAAGGCCGGATCCGCCCCGAGTCCATCGATGTCCGCATCCTGCTGCCCTCCCGCGACATCAACCTGGCCTTCCCGGTCCCGGTCGAGGCCCCCGACGACGACAACCCGGTCCACCAGCGCTGGCTGGAGATGCGCAACGCCCAGGGTCACGTCCTGCGCCACAACCTCCGCTCCCTGCGCTCCTCCCACGGGATCGACGTCAAGGTCAGATTCCGGGCGTTGCCGTTCACGCCACCGGTGAAGCTGTACCTGCTCAACGGCGTGGAGGCGTTGCTCGCGTACTACATGGTCGCGCGCAGGGAGGAGGCGACCGACACCGGGATGCTCGACATGTACGACGTCCTCGGAACGGAATCCCTGCTGTTCTCCTTCGACAAGAACGCCGGCCAACGCGACGCCGCGTTCGTCGAGCAATCGCAGAAGTGGTTCGATGCCCTCTGGGAAACCATCACGACGGACCTGACACTCTCCTAGTGACTCCTGAGACGACGCACACTGAACAGGTGACAGCGCACACCGAGAACGAGACCGGGAAACTGCAGGGCCTGATCACCCGTGCGCGGGTGGTGCTCTGGGACTTCGACGGACCGATCTGCAGCCTGTTCTCCGGGCACTCGGCGGCGAAGGTGGCCAGCGAACTGGTGGAGTGGCTGGAAGGGCGAGGCCTGCGCGGCGTCGTCACCGACGGCGAGCGCAGCACCCTGGACCCGCATGTCGTACTGCGTGCCGTCGATGCTCGGCACCCGGGCAGTGACCTGGTCGCGGAGTTGGAGGAACGTCTCACCAATGAGGAGTTGAGAGCAGCCTCCTCGGCGATGCCGACGGCGTACGCCGACCCCCTGATACGCACATGGACCGCAGTGGGCTCCCGGTTGGCCATCACGACGAACAACTCACCGCGCGTGGTACGCAAGTACCTTGCCGGCCGCGGTCTGGTCTCCTGCTTCGCCCCGCACATCTACGGTCGAACCCAAGAACTGCACCACCTCAAACCGCACCCGCACTGCCTCAACCGTGCGCTGAACGCCATGGGTGCCGCCCCCCGCGACGCGCTGATGATCGGTGACACCCCCTCCGACTACCTCGCGGCCCGGAGCGCCGGCGTCCCGTTCCTCGGCTACGCGCGTAACGGACACAAGGCGAAGCTGCTGAGCGATGCCGGAGCCGAGTCGATCGTCGAGTCGCTGTGGCCGGTGCTGGTGGGACTCAGGGCCTAGGCCTGGACCATCAGCAGGACGAAGACCACGGCGCCGACCGACAGACACGTCGTGTTGCGGGCCCGGAAGCCCACGGCGACCAAGGTCAGGCAAAGGACGCCGATTGTGCCGTAGCGCGTCTGGAACAGCTGGTCGACGACCAGCAGCGCGAAGGCGGACAGTAACTGAAAGACGATCATGATTCCCCCAGCCGCGACTTCCTGAGAAGCGATCAACTCCCAGTCCAATTGGACTGTTTTCTTGAATTGGTTGTGCCCAGGTTGACTGATCGCCTAACGGCCTTTCAACTTCCCTTTGTGTGTTGCTGTTGTGGCAGCCAATATGTCCGGTAGTGGTACGGTCGCGATGTGAGTACGGATCGTGGTGACAGTGTTGCCAGGGGGCAGGCGGTCCTGGAGGCGCTGCGTGCCCGGATCGCCGAGGGTGTCTACCCGCTGGACTCCATGCTGCCCACGCAACGGGCTCTGGCCGAAGAGTTCGACGTGTCACGAGACACGGTGCAGCGTGCACTGCGCGAGCTGAAGATCGAAGGCTGGATCGAGTCCCGTCAGGGCAGTGGCTCGCGGGTGGTGAGGCAGCCGATACATTCCGTGACCCGTTCGCCTGCGGCGGCCCCCCGTGTTCGGGCCGCGCTGGGGCCCTTCATCCAGCGGGCCTTCTCCCAGCCAACAGTCCAATTGGACGTGTTCACCCTCACTTCCGAGAGTCTGGACGCGCACATCAGGCTGCAGGCCGAGCGCGTCCGCACGGGGGAGATCAGGCCCCCCGAGCGCATCGAAATGCGCCTGCTCTTGCCTGACGAATCAGTCAAGTTGCCGTACCCCCGGGCCAAGCGGATGCCGGACGGGAGTGGCCTGGAGGAGGTGGACCAGCTGCTCCAGGAGCGGCTGCACAGCATCACCCGGCGGCATACTTCCTCACTGCGAGCCGCTCTGCGGGACCTGGAGACGGAGGGGCACGTGCAGTCCGTCGATGTCGAGGTCCGGAGGATCCAAGTGGTTCCGGCCTTCAAGCTCTACCTGCGCCGCACGGCCGAAATACTGTTCGGTCCGTATGAGGCCGTGGAGCGCTCGATCCTGCTGGACGACGACACGGAGATCGAAGCCGTGGACGTCCTGGGCCTGGGCTCGGTTCTGACGCGCCACGTCAATGACGAAGGCGACCCGAACTCCACCGGAACCGTGTTCATAGAGAGCTGGCAGGCATGGTTCGACTCCTGCTGGAAATTGCTGACCTCGCAGCTCGCAAGCCCTTCGATCGACTGACCCGTCTCATACTGAGCCCGTCACCGGTCGATCACGAGTGGGCTAACTACGTGGCTCTTTGCCAAGGTTGGCCGCAAGCTCATGTTGTGTAGGTCTAGAGTATGACCCATTCTCCTCCCGGCCGCATGACCTTTATAGGTAACGCATAGCTATTCAGGAGTGCCCCTTGGGTGGTCCACCATCGCCTGGAGCCCGACGCTCGGCGCCCGACGCCGCGTTGCGCTATGCCAGGGCACTCGGAGAGTTCGGCCGGGGGCACCACAACCTGAATTACATGGTGCGGTTGCTCAACGAGTCCGACCGCCGGCTCATGGGCTGCGAGGAGGGGGAGACCATCACGGTGCGGGAGCGGATCCGCACCGCGTTGCCCGTCGTCATCAGAACCTGGCAGGACGAGGCCGAGATCCTCGCCGCGATCCACGGCGTCCTGCCTCACGTGCCGCGCTGCCTCGCTCAGTACGGCGATGTGAGCATCCTGAGCTATGTGCAGGGCGTGCCGCTGTCCAGCATCTGCCCCAACGGCAAGCCGGTCGCGTCCCACCTCATCCAGGCGCTCGCAGGTTTGCTGGCCGACATGACGCAGGTACGCAGAAAGGATCTGCCGCCCCTCCCGCAGTCCTGGCCGCGCTCCAGCCGCGACAGCCGAGCCTTCCTGCGCACACTGGCGATTACCGCTGACGAGCAGGTGCGGCGGCACAACTGGGGCAGGTTCGGCGGTCTGTTCGCCACGCTGGGCATCCCCGAGGACGCGCTCGTGCGCTTCGCCGAGCGTGTTCCGTCAATGATCAGCCGCCCTTTCAGCCTGCTGCACACCGACCTGCACCGCGACAACGTGATTGTGTCGTACCACGGTGATCCGCCACTGATCTGCGTCGACTGGGAGCTCGCGAGCTACGGCGATCCCTTGCACGACCTAGCGACGCACCTGGTGCGGATGCAGTATCCGGATCATCAGTGGTGGGAGGTGGTGGAGGCGTGGCGCACGGGCATGGGGCAGCGCCGGAGCAAAGCGGTTCACGGCCTGGAGCGGGATCTCAAGCACTACGTGGCCTTCGAAAAGGCCCAGTCCGTCTACCCGGACGTGATGCGTGCGGCGACCTCGCTGGGTGATTCCTACGGACAGCGGGACCTGGACGCGGCCACCCATGCCGTACACCGTGCTCTGGTGGCAGCTGCGGAGCCCCTGCGTCTCAAGAGCGTGCCCGACGAGAAGGCCATCGAGCGCATCCTGTTCCGCTGGAACGCCTCGCACGGCAAACGGCACAGCCGGGAGCGTGCCGTGTCATCCATCCAGTGGGAGCGCGACGATCGTCTTCTGGAGCATCCGCTGTTTCCGAGGCGCGCCGTGTCGGAGGCATTGTTCGAGGAGGGAGCGGCCTCGGCGGGGCACGTGTTCAAGGGGACGGCACATCTCAGCACCGCGGTGCGGGTATCGGCTGCCGACTATCCGGATCCGGTCATGGTGCGACGGAAGGTGGGCACGTACAACTCCCGCGAGCGGAGGTACCTGTACGAGCACGCGGTCCTCCGCGCGATCGAAGTCTCCGGAGTGCTGGTGCGGGCTCCGAGAGTGCTGGCGCTGGGCGTCAGTGAGCTCGGCGACGAGTTCACCATCCACACGTACGAGGGGCCCAAGGGAGAGATCAAGCATCCGCAGCATCCTGTGGACGGACTGCTGCCCCACGAGGCGGACGACCTCGTCAACCAGCTCGAGGCACTGAGCTTCGTCGATCGGGAGAAGCTGGAAAAACTCGACCCGAACGCTTCATCCGTAAACTTCTTCCAGGGGCTCTGCGATGAACTGATCCGACTGGTAGGGGAACTCCCCAAGCGGACCTCCGACCTGGCCCGCGAGCTGGGACTGCCGAGCAGTCTGCGCCTGGGTGAGATCCTGCGCCGGCACGAGGTGACGTCGCGTCGGCCCGTCCTCCTCCACGGCGACCTCAACCCGTGGAATCTGATTCGCCGCGAGGACGGATCGGGCCTAACCCTCATCGACTGGGAGATGGCGATGGTGGGCGACCCTCTGTACGACCTGGTCCGCCACATGCATCTGACTCCCACGCTCCCAGAGATCCGGGAGCGACTGCTCACCCGCTGGTCGAGGCTGTTGCCGGAGGAGTGCACGAGCGGCTGGGCGCAGGACTGGCGGGTGTACCGCTGGATCGAGACCGTCCGTTCGGCGTACGTGGACCTCGATCGTCTGGTGACCGGCGACAGCCTGGAAGCGCCCAATGTCCGCCGTGCGGTGGAGCGGTACACGATGACCCTGGCCGAGGCGACCGCGAATCTGGGCCTCAAGACCAAGTCCATGGCGAACCCGTATCTTGCTCTTGCCTTGCCGCACGGAGACCATGGAGGACTGGCGGCGGACGGACCCCCAGCCGCCATGTGACGTTCGGCCGGCAGTCCCACACGGGGCAGGGGCTGCGGATGCGAGAGCGTGGGAGAGCGACCTCGTCGCCGAACCATGGGTTCCGGTACCGAGCCCGAGTACTTCGACCCCAAGGGCTGTCGGACCGAGCTCGATGTCTGGTCCCGCAAGGACGGCGACGACGCCGATGCCTCCGTCGCGATCTGGAACAAGCACTTCGACGACCTGTGGGGTCTGGCCGAGAAGCCACCATGGCGCTGCACTTGCCCGCGCTGACCGAATCAACAGCGTGACCACGCTTCCGCGGCTTCGCCGCCATCCGCCTCTTCCTCAAAAGGGCGCCGACGCTGTCTCCACGGCCGGGCCGCCGCAGCCGCCGAGACCTCCAAGCCACCCCTCATCACCCCGCGGTGGCGTCTTCTTGACGGGCTGGAGCGGGAGGACGAGCCCAAGGGCGGCTTCTACGGCTGGCTGGTCGAACGGGGAGGTACTCCGGTGGATCCTCGGCCGCTACGAGGTGACCGAGCGCACCCCCGTTCTGCTGCACGGCGACCTCAGCCCCTGGAATCTGGTGCGTGCCGGGCGCCGGGGCGGGCTGACGATCATCGACTGGGAGATGGGGATGATCGGCGATCCCCTCTACGACCTCGTACGCCATCTGCATCTGACGCCGACGCGGACGGAGATGCGCATGCGTATGTTCGACCGCTGGATCGAGCAGATCCGCTCGGCCTACGTCGATCTGGACCGGATGACGACGGGGGCCGCGCTGAGCACGCCGAACGTACGGCGGGCCGTCGACGCGTACGAGATGACCCTGTCCGCCGCCACCGGCTCTCTGGGGCTGCGCAGGCGTGTCGTGCCGAAGCTGCCCGCCCCGCTCAAGGCGTCCTGACTCCCGACCCGGTGCGTAGGCTCACCCCATGACCGACCCCGGCCTGCGTGAGCGCAAGAAGCAGCGGACGTACGAGAACGTGTCCGAGATCGCCATCCGGCTCTTTCTGGAGAAGGGCTTCGACGCCGTCTCCGTCGCCGAGATCGCCGCCGCCGCCGAGATCTCCAAGCCCACCCTCTTCCGGTACTTCCCGGCCAAGGAGGACCTCGTCCTGCACCGGATCGTCGATCACGAGGACGAGGCCGCGCGGGTCGTGGCCGAATCCGAGGAGCGGCCCCTCGCCGCGCTCCGGCGGCATTTCCTCGACGGTCTTGAGCGGGAGGATCCCGTCACCGGGCTCAATGATCACCCCGCTGTTCTGGCCTTTCACTCGCTGCTCTACGGCACCCCCGCCCTGGTGGCCCGGGCCCACGGGCACCTGGAGCGGCAGGAGGCCGCGCTCGCCGAGGTGCTCGGGGGTGATCTCGACGCGCGGCTGGCCGCCGGGCAGATCATCGCCGTGCGGCGGATCCTCGCGATGGAGAACTGGCGGCGGATCGCCGAGGGGGAGACGGTCGAGAACGTGCGGGGAGATGCCGTGGCCGCGGCGCAGCGGGCGTTCGGGCTGCTGGCGGACGGGTTGTCGTGGCTCGCCTGAGTGAGATGCAGTAAAAGATTTAACCCAGTCTCATTTTCTCGCGTACGCTCGTCCCCATGACGTCAGCCGACCCCGCTTCCCCGATCGCCCTGAAAGAGGCCCTCCACCGCGAGCGCTCCCATCACGACCGGTGCCGTACCGCCCTTGCCGCCATGGTCGACGGGGCGCAGGAGCAGGTCGTCGTCGGTGAGAACGTCTCCGCCTCCGGTGCCGACGCCGAGGTACTCGGGTACCAGCTGCGCAGTCAGGCCAAGGAGATGCGGGAGCTGCCCGAAGGGCCGCTGTTCTTCGGCAAGTTGGAGTTCGACCGCGGTGACCATGCCGGGCAGGCGTATCACCTGGGCCGGCTGCGGATCACCGAGCATCCCGCCGCCCCGCCCCTCGTCGTCGACTGGCGTGCGCCCGTCTCCCGCGCCTTCTACCAGGCGAGCGCCCGCGAGCCGCAAGGGGTCGCCGTGCGGCGGCGGTTCGGGTGGGCGCCGGGGAGCAAGGGGGACTCCGCCGACCTCACCGGGCTCGAGGACGAGCACCTGGGCAAAGGCGAGTCGGGGCCCAGCGCCATCGTCACCCAGGAGATCGAACGGCCCCGCGTCGGGCCCATGCGGGACATCGCCGCGACCATCCAGCCCGAGCAGGACGATCTCGTACGGAGCGACCTCGCCGTTTCCGTGTGCGTCCAGGGCGCTCCCGGGACCGGCAAGACCGCCGTCGGGCTGCACCGGGCCGCCTACCTCCTCTACACCCACCCGCAGCGCATGCGACGCGGCGGCCTTCTCGTCCTCGGGCCCAACCGGACCTTCCTCTCCTACATCTCCCAGGTGCTGCCCGCGCTCGGCGAGAGCGGCGTACGGCAGTCCACGCTCCAGGACGAGATCGCCCGCCACCCGGTCACCGCCGCCGACGCCCACCCCACCGCCGTCCTCAAGCACGATCCCCGCATGGCGGAGGTACTGTGCCGGGCGCTCTACGCGCGCGTGTCGAGCGAGGGCGTCAACTCCCTGGAGATCCCGGACGGTTCGTACCGGTGGCGGGTCCGGGCCGGTGAACTCGCGCGGATCGTGGCGGACGTACGACAGGAGGCACCGCCGTACGGCGTCGGGCGGGAGCGGGTGCGCGGGCGGGTGGTGCGCAGTGTGCAGTTGCAGGCCGAGCGGCGGGCGGGGCCGCAGAACGGCGCCTGGGTGCAGCGGGTTTCGCGGTCGCGGGTGATGGGGGCGTTCCTCGACACCGTGTGGCCCAAGGTGCGACCCGAGGAGGTCCTGGCCGAACTACTCAGCGGCCGGTCGGAGTTGGCGGTCGCCGCCGAGGGGGTCCTCGACGCCGAGGAGCAGAAGAACCTGCTGTGGGCCAAGCCGCCGAGGTCGTGGAAGTCGGCGCGGTGGTCGGCGGCCGATCTGGTGCTGCTCGACGAGGTCGCGGGGCTGGTGGAGCATCCCGAGGGGTACGGCCATCTCGTCGTCGACGAGGCGCAGGACCTGTCGCCGATGGAATGCCGGGCGATCGCCCGCCGGGCCCGTTTCGGGTCGGTCACCGTGCTCGGGGACCTGGCGCAGGGGACCACGCCCTGGGCGGCCCGCTCGTGGCACACCGTCCTGCGGCACCTCGGCAAGCCGGACGCGGCCGTCGTACCGCTGACCATCGGCTTCCGGGTGCCGCAGGCCGTCGTCGGGTTCGCCAACCGGCTTCTCGCACACCTGGATGTGGAGGTACCGGAGGGGCGGTCGCTGCGCGGGGACGGGGAGTTGACGATTCGGCCCACCTCCCTGGACGCCTTGCCGGACACGGTCGTGGACGCGGTACGGGACTCGCTCGCGCACGAGGGGTCGGTGGGGGTCGTCGCGGCCGACGCCGACGTGGCACGCGTACGGCAGGCCCTCGACGCGGCCGGGATCGTCACCGCCGGACCGGACGAGCTGGGTGCGCGTGTGAGCGTCGTACCGGCCGGTGTGGTCAAGGGACTCGAGTACGACCACGTGGTGGCCGTCGAGCCGGCCACGATCGCGGAGGCGGAGGAACGGGGACTGCACCGGCTGTACGTCGTGCTGACCCGGGCGGTGTCACGGCTGGTGGTGGTGCATGGGCGGCCGCTGCCGTTCTAGCGTGGCGGTGGACGTCTGTGGGGGGAGGTTAGGGGGCTGCGGTTGGGGGGTCCGGTGGTGGCGCCCGCCCTGCGGGCATCCCGAGGGGCGGCGGCTCCGCGGGCTGGTGGGGCTGGTGGTTGCGGTCTGCGGGGGCCGGGGGACGACCGTCCACGGGCATCCGGAGGTGGCCGCGGCCCGGCGGGCAGGTCCGGTGGGGTGACTGCCGGCCGGGGGCCTGGGTGAGGCCGCCTCGCGGGCGGGTCCGGTGGGGCGGCCGCCGTACCTGAGGGCGGCGAGGCGGCGGCCGTCCGTTGAAACCGGTGGTGGCGGCCGCCCGCGAGTTTCCTCCGCGGATATCCCGAGGCGGCGGCCACCCCGCTGACAAGGTTCACGCGGGGTGGCCGACACCTCGCCGGTAGGTCAGGTGCGGTCGAGGAGGGGGATCAACTGCTCCTCCTCGTATGTCAGATGAGCCTCCAGCTCCGTCGTCAGGCGGTCGACCTCCGTGCGGACGGAGTCGAGGTCCGCCCCGCCGGTGAGGGCCTGCCTCAACTCCTCCACCAGCGCGGCGATCTGTTCGTGCTCGGCACGCAGGCGGTCGAGGGCCGGGCCCGCCTCCGGGTGGCGGTCGGCCAGGAACGGGAACATCGCCACGTCCTCGCCGGTGTGGTGGTTGTGCATGCCTTGGCAGAACGTCAGGCAGTTGACGCGGAGTTGCGCTCCGAGGGTGCTGGTCGAGGTGGACAACTCCTTTCGGACAAGCGCCAGTTCGCGGCGGAAGGCGTCGTGGACGAGCCTGATCGCCTCGCCCGGGGAGGAGGCGTTGATGTTCGGCGGGCCCGGCCGGGCGATCTCGTGCAGGGCGACCACGGGGAGGACCCGGTCGGTCTTCTCCTGGTACACCGCCCAGCCGCGGTCGGACTCCACCGCTCGCGCGAAGGCTCGGTCCCGTTCCTCGCCCGCCAGGACGACCGCCTTCGCCTCGTACGTGAACACGCCGCTCTCCACGGTGACTTGAGGGTGCGCGACAAGATTGCGGTACCAGTCGGGGTGGCGGGGCGAGCCGCCCGCCGAGGCGATCACGAGGATACGGTCGCCGCCGTCGGGGAGGTAGCCGACGGGGGTGGTGTGCGGGGTGCCGGTGCGGGCGCCGGTCGTGGTGAGGAGGATCAGGCGGCCGCCCTCGAAGGGGCCGCCGACCCGGCCGTGGTTCGCGCGGAACTCGTCGATGATCCGCTGGTTGAAGTCCTGGATGGGGTTGGTCACTCTCTCTGCTTTCTCTGGTCTCCGGTCATTTCCTGGACGACTCAGAGAAAGCGGAGGGCTTCTCGCCCTCCCCGGCCTCACTCAGAGGCCGGGCACCCAACTCGCTCACGGCACAAGGCCGACCCGGCAGTCATACACGCACGGTAACGTCCGGGGCATGATCGAGACCACTGAGTTTGCGGACACTCCCACGACAACCTTGGCCGATCTGCTCGGTCGCGACCAGGTCATGGACATCGGGGTCCGGCCGCTGTGGGGGCCGGTGCCGAGGGTCGCGGGGCCCGCGTTCACCGTACGGTGCCCTCCCGGCGACAACCTCATGCTGCACGCGGCGATCTACCGGGCGCCGGCCGGCTCGGTGATCGTGGTCGAGTCGGGGGACCTCGACTACGCCCTGGCCGGCGGCAACGTGTGCGCGGTCGCGCAGCGGCGGGGGATCGCCGGGTTCGTCCTCGACGGGCTGATCCGCGACTTCGCCGAGGTGCGGGAGGCCCGTTTCCCCGTCTTCGCGCGGGGCGTCATCCCGATCCCGGGCGCGAAGAAGGCCGTGACGCCGCTGGGTGAGGGCGTGCGGTGCGGCGGGGTGCGGGTCGAGGCCGGGGACGTGGTGGTCGCCGACGAGGAGGGGATCGTGGCGGTCCCCGCCGCGCGGCGGGCCGACATCCTCGCCGCCGCCCGCGCCGCGCTGGCGAAGGAGGCGGCCGAGACGCTCGACGACTGGGAGGCGGCGCACCGGGCTCGTGTCGACGAGATCCTCGCGGAGGGTGGATTCGAGGAGTGAGGGCACTTCTCTTCCTGGACGTCGACGGGACGTTGCTGCCGTTCGGGGCGGCGGGGCCGTATCCGCTGTACGAGCCGGCCTTCCCGCCGCCGGATGTCGTTACCGGCCGCCCGCTTCCCGACACTGACACCGAGACGGACATCGGTCCCGTGTGAACCTCGCGCTCGTCGCACGCCTGACGTCGTTCGGCTGTGCGCTGGCGTGGGCCACGACCTGGGTCGACGACGAGATCACCGATGCCGACCGGGCCTGGGTGGCGGCCCAGCTTCCTGGACGGGCTCTCCCGCATCGAGCGGAGCCCCAAGTGGGGCGCACGGAAAGGGACTTCGTGGTCCCGGAGGAGTGGCAGGCGAGCGAGGGACGGTGACCGGACGATATCGGGTGGCCGGCCCGGCCCCCTCCGCCTACGGTCGAGCGCATGGCTGACGAAGGCTTCACCCATCCCCGGCTCGCCGCGATCTACGACGCGCTCGACGGCGATCGCGGCGACCTCGACGCCTATGTCCGCATGGTGGAGGAGTTCGGGGCGCGGCAGGTGCTGGATCTCGGCTGTGGGACAGGGGTGTTCGCGCTGCTGCTGGCCGGGCGGGGCATCGAGGTCGTCGGTGTCGATCCCGCCCTGGCCTCGCTCGACGTGGCCCGTGGGAAGCCGGGGAGCGAGCGGGTGCGCTGGATCCACGGGGACGCCTCCCGACTGCCGCCCCTGCGCGTCGACCTGGTGACCATGACGGCCAACGTCGCCCAGCAGATCGTTGGAGCGGACGCCTGGCGGGAGGCCCTGCGGGGTGCCTACGCGGTGCTACGGCCCGGTGGGCGGCTGGTGTTCGAGACGCGGGACCCCGCGCGGCGGGCCTGGGAGGAGTGGAACCGGCAGGAGTCGTACGCCGTGACCGACGTGCCCGGGGCCGGGGTGGTGGAGAGCTGGGTCGAAGTCATCGCGGTGGAGGGGCAGTTGGTGACGTTCCGGTGGACCTATGTGTTCGCCTCGGACGGGCGGGTGCTGACCTCGGACTCGACGTTGCGCTTCCGCGAGCGGGCGGAGGTCGAGGCGGAACTGGATGCGCAGGGGTTCGTGGTGGACGACGTACGGGGCGCGCCGGACCGGCCGGGCAAGGAACTGGTCTTCGTGGCCCGGCGCCCCTAGGAATGTCCCCCGCGCGAGCCCGCCGATGTCCTCCTGCGTGGTACGCCAGGCGGACCGCGTCGAGCTTCCGGCAGGGCTCGTGGTCAGCGCTGAAGTCGCGTCGGCAGGGGCACCCAGCGGCGCGGGACCCGGGGGCCGACCGCGTCCCGCCCGTCAGCTATTCGCAGACCGGCGGCGGCGCAGCAGTAGGCGAGGATGTCGGCGCCGTAGGGGAACGCGTGCTTGCGCTGCCAGAAACGGAAGGTCCAGTAGGCGGCCGGGTCGGAGGCGTGCGGCCCGAGGCCGATCTCGTCGTGCGCGACGATCTCGCCGTCGCGTGCCAGGGTGCCGAATATGCCCCCCTTGGGGTTGAAGTAGACCCCGTAGGCGGTGGTGCCCGCCGATATCGCCCGCAGCACG
Organism: Streptomyces sp. NPDC048523; assembly: GCF_043199815.1. Classification (NCBI taxonomy): domain Bacteria; kingdom Bacillati; phylum Actinomycetota; class Actinomycetes; order Kitasatosporales; family Streptomycetaceae; genus Streptomyces; species Streptomyces sp. NPDC048523. Next base: position 535,342 of record NZ_JBICWQ010000006.1, on the reverse strand, counting down.
GCGTCGTCGCTCGGCAGGTACCCGTTCTGGGTGATCACACAGCCGCCGGGGGTGCCGTCGACGCCCGTGATGCCCACGTGGCGCAGGGACTTGTCGTAGTCGCCCGGCTCGAAGGGCGCGTGGTCGGGATCGGTCCTCGGGCACTGCTCGGGATCGGCACCGAGCCGCCGTATCAGCTCGTCCTCGTCGAGGCCCTGGACAAAGCAGATGCCGAGCCCCTCGGTCCATATCTCCTGCGTGCCGAAGGCCGCGATGAGCGCGTCGGCCGCCTGTTGGGCGGCGACCTCGTCGGACGGCAACTCCACCGCATCGGGCAGGTGTTGAACGAGCTGGGCGAGGGGAGTGGTCAGCAGCAGCCGACCCGGTGACCAGGGTTCTGCCTGCGGTGTCCACACGTCCGCCCCGGCGTCGATCAGCGCCCGCACCGTGGCCTCGTCCATGCTGTGGACGGCGTGCCAGAGCGGGGTGTGCTCCTCGTCGTCGCGTACGTCGACGTCCGCGACGTGGGGCAGGAGTGCGGCCACCGCTTCCGCCGAGCCCTGTTCCGCCGTGAGGTGCAGCGGGGTGGCGCCCTGCCATCCGACGCGGGCGTCGGGCGGGGCGCCCGCCTCCAGCCGGGACCTGACCAGGGCCGCGTCGCCCCAGTCGGCGTAGCCCATGCGCTGCCAGTCGGGACGCGGTACATAGCGCTGCCGGGCCTCCTCCTCACGCCGAAGGACCTCGCGCTGACGTCGGTTGAGGGGTGGTGCCAGAAGTGCCGGTGGTCCGCTGACCTCGAAGGTCCCGATCGCACCCGTGGCCGCCTCCTGCTCCGGCGGTTCGAGTCCTGGCCAGACCTCGAACGCGCGGCGCGAGGCGGCGCGGAGCGCGTCCGCGTCCACGGGGGTTCGCGTCTCGGGCACGCCCTCGTCGGGCCACTCGACGACCAACTGCGCCTGACCGGGCGGGGGAAGCTCCGGCAGATACAGGTCGACGTCCGTCTTGAAAAGGGATCTGCGGGAGTGGTGCAGGCCCGGATCCAGCGGGATCAGTCCGACCGCCTGCTCGGTCGCCGCCTCCAGCGCCTCACCCTGCGGCCCGGTGTACGGGATCCTCAGCGTCACCGTGCCGTCCAGCGAGGTCACCCGGCGGCCGTCGGAGAACAGCAGCCCCACCCGCAGCCCGGACTGCCGCCGCTGGTCCCCGCTCTGTCTGCGGACCTTGCGGAACACCGACAGATGCAAGGTGACCGACCCCGGCCACACGGACCAGCCCGTCACCACGACCCGCGTCTCGGGCCCCACACCGATCACTTCCAGCTGCGGCGACAGCGCGGGCGCGAACCGGTCGACGGGCGGGGCATACCGTCCCTCGTCCTCTCGCGGCGGCCATAACCGCACCAGCACGGCCTGTTCGACGGCCGGTTCCTCAGCAAGTACCAGATCGTCAAAGAACCCCATGCGCCGAGCGTCGCACACGGCACTGACAATGCCCGGTGCCGCAGGGAGCTCGTGCGGGCCGGGCGTCAGGACGGAGCGAGAACGCAGAACTCGTGGCCCTCCGGGTCGCACAGGCAGGTCCACGGGACCTCGCCCTGGCCGAGGTCGAGGTCGGTGGCGCCGAGGGCACGCAGCCGGGCCACCTCGGCGGCCTGGTCGTCACCGGAGTACGGCAGCAGGTCGAGATGGACGCGGTCCGGCACGGTCTTCACGTCGGGGGTACGGAGGAACTCCAGATACGGGCCGGTCCCCGCGGCGGAACGCAGCGTCGCCTGATCGTCCGTCACCTCGTGCGGGGCCCAGTCCATCGCCTCGCCCCAGAACCGGGCCATGGCCCGCGGATCCACGCAATCCACGACCACGGCGGCGATCGGCCCGGTGTCCCGGTAGACCTCCCGGGGCTCCAGCACGCACAACTCGTTGCCCTCGGGATCGGCGAGGACCGTCCACGGCACGTCGCCCTGGCCCACGTCGGCGGGCGTCGCGCCGAGAGTCTTCAGACGCGCGACCAACTCCGCCTGATGGGCGGCGGAGGTGGTGGCGAGATCGAGGTGCAGGCGATTCTTCGTCGCCGTCTTGGGTTCCGGGACGGGAACGACGTCGATACCGAAGGCGACCGGGTCCGGCCACACGAGCCCGCCCGCGGGGCCGACGTAGGTGGTCACGCCGGGACTGTAGGCACTCCACCCGAGCGCCTGCGCCCAGAACCGACCGACCGCCGACGCGTCAACGGCCTTGATGTTCACCTGCACAGGTCGCAGCACCATGCCGACGATCCTATGCAGTCGCCTCCCGGGTCGGCCTGCCAGGCCAGCCCGCCTGCTGGTGCGGGAGGGTGGTCCTACACCTTCCCGGCCATCAGCTGTCCCTTCCCTTCGGCGCGGCCTCGTTCCGGCCGGTGTCGTCCCGGGTGAGTTCGGCGACGTAGGCCGCCAGGTTGCTCAGCGTCTGCTCGCCGCCCTCGACCGCGTGGTACTTCTCCACGGCCTCGTCGCGCAGCTCCTTGGTGGGGAACACCGTGCGCATCACGATCCGGGTCTCGTCCCCGGCGGTCTCGAAGGTCAGCACCGACTCGAAGGCGTTCGGGTCGTCGCGGGACTCGCCGTGCAGCAGCGCGATCCGCTCCGACGGGACGATCTCCCGCCAGGTGATCCACTCCTGGTAGTCGGTCCCGTCCGGGCCGTGCATCACGAAGTCCCACGACCCGCCGACACGGAACTCGAAGGACCGTGTCGTGGTGGTGAAGCCCTCCGGCCCCCACCACCGCGACAGGTGCCGCACCCGCGTGAACGCCTCGAACACCAACTCCCGCGGGGCGCCGATCATCCGGAAGATCACGATCTCGCGGTCCACGGTCGGGTGCGCGGCCTCGTCGCCGCTACTCGTCGTTGCCATCGTGTGGTCCCTCCTGCCCTGTCTGCTTCAGCTCCCGCACGTACGCGTCCAGCCGGTCGAAGCCCCCGCTCCAGAACCGCTCGAAGCCGCCCAGCCACTCGTGGACCGGCCGCAGCCCGTGGGCGTCCAGGCCGTACAGCCGCTGCTTGCCCGCCCCGCGGACCCGCACCAGCCCGACCTCCCGGAGCACCCGCAGGTGCTTGGAGGCCTGCGGCTGGGTCATTCCCAGGTCCCGCGCGAGGTCGTTCACCGGCCGCTCGCCGTCCCGCAGCAGCACCAGGATCTGCCGCCGCTGCGGTTCGGCTATCGCGTTGAACGCGTCCGAGGTCGTCGCCGCTCGTGCCATGGCGTCATCATATGCCTATATCGGAATGCGTGGAGTCCCCCGCGCACTGCGCGGTCCGGAACGCGAGATACCGGTCGAAGGCTTCGTGGCTGTCGGGCGTGAAGCGCCACTCCAGCAGGGCCGACCGCAGCTCCGGCTCCGTCAGCCGGCCATGCCAGGCGACCTCGTCGGGATCGGTGGCCAAGGTGTCCGGCACCACGGCTTCGTGCACGCCGAGCCAGTGAGGGCTCAGACCGCTGCGGTTGAGGAACGTGAACAGCAAGCGCGGCAGCGCACGGACGCCCAGCTCTTCGGTCAGCTCCCGCGCGGCGGCCTGTTCATAGGACTCGCCGACATTCACGGCGCCACCGACCACGACCTCGTAGAGCCCGGGAAAGCGTGACAGCCGCTCCGACCGCCGGTGGACGAGGATCCGTCCACGTTCATCACGACACACGGTCACGGCGACCCGGTGCAGCCACCCCTCCCGGATAGCCTGCCGACGGCTGACCACCACCCCCAGCACGCGATCTTGATCGTCGACTCGCTCCACCAGTTCATCCACGACGGAAACCCTGGCAGGGTCCACCGACAACGAGAGTGGCGTGGCGCACTATTGCAAGCGCCTGCTTGCAATAGTTAGCGCGAGTGGTGCACAGTGGGGACATGGCATCGCTCAACGTCGGCAATCTCGGTGAGTATCTGCGTGAACAGCGGCGCACTGCGCAGCTGTCGCTCAGGCAGCTCGCCGATGCCGCCGGGGTGTCCAATCCGTATCTGAGCCAGATCGAGCGCGGGCTGCGCAAGCCGAGCGCGGAGGTGTTGCAGCAGGTCGCCAAGGCCCTGCGGATCTCCGCCGAGACGCTGTATGTGCGGGCCGGCATCCTCGACGCCGAGCGCGACCGGGACGACGTGGAGACACGTGCGGTCATCCTCGCCGACCCCACGCTCAACGAGCGCCAGAAGCAGGTGCTGCTCCAGATCTACGAGTCCTTCCGCAAGGAGAACGGCTTCGAGATCGCCCCGCCGGACGCGGCCCCCGCGCCGGGCGACGGGCAGAGCGGCCGATCGGACGACAGTCCGGCGGGCACCCGGGAGGGCCTCGGGGACATAGCCGTCCCGGCCGACGGCGACCCGGACGGTGACACCGCCGTACGGGAGGCCCGCCGGCCGCGTGCCACCCGCAAGCCCCGCACCACCCGCACACCCCCCAAGACCGACGGCAGCGACGCCGACCCGCAGCAGACGGCCAGTTGAGCAGCCAGTTGAGCCCGGCAGGGTTCGACACAGCTCGACACGCACGATGCACGCCGACACGCACCGCGGGACCCAAAACCCTCATCAGAAAGCAACCCGGGAGGACCATCACCATGGCCATCACCGACGACATCCGCAAGGCCGTCAAGGACCCGACCCCGCTCTACTTCCTCGCCGGCGCCGGTGACCTGGCCCTCCAGGAGGCCAAGAAGGTGCCCGGCCTGGTGGAGCAGCTGCGCGCCGAGGCGCCGGCCCGGATCGAGGCCGTGCGCGGCACCGACCCGAAGGCGGTCCAGGAGAAGGCCCAGGCCCGTGCCAAGGAGGCCGGCGCCAAGGTCAAGGAGACGCAGGAGACCCTGCAGACCAAGGTCGGCGAGTTCATCAGCAGCCTCGACGGTGACCTGAAGAAGCTCGGCAGCACGATCGACGCGGACCTGAAGAAGCTCGGCGAGTCCGCCCAGGACCTCGCCCTGCGCAGCGTCGGCGTCGCCGCCGAGTACGCCGTCAAGGCCCGCGAGACCTACGAGAAGGTCGCCGAGCACGGCGAGCAGGCCGTCAAGACCTGGCGTGGCGAGGCCGCCGAGGAGATCGAGGAACTGGCCATCGCCGTCGAGCCGAACGCCGAGCCGGGCGAGGTCAAGAACCAGGCGACCGCGACTCCGGCCGCGAAGCCTGCCACGCCTGCCACGGTCGCCGCGGCGGCTCCGGCTCCGGCTCCGGCGAAGAAGGCGACCACGACCACCACCGCCAAGAAGACCACGCCGGCGCGCAAGACCACGCCGGCCAAGAAGACCCCGCCCGCCAAGTAAGGCACCGCGGGACACTTCAGGGCTGAGGGCCGGGCACTTACCGAGTGCCCGGCCCGTTCTGCGGGTAGCGGCCTTGTGGGGACGGGTAACGGGTACGGTGACCGCGTAATCGTTGAGATGACGAGCCGAGTCAGGTGGTGGACGTTGTGCTGATGCAGGGGTTCGCAGGCTTCATGTGGCTGCTGAGCATGGCCCTGATCGTTTTCAGCGGCTTCGCACTGTTCGACGCGGCCATCCGCCGTGAGGACGCCTACCGCGCGGCCGACAAGAAGACCAAGCCCTTCTGGCTGATCATCCTCGGGCTCGCCTTCGTGGTGAACCTGATCTTCAACGTCCTGTCGTTCCTGCCGATCATCGGCCTCGTCGCGACGATCGTCTACATGGTCGACGTACGCCCGGCGATCCGCGCCCTTCCGGGTGGCGGCCGCAGCGGCCGGGGCAGGGGTTCGAGCAGCGACGGCCCTTACGGCCCGTACAACGGGGGGCGCTAGCCCCTTCGGGGGCCGCCGGGGACGTACCGCTGGGTCGCGGGGCGCGGCGGTCGTCGTTTGGGACACCGGCTCAGCGTGGCCTGGCTGTGCGTGGCCGGCTCCCGCAGCGGGGCCGGCAGGACGACTCAGGCGCGGACCGCGGCAGCGGCACAACGAGATGGGCTCTAGGCGGAGCGAGATGGACCGCCGACGGGCTCGCGGTGGCCTACGACAGACCCGCGACGGGGAGTGCTGGACCCACGAATCCGCGACGGACGCGCGGTGGGCACCTCTGGTCGGCGGCAGCGGGCCCGCGAGGGGCAGAGATGACCCCCAGGAATCCGCACGGACGTGCAGTGGGCCGCCGTGAACTCGTCACGAACCGCGGTGGGCCGCCACGGACCCGCGGTGGAGCCGTCGCGAACCGCGGTGGGCCGCCACGGACCCGCGGTGGAGCCGTCGCGAACCGTGGCGGTGAGCTTTCGCTCGGCGGCCGGGCCTCACGTCTCCCGGTCGAGCAGCAGGACCGCCACGTCGTCCGCCAGTTCGCCGCCGTTGAGTGCGCGCACCTCGTTCACCGCGGCCCGGAGCAGCGCCTCGCCCCGCAGGCCCTCGGACAGCTGGCGACGGATCATGGACACCATCCCGTCCTGGCCCAGCCGCTCCCCGCCCTCCCCGACACGCCCCTCGATCAGCCCGTCGGTGTAGAGCATCAGGCTCCACTCGGCACCCAGCTCCACCTGCATCCGGGGCCAGCGAGCCCCCGGCAGCAGTCCCAGCGCGGGGCCGTTGTTGTCGTACGGCAACAACTGCGCGGGTCGCCCCGGCCGGGCCACCAGCGGTGACGGATGCCCGGCGAGACACAGCCCCGCCCGCCGTCCGTCCGGCGCGATGTCCACCGTGCACAGCGTCGCGAAGATCTCGTCGTCGGAGCGCTCGTGCTCCAGCACCTCCTGCAGCGTGCCGAGCAGCTCGTCCCCGCACAGCCCCGCCAGGGTCAGCGCACGCCAGGCGATCCGCAGTTCCACGCCGAGCGCCGCCTCGTCGGGGCCGTGCCCGCAGACGTCACCGATCATGGCGTGCACGGTCCCGTCCGGAGTCCGTACGACGTCGTAGAAGTCACCGCCGAGCAGCGCACGCGACCGGCCCGGCCGATACCGCGCGGCGAACCGCAGCGACGACCCCTCCAGCAGCGGCGTGGGCAGCAGCCCGCGCTCCAGGCGCCGGTTCTCCTGCGCCCGCATCCGTCCCTCGGCGAGTCTGCGCTCCGCCGTGTCGGACCGTTTCCGTTCCACCGCGTACCGGATCGCCCGGCTCAGCAGCCGTCCGTCCAGCTCGTCCCGGTAGAGATAGTCCTGGGCGCCCACCCGCACCGCTTCCGCACCGCGCTCGGCGTCGCCGGACGCGGTGAGCGCGAGGACGGCGTGCCGGGGTGCGAGTTGCAGGACATGGCGGAGTACGGCGAGCTCGTCGTCGTCGTTCAGGCGGCCGGGCGCGGGCAGCGCGAGGTCGAGCAGGATGCAGTGCACGTCGTCCGTGAGCAGCCGCTCGGCCTCGGTGAGGTTGCGGGCGGTGCGGACGCGGATCGGCTTGCCGGTCCAGTCCAGGAGTTCGGGGACGACCGTGGACCCGCCGGGATCGTCCTCGATCACCAGCAGGGTCAGTTGGGTGACGGCGTTGTGGTCGACCGTGGCTTCCTTGCGCGGGGCTTCTTCCTGGGAGGGCTTGTCCTGGGATACGGCCGGCGCCTGACCACTTTCCACGGCCGGGATCGCTCGCTGCCGCGGTATGGGTACGGGCATGGTCTCGGTTCCTTCCCTCCCCCCGAGGGCATGGTGGAGCGAGGGGTCTCGATCCACCGACGGGGACCATAGCGGGTGCCGGGCCGGGAAAGGAATGGCGTGAGACACGCCGCTTGGCCGGTGGCCACTGTCATATGCCGCGTTATCCACCGCAGTTGGACACGTGGCGGGTGTTGCGGGGATGACGAACGTCACGTTCGCGGAAGGTTTGCGGAGTCGTCAGGCGTGCGCCGCATCACATGACCCAGGTCTCAGTCGGTCGCCCGGCGACGACGCTCAGGCGTCCGGCCGCACCACTCCGAGTATCGGCATCGAGCCCGCTCCGGCGATCGTCACCGTGCGCCCGGGCCGCGGAGCGTGCACGATCGCGCCGTCGCCGAGGTACATCGCCACGTGGCTGGCGTCGTCGAAGTAGATGATCAGGTCGCCGGGTCGCATGTCCTCGACATCGACGTGCTTGAGCTGTTTCCACTGCTCCTGAGAAGTGCGGGGGATGGGCTTGCCGGCGCTCGCCCACGCCTGTGAGGTGAGTCCGGAGCAGTCGTACGAGTCCGGGCCCTCGGCGCCCCATTCGTACGGTTTTCCGATCTGGTTCGTCGCGTAGGCGACGGCGGTCTTCCCGGCCTCGCTCGCCTTGCCGCTGATGTCCTTGAGGACGCCGGAGTCGAGCCAGGCGGTCTGCGCCTGACGGGCGGCCTGCTCCTGGAGTTCGGCCAGGCGCTCCTTCTCCTTCGCCTCCAGTCGGGACTCGAGCTTCTCGGCCGCCGCGATCTGCTGCTCGACCTTCTTCCTGGCCGTCGCCTTCGCCTTGCGGTTCGCCTCCAGCTTGGTCCACTGGGCGGAGGCGTCGTCGGCGTACTGCTTCAAGTCCTGCTGGGTGTGGGCCAGTTCCGCGATCAGTGCCTTGGTGGCGCGCTGGCCCTGGAGGACGCGGCCGGTGCTGTCCAGGAACTCCTGCGGATCGTCGCTCAGCATCAGCCGGGCCTCGTCCGACAGGCCGTACGTGCGGTACTGGGCGGCGGCCGCGGCGCCCGCGCGGGCCTTCAACTCCGCCAGCCTCTCCTGGCCCTTGACGATCTTCCGGGCCAGCGCGACGATCTGCGCCGACTGCTGCTCGGCCTTCTCCTCGGCGGCGTTGTAGGCGTCGGTGGCGACGGCCGCGTCGTGGTAGAGCACGTCGAGCTGTTTGCGTACGGCTTCGATGTCCTTGTTGGTCACGGCCGTCGGTGAGGCGGTGGGGGAGGGGGTCGGACTCGGGGCGGCGAAGGCGGTGCCTGGCGCCGCCAGCACGGCCACCGCGCCGATCACGGTCACGGCCGTAGCGATCAGACCGCGCTTGCCCGTCCCCATACCTTTGCCCCCAAAGCTGATTTACCGTCAGTAACTTACGGTGCTCGGGGGATCGTGCCACGTCATGGCCGAAAGCGACAGAGGCAGGCCTTCCCGGCGTATCCCTCCGGGCCGCTCACTGCCGACCTGGCGCTTCCCGGTGCCTCCCCCTCTCCCCACCTGCCGAAGACGATCTCCCCGCCTTTGTGACGAACGACTCACAGAGATCGTTCCCTGCGGGTCCCTCGGGGAGGGGGTGCCTTGCGGGGCGGGCCGGAGTGCGTGTGCTCGGCACGTTGTGCGGCGCACCGGAGTTCAGGCAGGCGGGGCGGGTTGCGCTGAACGAGGTGTGCTCGCTCAACGGCGGTGGGCCGGAGTCCCTGCGCGCGGCACACCACGAGGTGGACCCTCCCGAGGCGCACGCGGGGTTCAGCGTGGCTGTACCCCGCGTGGCACGCGGAGTTCAAGCGAAGGCCCCCCTCTGTGCACCGGGGGCCATGGGCGCACTACCCGGCGTGGCGCACCGCGGTTCAAGCGAGCGGCACCCCGCGAGACGCCCCGGAGCTCACACGAGCCCGTCGCCCCCGCCCACACCCACCTCACCCCAGCCACCCCCACCCGGCGCCAACGCCCCCCACCCCACCGTCACTTCCCCCTGCCGCCACCGCGAAGGCCCGTCCACCACCGGCCAGTCCGTCGTCAGGTTCCGTACCGTCCGGATCCACCGCTGCCGGGCGCCGTACGACGCATAGGGCGCGGCGGCCGCCCACGCGCGGTCGAAGTCGCGCAGGAAGCGGTGCACCGGCTCACCGGGGACGTTGCGGTGGATCAGTGCCTTCGGCAGCCGCTCGGCGAGGTCGGAGGGCTGGTCCAGCGAGCCCAGCCGGGTCGCGAAGGTGACCGTCCGCGGCCCCTCGGGCCCGAGCGCGACCCACACGTGCCGGCGTCCGATCTCGTCGCAGGTCCCCTCGACGAGCAGCCCGCCACGCGATCCCCGTGCCGGGTCGGCCGGAGCCAGCCGGGCACACAGCCGCTCCCATACGGCGGCCACCTCGCCCTCGTCGTACTGGCGCAGCACGTTGGCCGCCCGGATGAGCAGTGGCCGCTGGGGGAGCGGGATCTCGAACCCGCCGTGCCGGAAGACGAGCCCCTCCCGTTCGTAGGGCTTCGCCGCCGCCACCCGGGCCGGTTCGATCTCCACGCCCACCACACGCGTGCGTGGAGCGTTCTCGCGGAGCCGGGCGAGCAGTTCAACGGCGGTCCAGGGCGCGGCCCCGTACCCGAGGTCCACGGCGACCGGATCGGCGGCGCGGCGCAGCTCGGCGCCGTGCGTGGCCGCGATCCACCGGTCCATGCGGCGCAGCCGGTTGGGGTTGGTCGTCCCGCGCGTGACCGTGCCCACAGGGCGGGAGGCGGCGCGGGAGGTCATGCCTACGAGGGTATGCGGCGGCCACAGCGGTCACGGGACCGGACGCCGGCGCCGGACGCCGGCACGGCAGGCGTGGCACCCGACCCCGCCACAACGCACCGACAGACCGACGCACCCCACCCTCGAACGGTTGAGCGACCCCGGTAATACCTCGGCAAAAACCACCCCACCCGGAATGGGAATACACCCCTCCGGTGTTGCCTCCCTTGGAGGGTCCCCACGCCCTCCGTCCGGCATGCCCGCTGCAAGGAGGAACGCCACGTGAGCCAGTACGTCAGCAGGCTCCAGCGTCGCTCCCAGGTCACACCTCACCGGTTGCGACTGCACCGCCGCCCCCGCCGCGTCGCCATGCTCTCCGTGCACACCTCCCCGCTCCACCAGCCCGGCACCGGCGACGCGGGCGGCATGAACGTCTACATCGTCGAGCTCGCCCAGCGCCTCGCCGCGATCAACATCGAGGTCGAGATCTTCACGCGCGCGACGACGGGCGGTCTCCCGCCCACCGTCGAGATGGCCCCCGGCGTCCTGGTCCGCCACATCGACGCGGGCCCCTACGAGGGCCTCAACAAAGAGGACCTCCCCGCCCAGCTGTGCGCCTTCACCCACGGTGTGATGCAGGCCTGGGCCGGCCACCGCCCCGGCCACTACGACCTGGTCCACTCGCACTACTGGCTCTCCGGCCACGTCGGCTGGCTCGCCGCCCAGCGCTGGGGCACCCCGCTCGTGCACGCCATGCACACCATGGCCAAGGTCAAGAACGCCAACCTCGCCGACGGCGACACCCCCGAGCCCGCCGCCCGCGTCATCGGCGAGACCCAGATCGTCGCCGCCGCCGACCGCCTCATCGCGAACACCGCCGAGGAGCGCGAGGAACTCGTGCAGCACTACGCCGCCGACCCCGCCAAGGTCGCCGTCGTCCACCCCGGCGTGAACCTCGAGCGCTTCCGCCCGGCGGACGGCCGAGCGGCGGCCCGGGCCCGTCTCGGTCTGCCCCAGGACGCCCTGATCCCCCTCTTCGCGGGCCGCATCCAGCCCCTGAAGGCCCCCGACATCCTGCTCCGCGCGGTCGCCGTTCTCCTCGACCAGCGGCCCGACCTGCGCTCCCGCATCCTCGTCCCGGTCGTCGGCGGCCTCAGCGGCAGCGGCCTGGCCAAGCCGGAGGGCCTGCAGAAGCTCGCCTCCAGGCTCGGCATCGCCGACGTCGTACGGTTCCACCCGCCCGTCGGCCAGGACCAGCTCGCCGACTGGTTCCGGGCCGCGTCCGTGCTGGTCATGCCCTCCTACAGCGAGTCCTTCGGCCTGGTCGCCATAGAGGCCCAGGCGGCCGGCACCCCGGTGCTCGCGGCGGCGGTCGGCGGGCTGCCGGTGGCCGTGGCCGACGAACGGACCGGTTTCCTCGTACGCGGACACGATCCGGCCGCCTACGCGCGCGTACTGCGCGATTTCGCCGACGACCCGGCGCTCACGCCCCGCATGGGCGAGGCGGCCGCCCGGCATGCCCAGTTGTTCGGCTGGGACACCGCGGCCGCGGCGACGGCGGACGTGTATGTGGCCGCCGCGCAGTCGTACCGGCGTCACGTACGCTCGCTTCATGGCTGAGGCAGAGAAGGCGGCACAGGTCATCGAGGGCGTTCTCAAGGACGCCGAGATCGAGTGGGAGAGCCCCGCACCCGGCAATTACGTCGTGCAGCTCCCCGGCACCCGCAAACTGAAGACGACCGTCTCGCTCCTCGTCGGCCGCCACTCCCTGTCGCTGAACGCCTTCGTCATCCGCCACCCCGACGAGAACGAACCCGGCGTCCACCGCTGGCTCCTGGAGCGCAACCTCAAGCTGTACGGCGTGAGTTACGCCGTCGACCGGCTCGGCGACGTCTACGTCACCGGCAAGCTCCCCCTCGCCGCGGTCACCGCCGACGAGGTCGACCGCCTCCTGGGCCAGGTCCTGGAGGCGGCCGACGGCAGCTTCAACACCCTGCTGGAGCTGGGATTCGCCACCGCCATCCGCAAGGAGTACGAGTGGCGGGTGGCCCGGGGCGAGTCGACGCGCAACCTGGACGCGTTCGCGCACCTGACCCAGCGGTCGCAGGGCTGACCCCCGGCAGCGGTCGGAGGGCTGATCCCCGGGCCCTGGAGTCCTCCCCGCGGCTTACGACTCGCCGGGCGGAAGGGAGTTGGTGGGCGGATCGTTGGTCGGCTCTTCGGACCCGCCGGGGTTCTCGGGCGCGGTCGGCTGGTCCAGCTGGTCCGCGAAGGCCCGCAGCGCGTCGGCGAGTTCCTTCTTGGTGGGCAGCTCGTCGACCTTCTTGTCGAGCTCCGCGATACGGCGGTTGAGCTCCGCCAGATCGCTCGGAGCGGAGGGTTCGGCCGTGGGCTCGTCGGTGACCGGGGGATCGTCCGGGGAGGTGGATCCCGGGCTGGGATCGGACCCGCCGGTGCTGCCCTCGTCACCGCCACCACTGCCACCGACCGTACTGCCGTCGCTGTCGCCGCCACCCACCGTGCCCGCGCCCGGCGGGAGGCTGGTCGACGCGCTCGGCTCGGCGCCGCCGGGCTCGTCGTCCGAGCTCGCGGCGATGGCGCCACCCACGCTGAGGGCGACCAGGGCGGCGGCGCCCGCGACGGCCACGGAGAGACGTCTGAACGGTAAGGAGTTCTGTCTGTCATCCATGGCGACGACGCTAACCGGCGTCGATCACCGGACGGACGCCTTCCGTCGAACACCTGTTTAGAGTCCGGCCCTTCCCGCCCTGGAGCTGTTGCGGTAACGCCCCGGCGTCACCCCCACCAGCCGTTTGAAGTGCCGGGTGAGATGGGCCTGGTCGTGGAAACCGGTGAGCGCGGCGACCTCGGCGGGACCCTGCCCCGCGAGCAGCAGGCGCCGGGCCCGGTCGACGCGACGGGAGTTGAGGTACTGGTGCGGCGCGATGCCGTAGGCGGCACTGAAGGTCCGTACGAGGTGCGCCGGATGAGCCTGGACGACCCCTGCCGCCTCCTCCAGCGACAGCCCCTCCACGACCCGCTCGTCGAGGAGTTCGCGCAACCGGCGGGCGAGGGCCGGGTCGTGGCGCGCGGGGCCGTCGTACACCGGGGGTCGTAGCAGGGCCCTGAGCCGGTCGCCGATGAGCGTCAGCCTGCTCTCCGCCTCGAACTCCTCGCCGGGCCTGGTCAGCGCCGTGTGCAACTGCCCCACCCGCTGCCGCAGTACGGGATCACGCAGATCGGGACCGTCGACGGCCGCCCCGATGAGCTCGTCGCCGAGGTGGGTGTGGTCGAGGTAGAGAACCCGCTTGCGGAAGCCGTCCGGAGTGGCGGGCGAGCCGTTGTGCGGGACGTGCGGCGGCAGCAGCGACACGGTGTCGTCCGGCGTGCCGTGCTCGTGCCGGTCGAGGTCGTACCGTACGGCCCCGTCGTCCACGATGAGCAGCGTCCACGCCTCGTGCACATGCATCGGGTACGCGTACTCGGTGAAGTGGGCGTGGAAGACCTCGGTGACGCCCGGAACGGCGGGGCGCCACGCGGTGACGTGCTGCGCGGGCATGGTGGTGGCCGCCATGCAAAGAACGTACAAGACGGGGTCGTACGACGCCCGCGAGTCTCATCCCATGAGCACTGAACCCATCCGCTTCGACACCAAGATCGCCGTCCTGCTGCGCGAGGACCTGGAGACCTGGCAGCGCCTGAACGTCACCGCGTTCCTCGTCAGCGGCCTGGGCAGCCAGGCCCCCGAGGTGGTCGGTGAACCGTACGAGGACGCCGACGGCGTGCCCTACCTGCCGATGTTCCGGCAGCCGGTGCTGGTCTTCGAGGGCACGAAGGAGACGCTGAAGACGGCCCACGCGCGCGTGCTGTCCCGTTCGCTGCCGCGCGCGCTCTTCACGAGCGACCTGTTCGCGACGGGCAACGACCGGGACAACCGCGCGGCGGTCCGGGCGGTGGCGACGGGGGAGCTGGACCTGGTCGGCCTCGCGGTGTACGGGCCGCGCAACGCCGTGGACAAGGTGCTCAAGGGTGCGCGGATGCATCCCTGACATCACTGACATCACTGACATCACTGACATTACTAACATCACTGATATCTGTGACATCTGTGACGGAACTGCCTAGGAGCTGCGGTACGGCGACCTCGGTCGCCGTCTCCTCGGACAGGTGCCGCATGAGGGCGGCGTACCCGACCGCCGCCACCGTCCCGACGACCGCGCACAGCGCCCACAGCCACTCCGCCCCGAACCGGTCGATGACGAGACCGGACATCAGGGGCGCCACGAGGGCGGCGACGGACCAGGACAGGGTGTACATGCCCTGGTAGCGACCGCGGCCGTGGGCGGGGGAGAGGCGGACGACGAGCCCGGTCTGGGTGGGCGCGTTGATCATCTCGCCCAGGGTCCACACGCACACGGCGAGGGCGATGAGGCCGACGGATCCGGCGAAGGCGGTGAGCCCGAAGCCGTATCCCGCGAGCAGGGACGAGACGACGAGGAGCCGCTGGGGATCCCGGTCCTGGATGAACCGGGTCACCGGGATCTGCAGCGCGACGATCAGGACGCCGTTGAGGGCGACGGCCAGGCCGTAGTCGGCGGGCGTGAACCCGGCCCGGCCCATCGCGACGGGCAGCCCGATCGAGCCCTGCTGGAAGACCACGGCGACCAGGAAGGAGAGCCCTACGACGCTCATGAACCGCCCGTCGCGCAGGACGGTGCCGAGGCGGACGTCGTCGGGGGCCTTTTCGGCGTGCTGTGCGAGGGGCCGGGACTCGGGCAGCTTGAGGAAGACGACGACCGCGCAGACGGCGGTCATCGCGGCCTCGATGAGGAAGCCCGCGAGATAGCTGTACTCGGCGATGAACCCGGCGGCCATGGAGGAGACGGCGAAACCGAGGTTGATGGCCCAGTAGTTGAGCGAGAAGGCCCGGACCCGGTCCTCGGGCCGCACGATGTCGGCCATCATCGCCTGCACGGCCGGCCGGGAGGCGTTGGAGGCCATGCCGACGAGGAACGCGACGGCGGCGATGGCGACGGGGTGGTGCATGAAGCCGAGCAGCGCGACGCAGGCGGCGGTGGCGGACTGCGCGACGAGCAGGGTGGGCCGCCGCCCGAGCCGGTCGGTCATGACCCCCGCCCCGATCGACGAGACGACTCCGCCCAGGCCGTGCAGCGAGGCGACGAGACCGGCGTAGGAGGCGGAGTAGCCGCGGTCGAGGGTGAGGTACAGCGCCATGAAGGTGGCGACGAAGGCACCGAGCCGGTTGACGAGGGTGCTGGTCCACAACCACCAGAACGCGGGGGGAAGCCCGGAGACGGTCTCGCGGGTGGCGCGTCTCAGGGTGGCGAGTGGCATGGACGGTCCCCCACGTATGTAAGCAGCTCAATGGGCGAGCACACCTTACGAAGGCGAGATGACCTGGGGCCACTCAATTAACGGGTCTCGTCAACCGTCCGTCTGTCGAGCGGGCTCCACCCGGACCGAGGGCGTGGATTACGCTCATACGCATGGCCGACGCACCGTACAAGCTGATCCTCCTCCGCCACGGCGAGAGCGAATGGAACGCGAAGAACCTGTTCACCGGCTGGGTGGACGTCAACCTCAACGAGAAGGGCGAGAAGGAGGCAGTCCGCGGCGGCGAACTCCTGAAGGACGCCGACCTCCTGCCCGACGTGGTCCACACGTCCCTCCAGAAGCGCGCGATCCGCACGGCCCAGCTGGCCCTCGAATCCGCCGACCGCCACTGGATCCCGGTCCACCGCTCCTGGCGCCTGAACGAACGCCACTACGGCGCCCTCCAGGGCAAGGACAAGGCCCAGACCCTCGCGGAGTTCGGCGAGGAGCAGTTCATGCTGTGGCGCCGCTCCTACGACACCCCGCCCCCGCCCCTCGAGGACGGCACGGAGTTCTCCCAGTCGGACGACGCCCGCTACGCCACGATCCCCCCGGAGCTGCGCCCCCGCACGGAGTGCCTGAAGGACGTGGTCGTCCGCATGCTCCCGTACTGGTACGACGGCATCGTCCCGGACCTCCTCGCCGGCCGCACGGTCCTGGTCGCGGCCCACGGCAACAGCCTCCGCGCCCTGGTCAAGCACCTGGACGGCATCTCCGACGCCGACATCGCGGGCCTGAACATCCCGACGGGCATCCCCCTGTACTACGAACTCGACGCGTCCTTCAAGCCGGTGACGCCGGGCGGCAAGTACCTGGACCCGGAGGCGGCTGCGGCGGCCATCGAGGCGGTCAAGAACCAGGGCAAGAAGAAGTAAGCCTGCGTTGAGCCCCCTACCTGCAGTTTTCGCGCGGGTAGGGGGCTCGCTGCTGCGCTGGGGCCGTCTCTGGGCCGTGGGACACGTGAACAGTGCAGTGGCGACAGGGTTGGTTCCTGATTCCACTCCCAGACCAGCACCGCCGAAGCCGATGAGGATGAACAGAGGCTCGCGGAGGACGAGGTCGATGCGAAGGCCCGGCCGTGGCACGATGGCCTTCTCCGTGTGGGTCGGGCCCCGGGCCGGGCCTGCGCTCCTGCCTCCGTCCCGCTCCAGCCTGCCCGGCGTCCGGGCCGCGCTCTCGGCATCCAGCGACTTGCCGTCCGAGAACGAAGTAGGTCGCAGTTAAGGCGGCCGGCGAAGCGGCAGGCCGCGTCAACCCAAATCATCAGTCCGAAGCGAACCCATCATGTCCGCAACCTCTCTCATCTCCTGCCTAAGGCTCATTCCTGAATCAGAACCTGAGAGATCAGGTCTCTCATAATCGTAATCGTCATCGTCCGTGCCCGGCATCTTGTCTACTGCTTCGCTATAGCCGGGGAAGGTTCCCTCTGGGTCGTCGTATTCACCCGCGAAAGCTAGAACTCTTTCCATGATCGAAGGATCTAGCATCGAGTCAGGCCCCGCTTCGGCCCATTCATCGATCCTACGTTCGGCATACCACCGCATATCATCTTCGACGTCAGGGACCGCAATTTCTGGAACAATGCCGGATAGATTCTCAAGGAGGCTTCTAGCCGACTCCAGCAAATCCCATGACGACAAATCCTCTTTGATCCATTTGATTGCCATATAGACGGCATCAGGCAGGGCGTCACGCAACGGCCCCCGATCTGACTCGCTCAAAAATTGGATGATTGCGAGAATATCCTCTGGATCGGATGCGTCCAGAATAGCTTCATCTTCAATAATCGCCCTTCGGGCACACTCCAGGATTGATGCAGAGGCAAGGGTTTTACCGAAATGCAGGTACACCCTGGCTCGCTCGGCTGGGTCAATACTGGTGTTTACACCGTCATTTCGTAGACCCTGGGACTTGTATGCGCCCAGTGCTGCCTTTTCGATTACATCGGAATTTTTCCTAAAGAACTTAAGGGCCTCGTTTCGCTCGCTTGCCATCACCACCAGAGCTTCGAGCTGCTCAAAATGGGCGCAACCCTGGACGAGCTGTAGGAAATTCGACTGATCCTCAAGGAGGTAGTCGCGCATGAAGTCGCGAACGGAGGGGTTGTGGAAGGATAGAAAGACTTTATCGGACTTCCGATAGGTTCTTAGCATCGTCCCGTCGAGAGTGGCGATAGCCGTTCGCAGATCCCTTGAACTTCGACCCAGCGACATCCAGAGATCTTGCATGTCACCCAGGTATACGCCATTCAAAAACGAATAAGTGAGCGCAAGAAGTTGAATGTCGGGGTCTTTGAGCTGATGACTTACTATGTGAGACCAAACGCTCCGGGGGTCTTTAAGGTTATCCAGGATGCGCCCCCCAACATCCTCGCCTGTGGAGGAGAAACTGTCCGCTTCAGCAATAGTGGCTGTCACCACACGGGGGTTGAAATTGGGATGCCGAATGATTGGCACGTATACGGCAGGATCCGCGAAGCTTGCCTTTACGTCATCGCCAAGACTGGACGCGTACACGTGATTGTAGAGAATGGCCCCTCTGGCGCGGTACGTGTAATCCGCCATATTGATTACACAGGTATTCAGCTCGAAGCGATGCCTGTGAAGCTTTTCGTATCGCTGCCGCGCTTGAGCGAGGATGTACTCACGCGTCGTGAGGATGAACCGCTTATTGCTAGACTTTTCAACTCTACTCATGAAGGCAAGAAGGCGGCTATCCTCATTCTTTCCAAGCTTCTCTTCTAGGGTGGTTTGCCCTAGGAAATCGTCATAGTAGTAGATCTGTGCGACTTTCTCATCCCACAGAGAATTAGCTTCCTCAAGATCGGCAGATACCTCGACTAGCTCATATCCTTCGCTCACGTATCCAGCGCAGAGGACCTGAGCCAAAGTTGTCTTACCGATACCGGGGATCCCTGCTATCACGCAGGTGTGCCGCGTCTCCAAAAGTTCCACAGCTCTGCCGTAGCTCTCATTGGGCGCGTAGGTGCGAAGCGTGGAGTCCAACTCTCCTGCGAGTTGCTGGGAACGAGTCAAGACACTTTTAGAAAGTAGCGCAGACAATACAGATGCGCTAGTCAACCACAACCGAACATGGCGCCTGACAATACTCTCATGCTTGCGAAGAAGTGCATTTAGTTCAGTAATTCCATAGATGTCACTCGGGGTCTTGACGTACGGAGACAAAATGCTATAGATCTTATCCTTGGCTCCCTTCGTCAACTCCACAGAGGTGGCAAGGATATATCGACTCGGTTGCAGCCTTTTCACTTTCGGGAGTTCGGAAACCCTTATTCGCTCAAGCAATTTTGAGCGTGGCGAGCGGACCCAGTGTTTGCATTGAATCACAAGCTCGGACCCTTCTTCATGAAGGTAGCGGAGATCGACCCCAGAGTCTGCACCAGGTGAGAATATTTCTAGCCTCACGCCATACTCCGCTTCGAAGATGTCCTTACAGACAGCCTCGAAATCGAAATCTGTCAGCCTGCTTAGATCGAAGTTCTCCACTCAAGTCCCCTTACAGCGTCTCTGACATCATGGACTTGCTCCAGGCCAGCTCGCACAGAGATACGTGCGGCCACGCCACGAGCATGCGCCGCTGGGATCCACGCGATCGGTGCCTGAACACGTTCCACGTAACCAGTGAAGCGCTTCCTCCCGCCCGCCGCAGTCGAATGCGTGTCGAAGGCTCCCGTGCGCTTCCGCCGTCGGGGCTTGCTCTGGTCGACGGCATCGGTAGCGTGGCTGAGACCGGTGGGGGTACAGCTAGGCATAGGCGTGCGTGGTCGGTCAGCTCCCTGCCGTCGTGGCTGACTGTCGTCGGCTGAGGCTGGGACAGGCAGCAGCGAGGGTGCTGGCGGTCAGTCAAGCTCGGCAGTGCTGGAACGTCTCTTGGCCGCTTGAGATTGTGGACGGCAAGCGCCAGTCGGCAGTGCACCCTAGGTCAGCAGCCCAGTCCGCTCTGGATCACATCGATTTGCCAAGTGGAGAGCGTGAGTTCGCGTCTTGTCCGTCGCCAGCGGATCACGCGTCAGCGACTCGACAAGCGGGGAACGTCCCATCCGGAGATATCTGCGACGAACTCTTGGTAGGAACGATTCGACCCCTGCGGTTCTACCAAAAGGCCATGATTCAAGGCCGCAGTGACGATCTCAGGACCATCGCTTTCCCTGAAGCGTGGACTGATCAGAATTTCTTCGAGGTCCTCCTTCGGGGTCTGTCGACGCCCGGTGTCCTTCCCCTGCCATGCGGCCGGAATTCTCCATGAACTTCGGTAGAGCGTAAATGCCTTCGGAAAGAGGAGGAGCCACGCTTCGGATTCTGCGGCGGCAAGGGCGTAGACAGAGGAGGAAGCACCCGTTGCCTTAGCCAGCGCATTCGAGACGAGCTTTCGCGCAGTGTCGTACGCAGGCCCGGGGCAGGCATCCATGTCCTCGTGGACTGCAATGCCCACAAACTCGCCATTTTTCAACCGGGCTTTGCCGCGCGCCTTGCTCACCAAGGTGCCCGCTGCCGTTGCCAGATCGTCACCCGACTTCTTCCGTAGCCGCACCGGGTCGGTTATCTCAGTAAGAGTGACAGTTGCGGCAAGGTCAGGATGCGCGGCCTTGATGAACGCGGCCAACATGCGCCGATCGTTCGCACTTTCACCTGCTAGCACAACCACACCCCGGCTCCGGGACTTGGTTATCCGCCTGCGACTCACAACTCGTCCTCCGTCAAGTCGCCTCCCAGAACCCCGGAGAACCAGAGCTCACCAAGGGGCTGATCACCTGTCTCTGTAACGATGGTCTTGATCTCATCCGTTGTCAGAGCGGGAATGATGGAGGCACCGTCTTCGTCACGGTCACAAACGATGAACTCATGAGGCTCCAATCGGTCGACGAGCGCTGGCGAGTGAGTCGCTACGATGAACTGCGTTCGCTCTGATGCTTCCCTCATCCGCTCCACAATGAGCTCAAGAGCTTGAGGATGCAGACCGTGGTCGATCTCTTCAACACACGTCAACGCCGGAGGCCGGGGATCGTAAAGCATGGCTAGTAGGCCGAGAAGACGCACTGTTCCGAACGAGGCGTCAGCGAGCGGAGTGGGCCGGCGCAGGCCGTGTTCATGAAGCACCACCGCAAGTCGGTCCGCAAACCCCCCAACCTGCTCAAATTCGATGGCATCGAGTTGCGGAAGGATACGACGGGCATCGCGTGTCAGAAGCTCCCAGCGCTCCTCGTCCGTACTGAGTTGCACTAAAAAAGCTGCCAGATTCTCAGCATGGGACTCCAAGCGGCCAGCCTTAATCGAGCGGGCACGTGTCGGCTGTCGAGCTGCGGTAACGTCTACGTCGAACACCCTAAAAGATGACAAGCGGTTTGCAACCCTTGTAACCTCTTCCCCGCCATCAGAACGCCCCAACCGGGGCAAAGTGGATAGACCACTACTCAACCGCTGGATACCGAAACTACCCCCATCAGATTCGCGACCAGCCTTCCTGTCTACGACGCGAGCTTCATCACCGGAAATGGTGATACGACGGCCTCGCCCCTGCGTCCGCTTGAACTGAAAACTCTCCTGGCGTGACAAGGTGTAGGAATCACGGTTACCAGGCATGGAACGCCTGCGAATGGTCAATGAGTACTCGTCCGGAGCTTTTGCACTCGCATGCGTCGTCCAGTCCGCTTTGAGACGGATCGCCATCGAGGTCGGTGGTTTGTCACCTCCCCAAAAAGCCACCTCGTCAAATCCGCCGCGCTCATCGAGCGCAGGCTGAAGGTCAGTTCGAATGATCGCGGCAAGGAAGTCAAATACCTTCAGTACGTTGGACTTCCCCACTCCGTTGGGTCCCACTAGGACGGTGAGCGGACCAAGTGGGATGGTCACGTCACGAAGGCTGCGGAAGTTTTCGACGTGTAGTTCCAGGAGGCGGCCGGGCATGAGACGAACCTATCGGGTAGCAGATCGCCGGGTGGCGCACGTGCCCGGAGTGGACAGCGTCGCGACTGGTGCGCTCTTGGGCTGTCGCAGATTGAACAGTGCATCGGAGGGCTGGCCCACCGTCCAGGGCGGCTCGTAGGGTCGATTCGCACACAGCACGGTCGAGTAGCCTCCTTCGCAACGGTCGTCGCACATGGTCTTGGCCGCAGGTTGCGGCAGTCGCGATGCTCCGGGCAGCAACAGCTAATGGTGCAGCGTAGACGGTGCAACTGACACAGCCACCCGTCTCCGTAAAACCTCGAAGGACGAGTGGTTCGAGGGGAATGGAGGTGACGTTCCCCGCCGGGCGACAACGCACCTCATCCTCATGTCTGCCTCTCTACTCCTCCGCCACGATTGAGGTAGTGCAAGCAGGACAGCTCTGCCGCACGCACCCGGCGGCAGTGGCGTCGCATGGCCTCAGATACTGGGTGCACCTCTTCAGCCGTCGGCTCCGAACGTCGGTCCGTGCAGCACTCGTGAGTGTCTAACTGCGTGACAACGCCTGCGAACAACAGCTAACAAGCGCGTACATCTGCGGACCAGCGGTCCAGGTGAGAACCATCCCAGCTCAAGCCAGCACCCCCACCCAAGTTGCTTCGGGACGAAGGGGTCTTGAGCTAAAGACTGTCGCGCTCGATCAGTGAGCCATCAGGGCTCAGTGTGTAGAAGCGCGGCGGCTCCAAGGCTTCCACCGCTCTGCGCAGCTCCGCTTCCTGCTCTGCAGGATCAGGCACGTGTGGATCCCGCACGCGGAAGCCGTACAGCTCGATGGCGTCTGCGTCGACGTCATCAGGCTGGGGACAGCCCTCCTGGATGAACCCGCAGAGCGCCCGCAACGCGTCTTCGCCCAGGTCCAAAGGGTCAAAGGGTAAGGCGTACGGCTCTTCTTCCTCACCGGGCCAGGGGACGATGTCGGCCGGCCGGTCTCCGGCCCAGTAGGGCCGTTCAAAGGGGAGAGGTTCACCGATGTTCTCGATGATGCCGCTGTCCGGGGACAGGCTCAGGGAGCGGACGAGATGTCCGTCCTCCCACACAGCGAACGCCAGCCAGTCGACCACGCTGTGCATGGCGTGCAGGACGAGCCGCCGGCCGATGCTTGCCACCACGAGGTGTTCCGGGAGCTGGGAGGGAGCGTTGATCATCACCCTCTGATCTCCGATGACATCCACGCCTGGCCAAGTAGCGGCGTACGCCGTCCCTTTCTGGGGATACACGCCGTCCCAGAGGTTCGAGCCCTCGCACTCTTCGATCTCACAGCCGGGGTAGAGCCGCCGCATCATGGTGACCGTCCGATCCAGGTCCGCCGTCCCCGCTTGTCGCAGCAAGGCTGGCACGTCACCGTCGGCGTACACCAGCAGTCCCGTCTTGGCTCCCACAGCCCCTCCCCAGAACATTGCCCTTGTTGGCGGACGCACCATAGCCGCAGGCACTGACAGCAAAGGCCCGAGAGTCGTGCCATTGGCGTGCCAGATCCAGCGGGGACTCACAAGAAACAGCGGGGGCTAGGCCACGGACCCGCCGAGGTCGGAAAGTGGTTCCGCCGCAGTTCAGCGCAGTAATCTGCTTCCCAAGCTGATGGCTTAGGCAGTGTGCTCACGGGCCGGCCCTCGTCGCTTCCTCTGGTCCACGACACCGCGACACCGTGGCTGAGGGCAGTGGGGGTGCAGCGAGGCACGTGCGCCTGGTCGGTCGGCAATCGCGGCATCGCGGCTGACTGTCGTCGGTTGTGGTGCAGATGACTTGAGTTCATGGTGCACAGTGCGGTCCGGCTGAGCTGACGTTCCTGCCCTGCGTGATTCTGCGATGTGGAAGGGGAATGCAGCCCTGTGGCGGAGGAAGGCCAGGGGAGGGGTGGACAGGTGGCGCAACGGGGCATCGGCCGAGGCAACGACTATCAGCGGCAGCAGCAGGCGTTACGACGAGCCCAGGAACAACGGGCACGACAAGCGGAGCGGGAACGCAAGGCCGCCGAGACGGCCGGCAAGCGGCAGGAGCGCGAGCGTAAAGCCGCATATCAGGAGCAGCAGGCCGAGCAGGCGCAGGCGCGCACGATCGGGGTCGAGCACGAGGTCGAGCAGCTCGGGCAGTTGCTCCGTGACGCGTTGGTGGGCGATCCGCCGGCGACCTTCGAGCGCCGGCGGAGGACGCACACGCCAACAAAATTGGACGAGCGTCCCTGGTCTCGTCCGGAGCCTTCACCACGCTGGGAGGAGTTCCCACCACCGGAGCCTGGCGGTCTGGCTGCTGTCCTGGGTCTTGGCAGGAAGCGCTATGAAGCTGAGGTTGCCGAGGCGCGTGTGCGGTTCGGCGAGGCGCAAGAGCGCCACAGGCGAGCCGAGGAGAAGCGGCTGGCGACACTGGAGCGGAAGCGTGCTGAGCACCGCCAGGCCGAAAAGCAAGCCCTTGACGAGGTGGCAGCCTTCAACGGGAAGTTGGACGAGGAGCGCGAGGCGTACAGGGCCGGGGAGCCCGCGGCGGTCGAGGCTCATCTAGGGGCCGTTCTGGATGCGTCGGAGTATCCATTGGGCTTCCCCCACGAGCATCGGATCGCCTTTCGACCTGCCACCGGTGACGTACTCGTCGAGGTTCACTTGCCGCCTGAGGCGATCGTTCCTACCGCGCGGGGCTACCGGTACGTGAAGAACCGAGACGAGACGACCGTGCTGCCTCGTCCGGAGAAGGAGCGCAAGGAGATCTACGCCTCCGTCCTGGCACAAGTCGCTCTGAGGACAGTGCACGAGGTCCTGGCGAGCGATCCAGACCGGATCGTCAATGGCGTGATCCTGAACGGTCATGTGAGAACCATCGACCGGGCCACCGGTCAGGAGGTCTCACCCTGTCTGGTGACGCTCAGCGCCAGCAGGGAGCAGTTCGGGAAGCTCCGTCTCAGTCAGGTTGATCCAGCGCAGTGCCTCAGGGGACTCAACGCTCTGGTGTCTCCCAACCCCTACGATCTCGAACCGATTCGTCCCATCGTCGAGTTCGACCTGTCGAAGTACCGGCTCATGGACAGCATGGATGTCGTCGCTGGCTTGGACAGCAGGCCCGTGCTGGTGAAGCTGACGCCCACCGAGTTCGAGCACCTGATTCGCCAACTGTTCGAGGCGATCGGCATGGAGGCCTGGAACACCCAGGCGTCCAAAGACGAGGGCGTTGACGCGGTGGCCGTCAGCAAGGACCCCGTCTTCAACGGTGAGTGCATCATTCAGGCGAAGCGCTACAGCAAGCTCGTGGGTGTCGAGTCCGTCCAGGCGCTCGCAGGAGTGGTCGAGCACAAGCGGGCTGCCAAAGGGGTCCTGATCACCACATCGTGGTTCGGCAGGGCCAGCCACGACTTTGCCCGCCAACATGGCCGGCTCCAGCTCATCGAAGGGCCGGAACTCAAGTACCTAATCAAAGAACACCTTGGCAAAGATGTGATCCCGGGCCCGGTCCCCCCGAAGAGGCGCCCCTCGCGCTGACACCGGCGGGTTGCCCACTCAGGCCGAGGAGCTGGGCCGTCCCTGGGCCGTCCGAGGCCGCTCGATGGTGGCCAATGACGACCAACGATGACCACCAGGCGCACCAGCCCACCGCCACTGACCAGCAAAAACCCAGCTCACCATGATCCCCGACAAGACCCAGGGCAAGAAGAAGCAGATTTCGCGATCACGCCCCCGCGGGATGGGTCGTCAGACGCTGCCACCCCGCCGCCACTCGTAGGCACCAGTCGATGTCTCGACGACCTCGAGGGTGTAGACCTCGCGGGCAAGGGCGAGCATGTCGCGCTGTTCGGTGATCCACTTCGGTGACGGCGCGGACAACGGGACGGTGACCGTGACTCCCGACGACGGCCCGTCGTGCGCGGACACCCAGAGCCCGAGCCCGCCGCTCTCGTCAGGCTCGAACCTCATCGAAGGAGTCCGCCCGGACATGAGCCACCCGGCGGACCGGCCGGACTCCAGGGCCGCCAAGGCGTCCTCCCAGTCCTCCAGGTCCTCGGGGGAGGAGAGTCACCGGGAAGGTGCCCGTGACGGACCCCGCCTCGATGGCGATCTCGCAGTCGAGGACGTCGTGGCCGGTCAGAGCTCCCGGTTGAGAGCGACCCAGGACACGCGCGGTGGGCCGCTATCACCACGGTGAGCGCGACGAACAGTGGCAGGCGCGCGCGAAGCAGTCCATCGACAGGATGTGGGTCGCGCAGAAGACGATCCACATGCTGTGCGGCTCCGAGGTCAACGACGCGGCACGTCTTCTGGCGTACGACGTCCAGAACGTGATCAGGAACGGCCCCGCTCCGGGGGAGCTGCGGGACGAGATGGTCTGGGCGTACATCCGCCCCAACCGCAGGGCGTTCCTCGACCTCGTCCGCGAGCACCTGCAGTAGGAGACCCCGCTGTCAGACCGACAGCGGCACCGAGTGGATCTCGTCCGCCTTGTGTCCCGCCCGTTCGTGGATGCGCTGGACCGCGTCCGCCGACGGGGCCTCCGAGAGGCAGTACACGAGGCCGGCCTCGGGGTCGGCCCAGGCGCGCTCGAAGTGCACGCCCTCTTCGTTCTCAATCGCGAGGTCCGCCTGGTGGGCCGCCATCAACTGGTCGGCCGTGATGCCCTGCATCCCATGGTGTACGTCCATGAACCGCGCCATGGCCTTCACCTTCCTGCCATTCCCGAGCCGAACGGTGACCTTCACCCCCGCGCCCCGTCCCCGCCCTCTTATGCTCCTCCTCTCCGCCCGCCCGGGCGACCCGAACGACGAAGGGCCCCGGAATCACCCGGGGCCCCTCGACGTCGTACGAGATCCTGGCTTCAGGTCCCCTCGACCCCCGTCACCGGCTGGACGTCCTGCTGGAGGTCGTCCGCGTGCTCGCCCGTCACCAGGTACACCACCCGCTTGGCCACCGACACCGCGTGGTCGGCGAACCGCTCGTAGTAGCGGCCGAGGAGGGTGACGTCCACCGCCGTCTCGATGCCGTGCTTCCACTTGTCGTCCAGCAGGTGCTGGAAGAGCGTGCGGTGCAGCAGGTCCATCTCGTCGTCGTCCTGCTCCAGCTGGAGCGCCAGGTCGACGTCCTTGGTGATGATGACCTCCGCCGCCTTCGCCATCAGGCGCTGGGCGAGCTGGCCCATCTCCAGGATGGTCGCGTGCAGGTCGTGCGGGATGGCCTTCTCCGGGAAGCGCAGCCGGGCCAGCTTCGCCACGTGCTGGGCCAGGTCGCCGGAGCGCTCCAGGTCGGCCGACATGCGCAGCGAGGTGACGACGATGCGGAGGTCCGTCGCCACCGGCTGCTGCCGGGCGAGCAGCGCGATCGCCCGGGCCTCCAGGTCGTGCTGGAGGTCGTCCACCTTCTGGTCGGCCTCGATGACGCTTTCGGCCAGCTTCAGGTCGGAGTCGAGGATGGCCGTCGTGGCGCGTCCGATCGCCGACCCGACCAGCCGGGCCATCTCCACCAGACCGTCGCCGATCGAATCAAGTTCCTCGTGGTACGCGTCCCGCATCGTCGGTTCCCTCTCCTACGTCGTTCCTGTGGGCTCCAGGGGCCGAAACCGGCCGTGAAACCGGTGCCGCGTACCCCACGCTCCCACGTTCGGCCTCCTACGCGTCCGTTTCCGCCCTCCCAAATGAACCAGCACTGGCTCCAAGGTGAACTCTGGGCGACGAGTGTTCGAGCTCGCACTCGGACGGCTGTGGCCAGGACGGATCCCATGCCTAACCTGGAGGCATGGACGTGAACGCGGCGGTCGCCGCAGCGGCAGCGATCGCCGGTGTGCTCACCGGTGTCATCGCCATGCTGGCGTTCCGCTGGAGCGAGCGGGAGCAGAAGCGCCCCACCCGCACCTCCCTGCACACCGACCCGATGCTTCCGCCGGGCGTGGACACCGTCCTGTCCGTGCTCCGCTCCTCCGCCGTCGTCCTCGACGAGGCCGACGCCGT
This sequence comes from Streptomyces sp. NPDC048523, assembly GCF_043199815.1. Taxonomy (NCBI): domain Bacteria; kingdom Bacillati; phylum Actinomycetota; class Actinomycetes; order Kitasatosporales; family Streptomycetaceae; genus Streptomyces; species Streptomyces sp. NPDC048523. Next base: position 507,795 of record NZ_JBICWQ010000006.1, on the reverse strand, counting down.
CGTCAAGGCCAGCTCCGCCGCGTACGCCCTCGGGCTGGTCCGCGGCGGCAAGCTCTCCGTGGAGCCCATGCTCCAGATGGCCCGGGACACCAGGAGGGACGGGGAGATACGCCAGGTCGAGCTGGACCTGCCCAGGCGGGGGACCGGACGCGGCGAGGCCCTCGCGGTCTCCGCCCGTGTCGCGCCCCTCGGCTCCCGGCTGGTGCTGCTCCTCGTGGAGGACCTCACCGAGGCCCGGCGGATCGAAGCGGTACGACGCGATTTCGTCGCGAACGTCAGCCATGAACTCAAGACCCCCGTCGGCGCGCTCTCCCTCCTGTCCGAGGCCGTCATGGACGCATCCGAGGACCCGGAGGCCGTGGAGCGCTTCGCCGGCCGGATGCAGATCGAGGCCACCCGCCTGACCAGCCTGGTCCAGGAGATCATCGACCTCTCCCGGGTACAGAACGACGACCCGCTGGAGGACGCCGAGCCGGTCCGCGTGGACGAGCTGGTCGCCGAGGCCATCGACCGCTGCCGGCACCAGGCCGGCACCAAGCAGATCACCATGGCCGCGGCCGGCGCGGCCGAGCTGAAGGTCTGGGGCAACCGCGGCCAGCTCGCCGCCGCCCTCGGCAACCTCGTCGAGAACGCCGTCAACTACTCGCCCGCCCGCACCCGTGTCGGCATATCCGCCCGCCGGGTGTCCGTGCCGAGCGGCGACCTCATCGAGGTCGCCGTCACCGACCAGGGCATCGGCATCTCCGACAGGGACAAGGAGCGCATCTTCGAGCGCTTCTACCGCGTCGACCCGGCCCGTTCCCGCCAGACCGGCGGTACGGGCCTCGGCCTCGCGATCGTCAAGCACGTGGCCGCCTCGCACGGCGGGGAGGTCACGGTGTGGAGTTCCGAGGGACAGGGCTCCACTTTCACCCTCAGGCTGCCGGAGGCGGGCGCGGCCCGCGACCGCGCGCTCCAGCACCCCGACCTCGACGACGAGGACGGGCCCACTCCCGAGTCGGCTTCTTACGACCCGCTTCCCGCCCCGGAGGTCCTTCCGTGACCCGAGTGCTCGTCGTCGAGGACGAGGAGTCCTTCTCCGACGCCCTTTCGTACATGCTCCGCAAGGAGGGCTTCGAGGTCGCCATCGCGACCACGGGCCCCGACGGACTCGAGGAGTTCGACCGCAACGGCGCCGACCTCGTCCTCCTCGACCTGATGCTGCCGGGCCTGCCCGGCACGGAGGTCTGCCGCCAGCTGCGCGGCCGCTCCAACGTCCCCGTCATCATGGTGACCGCCAAGGACAGCGAGATCGACAAGGTCGTGGGCCTGGAAATAGGAGCCGATGACTATGTCACCAAGCCGTTCTCCTCGCGCGAGCTGGTCGCCCGTATCCGCGCCGTCCTGCGCCGCCGCGGCGAGCCCGAGGAGGTCACCCCGGCCGCTCTGGAGGCCGGTCCGGTCCGCATGGACGTGGACCGCCACGTGGTCACGGTCTCCGGCTCCAAGATCGACCTGCCCCTCAAGGAGTTCGACCTGCTGGAGATGCTGCTGCGCAACGCCGGCCGCGTCCTGACCCGCATGCAGCTCATCGACCGCGTCTGGGGCGCCGACTACGTCGGTGACACCAAGACCCTCGACGTCCACGTCAAGCGCCTGCGCGCCAAGATCGAGCCCGACCCGGGCGCACCCCGCTACCTGGTGACGGTCCGCGGCCTCGGCTACAAGTTCGAGCCGTAAAGAGCCCGAAAAAACAGCTGCGGTACGCCGAAGGGCGGGACCTCCTCGGAGGCCCCGCCCTTCGTGTCGTACGAGGGTCTCGTACGGCTGCTCAGTGGCTAGCGGCCGATTCACCGGCCGTCGCGCTCGTGGACGCGGAAGCAGACGCAGACGCCGCGCCGGTCGGCGTGGCCGCACCGGTCGGGGTCGGGGAGCCGGTCGGCTTCGGCGAGGTCTTCGGCGCCGACGGCACGGCGCTCGGGCCCCACTTGGTGTAGTAGCTGTCGGCCGGGACGACGAAGGCGCGCAGGCTCACGTCACCGGTCGTGCTGAAGGTGAAGGTGACCTTCTGGGCGTTGCCGTTCTTGACGCTCTCGCCGAGTTCGGTCACCGCGGCGGAGGCGTTGTTCCTGCCGCCGAGGACGACGGAGCCGTGGGCCGGGACGGTCACCTTGCCCTTGCCCTTGGCGGGCGTGATCTCGGCGCTGCCGCCGCCGTCGATGCTCACGGAGTCCAGCGTCTGGGGCTTGTCGCCGGCGTTGAAGACGGTGGCGGAGATGACGGCCGGACCCTTTGTCTCACCGGACGCCTCGGGGGTCGTCTGGGTGATCACCACGACGTTCTGGAGCTTGATGTCGCCCACGCGGGTCTCCGCGTTGTCCGGCTTGACCTCCAGGGTCTGGGCGTTGCTGCCGGCCGCGCACGCGGAGAGCGCGGCGATCGAGAACGCGATGGCAGAGGCGGCGAGGGCGCCGCGTCGAAGGCTGCTGCTCACGGCGGCGGCAACTCCTTGACTTGAGCGGGGCGGCCCGTAAAGCCGCGCTAAGTGTCTGTCAGCGGCCTTAGGTTACCGAGCCGTTCCCGCAGGGCCGCACCCGACCCTCCCCAAGAGGCGTGTCACTCGCTTCACAAGTGACTCACCAGTCACTTGTGACCCGTACTCCGGCCCGGTCCGGCTTTCACATAACCGCGTTCGCAGCCAGTAGCAAAACTTCCGTGAAGGAATGTGTGATCGTCCCCGGAATTGATCACCACCTGATCCGCCGGCCGCGCGTGATCAATTCCGGATTCGGCGGGGAAGTGACGCCGAGCACCGAACGGAGTAGCGGAAGTCGCACACTTGGAACCGGACATTTGGGGACGTTAGCCCGCTCGGAGGGGGCTCCGGATGCGTGTAACGTACGCGTTTCACCTCGCCCGGAGAGCCGCTCCGACCTGCGAATTCCTTCTTCCGCGCGGCCTCCGCAGCACGTTCCTGTTGCTGTTGTCAAGCCCCGAGATATGCTCTGACCTGCGAAAACACCATTCAGAACCCGCAGTTTCCGTGTTACCCTGGATAGCCACGGAAGGGGTACCTGTCACATGACGTTCAAGGTTGGCGACACCGTGGTCTATCCCCATCACGGGGCCGCGCTGATCGAGGCTATCGAAACTCGCCAGATCAAAGGCGTGGACAAGACCTACTTGGTGCTGAAGGTCGCCCAGGGTGACCTGACGGTACGTGTGCCAGCGGACAATGCGGAGTTCGTCGGCGTGCGGGATGTGGTCGGTCAGGACGGGCTGGACCGGGTCTTCGAGGTGCTGCGCGCGCCGTACGCCGAGGAGCCCACTAACTGGTCCCGTCGTTACAAGGCAAACCTGGAGAAGCTCGCCTCCGGCGATGTCATCAAGGTCGCGGAAGTCGTGCGTGACCTGTGGCGTCGTGAGCGCGAGCGCGGACTCTCCGCAGGTGAGAAGCGCATGCTCGCCAAGGCTCGGCAGATCCTGGTGAGTGAACTCGCCCTCGCGGAGAACACGAACGAGGACAAGGCCGAGGCGCTGCTCGACGAGGTTCTCGCGTCCTGAGCGTCTCTGTGCAGGCACCTCGCCCGCTCAGCTCAGCACACACTGAATCCGAATTGCCGCACTGAAATGCCGCGGTGCCCGATGACGCAACAGCTGTCGCCGGGCGCTGCGGCATGTCTGTCTCCGGATGCCGGACCCAGCACGCCCCCGAAGACACTCCGGCGAAGACGCCCGGAGTGCCGTGCGCGTGTTTCTCTCGGAGAAAGATCCCCCGATACTTGGCGTGCCGGGCCCGGGCAGCAGGCTCGACCGGGGTCACGGAAGGGTCCGGTCAAGGCGTCGCGCCCGGCACGCTGTCTCCGTACCCACGTTGGCCGAGCACACAAACCTGACAGGAACCGATGTCTGACGTTTCGCGTCCTTCGCCCGCCGAAGCACGTGCGGGGGCCCGCACCGCGGTGGTGATTCCGGCCGCCGGAAGGGGCGTACGCCTCGGTCCGGGCGCTCCCAAAGCGCTCCGGGCGCTGAACGGCACTCCCATGCTGATCCACGCGGTCCGCGCGATGGCCGCATCCCGTGCCGTCTCGCTGGTCGTCGTCGTGGCCCCGCCCGACGGCGCCGGCGAGGTCAAGTCCCTCCTCGACGCGCACGCCCTGCCCGAGCGCACGGACTTCCTCGTCGTCCCGGGCGGCGAGTCCCGGCAGGAATCGGTCCGGCTCGGCCTGGACGCCCTGCCCTCCGACTTCGGCATCGTCCTGGTCCATGACGCGGCCCGCCCACTCGTCCCGGTCGACACCGTCGACGCGGTCATCGAGGCCGTACGGGACGGTGCGAGCGCCGTCGTCCCGGCGCTGCCCCTCGCGGACACCGTCAAGGAGGTCGAGCCCGCCGTCGCTCCCGGTGAGCCGGAGCCGGTTGTGGCCACCCCGGTCCGCGCGCGACTGCGTGCCGTGCAGACCCCGCAGGGCTTCGACCGGGCGACCCTGATCCGCGCCCACGAGACGGTCACCGAGGACGTCACCGACGACGCGAGCATGGTCGAGCAGCTGGGGCTCACCGTCGTGGTGGTGCCCGGTCACGAGGAGGCCTTCAAGGTGACCCGCCCCCTGGACCTGGTCCTCGCGGAGGCGGTCCTGGCCCGCAGGAGGCTCAACGATGGCTTCTGAGCAGCCCGTGCTCCTGCCCCAGGTCGGCATCGGCACCGACATCCACGCCTTCGAGGAGGGCCGCGACCTGTGGTGCGCCGGCCTGAAGTGGGAGGGCGAGGGCACCGGCCTGGCCGGCCACTCCGACGCGGACGTCGTCGCCCACGCCGCCTGCAACGCGCTCTTCTCCGCGGCCGGCCTCGGCGACCTCGGTCAGCACTTCGGCACCGGCCGCCCCGAATGGTCCGGTGCGTCCGGCGTCACGCTGTTGACGGAGGCCGCCCGGATCGTCCGCGCGGCGGGCTTCCGGATCGGCAACATCGCCGTTCAGGTGGTGGGTCCGCGCCCGAAGATCGGCAAGCGCAGGGACGAGGCGCAGAAGATCCTCTCGGCGGCGGCGGGTGCCCCGGTGTCGGTGTCGGGGGCGACCACGGACGGCCTCGGATTCCCCGGCCGCGGCGAGGGACTGATGGCGGTGGCGACGGCCCTGGTCGTCAGGCAGGGGTGACAATCGGCCGTAAGGGAAGGGTGACAAAAGGACTGCTCCACGCACCCCCTTCGGCCCACTACCCTAGGTCCCGTGACTATTCGCCTGTACGACACCAGCGCCCGGCAGATCCGTGACTTCGCCCCGCTCACGCCGGGCTGTGTCTCGATCTACCTGTGTGGTGCCACCGTGCAGGCCGTCCCGCACATCGGTCACATCCGCTCCGGCCTGAACTTCGACATCATGCGCCGCTGGTTCGAGTACCGCGGCTACGAGGTCACCTTCGTCCGGAACGTCACCGACATCGACGACAAGATCATCGTCAAGGCGGCCGAGCAGAAGCGCCCCTGGTGGGCGATCGGGTACGAGAACGAGCGCGCGTTCAACGACGGCTACACCGCACTCGGCTGCCTCCCGCCCAGCTACGAGCCGCGTGCCACCGGGCACATGACCGAGATGGTCGAGATGATGCAGGGCCTCATCGAGCGCGGCCACGCCTACGAGTCCGACGGCAACGTCTACTTCGACGTGCGCTCCTTCCCGGGCTACCTGCAGCTGTCGCGGCAGGAGCTGGACAACCTGCTCCAGCCGTCCGGCGACGGCGAGACCGGCAAGCGGGACCCGCGTGACTTCGCCCTGTGGAAGTCCGCCAAGCCGGGCGAGCCGACCTGGTCGACGCCGTGGGGCCCCGGCCGCCCCGGCTGGCACCTGGAGTGCTCGGCGATGGCCCACAAGTACCTGGGCACCGCCTTCGACATCCACGGCGGCGGCCTCGACCTGATCTTCCCGCACCACGAGAACGAGATCGCCCAGGCCAAGGCCTACGGCGACGACTTCGCGCAGTACTGGGTGCACAACGCCTGGGTCACCATGGCCGGCGACAAGATGTCCAAGTCGCTGGGCAACTCGGTGCTCGTGTCCGAGATGGTCGAGAGGTGGCGGCCGATCGTGCTGCGCTACTACCTCGGCACGCCGCACTACCGCTCGATGATCGAGTACAGCGAGGACGCCCTGCGCGAGGCCGAGTCGGCGTTCGCGCGGATCGAGGGCTTCGTGCAGCGCGTGGTCGAGAAGGCCGGTCCCGTGGAGCCCTCCGCCGAGGTACCGCCCGCCTTCGCCGAGGCCATGGACGACGACCTGGGCGTCCCGCAGGCGCTCGCCGTCGTGCACACCACCGTCCGGCAGGGCAACAGCGCCCTCGCGGCCGACGACAAGGAGGCCGCGGTGGCCCGCCTCGCCGAGGTGCGCGCCATGCTCGGCGTCCTCGGCCTCGACCCGCTCGACGCGCACTGGGCCGGTGAGTCCGACCGGGGCGAGGACCTGCACGGCGTGGTCGACAGCCTCGTACGCCTGGTCCTCGACCAGCGGGAAGCGGCCCGTGCCCGCAAGGACTGGGCCACCGCCGACGCCATCCGCGACCAGCTCGGCCAGTCGGGCCTGACCATCGAGGACGGCCCGCAGGGGCCGCGCTGGACGCTGGGTCCCCGCTAGCCCCTTTCTTGATCGATTGTGCCGCCCGGCCCTCCGGGCGGCACACTGCATAGACGTACGAACGTTTCACCGACGCAGGCACTCACGGAGAACAGGTAGGTCATGGCAGCCAACAACCGCCGCATGTCCGGCAAGAAGGGCGCGCAGGTCGGCAGTGGCGGCCAGCGACGCAGGGGCCTGGAGGGCAAGGGTCCGACCCCGCCCGCCGAGGCGCGCAAGGGCCACAAGAAGAACCGAATCGCCAATGCCAAGGCGAAGCAGACGGTGCGCCGTTCCGCGCCGCGCGGCCGGGGCGGCAAGGGCACCTCGGAGATGGTCGTCGGACGCAACCCCGTCGTCGAGGCGCTGCGCGAGGGCGTGCCCGCGGTGACGCTCTACGTCCAGCAGTTCATCGACAACGACGAGCGCGTGCGCGAGGCGCTCCAGCTCGTCGCCGACCGGGGCGGCGTCCACCTCATGGAGGCCCCCCGCCCCGAGCTCGACCGCATGACCAACGGGCTCAACCACCAGGGCCTGGTCCTCCAGGTCCCGCCGTACGAGTACGCCCACCCCGAGGAGCTGGCCAACGCCGCCTACGACGAGGGGCAGGACCCGCTGATCGTCGCCCTCGACGGCGTGACCGACCCGCGCAACCTCGGTGCCGCCGTCCGCTCCGTCTCCGCCTTCGGCGGCCACGGCGTCGTCGTACCCGAGCGGCGCGCGGCCGGCATGACCGCCGGTGCGTGGAAGTCGTCCGCCGGTACGGCCGCCCGCACCCCGGTCGCCCGCTGCACCAACCTGACGCGCGCCCTGGAGGCGTACAAGAAGCAGGGCATCGCGGTCGTCGGCCTCGCCGCCGACGGCGAGCACGAGATCGGCGACCTGGAAGCCCTCGGCGGCCCCGTCGTCATCGTGGTCGGCAGCGAGGGCAAGGGTCTGTCCCGCCTGGTCGGCGAGACCTGCGACTACCGGGTGCGGATTCCCATGCCGGGCGGCGCGGAGTCGCTCAACGCCGGTGTGGCGGCCGGGATCGTGCTCTACGAAGCGGCTCGCCGCCGGGCCTGAACGACTGTTCGGCGCAGTCCCCCACACGGGGTGTTCCCGGCGTACGGGGCAAGCTTGACGGGGTCCGGACACATCCGGCGAGTCAAAGCAGTGTCCTAACCACACGTCACTCGGTTAGATGAGTGTGGACACCAGAACACCCCGCACACCCACGGGGGACGGCCCGTCGGGATTCGACGACGCTCCCGCGCTGAGCATGGTGAAGGTGCCGAGCGATCCGGCGCAGATCATCGTCAATCATGCGAGCTTCCGCGTGCAGTTGGGCGCGTCGACGAGACGCGCCCAATCCCCGCGGATCGCACGGCACTTGATCGCCGCCGAGGACACCGCCCGGATGCCGGCCGTAGGCGCCGCGGGGCGCCGTCGGCCCGTCGTGTGGAGCGGCAGGTCCGCCCCCGACGACACCGGCGCCCACCGCCTGTTGCAGGCCGTCCGGGGCGGCAGCGTCGGCCATGCCGAGCCGGCCGCCGCCGACGCCGGAGCCACCCAGGTCATCCCCCGTATCGACGTCGATCACGGCTACCAGGCCGACTACGACGGCGAGTTGGCCCAGACCATGGCGACCCCGCTCGTCGGCGCCCAGCGCACCCCCGACGGCGACGGCACCCGGCTCCTGCCCCACATGCGCACGGTGGGCAGCGCGTACGACGAACCCGCCCACGAGGGCGAGGAGTTCGACGACGGCTTCGACGAGGCCCGCGCCGACCGCGCCACCAGGCGACAGGGCGACGAAGCCGCGCGGCACGCCTACTACCCGGGCCGCCGGATGAACCTCGGCGTCGTCCTCCTCCCGCTCCGGATCTTCCTCGGCTTCATCTCCATCTACGCCGGCATGGGCAAGCTGTGCGACCCCGTCTACTTCGACGGCGGCAAGCGCGGCTCCATGGTCAAGTGGCTCAACACCCTGCACCCGTGGGACGTGGCCGAACCACTGCGCCAGTTCGCCCTCCAGCACCCCGTCGGCTCCGGCCTCGTCATCGCCTTCCTCCAGGTCATCGTGGGCGTCCTCACGATCCTGGGCTGCTGGCAGCGCGTCGCCGCGGTCGTCGGCGCCGGCCTGTCCGCCGCGCTCCTCGTCACCGTCAGCTGGAAGAGCGTTCCCGCCTACGACACCCCCGACATCATCTACCTCGCCGCCTGGTCCCCGCTGATCATCGCCGGCGCCCCCGTCTACTCCATCGACGGCCGCCTCGCGGGCCGCGCCTGGCGCCGCCTCGGACCCCACTCCGACATCTGGGAACTGCGCCGCTACGTCCTTCGACGCGGCGCCCTCGTCACCACCATCGTGATGGGCCTGACCCTGCTGATCGGCTCCGTGCTCGGCAGTGCCGTCCGCGACGCCGACCGCATCATCGTCCCCGGCCCCGGCGAGGCCCCGCGCAACGAACTGCCCGGCTCCCCGCTCCCGCAGGACTCCGCCAAGGCCCGCAAGAAGAGCCCGTCGGCGTCCACCCGGCCCAGCCAGGGCGCCACCACGGGCCCCTCCGCCGGCACCTCGGCGACCCCCGGCGCCACCCGCGACACCGACACGACCACCACCACCGGCGGCTCGCCCAGCCAGACCCAGGGCACCACGGGCCGGACCTCCCCCCAGCAGTCCTCCCCGGCCCAGCAGGCCCCCAGCACCACCTCGGGCCCGACCGGGGGCACGAGCACCTCCGGCGGTTCCACGGGCGGCTCCGGCACCGGAGGTTCCTCCTCCGGCCAACCGGGCCTGGTGGGAGGCCTGTTGGGGTAGGCGGGCCGGTGGGCGACGTACTGGGCGACCCCACCGGCTGAGAGACACCGCCCACACACGGAGAAGGTCCCGCACACAGGATGTGCGGGACCTTCCCGGTGTACGGCGCCGCTATCGGCCGAGTGCCGCGAGTTCCTTGGCCGCCTCGGTCAGATCCTTCGCGGTGTCGATGGCCCGCCAGTACGCCCCCTGCGGAATCGGGAACCCGGCCAGCCGCAACTCACGGGCCAGCGTGGGGAACGTCGTCCGCTCATGATCCCCCCGCTCCGGCAGCAGATCGGCGAACCCGGGCGAGAAGACGTACACCCCCGCGTTGATCTCGAACGTCGACGGCGGTGCCTCTATGAAGTCGGTGATGTGACCGAACCCGTCGGTCTGCACCGCCCCCCAGGGAATCCGCGGCCGCGCCAGCGCGAGCGTCGCGATCGCGTCCCGCTCGGTGTGGAAGTCCGCCATGTCCCGCAGCGAGAACCGGGTCCAGATGTCACCGTTCGTCGCGTACCACGCCTGATCCGGGTGCGGCAGACGCGCCGCCGCGTACTTCAGTCCGCCACCCCGGCCGAGCGGCTCCGTCTCGATGACCGTCTGCACGCGCAGCGGAAGGTCGGCCGTCTTCAGCCAGTCCTGGAGCACCTCGGCGAGATGCCCGCAGCTGACCACCACGTCCGTCACGCCCTCCTCGGCGAGCCAGACAAGCTGATGGCCGATGATCGGAGTTCCCGTGCCGGGGATCTCGATCATCGGCTTGGGCCGGGTGTCGGTGTAGGGGCGCAGCCGGGATCCCTGGCCGCCGGCCAGGATCACGGCCTGGGTGGGGCGGGACGCGGCGTTCGGATCGGTCATGACCGGAACTTTACGACGCGCCCCTCTCCCGACCTCGGTCGGCATCCCCTCTCGCGGGGTCAGCCGCTGTGTGCCGCGGCCACACCCGTCGCGAAGGACGTGTCGCAGACGGGGCGGGCGTAGGACTGGGCGCGCGTGGGGCCGTACACACGGACCGCGGCGCGGCCCAGGGCCTTCGCGATGGAGGCGCAGTGTCTGGCGAGCGAGGGGCGCTCGTTCACGGCCTCCTGGAGGTGCGTGAGGGCGATGCCGGGGTTCTTCTCCTGGAGTTCGGTCAGGAGCTGCCCGCGCAGGGCGTCCTGGGGGGCGAGGGGGGCGCTGCGCGGCTTGCTGTCCGAGACCGTCGCGTCCGACGCGGTGAGCACCGAGGAGCTCGAGGGATCCCCCGACCAGTTGACTCGGGTGACCGCGAGGGTCCCGGAGAGCACCAGGACGACCGGCAGGACAAGGGCGAGGGAGCGGCCGATACGGCGGGCGGGGCCCCGGCCGCGTCGCGTCTGTTGGTAAGTGGAGTGCTTCACGCGTGTGAGGGTAGCGTGCGGTAATGATTTGGCGACATTTAGTCACCGGTTCGGGGGATGAGGCAGTGCCGATTTTCGGGTAGGGCGTTGACGAACACTGCTCGAAATGGCCGGTGTGCCGGGGTATTTGTCGACGCGTTGGGGGGCGCTCGGGGCGGGTTCCGGGCGCGAGAAGGGCCCCGCAGAGGCTCTGCGGGGCCCTTCTCGTCAACCTGGGTGAATTGCTGCGGTTCGTCCTCAGTCGGTGAGGCGCTCGCCCGTGGAGGTCGAGAACACGTGGGTCTCGCCCGGACGCGGCACGACGTGCAGCGTGGCGCCCTTGTCCGGGACCGCGCGGCCGCTGACGCGGACGACCAGGTCCTTCAGCTCGCCGTCGACCTTGGCGGAGCCGTAGACGTAACCGTCGGCGCCGAGTTCCTCGACCACGTTCACGGAGACCGCGAGACCGGCCGGGGCGTCCTCGGTGTCCTTGGAGAGGGCCGCGGCGGCGGCGCCGTTGTGCTCGACGATGTCGAAGTGCTCGGGGCGGACGCCCACGGTCACCGTGGTGTCACCCTTGTCGGAGGCGGCCTTGAGGGCCTCGCGGTTGACGGGCACCACGCTGTTGCCGAACTTCACACCGCCGTCGGTGATCGGGACCTCGACGAGGTTCATCGCCGGGGAGCCGATGAAGCCGGCGACGAAGAGGTTCGCCGGGCGGTCGTACATGTTGCGCGGCGAGTCGACCTGCTGGAGCAGACCGTCCTTGAGCACGGCGACCCGGTCGCCCATCGTCATGGCCTCGACCTGGTCGTGGGTGACGTAGACGGTGGTGATGCCCAGACGGCGCTGCAGCGAGGCGATCTGCGTACGGGTGGACACACGGAGCTTGGCGTCCAGGTTGGACAGCGGCTCGTCCATGAGGAAGACCTGCGGCTCACGCACGATGGCGCGGCCCATCGCGACACGCTGGCGCTGACCACCGGAGAGGGCCTTCGGCTTGCGGTCCAGGTACTCGGTGAGGTCGAGGATCTTCGCGGCCTCCTCGACCTTCTGCCGGATCTCCGTCTTGTTGATGCCGGCGATCTTGAGCGCGAAGCCCATGTTGTCGGCGACGGTCATGTGCGGGTAGAGCGCGTAGTTCTGGAACACCATGGCGATGTCCCGGTCCTTCGGCGGCAGGTGCGTGACGTCGCGGTCACCGATGCGGATGGCACCGCCGTTGACGTCCTCGAGCCCCGCCAGCATGCGGAGCGAGGTGGACTTGCCACAGCCGGACGGGCCGACCAGGACGAGGAACTCGCCGTCCTCGATGTGGATGTCGAGACCGTCGACGGCGGGCTTCGTGGAACCCGGGTAAATGCGGGTCGCCTTGTCGAACGAAACAGTGGCCATGGCTCAGAGGCCCCCTTCTACCGGCAGGAACGTGCCGGACGATCCGTTGTAGGAAGGTGGTGTAGTCCACACAGGTGTGGACTGGCTCTGGACGGTACCTGGCGTTCACGCGTATGTCAGTACCTGGCGGACTGTGAACTTCGCGGAAATTTTCGAACGGGGCAGAGCACCGCACTTTTGACCTTGCTGTTCGGCTTCCTGCTTCATCGTCCACGGCCGACCACACACAGCCCTGGTGAGCTGGGTCTGATCGGTCTTAGGGGGACTCCACAGGCATTCCGGCCGACGGCCCGTCGGTCCGTACTGCAGCAGCCGCGCTCTACGCGGCCAGCAAACGCAAACCCTCGTCCCTGAGGCTCACGGCAGCGTTCACACGCGCCGAATGTCCGCTCCAACTGCTCGGCCTGCTCCTCGGTCGGATAGAAGCGGAACCGATAAATGCGGTGATGCGTGCCGGGCGTCTTGGCGCGGGACTTCAGCGGCGTCGCCTTGCGCGTGTGGTGCTTCAGGCGCTCGACGATGCCGAGGACCTCGCGCTTGACGCGCTCAGCCACTGTCTCCTCCATGACCCCTCCCCTGACGACCCGATCTTCGGAACAGCACGACGAGGTTCCGCACTCCACACGCCCCCGAAACCGTACTGGCTGGAGGAAACGAGCGCTGTGTACAGTGGAGCCGCCTTCGCGTACGGCGTTCTGGTACGCGGCGCCTCCTTAGCTCAGCTGGAACGAGCAGCTCACTTGTAATGAGCAGGTCGTCGGTTCGAATCCGACAGGGGGCTCTGTCGAAAGCCCAGCTCAGACCCTGTCTGAGCTGGGCTTTTTGCTGAGCAGAGGCGGTGCCAGCCCGTCGCTTCTACGATGGCAGCCCCCACACCAACGGATTCTGCGGTGTTCACGCACGAGCGTCTTTCCCTAGAGGTTGGGTGGGGTGATCTCAGCGGATGATCCGAAGTGGATCGAGCCGTTTGTCGGTCGAGTCCGGAGCAGTTCAACCGGTTCGTCGCGCTGGTGCGCCGGCGCGGTGGTGACATTCAGCGAGGCCGACCGTGGCGCACGAATCTGACGTTGCGGCAGGTGGCGCCGCTGTTCGGGGTCTCCGAGTCGGCCGCGGACCGGATTCTGGACCACACTCGACGAACCTGCAGGTGGTCATCGACGCCAACAGCCGCCTGGTGGTGGCCATCGGCGATCCGCTGCCCGGCAGTCGCAACGACTGCCGGGCTTTCAGCGAGTCCGGAGTCGACCGGGTCTGCCGCGGTGTCCCCACCATCGCCGTACAGGAAGCGGAGAACTCGGTCCACCGTCGCGCTCGGGCACGCGTCGAGCACGCCTTGTCCCGAAGGGCAACGGGGTCCACCAAGCCGCACTCGCCATCGCCCGCCTCCACAACATGGCCCTCACGGGGCGGTGCGACTGTTCGGCATCACCGAGCTGACCGGCATGTACTACCTCGGCGCGGCCCACCCGAAAGCACCGCCAGGCTGCCCAGGCAGCCCGTCTGGTTCAGCTCGGAAGCGTGGCGAGCCAGTCGGTCAGCAGGCGGTTGACCTCGTCGGGGCGTTCCTGCTGGATCCAGTGGCCGCAGCCTTCCAGGAGGTGGGAGGCCGACAGGCGCGGGAGGGTGGTGGGGTAGGCGTCGATGGCGTCGGACATCCAGATGGTGGAGGCGTCCAGGGCTCCGCCGATGAACAGGGACGGCTGCTTGATCGGGGCTCCGCGGTGCGGGGCGAGGTCTTCCCAGTCGCGGTCCATGTTGCGGTACCGGTTGAGGGCGGCGGTCAGACCGGTGCGCTCGAACTCCCCGGCGTAGACGTCGAGGTCCTCCTCGCTCAACCATGCCGGGAGCGGGCCGACGGGGAAACGGTCGCGCAGCTGACAGCCCAGGGTGACGAAGTGCGGGTCGGGCTCGCCCTCGGCGGGCATGGTGTCGGCGGACAGGGCCGCGTAGAAGCCCGCGAGCCAGCCCCGGACATCGGGGTCGATCTCCGTCTCGGCGCGGCCGGGCTCCTGGAAGTAGGAGACGTAGAACTCCTGCTCGGGGCCGCCGATCTGGCCGAAGATGTCGGTCGGGCGCGGGCCGCCGGGCGGCGCGTAGGGGACGCTCAGCAAGCCGACCGCGCGGAAGTCCCCGGGGTGGAGCAGGGCGGAGGCGGCGGCGATGTTGGAGCCCCAGTCATGGCCGACGACCACCGCGCTCTCCTCGCCGAGGGCGCGCACGACGGCGACGTTGTCCTCCACCAGGTCGAGCATCCGGTAGGCGTCGATCGCGGCGGGCTTGGAGGAGCGGCCGTAGCCGCGCACGTCGATCGCCACTGCCCGGTAGCCGGCCGCGGCGAGGGCCGGGAGCTGGCGGCGCCAGGAGTACCAGGACTCGGGGAAGCCGTGCACGAGCAGGACCAGCGGGCCGGTGCCCTGCTCGACCAGGTGCAGGCGCCCGGCCGGGCCCTCGACGGTGCGGTGGCGGAGCTCAGCGGTTGGCTCGGGCTGCATGGGCTTCTCCTCGGTTCGCGGGCGGACGCGGCTACCCATCGATCATGCGGCGCGGCACCCGCCCGACGCGATCAGCCTTGCCCATTTGGCAAACTTGCAGGACAGAGCGGCCGAGCGGCACGGCAAGAAGGAGCGGGAAGGTGGCAGTCGACGACGTGGACGGCACGCTGGCCGCGATGGGGCCCCGGTTGCGGGCCGCGCGCGAGCACCACGGCGCGACGCTCGCCGCTGTCAGCTGCGCGACCGGCATCTCGACCAGCACGCTGTCCCGGATCGAGACCGGCCGGCGCAAGCCCACCCTGGAGGTGCTGCTGCAGCTGTCGAAGGAGTACGGCGTCTCCCTCGACGAGCTGGCCGGCACCGCGCTCGCCCCCGCGGCCGAGCTGCGGGGGCGGGCGCCGCTGAGCTTCGGGGATGACAAGGCGGTGCTGCCGTTGACCCGGTACGTGGGCGGCCTGCACGCCCACAAGCACGTCCTGCCCGCTGTCGAGGGTCCGCCCGCACGGCCGCGGCAGGTCTCCCACGAGGGCTACGAGTGGCTGTGCGTCCTGTACGGGCGGCTGTGGCTCGCACTCGGCAACCAAGACCTCGTCCTGACTGCCGGGGACGTCGTCGAGTTCGACACCCGCACCCCGCACGGGGTGGTGAACGCCGGCTCCGGCGGGCCTGTCGAGTACCTGATTATGTTCGGGCCCCAGGGCGAGCGCCTACGGCTGCGCACCCCTCCAGGCGTCGCGGGACTGGTGACAGAAAGGTTGCTGAGTGAGCAGTTGTGACAAGCCGCGTGCCTCCTCGGTGACAACACGCTGCTTCGGTCGGCCTCATGCATCCTCCGGCGACCCGGAGGGCGAGGACGTCCGCGCCGCCTCCGTCGGGCAGCTCTCCGTCGAACCCCAGGTCAGACCTCCTCTGGCCTGGGGTTTTGTGCTGGCAGTTCTACGGTGATGCGCAGACCGCCCGTGGGGCGCGGGGTCAGGATGAGGGTTCCGTCGTGGGCCTGGGTGATGGTCTTGACGATGGCGAGGCCCAGGCCGACGCCCGCGTGGCCGGTGTGGACGCGTTCGGTGCCGCGCTGGAAGGGCTCGGTGAGGGTCGGGAGCAGTTCCGGGGTGAGGTGGTCGCCGGTGTTCTCGACGGTGAGGACCGCTGTCCCCGGGCGGACCTCGGTGGTGATCCACACGGTGCCCTGCTCGGGGAGGTTGTGGACGATCGCGTTGTGCACGAGGTTCGTGGTCAGCTGGAGCAGAAGGGCCTGTGAGCCGGTCGTCGGGGTGATGTCGCCGCGGGTCTCGATGGTGACGCCGTGCTTCTCCGCGAGGGGGAGAAGGGTCTCGGTGGCCTCTTCCGCCATGAGGGACAGGTCGACGCGTTGTCGGGTGAAGGACCGCTGCTCGGCGCGGCTGACCAGGAGCAGTGCCTCGGTGAGGTCGATGGCCCGGGTGTTGACGGTGTGGAGGCGGTCGATGAGCCGGCCGGTGTCGTGGTGCGGGTCGGTGCGGGCCACGTCGAGGAGTGACTTCGAGATCGCGAGCGGGGTGCGCAGTTCGTGGGAGGCGTTGGCCGCGAATCTGCGCTGTTCGGCGACGTGTGCTTCGAGGCGGGCGAGCATCGCGTCGAAGGTGTCGGCCAGTTCGCGGAATTCGTCCTTGCGGCCCGGCAGCCGGATCCGGTGGGAGAGGGATCCGGTCGCGGCCGTACGGGTGGCGTCCGTGATGCGGTTGAGGGGGGCGAGCATGCGGCCGGCGAGGATCCAGCCTCCCAGGACGCCGAACACCAGCAGGAACGCCATCGTCGCGGCTGCCGTCGGGGCGAAGGCTTTCAGGAACATGGTGCCCGGGGTTGCCTGCACCGCCCCCGCTTCGTTGAACAACTCCCCCTGGAGAGACAGGTACAGCCCCACGGTGACGATCAGCAGGATGCCCGCGAGCATGAGGAACCCGGCGTAGCTGAGGGTGAGTTTGAGGCGGACGCTCAGGCCGGGTGCTCTATCCGCATCCACGGTTCGCTCCCTCGTCCGAGGCTCCCGGCTGTGTGTCGATGCGGTAGCCGACGCCCGGCACGGTGGCGATGATCCAGGGTTCGCCGAGCCGTTTGCGCAGGGCCGAGACGGTGATGCGTACGGCGTTGGTGAACGGGTCGGCGTTCTCGTCCCACGCGCGTTCCAGGAGTGTTTCGGCGCTGACGACACCGCCTTCGGCGCCGACGAGGACTTCGAGCACGGCGAACTGCTTCCGGGTCAGGGCGACGTAGCGGCCGTCCCGGTAGACCTCTCGGCGGAACGGGTCCAGGCGCAGGCCCGCGATCTCCCGTACGGGTGGGCGGTGGTGGGCGCGTCGGCGGTCGAGTGCTCTGAGTCTGAGCGCGAGTTCCTGGAGTTCGAAGGGTTTGGTGAGGTAGTCGTCGGCGCCGAGTTCGAAGCCGGTGGCCTTGTCGTCGAGGCGGTCGGCGGCGGTGAGCATGAGGATCGGCGTGCCGGTGCCGGAGGCGATGATGTGGGTGGCGATCTCGTCGCCGGAGGGGCCGGGGATGTCCCGGTCGAGGACGGCGATGTCGTAGGTGTTGATGCTCAGCAGTTCGAGGGCGGTGTCGCCGTCGCCCGCGATGTCGGCCGCGATCGCTTCGA
The DNA here is from genome assembly GCF_043199815.1 of Streptomyces sp. NPDC048523. Classification (NCBI taxonomy): domain Bacteria; kingdom Bacillati; phylum Actinomycetota; class Actinomycetes; order Kitasatosporales; family Streptomycetaceae; genus Streptomyces; species Streptomyces sp. NPDC048523. Next base: position 490,554 of record NZ_JBICWQ010000006.1, on the reverse strand, counting down.
GGCGTAGACCATCGCGGATGGCTTCTGCCATGTAGAGCTCGTCCTCGACGATGAGCACACGCATGCCTTCGATGCTACGAGCGGGTGCATATCGTCGGCGTATCGGAATCCGCATACGGGGCGGCAACAGCGTGCGGTCTTGGCTGGTCGTATGACGAGATACCCGCCCTCGGTGCGGACAGCGACCCGCCGGACTCACCCGTCCCCGCAAGGTGGCTCCGGTCGCGGGGACGCCGGCCTCCGACGGGTGCTCCGCGCCTGCTCCCGGCCGGGTCTCTGGAAGCGCGGCCCGGTGCTCGCGGCGCTGGCGGTGCTGCTCGGTCTGGTGATGCTGCTGCACGCGGAGATCCCGGACCACGGCGGGCTCGGGAGTCTGGTGGAGACCTTCCTGCCGTGGTTCGGCCTGTTCGTGCCGGTGTTGCTGGCCGGTGCGCTGTGGCGCCGTTCCGCTGCCGCGGTGGTCGCGCTGCTGCTGCCGGTCACGGTGTGGCTGAGTCTGTTCGGGGGGCTGCTCGGTGACCGGTCCCACTCGGGCGGTGATCTCGTCGTGGCCGGTCACAACGTCGGTGCCGACAACCGCGACCCGGCCGGTACCGCTCGCGACCTGGCCGCGTCGGGGGCGGACGTGCTGGGCCTGGAGGAGATCACCCCGCGGGCGAGGCCGGTGTACGAGGAGGGTCTGGCGAGGGCGTACCGGTACCACGCGGTGCTGGGCACGGTCGGGCTGTGGAGCAGGCTGCCGCTGTCGGACGTCCGGCCGGTGGACACGGGGATGGACGCGGGGCCGTTGGGGGACACCAAGTCGGCCGCCGTCAAGCTGTCCTACAACCGCGCGCTGCGCGCCACGGTGGCGACGGGCCGGGGTCCCCTGGCGGTGTACGTGGCCCACCTGGGGTCCGTACGGCTGATGCCCACGATGGGCTTCTGGACGGACAGCCGGGACCGCAACGCGAAGGCGCTCGCCCGGGCTGTCGCCGCCGAGCCGAACGACCGGGTGGTGCTGCTCGGCGACCTGAACGGCACCACCGACGACCGCGCGCTCGCCGGCCTCACCGCACGGCTGCACTCGGTCCAGGACACGGCCGGCGCCGGTTTCGGCTTCACCTGGCCGGCGAAGTTCCCGGTGGCACGGATCGACCAGATCCTGGTGCGCGGAGTGACCCCGCGGAGCTCCTGGGTCCTGCCGTCCACGGGCAGCGACCACCGCCCGGTGGCGGCCGGGATCAGCTGGTGAGCACCGTGCGGAGGCTCACCACAGGTGTCTCTCCGGTTCGGTGTCTGCCGGTTCTGGCAGTGGCAGTTCCCGGATCGTCGGGTCGGGGATGCGGGCCATCAGGGCCTGTGCGAACCGGTCCGCGCGCAGGACGCGGAAGGGGCGGGAGTGGTACGGCCTGGTCGTGGGGTCGACGCGGTCCGTGAGGCCGAGCCGGTTGTGCAGGCCGCCGACTATTTCGTAGGCCGTGGCGAGACGGTGCTCGCGTTCGTGCCGGTCGGTGGCCGCGAGGGCCGCGGTGAGGACCGGGGTGAGACGGTCGCCCGCCGCGGTCCGGGCGAAGGCGCTGCCGAGCCATTTGCCGTACGGCGGGTAGCGGCGGTCCATGAGGAGGCACAGGCGCATCAGGTGGCGGGCCAGGCGGGCGGCGACGACGGCCGAGCCGAGTTCGTCGCCGACCTCGCCGCAGCGGCCGACGAAGGCCTCCTCGTGGGCGATGCGCTGCCACTGGCAGGCCAGGACGTACAGCCACAGGTCGTGCGGGTACCAGCGCAGGGCGGCGCGGACGGGGGCGAGGGCGTGCAGGCCGTCGTGGAAGACGGCGCCGGCGGTGACCTCGGCGAGGCGTTGGGTGGGGGTGGCGAGCCAGTGGGCGGGGGTGATCGCGGAGGTGGGGTCGAAGCCGAGCGTTTCGGTGAACCACGAGGAGACGTGGGTGATCTCGACGCGGTGGTGGACAGGACCGTCGGTGGCGCGCATGACGCGGATGTCGCGGGTCTCGCCGGTGGGCGCGAAGTGGGTGGGAAAGCCGAGGAAGGTCTTCGGGAGGCGCTCGGCGAGGGCGTCTTTGATACGGCCCGCATGGCGGGAGACGTCCCGGGGGTGGAGGAAGAGCTGGAGACGCGGGCCCCATTCGTGGTCGGCGGAGCGCGGGGTGTCGTAGCCGAGGACTTCGGAGCCGGGGCCGATGCGCGCGGCGGAGTGCGGGATGCCGGGCGCGGCCTCCTCCAGCAAGGGGCCCACCGCCTCGGTGTAGAAGCGGCGGGCGAGTTCGAGGCCGGGGAGGAAGGCGGGCGTACTCGTCACGTGCCGGATGCCCTGACGAGGGCTTCGTCGGTGAGGCGGTACACCGTCCAGTCGTCCTGGGGGCGGGCGCCGAGGGATTCGTAGAAGTCGATCGCGGGGGTGTTCCAGTTCAGGACGGACCATTCGAGGCGTTGGTAGCCGCGCTCGACGCAGAGGCGGGCGAGTTCGGTGAGGAGGGCCTTGCCGTGGCCGGCGCCGCGGGCGGTGGGGCGGACGTAGAGGTCCTCGAGGTAGATGCCGTGGACGCCGCGCCACGTGGAGAAGTTGAGGAACCAGACGGCGCAGCCGATCACGGAGTCCGTGGAGTCGGTCGCCACGTGGGCGTAGGCGGCGGGGCGAGGGCCGAAGAGGGCCTCGTGGAGTTGTTCCTCGGTCGCCTTTGCTTCGGACAACGCCCTTTCGTAGTCGGCGAGTTCGCGGATCAGGGCGTGGATCGCGGGGATGTCGGCGGGGGTGGCGGGGCGGATCACGGCTGTCGGCTCCGGGGGGTGCGCAGGCGGTCGGCGATGTCGAGTTGGCGGGGTTCCAGGGGGCGGCCGTCCTCGATGTTCCAGAGGGCGTTCTGGAGGAGCCGTCCCAGGGTCCAGGCACGCGCGCGTGCGCGGTCCAGGCCGAGGATGTCGGTCATGGCGTCGAAGCGCCAGGTGACCTCGTCGGCGTCGTAGCGGTTGTCGAGGGCGGGCCACAGTTCGAACCCGGGGTCGCCGGCGAGGGGTTTGGGGTCGATGGCGAGCCAGGGGGCGCGGTCTGCGGCGAGGACGTTCTCGTCGTGCAGGTCCCAGTGCAGGAGCCGGTCGCCGGGTTCGTCGACGACCTCGCGTACGGCGGCCGCGCAGTCGGCGACGGTACGGCGGATCCCGGGGTCGGGGATGCGCTCGAGGGCCTCTGGGGTGCGGTCCAGCATGGCTCGCGCGATGTCACCGAGGCGGCGCATCCCGGCGGGGGCGGGTCCCGCGGTCAGGCGGGCCAGCAGACCGGCGATGACGAGGACCGCGTCCCGGGTGCCGGGCAGGGTGGACAGCATGCGAGTGGCGTCGAGGCGCTCCAGGAGCATGGTGTGGGTGACCGGGTCGTGGTCGAGGAGGCGGACCGCCCCGTCGCCGTCCCACAGGCGCAGGGCGACGGGTTCGCCGGCGCTCTCCTCGTCGAGGAGCTGGAGCTTGAGGGCGGCCGGGGTGGCGTCGGCGCGGCGGACGACGGGCAGGACCAGCGCGGCGACGCCGTGCATCGGGGAGCCGTCCGGTCTCAGGTCCCAGCGCTCCAGGAAGTCCTCGGTCAGGGCGGGCAGCCCGGCGATGAACTCCCGGCCGCGGTCGCCGTTGTAAAGCTCCTGTGCGGCCGCCAGTTCCTCCGGGATGTCGATCACGTGCCGGACCCTACCGGCGTGCGTGAATCGACTCATGCGAATTAACCGGGGTGTCCACAGGGTGTGGACGTACGTCCGCAGCGCCCCCGGCACCTATGTGTGGCTGGCGGTCCTCTTCGTGACGACGGTGGCGTTGCACCACATGTCGCCGGAGTTCGAGGAGGAGTTCCTGCGGCAGCGCTCGACCAACATCCACGAGCTGTCGAGCGATCCGCCGCGGGTGCTGGTCTCCAGCGCCATGTGGATCGACAGCGGGCACTGGCTGCCGTACGTCGTCCTCTACTCCGTCTTCCACGCGCCGGCCGAGCGGTGGCTGGGGACGGGGCGCTGGCTAGCGGTGTGCGCGGCGGCGCACGTGCTGGCCACGCTGATCAGCGAGGGGGCGCTGCTGTGGGGGATCCGGCACGGGATGGCGCCCGCCTCCGCGGTCAACACGCTGGACATCGGGGTGAGTTACGCGCTGGCCGGGGTGATCGCCGTGCTGGTGTACCGGATTCCGGCGCCGTGGCGGTACGTCTACGGGTTCGCCGTCCTCGTCGTGTACGCGGTGCCCCTGGTGACCGGGCGGACCTTCACCGATCTCGGGCACTTCGCCGCCGCGCTGATCGGGTTCGGGTGTTATCCGCTGGTCAGAGGGCGGGAAAAAGCACGGATTCCGAAGGAGACAGCGGGTGTGCCGGCGGGTTAACGTCCCAGGCCATGAGCAGCAGGGCCGTGAACGGCGGCATCTCCTTCTGGTACGCGGACGACGGCTTCCCCGAGGCGCGGGAGCCGCTCGGCGGTGACGCGTCGGCGGACGTCGTGATCGTCGGCGGCGGGTACACCGGACTGTGGACGGCGTACTACCTGAAGAAGGCCGTGCCCTTTCTGCGGATCACCGTCCTGGAGCAGAAGTTCTGCGGTTACGGCGCATCCGGGCGCAACGGCGGCTGGCTCTACAACGGCATCGCGGGCCGCGACCGGTACGCGAGGCTGCACGGCCACGAGGCCGCCGTACGCCTCCAGAAGGCCATGAACGGCACCGTCGACGAGGTCGTCCGGGTGGTCGGGGAAGAGGGCTTCGACGCCGGGCTCCACAAGGGCGGCGTCCTCGAAGTCGCCCGTACGCCCGCGCAGTTGGCGCGGCTGCGGGCCTTCCACGAGCACGAGCTGTCGTACGGCGAGAAGGACCGTGAGCTGTACGGCGCCCGGGAGACGGCCGAGCGGATCCGGGTCGCGGACGCGGTCGGATCGTCGTGGACGCCGCACGGGGCGCGGGTGCATCCGGTGAAGCTGGTGAAGGGGCTCGCGGCGGCCGTGGAGGCGCTGGGCGTGACGATCCACGAGCAGACGCCGGTGACGGAGATCCGGCCCAAGCACGCGGTCACCCCGTACGGCACCGTCCGCGCGCCCTATGTGCTGCGCTGCACCGAGGGCTTCACCGCCGCGCTGAAGGGCCAGAGGCGGACCTGGCTGCCCATGAACTCCTCGATGATCGCCACCGAGCCGCTGACCGACGAGCAGTGGGCGGCGATCGGCTGGGAGGGACTCCAGACACTCGGCGACATGGCGCACGCCTACATGTACGCGCAGCGCACCGCCGACGGGCGGATCGCGCTGGGCGGACGCGGGGTGCCGTACCGCTTCGGTTCGCGCACCGACAACGACGGCCGGACGCAGGCGGCGACCGTCGAGGCGCTGCGGGAGGTCCTCGTCGGGTTCTTCCCGATGCTGGCCGGGACGCGGATCGCGCACGCCTGGTCGGGGGTGCTCGGCGTGCCCCGCGACTGGTGCGCGTCGGTGACCCTGGACCGTTCGACGGGCATCGGGTGGGCGGGCGGTTACGTCGGCTCGGGTGTCGCCACCGCCAACCTGGCCGCCCGGACCCTGCGCGACCTGGTCCAGCAGGACTCCGGGCAGGGCGGCCGCACCGAGCTCACCGAACTGCCGTGGGTCGGCCACAAGGTGCGCCGGTGGGAGCCGGAACCGCTGCGGTGGCTCGGCGTGCAGGGCATGTACGCCACCTACCGCACGGCGGACCGGCGGGAGCTCACCGGCCACCGCGCGGAGTCGTCGAGGCTGGCGCGGTGGGCGGACCGGATCGCCGGACGGCACTGATCGGATAACGCTTTCTGCACCCTGTGGATACTCGTGAAGGCGTTGTCGTACCCCTGTGTCACTATCGCCTCAACGTTTGCTGATCCAGGGGGGATCCTTTGCCTGACGTTGACTCCTGTCCGCCTGTCGGAAGACAGAGACGGGCGGCCGTCTTCGCCGCTCTCGTCGCGCTGTTCGTCTCGCTGCTGAGCCTGACCGGGGCGGGTCCGGCCGCCGCCGAGGACGCGGACTGCGCACCGCTCGTGCTCGCGCCCTTCGGCGATCCCGGGGACGCCGTCAACAGGACGACCGTCCCGGTGGGGGAGAGCACCTGCTTCACCCTGACGGCGCCGACGGCCGGCCGGTACCTGGTGTCCAAGGACCGGAGCAGCCCCACGTCCGCGACGCTGTACGCAGCGGACGGCACCGAGGTCGACTGCTACGACGAGACGTTCTCCGAGAGCGGCCGGTGCGACCTGCCCGCGCCCGGCGACTACACCCTCAGGATCGTCAACACCGGCCAGTGGGGCCCGGCGGACACCACGTTCACCGTCGTCCCGCTCGGTTCGGCCACCGAGGGCTGCTACGACGACGTCGGCACCGCCTGGTACCCGCCTCTGCCCGTCCGGACCGCCGTGAGCGGGCTGGAAATCGACTGCCAGGCCTTCGAGGGCACACCGGGCGAGCGCGTCCTGCTCAGCCGGGCCACCAAGGTCTACGGCGAGATGGTCTCCTGGATCACCGACGCGACCGGCACCCGTATCTGCCCGCGTGTCACCGCCGACGACGAGAGCAGCCTCAGCTGTGTGCTGCCCGGTGAGGGCCCCTACCGGGTGATCTCCGAGGTGACGTACGCGGAGAAGGGCTTCCCCGCCGAGTACACGGCCGGGGTGCATTCGCTGACCGACCCCGAGGGCTGCCGGACCGCGTCCGTGCGCCCCTTCGGAGCGCCGGAGGGCCTGGACTACCAGGACAACCCCTGCTTCACCTTCACCGTCGGCAAGGCCGGACCGTACGTGGTCCACGAGGTCGACGACTACTCGGCGAGCGCCGCCCTCGTGTACGACGCGGCCGGGAAGATCGCCTGCGAGGAGACCGACCCCTGCAGGCTGCGGGCCGCGGGCACCTACACCGCGATCATCCATCTCGGCGTCGACCCCGGTGACGACCTGCTCCTCCTCGACCGTGCCTCCGGCGCCGGGTGCGTGGCGGCCGGGACCGGCGTGTTCCGGGGCGAGTTGAGCGTCGTGGGCGAGTACGACTGCCTGGCGCTCGACGTCCCCCAGGGCGCCACGATCGCCGCGCTCACCCCGATCGGCGCCGACGGTGTCGACGCCGAGGTGGAGGTCGTCGACGCGAACGGCACCATCCAGTGCGGCACCACGAAACTGGCCGATGGCACGTGCGTGCTGACCGGCGCGGCTCCCTTCCGGGCGCTGGTGCACACCGACGCCCTCGGTACGGGCAACTCCACCGGCCCCTACTCGATCGCCTTCCACCGCGTCGACGGGGCGAACGACTGCCCGGTCCTGCCCGCCGGAGGCTTCGGAGCCGACGGCGCGAAGGCCGCCTTCGGCACGGGTGACGGCGTGTTCTCGCAATGCCTGAGCATCCCGGCGGACGCGCACACGGGCGCGGAGGTACTCCAGCTGGTCAACACCTCCGGGGGCGTGCCGGCGAAGTTCTCCGTGCTGGACGCCACCGGCAAGCAGGTCTGCGACCGCACCGCCACCAGCAACGGCTGGGTGGTGTGCGCGCTGACCCCGGGCGGGGCCCACACCGTGCTGGTCACCGGCCGCGACCTGCCCGCCACCTACACGCTGGCCCGGCGGGACGTCACCGCGAGCGCTGCCTCGGCGGGCTGCGTGAAGACCGCCGCGACGAAGGTCGGCGGCCCGTCCGTGACCGGCGCGGCCGGCGAGCCGGGCACCCTCACCTGCCACCAGGTCACCACCGACGCGGCCGCCGACGCCCTGCACCTCGACGTGCGGGACGCCCTGGGCACCGCCAACCTCGCGGTGTTCGGCGGCGACGGCGGCTCCGAGTGCTCCTTCCGCAACCGCTCCTGCGCGGTCACCGGGTCCACCACCCACCAGGTCCTCGTGCAGACCCCGGTCACGCTGAAGGCGGCCCCGGAGTACCACCTGGACGCCCTGCGCGTCGCGACGGCGGACGGACCGGCACCGGAGTGCACCCGGGTGCCCTCGGTGGCGTACGGCTACGGGCCCGTCACCGGCACGCTGGACGAGCAGCACAGCGCGGTGTGCGCGGTGCTGCCGACGGCCGGATACGACAGCTTCGGCGTGGACGTCACGGACACCACCGGAGCGGCCACGACCGCGGTCCCGGCCCTGTACAACAGCACCTGGAAGAACGGCTGTTCGCTGTCGACCTCCGGAGGCACGTGCTCGGTGAGCGGCTCGACCAGCGGCCCCTCCCCGTCGGTGTTCCTGCTGGGTCTGCCCGAGAAGGCATCCAGCACCTCCTACCGTGCCAGGCTGGCCTGCACGTTCACGCTCTGCGGTACGGACAAGGTGAGCGTCGCCTCGGTGAGCCCCGCCACCGGGGTCGCCGGCGGCAAGGTCACCCTCACGGTGACCGGCACGGCGCTGCCGGCGAACGCCACGGTACGGCTCACGCAGAGCGGCAAGACCCTCACCGCCACGGCGGATTCGGTCTCCGCGGACAACAGGACACTGACCGCGACCCTCGACCTCACGGGCGCGGCCGCGGGCACCTGGAACGTCAGCGTATTCACCACGTGCTGCGAGCACCCGCGCGGCACCTTCACCGTCACCGAGCCCCAGCTCACCAGCACGGCCGCGCCGAAGATCACCGGGACCGCCAAGACCGGCGCCAAGGTCACGGCGGAGCCGGGCAGTTGGTCGGCGGCGCCGACGTCGTACACGTATCAGTGGAAGGCGGACGGCAGGGCGATCAGCGGGGCCACGGCGAAGACGTACGCCGTCGCCGCCGCGGTCGTCGGCAAGAAGCTCACCGTGACCGTGACCGCGCTCAAGAGCGGCTGGAAGAGCGGTACGGCGACCTCGGGCGCGGTGACCGTGGCCAAGGGCGACGCGCCCAAGGCGACCAAGCTGCCGGTGATCAGCGGCACCGCGAAGGTGGGGAAGACGCTGAAGACGACCAACGGGACGTGGAGTCCGGCGGCGACCTCGTACGCGTACCAGTGGTACGCGAACGGCACGGCGATCAGCGGTGCCACCAAGTCCTCGCTGGTGCTGAAGACCGCCCAGAAGGGCAAGAAGATCACCGTGAAGGTGGTCGCGCACCGCACCGGGCACAAGGACGGGTCGGCGGTGAGCAAGCCGACGAAGGAGGTCGTCAAGTGAGGTGAGCGTCGAAGGGGTGGCCTCCGGGCCGTCCCTTCGCGAAAATCCCCCTCCACAGGCAGGGCACCCACCTCCGATCTCAAGCGTGCTTGAGGTCAAGGGCGTTCCGGCCGAGTGCCAGCGACACGGCGGTGAGCGCGCTGGTGAAGGAGACCTCCGAGAGCACCCCGGGCGCCGCGACCTGGTCGCCCGCGAGATAGACGCCGTCGCCCCGGTCGACGGCGGGCCGGTCCCGCCAGCTGGTGCCGGGCAGGTCGACGGCTCCCGTACGGCCGTTCGCGACGGACTCGCGCCGCCAGGTGACGCGCTCGCGCCAGCCGTCGAAGGCGAGATCGAGCAACTGCTCCGCGCGTGCGACCCCCTCGGCCTTGGTCTCGTGCGGGGCGATCGGGATCTGCCCCTGGAGGAGCTGTTCGCCCGCGGGTGCCAGGGTGCGGTCCTGGGCGGTGAACCGTTCGATCCAACCGGGGGAGTCGAGGTCGGAGACGGCGAAGGCGTCGCCGCGCCGGGTGCGCAGGGCGAGGTCGATCAGTGTCGTACGGCCGCTCGGCCAGGTCAGGGAGTCGTCGCGGAGGAGGCGGCGGGCCGCGTCGAGGGACGTGGCGACGACGACCGGGGTGTCGGTGGGGAGGGTGTCGACGCGGGACAGGGTCTCCATCCGGACGCCCAGGTTCCAGGCGCGGGCGGCCATCCGGTCGACGACGCCGGCCCAGCCGCCGAGCGGGTAGTGCGCCTCGGGCGGCAGCTTGGTGGCACGTCGGAGCCGTTCCTGCACGAACGCGGCGGACAGGGCACCGGGGTCGTGGTGGAAGAGGGCGACGGCGGAGTAGTGGGCGGCGGCGCGGGCGCCTTCCTCGCCGGCCTGTCCGGTGGCCCAGGACATGAAGTCCACGTCGACCGGGGCCTGTCGGGCGCTGCGGCGCAGGAGCTTGAGCATCGCGAAGGGAGGGGTGCGGCGCAGTGTGCCCTTGTGCCGCAGTCGCAGCCGGGCCGCCTCCAGGGGTGGGAGCGGTGCGAGCGGTCCGACGAGGTCGCGCTGCTGGAGCCAGGACCAGTGCGGGCCGCCGTTGTAGAGGGCGTGCGGGCCGTCGTTCGTGCGGTACGGCCCCTCGGCGGTCCTGGCCCGGCCGCCGAGCGTGTGATGGGCCTCGTACACGGTGACCTTGGCGCCCGCCTCGGCGGCGGTGATCGCCGCGGTCAGTCCGGCGAGGCCGCCGCCGATGACGGTGATGCGGTGCATGTCTGGGGGTCTCCCTCTGCTCGGGTGCGCGTTTTGTTGTCGTGGTCGTCCTCGCCGGTATGACTGATTGAGGGCACCCGAATGTGACATGGGGGCTGTTCGCGCAGGTCAGGGGATTGTCAGTGGTGGGGTGCAGGATGGGGGCATGGTGAGTCGAGCGGCGGGTGCGAGCAGGGTGAAGGGGGCGCGGCGGCCGGAGGTGCGGCTGCCACCGCTGGAGCCGTACGGGGGAGGGGAGCTGGAGCCGGACGGAGACTATGACGGCCTGGAGTTCCTGGAGGCGGACTTCGTGGGGCAGGACGGGGCGGGGGCCCGCTTCATGGACTGCGCGCTGAGAAGCTGCGCGCTGGACGAGACCCGGCTCCACCACGCCCGCTTCCTCGACTCGGTCCTCACCGGCATACGGGGCGTGGGCACCGACCTCGCGGAGTCGACCCTGCGTGACGTCGAGCTGATCGACGCGCGCCTCGGCGGAGTGCAGTTGCACGGGGCGGCGCTGGAGCGGGTCGTGATCCGGGGCGGCAAGATCGACTATCTGAACCTGCGTACGGCGGTCCTGAAGGACGTCGTCTTCGAGAGCTGCGTCCTGGTGGAACCGGACTTCGGCGGCGCCCGCCTGGAGCGCGTGGAGTTCGTGGACTGCGCTCTGAAGGGCGCGGACCTCACGGCGGCGACCCTCAAGGACGTCGACCTGCGCGGCGCCGCGTCCCTGGAGATCGCCCGGGGCATCGACCGCCTTGCGGGGGCGGTGATCAGCCCGTCCCAACTCCTTGACCTGGCACCGGTGTTGGCGGCGGAGGTGGGGATTCGGGTGGAGGGGTGACGGGGAGGGGATGAAGGGGAAGCCCCCTTCACTTCACCCGCGGGAACCGTGCCTGGAGCGTCCAGATCGCCGGGTTCTCGCCCAGGTCCTCGTGCAGGTCGACCAGGTCGGCGATCAGGTCGTGCAGGAAGTCGCGGGCCTCGCGGCGCAGGACCGCGTGGGAGAAGGTGAGCGGGGGTTCCTCCACCGGCATCCAGTCGGCCTCGATGTCCACCCACCCGAAGCGGCGCTCGAAGAGCATGCGGTCGGTGGACTCGGTGAAGTCGAGTTCGGCGTGCTGGGGGCGGGAGGCGCGGGAGCCCCGCGGGTCGCGGTCGAGGCGTTCCACGATGTCGCACAGCGCCCACGCGAAGTCCAGCACCGGCACCCATCCCCAGGCTGTGGACAGTTCCCGGTCCTCCTTGGTGTCCGCGAGATACACGTCGCCGCAGAACAGGTCGTGCCGCAGCGCGTGGACGTCCGCGCGGCGGTAATCGGTCTGCGGGGGGTCCGGGAAGCGGTTGGAGAGGGCGTAGCCGATGTCGAGCACGTAGGCGATGGTGTCACGCGGCCCTCGTAGGATCACGGCGTGCCCCGATCCGTGCCGCTCGTCCACAGTGCCCCGCTCGTCCCCACCGCCCTGCTCCTGGCGGGAGTCCTCGCCCTGACCGCGTGCGACGGCGGAGTGCACGGCACCCCCGGCGGCTCCGGCCTGCGCGACCGCGACCCCTACTTCCCGAAGGCCGGCAACGGCGGCTACGACGTCACCCACTACGACCTCGCCCTCGCCTACGACCCCGACACGTCGAGGCTCTCCGGCACCGCGACCCTCACCGCCCGCGCCACCCAGGACCTCTCCGCGTTCAACCTCGACCTCGACGGCCTGGACGTCGAGAAGGTCACCGTCGGCGGCGACCCGGCCCGCTGGAACCGCACCGGCCGGGAGCTGACCGTACGCCCGCACGACGACCTCGACGAGGGCCGCGCCTTCCGCGTGACCGTCACCTACTCCGGCACCCCGAAGACCGTCACCGACCCGGACGGCTCCGAGGAGGGCTGGCTGCCCACCGACGACGGCGCGGTGGCCCTCGGCGAACCGACCGGCTCGGCGGCCTGGTTCCCGGGCAACCACCACCCCTCCGACAAGGCGTCCTACGACCTCACGGTCACCGTGCCCGAGGGCCTCCAGGCAGTCTCCAACGGAGAGTTGACGGCGAGCAGGACCAGCGGCGCCCGTACGACGTCCCACTGGCACACGGCCGAACCCATGGCGAGCTACCTCGCCACGCTCGCGATCGGCGACTACGACATCCACCGCACCACCACCCCCGACGGCCTGCCCGTCTACACCGCGGTCGACCCGGCACAGGCGGCCGCGAGCCGGAAGGTGCTGGCGCAGATCCCGGCCGTCATCTCCTGGTCCGAGGACACCTTCGGCCCGTACCCCTTCTCCTCCACCGGCGCGATCGTCGACCGCCAGGGGGACGCCGAGTACGCCCTGGAGACCCAGAACCGCCCCTACTTCCCCGGCGCCCCCGACACCGAGACCCTCGTCCACGAACTCGCCCACCAGTGGTTCGGCGACTCCGTCACCCCGAAGACCTGGCGGGACATGTGGCTCAACGAGGGCTTCGCGACCTACGCCGAGTGGCTGTGGGCCGAGGACCACGGCGGGGACAGCGCCCAGAAGACCTTCGACGAGCTGTACACGCACGGCGAGGACGTCTACGTCGACCTGTGGTCCTTCCCGCCCGGCAAGCCGTCCGGCGCCGCGCACCTCTCCGACAGCCCCGTCTACCAGCGCGGCGCGATGGTCCTCCACCAGGTCCGCCGACAGCTCGGCGACACCGCCTTCCGCGCCCTCCTCCGCGACTGGCCCACCACCCACCGCCACGGCAACGCGGACACCGAGGACTTCACGTCGTACGTCGAAGACCTCGCCCCCGACAAGGACTTCGGCCCGATCTGGGAGCAGTGGCTGTACGGGGACGGGAAGCCGGAGCGCTCCGCGTAGCCGACAGGGCGCGATCGCTGTACGGCTATCGGCCGCCGTCTCGTTTGCGCTCGCTGCGCCGCAGTGCGCGACGCTCCTTTCCCGGCAGCGTGGCGGCCAACTCGCCCACCGGACAGACGTCATGGCCTGTGCCGTCCCGGCTGCCCCGGCACCACCACACCACCGGGTCCGACGGGTCCGCCGCGTCCCCGCACCAGTCGTCAGTGGTCCCTGCGGGACGAACGTGCACCCCGATCTTGTGTTCCCGACAGACCGGCCAGACCTGCCAGAGCAGCTCCGTGATCGTCTCCTGCGCCGCTTCCGCGACCAGGGTCAGGGCCGTCATCGCGTCCGGCTCCGGCGGGTCGCCCTCCTCCAGGTCGAAGACGTTCACCGCATTGCCCTGCCAACGGCCGTCCGGCATCGCCACATGGACCTGTCCCCTGTCGATCCCGCTCGCAGGCAGCGGCTGCCAGGACGGGTCGACCATCAGTATCAGCGCCTCCTGACCGGGCAGGGTCGCCGTCACGTCGCGATTGACCACGGCGAGTGCGGCCTCGAACATCGGCCACTCACCGGGCTCGGCCCGCCTGGGCTCCGAGAGCTGCGGCCGGTCATGACCAGGACCGATGCGGTCGTACGAGGAGGAGTTCACCGGGGCATCGTCTCAGCCACGCGGAGTACGGATTCAGTCCCGGGGGCCTTCGGGGGTGGCGTGGATGTCGGTGAGGACGGCTCCGGTGCCGGTGCGGGGGTCGAAGATCGCGTATACGGGAATGCCGATCAGTGGGTAGTCGCGGACCTTGCCCACCCAGTCGTTGTCCGGGTTGGAACGGGAGACGACCTCGATGGCGGCGATGAGGGTGCGGGGCTCGAAGGAACCCGGGACGTCCATGTCTGCCCAGGCGATCACCATCACGTCGGGACGTCGCATGATGCCCGCGGACTCGTCCTCGACGTCAGGGCTTCCGGTGTGGGCGACAATCTCCATCGGCATGATTTTCTCCAGCCGCTTCCGGAGCCCAAGCCTGGTCAGCTCGTGGGAGCTGTTGGGCGAGATCATGTCGTGGACGATCCCATCCCTGGTGATCTCGAACTGGCCGGGGAGGACGTCGTCCATTGACTGAACGACGTCCCGCATGGCTCGGTAGACATGGATCGCCACGTTCATGGTCAGAATCCGAGATAAGTGATCTGAACGATGTAGACACGCTCGCTGCGGACGACGACCTGGTATCGGAACCAGCCGCCGGAGACGATGATTTCGCCGCCCTTCGGGTCGACCCCTTATGGGCTCGGCCGTGGAGATGAAGGGCTTCAGCTGCCCTGACGAGTTCGTCGGCCCGGGACGAGACAGTGGCCAAGAAGTCTGCCGGGGCGGAGCGGGCGGTTTCTTCGGCCCCGAAGGCGTACTCCCATTTCCAGCTCACTCGCGAACTGCCCTCAGCGCCTCATCAAGGACCGCGCTCAGCTCTCGGAGGGCCTCTTGCGCAACGGCTGGATCCTCGTGTTCCAGGTTGTTCTCCGCCTGGGTATAGCGGTTGCGCAGATCCGGCCGCCGGGCGATCTCGATGTCCCTGGCCCAGATCAGGACCCAGCTCTGCACCGGACTGAGGGACTGCCACTCGACGGCTTTGGCGAAGGCTTCGTCCTTCATGGCCTGCATTTCGTCAAGGCGACCGGGAGCGACCACGGCGAGGGCTGCACGCAGGGCATCCGGCGTCAGCTCGGGACGGGGGATCAGCTCGTGCCCATGGTCGGCCTGAGTGCTCATGGTGTCCTCCAGAGAGTGCCCAGCCCAGCCTACCGAGGCGAGCCGAAGGGGACGGGGCTGAGCGGTCTCAGGCGGTGGTGGCGATGGGAGTGCGGCAGTCACGGCAGAGTCCTGGAGTCGGTGAGCGGAAGACGCGGGTGCAGCCGTCGCAGGTCTGGAAGGGGTGCCGGATGGGCGGGGGTGGGGCCGGAGGGCGGTACGGGGGCAGGGGTGGCAGCTCGGCTGTGAGGCGGTGGGCCAGGAAGGCCGCCGGGCGGTACAGGGGCTCTGCGGGGAGGCGCGCGGTCAGGGCGGCGCGTACGGCGGTGGGGGTCAGGTCCCGTTCCAGCCAGGCGGCGACTCCGGGGGCCAGGTGTTCGGTGTCCGTGGCCGAGAGGAGCAGGCGGGGGTCCTGGCGGCGGAGGCCGGCGAGGAGGTCGGTGGCCTGCTGGAGGAGGGCGGGGGCGGGGTAGCAGGGTTTCGGTACGGCGGGGAGGAGTTTCCTGCGGGCGGGCGGCTGCCGTTTCTTCGGCGCCGCGGGGGTGTGACCTTCGGCGGTCCCGCCGCGGTGACCTGGCCGGTTGCAGGAGACCGTGCGGGTGACGATACGGCCGCCGGGGACGCGTTCGCGGGTGCGGCGCAGGTAGCCGTGGGCTTCCAGGTCCCGCAGGGCGGCGGCGATACGGTCCCGGCCCTCTGGGAAACGGGCGGCGAGGGTCTTGATGTCGACGCGGGCCTCGGCGGGGAGGGACTGGATGTAGACGGCCAGTCCTCTGGCGACGAGCGAGAGGTCGGGGTGCTGGGCGAGGTGGTTGCCGATCACCGTGAAGCGTTCGGTGTGGCGGGCGTTGTCGTGGCGGAGACCACCCGCGTGGGGGTGGTTTTTGCCCGCGGTACGGGACTCGGCGCGCGGGGGCGCGCTAGTGTTTTGCGTGTCCATCGGGAAGCCGTACTTCCTTGGTGGTCAGGCCCTCGCATTGGGATGCCAGTCCCAGCGAGGGCCGTTGTATGTCTGCGGTTGTGTTGCGCTGACTGTAGGGCAGGCAACCGGGCCGAAATCCAGCTGAGTTGGTGATGTTCACTCGCGCGGGTGAGCTGCGCTTCGGGGCGGGAGGAGGGGAGGGGCTTGGTTGGGTTCCTTTCTCCCAGAGGTTCTTCAGGAAAGACCGCCCACGCCACCGAAGCCCGGGTTTCCGGACGACGGTGAGTGGTCGATTTCCGCCCACACCGTCTTGCGGGGGCGGGGTCCCGGCGCAACACCCCATCGGTCGGCCAGTGCGTTCACGAGGACCAGTCCGCGGCCCGATTCGGCGTCCGGCGCGGGGAGTTCGATGTGCGGGAGGCGGTCGCCTCTGGTGTCTGTGACCTCGATGCGCACGGTGTCGCCGACGACGTAGAGGGTCAGGCGGAAGTCGCGTCCCGGGACCCGTCCGTGCGTGGCCGCGTTCACCGCCAGCTCCGCCACGATGTGCTCCGCCGGGTGCAACGGCAGTCCCCACTCGCGCAGTTGCTCGACCGCCAGCAGCCGGGCCAGGCGGGCTCCACGCGGGGTGGGGGACAGCAGGAGGCTGAAGTTGCGGATGACGGCGGTTTCTTGATTCACGTCACTCAGCGTGGCCGTGGGTGCTTACCGTGAACAGTGACGACTCCGGTACGTACGGTGACTGTCCGGAGCTTGTCCGGTCGTGTCCGGGCTGTCGGGGGCGGTCGCAGGGGTAGGGGCGTCGCGGGTACGGACGTACGGCGGAGGGGTGCGGGATGAGCGTGGACGGAGAGACGGTCGAGCCGGGGTGGGAGGTTGATCCCGACGACGAGTGGGGTGTCGCGGTGATCGCCACGGTGGGTCGCCAACTGAAGTTGCGGCGCGAGGCGGTGGGGATGCGGGCCGCCGAGTTCGGGGAGGCGGTGGGGTACGGGGAGGACCTGGTCTACAAGGTCGAGGGTGGCAAGCGGATTCCTCGACAGGAGTATCTGGACAGGGCCGACGAGGTTCTGAGGGCGGGTGGGCTCATCGCCGCGACTTGGGAGGACGTCAAGAAGGTCCGGTATCCGAAGAGGGTTCGGGAGCTGGCGAAGTTGGAGGCGCAGGCCGTTGAGATCGGGGTGTACGAGTGCAATAGCGTCAACGGTCTGTTGCAAACGCCGGATCATGCCAGGGCAGTGATCTCGGCAGCCCAGCCGCCCTACTCACCGGACGACGTGGAGCGCATGGTGACCGCTCGCGTCGCCCGGCAGTCGGTCTTCGAAAGGGACCCTGCCCCGTCCATCCACTTCGTGCTGGAAGAGGCGGCCCTGCGTCGTCCCATCGGAGGCACAATGGTGTGGCGACGGCAGCTCGAACATCTGCTGGAGTTGGGGCGACTGCACAACGTCATGCTTCAGGTGATGCCGTTGAACTCCGAGGTGCACTCCGGCCTGGACGGAACGATCGAGGTGCTGAAGTTCCCGGACGGCACGGCAGTTGGACGCTCCGACGGCGCGTTCAACGGGCGGCCGACAACAGACCCGAAACAACTGCGCATCCTTGAGCTGCGGTATGGCACCATCCGGGCGCAGGCTCTCTCACCAGGGGAGTCACTGACCCTCATCGAGCAACTGCTGGGAGAAACATGATCCGCAAGACCGCTGCCGGGGACGTCTCCGAGCTGGTGTGGTTCAAGAGCAGCTACAGCAGCGGCAATGACGGCAACTCCTGCGTCGAGATCGCTGTGGCACCCCGCACGATCCACGTCCGCGACTCCAAGAACGCCCCCACCGACCCCCGCCTCGCCTTCACCCCGTCCACCTGGACCGCATTCGTCTCGCAGGCGTAGGACAGAACGCCGGGAGCCCCCGGCCGACAAGACCAGGGGCTCCAGCACAGCTCAGCTCAGTGCAGCGGGTGTCAGACGTTCACGCCGAAGTCCTGCGCGATGCCGACCAGGCCGGACGCGTAGCCCTGGCCCACCGCGCGGAACTTCCACTCGGCGCCGTTGCGGTAGAGCTCGCCGAAGACCATCGCCGTCTCCGTGGCCGCGTCCTCGGAGAGGTCGTAGCGGGCGATCTCGGCGCCGCCGGCCTGGTTGACGATGCGGATGTAGGCGTTGCGGACCTGGCCGAAGTTCTGCGAGCGGTTCTCCGCGTCGTAGATCGAGACCGGGAAGACGATCTTGTCGACGTCGGCCGGGAGGCCGGCCAGGTTGACGTTGATCGCCTCGTCGTCACCGGCGCCCTCGCCGGTGCGGTTGTCACCGGTGTGGACGATGGTCTGGTCCGGCGTCTGCTTGTTGTTGAAGAAGACGAAGTGGGCGTCGGAGTAGACCTTGCCCTCGGGGTTGACCGCGATCGCGGACGCGTCGAGGTCGAAGTCCGTGCCGGTGGTGGTGCGGACGTCCCAGCCGAGGCCCACGGTGACGGCGGTCAGGCCCGGAGCCTCCTTGGTGAGCGAGACGTTGCCACCCTTGGACAGGCTTACAGCCATTGTTGGGAGTCCCTTCCTTCGTTGAGTAACGGGCACGAAGCTACAGCTACCTCTATGAACGCCGCGAGCGGTGTCGAAGGTTCCCCGCTTCTTTACTTTCTTTACCCAAGCTCACCCGGGGGACGGACAGGCGATATTGGGGTGACGTGGACCGGACAGACCCGGGAACATGGACCCCATGTCCGGTCCCCACGTCATCCGCGGCTCCGTCTCCCTTCCCGAGGCCGAGCTCATGTGGCGTTTCTCGCGCTCCTCCGGCCCCGGTGGCCAGCACGTCAACACCAGTGACTCCCAGGTGGAGCTGCGGTTCGACCTGGCCCGCACCGAGTCCCTGCCCGACGTGTGGAAGCAGCGTGCGCTGGCCAAGCTGGCCGGGCGGCTCGTCGACGGGGTCGTCATCGTCCGTTCCTCCGAGCACCGCTCGCAGTGGCGCAACCGCGAGACCGCGGCCGTACGGCTGGCGGCGCTGCTCGCCGAGGCCACCGCGCCCCCGCCCAAGCCCCGCAGGGCGACACGCATCCCGCGCGGGATCAACGAACGCCGGTTGCGGGAGAAGAAGCAGCGCTCGGACACCAAGCGGGGGCGACAGGGCCGGGACTGGGGCTGACCCCTCGCGTTCACGTTCGTACACGACCGGATCGTTCGCACGGCCACCGGATCATTCGTACGCGACCGGATCAGCCCTGCGTGAGGTCCAGGACGCCCACCGTCTCGTCCTCGCTCAGCTCCCCGGTGCGGCGGAAGCCGAGCTTCAGATAGAACTCCGCCGGGCCGTCCGCGCCCTCGTGCCAGGTGACGTACAACTCCTTCGTGCCCCGGCGGCGCAGCTCCGCGGCGACGGACTCCACGGCGAAACGGCCGTACCCCCTGCCCTGGGCGTCCGCCGCGATGTTCAGGCGCCACAGGCCGGAGCGGACGACCTTGCCGCCCTCGGTGTTCCAGTCGATGTCGAGGAAGGCCATCAGGAAGCCGACCGTGCGGTCACCGTCGACGATCAGGCGGGGCCAGGCGACGCCCGCGGGATGGACGTAGGCCTCGGCGAGGGACTGCATCACGGGGGAGACCGCGAATTCCTGCTCGGGGCGGACGCGTATGCCGGTAGCCGTTTCGAAATTCCCGGGTGTGATCTCTTCGAGGCGGGGTGCGAATGTCATCCGGGGACCTTAGGACGGGCCGGCCGGGCGCCGCCACGCAAATTCATCCCAACTGCCGGTAGCGGCCGCGGAAATACGTCAGCGGCCCACCTTCCGCGCTCGGTACGTCGGCGGTCAGGACGCGGCCGATCACCAGGGTGTGGTCGCCCGCCTCCACGCGCTGTTCGGTGCGGCACTCCAGGGTGGCGAGGGCGCCGCGCACCAGAAGGGCGCCGGTCGCGGAGCCGCGGACGTACGGAATGTCCTCGAACAGGAGGCGGTCGCTGATGCGGCCCTTCATGGCGAAGCGGCCGGCGATGTGCCGCTGGCTCTCGGACAGGACGGACACCGCCCACAGCGGCTGCTCGTCGAGCAGGTCGTCCATGCGGGAGCCGGTACGCAGGCTGACCAGCACCAGAGGCGGGTCCAGGGAGACCGACAGGAACGCCGTGGCCGTCATGCCGACGTCCTCGACCTTGGGGTCCTCCGCGTCGAGCGGCGGCTCGAACGCGGTCACCAGGACCACGCCCGCGGCCAGCCGGGACATGGCGGCGCGGAACTCGTCGTTGCTCACCCCCACAGCATGCCCGGAAGCGGGCGGAGGGATCATCGGAGCGGTGGCGGCAGCAGTGTTCGGCACGCCTGGAACGCTAATGTCACGTCGGGGCGGCCCGCATCGGGCCTTCGTCCGAGGCCGGACCTAGGTCTACCGGCGGAGACGTGACGGCGTTCACAAACGACCAAACTTTACGTTCAGTAAACGCACAGGAAAAACGCAGAAACCCCACTCAATTGTTCATCTTTCGCTGTGACTTGGGTCACAAGGCGCGTTAATTGTTGACCCTGTGTACCGAGTGGGCAGCGCGCTGTGATTCAGTGGCGGGGAAGTACCGACGAAGCGCACCAACGAAACGGCACGGAAGATACGCCGAAGAGAACCCTTGATTCGCTGCGAGGTCTCGGGGGGAGGGCGAGCAATGGAGAGCGAGTCGGAGCCGTACGTCCGTCTTGCGTCCCTGCGACAGCTGCACGAGGTCATGGCCGACATGAACACGGCCCGCAGCCTGGCCGACACGTTGCAGACCGTCGCGAACGGCGTGGTCACCGCACTCGGCTACGAACTGGCGTGCGTCAATCTCGTGCGCCCCGACGGTGACCTCGTGGTCGCCGCGTTCTCCGGGAACCAGGCCGCCGAGGCGCTGATCACCGGCCGGGTGGGCTCGCGCGAGTCCTGGGACCGCCGGCTGAACATGGGGGAGACCTGGGGCGACCTGGTCTTCATCCCGCACACCGAGGGCTGGGTCCTCGACGACGACGACGTCCCGCAGTGGTACACCGACGGGCCCGCGCCCCGCTTCGAGGACGAGTGGCACCCCTCCGACCGGCTGTTCGCGCCGATGTACACGCCGGGCGTGCAGGGCGGCCAGTGCGGCGAGCTGATCGGCGTGCTCTCCGTGGACCGCCCGCGCAACGGCCGCAGGCCGGGCGCGTGGGGCCGCGAGGCGCTCCAGATGTACACGTTCCAGGCCGCCATCGCGATCAGCAACGCGCGTCTACGTGCGAACATGCAGCGCGCGCTGGTCAGGCTCGAAAGGGAGCAGCAGGCCCTCCGGGCCAGTGAAGAGAGCTTTCGGCAGGCCTTCGAGTACGCCCCCTCCGGCATGGCCATCGCCGAGATGGGCGGCGACCAGCACGGCCGGATCCTGCGCACCAACGACGCCCTGTGCCGTCTCCTGGGCCGCCCCGCCTCCGCGATGCGCCGCTACTCCTTCTCCGACCTCGTCCACCCCGAGGACATAGGCACCCTGTTGCGCACCTCGGCGGAGGGCGGCCGGGCCGAGCTGCGCCTCGCGCGCCGGGACGGCACGTACGTCTGGGTGTCCCTGCGCAACTCCGTCGTCGCCGACGCCGCCGACGGGCCGCGCTTCCTGCTCACCCACGTCGAGGACATCGAGGACCGCAAGCGCCGCGAGCTCCAGCTCGCCCACCGCGCCTCCCACGACTCCCTGACCGGCCTGCCGAACTCCGCCGAGCTGCGCTCGCGGCTGTCCTCCCGGCTCTGTCAGCGCTCCACCCACACCGGCGCCGCCCTGGAGTCCATAGACGCGGCCTTCGGGCACCCGGCCTTCGACGCCAACGGGCACGGCTTCGACTTCCGGCAGGGCGGCACCGAGGCGTTCGCCGCCTTCGACCACCATGTGCACACCGTCGCCCCCGAGGGGGAGCGCGACGACGGCACCAAGGGGCTCGCGGTGCTCTTCTGCGACCTCGACGGCTTCAAGTCGATCAACGACCGGTTCGGGCACAACGCGGGTGACGCGGTGCTCATCGAGGTCGCCCGGCGGCTGTCCCAGTGCGTCCGTGACGGCGACACCGTGGCGCGGCTCGGCGGCGACGAGTTCGTGATCCTCGCCGACGGGCTCGGCAAGGCCGACGCGGCGGACCTCGCGGTACGCCTGCGCAACGAGATCATCCAGCCCATCCGGGCCGAGGGACGGGCCGTGCGGGTCGGTGCCAGCTTCGGTATCGGCTGGGCGCACTGCGGCATGACCGCGGACGAAGTGCTGAAGTCGGCTGACGAGCGGATGTACGTCGAGAAACGATCTCGTCCCAAACAACACAGACGCGCGGGCTGAGTCCCAGGTCAGCGGGCTGGTGCGATCCGAGTCACCCGTTTGGGCCAGCGGGAGCGGGTAGGCTCGCCATTCTGACTCCACGTATCGCATCCGATCGCACCTGCTGAGGAGTACCAAGGGATGACGTCCGGCAACAACGGCGCGAGCACGCCCGAGGACGACGACCCGTTCGGCTACCTCTACGCCGACGGCCAGGCCAACGGGGCCCAGCCGCCGTCCGGGGGCGGCTACGGCTACGGCTACCCGAACTCCGTCAACCGGTCGCGCTCGGTCGGCCAGCGCCAGTACGGGCAGCAGCAGCAGGCGCCGACCGCGCCGACGGCGGCGTACGGCCAGGTCCCGCAGCAGCAGGCCCAGGGCAGCTACGGCCAGCCCAGCGCCCACTACGCGGCCCCCGAGACCTTCCCGGGCTCGGCGCCCACCTCCCAGCAGCCCATGCCGGGCCACGGCGGCGGCGGCCGGAGCGGTGGCCCCAACACCAAGGGTCTGCTGATCGGCGCGATCGCGGTGGTCGCCGCGGTGGTCATCGGCATCGGCATCGCGATGGCGGGCGGCGACGACCAGAACGACGACAAGGGCAACCAGGCGGCGACGACGCCGACCACGTCGCAGTCCTCGCAGCCGAGCGCGTCGACCTCGGCGGCAGCGGAGGTGGAGCTTCCGAAGGCCGACGCGAAGACGATGCGGCTGGAGGGCGGCACCCGCGCCGCGTCCGACGTGAAGGGCGCCAAGTCCGACGGCGGCGTCTACGTACAGGACTTCAACCAGGTCGGCGCCTCGGTCACC
This sequence comes from Streptomyces sp. NPDC048523, assembly GCF_043199815.1. NCBI lineage: Bacteria > Bacillati > Actinomycetota > Actinomycetes > Kitasatosporales > Streptomycetaceae > Streptomyces > Streptomyces sp. NPDC048523. The sequence goes on along the minus strand of NZ_JBICWQ010000006.1, from coordinate 467,660 downwards.
TGGACCGTCAACGGCATCAAGAAGGCCGGCACCTACCGGGTCTACGTCCGCTACGCCCTCCCCGCCGAGGATGCCAACGGGACGATGACGGTCAACGGCAAGCCGGCCTCCCGGCCGCTGAACATGAAGAACTTCGGCGGGCTCCCCGCGAACGGATGGCAGGAGACCTGGGCCCAGGTCTCGCTGACCAAGGGCACCAACACGATCCAGCTCTCGTGCCAGCAGGGCAACCAGTGCAACGCCCTGCTCGACCAGTTCAGGGTGACGGAGAACGTCGACCAGTAGGGCTCACGCCGCGCTGACCTCGCCGGTGACCGTGACCCGGCCCAGCAGCTCCTCGTAGGCCGCTCGGTCGAACTCGCCCGCCACCGGGGCCAGCACCGTCGCCGCGGACACCGCGACGGCGCGGAGCAGGCGGTCCGGCCAGGGGAGCTGCTCGACCAGGCCCGACAGCAGGGCCGCCACCGCCGAGTCGCCGGCGCCCGTGGGGTTGCCGCGGACCGGGGCCGGGAGAGCGGCTCGCCAGCGGCCCTCGGGTGTGGCCGCCAGGAGGCCCTCCTTGCCCAGGGAGGCGACGACGGCGAGGGCGCCCCGCCGCCGGGCGTCCTGTGTCGCGCGCAGCGGCTCGTGGGAGCCGGTCAGTTCGGACAGTTCGGCGGCGTTCGGCTTGAGGATGTCCGGGCGGGCGGCGACCCCGCGGCGCAGCGCCTCCCCGCTGGTGTCGAGGAGGACCGGCACCCCGGCCGCCTTCGCCGTGCGGATCAGACCCGCGTACGCCCCCACCGGCACCCCCGGCGGCAGGCTCCCGCACAGGGCCACCGCCGAGACGGACGGGACGAGATCCTCGTACGCCTCCTGGAAGGCCGACCACTCCTCGGGCGTCACCGTCGGACCCGGTTCGTTGAGCTGGGTGGTGTCGCCGGACCGTTCGTCCACGACGGCGATCGTGCGCCGGGTCGGGCCGCCGACCGGGACCAGCGCGTCCACCAGACCCGGTACGGCGGTGAGCCGGTCCTGGACCGTGCGGCCCGTGGCGCCGCCCGTGAAGCCGGTGACCGTCACCTCGTGGCCGAGCGCGGCCAGCACCCGGGCCACGTTCAGGCCCTTGCCGCCGGGGCGTTCGACGACCTCGGTGACCCGGTGGCTGGTGTGCGGCCGCAGTGACCGTACGCGATAGGTGATGTCGAGAGCGGTGTTCAGCGTGACCGTGAGGATCACCTGGCCGACCTCCCACGTGTCCCCCGACGACAGAATGTGCCCGTCCAGTCTCCCAGGACCGTCCCGGCCCCAACAGCGGGACAGATCAGCCCAGTTGGGGATCGACCACCCATTCTCCCCGGCGCATGACGCCCTTGAGGTCGAAATGATGGTCGAGGAGGACCAGGTCGGCGTCCTTGCCGGGCTCCAGGGAGCCGATGCGGTCGGCCATCCCCAGCAGCCGGGCCGGGTTGGCGGAGATCGCCGCGACCACGTCCTCGACGGGCAGCCGGTCGATCGTCACCGCCCGCTTGAAGGCGCGGTCCAGGGTGAGCGTCGAGCCCGCGATCGAACCGCCCTCCACCAGCCGGGCGACTCCCTCACTGACCTCCACCTCCAGGGGGCCGAGCAGATAGCGGCCGTCGCCGATGCCGGCCGCGTCCATCGCGTCGGTGATGAAGGCGACCCGGTGCACCGCCGCGTGATGGAACGCGAGCCGGAGGGCGGCGGGGTGCAGATGCGTGCCGTCGTTGATGAGCTCGACGGTGACGCGCTCGTCCTCCAGGAGGGCGGTGATCGGGCCCGGCGCCCGGTGCCCGATCTGCGGCATCGCGTTGAAGAGGTGGGTGGCGACCGTGGCCCCGGCGTCGATGGCCTCGACGGTCTGCTCGTACGTCGCGTCGGTGTGGCCGACCGCCGCGATCACGCCGTGCTCGGTGAGCAGCCGTACGGAGTCGAGACCGCCGGGGAGTTCGGTGGCCAGCGTGACCATGCGGGCCTGCCCGCGTGCCGCGTCGATCAGCTTGCGGACCTCGGCCGGGTCCGGGTAGCGCAGCAGCGCCTCCGAGTGCGCGCCCTTGCGGCACGGCGAGATGAAGGGGCCCTCGAAGTGGATCCCGGCGATGTCCCCCTGCTCGGCCAGTTCCGACAGCAGACCGGCCTGCCCGACCAGGAAGTCCATGTCGTCGGTGACGGTGGAGGCGACGAGGGTGGTCGTGCCGTGGTCGCGGTGGACGCGGATGGCTTTCTGCACGTCCTCGGCCGGGCCGGAGAAGGAGGCTCCGCCGCCGCCGTGGTTGTGGAGGTCGACGAAGCCGGGGACGAGCCAGTGGTTGGTTACGTCTATGACGTGGGCGTTCTCCGGGGCGGTGCCGATGATTCGGGACCCGTCGACGATCACTCGGCCGTTTTTGACGGTTCCTGTGGGGAGGACAACCGTTGCGCCGGACAGGACGAGGGGGACCTTGCCCGTTGCGGGGTGCGGGTTCGTTGTGGCTGGTCGCGCAGTTCCCCGCGCCCCTGAGGGGGTTGCCATCAGCGAGTTGCCTCCGAACCGTTCGTAGTGTCTAGGAGATCCCAGGCCAGGAGGCCGGCGCCGAGGCAGCCCGCTGTGTCACCCAGGGCCGCGGGGACGATCGTCGGGAGCTTTTGGAAGGTGACCCGGCTTCGGACCGCCTCCCTCAGCGGTGTGAACAAGGTTTCCCCCGCCTCCGCCAGGCCGCCACCGATGATCAGGATGCGTGGGTCCAGGAGGGTGAGGGCGGTGACCAGGCCGTCGGCGAGGGCGTCCACGGCGTGCTGCCAGACCTCCCGAGCCCTGGGGTCCTCCGCCTCCACCGCCTTCGCGCAGTCCGCCGCGTCCGCCTCCGGGTTCCCGGTGACCGAGGCCCAGGCCTCGCTGACGGCCGCCGCGGAGGCGTACCGCTCCAGGCAGCCCCGTTGGCCGCACGGGCAGGCGGCGCCGTCCGGGCGTACGACGACGTGGCCGATCTCGCCCGCGAAGCCGTGCGCGCCCGCCTCCACCCGCCCCGCGATGCCGATCGCGCCCGCGATGCCGGTGCCCAGGGCGACGAAGAGGAAGCGGTCCGTACCTTGGCCGGCTCCGATGCGGCCCTCGGCGAGGCCGCCGGTGCGGACGTCGTGGCCGAGGGCTACCGGGACGCCGCCGAGGCGGTCGGCGAGCAGTTCGCGCAGGGGGACGTCCCGCCAGCCCAGGTTGGCGGAGTAGGACGCGACGCCGAGGTCCTCGTCGACGATGCCGGGGACGGCGACGCCGGCCGCGGCCGCGGGGGCACCGAGGTGCTCGGTGCCGTACGCGCGCAGCTCGGCGGCGAAGTCGAGGATGCCGTCGACGACCGCGTCCGGTCCGCGCTCGCGGCCGGTCGCCCGGCGGGCCCGGTGCAGGAGCTCGCCGCCCGCGCCGACCAAGGCCGCCTTCATCCCGGTGCCGCCCACGTCGAGGGCGATGACATGTCTCACGGGGGACAGTGTGGCCCGTGAACCCGCGAGAGGTCTAGTCCACTTACGTGGTGTAGACCTTAGTTCTGGAATATGTATGACTTTACGAAAGTGTTCGAACGTGAGTGTGGGGCGGTTGTCGGTGCGGCGGCGTAGGACGGGAACGATCGCGGCGGTGTCCGCACTGGGTATGACGGCGGTCCTCGGTGGCTGCGGGATGGGCGAAGGATCGGACGAGGTGACGCTGAAGCTGGTCGCCGCCGACTACGGCGACAGCTCGGCGAACAGCTCCCAGAAGTACTGGGACGAGCTCGTCAAGGAGTACGAGTCCCGGCACTCCGGCGTGAAGGTCGACGTCAGCGTGTACTCGTGGACCGATGTCGACCGCAAGGTCAAGGAACTGGTCGACGCCGGGAAGGCTCCCGACATGGCGCAGATCGGCGCGTACGCCGACTACGCGGACAAGGGGCTGCTCTACAAGGCCGACGACCTGATCGGGATCCGGGAGCAGGCCGACTTCGTCGCCCAGCTCGGCTCCGCGGGACGGATCAACGGCATGCAGTACGGGATGCCGTTCGCCGCGTCGACCCGGCTGCTCTTCTACAACAAGACGCTCTTCGCCGACGCCGGGCTCACCCCGCCGAAGACGTGGAAGCAGCTGGCCGCCGACGCCGAGGCGCTCAAGGCGGACGGGGTGAAGTACCCGTACGCGCTGCCGCTCGGCCCCGAGGAGGCGCAGGCCGAGACCATGCAGTGGCTGCTGAGCGGGGGCGGCGGGTACGTCGACGACGTCGGCACGTACGGCATCGACTCCGACGAGAACATCGCGACGCTGACCTGGCTCAAGGACGACCTCGTCGGCAAGGGACTGACCGGTCCGGTCGCACCCGAGAACCTGAACCGGGCCGCCGCGTTCTCGGCGTTCGCCGCCGGGGACGTCGGAATGCTCAACGGGCACCCCTCGCTGATGAAGATCGCCGCCGAGAAGGGGGTGAAGTTCGGGATGGTGCCCATGCCCGGCGCCGACCGGCCGACCAAGAACTCCATGGGGGTCGCCGACTGGATGATGGCCTTCAAGCAGAACGGGCACGCCGAGCAGGTGGGCGACTTCCTCGACTTCGTCTACAGCGAGAAGAACGTGCTCGCCTTCTCGCGGGAGTACGACCTGCTGCCGGTGACCAACTCCGCCTCCGAGGTCATGAGCAGGGCCTCCCGGGACGCCGACCTCAAGCCCTTCCTCGACGCGCTGCCCTCCGCGGAGCTGCCTCCGGTGGGCAAGACGTCCTGGGCCTCGGTCAGCGCGGCCGTGAAGCGGCGGATCGGCTCCGCGGTGAGCTCCGACGGGGACCCCACGGAGGTGCTGCGCGCGTTGCAGCTGACCGCGCGGAACGCCGAGTAGGCGCCCTGTAGGCGCTGTCAGTGGCGGGCGTTACGGTCGGGGGCATGGAGCATGCGGAACTCGACCGCCGGGAGCGGGACATCCTCGCGCTGGAGCGACGCTCCTTCGCGGGGCCCGGCGCCAAGGAGCGGGCGATACGCGAGGAACTCGGCCTGGCGCCGGTCCGCTACTACCAGCTGCTCAACGCCCTGCTCGACGACGAACGCGCGCTCGTCTTCGACCCGGTGACGGTGAACCGGCTGCGGAGGGTGCGGGAGGCCCGGCGGGCGGAGCGCTGAGGGCCGGCTGAACGTCGGCCGCGGGTCGGCCGCGGGTCGGCCGCGGGTCGGCCGCGGGTCAGGCGAGCCGTTCCGCCAGGTCCCGCAGCAGGCCCACCACACCGGCCGGGCCGTCCACCACCAGGTCCGCCCGCTTGCGCAGTTCCGCCACCTCGTCGCTGCCGCTGCACACCAGGAGGCCGGGGGTGCCGGCGCCGCGGAGTTGGTCGACCGCGGCGAAGGCGGGCAGGTCGCCCAGGTCGTCGCCGGCGTAGAGGACGGAGCCGGCGGACAGGTCGCGGACGTGGGTCAGCAGGGCCACGCCCTTGTCCATGCCCGGGGGGCGCAGTTCCAGGACCAGTCGGCCCGGCTCGACGATCAGGCCGTGATGGGCGGCCAGGTCGCCGAGAGGGGTGCGGAGGGCGTCGAACGCGGCCTGCGGGTCCGGGGCGCGGCGAGTGTGCACGGCCACCGCCCGGCCGCCCTTCTCCTCGACCCAGGCGCCGGTCCCGTCGAGGAGCTCCGGCAGCTCGGCACGGACCGCGGCCACGCCGGGATGCGGCTCGGGCGCCGTGACCTCGCCCGTCGCCGCGTCCCAGCGTTCCGCGCCGTAGTGGCCCAGGACGGTCAGGTGCTCCAGGCCGGGTACGCCCGCGAAGCCGCCGTAACGGACCGCGATCTCGGCCGGGCGACCGGTGATCACCGCGACGGAGGCCACCTTCGGTGCGAGGGCGGCGAGGACGGCCACCGCCTCGGGGTGCGCCCGCGCCTGCTCCGGATCCGCCACGATCGGCGCCAGCGTCCCGTCGAAGTCAAGGCCGATCACCGCCCGCCGCGGCTCCGCGAGAAGCGCCCGCAGACCGTCCCGCCCGGCAGGCGTGGTGGGTGTAGGAAGGTTCATGCTCACCCGTTCAGTGTCTTCAGGGCGTTCAGCTGGTCCAGGAACCACTGGGCCGGCGGGAGTGCCGTCGCCGCCGCGGTGAGCCTCTTCGCGCGTTCCACCCGTTCGTGGGCCGGCATCGTCAGGGCCTCGTGCAGGGCCGCCGCCGTCTGCTCGACGTCGTACGGGTTCACCACGATCGCGTCGTCACCCAACTCCTCGTACGCCCCGGCCTCCCGCGACAGCACCAGCGCGCACCCCTCGTCGGACACCACCGGCACCTCCTTCGCGACCAGGTTCATGCCGTCCCGGATGGGGTTGACCAGCGCCACGTCGGCCAGCCGGTACGCGGCGAGGGAGCGCGCGAAGTCGTCCTTCAGATTCAGCAGGACCGGCGTCCAGCCCGGTGTGCCGAACGTGTCGTTGATCTCCTCCGCCACCCGCTGCACCTCGGCCGTGTAGTCCCGGTACACCGCCAGGTCCTGCCGCGACGGATACGCGAACGCCACGTGCACGACCCGCTCCCGCCACTCCGGCCGCGACTCCAGCAGCCGCCGGTAGGCCCGCAGCCCGCGCACGATGTTCTTGGACAGCTCGGTCCGGTCCACCCGCACGATCGTCTTCCGGCCCGCGCCGATCTCCTCGCGCAGTCCGACGATGCGTTCCTCGACATCGGCCTCGTGGGAACGGGCGCGCAGGAAGTCCGCGTCCGCGCCCAGCCCGTGCACCCCGATCCGGGTCTCGCCGAGCCCGTCCGCGAGCTCCGTACAGCAGGCCGTGAAGGCATCCGCCCAACGCCGGGTGAGGAAGCCGAGCCGGTCGGCGCCCAGCATGCCGCGCAGGAGCCGGCCCGCGATGTCGTCGGGCAGCATCCGGAAGTAGTCCACCGGCGCCCACGGCGTGTGCGAGAAGTGGGCGATGCGCAGGTCGGGACGGAGTTCACGGAGCATGCCCGGCACCAGGCACAGGTGGTAGTCCTGGACCAGGACCGCCGCCCCCTCGGCCGCCTCCTGGGCCAGCGCCTCGGCGAACGCGCGGTTGTACGTCTCGTACGACGCCCACTGCCGCCGGAACTCCGCGTCGAAGGACGGCTCCAGCGGGGTCTGGTACAGCAGGTGGTGGACGAACCACAACACCGAGTTGGCGATGCCGTTGTACGCGTCGGCGTGCACGTCGGCCGGGATGTCGAGCATGCGGACCCCCGCCTCGCCGACCCCGCGCCGGACCGCCTCGCGGTCGCCGTCGCCGAGCGCCGAGCACACCCACAGGGAGCCCGCGTCGGAGCCGATCGCCGACAGGCCCGAGACCAGCCCGCCGCCACCGCGTTTGGCATGCAGCGAGCCGTCCTCGCGCACTTCGTACGAGACCGGGCCGCGGTTGGACGCGACCAGCACCTGAGCAGCACTGTTGGTTGACGCCATACGCCTCAACCTAGCCCGGCCCCCAAACGCTCAAACGTGCGGTTGCGCACTTCCGCGCACTTACGCGACCTTCCGCTCCGCGTACTCCGCGATCTCCACCATCGGCGGCCGCTCCTCGGTGTCCACGGAGTACGTCCGCGGCTCGAAGCCGTCCCGGCCCCGCTCGAACTGGGTGAGGGCGGGCCGGATCATATGGCCGCGGGCCAGCCTCAGCTGGGCGGTGCGGTAGATCGCGGCGGACATCCGGCCCAGGGCCTGGCCGTCCTGGTGGCGGTGCTTGCGCACCCCGACGTCGACCTGGGCGAGGGCGTCGAGGCCGACCAGGTGCAGAGCGTCGACCAGCATGCCCAGCTCGATGCCGTAGCCCACGGGGAACGGGAGCTGCTCCAGCAACGAGCGCCGGGCCGCGTACTCGCCGCCCAGCGGCTGCACGAAACCGGCCAACTGGGGCCAGTGCATGTTCAGCAGCGGGCGCGCCATGAGCTCGGTGACCCGGCCGCCCTGCCCGGCGGCGCCGCCCAGGGGACGGTCGTACATGCCCTTGACCAGGTCGACCCCGGGATCGGTGAGCAGCGGGCCGACGATGCCGGAGACGAAGTCCGAGGAGAACTCCTTCAGGTCGGCGTCGATGAAGCAGACGATGTCCCCGCTGGTGACCAGCAGGGAGCGCCACAGGACCTCGCCCTTGCCGGGCACGGTGGGTATGCGCGGGAGGATGTCGTCGCGGTGGACGACCCGCGCCCCGGCCGCGGCCGCGACCTCGGACGTGCGGTCGGTGGATCCCGAGTCGACGACGACGATCTCGTCGACGAGCGGGACCTGTTGCATGAGGTCATGACGGATCACGGCGACGATGTCACCGACCGTCTCCTCCTCGTTGAGCGCGGGCAGGACGACACTGACGGTCTGCCCCGAGCTCCGCTTCGCGGCCATGATCCGGTGGAGCGGGCGATCAGTCGCGGACCAGGACCTGGTGGCCAGCCAGCGCTCGACTTCGTTCAGCACAGTGCGCGGCTCCTTAGCGTGTGATCCATCTCGCGGTTCGGACGTCTCTCTCAACTGTCCTGGTCGTCGGTTACAGTCTTGAACAACGCGGATGACCATCGCATGTCCTGGGTGGCCGCCGTTAACAACTTCATACCGCTCATCCAGAGGGGCAGAGGGATACGGCCCGATGAAGCCCCGGCAACCCTCCAGTCGGTTCTCGTAGCGATCGCTGACGATCGTCTCCGCGAGGCTCCCGACTCGGGAAGGTGCCAAATCCGTCTCACGGCGAAGTGCGTCGTGAGGAAGATGAGGAGAAAGGGCCTCGCCTCCATGGCTGCGCAGACTGTTGCAAGCACCACGAACTCCGTCGATCTGGGTCCCGCCGCGGCACTGAGCTGCCGCGAATGCGGCCACCGCGTCCCGCTCGGCCCGGTCTTCGCCTGCGAGGAGTGTTTCGGCCCGCTCGAGATCGCGTACGACTTCTCGGCCTACGAAACCGAGGAGCTCCGCAAGCGCATCGAGGCGGGACCTTCGAACATCTGGCGCTACGCCCCGCTGCTGCCCGTCCCCGCGGACGTGGCCGACAAGCCGAACATCAACCCCGGCTGGACCCACCTCGTCAAGGCCGACAACCTCGCCCGCGAGCTCGGCGTCACCGGCGGCCTGTACATCAAGGACGACTCCGGCAACCCGACGCACTCCTTCAAGGACCGCGTCGTCGCGCAGGCCATCGAGGCCGCCCGCGCCTTCGGCTTCACCACCCTCTCCTGCTCCTCCACCGGCAACCTGGCCGGCGCCGTGGGTGCCGCCGCGGCCCGGGCCGGCTTCCGCTCCTGCGTGTTCATCCCGCACGACCTGGAACAGGGCAAGGTCGTCATGGCCGCGATCTACGGCGGCGAGCTCGTCGGCATCGAGGGCAACTACGACGACGTGAACCGCTTCTGCTCCGAGCTGATCGGCGACCCGGCGGGCGAGGGCTGGGGCTTCGTCAACGTCAACCTGCGGCCGTACTACGCGGAGGGGTCCAAGACCCTGGCGTACGAGATCTGCGAGCAGCTGGGCTGGCAGCTGCCCGACCAGCTGGTCGTGCCGATCGCCTCCGGCTCGCAGCTCACGAAGATCGACAAGGGTCTGCAGGAGCTGATCAAGCTCGGGCTCGTCGAGGACAGGCCGTACAAGATCTTCGGCGCGCAGGCCGAGGGGTGCTCGCCGGTGTCGGTGGCGTACAAGGCCGGGCACGACGTGGTCCGCCCCCAGAAGCCGGACACCATCGCCAAGTCCCTCGCGATCGGCAACCCCGCGGACGGTCCGTACGTGCTGGACATCGCGCGTCGTACCGGCGGTGCGGTGGAGGACGTGAACGACGAGCAGATCGTCGACGCGATCAAGCTCCTGGCGCGGACCGAGGGGATCTTCGCGGAGACCGCGGGTGGCGTGACGGTGGGTGTGACCCGCAAGCTGATCGAGAACGGCGTCCTCGACCCGACGAAGACCACGGTGGTGCTGAACACCGGCGACGGTCTCAAGACCCTGGACGCGGTGGCCGGTACCGGGCTCACCGCCACGATCCGTCCGAATCTGGACTCTTTCCGAGAGGCTGGCCTCGCATGAGCGTCAACGTCCGCATCCCCACCATCCTGCGCACCTACACCGGCGGCAAGGCCGAGGTGCAGGCCGAGGGTGGGACCCTCGCCGAGGTCATCGCCGATCTGGAGAAGAACCACACCGGTATCGCGGCGCGTGTTCTCGACGACCAGGGCAAGCTGCGGCGGTTCGTGAATGTGTACGTGAACGACGACGATGTGCGGTTCGAGCAGGGGCTGGAGACGGCGACGCCCGACGGGGCCGGAGTCTCCATCATCCCGGCGGTCGCCGGCGGGTGACCGTATGACTGGTCATTACCTTCGGTAACAGAAATTACCGAGTGTTCATCCGATTGCCCTCTCCGCGAGAGAAGCGGAGGGGGCAATTCTCTATGGTTGAGCACGGTACAGTTGGGGAACCTGCTGCTTCCTTCATGCCGGGCGCATATGAGTTCCGACTTCTGATGCGACGAGAAGTAGCCAAAGTGTGTGGGTTCTTTGCGTCTTATGCTCCTTTTGTGGGGCCCGACTTGCCCCGAATTCGGGCGAATTCTCACTACATTCCGGACCCCTTCCGTCCAGAATTCTCGTCCGATTGACCTGTTGCAGACGGCAGTTGGACAGATACATTCAGCCGCGGTCGACGCGTTCCGGCGCACGCCCCCAACCATGTGGGGGGTGAGGTCTGACCCGGATCCATGAAGTGTGGATCCGTGCAAGGGCCAGTAATAGGGGAGTTAGGCATGGCTCAGGGCACCGTCAAGTGGTTCAACGCGGAGAAGGGGTACGGCTTCATCGCGGTCGACGGTGGTGCGGATGTATTCGTCCACTACAGCGCGATTCAGATGGACGGCTACCGCACCCTTGAAGAGGGCCAGCGGGTCGAGTTCGAGATCTCGCAAGGTCAGAAGGGGCCGCAGGCGGACATGGTTCGTCTCGCGACTGGCTGAAGCACGCGCCGGGTAACAACAGCGTCGTTCTTCGTTCTTCTTCGGAGGGCTCGTACCCCATGGGGAGTCATGGGTACGGGCCCTTCGGCATGTGCGTGCGGGGTGCGTTCACGGGTGCGGGCTCGGTGGGGGCGGGCGTTTTGCGCAGTTCCCCGCGCCCCTGGATGCCTGCGGCGGCCTGTGCGGCTCCGGTGGGGGCTTGTGTAGCGCGTGCGGTGTGTTGTGGGTCGGGGCCGGGGTGGGGGGTGTCCGTCCTCGGTCCGGCGGCTCGGTCCCTTGAGTGGTGCCCTGTGACGGACGCCGGCCGCTGCGGGCGGACACCCCCCACCCCGTCCCCTGCCCGCCGTACGCGGCTTGAGGCCCGCCCGGCCTCTCCCCACCCCGCGAGTCCCACCCCGACCGCAGTCGCGGCGAGGCACGACACCCCGAACCCGGCCCTGTTGGCGCCCCCGGACCACCCGCCCGGGCGGCCCACTCACCCCCGCCCCGGGGGCCCGATACGCGAGAGGCGCTTGCACTCGACCATGCCGAGTGCTAATCATTGGCGTTAGCACTCTGAAGGTGAGAGTGACAAAGATGGACCGGGTCGGTGAGGCCCGCAGGCCTTGTGGGGCAAGGATCCACAGGCCGGCGAGCCGTCCGTCGCGGGCGCGGGCGCGGTCCGAAGGAATCACCCCCAGTCCTGGAGGGACCACTTCACATGGCCAAGATCATCGCGTTCGACGAGGAGGCGCGGCGCGGCCTCGAGCGCGGCATGAACCAGCTCGCGGACGCCGTCAAGGTGACGCTCGGCCCCAAGGGCCGCAACGTCGTCCTCGAGAAGAAGTGGGGCGCCCCCACGATCACCAACGATGGTGTCTCCATCGCCAAGGAGATCGAGCTCGAGGACCCGTACGAGAAGATCGGCGCCGAGCTGGTCAAGGAAGTCGCCAAGAAGACGGACGACGTCGCCGGTGACGGTACGACCACCGCGACCGTGCTCGCCCAGGCCCTGGTCAAGGAAGGCCTGCGCAACGTAGCCGCCGGCGCCAACCCCATGGCCCTCAAGCGCGGTATCGAGAAGGCCGTCGAGGCCGTCTCCGCCGCCCTGCTCGAGCAGGCCAAGGATGTCGAGACCAAGGAGCAGATCGCCTCCACGGCCTCCATCTCCGCCGCCGACACCCAGATCGGCGAGCTCATCGCCGAGGCGATGGACAAGGTCGGCAAGGAAGGCGTCATCACCGTCGAGGAGTCCCAGACCTTCGGTCTGGAGCTGGAGCTCACCGAGGGTATGCGCTTCGACAAGGGCTACATCTCGGCGTACTTCGCCACCGACATGGAGCGGATGGAGGCGTCGCTCGACGACCCCTACATCCTGATCGCCAACTCCAAGATCGGCTCCGTCAAGGACCTGCTCCCGCTCCTGGAGAAGGTCATGCAGTCGGGCAAGCCGCTGCTGATCATCGCCGAGGACGTCGAGGGCGAGGCCCTGTCGACCCTGGTCGTCAACAAGATCCGCGGCACCTTCAAGTCCGTCGCCGTCAAGGCCCCGGGCTTCGGTGACCGCCGCAAGGCGATGCTGAACGACATCGCCATCCTCACCGGCGGCGAGGTCATCTCCGAGGAGGTCGGCCTCAAGCTGGAGAACACCACCATCGACCTCCTGGGCCGCGCCCGCAAGGTCGTCATCACCAAGGACGAGACCACCATCGTCGACGGTGCCGGCTCCTCCGAGCAGGTTCAGGGCCGGGTCAACCAGATCCGCGCCGAGATCGAGAACAGCGACTCGGACTACGACCGCGAGAAGCTCCAGGAGCGCCTGGCGAAGCTCGCCGGTGGCGTCGCCGTCATCAAGGCCGGTGCCGCGACCGAGGTCGAGCTCAAGGAGCGCAAGCACCGCATCGAGGACGCCGTTCGCAACGCGAAGGCGGCCGTCGAGGAGGGCATCGTCGCCGGTGGTGGCGTGGCCCTCATCCAGGCCTCCTCGGTCTTCGAGAAGCTGGACCTGGAGGGTGACGAGCTGACCGGCGCCAACGCCGTGAAGCTGGCCCTGGAGGCCCCGCTCAAGCAGATCGCCGTCAACGGTGGTCTCGAGGGTGGCGTCATCGTCGAGAAGGTGCGCAACCTGCCCGTCGGCCACGGCCTGAACGCCGCGACCGGTGAGTACGTCGACATGATCGCCGAAGGCATCATCGACCCGGCGAAGGTCACGCGCTCTGCCCTGCAGAACGCCGCCTCCATCGCCGCGCTGTTCCTCACCACCGAGGCCGTCATCGCCGACAAGCCGGAGAAGGCGGGCGCTGCCCCGGCCGGCGGCGGCATGCCGGGCGGTGACATGGACTTCTGATCGACCCCCGGCCGCCAGGCCTGACGGTTGATCAACGTCCTTGCCGGGGGCGGCACTTCCTGGAAACAGGGGGTGGCCGCCCCCGGGCTTTTCTTGCGCTATGCTTGATCACGAGCCGCCCGACGTGAACTCCCGTCGGTCGACTACGCGTTGGTGGTCCAAGGAAAGACGCCCCGCTTCCTGCGGGGAGATGCAGGTGCAAGGCCTGCCCGGCGCTCCACAAGAAGCCCGCCCCACACTCGTGGGGCGGGCTTCTTCCGTGCGTGGCCCGAGTCACAGCGCGACAGGAAATCCTGGGGCGGACGAGGCGGTTGACTCCTGGGTACTGTCCATGCGCATGCACATACCGAGGAGTACCCCCACGTGACCGTCCCCGCCACGCCTCCGGCCGCCTCCCGGGCCGCCGAGATCCTCTCCCGTCCGGTCCACCTCAACGGTTTGACCGTCCCGAACCGCATCGCGATGGCGCCCATGACCCGGATGTTCTCCCCGGGCGGTGTCCCCGGTGAGGACGTGGCGTCGTACTACTCCCGTCGTGCGGGAGCCGGTGTCGGTCTGATCGTCACCGAGGGCACCTACGTCGGCCACGAGTCGGCCGGGAACAGCGGCAGCGTCCCGCGGTTCCACGGTGAGGAGCAGCTGGCGGGCTGGGCGAAGGTCGCCGAGCAGGTGCACGCGGCGGGCGGCACCATCGTCCCGCAGCTGTGGCACATCGGCATGGTGCGTGAGCAGGGGCAGCCGCCCTACGCCGACGCCCCCGCGGTCGGCCCCTCCGGCATCCGCCCCGGCGCCGACGAGCCCACCGGCAAGGCGATGACCCAGCGCGACCTGGACGACGTCATCGGTGCGTTCGCCGAGGCCGCGGCCGCCGCCGAGCGCATCGGCTTCGACGGTGTGGAGATCCACGGAGCCCACGGCTACCTCGTCGACCAGTTCCTGTGGGCGGGCACCAACCGCCGCACCGACGCCTACGGCGGTGACCCCGTCGCCCGTACGAAGTTCGCGGCGGAGATCGTCGCGGCCGTACGCGAGACGGTGTCGCCGGAGTTCCCGATCATCTTCCGCTACTCGCAGTGGAAGCAGGAGGCCTACAAGGCGCGGCTCGCCGAGACGCCGGAGGAGCTGGAGGCGATCCTCGCCCCGCTCGCCGCGGCCGGTGCCGACGCCTTCCACGCCTCCACCCGCCGCTACTGGCTCCCCGAGTTCGACGGCTCCGACCTCAACCTCGCCGGCTGGACCAAGAAGCTCACCGGCAGGACCACCATCACCGTCGGCTCGGTCGGTCTCGACGGCGACTTCATCCGCGGCTTCGCCGGCGAGGGCTCCCCGGTCAAGGGCATCGACGACCTGCTCGACGCCCTGGAGCGCGAGGAGTACGACATGGTCGCCGTCGGCCGGGCACTGCTCCAGGACCCGCAGTGGGCGGCGAAGGTGCTGGCCGGCCGCTTCGACGAACTTCAGCCGTACGACGCGTCCGCGCTGAAGTCGTTGAGCTGACGGCAACAAGGCTCCCCGGCTTGGTTGACTCGGGCAAGGGACGTGGGCTGGAGTGAGGCGAAGCAGCCCCGACCTGTGAGGAGTTCGACCGATGACGTCAGCCGAGGGTCTCGAAGTGCGCACCGCGGCCGGTGCCGTGCGCGGGCGGGCCGAGGAGGGACTGGTGGTCTTCCGGGGGATCCCGTTCGCCGAACCGCCGGTGGGCGAGGCCCGGTTCCAGGCGCCACGGCCCGTGCGGGGCTGGGAGGGGACCCGGGAGGCGTACGACTTCGGGCCCCCGCCCCCGCAGGAGTCCGCCTTCCAGGCGCGCGCGGGTGCGCTGGAGACGCCCACCGGCGACGACTGGCTGACGGTCAACGTCTGGACGCCCGGCACGGACCCGGCGGCCCGCCGCCCGGTGATGGTGTGGATCTACGGCGGCGCCTACAAGTTGGGCCACTCCGGCAGCCCCGGCTACGACGCCCAGCACCTCGCGCGCGCCGGTGACCTGGTCGTCGTGACCCTCAACTACCGCCTCGGCATCGAGGGATTCGCCCTGCTGGAGGGGGCGCCCGCGAACCGGGGGCTGCTGGACCAGGTCGCGGCGCTGGAGTGGGTGCGGGACAACATCACGGCGTTCGGCGGGGACCCCGGGCAGGTCACGGTGTTCGGGGAGTCGGCCGGGGCCGGGTCGGTGGCCTCGCTGCTGGCGATGCCGAGCGCGCGGGGGCTGTTCGGGCGGGCCGTCGCACAGAGCGTGCCCGGCCCGTACTTCTCCGCCGAACTCGCCCGGGACATAGCCGTGGAGATCGGCAAGGAGGCGGGTCTGGCGCCGACCGCCGCCGCGCTGTCCGCCGTGGATCCGCGGGAACTGCCCGCGGCCGGGGAGCGGTTGAGCGCGCGGATGCGCGAGTACGACGACCGGTGGGGGCAGGTGGCCCCCACCGCGACGCCGTTCGCACCGGTCGTCGACGGCGAGGTACTGCCCACGACCCCCTGGGAGGCGCTGGCGGCGGGCGCGGCGCGGGACGTGGAACTGCTCGTGGGGCACAACCGCGACGAGTACCGGCTCTTCCTCGCCCTCGGTGAGCAGCTCGGCAGAATCACCGAGGAGCAGGCGGCCGCGGCGCTGCGGACGTTCGCGCCGGGCCCGGACGGGGAGCGCTCCTATCGCGAGGCCTTCCCGGACGCCACCCCGACCGGACTCCACGAACGCGTGCAGACGGACTGGCTGTTCTCCATGCCCTCCCTGCGGCTGGCCGAGGCGCAGACCGCGGGCGGCGGGCGGGCCCACCTCTACGAACTGACCTGGTCCGCACCGGCGTTCGGCGGCGCGCTCGGAGCCTGCCACGGCCTGGACATCCCGCTGCTGTTCGGCACGTACGACGCCGACCTCGGGAATCTGCTGTTCGCGGGGACCGGGGTGCCGGACGAGGCGAGGGCACTGACCGCGCGCTTCCAGGCGGCGTGGACGGGCTTCGCGCGGACCGGGGACCCGGGATGGCCGGCGTACGACGGCGAGGGGCGCGCCACTCAGGTCCTGGACGCCACGCCGGAGGTGCGGCCGTACCCGGAGGAGGTCTCGCGGCGGCTGTGGGAGGGGTACGACTTCGCGGCGCTGCCGCTGCTGAAGTAGGTCTCCCGGGCGCCTTGGGACTCTTAGAGGTTGCCGAGCGGCTCGATGTCGACCCGCACCGGGGTGCCCCACACCCGCAGCACCTCGTAGTCGGTGAACTCGTGGACGAGCCGGTACGCCATCGCGGCGCGCGGTCCGCGGCGCTGGGCGTTGATGTACAGCTCGGCCTCGTGCCGGTCCCGCCTCGGCGTCCCGCACAGCTGCCACTCCTGGCCGGTCCACAGCTCCGGCAGCCAGCGCTGCTGGGGCTGGGGGCGGTCCTCGCGGACGCCGTAGCGGGAGGGGGTGGGTTCGGCGGAGCGGGGGCGCGCGGCGGGACCGTTGATCTCGGCGCGACGGGCCGCCCTGCGCCGGGTCTCGCACAGCAGGCACAGGTCGGGGGCGTTCTCGTCGACCGGACCGTTCGGGTGCTCGGCGCAGCGGGTGGTGGGGACGGCGGTGGTGACGGTGGTCTCCAGCAGCTCCAGGGCCCGCTTGAGGTCGGTCCTGACCTCGTGCAGCTTGGCGTCCGGGGCGTCGCCGGAGAGCGACTCGCCGTGCTCCCCGAGGAGACGGAGGGCACGGCCTAGGGCGGTGAGCTGGGCGTGGTTCATGGTCCCAGTCTGCGTAATCCTTGAGTTTTTCGGTATCGAGGGTGACGCCGACCCGGGTTTTTCTGATCCGGCCCAAGAACGAGCGCTCGCAGCATCGCCGCGCCCGCCCCCACCGCCGCAAGGTGCAGGACCGCCGCGAGCGCCAGGTTTTCCGGCAGGGCTGCATCGGCCGGCTGCGCGACCGCCAGGTACAGGGTGAACGGAAGCTTCCAGCCGCTCCAGGCGAACAATGAGCCCGAGCCGACCCAGCCGAGCACCATCGGGCACCATCGGGGCATTCGTGCGGGCCTGCCTCGGACGGCAGCCCAGGTAGCGGCGGACGCCACGAACGCCCAGAACCCGAAGACGCCGGACAGCACATACCAAGCGAGGTCCCGCTCACCGCGGTGGGCCACACCTGCGGTGCCGCCCACCGCCCAGTACAGCCAGATGAGACCGACTGCGACCCCGACCACGACCATCCATGGCAGCGGCGCCCTTGGCGAGCCCTCCCCACGGTCCCCGAGCCGACCCGCGAACGCGTCCGGCCAGCGTCGCCGCAAGTACGTGGGCAGAGCGATGGCCAGACCCAGCCCCATACCTACGAACCCGATCTGAATCAGCGCTGCCTCCCAGACCGGCATCGACGGGCCTGCGTCGCTCCCGCTCTTCGGATCGCCGTCCTCCGAGCCCAGCAGCGAACTGAGAACGGCGTACGGCAACACCGGGACGAGGAACCCCGTTCCCACCCAGGCGCAGAAAGCCAACGGCGCTCCCGGTATGCGCATCCCCCACGGCCGCACCAGCGCGAGCGCCACCGTGATCCCGATCCCCGCCATACCGATCGTGGCGCTGTTGAGCACCACCCACTCCGCCATGCCGAACCCGGTCCCGACCGGCAGCAGCCCCAAGAGCGAACCGACCACCCACGACACCTTGATCAGCAAGTAGGGCGTCAGCGCCAGTGCTGCCCCATACGCCGCGACCCGCCCGACCCGATCCCACCGATCCACCTGAACCCCCAATTCAAGCAACGGAGTTCCAGTCTCGTTCGGCACGCCCGCACGGGCGTCAACCGCCGGGCGCATCCATGTCATCTCTCAGGAGGAGTGAGAATCAGCCGACGGGAGCACAGGGAGAGGGCTCGGAGCTGGAGGCTTGAGCTTCGGGAGCAGGTCAGCCCATGCTCTTGGCGCCGTCCAGGGACTCTCGGATGATGTCGGCGTGACCTGCGTGCTGGGCGGTCTCGGCGGTGATGTGCAGCAACACCCTGCGGGCCGACCAGCGGGCCCCGGGCTCGTTCCAGGGCGCCTTGGGCAGTGGGTGAGAGACGTTCAGGTCGGGCAGGGCGGTGACGAGTTCGTCGGTGCGGCGGGCCGTCTCGTCGTAGTCGGCCAGCACACCGGCCAGCGTCTCGCCGGGCTGCATCCGGAACTCGTCGGCCCGCCGGGCGAAGTCTTCCTCGGTCATCGCGGTGAAGTCGGGCATGGCCGCGGGGCCGTTGAGGATGAAGTCCGCCCAGTGCCGTTCCACCGACGTGACGTGCTTGATCAGGCCGCCCAGACAGAGTTCGCTGGCCGTGGTCCGCTGCCCGGCCTGCTCGTCGGTGAGGTCGCGGGTCGTGAAGCGCAGGAAGCGCCGGCTGTGGGCCAGCGCCTCCAGCAGGTCGGTGCGCTCGTCGGTGGTGGTGGCGGTGGCGGTGGTGGTGTGTGTGGTGTCGGTCATGGGGCCACGCTAGGAGCCGTATAGGTCAGATCCTGACCTCTACGACCGCCTCGACGAAGGCGGACCATGCCTCCGGCCGGAGCATGAGCTTCGGGCCGTGGGGGGTCTTGGAGTCGCGGACGGGGATGGTAGTGGGGTGACCGTCGGCTACTTCAAGGCAGTCGTCGCCGGTGCCACCGCTGTACGTGGACTTGCGCCAGGACTCAGGGGTGTTCCTCATGTGCGTAATCCTGCGCCATCCTCCTGATCAAGACCAGGGACTTCTCGCGGGGGAGGGCGGATGACGTGAGGAGTTCGTAGTAGAGCCGGTAGCGGGCGACGCTCGCGGGATCGTCCTCCAGCCGTCCGGTGTCGACTCCCTCCAGGTAGACCAAGGGCGGAGCGTCGTCGAAGTCCATCAGCTTGATGGAACCCTGCATCGCCGGGTGGGCTCCCGCGTCGAACGGCAGGACCTGGACGATGACACGGCTCCGGTGGGCCAGGTCGGCGATGTGGTTCAGTGCCTCGCCCATGACCGCTCGGCTGCCCGTGACCCGACGCAGCGCTGCTTCGTCAACCACGGTCCACAACAGCGGCGTTGTTGGATCGGCCAGGATGCGGGTCCGCTCCATCCGGCCCTTCACCAGTTCCTCGATCACGTCGTCCGGAGCCGTGGGCTGATAGGCACGGCAGACGGCTCGTGCGTACGAGGGTGTCTGGAGCAGGCCCGGGATCAGCATCGACGCGTATTGCCTGATCGCCGTACACCTCGCCTCCGCCTCGGCGGCCTCCGCGAAATGCTCCCGATACTTGGACTTCGCCGACGCCCCGCAGTTCCGCCGGAAGAAGTCCTCCGTCCCCAACACCTCATCCAGCAACCGCGCGTACTCCGACTGCATCCTCCGCGTACCCGACTCCAACTGCCCGACGAACGACCCGCTCACGAACAGCCGTTGCCCCAGCTCCTCCTGGCTCAGCCCCGCCTTCTCCCGCGCGTGCCGCAACTCCGCGCCCAGCAGCGCCCTCGGTGACGACGACGGGTCCAGATCCTTCGGTCCTGCCATGCCCAGCTCCCGATCCAGCAGACGAGGTTGTTGGGACGCCCTGTCTGGCCAGGTTAGAGCCGCACCCGACACGCTGTGTTGCGAATCACCAACCCTGCGTGCCGATGGAGGAAGCGTGCGGTCCACCCAAGAAGTCCTGGAGTCCCTGCGGGAGGCACTCACCGGCGTCGGCGTCGTCCTGCCGTCCCTCGCCGTCGACCCCCTCACCGGCGCCGGTGACGAGCCCTTCCCGCTGGTCGACCTGGGGCGCTGCAACGTACGGACGGCCGAGCGGCTGGCGTCCGTACTGCGCGGGGAGCGGCCACCGGTGGGGTCGTACGTCGTCGACGAGCGGGACGGGCGCGTGGGGGAGGTGATGGGACACCTGGGCGGAAGAGTCCAGCTCAGGCCCCTCGGTGGCGGACGGGAGTGGGACTGTCCGCCGGAGTCCACCGGGCCCGCCCCGCAGGCCGACGTACTAAGGGCCAGGGTGCGGAAGGCCAACAGGGAGGGACGGCTGCCCTGTTGACAGTTCCGGGTGCTGGTGGACCTGCCGGACCCAACGGGCGGTCACTTGGGCGACGGAACGGCGAACACCCGTAGCTGGGCTGGGAGTTCGGACGGGTCTGTCAGGAGCCTGGGACGTACTTCTCGATCAGCCCCGCAAGCCACTCCGGGGCAACGTCCTGGTCGGTCTCGCTGCGCAGCGTGATGATGCTCTGGGCGGCTGCGCTGGTGGCACAGGATGCGAACCGCATGAGTCGGTGGAACGCTCGAAGTCATGGACAACACGAGACTGGTTCCCCTCCGAGGCAGTGAGCGCAGCGTCCACGCGGAAGCGCGCTCGACCGGAGCGGTGAGCGATTCAGAACGCATCGAGGTCACCCTGGTCCTGCGTCGGCGCGCCGAGATCCCGGACGAGTTGGTCGAGGGACCCGAGACGATCACGCGTGAGGAACTGGCGTCCCGTTACGGTGCCGACCCGGCCGACATCGACATGGTGAAGCGGTCGGCAGAGCAGCACGGGCTGACGGTGACGCAAACGGATCCGGCCTCACGCCGGGTCAAGATCTCCGGAACGCTCGGCCGGCTGCGATCCGTAGTGCAGGCCGACTCACTGACCATGGTCACCACACCCGACCCGGCGGACGAAGCACGCATGGTGGAGCACCGGCAGCGGACCGGCGACCTGCGCATCCTGCCCGAGTGGGAAGGCGTGGTGATCGGCGTGACGGGCTTGGACAACCGACCGCAGGCCCGCCCGCACATCCAGCGCATGAAGGCCCATGCTGTCCAGTCGTCGTACTCGCCCGTCGACCTCGGCAAGATCTACCGCTTCCCCGACGGCACGGACGGCAGCGGTCACACGATCGGTGTCGTGGAACTCGGCGGTGGGATCCCGGCAGGCGACCTGGACGCGTACTTCGCCGAGCTGGGCATGCCCACGCCGCGCGTGGACGTCGTCAAGGTGGGCGGCGGCAGCAACTCCCCGGGCGACCCGGCCGACGGGGAGGTGATGCTCGACATCGAGGTGATCGGCGCGCTGTTGCCCGGAGCGCGCCAAGTCGTGTACTTCGCGGAGAACAGTGCGCAGGGCTTCGCCGACGCCATCAGCACCGCCGTGTTCGCTGATCCCACGCCCACGGCGGTGAGCATCAGTTGGGGCCAGCGCGAGGACCTGTGGACCGCCCAGGGCCGCGCGATCCTCGACGCCGCGCTGGCCGACGCCGCTGCCGTGGGCGTCACCGTCTGCGTGGCTTCCGGTGACAACGGCAGCAGCGACGGCGACCCGACGGGCCGGCGGCACACCGACTTCCCCGCCTCGAGCCCCCGTGCCCTCGCCTGCGGCGGTACGCACCTGGAAGCCGACCCGGCCACCGGCACTGTCGACTCCGAGACCGTGTGGAACAACGGCGACGGGTCCGCCTCCGGCGGTGGTGTCAGCCGCAAGTTCAAGCAGCCCAGCTGGCAGGCGAACGTCGGAGTGCCCAACGGCAACGGCCAGGACCGCCGACGCGGCGTGCCCGATGTGGCCGCTGACGCCGACCCCAGGACCGGATACAGGGTACTCATCCACGGCCAGGACGAGATCATCGGTGGCACCAGCGCTGCGGCCCCGCTGTGGGCCGCGTTGAGCGTCCGTCTCGCCGAGGCACTCGGCCACCCGCTCGGCATGCTCCAGCCCGTGCTGTACGAGGGTGCGGCACCGGGGGTGAGCCCGGCCGGCTTCCGTGACATCACTCTGGGCGACATCGGCGACTTCGCGGCCACGCCCGGCTGGGACGCCTGCACAGGACTCGGTGTCCCGGACGGTCAGGCGCTGCTGGACCGCCTCGCCTCGGTCTGACAGCCCACACGCGGCGTGCCGTCCACCGGGAAGCCTCTGATGGACGGCCCGGCGAACCCGGGTGTGCCCCGCCTCGGCCAGTCAGGCGTACGGAGCGCCTCTGGACGCGATGGCCGATCCGACCGCGAGTGGAGGGACCAACGCCTATGACTTCAACGGGTATCCGTTGCCTTGCCGCCGCCACGCTGGTCGCCGCGCTGACGGCGACGAGCGGTTGCAAGGAGGACTCTGCTTCGGGCGGAGGAACCGTACATGAGACCAGTGGCCAGGAGACCGGGAACGGCATGGAGACGCCGGCCGCGGCAGAGACGCTCGCCTCGGTCTTCCCGGGCAGTGACGACGAGAGTGGCTCCGGGCCTACGATCCACATGTCGCAGGTGAGGGTGAACGAGCCGGCCACGGGAAACGTGGCGATCAACGCCCGGGGCAACAGCAGCCCAAACCGGAGCAGAACATCGTCTACCGGTCCAAGGGCAACGGGCAGGGCGAGCTCAAGGGCACCGACTGCTTTGGTCCGCAGCCACCGAACCCGTGCACCGTGGCCATCGAGCACACACCGACGCAGCCGGGGCAGTACTCCGGAGAACTCGTCGTCACGACCGCGGACGGCGCCACCACGACCTACCCCGTGGTCGGGTTCGCGGTCGGTGACACGACCCCGACCACGCAGCCCCCCAGTCCGGAGCCCCCCAGTCCGGAGACCCCCACGACGACGGCGCCCACGACGGCGCCGCCCACCCCCTCCGAACCCACGACCCCGCCAGCTTCCACCGCAGACGGCACTTCGACACCGTAGGGCCCCACATCACACGCCGCGGATCTCCACCCACACGGTGTCGTCATCGGGCAGCGCGAGGACGACGCGGTCATTCCATCGGGATGTGCGGGAGACCAGGTAGAAGCGGTTCGGCGCCTTCGCAATGATGCGGAAGCCCTGGTACTCGTAGCGATAGGGGCTGAAACCGGGGCCGCGGTCCTTCGATGTGATGCCCGGCGCGTAGTGGGCCAGGGGCACTCGCGAATGAACCATCACGAATAGGGTGCCCGGGTAACCCTCGTCGATTTCCGCCCTCCCGTCGCCGCGGCCGACCGCCCCCACGTACTGCGACATGTCGTAGAACAGGCTGAGCGTCAACAGGGCCAAGAGGAGCGTGCCGCCGGCCAGCCACAACCGGTCGCTGTGCGGGGGCCGCCGGTTCTGGGCACCCGCGTGCGCGGTCAGGCGCAGGTGGACGGCGAAGACGGCCAGCGCCGCTCCCACTGCCACCGTCAGGGCCGGCAGGAACTGCCGCGCCCATGGCGTCGGCAGGACCTCCCAGCCGAAGGCCACGCAACCCAGCAGCACCACCCCCGCCCCGAGGGTGAGCAGCCCGCTGATCGCCGCACGGCGACGAGCAGCACGCCTGGGTCCGTCCAGCCACTGTGCCAGCCAGCCGAGCGACAGAAACGAGATCAGGCCACCGATCAGGAACAGACACACGGGCAAGAAGACCACGTCCGTGCTGTTGGCGACGGTGCCCTGGATGGAGAACCCGAGATCCTCGGGGAAGACGCCGAGGGTGGTGTAGTACGACTTGGTGTAGACGCTGCCGAAGTAGTAGAGCAACGCGAAGACGATGGTCCCCGGAGCGGCAATGAACGCAGTCTTCCGCAGGAGAGACGCCGCTGGCGATGAGCGCACGGGCTCCGGGCTGGGTGGCGGCTCTGGCGGAGGAACCATGTCTCTCAGCCTCACCGTCGCCGGCCTCCACTGCACCCGGTGGCGTGCCGCTCGGGTGTACGAGGCGGGCTTGCCCGCCCTGTGACCTGGTGAGACCCGCATGACCCGCCCCCGCATCCCGACCCCTGAGCGACGACGGGCTGCAGTCCGACCCGCTTTGCCCACCTGACGGACCTGTCGGTGCGCTGGTGGCGGGCGGGAGCGGGACTGGCCACCGGAAGGCCACCGGGCCCGCCCCGCAGACAGACGTGCTGCGGGCCAGGGTGCGGAAGGCCAACAGGGAGGGACGGATGCCCTGTTGAAATGGACCCATGCCGCTCCTGGACGCCCTCGCCCGCTTCAATGACGCCCACCCGTGGTCCCACAACGCCCACTTCCACCCGTGGCTCATGCGTCAGCTGCCCCGCCGCTACGACCGTGCCCTGGACGTCGGGTGCGGATCCGGGGACCTCGCCCGGCTGCTGGCCACGCGCGCGACACACGTGCACGGCATCGACAGCGACGAGCGCATCATCGACGCGGCGAGGGAGTCGACCGATCCCGGCCTCCCCGTGACCTTCTCCGTCGCGGACGCGCTGTCGTACGACGAGGGGGGCCCTTACGACGTCATCACCTGCGTCGCCGTACTCCATCACCTGCCCCTGACCGAGACCCTCACCCGCTTCCGGCAGCAGCTGGCCCCCGGTGGAACGCTGGTGATCGTCGGGCTGACGCAGGAAGACACCCGCGTCCAGGCTCTCCTCGGCCTCGCGTCCGTACCGCTCAACCTGGTCACCGGGTGGGTCAAGAACAGGGGACGCAGGGCACCACGGCGTCCCGTCGCGATGACCGCCCCGACCCGCCCGGCCGACGTACCCCACACCGCGTTCGTTTGGGAAGCCCGCCGCATCCTCCCCGGGGTCCGGCTGCGGCGGCGGCTCTTCTGGCGATACACCCTCGTCTGGAAAAAGGTGCGCGAGGATGTCGATCCAGGCAGGCTCTGAACGACGCAGGGGTGAGAGCACGACATCCCACGAGAGGTGAAGGCCATGCCCAAGGTCCGGGTCCACAACGTGACGATCTCCCTCGACGGCTTCATGGCCGGTCCGAACCAGCGACTGGACGCTCCGTTCGGCGACGGCGTCGGCTGGGGCGACGAGCTGCACAGCTGGTTCATCTCCGCGTCCGAGGACGCGGCCGCGGGGAAGACCGGGACCGACGTCGACCACTTCGTCCGCGGTGATCAGAACATCGGCGCCACGATCATGGGGCGGAACATGTTCGGTCCGCAGCGCGGGCCGTGGGAGGACGAGTCCTGGCAGGGCTGGTGGGGCGAGAACCCGCCCTACCACCACGACGTCTTCGTCCACACCCACCATCTGCGCCCGGACCTGGAGATGGCCGGCGGCACCACCTTCCACTTCACCGACGAGCCGCCGGAGGCGGTCCTGCGGCGCGCCTTCGACGCCGCGGACGGCAAGGACGTCCGGATCGGAGGCGGGGCGGCGGTCATCCGGCAGTATCTGCGCGCCGGACTGATCGACGAACTGCACGTGGCGATCGCGCCGCTCCTCATCGGCGGCGGCGAGCGGCTGCTCGACGACCTGGGCGAGGGGATCGACGGCTACCGCGTGTCCGAGCTGGTCAGCTCACCGAACGTGACCCACGCGCTGCTGGTCCGCCGCTGAGGCCGCCACCAGGGTTTCGGCCTGGGGTAAAGGTGATCTCGCGCTTCGAGGCCGCCGAGTTACTCGCGCACGGGGTGAAAGTGACGGTATCGGGCGTCTCAGCCCACCACGCCTGTTGCATGGAGCAGCCCCAGGACGGCCAGGACCGTCCCGATCAGGCGGAAGGCAAGCGCGTTGGACGCTGCCCGAAGAGAGCGATGAGGACACCCACGACGACGTTCATGTCAGCTCTCCCGATTCAGCGTCGACGTTTGGCGTACATGGTGTCGGGGAGCACGGGCCCGCAGGGATGCTCAGCGCCGGGCGGCGGGCCCCTACAGCGTCACAACACGGCCACGGCACCCCCACAGTGGCTCCAGGCGTCGCATGATGCCCCCTCAGGATCCAAGCCCCGGGGGAACCATGAAGACCCGCACAGCCGCCTGCGCCGCACTCCTTGTCCTCACCGCCGCCCTCACCGCATGCAACGGCGGAGACGACGCCAAGGCCGACCCAGCCGCCTGCAAGGGGGCCATGCGCAAGCAACTCCAGGACGCCATCGACGCCGGCGCGAGCGCCACACCCGGCACCCACCCCTCCCAGTGCGACGGCATCGCCACCAAAACACTCGAGAAGTACGCGGGCGAGCTCATGGCCGACCAGGTCCGCGACGCCGTGAACGGCGCCCTGCCCACTGCCCTTGCCACCGCCACCACGGGCGTCACGTCCGAGTGCCGGACCTGGATCGAAGACGAACTCCTCAGCACAGGCGGCGGCATCGACGCCACCGAGGGCTACAAGGTCTGCGGCAACGTGCCCGAGGACGAGCTGAACCAGGCCATCGCGGACGTCACCAGCAGCCTGGTCACCGCCGCACCCACACCCTGACCATGCGGGGAGGCGGCGCCGGTACCCAGTCGCACCACCTGACGCGCGGAAGTCGCGACGCGTCCGCCGACCGTTTCGTTGCCGAGCTCGTCGTACGACCACGGCGTGGCGGAGCCGGTCTGGCCGGTCAGCCGGCTGGCGTCGTTGTCAGTGAGTTGTCGCTGCCAGTGCCGCCCGCAGATGGCCCCCCGTCTCCTCCAGGAGCCGGGCCGCCGTGGGGCCGTCGACGTCGGCCAGGATGGTCAGGATCGCGTTCTTGACCTCGCCGTCCGTCGCGGCCAGGGCGCGCTCGACCTCCTCGTCGTCGGCGCCGGTGGCCAGGGCGACGATACGGCGGGAGCGGGCGCGCAGCTTGTCGTTGGAGGCGCGGACGTCGACCATCAGGTTTCCGTAGGTCTTGCCGAGCCGGATCATCGTGATCGTCGACAGCATGTTGAGGACGAGCTTCTGGGCGGTGCCGGCCTTGAGGCGGGTGGAGCCGGTGAGTAGTTCGGGGCCGACGACCACCTCGATGCCGTGATCGGCCGCGGCCGCCAGCGCACTGCCCGCGTTGCAGGACAGGCCGACCGTCAACGCCCCCTGCGCGCGGGCGTGTTGCACAGCGCCCACGGCATAAGGGGTACGGCCGGACGCGGACACCCCGACCACCGTGTCCAGGGCGGTCACCGCGAGGCCGTCGAGGTCGGCCCGCGCCAGCTCCGCGGAGTCCTCCGCCCCCTCGACGGACGTGACCAGGGCCCCGGGGCCGCCCGCGATCAGGCCCACGACCTGCGCCGGGTCCGTGTTGAAGGTCGGCGGGCACTCGGAGGCGTCCAGCACGCCGAGGCGTCCGGCGGTGCCGGCACCGGCGTAGATCAGCCGGCCGCCACGGGCCATGCGGTCGGCGATCGCGTCGATGGCGGCGGCGATCCCGGGCAGCTGCCGGGACACCGCGGCGGGCACGGAGGTGTCCTCGCCGTTCATCAGCCGGGCGATGTCGAGGGTCGGCAGCCGGTCGATGTCGGCGAGCTCGGGCCGGAAGGCCTCGGTGGTCAGTGACTCCAACTGAGCTTGCAGATCACGGGGGTCGGAGGTGGAGGTCATGGAAATCGGCTCTTTCTTCGTAACCGACGTCTGGCGGGTGGGGCGTGTCTACTGCCAGCCGTGTCTACCGGCGGTGCCGGTGCGCCAGTGCCTCATAGGACGCGGAGAGCGCAGGCGCCGCCGTCTCGTACGTCCGCTGCGCCACCCCCACGAACAGACAGTCCACGACCAGCAACTGACTGGTCCGGGACGACATCGCGGCCGGCCGCAGCTCACTCTCCCGGGCCGTGGACGTGGTCAGCACCTGGTCGGCGTACTGCGCCACCGGCCCGTCCGGCCGCCCGGTGATGGCGACGGTCGTGGCCCCGTGCTCGAACGCGACCCGCAACGGCTCGATGACGTCCCCGGTCGAGCCCGAGTGCGTGATCGCGATCGCGACATCCCCGGCCCGCAGCTGCACGGCGTTCGTCACGGCGAGGTGCGGGTCGCTGTGCGCCTGCGCTATCAGCCCTATTCGCAGCAGCTTCTGCGTGAGGTCCTGCGCGACGAGACCGGAGGCCCCCACGCCGTACACGTCGATCCGCCGCGCCGAGGCCGTCGCGGCGACCGCCGCGCCCAACTGCACGGTGTCGAGACCGGCCGCCGTGTCCGCGAGGGTCTGCTGCTCGTCGTAGGCGAGCTTGGCGACCACGTCCGCGATCGGATCGTCCACCGCGATGTCCGTGGTGATCGCGGGCGACCGCCCGGACTGCTGCTGCGCGGCCAGCCCGGCGAGGGCGAGCCGCAGGTCGCGGTAGCCGGGGTAGCCGAGGATCCGGGCCGTTCGCACCACCGTGGCCTCACTCGTCCCCGTGAGCTGGGCGAGGCCCGTGACGGTGAGTGCCGCGCACCCCGCGGGGTCCTTCGCGACGGCCTCGGCGACCCGCTGCATGGAGCGGGTCATGGACGGACCCAGCGTGCGCACCTTCGAGGCGAGAGCGCTGCCGAAAATTTCCTTCACTTCCTGGGGCACGCCTGAAAGATATTTTCGGCCCGGGCCGGTGGTCAAGAGCGCGCACAATGGCTCCATGGAGTCGATTGGTCCACTTGAGCAGGCCCTGCACACCGCCCGCGCCCGTGTCCTCGCCGATCTGGCCGCGGGGGAGGTCGCCGCGCCCGACGTGGTGTCGCTGGTCGAGGACTCCGTCGTACAGCGCCGCTGGTGGGTGGAGCAGTGGCCCGAGGGCGCGGAATTCGTGCCGGGGCTGGTCGCCCAGGACGTCCAGGACGCGCTGCTCGAACGCTACGGCCGCTGGCCCCTGTGCCCGGTGTGCGGCTCCGGTGACCCGCACGCCCTGGAGGTCGAGCCGGAACTGGGCCCCGATCCGCACTGGGTGTGCCACAAGGTGGGCGTGAAGGTGGCGGCGGTCGGCTCGCTCGGGACCGCGGCGGGCGGGAGCGCCCCCTCGTGACCGTCTACGTCGACCCACCCACCTGGCCGGGCCACGGCCGCATGTGGTCCCACCTGGTCAGCGACACCTCCTTCGAGGAACTGCACGCGTTCGCCGAGGAGGCGGGCGTCCCCAGGCGCGCCTTCGAGCGCGACCACTACGACATCCCGTCACACCGCTACGCCGACGTGGTGGCGGCGGGCGCGGTGGAGGTGAGCAGCCGGGAGGTGGTGCGGCTGCTCACGGGGGCGGGGTTGCGGCGACCCAAAGGCCGCGCGTGGTCAACCGGCCCCGCCGGAAAGGACGTACAGCCGTAGCCCCGGCTCCGCCTCCCCGTACGCCTGCTCCTCCTCCACGGTCGCCCGGACGAATCCGGCGCGGGCGATGACCCGCTGCGAGGGCGCGTTGTCGGGCTCGATGGTGGCGCAGAGGCTGCGCACGTCGTCGCGGGCCAGGGCCCAGTCGCTCAGGGCGCGCAGGGCCTCGGTGGCGTAGCCCTGGCCGCGGGCGCTCTCGGCGAGGTCGTAGCCGACCTCCGCGCGGCCGTCCTCGTCCGGGGCGCCGTGGAAGCCCATGCCGCCGATCGCGCGGCCGTCCTCCCGTCGTACGAGGACGAAGAGGCCGAACTCCGGGCGGTGGACGCCCGCCTCGTAGGCCTTGATGGTCATGCCGGCGGCCTCGCGGGTGCCCTCGAAGGGGCCGTCCCCGACCCACTCGAAGTCCCCGTCGCCGCCCGCGGCCAGTTCGGCGGCGGACGCGGGCGTGACGCCCTGGAGGGTCAGGCGTTCGGTGGGCAGGACCAGGTTGTTGCTCCAGCGCCACCGGGTGCGCGGGTCGCGGCCGGGCAGGTCGCCGCGGCCGGTGGCCCACAGGAGGGTGCGCCAGGGGTCGGGGCCGGGCTGGACCTCGGGGAAGATCCGGGTGAGGACGTACTCGGGGAGGTGGGCGGGGGGCTCGTACTCCAGGCCCAGGCCCTCGGCGATGTCGTAGGTGTGCAGCAGTACCTCGGTGACGCCCATCGCGGCGAAGCCCACGCGGTTCGCGCTGCGGAACGGGTACGGGTGGAATGCGCGAGCCTCGCGGGGCGCGGTGCGGACCGCCGCGGCGAGCAGGGCGCCGCCTGTTTCCAGGACATGCAGCAGGCCCGTGTTGTCGGTGCCCTCGTCGAGCGTGATGTCGAAGGGGACGTAGTCGTCCTGGGCGCCTCCGGCCAGGTTCGCGGCGTACGAGATCAGGCAGCCGCAGATGTGGAAGGCCGTCTCGTGGACGGTCCACTCCATCGCGGCCGGCTTCACGGCCGTCCAGTCCCGGTCCACCGCAGGCCGCAGCACTGCCACCGCGCCCGCGACGGCCTCCATCACCCGTTGTCCGCCCAAGTCCCCGCCCATGTCTGCCATGCGGGCAGGCTATGACGCCGGACGCCTCAGAGCGACAGCATTTCCAGCTCCGAGGTGAGGTTGTAGCGGGCCGTGGCCTCCCACTCGCGCTCCCCGTACGGCGTCCTGAACAGCCGGGGCAGTTCGAGCAGTTGACGCAGGACCGCGGACCGGCCCTCGCGGAAGGCGTCGGTCGGGACGAAGCCGTACTCCTCGCGGACGGCGGCCGTGTACGCGGCGTACGCGGAGGGCGGGGCGGCGAGGATCGCGAGGTCGGCGTCGCAGAGGACCTGGCCGTCGCGGTCGTCGTCGGCGGGGGCGTGGGTGGTGGTGAGGCGGACGAGGCGGGCTACTTCGGCCGTGCCTTCCTGGGAGAGCCCGGCCTCGGTGAGGGCGCGTTCGGCGAGGCGGGCGGAGCGCTCCTCGTTCTCCGAGCGGTCCGGGAGGTAGACGGCATCGTGGAACCAGGCCGCGAGACGCACCAGGTCCGGGTCGTCCGCGTACTCCTCCAGTACGTCGACGTGGTCGAGGACCGCCGTCAGGTGGGAGAGCGTGTGGTAGCGCCGCTGCGGCTCCTGCCAGCGGGTGAGGAGGTTGTCGGCGTACGGCGCCGGGTCGGGGCCGTCACCGGCGCGGGCGCTCTCCAGAGCGCGGACGAAACGGTCGCGGAGGTCGTCGAGATCGGCCATGCCTTCATTGTCCCGCGTGTCAGCCGCTGAACGTGCGGCGTATTCTGGAATTGGACTAGACCTGTAGCCGCCCGAGACCGTCGACGAATGGGGTCCCATGAGCAAGCGTGCAGTCCTGGAGGTGATCGCCCTCGACGTCGAGGACGCGATCGCCGCCCAGGCCGGAGGCGCGGACCGGCTGGAACTGGTGACCGACATGGCGGCGGACGGTCTGACGCCGGCGGTCGCGACGGTCGCGGAGATCCGGGGGGCCGTGGACATCTCGCTGCGGGTGATGCTGCGGTTGTCGGGCGGGTTCGGCGCGGGGGACGTCTCGCGGGTGGTCCGGGCGGCGGGCGAGATGCGGGACGCCGGGGCCGAGGAGTTCGTGCTGGGGTTCCTGGACGCGGACGACGAGGTGGACCTGAGGGCCGTGGAGCGGGTCGTCGGGGCGCTGGACGGGTGCCGCTGGACCTTCCACCGGGCCATCGACCACGCGACGGACCGGGACGCCCTGCGCAAGCAGCTGGCCGACCTCCCGGGCCTGGACACCTACCTCACCGCGGGGTCGGCGGCGGGCGTCGACGAGGGGCTCCCGGTGCTCCTCGCGGAGGCGTCGAGGGCGGGGGATCCGGGGTACGAGCCCCAGCTCCTGGTCGGCGGAGGCCTACGACTGGACCACGTCCCGAGACTCCGAGCGGCAGGCATCGACGCCTTCCACATCGGCGGGGCGGCGAGGCGGGAGGGCTGGGGGATGCCGGTGTCGGCGGAGGCGGTTGCGGAGTGGCGGCGGGTTTTGGATGTGGGGTGAGGGGATCACCCCGGGGGTGCGGGGGGCCGGCGAGCACGGGGGCAGGGGACTGCGCCAGGTTGGGCGGGGGCTGCGGGGGCGGCGCGTTTGACGTCGGCGGGGCGGCGGGTGGTGGGCGAGGTGCCCGGTCAGCCCTTCAGAGGGCGCAGACACAGGGGCTCGTCGTGGTCCTTGCTGTACGACGGGCCGACGGAGTGGTCCTCGGACGTGCACGAGTCGTTCGTCCAGAGGTGGACGCTGTACTGCGCGGCAGGGGAGTCACAGGGCTCGGGCTTGAGGTTCTCGTAGGGCCAGGTGGCGTCGTTGCGGGCACATGAGCCGACCGTCAGGGTCGGGTAGTCGCCGCTCGGGTAGTCGGAAAGACCCCTGCCGCTGTCATCACTGCTTGCACCGCTCTCCCTGCTCGGGCCCGCCACCAGACCGATGGCCAGGAGCGCCGTGAACGCGAACACCGCCAGGCCCAGCAGGCCCATCGGGATCAGGGCCAGGATGCCCGCCGGCCGCTTGAACACCGGCTTGCCGGGGTCCAGGGGCGGCCGGAACCCCGGGGCGACCGGTTCCGGGATCCGCCGGATGCCGGACAGCGCGCCGAGGTTGGCCAGCAGGGTGAAGGGAGTGATCAGCAGCGACAGGGGACCCCACCAGCCCAGCACCATCGTGTCCGCCTGCATGTCCCTGAAGCTCGCCAGCGCGCAGGTGCGGCAGAACATCCCCTCGCGCTTCAGGAACCGCATGATCACCAGCATCCCCTGGTGACCGCGGATCGTCACCGGCGCGGCGGGCGCCGCCCCGCAGATCTGACAGGCCACCGGCCCCGGTCCTCCCGTCGGCTGGCCGCCGCCGTACTGCTGCGGCCAGCCGGGGGTGGGCAGTTGCTGGTACGGCCACGGGGCGGGCACCTGCTGATACGGCCCCGGGACGGGCGTCGGCGCCTGCTGGTGGGTCCCCGAAGCCGGTGTCTGCTGATAAGGCCCCGGATTCGGCGAATACGCGGGGTGCGGGGGCGGTGGCGTGCTCAACGGGGGCCTCTCCGGGGGGACATGGCGGAACGGATCAGCACCCTACCCGGCGAGCGCCGCGGGCAGCGGGGCCGTGTGGGTCACGGTCAGGCCTGACACCGCTCGGGTCAGGGCCACGTACAGCCGTCGCAGGCCCGTGCGTTCGTCCGGTTCGCCGTCCACCACCGCCTGCGGCTCGTCCAGGACGACGTAGTCGTACTCGAGGCCCTTGGCGAGGGACGCCGGGACCAGGGTCAGACGGGTCTCGGCCGTGGTCTCCTCGCCCGGGGCGAGATACGGGATCCCCGCCGCCGTCAGCGCCTCGGCCAGTTCCGGGACGCGGGCGTCCGCCGCGATCAGACCGGTCGAACCCTCGTTGCGCAGCAACTCCTCGCACGCGGCGACCACTTCGCCCGCACCGGAGATCTCGCGCACGTCGAAGAAACCCGGGTTCTCACGGACCGACGCGACCGGCGTCAGACCCGGCGCGATGTGCGGGAGGAGA
This sequence comes from Streptomyces sp. NPDC048523, assembly GCF_043199815.1. Classification (NCBI taxonomy): domain Bacteria; kingdom Bacillati; phylum Actinomycetota; class Actinomycetes; order Kitasatosporales; family Streptomycetaceae; genus Streptomyces; species Streptomyces sp. NPDC048523. The sequence goes on along the minus strand of NZ_JBICWQ010000006.1, from coordinate 434,579 downwards.
CGGGAGGCGTATGTGATGACGTCCGTCGGGACGCGGAAACCGGCCGTCAGCTCCTCGATCACCCCGTCCGCCTTGCCGAGGTGGGCCAGCGCCTCGTCCCAACTCCGCGTCGCCCACGGCGTGGTGCCCTGTGCCAGGTCGCCGAGGACCGTCGCCGAACCGGTCGAGCAGCGGCGGCCGACCGCGCGGTACTGCATGGGGGACAGGTCCTGCGCCTCGTCGAGCACCACATGCCCCAGCGAGTGCGTGCGCTCCACGATGTCCGTCGCCTCGTCGATCAACACCGAGTCCGCGGAAGACCACTTGGCCGACTTCACCGACCGCACCGGCTTCGCCCACAGGATCGTCTTGCGCTCGTCCTCGTCGAGGATCCCGTCCGCGTGTACGGCGAGGAAGTCCGCGTCCGTCAGCAGCCGGAGCACCAGCTTCGCAGGATCCACCGGCGGCCAGATCGCCTTCACCGCCGCCTTCACCGCCGGATTGCGGGCCACCGCGTCCTGCACCCGGTCGTCCGGAGCCTCCCCCGACCGCTCCATCTGCACCAGCACGGCATGCGCGATCCGCTGCGGAAGGGCCTCGCGGGCGGCGCCGTACCGGATGCCCCGGTCGAGCAGCTCCCTCACGATCTCCTCGATCTCGTACGCCGGGACCCGCCACCTGCGCGACCCGCGCACCACCATCACCGGCTCGGTGGGCATCGTCACGTGCGAGTAGACGGCCCGCCTGAGCACCTGAGCCATCCTCGCGTCACCCTTGAGTACGGCGGCGGCCGCGTCATCGGTGCCGCGCACCTCCAGGCCCGCCGCCACCAGGTCGTCGACGGTCGCCTGCTTGACCGACAACTCGCCCAGCGCGGGCAGGACTTGCTCGATGTAGTGCAGGAAGGACCGGTTCGGCCCGATCACGAGGGTGCCGGTGCGGGCGAGCCGCTCGCGGTGTGCGTAGAGGAGATAGGCGACTCGGTGGAGGCCGACAGCGGTCTTCCCGGTGCCGGGGCCTCCCTGTACGCAGACCGTGCCGCCGAGACCGGACCGTACGATCTCGTCCTGCTCGGGCTGGATGGTCGCCACGATGTCGCGCATCGGGCCGACGCGCGGGCGCTCGATCTCCTGTTGGAGCAGCTTGCTGGTGGCCGCGGCCTCGGCGGGGTCGGAGAGGTGCTCGTCCTCGTAGGCGGTGATCTCACCGCGTGTGTAGCCGAAACGGCGGCGCAGCCCGATGTCCATCGGGTCCTTCTTGGACGCCCGGTAGAACGGCTGCGAGACCGGCGCCCGCCAGTCGATCACCATCGGGTCGCCGTCGTGGTCGTGGACGTGCCGGCGGCCGATGTAGAAGCGCTCCCCCTCAGCGCCCTCGGCCCGGTCGGCGCCGGGGGAGTGCAGGTAGTCGAGGCGGCCGAAGAACAGCGGGGTGTCGCTGAGGTCGGCCAGCGACTTGATGCGCTCGCCGATCTGGCGGGCCAGGACCTCGGCGTTGACCCAGTTCGCGGTGACGTCCTTGATGTCCAGCGACTCGGCGTCCTCGCGCATGGCTCTCAGTGCGGCACGGGAGCCGGCGAGGTGGGAGCGTTCGCGGGCGAGGGGGTCGTCGTGCGCGGGCACGGGAGTGGACGGCCTGGACAAGGGGGTGCCTCCGAGGGTGCTGCGGGCCGCGTGGTGGGATGCCGACCGGTTTCCGTCCGGGCGGCGGCACTCCGTGAGGGAGGCGGGCAAGGGGGGAGATTCTAGAGGGGCGGCGTGGGAGGGGGCCAACGGATTTCCCCGGCCCTCGGTTCCCCGGCCCCCGGCCCCCGGCCCTCCAGGCCCCTAAGGGATCGCCCCTCCTCCTCTCGGGGTGGGTCCACCCACGGGCAGTCCTCAGGTAGCACAAGAAGTGGATACCTGGGACCGATGCCCTCCTTATGCCTCGAAAGCCACTATGGAGGCATGAGCGCAGCGACCTTCACCCCAGCCCCCGGTCGCCCGTCCGGGGCGACCCCCCTCTCCGGTACCCACAGCACCCACCGCCTGGGCAACGCCCTGCGGGCGATCCGCGTCTTCGCCGGTGCCGCCTTCGACGTCGTCATACTCGGCGAGTACGGCGAGGAAGCCGGCGTCCGCCGCAGGTAGTCGCAGGTGGCCGCCGGTCAGCTGTCCGCGAGCAGCTCGTCCGCGTCCACGATCCGGTAGGCGTACCCCTGTTCCGCCAGGAACCGCTGGCGGTGCGCGGCGAAGTCCTGGTCGATGGTGTCGCGGGCGACCACCGAGTAGAAGTGGGCCTGGTGGCCGTCCGCCTTCGGGCGCAGGACCCTGCCGAGCCGCTGAGCCTCCTCCTGGCGGGAGCCGAAGGTGCCCGAGACCTGGATGGCGACGGTCGCCTCCGGCAGGTCGATGGAGAAGTTCGCGACCTTGGACACCACCAGCACGCTGATCTCGCCCTGCCGGAAGGATTCGAAGAGCTTCTCGCGCTGGGCGTTGGAGGTCTCGCCCTTGATGACGGGGGCGTTCAGATGCTCGCCGAGTTCGTCGAGCTGGTCGATGTACTGGCCGATCACCAGGATCTGCTGGCCCGCGAACCGCCGTACCAGAGCCTCCGTGACCTTCCGCTTCGTCGCGGTCGTGGCACAGAAGCGGTACTTCTCCTCCTGCTCGGCGGTGGCATAGGCGAGCCGCTCGGAATCGGTGAGGTTCACCCGCACCTCGACGCAGTCGGCCGGCGCGATGTAGCCCTGCGCCTCGATCTCCTTCCACGGCGCGTCGAACCGCTTGGGCCCGATCAGTGAGAAGACGTCCGACTCCCGCCCGTCCTCCCGGACGAGGGTCGCGGTCAGCCCCAGCCGCCGCCGGGCCTGGAGGTCGGCGGTGAACTTGAAGACGGGCGCCGGCAGCAGGTGCACCTCGTCGTAGAGGATGAGCCCCCAGTCCCGGGAGTCGAAGAGCTCCAGATGCGGGTAGACGCCCTTCCGCCGGGTCGTCAGCACCTGGTAGGTGGCGATGGTGACGGGCCGGATCTCCTTGCGCGTCCCGCTGTACTCGCCGATCTCCTCCTCGGTCAGGGAGGTGCGCTTGATGAGCTCGTGCTTCCACTGCCGGGCCGAGACGGTGTTGGTGACGAGGATGAGGGTGGTCGACTTGGCCTGCGCCATGGCCCCGGCGCCGACGAGGGTCTTACCGGCACCGCAGGGCAGCACCACGACCCCGCTGCCGCCGTGCCAGAAGTTCTCCACGGCCTGCTTCTGGTAGGGCCTGAGCGCCCACCCGTCTTCGTCCAGCTCGATCGCGTGCGCCTCGCCGTCGACGTACCCCGCGAGGTCCTCGGCGGGCCAGCCCAGCTTCAGCAGCGTCTGCTTGATCTGCCCGCGCTCGGAGGGGTGCACGGCCACCGTGTCCGGGTCGAGCCGCGCCCCGACCAGCGGGATGATCCGCTTCGAGCGCAGGATCTCCTCCAGCACCGGCCGGTCGGTGGTGGTGAGCACGAGCCCGTGGGCGGGGTGCTTGCTGAGTGTGAGCCGCCCGTACCGGTCCATCGTCTCGGCGACGTCGACGAGCAGGGCGTGCGGCACCGGATACCGGCTGTACTGCACCAGGGCGTCGACCACCTGCTCGGCGTCGTGTCCGGCGGCGCGCGCGTTCCACAGCCCGAGCGGGGTCACCCGGTAGGTGTGGATGTGCTCGGGCGCCCGCTCCAGCTCGGCGAACGGCGCGATGGCCCGACGGCACGCGTCGGCCTGCTCGTGGTCGACCTCGAGCAGCAGGGTCTTGTCGGACTGGACGATGAGAGGACCGTTCACGTACAGGCATCCTTCCGCACGGGCCAAACGTCCAGTGTGCCTCAACCGGGGACGATCAAGGGAGGCCGAGGAGACCGCCGGGTCTCCCGGGGCAACCTCGGCCCCCGCTCGTGTGTCTTGACTGGCGGGACTCGGCCGGGGAGGACACATGGGGATGTCTGCGGGCAGATGGGTGGTCGGCGGGGGCGCGGCAGTGCTGCTGGTGGCGACCGGTGCCTGGGCGCTGCGGCCGGTGGACGTCGACACGGACCTGTGGAGCCGGGTGCGGCCGGCCATCGAGGCGCGGCTCGTGGACCAGGCGCGCGGCACCGGGTACGGGGAGAGCGAGCCCGGGCTCGGGGCCCGGTGGTTCTGCCGGGCGCAGGCGCTGGACCTCGAGGAGCGGGACGGACTCGTGCGGGCCGGCGTCAGCACGCTGTGCCTGGAGTACGGGGTGCGCGCGGGGCGGCTGGTGGAGTGCAGCGGCGCCGAGGTGCCCCAGGTGCTGCGGCTGCGGCGGGAGGCCGACGGCGACTACGTGGTCGTGTCGCAGGAGGAGCCGCCCGAGGGTGCGGGCAACGCGGAGTGGCTGACGACCCACTTCGGTCACGCGATCACCGCCGCACTCGACACCACCGTGCCCTCCACCCCCCTGGAATCGGCGGCCCGCACCCACTTCGGCCTGCCGGCCACGGCCCCGGTGAACACGGACTGCTGAGCCGCCCCGGCACACCGCGCGGACCGTCAGAGGGTCGTCGCCTTACCGGTCGTCAGTCCGTGTCCTCCGCCAGTTCCGCCACCCCGGTCACCCGGTGCAGGGGATACGTGCGGACCTCGTCCGCCGTGTGGTCGTAGGCCGTCACGAAGCCGCCCTCGACGCGGACGGGGGCGATGACGCGCTGGCTGGCGGCGCCCTCGGCGTTGACGTAGCCGATCCACAGGGCCTCGCCGGTGAGGACCGCGGCCTGCATGGTGGCGAGGGTCTCGGCGGGGCTGGTGCGGGGGAGTGCGCCGCTGGCGGGCAGGGACTGGTCGGACTGCCGGCGGGGGGTCGTCGAGGCCAGGTCGCCGGCCCGGATGGCGCGGATCGCGGCCGACAGGAGGGTCGCGTCGGGAATCGGGGGGCCGTCCGGGACGGGTTCGGGGGCGGTGCGCGGCGGGGTGCGGTGGGCGTGGGCCCGGGTGATCAGGACATCGCCCTCCGCGGACTCGGCGGCCGGGGCGAAGCCCATCGCGCGCAGGCCGTCAAGGAGCGACGCGGGGTCGGCCTGGGCGGCGAGGACGGTCGGGGCCAGGCGGCGCAGGCGCAGGTTCGCGGCGCGCTTGTCGGCGAGGATCTCGTTGAGCAGGGCGTCGTCGTCGCAGCGGACGTACGCGGAGGCCGCGCCCACCCGAAGGTGGCCGTGCCTGCGGGCCACGTCGTCGATCAAGTACGTCAGCGGCTGCGGCACCGGCGTACGCGCGTGCGTGGCGAGGAAGGCGTGCAGGTCGGAGGCGGACTGACCGGCGTCCAGAGCACGGCGTACCGACGCGGGGGTGAACCGGTAGACCGTCGCCCCGCCCTTGGACTCCACGTCGGCCAGGACGTCCAGCACCTCGGCCAGCGACCGCTGCAGGGGACCGGGCGCCACCGCCGTCAGGTCGGCCTGGAGCAGGACGTGGTCGAGCGGTTCGGGCAGGAGCGGTGCGAGCAGCCGGGCCGCCGCGGCGGACGCGGTGGCCTGCTCGACGGGGGACAGGGGCTCCGTGACAGGGGGACGGTGGTGCACGGGGAGTTTGTCGCCGGGGCCCTCCGGAGCCGTGGCCGGCGTCCTCGGCGCGGCCACGCCGAGCAACGCCCGCCCGTGCCCCGACAGCGCCCCCCGCCCCGTCACCCCCAGCAGCTCCGCCTCCGCCAGCGTCCACTCGGTGAGCCGTGAGCGCAGGTCGTCCTCGCGCTGCGGCCCCCGCAGCGGACGCTCCCAGCGCAGCCGGGCCAGCACCGACTCCTTCGACGGCGACGCCCCTTCCGGCAGCCCCGCCAGCAGCGTCAGCACCCGGTGCCGTACCTCCGGCGCCGCGCTGCGGTCGAGTCCCGGGCCCAGCGTCGACAGCGTGCGCTCCTTCGCGTCCCGGCCGCCCACCAGACCGGGCACCCGCGTCGCCGTCAGCCACGCCTCCGCCAGCCGGGTCCAGCGCTGCGCCGCGGGCTGCTCCAGCCACTCGTCGTGGGCCGGGGTCGCCGCGTACCGCTCGTCGGCCTCGCCGTCGGAGGCCAGCAGGCCCGCCGCGTACGCCAGCTCGACCCAGAACGCGGCGACCGGCTCCGCCACGTCCAGCGCGACGGCCGTGCGCTTGAGGTCACGGACGCTCAGACCGCCCGCCCGCAGCACCGCGGGACCGCCCTCGTCCCAGTCCCGCAGCAGCTCCTCGACGGTCGCGAGCGCGGTGTACGCCTGCCCGGCCGCCGTCGCGTCCACCACCTGTGGACGGTGGGTCGCCGCGGGCTCCACGGCCGGCGGCAGCGGCTCCACCTCCCGGTGCGCACGGCCACCGCGCAGATGCAGGGCGACCTCGCGCGGCAGTACGACCGTCCCGGGCGCCGTCGGCACCAGCAGCCCCAGGTCGAGGAGACGGCGCAGATGGGCCGCCGGCTCCGCGGTGACCTGGCCGTACGGCGGGCCCCACACCAGTCGCGAGAGCACCTCCCGCGACTCCTCCGGGAGTCCGGCGAGCAGCGCCGACATCCGCTTGCGGTCGGTGAACAGGGCCGTCAGCGACGCCACCGCGGACACCGCGTCGTGGGTCGAACCGAGCCCCGCCGCCGTGACGATGTCCTGGATACGGCCCGGCGACATCCCCGCGGTGGCCTCCTGCACGGTCGGCCCGAGCCCGGTCGGCGAGGGATGCTGCGGCGAGGGCGCGAGCAGCTCACGGGCCGTGCGCACCAGCCGCAGCCGGTCGTCGTCCCCCCACACCAGGGCCTGCTCCCGCAGGGTGACAAGGGCGCGGGGGAGCGCGGCCGACACGGCCGGGTCGCCGCCGTCGCCGGTCAGCAGCGCCAGCAGTTCCCCGTACGGCGCCGGGTCCGCCGCCACCGCCAGCGCCTCCGCCGTCTGCAGCGTGAAACGGTCCAGCCGCTCCAGCGCCCGCACCACCGACGCCCGCGTCCCGGCCCGGGTCGCGAGCTGCGTCAGGTCCGTGGGGACGGGCGTGATGAGGTCGGGGCGGGCACGCAGAAGCGCGGCCAGGGATGCGTCGTCCCTGGCCCGGAGCGCTTCCGCGAGGGAGCGCGGCGGTACGGCCGGGTTGCTCATCCGACCAACGGTAGCGGGTTGCCCCCGGCGGCCGGGCCGGGCAGGTGGGGTCGGCGGGGGTGCGCGCCCCGGGGTGCGGTGCGCTAGTTTCGTCCCACGGGGGAGCCAACGCACCAACCCCGGAGGGGACTTCGTGGGTATCGAGAGCGATCAGGTCGTCTACGAGTATCTGAGCCGCGTCGGCGATGTCGCGCAGCAGCGGCAGTTGCCGTCGTCCACCCGTATGCGGCTCGTCTCGGAACTGCGCAACGAGATCGACCGGCGGCGCGCCAAGGTCACCGTGGACTCGCCCGCCGCCGTCCGCCGGATCATCGCCAAGCTCGGCAGCCCCGACGAGGTGGTCACCGCCGCCGGCGGTACGGCGGACAGCGCCCCGCAGGCACCGGTCGTCGCCATGCCCGTACAGCGGGACCGGGAGGCGGAGGAGCCCGAGCGGCCCAAGCGACCGCGCAAGGCCGTCCCCCGGCAGCGCCCCGACACCCCGCCCCAGCCCGCCCCCGCCCGCGACCTCTCCAACGGACCCCATCTGGCCGGCCTGGACGAACTCGGCGACACCGCGGCACAGCCCGACTGGTGGCGGGTGGACAGCAGTCCCTTCGGCGTCGGCGACAGCGTGCCGGGGTTCGTGGGCGGAGTGGAGATCCCGGAGCTGCTGAAGCCACCGCCGCCCAAGGAGGAGCGGAAGCCCGAGCCCGCGCCCGCCGTGGAGCAGGCCCCGCCCGCGCCGGTGGTGAAGGCCCGCACGGCCTGGTGGAGGCCGAAGACGGTCGTCAAGGCGGCGGAGCCGGTCGTCGAGGCCGCCCCGGTCCGTCGGCGCCGTTTCTTCCGGGCCAAGGGCTCCGCCGCAGTCCCAGGCGCCGCAGTCCCCGGAGCCGGCGGCTGGAGCAACCCCCTCCTCCTGCTCGCCGCCGCCCTGCTCGTCGCCGGTGCCGTCCTCGGCAACCTGCTCGTCCTCGTCGTCGGCTGGCTCATCGCGTGGGCCTCGCGCCGGCTGACCGACGCCGAGACCAAATGGGCCGTCGTGTTCCTGCCGAGCCTCTCGCTCACCGCGGGGCTCCTGTGGCTGTGGGGGAGGAACGAGGGCCGCTGGGGCGAGCCGATCGCCCGGGGCCACATGAACGACGCGGTCGCCGAGACCTGGCCGTGGGTCGTGCGGGGCGCGGCCGTGGCGTCGGCGCTGTTCCTGGTGTGGCGCTCGCAGCGGCGCCGGTAGGCCCCGAAGCGCCGGCAGGCCCCGAAAACCCGGTGTCCGCGCCCTCGGTGCCCCCGGCACAATGACCCATATGGCCTCTACAAGCATCTCCGCCCCCGGACCCACCGTCGGCTTCGACCTCGACATGACGCTCATCGACTCCCGCCCCGGCATCCACGCCTGCTGGGTGGAACTGTCCGAGCGGACCGGGACGTACGTCGACGCCGACCTGGTGGTCACGCGGCTCGGGCCGCCGCTGGCGGAGGAGATGGCGCACTGGTTCCCGGCGGACCGTATCGCCGCCATGGCGGACCTCTACCGCGAGCTCTACCCGTCGTACGCGATCACCGGCACCCGGGCGATGCCCGGCGCCCGCGAGGCCATGGACGCCGTGCAGGCGGCCGGCGGGCGGGCGATCGTCGTGACGGCCAAGTGGGAGCCCAACGCCAAGCTGCACATGAAGCACCTGGGCATGGAGCCCGACGCGGTGATCGGCAACCTGTGGGCCGAGCAGAAGGGCGAGGCGCTGCGCGAGCAGGGCGCGAGCGTGTACGTCGGCGACCACCTCGGCGATGTGCGCGGGGCGCGGATCGCCGGGGCGTTCTCGGTCGCGGTGCCCACGGGGCCGTGCAGCGCAGAGGAACTGACCGAGGCCGGAGCCGATGTCGTCCTCGGCGATCTCACCGAGTTCCCGGGATGGTTTTCGGCCTATCGTGCGGACTACCGGCCGGCCCGCGCCTGACGCCTTCCGGCCGCGACCGATTGCAGTACGCCCGCACCGGCCACCACGAACCCGACGGCCATGAGCATGCTCAATCCGAACATGTACGTCGGAAATGGCTTCGTTCCGAGCAGAAACGGGGCCACGGTGACCAAAGTGGCCACCGCGCCGATGAAGAACACGATGGCTCCGGCACGGATCAGTCGGTCACCGGGAGCGGTGGAATTCGTTTGGGTTTTGTCACGCACCGGACCAGGGTAGTTCCCTGCCCGAAGGAACAACCGGGGGACGTCTTGTCACCGGCCTGAAGACCATTAGCCTTGGTACCGGCGGGTCCCACGACCCGCCCCAGTGCTATCAAGACCCGTTTCCAGAAGCAGTTTTCCGACGAGTACGAGGACGAGGACAGACGTGCCTACCGGCAAGGTCAAGTGGTTCAACAGTGAGAAGGGCTTCGGCTTTCTCTCCCGCGACGACGGCGGTGACGTCTTCGTCCATTCCTCGGTCCTCCCCGCCGGAGTCGAGACGCTGAAGCCCGGGCAGCGGGTGGAGTTCGGAGTGGTCGCCGGGCAGCGCGGTGACCAGGCGCTCTCGGTGGCCATCCTCGACCCGACCCCCTCGGTCGCGGCGGCGACGCGCAAGAAGCCGGACGAACTGGCCTCCATCGTCCAGGATCTGACGACCCTCCTGGAGAACATCACACCGATGCTGGAGCGCGGCCGCTACCCCGACAAGGCCGCCGGCGGGAAGATCGCCGGCCTTCTGAGAGCGGTCGCCGACCAACTCGACGTGTAATGAGCGAGATACGGGCCGAGGCGCCGTCCCCCCAGCTGCTGGAGTACATCCGGCGGCAGCGGCGCCACACCCTGGAACTGCTGACCGTCTGCGCCATCGGCCTCGTCCCGTGGACGATCCTGCTGGCCTTCACGCTGCCCAGCGGCTACACGGTCCGTCAGTGGCGCACCACCTGGGTCGGCTTCGACGTCCTGCTCCTGCTCGCGATGGCCGCCACGGCCCTGCTCGGCTGGCGCCGCCACCGGGGGGTCGTGGTGGCGGCCGTGTCGACGGGGGCCCTGCTGGTCTGCGACGCGTGGTTCGACGTCTCGCTGGCCCTGGGCACCCCGGACGTGTGGTGGTCGGTGGCACTGGCGGTGTGCGTGGAACTCCCGCTGGCCGGCTTCCTGATCCACCGAGTGCTGGGCATGCTGAAACTGGCGCAGTGGCCCATCGCCCCCAAGCGCGTCAGATGAACGACAGCGCGTCGGGCCGCAGAGCCGGCACCAGGCCTTCCGCGGCCGCCCGGGTCAACAGCCCCCGGATCGCCGCGTATCCGTCCTCGCCGAGGTCCGCGGTGAACTCGTTGACGTACAGACCGATGTGCTGATCGGCGACGGCGGGATCCATCTCCTGCGCGTGCTCCATGACATAGGGCCGGGAGACCTCGGGCTCGTCCCACGCGGCCCGCACGGACGCACGCACGGACTCGGCGAGCCGTGACAGCCGCTCCGCCCCCAGCGACCGCTTCGCGATGATCGCCCCCAGGGGAATCGGCAGCCCGGTCGTCGACTCCCAGTGCTCGCCCATGTCCGCGAGCTTGTGCAGACCGTAGTTCTGGTACGTGAACCGGGCCTCGTGGATCACGAGCCCCGCGTCGACCTTCCCGTCCCGCACGGCCGGCATGATCTCGTGGAACGGCAGCACCACGATCTCCCCGACCCCGCCCGGGAGGACGTCCGCCGCCCACAGCCGGAACAGCAGATACGCCGTCGACCTCTCGGACGGCACGGCGACGGTACGGCCGGTGAGGTCCACCCCCGCCTCCCGCGTCAGCACCAGCGGCCCGCACCCGCGCCCCAGCGCACCCCCGCACGGCAGCAGCGCGTACTCGTCGAGGACGTACGGCAGCACGGCGTACGACACCTTCAGCACATCGAGCTCACCGCGCTCCGCCATCCCGTTGGTGATGTCGATGTCGGCGAAGGTCACGTCCAGCGCGGGCGCCCCCGGCACCCGGCCGTGCGCGAGGGCGTCGAAGACGAAGGTGTCGTTCGGGCAGGGGGAGTAGGCGATCCTCAGTGATCCGGTCGTCGGCTCAGTCGTCATGGTGTCTCCAACTCTCCAGTACGGGCGTCAGCTTCCCGAACCCCTCCGTCAGGGCCGCGAGCGCGTCGCCGATGCGCCAGGCGGCCCGGTCGCGCGGACCGACCGGGTTGGACACGGCACGGATCTCCAGCACGGGCACGCCATGCGCCCCGGCCGCCTCGGCGACCCCGAAGCCCTCCATGGCCTCGGCGAGGGCAGTGGGATGGCGTGCTCTCAGGGCGGCCGCGCGGGCGGCCGTACCCGTCACGGTGGAGACGGTGAGCACGGCTCCGGCGCGCCCCCCGGTCGCGGCCACCGCGGCCCGTACGAGTGTTTCGGGCGGACGGTGGGTGACGACGCCGAATCCCAGCTCGGTCACCGGCACGAACCCGTCGGCGGTCTCCGCCCCGAGGTCGGCCGCGGTGATCTCGTCGGCGACGACGAGCGAGCCGACCGGCGCGTGCGGCAGGAAACCGCCCGCGATCCCGGCGGAGACCACGAGGCCGTAGGGAGAACCCGCCACGGCGGCCCGGGTGAGGGCGGTGGCGGTGCGGGCGGCGGCGAGAGCGGGCCCGACCCCCACGGCGAGGACGTCCACGGGGAGCCCGGTGCCTTCGAACGCACGGGCCACCGCGTCCCGTTCGACCGGGACGGCGGTGGCCACGAAAATGCGCATCGGATACGGCGGATCAGTAGTCGGAGTTCTCCAGCTTGAAGTTCCACACGCCCTTGTACGCCTTGCTCTCGCCGGAGGACTGCTTGTCCTGCTCGACGATGCTGATGTACAGCGTCTTCTGCGGCGCCTGGCCCTGCTGCTGGGCGAAGAGGTCGACACCCTCGAAGGAGTAGTACGACTTCTTGTAGACGTACGTCATCTGCTGGCCGTTGATCCACAGCGCCCAGCCGGTGTCCGCGACCTTCCGGTCGACGCCGACGCGCAGGGTCTCGCTCTGCTTGACCTTGATCGTTTTGACGTCCGACTTCTTCAGGGCGCACTTGGCGGCCTTGGCCTTGCCGAGGTCGTTGCCGTCGTCGTAGCAGACGGCCTCGGAGCTCACCGAGGTCGAACCGACCGTGACGGTGACGCGCGGCGTCGGCTTGTCGCAGGCCGACAGGACGAGCAGTCCGGCGGAAACGAGGCCGGCGGCGGCGACGGCGCGGCGGCGTCGCACATCGGATTGCAGCGTGGTCATGGCGGAAGGCTATCGGGCGGGTACAGCGGTGCCTCTACGCGGGGTGCGGCGAGCCCTGTTCGTTACGCCACTCGCGCCTTGGGAGCACTGCCGTGCCGGGCCGAGCTGAGCAACCCCTTCGCCGTGGCCAGCCAGCCCGCGGCGACGACCGCGGCGGCCACCGACAGGCCGAGATAGCCGTTGAGCGGCATCACGATGCCGACCGCGCCGCCGAACACCCACGACACCTGCAGCAGCGTCTCGGAGCGGGCGAACGCCGAGGTGCGGACCAGTTCGGGTACGTCCCGCTGGATCAGCGCGTCCAGGGACAGCTTGGACAGGGCCTGCGAGAAGCCGGCGACGGCCGCCAGACAGGCCACCAGGAACGCCCCGAAGAAGATCGCCGCCGTGATCGCCGCGCCCAGCACGATGGCCACCACCGTCAGGATGATGATCTCCGGCGCCCGCGACCTGAGCCAGGCCCCGACCGCCGTGCCGAGCGCGTTGCCCACGCCCGCCGACACGGCCACCAGGCCCAGGGAGACCGCCGCGCTCTCGCCGGTCAGCGGATGCTCGCGCAGCAGGAAGGCGAGGAAGAAGGTGAGGAAGCCGGACAGCCAGCGCAGGGCGGCGTTCGCGCCGAGGGCATGGGTGACGGCGGTGCCCACCGTGCGCAGCCCGGGCCGCTTGAGGGGCTTGAGGTGCGGCCCGTGCAGGTGCTCCTCGTCGGCGGCGAGCAGCGCCACGTCCTCGCCCTTGGCGGAGTCGACCTTCGGCGGCAGCGAGAAGGACAGGAACATCCCGGCGATGAAGATCACGAAGGCGCCGTAAAGCGGCCAGCGCGCTCCGATGGCCTGGAGTCCCGCGCCGATGGGGGCCGCGACACCCGTGGCGAGGAGGCCGCCGAGGGTGACGCGGGAGTTGGCCTTGACGAGGGAGAAGCGGGGCGGGAGCAGACGGGGCACGACCGCGCTTCTGACGACGCCGTACGCCTTGGAGGCCACCAGTACACCGAGGGCCGCCGGATACAGCTCCAGGCTGCCCGTGGCGACCGCCCCGGCGATGATCAGCGAGAGCATCGCCCGGGCGAGCATGGCGCCCGCCATGGCGGCGCGGCGGCCGTGCGGGAGGCGGTCCAGGAGCGGGCCGATCACGGGCGCGAGGACCGTGAAGGGGGCCATGGTGATGGCGAGGTACAGGGCGACGCGCCCACGGGCCTCGTCGGTCGGCACCGAGAAGAACACCGTGGAGGCGAGGGCGACGGTGATCATCACGTCCCCGGCGCCGTTGACCGCGTGCAGTTCGATCAGCTTGCCGAGGCCGGACTCGCCGGCCCCGTGCGCGTGGGTCGCCTTGCGGATGCCGCGGGCCGTACCGGTGAACGGGAGGTGCAGGGCACGGCCGACAGCGCGTACGGACCCGGTCATCCGGCCCGCACCGCCACCGATCCCGGTGGCTCCCTGGGGTGTCCTCGTGGCTGCCACCCCGTCATAGTGCCCCGAGAAAGCTGTGAGTAGTGCGGTTACCGCTCGTATGAACGCATATGAAGCGCCACCGCGGGCCCACTGGAGGCAACGAACCATCACGTCGGTGTAGGCCGAGCGGCGGCGAACAGGTAGCGTGCGTAGCGCGCCGTGGCGAACGTTCTCGGCCGCGCGCCTCTCCGGCATCCCGCAGAATGGATGGGAGCAGGTGCGCCCGAGCGCGATCGGGCGCGGACGTCGACGCGGTCCTCCGGTCCGCTCCGTCCGCACCCACCGCCTTCAGGCCGGCGCACCCGAGTGACGGCGTAGGAGAGAAGCGATACCTGTGAGCGCAGCGACAACGCGAAGCCGCACCCCCGACCGCCTGTGCGCCGAGGCCGTCGACCTCGCCCGCGCCGCAGCCGAGGAGGCCGCCGCGCCCGGGGTGGTGGGCGAGCACTCGGGCCTGGTCTCCGAGGGAGACCGGGTCGTCACGCACTTCTTCGAGTGCAAGGAGCTCGGGTACCGGGGCTGGCGCTGGGCCGTGACGGTGGCGCGCGCCTCCCGCGCCAAGCTGGTGACGCTGGACGAGGTCGTCCTGCTCCCCGGCCCCGACGCGCTGCTGGCACCGGAGTGGGTGCCGTGGAGCGAACGCCTGCGCCCCGGCGACATGGGCCCCGGCGATCTGCTCCCCACCGACGCCGAGGACCTGCGCCTGGAGCCCGGCTACACCGGCGAGGACGAGCCGCTGCCGAACGCGCCGGTCTCCGAGGAGATGGCCGAGCTGGTCGAGGCCGAGGACGCCGAGCTCACGGCGGGCACCCCGTCGCACCTCCCGGTGGTCCCGACCCGCGGCTCGATCGCCGCGGTCGCCGAGGAACTGGGCATGCGCCGGGCCCGGGTCCTGTCCCGTTACGGCCTCCACATCGCCGCCGACCGCTGGGAGGAGTCCTTCGGCGCCAAGACGCCGATGGCCCAGGCGGCCCCGGCGCCCTGCGCCAGCTGCGGCTTCCTGGTGCCGCTGGGAGGCTCGCTGGGCCAGGCATTCGGCCTGTGCGCCAACGAGTTCGCCCCGGCCGACGGCCGTGTGGTCTCCCTGTCCTACGGCTGCGGAGGCCACTCCGAAGCGGCCGTCATGCCCAAGCCCCCGCAGCCGGCCCTGCCGGTGATCGACGAGACCCGGGTGGACCCGTTCCCGCTGCGCCCGGCACCGGACTCGGGATCGGTGCCGGTGGTCACGGACGAGGACGCGGCGGAGCTGGGTCACTCGTAGGACGGGCCCGCTCAGGGGCGCTGCTTCACCCGGTCCACCACCCCCTGGGCGGTCACGTGCTGCGGGGTACCGGCGGGGCCCAGTTCGATGATCGAGGCGTCGCTGTCCTGCCCCACCCTGACGAGGAGACGTGAAGGGCAGGTACGTGCGATGCGGGAGCGGGGCCCTACTTTCCGAGCACGGCGGCCAGCGCCACGACGGCGAACATCATCACGAGCACACCGGCCATGATCCGGTTCCGGGTCTTCGGGTCCACGCATCGAGCCTAACCGGCCCCGCCCAGCGCCCAGCGGCCGACCACCTCGTAGCGGGGCTGCTCCCCCGGCACCCCGGACTTCGGAAGGTTGCTCCGCACCAGCGCCAGCTCGTCGACGGTCCAGGTACGGCTCGTGAATCCGTCCAGAACCGAGAGATACGGCCCTGCCTCCACCGCCTCCCGGCTGCGCGCCACGGTCAGATGAGCCTTGTACCGCCGGTGCTCCCCCATCTCCACCCCGGCCCGGCGTCCCGCCGCCTCCGCCCGCTCGGCCAGCAGCCGCAGCACCGGCAGATCACCGGAGGCCCCCGCCCACAGCGCCCGCCCGTGCCCGAACTGGCCACCGCCGCGCACGGCCAGCGGGAAACGGGCGGTGTGCCGGGCCGCCCGCTCCAGCCGCTCCGACAGCTCCGGTACGACGTCCTCGTCGACCTCGCCGTAGAAGGCGAGCGTGAAGTGCCAGCCGGCCACCCCGGTCCAGCGCAGCTCGGACGCTCCGGGAAGCCGCCTCAACTCGGCGACCTTCAGCGCGAGTTCATCGGTCACGTCCTGCGGGGGCAGCACCGCGGCGAAGAGTCTCATGGAGGGCAGCCTGTCACCATGAGGGCATGGAGATCAGCATCAGGGACGGCGGACCCGACGACATACCCGTGATCCTCGGCATGCTCGACAGCTGTGTGGAGTGGCTGGTCGCGCAAGGGCGTCCCGGGCAGTGGGGAACCGAGCCGCTGTCCGCGAGCCCCAGGACGGTGGAGTCCGTCGCCCGGTACATCGACGAGGGCCGCGTGTTCATCGCCGAGGCCGACGGGGCGCCGGCGGCGACCCTCACGATCACCGACTCGCCGGGCGCGTATCTGGCCCATCTCCCGCCGCCGGGCGAGCCCGAGCGGTACATCCACTGGCTCGCCTCCGACCGCCGCTTCAAGGGACACGGCATCGGCAGCGCCCTCCTCGCGCACGCCGCCGAGGAGACCCGGCGCGCGGGCGTCGCCCTGCTGCGGGTGGACTGCTACGCGGGCGGCGACCGCAGACTGGTCGCCTACTACGAGGCCAACGGCTTCACCCCGACGGAGACCTACACCGCCGGGGCGAACAACGACTGGCCGGGCCAGGTGCTGGCCCGGCGGGTAGGGCCGTAGGGCTCAGGCCGCCGGGGCCAGTTGCTCCTGATTCTCGCGGGGCACGAACCGCACGTGCGGGTGGCCGCGGTTCCAGCCGACCGACAGCCGCAGGTTGCCCATGCGGGCCAGGACCAGGCCGATCGTCGCGGCCGCGACCGCGGCGATCGCGCCGCCCACCGCGAGGCCGGCGCGGACGCCGTACGCGTCGGTGATCCAGCCGGCGATCGGCGCGCCGATCGGGGAGCCGCCCATGAACACCATCATGTACAGGGCCATCACGCGGCCCCGCATGGCCGGGTCGGTGCCCATCTGCACGCTGGTGTTCGCGGTGACGTTGACCGTCATGCCGAACATCCCGATCGGGGCCATGAGCAGGGCGAAAAGCCACAGCGAGGGGGCGATCGCGGCCACGATCTCCAGCGCGCCGAAGGCCACCGCGCCCACGACCAGCACCCGCATCTTGGCGGTGCCGCGCCGGGCCGCGAGGAGGGCGCCGGCCAGGGAGCCGACCGCCATCACCGTGTTGAAGAGGCTGTAGGAGCCCGCGCCCGCGTGGAAGACGTCGTCGGCGAAGGCCGAGAGATAGACGGGGAAGTTGAAGCCGAAGGTGGACACGAACCCGACCAGGACGATGGTCCAGATCAGCTCCGGCCGCCCGGCCACGTACTGAAGGCCCTCCCGCAGCTGTCCCTTGCCGCGCGGGGCGCGCTCGACGGCGTACAGCTCGCGCGACCGCATCATCAGCAGGCCGACCAGCGGGGCGACGAAGGACAGGCCGTTGGCGAGGAACGCCCAGCCGGTGCCCACGCCGGTGATCATGACGCCCGCGACGGCGGGGCCGATCAGCCGGGCCGACTGGAAGTTCGCGGAGTTCAGGCTGACCGCGTTCTGCAACTGGTCGGGGCCGACCATCTCGGAGACGAACGACTGGCGGGCCGGGTTGTCGACGACCGTCGCGAGGCCCGCGGCGAAGGCGGCGAGGTAGACGTGCCAGACCTGGACGTGGCCGGTCAGGGTGAGGACCGCGAGCGCGATGCCGGTGGCGCCCATCGCGGACTGCGTGAACAGCAGCGCGCGGCGCTTGGACAGCCGGTCGACGAGGACACCGCCGTAGAGGCCGAAGAGCAGCATCGGCAGGAATTGCAGGGCCGTCGTCACGCCGACGGCGGTGGCGGAGCCGGTGAGGCTGAGCACCAGCCAGTCCTGGGCGATGCGCTGCATCCAGGTGCCGATGTTGGAGACGACCTGGCCGAGGAAGAACAGGCGGTAGTTCCTGACCTTCAGCGAGCTGAACATGGATGACTTGCGGGACACACAGGTAGAAGGGATCGGTGCGGGGGCGGAGGGTGCTCCGGGTCCCGTACTCAAAGTGCGTTCGCCTCCTCTTCGTGACTTACAGGTGTGCGAGTTTCTCCAGCACGGGGGCGGCGGCGCGCAGTTTCGCCCACTCGTCCTCGTCGAGGCCGTCTACCAGGGTGGCCAGGAAGGCGTTCCGCTTGGCGCGGCTCTCCGCGAGCATGGCCTCGGCCTGCTCGGTCTTGGTGACGACCTTCTGGCGCCGGTCCTCGGGGTGCGGCTCCAGCCGGACGAGTCCCTTGGCCTCGAGCAGCGCCACGATGCGGGTCATCGACGGCGGCTGCACGTGCTCCTTGCGGGCGAGCTCGCCCGGGGTGGCCTTGCCGCAGAGGGAGAGGGTGCCCAGCACCGACATCTCGGTGGGGCTGAGCGACTCGTCGACCCGCTGGTGCTTGAGCCGACGGGACAGTCGCATCACGGCTGATCGCAGGGAGTTCACGGCGGCTACGTCGTCGCCATGGGTAAGGTCCGGCATCTCTTTAGCGTAACTCATTACTCTCGCTAAACAAACCGGGGTGCACGGGGATTCCCGTGACGCACGCCACGGAAACCCGATCTTCACCCGTACGAGTGAGTCGGCAGCGGAAAGTGAACGCCGCTCACCGTGGGCGGCGACTCTCGACTCCATGGGGACCAGTGTGCTCAGCCTGCGGATAGACGGGGAGCTGCTCGAGCGGCTCCGGGACCATGCGGCCAAAAGGGGGATGAGCGTCCAGGACTATGTGATCCGAACGCTCATCCGGGACGACTTCGACGAGCGGTTCCAGACCGCCGTCGACGAGACCGAGAAGTTCTACGGGGTGACGTGAGAGGGGGTCACGTGAGGGCGGGTCACGTGAGAGCGGGTCACGTCAGGCCGAGCGCCGGCATCAGGTAGTAGAAGCCGAACACCGCGGCCACGACGTACATCGGCACCGGGATCTCGCGGCCACGGCCGGCCGCCAGCCGCAGCACCACGAAGGTGATGAAGCCCATGCCGATGCCGTTGGTGATCGAGTAGGTGAACGGCATCATCACCATGGTGATGAAGGCCGGGATCGCGATGGTGTGGTCGGCCCAGTCGATGTCCTTGACGTTCCCCGCCAGGATCAGGAAACCGACCGCGAGCAGGGCCGGGGTCGCCGCCTGGGACGGGACCATCGTCGCGACCGGAGTGAGGAACAGCGCGAGGGTGAAGAGCCCGCCGGTGACGAGGTTGGCGAAACCGGTGCGCGCACCCTCGCCGACTCCCGCCGTCGACTCCACGAAGGCCGTCGTCGCCGACGACGAGCTCGCGCCGCCCGCGGCGACCGCGAGGCCGTCCACGAAGAGGACCTTGTTGATGCCCGGCATCTGGCCCTGGGCGTCGGTGAGCCTGGCCTCGTCGGAGACGCCCATGATCGTGCCCATCGCGTCGAAGAAGCACGACAGCAGGACCGTGAACACGAAGAGGATGCCGGTCAGCACGCCGACCTTGTCGAAGCCGCCGAAGAGGCTGACCTTGCCGATCAGACCGAAGTCGGGGCCGGCGACCGGGTTGCCGGGCCACTTCGGGACGGTGAGCCCCCAGGAGGGGACCTTGGCGACGGCCTCGATGATCATCGCCACGACGGTCATCGTGACGATCGAGATGAGGATCGCGCCGGAGACCTTGCGGACGATGAGTGCGAGGGTGAGCAGGGCGCCCAGGATGAAGACCAGGACGGGCCAGCCGTCGAGGTGTCCGTCGCCGCCGAGCTGGAGCGGGACGGTGGTCTGGGCGACGTCCGGGATGCGGGAGACGAAGCCGGAGTCCACGAGCCCGATCAGCATGATGAACAGGCCGATACCGATGGAGATCGCCTTGCGCAGGCCGAAGGGCACCGCGTTCATCACGCGCTCGCGCAGACCGGTGGCGACCAGCAGCATCACGATGAAGCCCGCCAGGACCACCATGCCCATCGCGTCCGGCCAGGACATCCGGGGCGCGAGCTGGAGCGCGACGACGGAGTTCACGCCGAGCCCGGCGGCCAGCGCGATCGGGACGTTGCCGACCACGCCCATGAGGAGCGTGGTGAATGCCGCGGTGAGGGCGGTCGCGGTGACCAGCTGGCCGTTGTCCAGCTGATGGCCGTACATGTCCTTGGCACTGCCGAGGATGATCGGGTTCAGCACGATGATGTAGGCCATCGCGAAGAACGTGGCGAAGCCGCCCCGGATCTCGCGGGGCAGACTGCTGCCCCGCTCGGAGATCTTGAAGTAGCGGTCGAGGGCGGTCGGCATTGGATGTTCCTACGAGCAGAAGTGGACAGGCGCAAACTGTTTCAGTATGAACGTATAACGTTTGCCGGGCCATCTCCGCGCGTAGATGTGATCGCCTCGTAAGCTGTCCCCATGGACGTGTTCTCTTCGGGATCCTTCAAGCACGAGGCGCCGGAGCCCCTGGAGGGCCCCGTGGTCGCCACGGTCACCGGCGGCACGATCCTGTGGTTCGTCCTCTTCCTCGTACAGCTCCCGTTCTACGGCTGGTTCGAGGACCACGGACACACCTGGTGGCTGTGGACCTGCCTGGCCGGGGGCGGGCTGGGGCTGTACGGCACCTGGTACGTCCGCAAGCGTGACGCCGCGATCAAGAGGGCGGACGGCACCGATCCCGCCGCCACCCCTGCTGCCGAGTGACGAGCGCCCCCTAGTACCACGGCATCACTCACCCGTTCCCCTCTCCTCCCCAGGTCGGAACTTCCGGTCACTCGGCGGGTGAAGCCGCAAAACCGCACGTACCGTCGAATGCATGACGCACATCGACGCGGGCGCCGAACTCGACCCTGTGCACCCCGTGGCCCTCCCGGCACCGGCGGCGGGCGGCCTCTCCGCGGCCGAGGTCGCCGAGCGGGTGACGCGCGGACAGGTCAACGACGTGCCGGTGCGCAGCAGCCGGAGCGTGGGGGAGATCGTCCGGGCGAACGTCTTCACCCGGTTCAACGCGATCATCGGTGTGCTCTGGCTGGTCATGCTGTTCGTGGCGCCGTTCCAGGACAGCCTGTTCGGGTACGTCATCCTCGCCAACACCGGGATCGGCATCATCCAGGAGTGGCGGGCGAAGAAGACCCTCGACTCTCTCGCGGTGATCGGCGAGGCGAGGCCGACCGTACGGCGGGACGGGACCGCGTCCCGGGTCAGCACCTCGGAGATCGTCCTCGACGACCTCATCGAGATCGGACCCGGCGACAAGGCCGTGGTCGACGGGGTGGTCGTGGAGGCGGACGGCCTGGAGATCGACGAGTCGCTGCTGACCGGCGAGGCCGACCCGGTGGTGAAGCGGCCCGGCGACGAGGTGATGTCCGGGAGCTTCGTGGTCGCCGGCGGCGGCGCCTTCCGGGCCACCAAGGTGGGCCGCGAGGCCTACGCCGCCCAGCTCGCCGAGGAGGCCTCCCGGTTCACCCTGGTCCACTCCGAACTGCGCTCAGGCATCTCCACGATCCTCAAGTACGTGACGTGGATGATGGTCCCGACCGCGATCGGCCTGGTCATCAGCCAGCTGTTCGTGAAGGACGACGACCTCAAGGACTCCCTCGCCCGCACGGTCGGCGGCATCGTGCCGATGGTCCCGGAGGGGCTCGTCCTGCTGACCTCCGTCGCCTTCGCCATCGGCGTGATCCGGCTCGGCCGGAAACAGGCCCTCGTCCAGGAACTCCCGGCCATCGAGGGCCTCGCCCGCGTCGACACGGTCTGCCTCGACAAGACCGGCACCCTCACCGAGGGCGGCATGGACGTCACCGGGCTCAGGCCGCTGCAGGGCGCCGACGAGTCGTACGTACGGAAAGTCCTGGGCGCCCTCGGGGACTCGGATCCGCGGCCGAACGCCTCACTCCGGGCGATCATCGACGCCTACCCGGACGCCGAGGAGTGGCGCTGCACGGAGTCGCTCCCCTTTTCCTCGGCCCGCAAGTACAGCGGGGCCACCTTCAGCGAGGGCGACGGCGAGTCCAGCACGTGGCTGCTGGGGGCGCCGGACGTGCTCCTGGCCCCCGAGGACCCCGCGCTCGCCGAGACCGGGCGGCTCAACGAGCAGGGGCTGCGCGTGCTGCTGCTGGCCCGGGCCTCCCGCGACCTGAACGATCCCGAGGCCGCCCGGGGAGCGCGGCCGACCGCCCTCGTCGTCCTGGAACAGCGGCTGCGGCCCGACGCGGCCGACACCTTGCGGTACTTCGCCGAACAGGACGTGCGCGCCAAGGTCATCTCCGGGGACAACGCGGTGTCGGTCGGGGCGGTGGCGGCCAAGCTGGGGCTGAACGGCAGCGTGGTCGACGCACGTCAACTGCCCGCCGACCCGGAGGGCATGGCGAAGGCGCTCGACGAGGGCACGGTGTTCGGGCGGGTCACCCCGCAACAGAAGCGGGACATGGTGGGGGCGTTGCAGTCACGCGGGCACACCGTCGCGATGACCGGCGACGGGGTCAACGACGTGCTCGCCCTGAAGGACGCCGACATCGGGGTGGCGATGGGCTCCGGATCGGAGGCCACGCGGGCGGTCGCGCAGATCGTGCTGCTCGACAACAGCTTCGCGACGCTGCCCTCGGTGGTCGCGGAGGGCCGGCGGGTCATCGGCAACATCACCCGGGTCGCGACCCTGTTCCTCGTGAAGACCGTGTACTCGGTGCTGCTGGCCGTGTTCGTGGTGTGCTGGCAGGTCGAATACCCCTTCCTGCCCCGGCACCTGACCCTGCTGTCGACGCTGACGATCGGCGTCCCGGCCTTCTTCCTGGCCCTCGCGCCCAACAAGGAACGCGCGCGACCGCACTTCGTGCGGCGGGTGATGCGGTACTCGATCCCGGGCGGGGTGGTGGCGGCGATCGCGACCTTCGTGACGTATCTGATCGCCCGGCACCACTACACGGGCCCCGGCGCGCTGGACGCGGAGACGAGCGCGGCGACGCTGACCCTGTTCCTGATCTCGATGTGGGTGCTGGCGATCATCGCCCGCCCGTACACCTGGTGGCGTCTCGCGCTGGTCGCGGCGATGGGCCTCGGTTTCGTGCTGGTCCTCGCCGTGCCCGGGCTCCAGCACTTCTTCGCGCTGAAGCTGGTGGGGGCGACGATGCCGTGGATCGCGGTCGGCATCTCGGTGGTGGCGGCGGCCGCCCTGGAACTCCTGTGGAGGTGGGTCGACCGCCGCGTGCCCGCTTAGCGCGGGGCTTCAGCCCGGGTGGTGGGCCGCGGTTCTACTGGACGTCGACGAAGTCCCCGGTCGACGTGACCGGCGAGGTCGTCGTCGTGCCCGCGAAGACGTAACGGAAGGAGCCGTCGGCGGAGGCCGTCACGGTGGTCTTCAGGGCGCCCGTGGTGCTGGTCTTGATGGTCTTCAGGGTGGTGTAGGAGGTCGCACCCTTCTTCTTGAACTGGAGCTTCACCGGCTGGGTCGAGTAACCCGCGTACGTGTTGGTGTCCCAGTTGGCGCGGGCGAGCTTGCCCGTGACGGTGATGGTCTTGCCCTTCTTCACCGGCTCGGGGGCGGCGTTGGTGGTGAGGGTGGCCCGGCGCTGGAGGTGGGTGGTGCCGAGGCCGCCCTGCCAGGTCAGGCCTTCGTCGCCGTTGACCGCGAGGGCGCCCAGCTTCCAGGTGCCAGCCTCGCTGCTGTACAGGTCGCCGTCCTCGTCGGAGCCCTTGGGACGGAACTGGATCTTCGCGGTGCACTTCAGCACCGTCGAGGAGGACGCCGTGCAGGTGCCGGGGTCGTCGCCGCCGAGCAGGTCGTCGGAGTTCATGCCGAGGGTGGCGCCGCGGTAGAGGAGTGGGAAGGTACCGAAGGAGTTCGGGTCCAGGTTCGCGGGCTTGGTCACGGTGTAGCTGGCCGAGACCGTGACCATCGCCGTCGAACCGACCACGATGTCCTTGCCGCTGTTGACCTTCAGGCTGGAGAAGGTGACGGCGGGCCCGGCGGTGGTGGCGGCCTGGGCGGCCGGCACGGCGAGGGCGGAGAGTGCCACGGCGCCGGAGGCGACGAGGACGAGGGCGCGTATGCGCATGTGCGTTCCCCATGAGGAGAGAAGGATCTGGGAGTCTGATGACTCACTCCCTAGATCCGTGACTCACGGGACAGGTTGTACCCGTGGGACGTGATTTTGTTCGCACATGCGCAACGCTTTACTTCCGGCCTACTTACCTGACGTCGATGAAGTCGCCCGGGGCGTTGACCGCCGGGGTGGTGGAGGTGCCCGCGAAGCTCCAGCGGAAGTAGCCGTCGACCGTCGCCTTGACGGTGGTCTTCAGGTCACCCTTGCTGTTGGTCTTGACCGTCTTCACGGTGGTGTAGGTGTCGGAGCCCTTCTTGCGGAACTGGAGCTTCACCGGCTGGGTCGAGTAGCCGGCGTACTTGCGGGTCTCCCAGTTGGCCCGCGTCAGCTTGCCGGTGACGGTGATGGTCTTGCCCTTCTTCACCGGCTCGGGGGCGGCGTTGGCCGTGAGCTTGGAGAGGCGCTGGACCTTGTGGGTGCCGTAGGAGTCGTTCCAGTAGTCGCTGCCGGCCTCGTCGGCGGCGATCGCGGCGGCCGTCACGTGCCAGGTACCGGCCAGCGTGTTCATGTACAGCTCCCGGCCGACGTCGACCGTGATGGTGAGCTTGCAGTTCGAGGTTGTGGCGCTGACCGCGGTGCAGGTCGCGTTCTGCTCGTTCGGGGCGAACACGCCGTCGTGGTGGGCCAGGTCCCTGCCGTGCCACAAGTCGATGTACGCGTCCTGGATACCGGCGGAGTGACTGGCGGTCAGCGACACGGCGAACGTCTTGACGCCAGTCGTACCGAACACGATGTCCTTGCCGCCGTTGACCTTCACGTCGGAGACGACCGGCCGTTCCTCGTCGGCGGCGGCACTCATCGGGGCTCTGGAGACGCCGAAACGCTCCGCGGCGGTGGGTTTGTGCAGGCCCTCGCCATCGGCCTGGGCGGCCGGGACGGCGAGGGCGGTAAGGACGAGGCCGCCGGAGACGGCGGCCACGATGGTGCGGATGCGCATGCGTTCCCCCAGGGACTGGTCGTGGAGCCTGGCGGCTCGTGGGGTCAGATGCGAGACGCGGCTGAACCGTTGCAGCGGGACACCCTGTTTTTTCGTCCCGGATACTGGAGCCCGGACCGAGCCCGCCGATCTCACCCGGAAGGTGACACCGTGTCGGTGTACTACCTGGTCACCCGCTATCCCAAGGACGGCGACAAGCCGCTCTCCACAACCGACGCCAGCGCGGTGGGAGCAGAGGCCTGGGGAGAAGTCCTCGGGATGGCGCCGGAGCAGCTGGTCAACGTGTATCCCCTGACGCAGCAGCACGCCGAGCGTGTCCGGCAGCTGACCGGTATCGCGCTCGACCTCGAGGAGTACGACTACTTCCTGGAGACCGAGGCGGACTCTTCCTCATGAGACTCGCCATCTCCCGTTTCCCGAAGGACGGCGAGTTCCTCGACTCGTCCGTCGATGTCACGGCGGTCGGCCTGGACGTCCTCGCGGACCTCGTGGGGATCGCGCCGGACGAGCTGATCGGCGATGTGCCCCTGACGGAGGAGCACGCCGAGCGTGTCCGGCAGCTCACCGGTATCACGCTCGACCTGGAGACGTACGACTACCTCCTGGAGCCGGAAGGGGACGGTTCCGGGTGAGCGGCTGATCAGTCGAACCAGCGGTCCCTCGCCAGTTCCTCCGTGCGGGTCGGGTCCTCCAGGAGGGCGGCGACCTCGAAGCGGCGGGGCCACTGGCCCGCTGCCCAGGCCAGGCCCGCGGCCACGCCCTCCACCGTGGACGCGTGCAGGATGCCGTCGTCGGTGAGGCGCCAGTCGAGCTCCACGCCGTCGACGACGAGTTCCTCGTGCTCGATGTACGAGGACGGGGTGTCCGGGCCCAGCAGCAGCCCGACCGCCTCCGGTACGTCGTGTTCGGTGCCCTCGGAGTCGATGGAACCGGTGACGGACTCGCTGAGGCGGCGGACCTGGAAGAGTTCGGCCAGCTCGGCGGCGCGGGACGGGCGGACCGGCAGCAGGGGGACGCCCTCGGTGAAGGGGAGCAGGTCGGGTGAGTCGACGACGACGGCGTCGGCCGCGTCCACGACCTCGACCCGGCCGTCGGTCACCGCCCGCAGCTCGTCGGGCAGGGTGACCTGTTCGGGGTCCAGGTCGGCCAACGCGCTGTAGAGGGCGTGCAGTTGGGCGCCGGTCACCGATCGGTCGGGGTCGGCGAGGCGGTCCAGGAGTTCCGCCGCCCCGCCCGGCTCCGCCAGCAGCGCGGCCACCGACGTCCGTACGCCCAGCGCCCGCAGCACCTGCTCGTCGTCGAACCCGGTCGCGTCCGCCTCGTCGTACAGGCCGCGCAGGAGGGGGTCTCCGCCGGCCGCGAGCAGACCGGCGGGGCGGCGCCCGTCGAGCACCGGGTTCCCGCGCAGCCACCAGGCGGTGTACGGCCGTACGACCTCGTGCGTGCCGTCCGGCAGGAGGATGCGGACCTGCTGGGTGATCGCGTCCCTCAGGGGCGGCCGGGACAGCAGGGCCAGGGCCTCGGGCCACTTGTCCTCGTCGACCAGGTCGAGATCGCGTACGGCGACCAGTTCGGTGGCGACCGGCGGTACCGGGGTGTCCGGGAAGCGGTCGAGGATGTCCTCGCACCACACGTCCACGGCGTCGAGGAGCCCGGCGTCGTCCGGTTCCGCGAAGTCGCCCTCGCGCGGCTCCAGTTCGTCGGGGTCGAGGACCACGTCCGTGGCCCGGACCAGGGCGAAGTTGGCCAGCACCCCGCAGGCGGCGAGGGGCTGCTCGCCCCACTTCTCGGCCAGTTCGCCGTCCACGAAGGCGAGTTCGTCCTCCCGCATGACCCGCGCGAACGGGCTGCCGGGGAGGACGAGTTCACCCGCGGGGACCAGCTCCCCCTCCTCGTCGGGCAGGGCGAGCGCGCCCAGCCACGGCTCGTCGCCGGGCTCCAGGCCCGCGTCCCGCACGAGCGCGAGGACGGTGTCGGCCAGCTCCTCGGCGTCCGGGGTGTCCTCCTCCCAGCTCACGCCCCCGTCGTCGTCCAGGGAGGCGGCCACGGCGGCCCGTACCTGGGGCGTGGTGAGCACCGCGCGCGCAGTCGCGGGCAGCGCGCCCAGCTTCTCCAGGAGCGGGTGGGCGGCGGCCGGGTGGGCGACCTTGAGACCGAGCCGGGCGAGGATCTCGGCGTCGATCAGGGGCCCGTCCGACGTGGGCAGCAGCACCTGCCGGGGCCCGATGGTCGTCCGCCCGTCGGCGAGCGGCACGGGCAGGCCGGAGAGCCGGTCGGGGTCGACGCCCGCGAGGCTGTCGTAGAGCCGCTGCCACCACTCGGGCTCCTTCTCCAGGCCCGCGAGCCGGTCGACGGCCTCGGTCAGCGGGACCCGGGCCACGCCCAACGTCCGCAGCTCCACCCGCCGTTCGAGACCGGCGGGCAGCAGGGTGGGCAGCACCTCGGCGAGCACCCGTACGGTGTCGGCGCCCGCGCCCTCGACGACCTCGGCCTCGCGCGGGCGCAGTACCTCGGGCAGTTCCGAGTCGTCGCCGGGCTCGAGTGCGGGCGGGAGAAACGCGGTTTTCGGGAGGCGGTCGAGAATCGCCTGCCGCAGCGACCCGTCCAGCTCGCCCTTGCCCAGCGGACCGGGCACCAGCGCGATGATCCCTTCGCCGACCGGCCGCCAGCCGGCGAGGAGGCCGGCGTACACGTCCGCCGCGCGCTGCACGAGGAAGTCAGTGAGCGGTCCGGGTGCCGCGTGCCGGCGGGTGGTGTCCAGCGGGAAGGACGCGATGAGCAGCGCGGGGACGCCGAGGGGTTCGTCGCTGGGCGTCGGGGCGTGCACGACGGGGCTGGTGCGGGGGTGGGCCGGGCTGCCGTCGGGGTCGGCGGGCACGGCCCAGGTGAGCGACCAGTGCGGCCGCAGCCGCTCCTCGACGGGCCGGCCGGCGAGGAGGTCGGGGGTGAGGGGCCCGTGCGCGGACGCCGTACGCCACCGGGTCGTACCGTCCCGCGAGTCCTCCACGACGGTGAGGTGGTCCTCGGCGCGGCGGCTGATCGTGCGGGTGGTGTCCGTCTCGATCACGACCTCCTCGAGCCCGGGGAGGGCGAGGAGGAGGGCGTCGTCGACGGCGTTCAGGAGCCGCTCGGCGAGGTCGGCGGCGGCGGCGTCGCGCAGCGGGAGGATCACGACGGTGTCGTAGGGGTCGGGCGCGCTGCCCTCGGCGGCGAAGGGGAGCCGCAGCAGCGGGACATGGCCGTCGCGGCGGCGGATCTCGTCGCCGAGCCCGGGGCTGTGGCGGGCGGTCTCGGCGGCGTGTTCGCGGGCCTCGGCGAGGGACCAGCGGATCCCGCCGTGGCGGCCGACGACGGCGGGCTCGTCGGTGACGGCGAGCACGGCGGCGAAGCCGACGCCGAAGCGGCCGACCGAGCCGTCGACGCTGTCGCGCTTGGCGGAGGCGCGGAGCGTGGAGAGGGACTCGACACCGGCCGCGTCCAGCGGGGCGCCGGTGTTGGCGGCGAAGAGGACACCCTCGCGGAGGGTGAGCCGGAGCCGTCCCGGCACGCCCGCCCTGGCCGCCGCGTCGGCGGCGTTCTGCGCGAGCTCGACGACGAGCCGGTCCCGGTATCCGCCGAGGACGAGGTCCTCCTCGGCGTTGGCGTCCTCCCGGAACCGGGCGGGGCTGGTGGCCCAGGCGTCCAGCACCCCTCGCCTGAGCCGGGCGGTCCCGAACGGGTCGGCACCCTCGGCGGCGGGCCGCACGAACTTGCTCACGTTGACTCTCCTCATCGGCGTGACGATGAAGGTACCGCGATGAGGGAGGACCGTAACTCGGGGAGGGTTCGCAGCGGCGAAGGCGGGCGGCGAGGGATTGCCTCGCCGCCCGTCGGTGCCCGGGTCGGGCCGGCGGACCGGCGTACAGGGCGCTGCGGGCGCCGATGCCGTCGCCGTCGCCCACCGTCGGGCCGGCGGTCGTTCGCACCGGGCGAACAACCTCGCGGCCCATGGAGGGAGCTACCAGGCGAAGGCCTCCGGAGACGGTCCCGGGCCCGGGAAGATCTCGTCCAGGCCCGCCAGGACCTCCTCGCTCAGCTCGAGCTCGACCGCGCGGATCGCCGACTCCAGCTGCTCAGCCGTGCGCGGGCCGACGATCGGGCCCGTGACGCCGGGGCGGGTGAGGAGCCACGCCAGGGCCGCCTCGCCGGGCTCCAGGCCGTGCTTCTCCAGCAGGTCCTCGTACGACTGGATCTGGGCCCGCTTGGCCGGGTCGGCGAGGGTGTCGGCGGCACGCCCCGAGGCGCGGCGGCCACCCTTGGCCTCCTTCTTGATGACCCCGCCGAGGAGCCCGCCGTGCAGCGGGGACCAGGGGATCACGCCGAGGCCGTACTCCTGGGCGGCCGGGACGACCTCCATCTCGGCGCGCCGCTCGGCGAGGTTGTAGAGGCACTGCTCGCTGACGAGGCCGATGGTGCCGCCCCGCCGCGCGGCGATCTCGTTGGCCTGGGCGATCTTGTAGCCGGGGAAGTTGGAGGACCCGACGTACAGGATCTTGCCCTGCTGGACGAGGGTGTCGATCGCCTGCCAGATCTCCTCGAAGGGAGTGGAGCGGTCGACGTGGTGGAACTGGTAGAGGTCGATGTAGTCCGTCTGGAGCCGCTTGAGCGAGGCGTCGACGGCACGGCGGATGTTCAGCGCCGACAGCTTGTCGTGGTTGGGCCAGGCGTCGCCGTCCGCGGCCATGTTGCCGTAGACCTTGGTGGCGAGGACGACCTTGTCGCGGTGGGCGGCGCTCTTCGCGAACCAGTTGCCGATGATTTCTTCGGTACGGCCTTTGTTCTCGCCCCAGCCGTACACGTTGGCGGTGTCGAAGAAGTTGATTCCCGCGTCGAGAGCCGAGTCCATGATCGCGTGGGAGTCGGGCTCGTCGGTCTGCGGGCCGAAGTTCATGGTCCCGAGGACGAGTCGGCTGACCTTGAGTCCGGTGCGTCCGAGCTGCGTGTACTTCATGACCCCTCAGCCAACGCCTTCGAGTGCGCTCAAGGCAAGGATGCGCTTCGGGGGGTTGGCTCCCCTGTGGAATCGGGGATTCCGTGCCACCCGGCGGGGCGTGCTGGCGCTCGGCACCGCGGCGGCGGCCACGCCCTGACTGGGCACCGCCCCGGCGCAGGCGGCAGTTGTCGGGCCCGGGGAGTTCGACGAGCTGGGCATCACCGAACTGCGTGCGCTGATGGCCGGCGGACGGCTCGACGCGGAGCGGCTCACCCGCTACTCGCGTTCGGCCTGCCGGTGGGCGTGACGTTCATGGGGACGGCGTGGAGTGAGCCGCTGCTGCTGCGGCTCGCGTACGCGTACGAGCGGGCGAGCGGGGTTCGGCGGGCGCCGGCGTATCGGGGGCCGGATGTGGGGTTCTGACCTCGCGCCTTCTTGCTGACTCCGTGCACAGGGTTTTTCTCAGGGCCGCCGGTGCAGAGTCGCGAACACACCCCGGACGCGGGTGCCGTCAGGGGCGTCCCAGGCTCCGGAGACATGGCCGGCCGCTCCCTCGGGGGCCGTGGGCCGCGGGCGCCGGTGCAGGCGGAGGACCGTGCCGTCCGGGAGGCGGAGTTCGGTGCCGTCCTGGTCGTCGGTGACCTCGGCGGGGCCGGTGGGGAGGACGGGGCCTGCGTAGGAGTGGGTGACCTCGTGGTCGGGGGTGTCGGTGAGGCTCTGGGCCTGGGCCTGGGCGCGGCCCTCGAACAGGGCGAGGAGTTCGGTGCGCAGGACCGGGTCGTGGGTGCCGTCGTAGGCCCAGCGGGGGCCCAGGACGCCGTGTTCCATGGTGCCGATCAGGGCGTGTTCGGCGCCGGGGAGCGGGGCGGCGCGGTAGGTGAGGGGGGCCAGCCAGGCGACGGGTTCGGGGCCGGAGGAGTCGAGGGCCACCATGAACTCGATCCCGACCTCACCCTCCGGGTCGTCCAGCCGGAAGCCGCCGGCCTTGGTCAACTCGGGCGTACCGGTGCCGGTGTACCACGGGCGGGTGGGCAGCCAGGTGGTGAGCAGTTCCAGCTTGCTGGGCTTGAGGGTGGTGTGGTGGATGATCGCCATGCGGTGGATTGTGTCAGTCAGTCGCGGGGGAACTCATCGGTTTTGAGGATGAGGCCGACGACGGTGTCGGTGAGGTCCACGTCCTTGCCGAATGGCACCCTGGTCTCGACCTCGTAGTCGCTGCCCTTGGGGTCGGTGTAGATGTGACACCGCCCCTGATACGGATCCGCGATGACGTAGACGGGGACTTCCGCCGTGGCGTAGGCGGCCTTCTTCGGGCCGTAGTCGTTGGCCGCGGTTCCCTTGGAGATCACCTCGGCGACGAACTCGACGTCCTCGTAGGACCAGTGGCCGCTCTCCGCCTTGGTGGCGCCTTCGGCCATCACCGTCACATCGGTCGCGAATCCGTTGAGGTGCCCCGGGTAGTCGATGCGCACGTCGGACTTCACGCGCTTCCGCGGGTACTTGGTCCGCAGCTGCTCGTAGATGTCCGCGATGATCTCCCAGTGGGTGTCCCGCTGCGGCGACATGTAGACGGTCCCCTCGACGATCTCGACCTTGTATCCCTCGGGGACGGGCATCGTCTCGAGCCGCTCGAACATCTCGTCGAGCGTGCTCGTGTTGTCGCTCTCGGCCATCGCGATCCTGTCTTCAAGGACGGTCATCGTGGCGCTCCTCCCCGGCTGCCCCATGGACAAGCACAGCCGCGCAGTCCAACGATACGCACGCTGACCAGGACACGGAGGGATGACGGCATCTACCTCCACGGTTCCGCCGTCCTCGACCGCACAGCGACATCGACGTGATGGTCGTCGTCGTACAGGACGAGGGAAGAGCAGCCGGTGTTTCAGGAGCCGGTGGCAATCCCCTGTCTGCGTAGAGGCGTTGGTTGTGCGGCCCGTCCTGATCGGTAGGGGTTGCCGTGACCGGTCAACGGTGGCTGCGGGAGCCGTTCGTGGCCGATGCCGGCCACCCTGGCTGACGCCAGGGTGGCATCTCGCCGTGCTTCGGCTCTCCGCTGGGCAGGGACAGCAGCAGCCCCAGCGGGTACAGGCGGCTGAGGCGGATGACGGCTGCGGCGACACCGGAGAGCACAAAAACAGCGATCAGGTGCCATGCGATGCCGAGCGCGATGCAGGCGAATGCCAGGCCCACGACACCGGTCAGCAGGAGAACCAGACCGCAGGTCGTGACCAGCAGCTTCCTGAGGCGTTTCTTGCGGCCGCGTGTTTGTTCCCAGGCGGCGTCGGTGCTGGTCAGGATGTCGATGAGCGCTTTGGCGTAGACCACGTTGAGGAACTGGTCGAAGAGTACTTCCGGCACGATCGCGACGGCGAGCAGCAGCGCCTTCCATCCGCCCCGTTTGGCTGCCCAGACGCGTTCGAAACCCGCGATGCCGGTGACCGCGACCCAGAACCACGGCAGGCCGGGGAATTCCTTGGTGACGGTGTAGTACCCCAGGACGGTGAGGAAGAAGGGGACGAAGGCCACGCTCAGATAGGTGAGCGCCTGCCGGCACAGGTAGGGCAGCGTGACGCGGGTGAGGCCGTAGGCCCTGAGGTTGTCCAGGGCGCCGCGTTGCCACCGCAGCCGCTGGTAGTAGAGCCGGGACCAGGTGGGCATGAGCTCGGTGCCCACGATGCAGGCGCACGGGGAGGCGCAGCGGTATCCGAGGTGTTTGAGTGCGAGGGTCAGTTCGTTGTCCTCGGTCAGCGACTGCACGTCGTAGACGGCGTCCCCTCGGGGCAGGATGTGCTCGGTGCGGGCTCGGTGGACGTGGCGCAGGGCCTTGACGAAGTAGAGGGAAGCGGTGCCGGTCAGGACGTCAGCGCGGCCGTGGCGGCGGTGGAGTTCGCGTGCGTAGCGCACGTACTCGTTGTTCTGGAGATGGCAGACGAGTCGGCGCAGCGGGTAGCCGAAGAATATGGCGCCCACGCCGCCGATGGGTGGGAGGCCGGGTTCCTGCTCGTGCAGGCGGCGGGCCGCCCGGGCGATGAACTCGTGGGACAACGAGGTGTCGGAGTCCATGATCATGACGGCGTCGTCGTCGGACAGCCGTGGCAGCAGTTCGTCCAGCACCTGGTTGAGCGCGCCTGCCTTGGCCTGCGTGTTAGCGACCGATTCGACGACCTTCGCGCCGTGGGCTGTGCTGATCTGAGCGGTGCGGTCGGTGCATCGGTCGGCGACGACGATGACCTCGTCCGCGGGCCTGGTCTGGGCCGCGAGCGACTGAAGGGTCTCGGCGATGAGCGCTTCTTCGTTGTGCGCGGGAACCAGTACGACGATCCGGCCGGGACGGGTCCGGCGGAGGTCCGGTATGTGTCCGGGCAGGGTCAGGCCCTTGGAGGTCAGGGCTCTGTGCTGGCGTACGAATGCAGGTCCCCAGGCCTCTTTGCGCGTTTGCCCCCGCGTCGGCCGGGCCACCAATGGCACCTCGAGCTTCCGGTAGCGCCCATCAACAGAACGAGCTTCCGCGCCGCTCGATCGATGGAGAGGGCGGCGGGCGGGCTCTTGGCGTCGATGAGGGGGCTGTCCTCGTCGTGGCGCGGGGCCACCTGCCGCTTCGGGGCGTCTCCTTGCCCTACAGCCGATTCTCCCCGATCAGGGCCGCCCGGCAAGTGGATCACTGTGGTCGAGTCCTTGTCCCTGCCGGTCAGAAGCCCTTGACGAAGTCGAGGACGTACCACTTGTTCGTGGTGGCGTTGTAGATCGCGGTGAGGAAGTCCCGTTTGCCGGCCGTCGTGGTGAGGGTGACGGTGGGGATGGTGGTGCCCCTGACGAAGATCGAATTGAGGGTGAGGGTGCGGTTACCGGTGGCGTCCTGGATGAGTTCCCAGGTCACGCGTTGGCCGTTGGTGGGGTTGGTGGGTGCGCCGAGAGTTCTGTTGCCCGCCAGGGTGACGCGGAACAGGTCACCGAGGGCCGCGTTGGTGGCGATGGTCGGGGCGTCGGTGAGGGTGACCGGGGCGGGGTTGACCTTGGCGTCGACGTAGTCCTTGCGCGCCAGATGCTCGGCCGAGGTCGGCGCGGTGCCGGAGGAGACGGTGCCTTCGTAGTAGGCGGAGCCGGCGCCGTAGACGAAGCCGGTGGCGACCGTGCCGCCGGCGGTGTCGTTGATGATGTTGGTGCTGCCCGCCAACGACAGGGGTTTCACGTTGCTGAAGTCGCCGAGGGTCGCCGAGCAGCCGGAGTCGACCTTGATCGAGTTGACCGCCGGGCCGGTGGGGGTGTTCTCGGCGAATCCGAGAATGCTGACCGCTCGGGCGCCGCCGGTGACCCAGATGCTGACGTTGGGGCTGTTGTAGGTGAAGGAGTTGAACAGGCCCACACCGATCGCCGCGTTGATCTTCCAGCTGTAGCCGTCGTACCCGGTGCCCCGGTTGACCGCGGATTCGGCGCCGCACCCGCTGAAACTGATGCCCTGGCTCCCGACGCCGGTCACCTCGTAGCCGATGCCGCAGTGGTCGGCGGCACAGCCGACGAAGGAGCAGTAGGCCATCGTGTCCAGACGGAAACCGGCGTTGGTGACGATGTCGGCGTAACAGCCGATGAACGAGCAACTCGTTCCTGCCGCACCTCCGGAGACCCCGTGAATGTCCCAGCCGTGATTGCCGTTGTTGGCCGACGTCACTGCGGTGAACGTGGACACGATCGGGTTGGACAGCTCGATGCCGGTGTTGCCGAAGAACTTCACCGTCACCCGCGAGAACGACAGCGAGACGGTCGCGGGGTTCGCCGACCGCGTCAGCAGAATTCCTTTACCGCTTCCGCTGCCCGGTCCCTGGACGGTGAGGTCCTGGATGGTCAGCCTCGTGACGTCCGAACCCGTGAGGCCGTGGGCCGTGGTGCTGCTTTGCGCGATCACCGACGAGCCGTCACTGACGCCTTGCAGGATCAGGTTGGAGCGGGTCACCAGCGCGGAGGAGATCTTGTAGGTGCCCGCCGGGAAAACGACCGTTCCGCCGGAGGAGGGCACCGCGTTGATCGCGGATTGGATTGCGGTGGTGTCATCGGTGACGCCGTTGGCGGTCGCACCGTAGTCCAGGACGTTGAACCAGTAGCTGGTGGCCATGAGGGTCTCCGTCACTTGCATCGTCGACGCGGGGTGCTGAGCTCGGGCCGGCGGAACGTCGTGTTCGGCGGTCGGCGGTCGGCTCAAGGAGAGGCGATCAGAGCGCCCCGGCACCGCAGCCCGTTCTCCGGGAACGGACTCGGGACCGGCTGCTCAGGGGCAGGCGAGGGCACGATGGCCGACACTCGCCTTCTGATTACACTGAAGATGCGGATGATGACGCTATGTCAGCGTAGTGACTCCGGAACGACCCGTGAAGTCCTTGCGTGGGCGCACATGCGTCCTTCGGCTTGGTGATCGACGATGCCGGTGCGGTGTCCGGCATTGCCCAGCGATCAAGTCGCCGGTACGCCTGGCGCAGGCCGACCCGGATGTCGTGCGGGCGCTGCGCATCCGCACGCTGGGTGCTCACACCGCCTTCCGATGGTCGCGGAAGCGGTGACGGAAAATCCGGCTGCCGAACGATGGGCGCGGCAGCCGTAGGCGTGAGACAAGCAGGCGAGCAGACATGGTCAAAGCGGCCTGGTTGTCACCGCTGAGGCATCCACTTGTCACAAGTACCTGGCTGGCGGCCTTCTGTCACCAGTTGCCCGGATCGGCAATGCGGGGATCGCCTGTCGGACCAGCACGGTCCAGGTGTGGCTGAGCGTGAAGCCGGCGGGGCGGGACAGGCACGGGACATGCGGGCCGGCCGAGGCCAGGGTGGGAGACTGGTGGGGACCGTCGTCATGTCTGCCCCCGCCGAGGGGCCAGGGTGGGCTGGTCGCGCCGGTGGTCGCGCCGGTGGTCGCTCCTGCGGGCTGGGTCCTGTGCTTTCCGGTGGCATGCGTTCGTCGGTTCGCGGGCCCTTGTGGTCTTGCCTTTGTGGGGGACAGGTCATGGCGGAAGAGTGGGATGTCGGCGGGCCGGGTGCTGGGCTGCGGAGGCTGATATGACGGCGCAGGGCTTGACGCGTGCGCTGGCCGCGCTTCTGGAGGCCAGTCACACGGCGCCCTTCGAGCAGCTGCCCGGTCTGCTCGACACCGCGGCGAAGGAGGCCGGTGCGGGCGGAGCGCGGCTGTTCGTGGCAGATCTTCAGGAGGCTGTGCTGCGTGAGGTCACCGGCATGGGCTTGAGCGCCGGCGAAGGTGGCGAGGAGTGCCGGATCGAGGGCACGTTGCCGGGCCGCGCCTACCAGCTCACAGAGATCATGGTGTCGCCCCGCGACGGGGCGTACTGGGTGCCGGTGCGGGACGGCCGCCAGCGGCTGGGGGTCCTGCAGGTCGAGTCCTGTCCTGGCAACGGGGGCAAGCCCGATGAGGACGTGGTGCGGGCGCTGGCGTCGATGGCCGGATTGCTGTTGGTCTCCAAGCGGGCCCACAGCGACTCGCACGCCCGGCTGATCCGCACCCGGCCGATGGGAGTCCCGGCGGAGCTGCAGTGGGCGCTGATGCCGCCGCGCACCTTCTCCGACCATCGGGTGACGATCAGCGCCTTCATGGAACCGGCCTACCAGGTGGCCGGGGATGCCTTCGAGTACGCGGTGGCCGGCGACATCCTGCACCTGGCGGTCTTCGACGCGATGGGTCACGACACTTCCGCGGGCCTGACAGCAGCCCTGTCGATGGCCACCTGCCGCAGCCACCGCCGCGCCGGCGCAACCATCCCCGAAGCCAGCGCAGCCATCGAGAACACCCTGGTCGAGCAGTTCGGGCACAGCCGCTACGCCACCGGCATCCTCGCCGACCTCGAGCTGAACACCGGCAAGTTCAGCTGGGTCAACCGAGGCCACATGCTGCCGGTACTGATCCGCGGCGGCCGCTGGGCCAGCACACTGCACTGCCCGCCGGCCGGGCCGATGGGCAGCGGTTTCAACCTGCCGATCGAACAGAGCACCGAGCAGTTGGAACCAGGCGACCGGCTACTGCTGTTCACCGACGGCATCACCGAAGCCCGCGACAGAGGCGGCCGTGAATTCGGCGTGGAGCGCTTCACCGACTTCATCATCCGCCACCACGCCGACGAGTTGCCTGTCGACGAGACGCTGCGCCGTCTTATGCACGCCGTCATGGACTACCACCAGGGACGGCTGGAGGACGACGCCACCGTTCTGTTCTGCGAATGGCACGGTCCGGGCGCCCCGGTGGGATGAACGGAGGCGGGGCTGTCCAAGCCGTCGCCGGCCGGGCTCGCGGCAGCCGGCCCGGCGTGTGAAGGGCGACAGGCCCGCTTACGTCCGGAGGGCGGCTTCACCGCGCCCCGGCCACTACCGGCATGTGCGTACGGCCGGTCAGCGAGCTGGTGGCCAGCGCACACAGGTACGCGCCCGGCCTTGTCTGCTGGATCTGGAGAGCAGCGACGGTGCGGTGGAGATCAGCGTGTGGGACACATCGGCACTGCCGTCACCGTGACGCCCGGGTCCGCCCCGCCGGAAGGCTCCAGGCCCTGCCCGCACCGCACTTTCAGGTCCCGGGAGGCGAGGGACCGAGGTGCGCGCCGACCAGCGCGAGCACCTTCTCATCGGCGGGCGTGAGCTGCTTGAGCCTCGTACGGACCGCCACCCCCGAGACCCTCGAAAATCCGCTCATCACACCCCAATGAGCTCAACGCGCAGAGGTCGCACATTCGACGGACGAACTTCCACACTCAGTCACACCAGAACACACCCGTGCTCAGTCAAAACCCAGCAGTTCCCACCCCACCGTCAGAAGACGTCGTCTGGGAGCCGAGCTCCGCCGGCTCCGCCTGGCCGGTGGGCTGAAGAGCAGCGAAGCGGCCGAACGACTCATGGTCTCCCAACCCAAGATCAGTCACCTGGAGAACGGCTGTCCGAGGGCGCCTCCGGTTTGGTGTGGAGGACCTCGCGGGCCTGGTCCGCGGCGCGGGTGAGGCTCTCGGAGACGAAGTCGAGGAAGCGGGCGATGTTCTCCAGGCGGGCGGCGGCCGGGGTGCCCGGGCCGAGGACGCCCACGCCCTGGCGGGCGACCTCGGCGACCTGAAGCGTGCCGCGGGCGCTGGCGATCATGGACTGGTACCAGACGTCGTCGTCGACGACATAGCGCTCACGGCGCCGGTCGTCGCGCTCCCGGCGGACCAGGCCCTGGCCCTCGAGGTAGCTGATGGCCTTGGAGATGGACGCCGGGCTGACCTGGAGGCGCTGGACGAGTTCGGCGGCGGTCAGGCTGCCGCCGTCGCTGGTGCAGAGGCAGGCCAGCACCCTCGACATCATCTTGGGCGCGCCCGACTGCATGAGGACGGTGGTGAACGTCTCCTCGTACTCGCGCACGGCCTCGGGATCGCGCCCGTGGGCCGCCCCGGGGGCCTGCGCCGCCCGGGGCGCGGCCTGTCGGCGCCGGTGGGCCCGGCGTTCGGCGGTGCGGTGGGCGAGGTCGGCGCGGTAGGCGGCGGGGCCGCCGTTGCGCATGACCTCGCGGGTGATGGTCGAGGTGGGGCGCTCCAGGCGGCGGGCGATCTCCGCGTAGGCGAGGCCGTCGGCCACTCCCAGCGCGATCTGCTGGCGTTCCTGCTGGGTGAGCCTGCCTCCAGGCATCGTGGTCTCCTTCGTGGCTCCTGTCGCCGCAGCATAGCGTTCACTTCCCATCTATTGCAACGACAGGCAGGCTCTCGTTGCGTTGCTTTCAGGGCGGTTGCAATGAAATTGCCGACTCTACCTGCGCTTATTGTGATTGAGTGCAACAAGTATGTTGCCGGATCTATGAACGCAACGTAGCTTTTCGTTCATCGGAAACAGCGACGAACGCAGGAGCACCTGATGCAGAAGTTCGACACCCCCGCCCCCGTCACCACCGTCATCGACCTCCCCGCCGGACGCGTGCAGCTCATCGCCGCCGACCGCGCCGACACGACCGTCGAGATCCGGCCCGTCGACGCCGACAGGAGCCGGGACACCAAGGCCGCCGAGCAGATCGAGGTCGACTACCGCGACGGCGTCCTGCGGATCGCCGCCCCGGCCGCCAGGAACCAGTACTTCGGGCCCTCCGGCTCCGTCGAGGTCACCGTCCAGCTGCCGGCCGGCTCCCGCGTCGAGGCCACCGCGGCCGCCGCCGGGTTCCGGGCTGTCGGGCGCCTCGGCGACGTCGTCTTCGAGGGCGCCTACGGCCCGGTCAAGATCGACGAGGTGGCCGGTCTCCGCCTGACCGTCGCCGACGGCGATGTCACCGTCGGCCGCCTCACCGGACCCGGTGAGATCAGCACCCGGCGCGGCGACATCACCGTCGCCGAGGCGGTCACCGGCACGGTCGTACTGACCACGCACAAGGGCGACATCACCCTCGGCACGGCCGCCTCCGCCTCCCTGGACGCCGGCACCTCCCACGGCCGCGTCCACAACTCCCTCAAGAACACCGAGGGCGCCGACGCCGCCCTGGCCATCCGCGCCACCACCGCCCACGGCGACATCACCGCCCGCGGCCTGTGACCCGTAGTCCTCGACAAGGAGCTCCCACCATGACCGACCTGGCCATCGCGGCGCACGGACTGCGCAAGTCCTACGGGGACAAAACCGTCCTCGACGGCATCGACATCCAGGTGCCGGCCGGCACGGTCTTCGCCCTCCTCGGGCCGAACGGCGCCGGCAAGACCACCGTCGTCAAGATCCTCTCCACCCTGATCTCCGCCGACGCCGGGCAGGCGCGCGTCGGCGGCCACGACCTCACCGCGAAGGCCCAGGCGGTACGGGCCTCCATCGGGGTCACCGGGCAGTTCTCCGCGGTGGACGGGCTGATCACCGGTGAGGAGAACATGCTCCTCATGGCCGACCTGCACCACCTCTCCAGGAGCGAGGGCCGGCGGGTCACCGCCGAACTGCTGGAGCGCTTCGACCTCGTGGCGGCGGCGAAGAAACCCGCCTCCACCTACTCGGGCGGCATGAAGCGCCGTCTCGACATCGCCATGACCCTGGTCGGCGACCCGCGGATCATCTTCCTCGACGAACCGACCACCGGTCTCGACCCCCGCTCCCGGCACAC
Source organism: Streptomyces sp. NPDC048523 (assembly GCF_043199815.1). Taxonomy (NCBI): domain Bacteria; kingdom Bacillati; phylum Actinomycetota; class Actinomycetes; order Kitasatosporales; family Streptomycetaceae; genus Streptomyces; species Streptomyces sp. NPDC048523. The sequence goes on along the minus strand of NZ_JBICWQ010000006.1, from coordinate 394,884 downwards.
GATGTGGCAGATCATCAGGGAACTGGTCTCCGGCGGTACGACCGTCTTCCTCACCACGCAGTACCTGGAGGAGGCCGACCAGCTCGCCGACCGCATCGCCGTCCTCAACGACGGGAAGATCGTCGCCGAGGGCAGCGCCGAGGAGCTCAAGCGGATGATTCCCGGCGGGCACGTCCGGCTCCGCTTCACCGACCCGGACGCCTACCGCGGCGCCGCCTCCGCCCTGGGCGAGGCCACCCGGGACGACGAGGCCCTCACCCTGCGGCTGCCCAGCGACGGCAGCCAGCGCGAGCTGCGCGCCGTACTGGACCGGCTGGACGCGGCCGGCGTCGAGGCCGACGAACTGGCCACGCACACCCCCGACCTGGACGACGTGTTCTTCGCCCTGACCGACAGCACCGACAGCGCCGACAGCGCCGACGTCACCCACGTCACCGACCAGCCCAAGGAGACCGTCCGATGAGCAACCTGTCCCTCGCGGTGCGCGACTCGTCCACGATGCTGCGGCGCAACCTCCTGCACGCCCGGCGCTACCCGTCCCTCACGCTGAACCTGCTGCTCACGCCGATCATGCTGTTGCTGCTCTTCGTCTACATCTTCGGCGACACCATGAGCGCGGGCATCGGCGGCGGCGACCGCTCCGACTACATCGCGTACCTCGTCCCGGGCCTGCTGCTGATGACCATCGGCTCCACCACGATCGGTACCGCGGTCTCCGTCTCCAACGACATGACCGAGGGCATCATCGCCCGCTTCCGGACGATGGCGATCCACCGAGGTTCGGTGCTCGTCGGGCACGTCGTCGGCAGCGTGCTCCAGTCGGTGATCAGCGTGGTCCTGGTCGGCGCGGTCGGCGTGGCCATCGGCTTCCGCTCCACCGACGCCACCGCCCTGGAGTGGCTCGCGGCCTTCGGACTGCTCGTGCTGTTCGCCACGGCGCTGACCTGGATCGCCGTAGGCATGGGCCTGATCAGCCCCAACGCCGAGGCCGCCAGTAACAACGCCATGCCGCTGATCTTCCTGCCGCTCATCTCCAGCACGTTCGTCCCGGTCGACGCGATGCCGGGCTGGTTCCGGCCGATCGCGGAGTACCAGCCCTTCACCCCGGCCATCGAGACCCTGCGCGGTCTGCTCCTCGGCACCGAGATCGGCCACAACGGCTGGCTCGCCGTCGCCTGGTGCCTCGGCCTCGCGGTGCTCGGCTACCGCTGGTCGACCGCGAAGTTCAACGCCGACCCGAAGTGACCGTGGGGGCACCGGTACCGGATCAGTCGGCCTCGTAGGGCTCGCCCAGGCCCCACGCCTGGTGCATCGCCTCCGCGAAGGCCGACGCGATCTTGTGCTCGCCGCTCGCGTTCGGATGGGTGCCGTCGTAGGTGTCGTGGTCGATGTCGTACGACGACGGAGGCGACGCCGGCAGCAGGGGCGAGCGGGGCTCGTCCAGGTCCGCGATCGCCTTGGCCAGAAGCTCGTTGAAGCGGGTGACCTCCGTCGCGAAGGGTGCGTCCGACTCCGCCCGGACGTTGGGGATCACCGGGAGGACGACCATCCGGATCCGGGGGTTCGCGCGGCGGGCCTCGGCGACGAAGGCGCGGACGTTCTGTGCCGTCTGTTCCGCGTTCGTGTAGAAGCCGAGGTCGATCAGGCCCAGCGACACCAGGAGCACGTCCGCACGGTGTGCCCGTACCGCCTCGCCGATCAGCGGGACCATGTGCTGCCAGCCCTCGCCCCAGCCGGCCAGGTGGGCCCGGGGGAAGTCGGGATCGGCGTACTCGTACGACGTCGGGGCGTCCGCCGCCTTGTCGTACAGCGTCTCGCGCGGGCCCACGAGGGTGAAGGGGCCGCCGGACGTGTCCCGCAGGTGCTGCCACATCCGGTACCGCCAGGTGTGCTCACCCGCACTCCCGATCGTCATCGAGTCCCCGACCGGCATGAATCTGAGCATCCGCTCATGATGGATCATCCCGAGTCCCGATGGCATGTGAATCCGCCCACGCGAACGGGCTGCGCGGCGGTGGCGACGCCGATGGGTTGCGCGGTCCCGGTTACGTCGGCGGGTGACGCGGTCGGGGTTACGCCGGCGAGCTGTGCGGTTCCGCCACGCGGACGGGCGACGCGGTGGCGGCTGGGTCGGGGGGGGGGGGGCGGTGGCCCCCCCCCTTGCCCCCCCCCCCGCCCCCCCCCCCCCCCCCGCCGGCGGGGGGGGGGGGGGGGGGGGCGCCCCGGGGGGGGGGGGGGGGGGGGGGGGGGGGGGGGGGGGGGGGGGGGGCGGGCCCCCCCGCCTTTCCCCCGACCACGGCCACCGCACCGCCCGCCCACCCGCTCCCACCCGCGCACGCCACCCCGCCCCCCGCCCACCCCCCTTCAACCGAACGCCGGGATGGCAGTCTTGGGGCATGCGTCGACCCTTCGCCCTGCTCGCCGGGATTCTGCTCGTGGGCGGCTTCACCCTGCCCGTCGCCGTGCCCGCCTCCGCCGCCGACGGGGGCGGGAAGGGGGACCAGGGCTTCACCATCAGCGACCCCCGGATCACCGAGTCCAGCGGGCTCGCCGCCTCGCGGCAGCACCCGGGCATCTACTGGACCCACAACGACCAGGACACCGGCGCGTACCTGTACGCCGTCGACAGCGCCACCGGCAAGACCGTCGCCAGGATCACCATGACCGGCGTGGGCACCCCCCGGGACGTCGAGGCCATCGCCATCGGGCCCGGCAACGAGATCTGGGTCGGGGACATCGGCGACAACGACGGGGTCACCTGGCCCTACGTGTGGATCTACAAGCTGCCGGAGCCGAAGGTCCTCAGGGACCAGTCCGTCAAGGGCACCCAGTACGTCGTGAAGTACACCGACGGCTCACGCGACGCCGAGTCGATGGTCGTCCACCCCAAGACCGGGCGCGTCTACATCATCGACAAGCAGGAGGACGGCGGGCATCTCTACGAGGGACCCACCACCCTCTCCTCCTCCGGGACGAACATCTTCAAGCCCGTCAAGGCCGTCGACCTGTGGGCCACCGACGCCGCCTTCTCGCCCGACGGCCGACAGCTCGCCGTACGCGGCTACTTCGGCGGCATCTGGTACGACTGGAACGGCGGCGACATCAAGCGCAAGGGGCGGCTCAGCGTGCCCCTCGGGCAGGGCGAGTCCGTCTCCTACTCGCCCGACGGGACCAAGCTCCTGCTCGGCATGGAGGGCGCCGACAGCGAGGTCGAGGCACAGGACGCGCCCGGTGACGGCGGGTCCAAGTCCCCCTCGGGAAGCGGGAGTTCCTCGGCCTCCGGAAACGAGGGTGGCGGGGACTCCAACGGCACGATCAAGATCGGCGCGCTCGCCCTGGTGGCCGTCGCCGGCCTCTTCGGGCTCCGGCGGCTCTTCCGGCGTTCGTGAGCCGTCGCGCCCGTACGGCGACGTCGCGCCGGTGACATCCCGTGCACATGAACATGTCCAGCGTCTTGACGTGTTCATGTGACCTGTCTTCCATGGGAGATGCAGGGTGATGGGAGCGCTCCCATCGAGTTCCGGCCCGCGCCTCCCGAGAGGAAGCAGCGAACATGTTCCGCAGCTTGCGAAGAGCGCTGTGTGCGGTGGCGGCGGCTCTCCTGGTACCGCTGGGGACCGCTGGTCTTCAGACGGCCGACGCCGCCGAGGCGGCCGGGGCCGGCTACTGGCACACCAGCGGCCGCCAGATCCTGGACGCCTCCGGGCAGCCGGTCCGGATCGCCGGGATCAACTGGTTCGGCTTCGAGACCTCCAACAACGTGGTCCACGGCCTCTGGTCCCGCGACTACAAGTCAATGATCGACCAGATGAAGTCGCTGGGCTACAACACGCTCCGCATCCCGTACAGCGACGACATCTTCAAGTCGGGGGCGGTCCCCAACAGCATCGACTTCTCCAGCGGCAAGAACGCCGACCTCCAGGGACTCAACTCCCTGGGTGTCCTGGACAGACTCGTGTCGTACGCCGGCCACGACGGCCTCAAGGTCATCCTCGACCGGCACCGCCCGGACTCCGGCGGCCAGTCGGCGCTCTGGTACACGGCCGCGGTCCCGGAGTCGACGTGGATCGCCAACCTCAAGGCCCTCGCGACGCGGTACAAGGGCCAGGACACCGTCGTAGGCATCGATCTGCACAACGAGCCGCACGATCCCGCCTGTTGGGGCTGCGGAGACACCGCCACGGACTGGCGGCTGGCCGCCCAGCGGGCCGGGAACGCCGTGCTGTCCGTCAATCCCGAGCTGCTGATCTTCGTCGAGGGCGTGCAGACCTTCAACGGCGTCTCCGGCTGGTGGGGCGGCAACCTGATGGGTGTCGCCCAGTACCCGGTGCAGCTGAACGTGGCGAACCGGGTCGTGTACTCCGCCCACGACTACGCGACCAGCGTGGCCCAGCAGAGCTGGTTCAGCGACCCGTCCTTCCCCGCCAACATGCCGGGCATCTGGGACAAGTACTGGGGCTACATCTTCAAGCAGAACATCGCCCCGGTGTGGGTGGGCGAGTTCGGCACCACCCTCCAGTCGACCGTGGACCAGAAGTGGCTGGCTGCACTGGTCTCGTATCTGCGGCCGACATCGACGTACGGCGCCGACTCCTTCCACTGGACCTTCTGGTCCTGGAACCCCAACTCCGGTGACACGGGCGGAATCCTGAAGGACGACTGGCAGACCGTGGACACCGTGAAGGACGGATATCTCGCGAGCGTCAAGGCGCCGGGATTCCCGGGCGGCGGGAGCGGTCCCGGTGACCCGGGCGACCCCGGCGGGAACACGGCCGCCTGCACCGCCGCCTACACCGTCAGCAGCGACTGGGGCAGCGGCTTCAACGCCGAGGTGAAGGTGACCAACTCCGGTACGACGGCTCTCTCCTCCTGGAAGGTCACCTGGACCTGGCCCGGCTCGCAGAAGGTCAGCTCCATGTGGAACGCGTCGTACACCCAGACCGGCTCGACCGTGACCGCGACGAACGCCTCGCACAACGGGTCGGTCGCGGTGGGCGGTTCGGCGAGCTTCGGGTTCGGGGGAGCGCCGGGAGGTGGAGGTGTGCCGAGTGTGAGCTGCACGGCTGCGTGAGGTCGTGGGACGGAGGTGCTTGGTGCGGGCCAAGTGCCTCCTGCCCAAAGGAGTTTCAAATCTTTCGCTCAGGTGTTTCTCATGCGAGAGGTTCTTCGACAGGATGCGGCCATGAGAAGAAGCGCAGCCGTACTGTGCGGCGTGACCGCCGTACTGGCCGGGACCCTCACGGCCCTTCCGGCCGAGGCGAGCCCGTCCGTGAGCACCGCAGCACTGGCGAAGGTCGCCTGGAAGAAGTGCGGCCTGGAGGACTACCCGACCCTCCAGTGCGGGTCGGTGAAGGTGCCGCTCGACTACGCCAAGCCGCAGGGCCGGAAGATCACCCTGGCCGTGTCCCGGGTCCCGCACACCGCGAAGAAGTACCAGGGCCCGCTGCTGGTCAACCCCGGCGGCCCCGGTGGCAGCGGTCTGACGCTCGCCGGATTCGTCGCGTCCGACCTGCCCAAGGCGGTCGCGGCCCAGTACGACGTCATCGGCTTCGACCCGCGCGGAGTGGGCGCGAGCAAGCCCGCCCTCGACTGCAAGCCGGGCTACTTCAACCCGGTGCGCCCCGCCAGCGTTCCCAGCACCCCCGCGATCGAGAAGGCCAACCTCGACCGCGCCAAGTCCTTCGCCGCCGCCTGCGGCCGCAAGTACGCGGACCTGCTGCCGTACATCAACACGATCAACGCCGTGAAGGACATGGACTCGATCCGTAAGTCCCTCGGCGCCAAGAAGATCAACTACTTCGGCTACTCGTACGGCACCTACCTGGGCCAGGTCTACGCCAAGCTCTTCCCGACCCACGTGCGCCGCCTGGTGCTCGACTCGATCGTCGACCCCCACGGTGTCTGGTACGACGCCAACATCTCGCAGGACTACGCCTTCGACGCCCGCCAGAAGGCGCTCATGGCGTGGATAGCCAAGTACGACTCCACGTACAAGCTCGGCACCGACCCGGCCGCGATCGAGGCCAAGTGGTACGCGATGCAGGCCGAGTTGGCCAAGAAGCCCGCGGGCGGCAAGGTCGGCGCCGCCGAGCTGGAGGACACCTTCATCCCGGGCGGCTACTACAACGGCTACTGGCCCGACCTGGCCAAGGCGTTCGCCGCGTACGTGAACGACAAGAACGCCACCCCGCTGGTCAAGGCGTACCAGAGCTTCGCCGCCATCGACGCCTCCGGGGACAACGGCTACAGCATCTACACCTCGGTGCAGTGCCGTGACGCCTCCTGGCCGCGCGACTGGCGCCAGTGGCAGAAGGACAACTGGGCCGTGTACGAGAAGGCCCCGTTCATGGCCTGGAGCAACGCCTGGTACAACGCGCCCTGCGCGTTCTGGCCCACGAAGTCGCTCAAGCCGGTGAACGTCGCCAACGGCAAGCTGCCGCCGGCGCTGCTCTTCCAGGCGACGAACGACGCGGCCACCCCCTACCAGGGCGGTGTCACCGTCCACCGCCTGCTCAAGCGCTCCAGCCTCGTCGTCGAGCAGGGCGGCGGAAACCACGGCATCACGCTGGGCGGGAACGCCTGCCTGGACAAGTACCTGGTGAAGTACCTGACCGACGGCACGGTGCCGCGCGGCCACGGCACGGCCGACGCGGTCTGCAAGAAGACCGCCGACCCCACGCCGCCGGTCACGACGAAGTCCGCCATGGCGGCCACGGCCGGGTCGGCAGCCACGCCGGCCGGTGACACCCTGCACGGACTGCTCGGCTTCCGCGGCTGAACCAGCGGGACATGAGAAGGGCGCCCGGTTGCACACCGGGCGCCCTTCGTCGTCGTAGCGGAAGCGGGTGTTACAGCTTCTCGATGACGTAGTCGACGCACTTCGTCAGGGCCTCGACGTCCGCCGGGTCGATCGCCGGGAACATCGCCACGCGCAGCTGGTTGCGGCCGAGCTTGCGGTAGGGCTCGGTGTCCACGATGCCGTTGGCGCGCAGCACCTTGGCGATCGCGGCGGCGTCGATCTCGTCCGAGAAGTCGATCGTGCCGATGACCTGGGAGCGCTTGGCCGGGTCGGTGACGAACGGGGTCGCGTGCTTGGACTCCTCCGCCCAGCTGTACAGGCGGGTCGAGGAGTCCTTCGTACGGGCCGTCGACCACGCGAGACCGCCCTGGCCGTTGATCCACTCCAGCTGCTGGTTCAGCAGGAAGAGGGTGGCGAGGGCCGGGGTGTTGTACGTCTGGTTCTTGCGGGAGTTGTCGATCGCCGTCGGCAGCGAGAAGAACTCCGGGACGTGACGGCCGGACGCGTGGATCCGCTCGGCGCGCTCGATCGCGGCCGGGGAGAACACGCCGATCCACAGGCCGCCGTCGGAGGCGAAGGACTTCTGCGGGGCGAAGTAGTAGACGTCCGTCTCGGCGATGTCGACCGGGAGGCCGCCGGCGCCGGAGGTGGCGTCCACGAGGACCAGCGCGCCCTCGTCCGCGCCGGCCACCCGCTTGATCGGGGCGGCGACACCGGTGGAGGTCTCGTTGTGCGTGAAGGCGTACGCGTCGACACCGGCCTCCGCCTGCGGCTCCGGGTGCGTGCCGGGCTCGGAGGAGATGACGGTCGGCTCGGCCAGCCAGGGGGCCAGCTTGGACGCCTTCGCGAACTTCGACGAGAACTCGCCGAAGGTCAGGTGCTGCGACTTGTTCTCGATCAGGCCGTGCGTCGCGACGTCCCAGAACGCGGTGGAGCCGCCGTTGCCGAGGACGACCTCGTAGCCCTCGGGGAGGGAGAAGAGCTCACTGATGCCCTCGCGCACCTTGCCGACCAGGTTCTTGACCGGAGCCTGGCGGTGGGAGGTGCCGAGGAGGGAGGTACCGGTTGCGGCCAGCGCGTCCAGCGCTTCCGTCCGCACCTTGGAGGGGCCCGCGCCGAATCGACCGTCGGCGGGCTTGATGTCAGCGGGAATCTGGATCTCAGCCACGGGGGGAGCGTAGCCGCTGGGGGAAACCTGGTCGAAACGTAGTCCGTCGGGTGAGACGCGGTGGTGTCGGCCCACCTGGTTTGCTGGAGCCATGACGGATCTTGAGGCCGATCTGCGGAAGGCCGTCCGGGGCGAGGTCGCTTTCGACGTCACCTCACGGGCCCTGGTCACCATGGACGCGTCCAACTACCGGCGCGTCCCCCTCGGGGTCGTCGCCCCCCGGGACGCCGACGACGTGGCCGCCGTGCTGGAGGTCTGCCGCACCCACGGCGTCCCCGTCGTCCCGCGCGGTGGCGGTACCTCCATCGCCGGGCAGGCCACCGGCACCGGGGTCGTGCTGGACTTCACCCGGCACATGAACCGAATCCTGGCGCTGGACCCCGGGGCGCGTACCGCGGTCGTCCAGCCCGGCCTGGTGCTCGACCGGCTCCAGGACGCCGCCGCCCCGCACGGGCTCCGCTTCGGCCCCGACCCCTCCACCCACAGCCGGTGCACGCTCGGCGGGATGATCGGCAACAACTCCTGCGGCTCGCACTCGGTGGCGTGGGGGACCACCGCGGACAGCGTGCGCGAGCTCGACGTCGTCACCGCGCGCGGGGAGCGGCTGCGGCTCGGACCGGAGTGGGCCGGGGCGCCGACGGGGCTGCGGGAGCTGGTCGACGGGGAACTGGCACGGCTGCGGACCGGTTTCCCCGAGCTGCCCCGCCGGATCTCCGGGTACGCCCTGGACGCCCTTCTGCCGGAACACCGGGCCGACGTCGCCCGGTCCTTCTGCGGCAGCGAGGGCACCCTCGGCGTGCTCACCGAGGCCGTCGTCCGGCTCGTGGAGGCGCCACGCGCGCGTGCGCTCGCGGTCCTCGGGTACGCGGACGAAGGCGCGGCCGCCGAGGCGGCGGCCGGGCTGCTGGTGCACCGCCCCCTGACGGTGGAGGGCATGGCGGCCGACCTGGTGCCCTCGGCGGCCGCGCTGCCCCGGGGCGGCGCCTGGCTGTTCGTGGAGACGGGCGGCTCCTCCGAGGGCGAGGCACGCGCGCGTGCGGAGGAGATCGTGCGCGCGGCCGACGTCCTCGACGCCCTCGTGGTGACCGACCCGGCGGGGCAACGCGCCCTGTGGCGCATCCGCGAGGACGCCAGCGGTACGGCCACCCGGATGCCGGACGGCAGCGAGGCCTGGCCGGGCTGGGAGGACTGCGCGGTGCCGCCGCGGCGGCTCGGCGCGTATCTGCGGGACTTCCGGGGACTGCTGGGCGCGCACGGTCTGCGCGGAACGCCCTACGGCCACTTCGGCGACGGCTGCATCCATGTCCGCATCGACTTCGACCTGCTGACGCAGGCGGGGATCGGAAGGTTCCGCCGCTTCTCCGAGGAACTCGCCGACCTGGTCGTCGCGCACGGCGGGTCACTGTCCGGGGAGCACGGCGACGGGCAGGCGCGCGCCGAACTGCTGCCCCGGATGTACGGCGACGAGATGATCGCCCTCTTCGAGCGGGCGAAGGCCCTCTGGGACCCGGACGACCTGCTCAACCCCGGCATGCTGGTCCGCCCGGCCCCCCTCGACACCAACCTCCGCTTCTCGGTCCTGCCCCGCGAGCCGGTCGACGTCGCCTTCGGGTACCCGGACGACGGCGGTGATTTCTCCGCAGCCGTACGCCGCTGCGTCGGGGTCGCGAAATGCCGTACGACAGCGGCGACCGGGTCCGCCGTCATGTGCCCGTCCTTCCGGGCCACCGGCGAGGAGGCGCACTCCACGCGCGGGCGTGCCCGGCTGCTGCACGAGATGCTCGCGGGCGAGGCGGGCGGGGTGGTCACCGACGGCTGGCGGTCCGAGGAGGTGCGCGAGGCGCTGGACCTGTGCCTGTCCTGCAAGGGCTGCCGGTCCGACTGCCCGGTCGGGGTGGACATGGCCACGTACAAGGCGGAGTTCCTGCACCACCACTACGCGGGGCGGCGCCGCCCGGCGTCCCACCACAGCATGGGCCGGCTGCCGGAGTGGCTGCGCCGGGTGGACCGGCTGCGGCTGGCTCCTGTGCTCAACTCCCTTGCCGCCGTACGGCCGTTGGCGGCCGTCGCCAAGCGGCTGGGCGGGATCGCGCCCGAGCGGCGGATCCCGAGGCTGGCGGGGGAGACGTTCAGCCGGTGGTGGGAGGGGCGGAAAGCCCTCGGGCGGAACGCCCGCGACACCGGTGACCTGGTGATCCTGTGGCCGGACACCTTCACCGAGCACCTCTCGCCGTCCGTGGGGCAGGCGGCCGTACGTGTGCTGGAGGCGGCGGGGCTGCGGGTGGCGCTGCCGCCCACCCTCCACCTGGAGAAGGCGCCGGTGGGCGACGGCAGGACGGTCGCCCTGGACCCGGTGTCCCTCCTGCGGGGCCGGGGCCGGGTCTGCTGCGGCCTGACGTACGTGTCGACGGGCCAACTCGACCGCGCCCGTACGGTGTTGCGCCGCACCCTCGACCTGATGGCGCCGGTGCTGGAGACCTCTGTCCCGGTCGTCGTCCTGGAACCGAGCTGCGCGGCCGCCCTCCGCACCGACCTGCCGGAACTGCTGCACGACGATCCGCGGGCCGCCCTCCTCGCCTCCCGCGTCCTGACCTTCGCGGAAGCCCTGGAGCGACTCGCCCCCGACTGGCGGCCACCGGCCCTGAACCGCCCGGTCGTCGGTCAGACCCACTGCCACCAGCACGCCGTCCTGGGCGACACGGCCGACCGCCGGCTGCGCGAGGCCGCGGGCCTCACCGGCGACCTGAGCGGCGGCTGCTGTGGACTCGCGGGCAACTTCGGCTTCGAGAAAGGCCACTTCGAGGTGTCGCGGACCTGCGCGGAGGAGCAACTGCTGCCGACGGTACGTCAGGCGCCGCCGTCGGCAGGCGTGTTGGCCGACGGGTTCTCCTGCCGTACGCAGCTGGAACAACTGGCGGGAGTGCGGGGCAGACACCTGGCGGAGGTGCTGGCGGAGGGACTCGCACGACAGCCCTGAACAGGCGGCGCCGCCCCGGCGGAGTCCCTCCCGCTCGGTGCCCCGCCCGGTGGAGACTCACCACCATGCCCACCTTCGACCGCGTCGCCGTCCTCTCCGACATCCACGGTGTCCTGCCCGCCCTGGAAGCCGTCCTCACCGAGCCCGAAGTGGCCGCCGCCGAGCGGATCGTGCTGACCGGGGACATCACCGCGGGTCCCCAACCAGCCGAAGTCCTGGCCCTGTTGAGGGCGCAGGGGGAGCGAGTGCTGTGGATCCCGGGCAACGCCGACCGGGAACTCGTCGAATACCGCAAGGGGGAACGGCTGGAGATCCCCGACCCGATCGCCCCCTACGCCGCCGCTCAACTCACCGAAGCAGACGTGGAGTTCCTCGCCACGCTCCCCACCACCCGCACCCTCACCGTCCGCGGCCTCGGCGAGGTCCTCTTCTGCCACGCCACTCCCCGCGACGACGAGGAGATCGTCCTGGTCGACTCGCGCCCGGCCCGCTGGACGGAGGTCCTCGGGAACGTCCCCGACACCGTCCGCACGATCGTCTGCGGCCACACCCATATGCCGTACGTCCGCCTCGCCCACGGCCGCCTGGTCGTGAACCCCGGCAGCGTCGGCATGCCCTACGGCCGCCCCGGCGCCCACTGGTGCCTGCTCGGCCCCGGCGCCGACCTGCGGGTGACGCCGTACGACATCCCGGCGGCCGTGGAACGCCTCGTCGCGGAGTGCGGCTGGCCGGGGATCGCCGAGTGGGCGGACTACTACCTCAACGCGCGGGCGACGGACACGGAGGCGTTGGAGACGTTCGGGGCGCGGGACGGGAGGGCGGGCTCGTAGACCCCGTTGCGATACTCCCGCCGTGGAAACGAACACGCCCCTCACGAACTGGACCCTGCGTCCCGCACACCCCGCCGATGTCGAGCCGATAGCCGAACTGCGGGCCGTGGTCATGCGCCCCGACCTGGAGCGGCTGGGCCGGTTCGACGAGCACCGGGTACGGCAGCGGTTCCGGGACGCCTTCGACGAGCGGCACATGTCGGTCATCCTGGCCGAGGGGCGTTTCGCGGGCTGTGTCGCCCTGCGGCCGGCCGAGGACGCCCACTGGCTGGAGCACTTCTTCATCGCCCCGGACCTCCAGGGTCACGGCCTCGGCTCAGCCGTCCTGCGCGACCTGCTCGCCCGGACCGACGCCGACGGCGCACTCGTCCGCCTGAACGTCCTCCAGGGCAGCGCGGCGCGACGGTTGTACGAGCAGCACGGGTTCGTAGTGGAGAGCGAGGATGCCGTGGACGTGTTCATGGTGCGTCGGCCGGGATACGGCACCGCCGCACACGACCTGATCAACGGGTCGACCGGGCAGCCGTAGACGACGCCGCATCCTGCCCGACGTCGCGGCTGGTGGGGGACCGGACGGATCCGGGCCCCCACCACCGCACCGGACTGCTGTCAGCGCTGCCCCGGCGTCGTGGAACTGCGCGGTCCGACCAGGGGCCACGGAGCTCAGGCGGGTCCAGGCTGTTGCCGAGCCTCGTCGGCGACCTGCCTGCCCGAGTCGCGTGCCTGGTCGGTCACCCGGGTAGCCTGGTCGCGGGCCTCGTCCTGAGTGGTGCGGGCACCTTCCGCGGCGGTGTCCTTCACCTCCTGCGCCGCGCTCTGCGCAGCCTCCTTGCCGCCCTCCATCAGGTTTTGCGCGGAGTCGAGGGCGGCCCGCTTCGCCGGCTCCAGCGCCTCGCCTCCGCGTTGCATCAGGTCGGTGGCCTTCTCCTGCTCCGCCTGGGACGCAGGCAGCATCGAGGACACCAGCATGCCGAAGCCGAAGGCGATCAGACCGGCGGCCAGTGGATTGCCCTGGGTCTGACGCATCGCCTGGTCGGGCGCCTGCCGTACCGCTTCCCCGGCCTGGTCGGCCGCCTCACGCGCCGTGTCGGCCGCCTGCTGGGTGCCCTCCCGCAGCGAACCGGCCGCCGACTGAGCGCTGCTTCCGACCCCGTGGGCGGTGTCCGAGGCGGACCCCATGACCCGCTCCCGCATACCCGAGACAGCGCCGCGCATCCGCCGGGTGCGGCGACGGACCACACGTCGGGGGCTGGCACGGTCCGCGAGCCGGTCCACGTCCGCGGACAGCCGGTCCCGGGTGGCATCGATCTCAGATCTCATCTGGTCGGATGACGTGCCCATTGCGCATTCTCCTTCATCGTTTCGACAGTCTGCTCAGGCTTCGGCGCCACGGTGCGCATCTGTGTGCGGCCCCGCTGGTACAGCACGGCTGCGATCACGGCCCACACCACGGTGACGATCAGGGCGGCCCAGCCCCCGTCCATCACGTTGGCCAGGCCCAACACGGCGGCCAATGACAGGAACAGGAGCACCATGTAGCCGGCGAATCCGGCGCCGCCGTACATGCCGGCGGCCTTGCCCGCCTTGGTCGCCTCCTGCTTGACCTCGGTCTTGGCCAGTTCGACCTCCTGGCGGAACAGGGTCTGGACGTCCGAGGTCACGGCGGACAGCAGTTCACCCACAGAGCCGTCCCTGCCGTGCGACTCCGCCGGGTTGGACGGGATGGAGGACATCGCTCACACCTCCGGATACGGGCGACCCGGAGCACCGCCCGGGGGCGTACCGACGGACGGCGGGACCGGTGGCGGAGCGGGCGGCACCACCGGCGACGGCTCCTGCGCGGTGCCTGGCGGCGGACCGGCCGGGAGTGTCGCGGACCCCTGCTCGTTCAGCGGCGCCTGCTCCGAGGTTCCGGGGGACCGCTGCTGTCCGTTTCCGGAAGACTGGTTCGACTTGGCCGCGACCTTCGCCAGCCGCCCGACGGCCAGCCCTGCCAGGAGCGCACCACCCAGGAACGCTCCGGGGCGACGGCGGGCGAAGCCCTGCACATCGGAGAGAACGCCATCGACTCCCTGCCTCTCCATGTATGCGGCCGCCCGGTGCCCGCCGTCGGCCGCCCGGGCCGCGAGGCTGCGGGCGGGGGAGTCGCTCTGGGCGTTCTCCGCCAGTCCTTCCAAGTCGTCGGCCCAGTGGCGCAGCGCCCCGGCCGCCCGCCTGGTCTGCTCCTCGATCTCGTCTCGCGCGCGACTCCGCAGCTCCTCGACGACCACGCCGGCCTGCTGCCGTGCCTCCCCCGCCACGGCCTTGGCCTGACCGGCGGCGGTACCCGCGACCTCGCCCGCAGCCTGCTTCGCCTGACCGGCCGTGGCCGACATCTCCGCTCTGGCCGTCTCGCCGGTCTGCTGCAACCTCGCCGCGTTGCCTTGTATTGCCTCACTCATCAGCCACTCCTCCTCGACACCCGCTCAAGCTTCGGTACGTCGGGTTTATTAGCGAGTGACTGTTTTGGTGGCATTCACACACGTAAGCGAGAATTACGGTTCGGCTACTGGGTGGCGTATGCCGGCGACGTCGGCGTACGGCTTGCGCAGCGTCAGTCGCGGACCTGGGCGTGAGTCGGGCCGAAGGCGTCGGTATGGGCTCTCGCGGTGGCGCTGTCTGGCGTCTCATGTCCCCGAAGCAGTGGCATAAGAGGTTTACGCACCTGACGCAGTCCATTACTGTGAACTCGGAAGTTCACCCTACTGGACAGTGGGGTGTGCCGCACCGGACCATCCGCAGCCGAGTATCTGGACCGCCCGTGACCACGCCCGACACCCCCAGTACGGCCCGCGTCTCCCCGGCCCCGACCGCGCCGCCCGCCGCCGTCGGCACGCCCCGCCGCACCGCCCTCGGCCCTGTCGGCCTCGTGCTCGCCGGAGGCGTCTCCGTGCAGTTCGGTGCGGCGCTGGCCGTGACGCTGATGCCGAGGGCGGGGGCCCTCGGGGTCGTGACCCTGCGACTGCTGGTGGCCGCGCTCGTCCTCCTCGTCGTCTGCCGTCCCCGGCTGCGCGGGCACTCCCGTACCGACTGGGGCACGGTCGTCGTCTTCGGTCTCACCCTGGCCGCGATGAACGGCCTCTTCTACCAGGCCGTCGACCGCATCTCGCTCGGCGCCGCGGTGACCCTGGAGTTCCTCGGCCCCCTCGCCCTCTCGGTGCTCGCCTCCCGCCGCGCGGTCAACACCGTCTGGGCCGGACTCGCGCTCGCCGGGGTCTTCCTCCTCGGCGGCGGGGACTTCGGCGACCTGGACCCGGCGGGCGTGGCCTTCGCACTGGGCGCGGGCGCCATGTGGGCGGCGTACATCGTCTTCAGTGCGCGTACCGGCCGCCGTTTCCCGCAGGCCGACGGCCTCGCCCTGGCGATGGCGGTCGGCGCGCTGGCGTTCCTGCCGCTCGGCATCGCGGAGTCGGGCACCCGGCTTCTCGACCCGGTGACCGTGGGCCTGGGCGCGGCGGTGGCCCTGATGTCCTCCGTCCTGCCCTACACCCTCGAACTCCTCGCCCTGCGCAAGCTGCCCGCCTCCACTTTCGCGATCCTCATGAGCCTGGAGCCGGCCATGGCCGCCCTCGCCGGCTTCCTGATCCTCGACCAGGCCCTGTCCGTGCTCCAGGCCCTCGCCGTCGCCCTCGTGATCGCGGCGAGCATGGGGGCGGTGCGGACGCAGGTGGGGCGGGGCAAGGCGATCACTCCGTGACCCTCGGGTCCATACCGTCAGTCCGCGAGCTTCTCCCATACCGAGACGTGCGTCTCGCTCTCGCTGGTGAAGGGGGCGCGACCCCAGTCCGCCCACCGCTCCCGCAGCCGCATCCCGGCCAGCCGGGCCATGAGGTCCAGCTCCGCGGGCCAGACGTAACGGAAGGGGATGGACCGGAAGGAGCCCTGGCCGTCCTCCGTGACCCTGACGTGGTGGGAGGACATCGCCTGGGTGGCGGTGTCGTAGGTGTCGAACCCGAGGCGGTCCGTGCCGACGTGGAACGGCACCGTGTTCTGCCCGGGCGGCAGCTTTTGCAGCTGGGGGACCATGACCTCGACCACGAAGGTCCCGCCCGGCTCCAGATGGGCCGCGACATTGCGGAAGCAGTCCACCTGGGCGTCCTGGGTCGTCAGGTTCATGATCGTGTTGAAGACCAGATAGGCGACCGAGTAGGTGCCGGGCGCGCGGGCCGTCGCGAAGTCCCCGATCGTCACCCCGACCGCCGCACCGCCGGGCTTGGTCCGCAGCCGGTCCGCCATCGCCCGGGACAGCTCGATGCCGTGCACGTCGACCCCGCGCCGAGCCAGCGGCAACGCGATCCGCCCGGTCCCGACGCCCAGCTCCAGGGCCCGCCCCTCCCCGGCCAGCTCCGCCAGCAGGTCCACGGCCGGCTCGACCGCCTCGGGCGCGAACATCGTCGCCGACGACTCGTCGTACGTCGCCGCGACGGACTCTCCGAAGTAACCGTCGTCATGGATCACCGGGGGACCGTACTGCGGACGAGGCGGGGGGCGCGCGTGAATATCCATCCGTGAAGATCCGTCCCGTGAATTAATGCAAGCACGCTTGCTTGTTTCTGGCCCCGCTGCCATCCTCTCCTCATGGCAGACCCCACGCCCGTCATCGACGACCTGTGTGCGGAGAGCGAGGAACTCGACCTGCTGGTAACCGAGTTGAGCCCGGAGCAGTGGTCGCTGCCGACCCCCGCCCCCGGCTGGACCGTCGCCCACCAGATCGCCCACCTCGCCTGGACCGACCACTCCTCCCTGCTCGCCGTCACCGACCAGCGGGCCTTCTCCCGCGAGGTCGAGAAGGCGTTGGCGGCGCCCGGGGACTTCGTGGACGAGGGCGCGGCGGAGGGTGCCCGAAAGCCCCCGGCGCGACTGCTCGCCTACTGGCGGGCGGGACGCGAGGACCTGGCGGAGGCCCTGCGGAACGCCCCCGAGGGCTCCCGTTTCCCCTGGTACGGCCCGCCCATGTCCACCACCTCCATGGCCACCGCCCGCCTCATGGAGACCTGGGCCCACGGCCTGGACGTGGCGGACGCGCTGGGAGTGACCCGTGAGCCGACCGACCGGATCCGGCACATCGTCCGCCTCGGCGTCCGCACCCGCGACTTCGCGTTCGGCGTGCACGGACTGACCCCGCCCTTCGAGCAGTTCCGCATCGAACTCACCGCGCCCTCCGGCGAGTTGTGGACCTACGGCCCCGAGGGCGCCACCGACCGCGTCACCGGCCCCGCCCTCGACTTCTGCCTCCTGGTCACCCAGCGGGCCCACCGCGCCGACCTCGCCCTGCGCGCCGAGGGCGAGGACGCCGACCGCTGGCTCGACATCGCCCAGGCCTTCGCGGGCCCGCCCGGCGCCGGGCGCCCGGCGAAGGGGACGGCTTCCGGCGGTTCGGGGAAGGGAGCGGCTTCCGGCGGTTCGGGGGAGGGGATGCCTTCCGGTGGCCGGGTG
Source organism: Streptomyces sp. NPDC048523 (assembly GCF_043199815.1). Lineage (NCBI taxonomy): Bacteria > Bacillati > Actinomycetota > Actinomycetes > Kitasatosporales > Streptomycetaceae > Streptomyces > Streptomyces sp. NPDC048523. The sequence goes on along the minus strand of NZ_JBICWQ010000006.1, from coordinate 377,635 downwards.
GAGGGGACAGCGTCCGCCGACTCGGGGAAGGGAAGGGCTTTCGACGGCCCGGGGGAGGGGGTGCCTCCCGGCGACTCGGCAAAGGGAACGGCCTCCGCCGGCCCAGGAGAAGGAACGGCTTCCGCCGACTCGGCGAAGGGAATGCCTCCTGGCGGCCCGGCAAGGGGAGTTGCCGGATGACCCTGCGCATAGGCAACGCCTCCGGCTTCTACGGCGACCGCTTCGACGCCCTGCGCGAGATGCTCACCGGCGGCGAACTCGACGTCCTCACCGGCGACTACCTCGCCGAACTCACCATGCTCATCCTGGGCCGGGACCGGCTGAAGGACCCCGGGGCCGGATACGCCCGCACCTTCCTCCGCCAACTCGAGGAGTGCCTCGGCCTCGCACACGAGCGGGGCGTGCGGATCGTCACCAACGCGGGCGGCCTCAACCCCGCCGGACTCGCCGCCCGCATAAGGGAGTTGGCAGACCGACTCGGCCTGCCGGTCCGCGTCGCCCATGTCGAGGGCGACGACCTGACCCGTGACCACCCGGGCGCCCTCGCCGCCCACGCCTACCTCGGCGGCTTCGGCATCGCGACCTGTCTGCGCGAGGGCGCGGACGTCGTCGTGACCGGCCGGGTGACGGACGCGGCCCTGGTCACCGGGCCCGCCGCCGCCCACTTCGGCTGGTCGCCGACGGACTACGACCGCCTCGCGGGAGCCGTCGTCGCCGGGCACGTCCTGGAGTGCGGGACACAGGCGACCGGCGGGAACTACGCCTTCTTCGCCGATGGCAAGCACGATCGCGGAGTTCTGAGAAAGCCCGGCTTCCCCCTCGCCGAACTCCACGAGGACGGCACCGCCGTCATCACCAAGCACCCCGGTACCGGCGGCTTCGTCGACGTCGGCACGGTGACCGCCCAGCTGCTGTACGAGACGCAGGGCGCCCGGTACGCCGGCCCCGACGTCACCGCCCGCCTCGACACGGTCAGGCTCACCCAGGACGGCCCCGACCGCGTCCGGATCTCCGGCGTACGCGGCGAGGCCCCGCCGCCCACCCTCAAGGTCGGCCTCAACCGCCTCGGCGGCTTCCGCAACGAGGTCGCCTTCGTCCTGACCGGCCTCGACATCGAGGCCAAGGCCGCCCTGGTGCGGGAGCAGCTGGAGCCCCACCTGGCCAAGGTCACCGACGTGCGCTGGGACCTGGTCCGCACCGACCGCCCGGACGCCGGGACGGAGGAGACCGCCAGCGCCCTGCTGCGGCTGGTCGTCCGGGACGCGGACCAGGAGGTCGTCGGGCGGGCGCTCAGCGGGGCCGCCGTGGAGCTGGCGCTCGCGAGCTACCCCGGGTTCCATGTGCTGGCGCCACCGGGAAAGGGCTCGCCCTATGGGGTCTTCGAGGATATGTACGTCCCCCATGGGGCCGTGGACCATGTGGCCGTCCTCCACGACGGGCGGCGGATCCCGGTGGCACCGGCCCAGGAGACCGCCGTACTCGAAAACCCACCGGAAGCACCCCTGCCGGATCCGCCGCCGCCCGGCCCGACCCGGCGGGCGCCCCTCGGCCTCGTCGCCGGCGCCCGCAGCGGTGACAAGGGCGGGAACGCCAACGTCGGGGTGTGGGCACGGACGGACGACGGCTGGCGATGGCTCGCCCACACCCTCACCGTCGAGCGCCTGCGCCAACTCCTCCCGGAGACGGCGGAGTTGAACGTCACCCGCCACGACCTCCCCCACCTCCGCGCCCTGAACTTCGTCGTGGAGGGGATCCTCGGCGAGGGCGTCGCCGCCCAGCACCGTTTCGACCCGCAGGCCAAGGCCCTCGGCGAATGGCTGCGCTCCCGCCACCTGGACATCCCGGAGGCCCTGCTGTGACTGTTCTGCCGTCCACCCTGGACCCGAAGAGCCCCGAATACCTCTCCCACCGCGAAGCCATGCTCGCCAAACTGGAACAGCTGACCACCGAGCACGCGAAGGCCCTCGCCGGCGGCGGCGAGAAGTACGTCCAACGGCACCGCAAGCGAGGCAAGATGCTCGCCCGGGAGCGCATCGAGCTGCTCCTCGACCCCGACACGCCCTTCCTGGAACTGTCCCCGCTGGCCGCCTGGGGCAGCGACTACACGGTCGGCGCCTCCTTCGTCACCGGGATCGGGGTGGTGGCGGGCGTGGAGTGCCTGATCACCGCCAACGACCCGACCGTGCGCGGCGGCGCGAGCAATCCGTGGTCGCTGAAGAAGGCCCTGCGGGCCAATGACATCGCCCTCGCCAACCGGCTGCCCTGCATCAGCCTGGTGGAGTCCGGCGGCGCCGACCTGCCCTCGCAGAAGGAGATCTTCATCCCGGGCGGGGCCATCTTCCGGGATCTGACCAGGCTGTCGGCGGCCGGGATACCGACCCTCGCCGTCGTCTTCGGCAACTCCACGGCCGGCGGCGCCTACGTCCCCGGCATGTCCGACCACGTGATCATGGTCAAGGAGCGGGCCAAGGTGTTCCTCGGCGGCCCGCCCCTCGTCAAGATGGCGACCGGCGAGGAGAGCGACGACGAGTCCCTCGGCGGTGCCGAGATGCACGCGCGCGTGTCGGGCCTCGCGGACTACTTCGCCGTGGACGAGCGGGACGCGCTCAGACAGGCCCGCAGAGTTGTGGCCCGCCTCAACCACCGCAAGGCGTACGCCGATCCGTCCCCCGCCGAACCCCCCAAGTACTCCGCCGACGAACTGCTGGGGATCGTCCCCGGCGACCTGCGCACCCCCTTCGACCCGCGCGAGGTGATCGCCCGGATCGTCGACGCCTCCGACTTCGACGAGTTCAAGCCGCTGTACGGGACGAGCCTGGTGACGGGGTGGGCGGCGCTCCACGGATACCCGGTCGGTGTGCTGGCGAACGCCCAGGGAGTCCTGTTCTCCGAGGAGTCCCAGAAGGCGGCCCAGTTCATCCAGCTGGCCAACCAGCGCGACATCCCGCTGCTGTTCCTGCACAACACCACCGGCTACATGGTCGGCAAGGAGTACGAACAGGGCGGCATCATCAAACACGGCGCGATGATGATCAACGCGGTCAGCAACTCGAAGGTCCCGCACCTCTCCGTCCTCATGGGCGCCTCGTACGGCGCCGGCCACTACGGCATGTGCGGCCGCGCCTACGACCCCCGCTTCCTCTTCGCCTGGCCCAGCGCCAAGTCGGCCGTCATGGGCCCCCAGCAGCTCGCCGGCGTGCTCTCCATCGTCGCCCGCCAGTCGGCCGCGGCGAAGGGGCTGCCGTACGACGAGGAGGGCGACGCGGCCCTGCGCGCCATGGTGGAGCAGCAGATCGAGTCCGAGTCGCTGCCCATGTTCCTGTCCGGGCGGCTCTACGACGACGGCGTCATCGACCCCCGCGACACCCGGACGGTACTGGGACTGTGCCTGTCCGCGATCCACACCGCGCCCTACGAGGGCGCCCGCGGCGGCTTCGGCGTCTTCCGGATGTGAGGGACCCTTCAGTGATCACTTCTGTGCTCGTCGCCAACCGGGGCGAGATCGCCTGCCGGATCTTCCGCACCTGCCGCGAGCTGGGCATCCGGACGGTCGCCGTGCACTCCGACCCGGACGCGAACGCCCTCCACACGCGCGTGGCGGACGCGGCCGTACGGCTCCCGGGCGCGGCCCCCGCCGACACCTACCTGCGCGCCGACCTGGTCGTGAAGGCGGCGATCGCCTCCGGCGCCGACGCCGTGCACCCCGGCTACGGCTTCCTCTCCGAGAACGCCGGCTTCGCACGGGCCGTCCTGGACGCGGGCCTGGCCTGGATAGGGCCGCCGCCGTCGGCGATCGAGGCGATGGCGTCCAAGACACGCGCCAAGGAACTGATGGGCCTCGCGCCCCTCACGGACGTGACGCCGGCCGATCTGCCGGTGCTGGTGAAGGCGGCCGCGGGCGGCGGAGGCCGTGGCATGCGCGTCGTACGCCGCATCGAGGACCTGGGCGCCGCCCTGGAGAGCGCCCGCGCCGAGGCCGCGAGCGCCTTCGGCGACGGCGAGGTCTTCGTCGAGCCGTACGTCGAGGACGGCCGCCACGTCGAGGTCCAGGTCCTCGCCGACACCCACGGCACGGTCTGGGCCCTGGGCACCCGCGACTGCTCCCTCCAGCGCCGCCACCAGAAGGTGATCGAGGAGGCCCCGGCCCCCGGCCTCCCGGACGAACTCAGGGAGGAACTGCACGAGTCGGCCGTACGAGCCGCGCGCGCGGTGGACTACGTGGGCGCGGGCACGGTCGAGTTCCTGGTCTCCGGCACCCGGGCCCACTTCCTGGAGATGAACACCCGCCTCCAGGTCGAACACCCGGTGACGGAGGCGGTGTTCGGCATCGACCTGGTGGCGGAACAGATCCGCGTCGCCGAGGGGGCCACACTGCCCGACGAGCCCCCACGCGCGCGTGGCCACGCCGTCGAAGCGCGCCTGTACGCCGAGGACCCCGCGCGCGACTGGACCCCGCAGACCGGCACCCTGCACCACTTCTCGGTCCCCCCGTCCGTCCGCCTGGACACGGGCTACGAGGACGGCGACGACATCGGCGTCCACTACGACCCGATGCTCGCCAAGGTCGTCGCGTACGCCCCCACACGCGCGGAGGCGGTCCGCAAACTGGCGGGCGCCCTGGAGAGGGCGACGATCCACGGCCCGACCACGAACAGGGACCTGCTGGTGAACTCCCTGCGCCACAAGGAGTTCACGACGGCCCGCATGGACACCGGCTTCTACGACCGCCACCTCACGGAACTCGCCGCCGGAACCGGGGACCCTCACGCCCCCCTGGCGGCGGCCCTCGCGGACGCGGTCGGCCGCTCCCGCTTCGGCGGCTTCCGCAACCTGGCCTCCGCCCCGCAGACCAAGCGCTACGAGCTGGCGGGTGAGGAGCACGAGGTCCACTACCGCCACACCAGGGACGGCCTGGAGGCGGACGGGGTCCGGGTGATCCACGCGGACCCGAGCGGGGTCGTACTCGAAGTGGAGGGCGTGCGGCGGAAGTTCGACGTGGCGCGATACGGCGACCAGGTGTACGTCGGGGGAGTGTCCCTGAAGTCCCTGCCCCGCTTCCCCGACCCGACGGCCCAGCACGCACCGGGTTCCCTCTTGGCCCCCATGCCGGGAACGGTCGTAAGGGTCGCGGACGGCCTGACCGCAGGATCCGCCGTAGAAGCGGGCCAGCCTCTCCTGTGGCTGGAGGCAATGAAGATGGAACACAAGATCACGGCGCCCCACGCAGGAACGCTGAGTGCCTTGGAGGCAGTACCCGGCCAACAGGTAACGGTCGGCTCTCTACTAGCGGTGGTGGACGCACCTTAGGGGCGCGGGGAACTGCGCGACCAGCCACAACGAAGGAGCCACATGCCCACGATCGAAACGGACGAGCACAAAGCCCTCCGAACAGCTGTATCCGCCCTCGGCAAACGCCACGGCCGCGACTTCAACCGAGAGGAACTCTGGTCCGAGGCAGCCAAGCTCGGCTATCTCGGCGTCAACCTGCCGGATGCATACGGCGGCGGAGGCGGCGGAATCGCCGAACTCTCCATCGTCCTCGAAGAGCTCGGCGCAGCCGGCTGCCCCCTCCTCATGATGGTCGTGTCTCCCGCCATCTGCGGCACGGTGATCGCCCGCTTCGGCACCGAGGAACAGAAACGAACGTGGCTCCCCGCCCTCGCCGACGGCACCCGCACCATGGCCTTCGGCATCACGGAACCGGACGCCGGCTCCAACTCCCACCGCATCACCACCACGGCCCACCGCGACGGCGCCGACTGGCTCCTCACCGGCCGCAAGGTCTTCATCTCCGGAGTGGACATAGCCGACGCCACCCTCATAGTCGGCCGCACGGAGGACTCCCGCACCGGCCGCCTCAAGCCCTGCCTCTTCATCGTCCCCCGGGACGCCGAAGGCTTCACCCGCCGTCAGATCGACATGGAACTCCAGGCGGCGGAAAAGCAGTTCGAGCTGACCCTCGACGACGTACGCCTGCCCGCCGAAGCCCTCGTGGGAGACGAGGACGCGGGCCTCCTCCAGCTCTTCGCCGGCCTCAACCCCGAGCGCATCATGACGGCCGCCTTCGCGATCGGCATGGGCCGCTACGCCCTCTCCCAGGCGATCACCTACGCCAAGGACCGGACGGTCTGGAACGCCCCCATCGGCGCCCACCAAGCCATCGCCCACCCCCTCGCCCAGGCGCACATCGACCTCGAACTGGCCCGCCTGATGATGCAGAAGGCCGCGTACCTCTACGACGAGGGGGACGACGCGGCCGCGGGCGAGGCCGCCAACATGGCGAAGTACGCGGCGGGGGAGGCCTGCGTGAAGGCCGTCGACCAGGCAGTCCACACCCTCGGCGGCAACGGCCTCACCCGGGAGTTCGGCATCGCCTCGCTGATAACGGCCGCGCGCGTGGCTCGTATCGCACCGGTCAGCAGGGAGATGATTCTCAACTACGTCTCCCACCAGACCCTGGGCCTGCCCAAGTCGTACTGACCGTCCTGGAGGAACCGTGTTCCGCAGCGAGTACGCAGACGTCCAGCCCCTCGAACTCCCCATCCACGAGGCCGTCCTGGCTCGCGCCGCCGAGTTCGGGGACGCGCCCGCCCTGATCGACGGCACGGACGGCACCACCCTCACGTACGGGCAGCTCGACCGGTTCCACCGCCGGGTCGCCGCGGGGCTCGCGGAGGCGGGCGTCACCAAGGGGGACGTGCTCGCGCTGCACAGCCCCAACACGATCGCCTTCCCGACCGCGTTCTACGCCGCCACGCGCGCGGGTGCCTCCGTCACGACCGTGCACCCGCTGTCCACGCCGGAGGAGTTCGCCAAGCAGCTCAGCGACTCCGCGGCCCGCTGGATCGTCACCGTCTCCCCGCTCCTGGAGACGGCACGCCGGGCCGCCGAACTCGCGGGCGGCGTACGGGAGATCTTCGTCTGCGACAGCGCCCCCGGCCACCGCTCCCTCATCGACATGCTGGCCACGACGGCCCCCGAGCCGGACATTGCCATAGACCCGGTGACGGACGTCGCGGCACTGCCGTACTCCTCGGGCACCACCGGCGCCCCCAAGGGCGTGATGCTCACGCACCGGCAGATCGCCACCAACCTCGCCCAGCTCCAGCCGCTGATGGCGGCCGGCCCCGAGGACCGCATCCTCGCGGTCCTGCCCTTCTTCCACATCTACGGCCTCACGGCCCTCATGAACGCGCCCCTGCGCGTCGGCGCGAGCGTCGTCGTCCTGCCCCGCTTCGACCTGGAGACCTTCCTCGCGGCCATCCAGAACCACCGCATCACCGGCCTGTACGTGGCCCCGCCGATCGTCCTCGCCCTCGCCAAGCACCCCCTCGTCGAGCACTACGACCTGTCGTCCCTGCGCTACATCGTCAGCGCCGCCGCCCCGCTGGACGCCCGCCTCGCCGCCGCCTGTTCGGCCCGGCTCGGCCTCCCGCCCGTCGGCCAGGCGTACGGCATGACGGAACTCTCGCCCGGTACCCATGTCGTCCCCCTGTCCGCCATGCGCGAGGCACCCCCGGGGACCGTCGGCAAGCTCATCCCCGGCACCGAGATGCGGATCGTCTCCCTCGACGACCCCGGCAAGGACCTCGGCATCGGCGAGCCCGGCGAGATCCTCATCCGCGGCCCGCAGATCATGAAGGGCTACCTCGGCCGCCCCGACGACACCGCCGCGATGATCGACCCCGAGGGCTGGCTGCACACCGGAGACGTCGGCCATGTCGACGCCGACGGCTGGCTGTTCGTCGTCGACCGGGTCAAGGAACTCATCAAGTACAAGGGCTTCCAGGTGGCCCCCGCCGAGCTGGAGGCCCTCCTGCTCACCCACCCCGGCATCGCCGACGCGGCCGTCATCGGCGTCTACAACGACGACGGCAACGAGGTCCCGCAGGCCTTCGTCGTCCGCCAGCCCACCGCGAGCGACCTCTCCGAGAGCGAGGTCATGATGTACGTCGCCGAACGCGTCGCCCCCTACAAACGCGTCCGCCACGTCACCTTCCTCGACGCGGTGCCCCGGGCCGCCTCCGGCAAGATCCTCCGACGGCAGCTCAGGGAGCGCACATGACACTGATCGCCCGCACCCACGCGCGGGGCGTCGAGACCCTCACCCTCGACTCCCCGCACAACCGCAACGCCCTGTCCGCGGCGCTGCTGGAGGAGCTGGCCTCCTCGCTGGCCGACTGCGCCAAGGACGGCGAGGTCCGCGCGGTCGTCCTCACCCACACCGGCACCACCTTCTCCGCGGGCGCCGATCTGAAGGACCCCCCGGACCCCGAGGCCCTGGTGGGGCTCCTGCGGCAGATCGTGGAGCTCGGCAAGCCGGTCCTCGCACGCGTCACCGGGCACGTCCGCGCGGGCGGCCTCGGCCTCCTCGCCGCCTGCGACATCGCGGCCGCGTCCACCGCCTCGACCTTCGCCTTCACCGAGGTACGGATCGGCGTCGCCCCCGCGGTCATCTCCCTGACCCTGCTGCCCCGCACCGACCCCCGCGCCCTCGCCCGCCACTACCTCACCGGCGAGCGCTTCGACGCCGCCGAGGCGGCCCGCATCGGCCTGGTGACGGCGGCCGGCGACGACGTGGACGCCGTACTCGGACCCATCCTGGACGGTCTGCGGCGGGCCGCCCCCGAGGCCCTGGCCGAGACGAAACGGCTGCTCACCGCTAGGGTGCTGGAGACCTTCGACCGGGACGCGGCCGACCTGACCGCGCTCTCGGCCCGGCTGTTCGCCGCACCGCACGCGCGCGAGGGCATGACAGCCTTCCTGGAACGACGGGATCCCTCATGGGCGGTGTGACCACGACCGGCGACCGGGCCGACCGCATACCCAAGCAGGACCGCAGCCGGGCCACCCGGCAGCGCCTCCTCGAAGCCGCCGTGGCCTGCCTCGCCGAACACGGCTGGGCCGGCTCCACGGTCACCGTCGTCGCCGAACGCGCCGGCGTCTCCCGGGGCGCCGCCCAGCACCACTTCCCCACCCGCGAGGACCTCTTCACCGCGGCCGTCGAATACGTCGCCGAAGAACGCTCCACGGCCCTGCGCGCCCTGTTCCCGCAGGGCGCGGCCGACGACCGGCGCGCGGTGGTCTCCGCCCTCGTCGACCTCTACACCGGCCCCCTCTTCCGAGCCGCCCTCCACCTCTGGGTCGCCGCCTCCAACGAGGAGCAACTGCGCCCGAAGGTGACCGAATTGGAGGCACGGGTCGGCCGCGAGACCCATCGCATCGCCGTGGACCTGCTGGGCGCGGACGAGTCACGCCCAGGCGTCCGCGAGACGGTCCAGGGCCTCCTGGACATGGCCCGCGGCCTGGGTCTGGCAAACCTGCTCACGGACGACACCGGCCGGCGGGACCGTGTGGTGGCGCAGTGGGCGGCACTGCTGAACGAGACGCTCGCCTAGTCGTGGTTTGGCCGCGGCCTAGTCGGCGATGTCTCCGAACCCCTCGATGTCCCGGGGGTTCCGAGCCGCGGGGCCCACATACCGGGCAGAGGGCCGCACCAGCCGCCCCGTCTGCTTCTGCTCCAGAATGTGCGCCGACCAGCCCGCCGTACGCGCGCACGTGAACATCGACGTGAACATGTGCGCCGGCACCTCGGCGAAGTCGAGGACGATCGCCGCCCAGAACTCCACGTTCGTGGCGAGCACCCGGTCAGGGCGTCGCGCGTGCAGCTCCGCCAGCGCCGCCTTCTCCAACGCCTCCGCGATCTCGAACCGGGGCGCCCCCAGCTCCCGCGCGGTACGACGCAGCACACGCGCGCGGGGATCCTCGGCCCGGTACACCCGGTGCCCGAACCCCATCAGCCGCTCACCCCGGTCCAGCGCCTGCCTGACGTACGCCTCGGCGTCCCCGGTCCGCTCGATCTCCTCGATCATCCCCAGCACCCGCGAGGGCGCCCCGCCATGCAGCGGCCCGGACATCGCGCCCACGGCCCCGGAGAGCGCGGCGGCGACATCGGCCCCCGTGGAGGCGATCACGCGCGCGGTGAACGTGGACGCGTTCATCCCATGCTCCGCGGCCGACGTCCAGTAGGCGTCCACGGCGGCCACATGCTTCGGGTCCGGCTCCCCCCGCCAGCGGATCATGAACCGCTCGACGACGGACTGCGCCTTGTCGATCTCCCGCTGCGGCACCATGGGCAGCCCCTGCCCGCGCGCGGACTGGGCGACGTAGGACAGCGCCATCACGGCGGCCCGGGCGAGGTCGGCACGCGCCTGCCCGGCATCGATGTCCAGCAGGGGCTTGAGCCCCCACACCGGGGCGAGCATGGCGAGCGCCGACTGGACGTCCACACGGATGTCCCCGGAGTGCACCGGGATCGGGAACGGCTCCGCGGGCGGCAGACCGGGATTGAAGGCGCCGTCGACCAGCAGCCCCCACACGTTGCCGAACGAGACATGGCCGACCAGATCCTCGATGTCGACGCCCCGGTACCGCAGCGCGCCGCCCTCCTTGTCCGGTTCGGCGATCTCCGTCTCGAACGCGACGACTCCTTCGAGGCCGGGTACGAAACCGGGGTCAAAGCCGGGGTCGAGGTCGGACATCAGGCGGCTCCTCGTGATGTGTACGACGGATGACGCCACGATATCCCCGAGTGCCACCTTTGGGGAGGGCATGCGGCACTCAGTGCCACCGACCGCCATCGACCGCTATCGACCGTGCAGAAGCTCTCCGTACGGCAGGATGACCGCGTGACCGACGCAGCACACGCCGTCTTCCCGGACCCCGCCTCCATGCGCGAGCAGTACCGCGCGGAGGGCCTCGCCGAGACCGACCTGGCACCCACACCCGTCGAACAGTTCGCGCGCTGGTTCAAGCAGGCGGCCACCGAGGCGCACCTCTTCGAGCCGAACGCCATGATCGTCTCCACCGCGGACGCCGAGGGCCGCCCCAGCTCCCGCACGGTCCTGCTCAAGCAGTTCGACGAACAGGGCTTCGTCTTCTACACCAACTACGGCTCCCGCAAGGCCAGGGACCTCGCGCAGAACCCGTACGTCTCCCTGCTCTTCCCCTGGCACCCCATGGCCCGCCAGGTCATCGTCACCGGCCTCGCCCGCCGCACCGGCCGCGACGAGACCGCCGCCTACTTCCGCACCCGCCCGCACGGCTCCCAGCTCGGCGCCTGGGCCAGCGCGCAGTCCTCGGTGATCGAGACCCGCGAACAGGTCGACACCGCCTACGCCGAACTGGCCGCCCGCTACCCCGAGGGCGAACAGGTCCCGGTCCCGCCGCACTGGGGCGGCTTCCGGGTGGCCCCGGAACAGGTCGAGTTCTGGCAGGGCCGCGAGAACCGCCTCCACGACCGCCTGCGGTACGTGGCGGAGCCGGACGGAAGCTGGCGGGTGGAGCGGCTGAGCCCCTGAAGAAGCGGCTCGACACGGACCTACGCCCGCCCCACCACCCCACCCAGATCCAGCGCCGCGGCGATCCGCACCGCCACGTCCTCCGCGTACACCGCGTCACCGCGCTCGAACTGCCCCCTGCCGGAGCCCCGCAGGAACGTCACGACTCCGAGCGTCCGCCCCCGGCTCCGCAGCACCGCGCACAACGCGTGCACCACGTCCGAGGGCCACTGCCGGTCCTCGGCCCACTCGCGGGCCCGTTCGCCCGTCACCGCCCCCACACTCGCCCGCACCGACCCCACCCGCTCCACGCACTGCAGCGCCGGATGCCCCTCGCCGTACCGCACGGGCAGCCCGGCCGCTCCCGACGCCTGCAGACTCGGCCCCGGCGCCCCGGACGGCGTTGCGGCGACCCGTACGAGACGGACCGGACCGGTCTCCTCCCCGTCGGCCACCGCACCCCCGGCGACCCGGTCGATCAGCGCGTGGTCGGCGAACCCGGCGAGCGCGAAGTCCAGATGGACGACGGCGGCCTCGGCCGGGTCCTCGCACTCCGCGGCCGCCCGGGCCGCCCGGTGCAGCTGGTTCGTCCGGAACCGCAGCAGCGAGGCCTCCTGCTCGCTCTGCTTGGCCTCGGTGACGTCCTGGAACAGCCAGCCGACACCCAACGGCACCGGCTCCTCCGCGAGCGGCGAGGAGAGCCGTACGAACCCGCAGCGCCAGCAGCGCCGCTTCTCGCCGTCCGGTGTCCGCACCGCCACCCAGAGCTCGGCCGGCGCCGGCGGCGCACCCTCGGCCAGCACATGGGTCAGCGCGCTCTCCAGCTCCTCCACGCCCTGCGCGAGCAGCTCCCCGAGGGGCCGCCCCAGCACCGACGTACGCCCGATGCCCAGCGACCGGGCCGCGTGCGCGTTGACCACGGCGGGCCGCAGATCGGCGTCGACCAGCACGACACCCCACGAGGCGTCCTCGAACAGCGCCTCGCTCAGCGCGATCGAGCGCTCCAGATCGATCTGCGTGTGCACCTCGCTGAAGGCGCAGTACACCCCGGCCGGCTTCCCGTCGGGACCGCGCACGGCCGCGGACTGGGTGCGTACGAGCACCCGGCCGCCGTCCTTGGTCAGCAGCGCGAACTCGTGGACCTGCCGGCCGGGCGACTGCATGGCGGACATCAGCCGCCCCTCGACCTCCTCGGCGTCCGCCCGCCGCACCGCCCACCCGGCGAACCCGTGCCGCCCCACGGCCTCGGCCGCGGTCCAGCCGAGGATCCGCTCGGCCTCACGGTTCCAATGCGTGACGACACCGTCCGCGTCGAAGGCACACAGTGCCGCGTCCATGCCGTCCAGCAACGCGGCGAGCAGATCGGAACCACCCGGGCCCTCGGGCCCGTCCGGTCCCAGCTCGTCGGTGGTCCCACTACGCCGGGAAGCACTCACCTGGACCCCCTGCCAGCTGCTTCACTCACCAACAATCATTCAACTCGAACGTGACGCAGCACACACCGGGTTCCCGCAAGATTGAGAGAATCGTTGTACGCCGGAAACGCCCCGAATCCCCTCAACCAGCTCTCCGGTCCGGCTCCAGCCGCAGGTCGATCCACTCGTCGCTCTCGCCGTCCAGCACATACCGGTCGACCTCGACGAACCCGCGCGCTTGCGCGAACCGCGTCCCGTCCCCATTGACGGCCAGCACACATGTCTCGATCACCCGGGCGCCGAGCACACGCGCATGATCAAGACCCTTCTCGTAGAGAGCCGTCCCGAAACCCCGTCCCCGGTAATCGGGCAGCACGCGCGCGATGACGGTCGCCACGGCGTCGTCCCCGTCCGGCGGCCGTACGGTCGAGCACCCCACGAGCGTGTCCCCGAGATAGGCGTTCTCCAGCCGGTACCGCCCGGCACGCTCGCGTGCTGCTTCGGCGCTCATGGCGGCCGGCGGAACGATCACGTTGTGCACATACCGCCACTGCTCGAGCATGCCGTCCCCGCCGACGGGCTCGATCCGCAGGTCAGTCACGGCCACCACTCCCCTTCCGCGCCTCCACCTCTATCTCGATCTTCATCCGGGGATCGGCGAGGCCGCACACAAGCATCGTGGCGGCCGGCCGGACCTCGCCGAAGCGGCGGCGCAGGACCGGCCAGCAGGGCTCGAAGTCCTCCCGCTCAGGCAGCAGATAGCGCACCCGCACCACGTCCGCGAAGGTGCACCCCGCCTCGGCCAGCGCGGCCCCGATGTTCCGCAGACACTGCTCGGCCTGCTCCACCACGTCGTCCGAGATCGCCATCGCGGCGTAGTCGAACCCGGTCGTCCCGGACACATGCACCCGGTCCCCGTCGACCACGGCCCGCGCGTACCCGATCTGCTCCTCGAAGAGGGAGCCACTCATGATCGCTCGTCGCGTTGTCATGCACGAAACGCTAATCGTTGTCAGACGCTCCTGGCGGACGAGTGCCTTCTGGTGATTCAACGGATCTGCCATCTCTTGATCAGGGAGAACTTTGTGGAAAACCTGTTGATCGGAGGGCTCGCCCTTTCTTAGGGTGTGGAGCACCGAGGAAGGGAGGTGGTTCGGAGCATGTATGCATACCGGACGTCGGAGGTGGCTGCGGGCTAGCGCCCGTCACCCACTGAGTGCGGTGCCGGACACGCGTGTACGAGATGCACGCAGCCGGCCAATTCAACGCAGTCACCCGACCCGCGAGCTCGCCGGTACGTCCGGCCGGCTCCCTCGCCGCCAGGCGGAGGGACCAGAGCTCGCGGGTCGTCTGCGTTCTGACTACTGCCGGTAGAAGATCCGGTCCCCGTACTCCTCGAACACCCGCTCGTTCCACTCCAGGCCGCCGTCCACGTTCCCCGAGCGCAGCAGCGGCGGCTCGATGCCGCGTTCCGTCAGTGCGCCCGCCGCCGTCGCCATCACGGCCTGGAGCAGGGCCGAGGTCACGACCGTGGAGGCCGGGGCGAAGGGGGCCGGGATGGTGTCCAGGGAGAGTTCCGCGTCGCCCGGCGCGATCTTGGAGTCGAGGACGATGTCGCAGTGGTCCTTGAGGAAGGTGCCGGAGCTGTGGCGGGGCTTCGTCTCCGTCGTGTAGGCGACCGACGTGACGCCGATGACCTTCACGCCCAGCGAGCGGGCGGTCAGGGCCATCTCCACGGGGAGCGTGTTGCGGCCGGAGAGGGAGATGATCACCAGGGCGTCGCCGGCGCGGAGGGGCGAGCAGTGCAGGACGGCGCTCGCGAGGCCGTCGACGCGTTCCAGGGCGGAGCCCAGGGTCGCCGGCATGACGTCGACGCCCACGACCCCCGGCACGGTCAGCAGGTTCACCAGCGCGAGTCCGCCGGCCCGGTAGACGAGGTCCTGGGCGGCGAGCGAGGAGTGTCCGGCGCCGAAGGCGAAGAGGCGACCGCCGGCGGCGACGGTGTCGGCGAGGAGCTCACCGGCCGCCGCGACGGACTCGGCCTCCTCGTCGCGGACCCGTTGCAGCAGCCCGATCGCGGCGTCGAAGAACCGCTCGGACAGCTTGCCGTCACCGCTCGCGGAGCCCGTCCCGCCCATGCGCCACCCAACCCTTCGTCGCTGTGTCGCGGATCACCGTGCGGTCTGGACCAGTGGGATGTCAATACGGCCGCGCGCCTGCTCGTAACCGCCCGGTTTCACCGGCGCGGCACGCTTGTCAGTGGCATCCGGCAGAATTGAGGCCAGGGCCAGCGCACACACCGGGAAGCTGTCGTGCTTCCGGCAGATCTCATCAAGGGGCACGTATGTCCGGACTGATCGACACCACGGAGATGTATCTCCGCACCATCCTCGAGCTGGAGGAGGAAGGTGTGGTCCCCATGCGTGCCCGGATCGCCGAGCGGCTCGACCAGAGCGGGCCGACCGTCAGCCAGACCGTGGCGCGGATGGAGCGGGACGGGCTGGTGTCGGTCGCCAGTGACCGGCACCTGGAGCTGACGGACGAGGGCCGGCGGCTGGCCACCCGGGTGATGCGCAAGCACCGGCTCGCGGAGTGTCTGCTCGTCGATGTGATCGGCCTGGAGTGGGAGCAGGTCCACGCGGAGGCGTGTCGCTGGGAGCACGTGATGAGCGAGGCGGTGGAGCGCCGGGTGCTGGAGCTGCTGCGCCACCCCACCGAGTCGCCGTACGGCAACCCGATCCCCGGTCTGGAGGAGCTCGGCGAGAAGGACGGGCCCCACCCGTTCCTGGACGAGGGCATGGTGTCCCTGGCCGAGCTGGACCCGGGGATCGACGGCAAGACGGTCGTCGTACGCCGTATCGGCGAGCCGATCCAGACGGACGCGCAGCTGATGTACACGCTGCGCCGGGCGGGGGTGCAGCCCGGTTCGGTGGTGAGCGTGACCGAGTCGCCCGGCGGGGTGCTGGTGGGCAGTGGCGGGGAGGCCGCCGAGCTGGAGTCGGACGTCGCCTCGCACGTGTTCGTCGCCAAGCGCTGAGCCGCCGGGAGGCTCAATTGCTCGGTGTTGTGCGGCAGTTGTGGCTTTGCTGGGTCTCGTGCCCGGGCTCGTCCCGGGTCTCGCCGATCCGAGATTCCCTGCGCGGAATCGCAGCGCTTCGACGCTCGTCGTGCGAGGCTGTCGCGTGAGGCATATGACCTGAGGGGGCGGGCGGATGTGCCGTGGACGTGGGGGTGGCCCCGGCGCCTTTCGGTGCCGGGGCCGGTCCTCCCCTGTGCTGACCCGGAGCCCCGAGCTCCCAGGGTCATTCCCCTCGGACCGATGTCCCCGAGCGGTCCGCCTCCCGCTGAAGATCTCCCCTCGGCGGCGGCGATCATTCCTTGAGCGGGGTCACTCGAACGAGGGGTGTTGGCGCCCGAGGCGCCATTTTCGAATGAGTATTCGATAATCTGCGAGTGACGGGACGCGCGGGACGTGCGCTGCAGGATGTAGGGCAGACGCAGAGCAGAGATATGCGGCAGGCAACGGCAGGCAGGACAGGCACGGCAGTCAGGACACGGTTCACAGGGCGGCTCGCGCGGGGAGCGGGCGGTCCGGGCGGAGCTAGGGGGGTGCCAATGGCGCGGCGCATCGACGTGACCG
The DNA here is from genome assembly GCF_043199815.1 of Streptomyces sp. NPDC048523. Lineage (NCBI taxonomy): Bacteria > Bacillati > Actinomycetota > Actinomycetes > Kitasatosporales > Streptomycetaceae > Streptomyces > Streptomyces sp. NPDC048523. The sequence continues at coordinate 361,241 of NZ_JBICWQ010000006.1, read as the reverse complement.
GGGCGGGCGGCGTACGTCTTGCGGCCTGGGAGTTCGGGGACCCTCCCAAGACCGACCCGGAGAAACGATCACCCGGGGTGCTGTTACTCCACGGCCTGATGGGCCGTGCCTCGCACTGGGCGTCCACCGCCCGCTGGCTCTCCGAGCGCTACCGGGCCGTCGCGCTCGACCAGCGCGGTCACGGCCGGAGCGACAAGCCCCCTCGGGCCGCCTTCACCCGTGACGCGTACGTCGAGGACGCCGAGGCCGCCCTCGAACAGCTCGGCCTCGCCCCCGTCGTCCTCATCGGCCATGCCATGGGCGCCCTGACCGCCTGGCAGCTCGCCGCCCGGCGGCCCGACCTGGTCCGCGGAGTGATCATCTGCGACATGCGCGCCTCCGCCCTCGGCGCCGCCTCGCAGCGGGAGTGGGGCGAGTGGTTCAAGGCCTGGCCCGTCCCCTTCGCCACGCTGGCCGACGTACGCAAGTGGTTCGGCGAGGACGATCCCTGGGTGGAGCGGCCCAACCCGGCGCGCGGCGAGTTCTACGCCGAGGTCATGGCCGAGTCCCCCGACGGCTGGCGCCCGGTCTTCGAGCCCGAGCAGATGCTGTCGTCCCGCGAGACCTGGGTCTACGACGCCCACTGGGAGGAACTGACCCAGGTCAGGTGCCCCGCCCTGGTCGTCCGCGGTCTCGACGGCGAACTGGGCCGCGCCGAGGCCCAGGAGATGGTCCGCGTCCTGCCCCGCGGCGAGTACGCCGAGGTGGCCGACGCCGGCCACCTCGTCCACTACGACCAGCCGGAGGCCTGGCGGGCAGCCATAGAGCCCTTCCTGGACGGCCTGGCGACCGCCGAGGTCAGCGACTGAGGGCGTCACCTTGCCGCCGCCGGGACCGTCGGGCGCCTCCGGTGCCCGACGAGTCACCCCTTGCTGACCGCCCCCAAGATCTCCGGCAGCCGGCGTGCCGTTCGTGGGGCCGCCAGGTGTAGGCCGGCCAGGGTGATCGCGGTGCCGTACACCGCGCCGACCGGGAGCAGTACCCAGTTCCAGTCGTCGCCGTCCGCGCTGAGGCGGGCCCAGAGGGCCAGGGCGATCACGGGGGCGCACAGCAGCGCGGCCGAGACCATCCCGCCGACGACGGCCGCCGCGGCGAGGCCGGACTGTCCCGGGGCCACGTTCTTGTAGCCCTCCTGCGGGATCGAGTACGGGAAACGCGCCGACGTCCACGCCCCGGTCGCCAGCATCGCCCCGAGCAGCGCGAAGGACAGGCCGAGGACCTCGGGCAGCATCGGCCAGTCGCCGATCAGCGCGGTCGTCACAACCGTGACGAGCGTGGCGTACGGCAAGGTGATCACCAGCAGGGCCAGCGCACGCGCGCGTAGCTCGACGTAGGCGTCCCGCGTGGAGGAGATCGTCATCGCGACCATCCAGAACGCCGAGGTGTCCTGCCCGAACTGGTTGTACATCTGCACGCCGAGCATTCCCGCGGCGAAGCAGGCGAAATAGATGGACCCCGTGCCCTGCACCGCGTTGAAGATCGGCACGATCAGCCCGATGGCCAGCGAGGTCACCCACGCGGCCTTGGTCTTGGGGTCGCGCCACACATAGCGCAGGCTGCGTTCCATGACCGTGCCCGTGCGGCCGGCAGGGAGCAGCCGGGCGAGTCCCGTCGAGTTCCGCTCCCGCGCGGCGCCCGCGGCGGAGGGGAGCGTGGAGCCGTCCGGGGAGGTCATCAGCCGGGTCAGGTGGCGGGACCAGAGGGCGAGCAGGCCCGCCAACGCGGCCGCGGAAAGCGCGAGTTGGAGTACCGCGACGCCGTACGACCCCTCGCTCGCCGAGTCGACGGCCCCGATCGCCGACGCGGGCGGCACCCACTTCAACACCGCCGCCGGACTGTCCAGTTGGCCGAGGCCGCCCGAACCGAGCCGCTGCGCCCCGAAGTTCACGACCTGCGCGCCGACGGCGATGACGAGTCCGCTCAGCACCGCCAGATCGCGGCCCTTGCGGCTGGTCAGCAGGCGGATGTTGGCGACGGCGACGGCCCGCGCGAGCGCCACGCAGACCAGCAGCGCGAGCCCGACACCGAGCACGGCGAAGACGTACGCCATCGCGCCGTGCGCGACCGAGACGACGGAACCGACGAGCAGGCAGAGGGTGAACACCGGCCCGATGCCGATCAGGGAGGCCACCAGGAGCGCCCGGACCAGGGGCCGGGGCCGTAGCGGCAGCATCACCAGGCGGGTGGGGTCGAGGGTCTCGTCGCCGCCGGGGAAGAACAGCGGCATCACGGCCCAGCCCACCGCCAGCACGGCGACCAGCGGGACGACGACGGATCCGGCGTGCTCGTTGCCGCGCAGGGCGATGAGGCCGAGCAGCTGAAGGACGGAGAAGAGGAGTACGGCGACGGCCGAGGCGATGTAGGCGGCGCGTCGGCCGCCGGACTGCCGCAGTCCGTTCCTGAGGAGCGACAGCTTCAGCCGTACGACGACCGGGGTGATGTCCGCGGTCATCGGGCCCCGCCGCCCAGCCAGTCGAGGTTCGCCCCGGCGTCCTGGCCCTGGGCGCCCACGAGTTCCAGGAAGGCGCGCTGCAGCGACGGCGCGGTGCCGCGCACCTCGTCGAGCGTCCCGTGGGCGCGGATGCGGCCGGCGGCCATGACGGCCACCCAGTCGCACAGGGACTCCACGAGCTCCATCACATGCGAGGAGAAGACGACGGTGGCGCCGGACGCGGTGTACCGCTCCAGCACGCCCCGGATGATCTGTGCGGAGACGGGGTCGACGCCCTCGAACGGCTCGTCGAGGAAGAGCACTTCGGGGTTGTGGAGCAGGGCGGCCGCGAGCCCGATCTTCTTCCGCATCCCGGTCGAGTAGTCGACGACCAGCTTGTGCTGGGCCCCCGCGAGATCGAGCACGTCGAGCAGCTGAGCGGCCCGCCGGTCGACCTCGGCCCCGGGCAGGCCCCGCAACCGTCCGGAGTAGGCGAGCAGTTCGCGCCCCGACAACCGTTCGAACAGCCGCAGGCCCTCGGGCAGGACGCCGATCCGCGCCTTCACGGCCACCGGGTCCCGCCACACGTCGTGCCCGACGACGGAGACGGTCCCCTCATCGGGCCGCAGCAGCCCGGTCACCATGGAGAGAGTGGTGGTCTTCCCGGCACCGTTGGGGCCGACAAGACCGATGAACTTGCCCGCGGGGAGTTCCAGATCGATCCCGGCAACGGCCACTTGCTGCCCGAACCGCTTCCAGAGCCCACGCACACTCACTGCCGACGTCATGGACGCCAACCTTACGGGCGCATGTCACCGGTCCCGGCCGCAGGCATAGGCGAGCGGCGAGATCAGTTCCTCGGCGTCCGGCAGCCAGCGGTTGGCGGGCGTCGGACGGCAGGCCCACTGCACGGCACCGGACGACCCGTACCGAGTGGGGGGAGCCGCCACGTACGCCCCCTCGCCCAGCGCGACCAGATCGAGCGACGACGGGGTCCAGCCGAGCTTGCGCACCAGATCCGGCAGCTTCACCGAGGCCCCCGGCAGCACGAAGAACTGCATCCGGCGATCCGGCGTCAAGGTCACGGGGCCCAGCGTCAACTCCATGCGCTCCATGCGCGCGAGGGCGAGGAACCCGGCCGTCTCGGCGACGGAGATCGCGTCGAACGTCCGCCCCGTCGGCAGCAGGATGGACGCGGCCGGCTGCTTCTGCCACATCCGGCGCGCGACCGTCGCACTGCCGGTGGCCTGCGTCGCCCAGTCCTCCCGGGAGGGGTGCGCGCCGGGTGCGGCGCACGCGGGGTCACCGCAGGAGCACCGCTGCACCCCGTCGACGGCTTCCAGCCAGGTGCCGGGAAAGACGTCCCAGTGGCGCTCCTCGGCGTAGCGTACGGCTGTGTCCAGCAGTGATTCCCCGCGCTGCTTCGGAATCTGAGCGGCTTCGGTACCTGCGATCGTCTCTTCCACGCAGAACACAACTCCCGCACCCACCTCGGGTTACGGCCGCGCCGCGCGCGGGGGCAGCGCATCGATTCCGCACCTGGGGCGCATGGATGCATGTGTGGGGGCGCAGAGGAGGAACCTCGGCGTGAGCTGGGTAACCACGTGTGGGGTCGGCACGAGTCTTCACCCCGGCAATCCGCGCAAGCCTCGCATTTTCGACACGTTGGCGGGGCATTGATCTTCACGGCCGGAACTTTTCGGTGGAAGACACGTCAACTCGGTGCGTGGGCAGGCACCGCAGCCACAGGGGGTACGCCATGGCCGCAAGGCCTCTCGTCGCGCGGCAGCCGAACGAACGGCTGCAGGCGCTCATCCAGGAGGCGGGGTGCTCGAACGCCGGGCTCGCCCGCCGGGTCAACATGTGCGGCGCCGAGCACGGCCTCGACCTGCGCTACGACAAGACGTCCGTGGCCCGTTGGCTGCGCGGACAGCAGCCGCGGGGCCGGGCGCCCGCGATCATCGCGGAGGCCCTCGGGCGCAAACTCGGCCGTACGGTCACGATCGACGAGATCGGCATGGCCAACGGCAAGAACCTCGCCTCCGGCGTCGGGCTCCAGTTCTCGCCGACGGTACTGGGCGCCATCGAGCAGGTGTGTGAGCTGTGGCGCAGTGACGTGGGCCGCCGGGACTTCCTGTCCGGCTCCTCGGTCGCCGCGTCCGCGCTGGTCGAGCCGAGCCGTGACTGGCTGATCTCCTCTCCCGACTCGCAGGTGGCACGCCAGGCGGGCCCGCGCGTGGGGCAGTCCGACGTGGCGGCCGTGCGCGCGATGACCCAGGCGCTCGTCGACCTCGACCACCAGTACGGCAGCGGGCATGTGCGCCCGGTCGTCGTGCACTACCTCAACAGCGTGGTCTCCGGGCTGCTCGCGGGGTCGTACCGGGAGGCGACCGGGCGTGAACTGTTCGCCGCCGTCGCGCGGTTGACCGAGCTCGCCGGGTACATGGCGATCGACACCGGGCAACCGGGCCTGGCCCAGCGGTACTACATCCAGGCGCTGCGGCTCGCGCAGGCCGCGGGCGACCGCGGATACGGCGGCTATGTGCTCGCCGCGTCCATGAGCCATCTCGCCGCGCAGCTCGGGAACCCGCGGGAGATCGCCCAGTTGGCGCGGGCGGCGCAGGAGGGGGCGCGGGGGCGGGTGACACCGCGCGCGGAGGCGATGTTCTACGCGGCGGAGGCCCGCGGGCACGCGCTCATGGGCGATGCGCGGGCCACCCAGGCGGCCTCCGGACGGGCCGTGCACGCCCTGGAGGCGGCGGACCCCTCCTCCGGTGACGACCCGGCGTGGATCGCGCACTTCGACGAGGCCTATCTGGCCGACGAGTTGGCCCACTGCCACCGCGACCTCGGCCAGGCCGACGCGGCGGCGCGGTGCGCGCAGGAGTCCCTGGACGGGCTCCCCGAGAACAAGGCGCGCCGGCGGGCCATCGGTCTGGTCCTGCTCGCCTCCGCGCAGGTGCAGCAGCGCGAGGTCGAGCAGGCCTGCAATACCGGCCTGAAAGCGGTGGAGTTGCTGGAGACCCTGCGCTCCAACCGGGGCGCGGAGTATCTCGACGACTTCCAGCAGCGCCTGGAACCGTTCCGGGACGAGCCCGTCGTCAGGGAGTTCGGGGCCCGGCTGGATCTTCAGGCGGCCGCGTAATTTGTTACTGCGGTCACAGGGGCGCAGGTCACGTCCTGTGCTACGTGGCACCGGGCTCGGAGGACCCGGTAGCGTGAGCCGACGATTCCGAAGTTCCCCCATAAGTAGGAGTCCCGGTGACGCAGAGTGGACAGGGCGAGCAGCCCTCGGCGCGCGAAGCGCGCGAAGGCATCGTGCTGCCCTCCGACGGCGGGGAACCCCTGCTGCCGGGACAGACGGGTGGACACGGCGGCCCGCAGCCCGGCTACGGGCCTCCGCAGCAGGGCGACCCCCAGCAGCAGGGCGGCTACGGAAGCCCTCCGCAGGCGGCCGGACCCGGCCCGGCCGCCGACGCCGGCTATGCCCAGCCGCCCGGCGGCCAGGCCTGGGGCAACCCGTGGGGGCCCGGCCGGCAGCAGGACCAGGCGCAGCAGCCGGACCAGGGTTACCAGCCGCAGGCCCAGGACTGGTCGCAGCCGCCCGCCCAGACCTGGGGGACACCCCAGCAGCAGGCCGGCGGCATATCGCCCCAGTCCCAGCCGCAGCCGCAGTCCCAGCCGCTGCCCCCGCAGCAGGGCCAGGTCGCGCCCTACGAGACCCCCGGCACCGGCGCACCGCAGCAGCAGCAGGCCACGCCGGGCTACAACACCGACGAGCCGACGTCCTACTACCTGCCGCCCGTCGGCCAGCCCCTCCCGTCAGCGGCACCGGGCACACCCGCCTCCGCGCCGCTGCCGCCCGCCGACGAAGGCGCCACCCAGTTCATCCCGCCGGTCCCGTCGGCCCCGGCCTCCCCCGAGGGAGCCACCCAGTACCTCCCGCCCGTGCGCCCCGGCGCGCTGCCGCCCGAGGTGTCCGCCGAGGCGGCGCGGTTCCCGGGTCAGTACCCGCAGGCCCCGTACGGCGCGCCCACCGGCCCCGACGCCGAGGCCACGCAGTTCATCGCGCCCGTGCCCGGACAGGCCCTCGGCGCGTCCTACGGCGGGGACCGGCAGCCGCCCTCCGACTTCGACAACCTCTTCCGCGGCGGGCCGGGCGGTGACGGCGGGGCCGACTCCACGCAGCAGATGCCCCGCTTCGGCCGGCCCGAGTCCGTACCGCCCGCGTACGCGGCCCAGCAGCCGTCGTACGGGGCCCAGCAGCCGACGTACGGCGCCCAGCCGCCGTACGGGCCGCCGGGCGGTGATCTCTACGACGACGGTGACCGAGGTGGCCGCAGGCGCTCGCGGGTGCCGGTCATCGCCGCCGTGGGCATCGGGATCGTCGTCCTCGGCATCGGCGCGGGCGCGCTGCTCGCCGGAGGCGGCGGCGGTGACGGCGGCGACAAGAACCAGACCGTGTCGGCTTCGGCCCCCGCGACCGACGGGTCCTCCGCGCCGGCCGCCGACCCGGCGAAGGCGCAGGCCGTCGAGCTGGACAAGCTGCTCGCCGACAGCGGCAACAGCCGTTCGTCGGTGATCAGCGCGGTGGCGAACGTGAAGTCCTGCAAGAACCTCGGCCAGGCGGCCACGGACCTGCGGAACGCCGCGTCCCAGCGCACCGGCCTGGTGACCCGGCTCAAGACGCTCGAGGTCGACCAGCTGCCGAACCACGCCGAGCTGACCGACGCCCTCACCAAGGCCTGGCAGGCGTCCGCGTCCGCCGACAGCCACTACGCCGCCTGGGCCGACCAGGCCGGCGGGAAGAAGGGCTGCAAGAAGGGCCAGGCCCGCACCACGGGCCAGACCCAGGCCGGCAACCGGGACAGCGGCACCGCCAGCACCGCGAAGGCCGAGGCGGCCCGGCTGTGGAACGCCATCGCCAAGAAGTACAGCCTGACCGAGCGCACGGCCACCCAGCTGTGAACGGTCCGCGGGGGCGCTTGGACGCCCCCGCGGGTCAGTCGACGTCCGCGTTCCGCAGGGTCCTCGTCACGTCGGTGAAGCCCTCGCGCGCCGACACGAGCTGGCCCTGACGGACCACCTGGAGCGTCACGTGGGCGTTCACCAGGCGCGGGAAGCCGACCGAGGCGAGGTCGTCGGTGGAGCTCCAGGTGTCCCGGGTGGGCCACCGCAGGGTCGGTGTCAGATCGCCGGTGGAGATCTTTAGGCCGCCGTTGAGGGCGCCGCGCACACTGTCGGCGGACACCTCGCCGCCGCCCAGCGACTCGACGGCCTTCTCGAACACCGTGTAGGCGATCCAGGTGGTCTGCACCCCCGCGTCCGCCGAGTCGATGCGGTTGTCGCCGAAGGCCTCCGCGCTGATGACCTTCTTCATCGCGTCCCAGCGGGCGTCGCTCTCCACCGGGTACCAGCCGGTGATGTACGACCCCTCGTAGGGCCCCGATGCCCCGCCGGACGCGTCGATCACCGTCTGGTCGACGCTGCCCATCGCCATGGCGGTGCGCACGGCCGGGTACTCCTCGCGGGCGCGCCGGAAGGAGTCCATGAAGGTGCTGGTGCGGTCGCCGAGCGCGGGCACCACACACCCCTGCTTCGCACCACGGGCCGGATCATCGACGGCCGCGCTGTCGAGCGCCTTCGTCGACTGCGCCGAGTACTCGGTGGCGTCGTCCGCCGCCCGCACGTCGCTCGCGACCCGGTGACCGCCGGTGGTCAGCCCGGAGTCCAGCAGGATGGGCAGCTCGTCGCCCGCGATGGTGTCGGGCCGTACGAGGGTGACGTTGCCGCAGGCCGCGGCGAGCTCCTTGCCCAGACCGGCCAGGAGGGTGGGCTGGCCGCCGTTGACGGGGTAGGACAGCGGGCTGGTGAACTCGTCGTTGGTGACGCCGTAGCCGCCGATGTAGGGGATGCCCGCGCCCTCGAGCGGCGGGAAGAAGGAATCGCCGTACTGGCTGTAGGAGCCGACGACCGCGACGACGTTCTCCTTGACCGCGCGCCGGGCGCAGGTCGCCGCGGACACGGCGTCGTTGTGCTCGTTGCAGGTCAGGACGGTGAGCCGGCGGCCGTTGATGCCGCCCTTGGAGTTGATCCAGCGGGCGTAGGCCCGGGCGAAGGCGGGCATGCCGGGCTTGTTGGTCGCCTCGGTGTCCGACGGGGCCCAGGTCATCACCTTGATCGGGCCGCCCCCGGAACCCGCCGTGGTGCCGGGGACGACCCCGCAGCCGGCGGTGAGGGCAGCACACGCCACCAGTGCCCCCGCCGCGAGGGCGGTGGCTCTGACGGGCCGGTGGTGCCGGTGGAGGAAAGTGCTGCGGAAGGTGCTGCGGATGCGTCGCCTGCCGGTCATGGGCACACACGCTTCCGCCACATCGCCAACTCGGATGTGACGCTCGGTCGACGAGAGGTGACGTAAGGGTGAACAGCGAGGGCCTGTGAGGCACGTATGGGGGAGGAACGTACGATCGGTGACCGTGCAAGGTTCGGAGAACTCTTCCCGTCGCGGCCGTCGCTCCTCCACCATGGGCGGCATGCCACAGAACGACATGCCGTGGTGGCGCTGGCGCAGCAATGTGCGCTCCGCGCTGCACATGCTCTCCGACCCCGCCTTCCAGCAGAACGTCTGGCTGGCCGGTGTCGAGGGGTACGGGGACGTCACCGACGCCGTGTACCGCCTCGTCGAGGACACCTGGCTGGACAACTGGTCCGCCGAGAAATACGTCGGCACGATCTTCCGGGACTCCCAGGAGGCGGCCCTCGTCGACACCGCCGTGCTGCGGGTGCTGCGGATCATGCACCAGGTCGGTCCGGACGCCCCCGTCTCCGTGTACATGGAGAACCCGGGGTGGCCGGACGCGGTGCGGGCGGCGCGGGACGCGCACGTGCGGATGGCGAGCGCGGACGGGGAGGATCCCGATGTGCCGCCGCGCACGCTCCAGGTGCTGCAGATCATGACCCGGTCCGCGTGACGGACGCGGTCTCTGCCGCGCGTGCGGATATGCGACCCTGTCCTGCATGAACGAGCAGTCCGCCCCCGCCGACCAGTACGTCCTGACCCTGTCCTGCCCCGACAAGCCGGGCATCGTGCACGCCGTGTCGAGCTACCTCTTCATGACCGGCTGCAACATCGAGGACAGCCAGCAGTTCGGCGACCGCGACACGGGCCTGTTCTTCATGCGCGTCCACTTCGCGGCGGAGGCGCCGGTCACGGTGGACAAGCTGCGGGCGTCCTTCGCGGCGATCGGTGACTCCTTCGCCATGGACTGGCAGATCAACCGGGTCGAGGACCGGATGCGGGTCGTGCTGATGGTCAGCAAGTTCGGGCACTGCCTGAACGACCTGCTGTTCCGCGCGCGCATAGGAGCCCTCCCGGTGGAGATCGCCGCCGTGGTCTCCAACCACACCGACTTCGCCGAGCTCGTGGGGTCGTACGACATTCCCTTCCACCACATTCCGGTGACGCGGGAGAACAAGGCCGAGGCGGAGGCGCGACTCCTTGAGCTGGTGCGCGAGCAGGACGTCGAACTCGTCGTGCTCGCCCGGTACATGCAGGTCCTCTCCGACGACCTGTGCAAGCAGCTCAGCGGCCGGATCATCAACATCCACCACTCGTTCCTGCCGAGCTTCAAGGGCGCGAAGCCCTATCACCAGGCTCATGCGCGGGGGGTCAAGCTGATCGGGGCGACGGCGCACTATGTGACCGCGGACCTCGACGAGGGGCCGATCATCGAGCAGGAGGTCGAGCGGGTGGGGCACGGCGTCACTCCGGACCAGCTTGTCGCGATCGGGCGGGACGTGGAGTGCCAGGCGCTGGCGCGGGCGGTCAAGTGGCATGCGGAGCGCCGGATTCTGTTGAACGGGCGGCGGACTGTGGTGTTCGCCTAGGAGCTCGGGGGTTCTGGGCGTCGGGCGGCTGCGGGTGGTTCGTGGTTGCTCGCGCAGTTCCCCGCGCCCCTAAAAGAAGTCAGCTGGACGCACCTTCAGGGGCGCGGGGCTGTGTCTATTTGCGGCTCCGCCGCGCGGGCGCGACCAGCCCCCACTCACCCGCAGCCGCCGACGAATCCCCCGCCCACCCCTACATCCGGCTCAAGCTCGCCGCGGCGAACAGCACATCTCTGATCGCCTCCCGGTCACCCAGTTGCCCCGCCGCAGCTTCCGCAGGAGACACGTGGCCCGCTGCCAGCCGGCAGAACTCCACGCCGTCCAGCGCCACGTGCGCCACCTCGTGGTCCGCCGAACCCACCGCCGCGGGGGAGTCGAGCGGGATCAGCCATTCGCCGCCGCCCAGCCCCTCGATCTCCAGACGCAGGCTGCGGCCGGGACCTCCGGCGCTCACGAGATGCCGTCCAGGGGTCGGTGACGTCAGCCCCTTCTGCCGCCGTTGTGCCAGGACCGCGGGCAGCATCCGCGCGGCCAGGTCGATCATGCGGTTGAGGTGGCGGGGGGACGGGGGGTCGTAGGGGTAGTCGACCGCCTCCGCGATGTCCTCGGCGTGGACCCAGCACTCGAAGGCGCGGTCCAGCATCGCGTCGTGGAGGGGGAGCGCGAAGTCGCCGTAGGGCACCTCGAGTCTGCCGGAGGTGCCGCCGGTGAAGGACACCGTGCGGACGAGGTCGTGGCTCTGCTCGCGCCAGGGGGTCCGGACGGTGCGGGTCGGCGGGAAGTGCGACGCGCGCCAGAACGCCTCGGTGCGGCTCGACGGCGTGGGCGCGTCCGCGGGGGTCTCGCCCAGGGGGTCGTCCAGGCCGAGGGCGACCGCGACGAGGCCGTCGACCGACAGCAGGTGGGCTATGACCCCGGCGACCGTCGTACGGCGGCTCGTGGCCTCGTCGGCGTCGAACCAGCGGAGCCTGACCGGGGAGTGCCACTCGGCGTCGCCGAAGTCCTGCAGCAGGGCGTCCAGGCGGGCGGTCTCGGCGTCGTACGGCATGGCCCACTCGGGGATCGGGATGCGGGGCGGACGCCGGTCGAGGCAGCCGTTGAGGACGCGGGTGCGCAGGCCGGGGTCCAGGTCGAGGCTCTCCGGCCGCTGCAACAGGCCCACCGCGCCGCGCAGCCGCAGCGCCTCGTCGGCGCAGGAGCCGCAGACGCCGAGGTGGTCCTCCACGGCGGCCGTCTCCTCCGCGGAACACGCGGCGAGCGCCCACGCCCCGAGCAGCGACTTCAGCACACGGTGCTCCAGGACGAGGGGAGCGGGCGGAACCGGCTCCTCCAGCGCGGGCAGCGGCCGGCCGGTGTCCTCGATGGAGGAGCGGGGCAGCGGAATGCGGGGCGGCCGGCCCGGTTCGCCACCGCCGCCATGGCCTCCGGCGCCGCCCGGGCCACCCGCACCGGAGCCGGCTGTGCCGTCGGGTCCCGGGGAGGGTGGTCCGCTTGTGCCGCCGCTGGTCCCGTCTGTGCCGGGGTCGCTCGGCGGGCCGGCGTCTTCGTCCGGGTCGCCGACGTCGTGACCGTGCCCGAGAGCAACCGTGCTCTCAGCACCCCCGACCCCGCTGCCGGCTGTGCCGTCGGGGCCTGGGAGGGGCGCTCCACCTGTGCCGTCCGTTTCCCGAGCGTCCCAGGCGTCGCCAACCCGGCCCGTGCCCCGGACACCCCCCGCGCCCTCGGAAGCCACCCCCCGCCCCCCGTACCCGTCCCGATCGTCCTGTGTCTCGAGGTCGTCGCTCATGCCGCGCCCCCGTATCCCGGCGGAGCCCCCGGTGCTCCGGTGTCGTGGGCCGTGGAGAGGAGTTGGAGGCCCAGGCGGAGGCGGCGGCGGGCCTCGTCCTCGGTGATGCTGAGGTCGGCGGCCGCCTGGCGGTAGTCGCGGCGCTGGAAGTAGGCCAGCTCCAGGGCGGCCCGCAGCGGGGTGGGCATGGACTGGACGATGTAGTCGGCGCGCGCGGCGACCGAGGCGTGGCGCACCCTGCGCTCCAGTTCCTCGGCCGAGCCCTCGCCGGCCCGGGTGAGCGCGGCGGTCTCGGTGGCGCGCAGCCGCTGCACGGCCAGGCGGTGGGTCAGCCCGGCGACCCAGGAGCGCAGCGGGCCCTGTTTGGGGTCGTAGGTCTCGGGGTGCTCCCACACGTGGGCGAAGACGTCCCGGGTGATGCGGTCGGCCGCGCGCTCGTCTCCGAGCACGCGGTGGGCGAGGCCGTGCACAAGTGAAGCGAAACGGTCGTAGAGCTCGCCGAGGGCGGCCGCCTCACCGCGTGCGAGCCGCTGCTGCATCTTGCGGTCCCAGCGGGGTGGTGCGTCCTTTTTCGCCATGCGGCCCCCTCACCCCTGGAAGTGTCCGGGTCAAGCCTGCGCCGACCATCTCCTCGAATGTAGTCGGCACCTCCGGCAGCGCACGCCCCTTTGTTCCAATGCGCGCCCCCCGAAGGGCTTCAGGTGGTAGTGGACCTTCCCCTGCCTCTTCACCCCATCACTCCCTGGCCGGACCCGATCGAACAGGAACGAAGACGACCGGAACAAGCCTCTTTCACCCGCTTTCCGTTTCTGGGGCTGTGTTTCAGGGAACCGCCGCTGGGCAGCCACGCTGCAAGGAAGCGTAAGAAGGGCTTCCGTTTGCTTTCCGGCGAATGAAGGGCATGGTGGTGGCGTTCAATGTGACCAGCGACGAGCAGGGCGAGTGGACCGTGCTCAGTGTGTCGGGCGAGCTGGACCTGGTGACCTCCCCGGTGCTCCGCCAGCACGTCCACGACGTGGTGGCCGAGGGGCGCCACAGTCTCGTCCTCGACCTCTCCGAGGTCTACTTCTGCGATTCCAGCGGCGTCGGCGTCCTCATCGCCTCCCGCCGCCTGATCCATTCCTGCCGAGGCCATCTGCGTCTGATCCTCCCGGCCCAGGGCGCGGCCGACGGCTCCCACGTCAACCGCGTCCTCGGCGCGCTGGGCGTCCGCCGCCTGTTCGAGGTGCACCCGGATGTGGACTCGGCGACCGACGAGGAGGCGGAACCACTGTCCGCCTGAGCCGTACACCCGTACACCTGTAAGGCTCTTCTGTACGCACGGCTGTGACCTGGGGCACCCCGACTGCCACACCCTTGTCCCGAAATTCTCCCGGTGTCGGCACAAGCACCGCCTTCCGGCCCCCGGGGTGCCACTCGCGTCGTACGCTCCGTGCGAGATGCACCCGATGTGATGTGAGGCGGCGCGAAGAGAATGGTCAGCAGCGAGTACGAGCGCAGGATCGCCGACCGGTTCGCCACCTTCGACCAGGACGGCAACGGCTACATCGACCGCGAGGACTTCAACGTGGCGGCCAAGGCGCTGCTCACGGAGTTCGGTACGGCCGCGCGCTCCGACAAGGGACAGGCGCTGTACGTCGGCGCGGAGGCGTTCTGGCAGGGCATGGCCGGGATCGCCGACCGGGACGGCGACCAGCGGATCACCCGCGACGAGTTCGTGAACGGCGCGCTCAAGCGGCTGCGCGACAACCCGGACCGGTTCGCCGAGATCGCGCGCCCCTTCCTGCACGCGGCGATCGCCGTCGCCGACCAGGACGGCGACGGACGCGCCACCGTCGAGGACACCGCGCGCGTGCTGAGGATTCTCGGTGCGAGCGAGGACCTCGCCCGGGCCGCCGCGGCCACCCTGGACACCGACGGCGACGGCAAGGTCGGCGAGGCCGAGATCGTGCCCGCCTTCGCCCGCTACTTCACCGTCCCCGAATAGCGCTCGCGCAGCTTGTACTTGAGCACCTTGCGCAGGGTCTCGTTGCGCGGAAGGGCGTCCACGACCTCCAGTTGCTCCGGCAGCTTGTGCGTCGACAGCCCTTCCGCGCGCAGATGGTCCGTCACGGCGTCCAGGGTCAGCTGCTCGGCGCCTTCGGGCTGTTCCACCACGGCACACAAGCGTTCCCCGCGCTCGGCGTCCGGCAGCCCGATCACCGCCACGTCCCCGACGGCCGGATGCGCGGCCAGCAGGTCCTCGATCTCCTTCGCCGAGATGTTCTCGCCCTTGCGGATGATCACGTCCTTGAGCCGCCCGGTGAGCACCAGATGGCCGGTGGCCGTGAGATGTCCGAGATCCCCGGTGCGCAGATAGCCCTCCTCGTCGAAGGCCTCCGCTGTCTGGGCCGGGTCGAGATACCCCTGGCACACCGCCTCCCCCTTCAGCCGCACCTCCCCGTCCACGATCCGCACGGACATCCCCTCCGGCGGCCGCCCCTCGGTCGTCGCCAGGTTCTCCACCGTGTCGTCCGGATCCCCCATGGTGATCATCGGCACCTCGGTCATGCCGTACCCGTGGGTGAGCTGCACCCCCAGCTCCCGTACGACGGCGTGGTAGACCTCCGGCGGTTTGGGCGCCCCGCCGCCGGCGAGCAGTCGGAGCGAGGGAATCACGGGGGCACCGGGCCGCTTGCGCTGCTCGGTGAGGAACATCGAGTAGAACGCCGTCGAACCGCCCGCCACCGTCACCCCGTGCCTGCGGTAGCCCTCCAGCGCGTCCGGCAGCGCGAACTGCTCGAACATCACCGCCGGGAAGCCGTACAGCAGCAGCATCACGGTGTAGTCGGGGCCCGCGATGTGCGCGTACGGGAAGGCCATCGACCCCACGTCGTCAGCCGTCAGGCGCAGCGCGTGGGCGAGGCAGGAGCCGCCCGCGATCAGTGAACGGTCCGTGTGGAGCACGCCCTTGGGGTCGGAGGTGGTGCCCGAGGTCCAGTAGATCCACCGGACGCGGGTGCCCTCGGCGGGCGGGGGCGGGAGCACGGCCGGGTCGCCGTCCGGGAGGTCGTCGTACGCCTCGAAGACGCCCTTCGCGCCGAGCCGCCGGGCCATCTCCGTGTGGTCGAAGCCGCGCCAGACGCCCGGGACCGCGAAGAACTCCGCCTTCGACTCCCGCAGGGCGAAGCCGACTTCGCGGTCCCGGTAGAAGGGGATGACCGGGGACTGCACGGCGCCGAGGCGGGCAAGGGCGAAGGAGAGCAGGGCCGTCTCGATACGGGTGGGCAGCTGCCAGGCGACGACCGTGCCGGGACGTACGCCCATGTCGTACAGGCCGGCCGCCACCCGCTCGCCGCGCGCGTGCAGCTCGCCGAAGGTGAGCGTGCGGTCGTCCTGGAGGAGGACCGCACGGTCGGGGGTCAGCTCGGCGCGGCGGGCGACCAGCTCCCAGAGGGTGCGGGACGCGCTGAGCGCGTGGGCGGTGTCGGTCACGGTGGCCCCCTCGTGGCACTGACCAGAACTGACGCATCGTCAGATCGTGGGCAGAGCGTAGGGCGCCACGCCTTGTCGGTCCAGGGGTGCGGGGCCTAACCTTCCGGTGCGAGCGGTATCTGACGGGTTATCAGATGTGGAGTGCCGCCATGGATCTCGCGTACACGCCGGAAGAGGAGGAGTTCCGGGCGCGGCTGCGGGAGTGGCTCGCCAAGGCGCTCCCCACGCTGCCGCCGAAACCGTCCCCGCAGGACTGGCCCGGACGCCGGGCGTACGACCTCGGCTGGCAGCGCATGCTTTACGACGCCGGGTACGCGCACGTGCACTGGGACGCGTCGCCCACCACGCGGCTGATCTTCCTGGAGGAGACGGAGACCGCGGGCGCGCCCTATGTCGGCGCCGGGTTCGTCGGACTGCTCCACGCGGGTCCGACGATCGCCGCCGAGGGCACGCCTGAGCAGCGGGAACGCTGGCTGCCGCCGATCCTGCGCGGTGCGGAGGTCTGGTGCCAGGGCTTCAGCGAACCGGACGCCGGCAGCGACCTCGCCTCGCTCCGCACCCGTGCGCGCCGGGACGGCGACGACTATGTGGTGAGCGGGTCCAAGATCTGGACCTCGCACGCCGAAGTCGCCGACTGGTGCGAGCTGTTGGTGCGTACGGACCCGGCGGCCCCGAAGCACCGGGGCATCACCTGGCTGGCGATGCCCATGTCCGCGCCCGGGGTCGTGGTGCGTCCCCTGCGCACCCTCGCCGGGTCCGCCGAGTTCGCCGAGGTGTTCCTCGACGAGGTACGGGTGCCGGTGGCCAACCGGGTCGGCGAGGAGAACGACGGCTGGCGCGTGACCATGGTGACGCTGTCCTTCGAGCGCGGCACGGCCTTCGTGGGCGAGGTCGTCGCCTGCCGGCGGGTGCTGCGTTCACTGGCCGCGGAGGCTCGGGGCAACGGTCGTTGGGAAGACCTGTCCGTGCGGCGGAGGTTGGGGCGGCTCAACGCCGAGTTCCGGGCGCTGTGGCGGCTGACGCAGTGGAACGTGAGCGAGGCGGAGGCGAGTGGGGGCGGGGTGCCGGGGGTCGGGGGGTCGGTGTTCAAGTTGCGGTACTCGCATGCGCGGCAGGAGTTGTACGACGCGGCAGCGGATGTCCTGGGTGTGGAGTCGCTGGATCTTGAACGGCCTTGGGTGCTGGAGCGGTTGTCGTCGTTGTCGTACACGATCGCGGCCGGGACCTCGCAGATCCAGCGGAACATCGTGGCGGAGCGGGTTCTCGGGTTGCCGAAGGGGCGGTAGCGGTTGAGCGCCGGGTGCGGATCCGTTGTGGCTGGTGGCGCCCACGCGGCGGTAGCCGCAAATCGAATACAGTCCCGCGCCCCTGGGTGGCTGTCGCGGCCTGTGTGGAGAAGAGGGCGTGGCATGCGGTTTCAACTGACTGATGATCAGCGGGCGTTGCAGGCCGGTGTGCGGGAGGTGCTTGCGCGGCGCTTCGACGGGGAAGCCCTGCGCGCTGCCCTGGACGCCCCCGGACTGGACCGGGCGCTGTGGCGGGAGCTGGGTGCCGCCGGGTTCTTCGCGCTGCGGGTGCCGGAGGCGCAGGGCGGGGTCGGACTGGGGCTGCCGGAGGCTGTGTTGGCCTTCGAGGAGGCCGGGCGGGCCCTGCTGCCGGGGCCGCTGGTGGCGACCCACCTCGCGGCCGGTGCCGTGGACGGGGCCGCCGAGGGAGCGGTCGTCGTGGCCGACGTCGACCCTGGTGGACTCGTGGAGTGGCTGGAGGAGGCTGACGTCGTACGGGGGGACGCCGCGGGGGCCGTACCCCTGAAGTCGGTGGATCCGCTCACGCCGCTGCACCGGGTGCCCGGAGCACGCGCGCGAGCCGCCGATCCCGTCGCCGTGCTCCTCACGGCTGCCGAGCAGCTGGGCACGGCCACGCGCGTGGGTGAGCTGGCCGTGCAACACGCGCGGACGCGGGAGCAGTTCGGGCAGCCGATCGGGGCCTTCCAGGCGGTCAAGCATCTGTGCGCGCGAATGCTGGTGCGGACGGAGACGGCCCGGGCCGCGGTGTACGCGGCCGCCGTGACCGCGGACCCGGTGGACATCGCCGCGGCCCGGCTGCTGGCCGACGAGGCAGCCGAACGGGGCGCCCGGGACTGTCTCCAGGTGCACGGCGGGATGGGCTTCACCTGGGAGTGCGAGGTGCAGCTGCATCTGAAGCGGGCCTGGGTGCGGGCCCGGCGGGGCGGCGGCGGTGCGGAGAGTGAGGAGTTGCTCGCCGTCGATCTGTTGGCCTGAGGCGCCCGCGACCGGCCCGCTCTCCGGGAGGCCCGGAGTGGATGTCGCGGATTGTGGCATACCGGAATCACGGAGCGTTGATATCGGGTTGTGTCCTATGTGTGACTCGTCACGTCCTGGAGTCGGCGGACTGCTCCGGTACCTTGTGTGAGATGCGAGTGGTTCCGAGCACGAGCCATGCCGGTGTTGCCGATGGGGCGGCCCCGGACCCGGCGGTGCGCGCCGCTGCTCGCAGGGCGGGAAGGCCTGTGTCCACCGCCTGTTCGACTCCCCGCGGCGAGCGTCGCACAGTATCTCGCAGGGGTACTCCTTCGCGCTGGAATATGCCCGAAGCGCTTGTTGGCGTGACTGTACGTCAACCATGCTGTCTCGTAAGGGATTCACGTTCTGTGACCCCGGCTTTGGTCATTGTTCTGGTCATGCAAAAAATGGCTACGATCGTGGCCCTCGTGAGGCGCGAGGCCATGTGCCCGCCGGTTCGGATGGTGTGAGCGGTGCAGGTGCTTCAAGTGCAGCTGGAGATCCGGCCCGACCCCTCGGAAGTGGGGCGAGCCCGGAGATGGGCCCGCTCGCGGCTCGCCGGATCCGGGATAGGGGGCGACGAACCGCTCGCGGAGACGCTGATCCTGCTCGTGTCGGAACTGGTCACCAACGCCGTGGTGCACACCGGCCGTCCGGCCGTCCTGCGGCTGTCCCTGCCGGGCGCCGAGGGGGAGTCGGCCACCGTCCGCCTGGAGGTCGCCGACCGCAGCGGCCGGGCCCCGGTGCCGCGCTGCGTGGACGGCGACGCGACCGGCGGCCGGGGCCTCGCCCTCGTCGACGGCCTCGCGGACCGCTGGGGCTGGAGCCCCGAAGGCGCCGGCAAGAGCATCTGGTGCGAACTCGACCGCTGCGAGCAGCCGCGGCAGATGACGGAGACCTACGGCATCGATGCCTCGGCCTACGAGGGGCTGGCCTTCGAGGCGGTGTGACCGGCGCACGGTGTCAGGCACCGCCGGGACCCCGCCTCAGTGAGAAGGCGGTGCGCCGGGGATGTGCATCCGTGCGCGGTCGTGACAAACAGCTCGTAAGCCATAAATCCCCGTACGGGTGTTGACGCACCGTGTTCGATTGATGACGCTGGTGGTCAGCGATTCGCCGCGAGGGGACGCCGAGGGTTGCGGTGACGGGAGCCCTCGACGAGTGCGGATCGTGACGCGGTGTCGATTTCCTCAGGGCGGAAGGAAGTCGATGACGGCGGCGCGCGAGCCGTGCTCGGGGCGGATCCGCGCGCCGCCGACCGACCTCCTCACAGCACGGCCACCGGGGCCACGGGCGTTCCGGTGCCGCCGACGAACGGCTCGGGCATCGCCGACAGCAGGAACGCGTACCGGCCGACTTCTCCACAGGCTGTGGACAACTTTTCCAGATTCCAGTTCTGGCCCTGGAGCATCCCCATCTCCACCAGATCCAGCGCGTGCACGGGCAGCCACAGATCCTCGATCTCGGGCGGGAAGATCTCGAACGTGAGGGTGTCGTTGGCGACCGCGGCCACATCACGCGCGTGGAACCACTCCGGGGTGCGCACCGACAGGCCCGGCGACGGATAGGCGTACGCCTCCTTGTCCCCGGCGAGATACACCTGGACCTGCCCGGTCCGTACGAGCACGATGTCCCCGGCACGCACCCGCGTGCCCGCGAGTTCCTCGGCCGCCTCCAGGTCCTCGGGCGTCACGGCGTGCGCCCCGTCGAGCCGGTCCACGCCCCGCGCCCGGGCCACATCGAGCAGCACCCCGCGCGAGACGACGTACCGGGCCTTGTCGATGCCGCTGAACTCGGCGCCGCCGTGCGCGGTGACGGTGCCGGCCGGGCGGCCGTTGTAGAGCATGCCCGAGTGCGAGACATGGGTGAGCGCGTCCCAGTGGGTGGCCGCCTGCAGGCCCATGGTCACCGCGTCGTCGCTGCACGCGACCGTCCCCGGGCCGAAGATCTCCTGGTTGATCTGCACCATCGTGTGCAGCGGGTTGACCCGGCCCGGCATCATCCCGGTCTGCACGCCGTCCTGCCTGAGCGGGAGGGCGAGCGGGATGCGGCGGCCGGTGCGGACGGTCGCGGCGGCCTCGCGGACGACCTCGTCGGTGATCAGGTTCAGGGTGCCGATCTCGTCGTCGGCTCCCCAACGGCCCCAGTTGTTCACGCGCTTGGCGATGTCGTGGAACGCGGCCGGAAGTGACATCGGGCCCTCCCCGGGGCTTGTGTCCGCACATCTGACGGGACATAAAATCTAACGGTCCGTCAGAAACCGCGGGAAGGGGCCGGGCGTGGGGAACTTCTTGGCAGGCAGGGTCGTCGCCGTGACGGGCGCGGGACGGGGGATCGGGCGGGCGGTCGCGCTGGCCGCGGCGGCGGAGGGCGCGCGGGTCGTCGTCAACGACTACGGCGTCTCCGTGGACGGTGGCTCTCCCACGAGTGAGATCGCCTCGGCCGTGGTGAAGGAGATCGAGGCGGCCGGGGGCGAGGCCGTCGCCGTGGCCGACGACATCTCGACGATGGCGGGCGGTCAGCGGGTGGTCGATGTCGCGCTGTCCTCCTACGGGCGGCTCGACGGTGTCGTCTGTGTCGCCGGGATCCTGCGGGAGCGGATGCTGTTCAACATGACCGAGGACGAGTGGGACCCGGTCCTCGCCACCCATCTGAAGGGGACGTTCACGGTGTTCCGCGCGGCCTCCGCGGTGATGCGTCAGCAGCGGGCGGGGACGTTGATCGGGTTCACCAGCGGGAACCACCAGGGGTCGTATTCGCAGGCCAACTACAGCGCGGCGAAAGGCGGGATCATCTCGCTGGTGCGCAGTGCGGCGCTCGGATTGCACAAGTACGGCGTGACCGCGAACGCGGTGGCGCCCGTCGCCCGTACGCGGATGTCGGCGAACGTTCCCTTCGACCTCGCGGAGATCGGGGAGCCGGAGGATGTGGCCGCCATGGTGGTCTACCTGCTGTCGGAGCGGGCGCGGGAGATCACCGGGCAGGTGTACACCGTGGCGGGGTCGAAGATCGCGGTGTGGGCTCAGCCGCGGGAGTTGCGTGCGGCGTATGCCTCCGGCGGGTGGACGCCGGGTTTGATCGCGGAGTTCTTGCCGGGGAGCGTTGGAGTCGATCCGATGCCGTTGCTTTCGGGGCCGGATGCCTAATGGGTCGGGGGTGTGTGTTGTTTGGCGGCTGCGGGTTGGTTGTGGCTTGTCGCGCAGTTCCCCGCGCCCCTGGGGTCGGTCACCGCGACCCGTGTTGAGAGGAGGGGCCCGTGGACTTCCGGTTTGGTGCTGAGGACGACGTATTTCGCTCCGAGGTGCGGGAATGGCTGTCCAGCCATGTGGACGGGGCCCAGGACCGGCGGGTCTGGGAGCGGACCCTTGGGAAGGCCGGGTGGATTGGGCTCGGTTGGACGGAAGGCGGGTACGGGAACCGGACTGCCACGCTCACTCAGCAGGTCGTCTGGGCCGAGGAGTATGCGCGGTCGGGGGCGCCCGCGCGGTCCGGGCACATCGGGGAGAAGCTGCTCGCGCCCACTCTTCTCGCGCACGGCAGTGACGAGCAGAAGGCGCGCTTCCTTCCTCCCGTCGCCGCCGGGGAGGAGCTGTGGTGCCAGGGGTACAGCGAACCCGGGGCGGGGTCCGACCTTGCCGGGGTGCGGACCCGGGCCACGCGGGCCGGGGACGGGACGTACCGGATCAGCGGGCAGAAGATCTGGACGTCCCTCGCTCATGAGGCGGACTGGTGTTTCGTGCTCGCCCGGACCGATCCGCAGTCGCGCCGACACCAGGGGCTGACCTTTCTCCTCGTTCCCATGGACCAGCCCGGGCGCATCGAGGTGCGGCCCATTCGGCAGCTGACCGGGACCAGTGAGTTCAACGAGGTCTTCTTCGACGGGGCACACGCGCGTGCCGAGCATGTCGTCGGAGGCGAGGGGCAGGGCTGGCAGGTGGCGATGAGCCTGCTGGGGTTCGAGCGCGGGGTGTCCACGCTGGCCCAGCAGGTGGGATTCGCCCAGGAGCTGACCCGGGTGGTGCAGGCCGCCGTACGCACGGGTGCGGTCGACGATCCCGTCGTACGCGCTCTGCTCGTGCGGCAGTGGGCCGAGTTGCGGAGCATGCGGTGGAACGCCCTGCGGACGCTGGGCGGTTCGGGGGACACCGGGGCCTCCAGTGTGGCCAAGCTGCTGTGGGCGGGCTGGCATCAGCGGCTCGGGGAACTGGCGATGCTCGTGCGGGGGGCGGAAGCGACGGTCGGGCCCGGGGACTGGTCGCCTTCCTCGCCGTACGAACTCGACGCGCTGCAGCAGCTGTTCCTGTTCTCGCGGGCCGACACCATCTACGGCGGCTCCGACCAGATCCAGCGCACCATCATCGCCGAGCGCGTGCTCGGTCTGCCCAGGGAACCCAAGGGGGTCGTCTGATGCGCGGCGTGCTGTTCGACGGGAGGCAGATCCAGGTCGTCGACGATCTGGAGGTGCGGGATCCGGGGCCGGGCGAGGTGCGGGTCGCGATCGCGGCGGCCGGGCTGTGCCACAGCGACCTGTCCGTCGTGGACGGGACCATTCCGTTTCCGGTTCCGGTGGTGCTCGGGCATGAGGGCGCCGGCGTGGTGGAGACGGTGGGGGAGGGGGTCACGCATGTCGGGCCCGGTGACCACGTGGCGCTGTCCACCCTCGCCAACTGCGGTGCCTGCGCGGACTGCGACCGGGGGCGGCCGACCATGTGCCGCAAGGCCATCGGGCGGCCCCAGAAGCCGTTCTCGCGGGGCGGGGAGCCGGTGTTCCAGTTCGCGTGCAACTCCGCCTTCGCGGAACGGACCGTGGTGAAGGCCGTGCAGGCGGTCCGCATCCCGAAGGACATTCCGCTGACGTCCGCCGCGCTCATCGGGTGCGGGGTGCTGACCGGGGTGGGCGCCGTGCTGAACCGGGCCCGGGTGGACCGCGGGGAGAGCGTGCTGGTGATCGGGACCGGGGGGATCGGGCTCAACGTCATCCAGGGTGCCCGGATCGCGGGGGCGTCGCGGATCGTGGCGGTGGACGCCAATCCGGCGAAGGAGGCGATGGCCCGGCAGTTCGGCGCGACCGACTTCCTGACCTCGACGGAGGGGGTGCGGGACCTGCTGCCGCACGGGGTGGACCACGCCTTCGAGTGCGTCGGGCGGGTCGAACTCGTGCGTGCCGCCGTCGACCTGCTCGACCGGCACGGGCAGGCGGTCCTGCTGGGGGTTCCGGCGGCGGGCGCCCAGGCGTCCTTCGTCGTCTCCTCGATGTTCCTGGACAAGTCCATCCTCGGCTGCCGCTACGGCTCCTCACGGCCCCAGCGCGACATCCCGCTCTACGCGGACCTCTACCGGCAGGGACGGCTGCTCCTCGACGAACTGGTCACCGAGACCTACCCGATCGAGGACTTCGAGAAGGCGGTCGGGGACGCGGAGGCGGGGCGGGTGGCACGGGGGGTGCTCACGTTCCAGCGCGGGGTGCCGACGTCGTCGTAGCGCCCGGAAGGGGAGTCGGGGTTTGCGCCGGCGGCCCGGAACGTGCGGCGATACGCGGTCGGGGTGACACCGAGGGCCGTCTGCAGGTGCTGGCGCATCGACTGTGCGGTGCCGAAGCCGGCGTCGTGGGCGACCTGGTCGACGGAGAGGTCGGTGGACTCCAGGAGGTGCCGGGCGCGTTCCACGCGCTGCTGGGTGAGCCACTGGCCGGGGCTGACGCCCACCTCCTCGCGGAAGCGCCGGGTGAAGGTGCGCACCGACATGGCCTCGTGCTCGGCCATGTCCCGCAGCTGGATCGGCTCGTGGAGGCGGCCGAGCGCCCAGGCGCGGGCCGAGGTCGTGGTCGACTGCTGAGGGTCGGGCACCGGCCGGTGGATGTACTGCGCCTGACCGCCGTCGCGGTGCGGCGGGACTACGGTGCGGCGGGCCACGTCATTCGCGACCGCCGTGCCGTGGTCGTGGCGCACCATGTGCAGGCACAGGTCGATGCCGGCGGCGACGCCCGCGGAGGTCAGGACGTCCCCGTCGTCGATGAACAGGACGTCCGGGTCCACCTTGATCTGCGGGAAGAGCCGCTGGAGACGGTCGGAGTCGGCCCAGTGCGTGGTCGCGGGGCGGCCGTCGAGGTAACCGGCGGCGGCCAGGACGTAGACGCCGGTGCAGATGGAGGCGAGCCGGGTGCCGGGGCGGATGTGGGCGAGGGCGGCGGCCAGTTCACCGGTCAGCACGCCCTGCTCGAAGACCGGGCCCAGTTCGTACGACGCCGGCACGATCACGGTGTCGGCGGTGGCCAGGGCCTCCGGGCCGTGCTCGACCTGGACGGCGAAGTCGGCGTCGGTCCGCACCGGGCCCGGCGGACGGATCGAGCAGGTGACGACCTCGTACAGCAGGCGCCCCTCGGCGTCCCGGGGACGGCCGAAGATCCGGTGCGGGATGCCCAGCTCGAACGGCAGGACACCGTCCATGGCCAGGACGACCACGCGGTGCGGGCGGAACTCCGGGTCGCTCGGGACATGACGGTCGCGGGAGACCTGACGGCCACGGCTCATGGCCCGATCCTAACGAATGCTGTCCTTCGGGCCAATGGATCGGGCAGGCCACAGGCCCCACGCTCTATGTCGTGACCCAGACAACCGAAGCCGCAGTCCAGACGTCCGGGACGGAGAAGCAGCCCGGACGCATCCACCGCGCCTGGTTCGTGGCCGCCGTCGCCTTCGTGACGATCATCGGCGCGGCCGCCTTCCGCTCCCTGCCGGGCCTGCTCATCGACCCCCTGCACGACGACTTCGGCTGGTCGCGCGGCACCATCAGCGCGGCCGTCTCCGTCAACCTCGCGCTGTACGGCCTGACCGCGCCCTTCGCGGCGGCGCTGATGGACCGCTTCGGCATCCGGCGGGTCGTCGCCGTCGCGCTGACCGTGATCGCCGTCGGTTCGGGCCTGACCGTGTGGATGACGGCCGCCTGGCAGCTGATGCTCTACTGGGGCCTGCTCGTCGGCCTCGGCAGCGGCTCGATGGCGCTGGCCTTCGCCGCGACCGTCACCAACCGCTGGTTCACCGAGCGGCGCGGCCTGGTCACCGGCATCCTGACCGCCGCCTCCGCCTCCGGCCAGCTGATCTTCCTGCCGGTGCTGTCCTGGATGGTGGAGAAGCACGACTGGCGTCCGGCGGCGATCACGGTCGCGCTCGCCGCCCTCGCGGTCGTCCCCTTCGTCTGGCTGCTGCTGCGCGACCACCCGGCCGACGTGGGCCTGAAGCCGTACGGCGCCCAGGAGTTCGTGCCGAAGCCGGCACCCGTGCCCGGTGCCGCCCGCCGGACCGTCAAGGTCCTCTTCCAGGCCGCCCGCACCGGCCCCTTCTGGCTGCTCGCCGGCACCTTCGCGATCTGCGGCGCCTCCACCAACGGCCTGATCCAGACCCACTTCGTGCCCGCCGCCCACGACCACGGCATGCCCGTGACGGCGGCCGCCTCGCTGCTCGCGGTCATCGGCGTCTTCGACGTCGTCGGCACGGTCGCCTCCGGCTGGTTCACCGACCGCTTCGAGCCCCGCCGCCTGCTCGCCGTCTACTACGCCCTGCGCGGCATCTCGCTGCTGTTCCTGCCCATGCTGCTGGCCCCCTCGGTCCACCCGCCGATGCTCTTCTTCATCGTCTTCTACGGCCTCGACTGGGTCGCCACCGTCCCGCCCACCGTGGCCCTGTGCCGCGAGCAGTACGGCGACGACAGCGCGATCGTCTTCGGCTGGGTCCTCGCCTCCCACCAGGTCGGCGCGGCCCTGATCGCCTTCCTCGGCGGTGTGGCACGGGACGTGTTCGGCACGTACGACATGGTCTGGTACGCGTCGGGAGCGCTGTGCGCGGCGGCGGCGCTGATGGCGCTCGTCATCCGGCGGCGGCCGGTCCCCGTTCCCCTGGCGGCGGCGGCCTAGAGGAACCGCCCCCGGTGGAACAGCAGCGGGGCCTCGCCCTCGCCCGTGCCCAGCGCGTCCACCCGTCCCACCACGATGAGATGGTCACCGCCGGTGTGCACCGCGTGGATCGTGCAGTCGATCCACGCGAGCGTGCCCGCCAGGCGCGGGGAGCCGGAGACCGGGGCCGGGTCGTGGGCCACGCCCGCGAACTTGTCCGCGCCGCTCACCGCGAACGCCCTGCACAGCGGGCCCTGGTCCGCGCTCAGGACGTTCACGCAGAAGACGCCCGCCCGGGAGACGCGCGGCCAGGTCGTCGACGTACGGCCCACCATGAAGGCGACGAGCGGTGGGTCGAGGGAGAGGGAGGAGAAGGACTGGCAGGCGAAGCCGGCGGGAGGCGTACCGGGAGCCGTGATCACCGTGACCCCGGTCGCGAACTCGCCCAGCACACGCCGGAACTCGGCCGGGTCGACCGGCGCCCGCTCGTCCTCGCGCACACACCGCAGCTCCGGGCGGGGCAGCGCCTCCATGGCGAGGGCCCTGCCGGACCTGAGGTAACGGACGGCCGCTTCCGCCGTCCCCGCTTGTCCCATCACATCCCCATTGAAGCTGACGGTGTGTCAGATGGGAAGGGGGCGGGCAGGCGCGCGAAGGGGCGGACGTACGCTGCGGCCATGGGGTGGGGCAACAGACGGATCCACGAGGCCGCAGCGGTGTGCGCGGCGCAGTTCCCGGCGATCGGACTGATCTGGTGGATCAGGGATCAGCTGGGCGACGACTACGCGTACGCGGGCGCCACCGGGGCCCTCGCCGTGTTCGGCCTGCTGTGCCTCCTGTTCGTGGCACCGCTGGTCCTGCCGGTCCTCGGCCTCCTGCACGCCCTCGCCCAGGTGCTGCCGGCGGAGGTGCTCGCCCGCCGGGCCGCCCGTCGCGCGCGGGGACCGGTGTGGGTCTGGCACCTGGGCCTCACCTCGGTCCTCGGCGTGGCCTGGGCCGCACTCGCCCTGCTGTGGGACTGGCCCTTCACCACCACCGCGCCGCTCTTCGCCGCCCTGGGCGTGCTCCCGGTGCTCGGCTTCATGTGGCTGCGTAGACGGCCCCGGAGCCTGTCGGGCACCTTGCTGCCCGCGCTGTTCGCCTCCGTCGGCCTGTTCTTCCTGACGCTCCTCGGCGGGGTGCTGGCCACGGTCACGGGGATCGTCGACGAGTACGAGCCTCCCGCGCTGTCCACCGGGCAGGTCACCGGGGTCTGGCGGGGCGAGGACGGCGCGGTCCTGCGCCTGGGCACGGGCGGCCGGGCCCAACTCACCCACCTCCCGGCCGAGTTCGAGCCCGGCGCGGGCGACCCTTACGCCGCCCGCCCCTACACCGTGTGCGACGGCACCGGCACCTGGCTGCTCGACGGCAAGGGCGGCCACGACCCCTACACCACCGGCTCCGGAGGACGTCCCGGTGTCGTCGTACGGCTGGACGGCGGATGCGGGCACGAGACGTACTGGAGGATCGGCGGGAGTGAGGCCGCGCCCGAGCTGTTCGTGCCGTTCGGTGACCCGGACGCGCCGGTGGTGCGCATCCTGACGCGGGACTGAGCCGTCAACGGCCGTGGTACTCGGGGCTCCTGCGCTCCACGAAGCTCGCCACACCCTCCTGAGCGTCCGCCGTCGTCATGTTGATCTCCTGCGCGGCGGCCTCCGCGGCGAACGCGGTGGCACGGTCGCTGTCCAGGGAGGCGTTCACGAGCTGCTTGGTCAGGGCGAGGGCCCGGGTCGGGCCGGTGGCCAGGCGGATGGCCCACTCGCGGGCCGCCTTGTCCAACTCCTGGTCCGGCACCACACGGTTGACCAGGCCCAGGCGCTCGGCGTCGGCCGCGCCGAGCGCGTCGCCGAAGAACATCAGCTCCTTGGCGCGCTGAGGGCCGAGCAGACGGGTCAGGAGATACGCGCCGCCACCGTCCGGGACCAGGCCCCGGCGTACGAACACCTCGATGAACCGCGCCGATTCGCCGGCCAGGACCAGGTCGCAGGCGAAGGCGAGATGCGCGCCGATACCGGCCGCGGTGCCGTTCACCGCCGCGATGACCGGCTTCTCGCAGTCGAGGACGGCGGCGATCAGTCGCTGGGCGCCGAGGCGGATCGTCCGGGCCACGTCACCGGGGGCCGCGGCCGCGGGTGCGCCCCGCAGGTCCGCGCCCGCGCAGAAGCCTCGCCCCGTACCGGTGAGGACCACCGCCCGTACGTCCGGATCGGCCGACGCGCTCGCGAACAGCTCGATCAGCCGGTCCCGTTGGCCGGGCGTGAGGGCGTTGAGCACCTCGGGCCGGTTCAGGGTGAGGTACGAGACCTGGCCGTCGACGGTGTGCGTCACCTCGCTCACCGGCACACCACCAACGCGTCCAGCGCCACCGCCCCCTGCCCCCGGGGCAGCACCATCAGCGGGTTGATGTCGAGCTCCGCGAGCTCGTCCCCGAGCTCCAGCACCATCCGCTGCACCCGGAGCACGACCTCCACGAGCGCGTCGAGATCCGCGGGCGGCCGCCCCCGGACCCCGTCCAGGAGCGCCCGTCCGCGCAGATCTCCGAGCATGTCCCGGGCCTGCTCCTCACCGAAGGGCGGCACCCGTACGGCCGTGTCCCGCAGCACCTCGACCAGGACCCCGCCGAGCCCGACCGTCACCGTCGGCCCGAACAGCTCGTCGTGCGCCGCCCCGACGACCATCTCGACACCCCGCTCGACCATCTGGCAGACCAGGACACCGTCCAGGGAGACGTCCTCGTAGCGGGCGATGTCCGTCAGCTCGCGGTAGGCGTCCCGGACCTGGCTCGCGGAGGTCAGGCCGATCTTCACGAGGCCGAGCTCCGTCTTGTGGGCGATCTTCGCCCCGGACGCCTTCATCACCACCGGGTAGCCCACTAGGCCGGCCGCCCGTACGGCCGCCGCCGCGCTGGTCACCAGTTGCTCGCGCGGCACCCGGATCCCGTAGGCCCGCAGCAGTTGCTTCGCCGCGTGCTCGCTCAGCTGCTGGCCGGGGCGCATCAGCGCCTGCGCCTTGCGGAAGGAGGGCGACGGGGTGCGCGGGGCCTCGTCGAAGGGGGAGCGGTAGCCGGCGACGAAGCGGTGGTGGTCGAGGTAGGCGCGCACGGCGGTGATGCAGTTGCCGACCGTGCGGAAGGTGGCCACCCGGGACGAGCCGAGCAGGACCTCGCGGTAGGCCGGCTCGGTGCCGACGGGCGAGCCCCACACCACGCACACCAGCTTGTCGGTCTGCTCGGCCGCGTCCACCAGGTCCTGCACCAGCCGGTCGCTCAGGGGAGGAAAGGGCCCGGTGACCGGGCAGATCAGCACCCCGACCGACGGGTCGGCGAGGATCGCGTCGATGATCTTCCGGCCACGCCAGTCGCCGACCGGGTGCCCGCCGTTGTCGACGGGGTTGGCCACGCTCAGGAACTCCGGTATCCACTGGTGCAGTTCGGCCTGCTTGGCGTCGGACAGCGGCGGCAGCCGCAGCCCCGCCTCCGTCGCCAGGTCGGCGAAGTGCGCGCCGGTGCCGCCCGAGATCGAGTAGACGACGACCCCCTCGGCGCGCGGCGGCTTCGCGCGGGCCAACAGGGCGGCGGTGTCCTGGAGTTCGTCGAGTCCGTCGACGCGGATCACGCCGTACTGGCGCATGGCCGCGTCCACCACCGTGTCCGCGCCGGTGAGTTTGCCGGTGTGGGAGGCGGCCGTGCGGGCGCCGGTCTCGGTGCGGCCGACCTTGACCGCGACGACCGGTACCTTGCGGCGGGCGGCCCGGTCGGCGGCGAGCAGGAAGGAACGGCCGTCCTTCAGACCCTCCAGGTAACAGGCGATGGCGCCGACCTCGGGGCGCTCGGCGAAGTAGGACAGGAAGTCCGAGGTCTCCAGATCGGCCTCGTTGCCGGTGGGGGCCCAGTGGGTGAGGCGGATGCCGAGCTCCTGGAGGGCGTACACCGGGCGGCCCTGGTGGCCGGACTGGGTGATCAGGGCGATGCCCGGACCGTCGAGGTCCTCGCGGAACGAGGAGAACGCGTTCAGGTTGGTGTTGGGCCCCAGCAGCCGCATCCCGGACTGCGCCACGGCGGCCGCGAGACGCTCCTGGGCGGCTGCTCCCTCCTCGCCGGTCTCGGCGAACCCGGAGGCGAAGACGACCGCGAACTTCACCTTGGCCTCGGCCAGTTGCTCGATCAGCGGGAGAGGATCGGCGACCAGCAGCACGGCGAGATCGACCTGCTCGGGCAGCTCGGACACGGCGGCCACACAGGGGATGCCGAAGACGGCCGGGCGGGTCGGGTGCACCGGGTGCAGCCGGGCGCCGACCCGTTCCGCCCAGTCGATCAGCTGCCGGGTGACCCCGGTGTTCGGGCGGCCCTCGGTGTCCGAGGCGCCGATCACGGCGACCGACTCCGGCCGGAAGAAGCGGTCCAGATCGGGGACGTCGGTATACAGCGGCC
The DNA here is from genome assembly GCF_043199815.1 of Streptomyces sp. NPDC048523. Lineage (NCBI taxonomy): Bacteria > Bacillati > Actinomycetota > Actinomycetes > Kitasatosporales > Streptomycetaceae > Streptomyces > Streptomyces sp. NPDC048523. Next base: position 330,968 of record NZ_JBICWQ010000006.1, on the reverse strand, counting down.
GGCCGCCGACGTCGAGATCGTCGGCCTCGGCGGGCCGGCCGTGGACGGCGGGCCCGGGTTGCTCGCCGCACGCGATGACCCGGGCCCGGCGGGAGTCGGTGGTGAGGGTGCCGTGGGTTGATCCAAGCATCGGTCCGCCCGCTCCTGTGTGACAGCCTGAACAACTGACGCATAGTCAGATTACAGAACTGACGGTGTGTCAGGAACGGGCGTGCACGCAAAGTTGAGACGCGGACCACGGCACCCGCGCCGACAGCAGCACCCGCGCCGGGCCACGGCACCCCCGACGGCTACAACACCGCGAGAACCTCCTTGGCCACCCGCTCGCCCGACCGCACCGCACCGTCCATGAAGCCCATCCAGTGGATCGACGTCTCGGTCCCGGCCCAGTGGATGCCGCCGACGGGGGCCCGCAGGGCGGGGCCGTACTGGGTGAGCACCCCGGGCGCGCCGATGGAGACGGGACCGCCGCGGGTGTAGGCCTCGTTGTTCCAGCGTTGCAGGACGAAGGAGGTGGGGGAGGCCGCTTTCGAGCCGAAGTACGTCACGTAGTCCTTGAGGACGGCCGCCTTGACCTCCGCTTCGCTCGCCGCGTCGTACTTGCGGGCCTCGTCGGCCTCGATGAAGCCCATCAGGGCGCCGTAGGAGGCGTCCGGCGGGGAGTTGTCGAAGGTCGAGCTGACCACGCCGGTGTCGCTGACGACCTGGCCGTTGAGGCCGTCCGCCCGCCAGAAGGGAGTGTCGTAGATCGCGATCGCCTTGCCGACCGAGGCCATCGGGAGGCGCTGGGTGAGCTGGTCGCGGGCGGCGGGCAGCAGCGGGTCGTAGGTGATGCGGGCCGCGAGCGGCGGGGGTACGGCGACGACGACCCGCTTGGCGGTGACGGTGACCCCGTCGGCCGTGACGACGTACTTCGCGCCGGACTTGGCGATCGTGCGCACCGGGGCGTTCAGTATGACGCGGTCGCCCAGCGTGGCGGCGAGCTTGACCGGCACCAGCTGGGAGCCGCCGACGAAGCGCAGTTCCTGGGCGCCGCCCGCGGTCTCGGTGAGGCGCTCCAGGGTGCCGGGAGTGGTCTCGTTGCCGGCGGCGGCGATGTAGAAGAGGACGAACAGCAGGGACAGTTCGCGGGGTTCGGCCGAGAAGATCGACGTGCAGGCCACGTCCAGGAGGAACTTGGCCGACGGGATCACGGCGTTGGCGCGCAGCCAGCTCTCGAAGGTCTGCCGGTCCCATTCGTCGGCCTTGGGGGCGGTCCAGGGCGCGTCGAGCGGGATCGTCTTGGCCATGTCGTCGAGGGAGGCCTGCACGATCGCCGCGTTGGCGAGGCCGGCCGCGTCGATCGGCGGGACCGAGCCGAGGAGGCCGTCGGTGGCGTAGGGGGTTTTCTTGCCGTCCTTGTAGAGGAGGTTCTTGCCGGTGTTGTACGTGGGGAAGGTCCCCACCCCGAGCGAGTCCGCGAGCGCCTTGATGCGGTCCTGGGTGGGGCCGATGAACTCGCCGCCGCCCTCGGTGACCCCGCCGCCCGGCAGGAGCAGGTTGAGGACCCGGCCGCCGACCCGGTCACGGGCCTCCAGCACGGCGACGGTCTTTCCGCCCGCGACCAGGTCACGGGCGGCGGTGAGCCCGGCGAGACCGCCGCCCACGATCGCGACGTCCACGTCACGGGTGGCGGCGAAGGCGGGGGAGGCGGCGGTTGCGGTGAGGGTGGCGGCCCCGGCCGCGGCGGCGGCACCGCCGAGCAGGGAGCGGCGGGAGAGCCGGGAGGGTTGGGGGACCTGGGGGAGCTGTCTTTCGCGTGCCACGTGCGTCCTCCGTAGTGGAGAGAGTGTGGAGCTAGAACATGAGAAGTGTTCACATTCTGGCCCCGTACGGTGGCACACGACAACGCTCCCGTCACATCTCTCACAGATGTAACAGGAGTGCCGGTGAAGCGAGTTGAGGTGTTCTCCGTCTTTCCGCGTCAGACGGGCAGCCGCGAGAGCCGGCCCGCCCCGTTCTTCTCGACGGCCTTCGCGATCTTCTCCGCGTCGATCGCCACTTCGCGGAAGGTGCCGCTGATGGGAGTGACGTAACCGGTGAAGAAGAGGCCGGGGGCGTTCTCCGGGGCGTGGGCGCCGTTGACGACCGGGCCGCCGCGCGCGTCGAGGACGTCGAGGTGGCCGACGAGTCCCTCCAGGGAACGCGCGTACCCGGTCGCCGCGATCACCGCGTCCGGGTTGACGCGGGTGCCGTCGGCGAGCAGCACCTCGCCGTCCTCGAAGCCCTCGACCGCGGCCACGACCTCGACCCTGCCCTTGCGGATCGCGTCGATGAGGCCGACGTCCTGGACCGGGATGGCGCCCTGTCTGACCCGGCTGTAGAGGCCGGTGTCGGGGCGGGGCAGCCCGTGCGCGGACAGGTCGGGCACGCTGAGCTTCGCCATGGGCCGGGCCAGCCGGTCCACCAGGCCCACCGGCAGCCGCCGTACGAGAACGCCCGTGTACTGCGCGGCCCAGCCTGCCGTGGAGCGGCGGACGATGTGCGGGGCGGTGCGCACGGACAGTCGTACCCGCGAGGCGCCGCCCTCGACCAGGTCCACGGCGATCTCGGCGCCGGTGTTGCCCACGCCGACGACGAGGACGTCACGGCCGGTGTACGGCTCGGGGTTGCGGTACTCGCCGGCGTGCAGGAGCTCGCCCTTGTACTCCTCGCGGCCCGGCCAGTCCGGCAGCAGCGGGGTGTGGTTGTAGCCGGTGGCGACGACCACCGCGGCGCCGGTCAGTTCGCGGCCGCCGGTGGCGTGCAGCAGCCAGCCGGTGCCGTCGGGGGTGCGCTCGACGCGCGAGACCTCGACGCCGGTGACGGTCTCCAGCTCGTGGAACTCGGCGTACTTCTCCAGGTAGCGCACCACGTCGTCGCGGGCGACCCAGCGGCCGAAGCGGCGGGGCATCGGCAGGCCGGGCAGGGCCGACAGACGGCGCGTGGTGTGCAGATGGAGGCGGTCGTAGTGGCGCCGCCAGGACGCGCCGACGTGCTCGGACTTCTCCAGGACGACCGCGCGGACGCCCCGGGAGCGCAGCGCGTACGCGACGGAGAGCCCGGCCGGGCCGCCGCCGATGACGTACACGGGGCGATCGGGCTGCCCGGGCTGCTCGGGGCGGTCTGCGGGTGTGGAGTCGGCCATGAGCGCGAGCGTAATCAGACAGCGCGTTGATGGGTCTCGGTCAAGACGGGAATTGGTTGCGGATCGATCACGCCTGCAGGAGGGGCGGGTGGGGCCTGTGGCGTAGGTCACCTAATTGTGGGGGCAGGGAAAAGACCATGGCGGAAAGACCACGGCGCCGGGCCCGCTGCTGCGGAGCTCGGCGCCGTGGTGTGCGGCGGGCGGAGACTGACGGGAAACCGGGGCCGCGGTACGGGGTGCGTTACGGCTCTCGGCTACTTCGTCCTGGCCTTCTTGTAGCCCGTGACCTTCGCGATCCAGGTGATGAAGTCGCCCGGGTCGGTGTTGGCGCCGTGGCCCTGGTCCCAGTAGTAGAGGTGGTTCACCTCGTCGCCGAGGTTCTCGGCGCGGGCGGCGAGGTTCGCGGAGATGACGTGCGAGGTGTCGGTGTCGTTGGTGCCGAGGCGGATCCACCAGTGCTTGGAGCGCTTGCCGTTGACCTTCTCCACGAGGTGGTACATCGGGTTCATCAGGTTCAGCTTCTCGGGGATGTCGCTCGCGACCCGCCTGGAGCTGAGGCCTGTGGTGTCGTTCTTGGCGCCGTAGGCCGTGAAGTGACGGTTCTGGGTGGTGCCCGCGCCGAACAGGTTGTTCTCGCCGGCCGACAGGTCGAAGGCGTCGAAGGCCGGCACGGTCTTCTTGCGGGCGCCCACATGGGTGAGGAAACCGTCCCAGGTGAAGCCGGCCTTCTCGCCGTCCCAGGTGATGAAGGTGTTCTTCGCCAAGTAGGTCTCACGGTCGGAGTCCGACAGGGCCGCGAGGTAGGTGGTGGCCGAGGGCTCCATGTACTGCTTGAGCAGGTACTCGTCGTAGTTCCGGGCGGTGAGGGTGCCGAAGCCGGAGCCCTTGAGGCCGCGCAGCCGCAACTTCGCCTGGTACTCGGCGAACTGCGACTGGAGGTCCTTGGAGACCGTCTGGTCGACCTGCTTGCCGGTGCTGAGGGCGTTGGTCCCCCAGTTCCACTCGTAGGCGCCGTCGGCGTGCTCCAGGTCGGTGATCGGGCACCAGGCGCCCACCGCGAAGACGGCGTCGGAGGCGTCGGCCGCGCCGATCTCCTCGAGGAGCTTGTCGTAGAGCGGGCTGTCGCCGGAGGCGCCGAGCAGGGAGGACAGGGCGCCGCCCGCGCTGGTGCCGGCGGAGACGATCCGCTCCACGTTGCCGGGGATGCGGCCCTTGTTGGCCTTGATGTACCGCACGGCCGCCTTGAGATCGACGATCGCGGCGGGAGCGGTGCCGTAGTACTCGCCGGCGGAGTTCTTGAGGGTACGGCCGCGGGCGCCGGGCTCGATGACGACGTACCCGGCGGCCAGGGCGAGGAGCTGGTTGCTGCTCGTGGCACCACCGGTGGCGTTCGTGTTCTGGTTGGCGTTGGACGTGGACGTGGCTGAGGTCGAGGCGCTCGGCGCGGCGCTGCCGGTGGGGGCACCGCCGGGGGCGCCGCCGCCGCCCATGGCCCCGCCGCCGACGCCGGTGGCGTCCGCCACGGAGGACGGCATGTAGCCGCCGATGGAGTTGGCGAGCAGGATCGGCGCGTTGCTCGCGTCGACCGCCGTGCCGTCGATCTCGACGGGCGCGCTGACGATCAGGGACTGGTAGGTCGCGTCGACCGGCTTGGAGACGTAGGTGATCGCCTTCCAGAAGTGGTAGGTGACCGCGTGCTCGGTGCCCTCGGTGTCGGTGACGGTCGTCGTCAGCTTCGTGTAGGCGTCGGGGTCGAAGACGAGGTCGCTGTCGCCGTTCGCGGTGGTGCTCGCGGTCGCCGCGCCGGCGTTCAGGGCGATGCCTCCGACAGCCGCGGCTCCGGCTGCCGCACCGATCCCGATGACGACGTTCCTGCGCTTGATTGCCCTGTGCTTCACGGTTGGCTCCCTCGGCGTTTTCGCTGGCGGGACCGAACGTAACGTCGCTTCCGACAAAATTGCCAACAATCCCGGGGTATTCATGGGGGACCCACAGTTTCCCGGTGCACGCACAGGATTCTCACTGTGACCGCGCTCTTCCGGGAGCTCAGGAACTGACGTACCGTCAGATTTCATGGACACGATCTGGCTGACCGGCGCGCAGTGGCTGGCCGTCCTGCGCATCGGACTCGGGCTGTGGTGGCTGGAGAGCTGGCGGCACAAGGACAAGAGCACGTGGTTCGAGGGCGGCGGCATCACCTGGGCCGCGGACATCGCCGCCAAGCACCGCTGGACCCCGGTCCGCAGCGGCTTCGAGGTGATGGTCGCACCGCGCCCCAAGGCCATGGCGTACGTCGTCGCCTACGCCGAACTCGCCCTCGGCGCGGGCCTGATCCTCGGTTTCCTGACCCCGCTCGCCCTGGTCGGCGGCCTGCTGCTGAACGTCCTCTACTTCACCCTGATGATCCACGACTGGGCCGAGCAGGGGCAGAACTCCATGATGGCCCTCATCTCGGTCGTGGCCCTGTTCGCGATGTCCTGGCAGACGTGGTCGCTCGACGCGGCGCTGGGCTGGTTCTGATGGGCGCGCGGTACGACCTCCCCGAGACGGACGCCTTCACGCGGACCTACTGGGACGCGGCGGCGCGAGGTGTCCTGCTGCTCAGGCGCTGCGGAACCTGCGCCCAAGTCCACCACTACCCCCGCGAATTCTGCCCCCGCTGCTGGAGCGAGGACGTCACCTGGTCCCCGGCGAGCGGCCGCGCCACGCTCCACACCTGGTCCGTCGTCCACCGCAACGACCTGCCGCCCTTCAAGGACCGCGTCCCGTACATCGCCGCCGTCGTCGACCTCGCCGAGGGCCCCCGGATGATGACGGAGATCGTCGACTGCGCGCAGGGGGACCTGCGGGCAGGGCTGGAGCTGGAGGCGGTATTTCCGGACGGGGTGCCGAAGTTCAGGCCGCGCGGGAGGGCAGTGGCGGTTGGGGGGTGAGTGGTGGGCGTCGGTCTTGTTGGGGACTTGGTGGTGACGGGGTTCGTCGGTTGCGCCGGTGAGGGCCTGCGGGCCGGGCTGGGGCTGAGGGCGGTCTCCTCGGGCGGGGAACCGAAGTTCAGGCCGCGCGGGGCGGTGTCGGTCTTGGTGGGGGCTTGGCAGTGACGGGGTCGTCGGTTGTGCCGGTAAGGGCCTGCCGGCGGGCTGGAGTCGGGGGTCGCCCTCCTTGGCGGGGCACTGAAAATCAGGCCATGAGTGACGGGCGTCGGTCTTGCCGGGGACCTGGCGGTGGCGGAGATCGTCGACTGCGCCCACGAGGGCCCGAGAGCCGGGCTGGAGCTACCGACATTCAGGCCGCGCCGGACGACCGCGGCGGTTTGAATGGGTGGATGACCGACGTCGACGATCAGCACCTCATCCGCCCCTTCACCCCGCTGCACGGCCACGGCCTGCGCCTGTGCGCCTGGGACGCGGACTCCGACGCGCAGGCCCAGGACTGGCTGCGCGGCTCGCTGGACCCCGAGTTCGGGCGCTGGAACACGCCTCTCACCCAGATCCACGACCTCGACGGCGCCCGAGCCGTCATGCGGCGCAGGGCCGAGCAGGCGGCGCAGGGCACGAGCGAGTCGTACCGGATCACGGACGAGTCGAGCGGGACGACCCTCGGACACCTCGGCGTCAACGTCATCGACCACGTCTTCCGCACCGCCCGCGTCGGCTACTGGGTGCTCCCCGAGGCCCGCGGCCACGGCGTGGCGACCCGCGCCCTGCGCCTCGCCGCCCACTGGGCGCTCACCGACCTCGGCCTGCACCGCCTGGAACTGGGCCACGCCCTCGGCCACGAGGCCTCCTGCACCATCGCCGAACGCTGCGGCTTCCGCTACGAGGGCACGCTGCGGGGCGCGATGTTCGAGGCGGGACGGCGTGACGCGTTTAGGGACGTACACCTGCACGCCCGGCTGGCGACGGACCCGGAGCCGACAAGGGCCGAGGGTTCGGGTTGAGAGCCCTGTCCAGCTCAGATCTTGATGACGCGGGTTCCTGATCCGCACAACGCGGTGAGGTCTTCGGGATCCGAGGTCAGGACCGTCACGGGGGCGGGTGACGAGAGCGCCGTGGCGGCGACGATCGCATCGAGGGCGTACTTGTGTCCGTGAAGACCGGCAGCGACGAGGAGCTTGCTGGCGTGCCGCGCCATGGCCTCGGTCGGCGGAACGATGTTGACGCGGGAGACGGCGTAGTCGAAGCGCGCCTGATTGACCTTCGGGTCACGTGCCTCGACGAGCGTCACCGAACTCGTGACGACGCGAATGTCCTCGGCCTCCGCCGCAGCCAGCCACTCGGTGAGATCGGGGGAACGCTGTACGAGCTTGGACAGCCCCTCGCAGTCGAGAATGAGTGTGCCAGTCACGCGGCGTCCGCCGAGCCCGCCGCGTCGCCGCGCAGGATTGCCCGTTTGGCCTCGACCGCTGCGGGGTCGGCCGGGCCGTGCTCGGCTTCGGCATCCGCGATGAGTTCGTGCAGTCGGTCGCGTTCCAGCTGGCGCTGGATGAGGGCCTCGACGTAGGCCGACATGCCTCGCTTGCCGGTGCGCGCCCTGAGGGCGGCGATGGTGCCTTCGTGGAGAGACACGGACACCGGGCGAACGGGCCCCTCGCCGGGGGCGGGAGAAGTGACCATGGATCCATTTTAACAATACTTTTGTTATTCGACTGCGCATCCGGGCGCCCTCGCGCAGGATCATGAGACATGCCTCCCACAGCCTGGCACTCCACCGACGACCTCGAAGAGTTCCTCACCCGCGCCGGAGATTTCCTGCACTCCCGCCCGGACCTGCACACCGTCCTCCTCACCGTGACCGAGGGGCTGCGCACCCGCGGGCTCCGGGCGTACGGCGACGAGGCGCCCTTCTTCGGGCTGCTGGAGGAGGACGGGAGCGTGCGCGGGGCCTACTTCCGGACCCCGCCCCACCGGCTGTACCTCACGCCGCTGACCGCTGCCCGCGTCGACTCCCTCGCCGCCCACCTGGAGGTCCTGGGCCGGGTCGTCCCCGGCGTCGGCGCCGAGGCCGCGACCGCCGCCGGTTTCGCCGGGGCCTGGCGGCGCCGCACCGGGGCCACGCCCGTGCCGTACCGGCGGCAGCGGCTGTACCGGCTCGGCGCCCTGACCGTGCCGCGGCCGGCCCCGGAAGGGCGGCCGAGGATCGCCGGGACGCGGGACCGAAACTTACTGGTCCGCTGGTTCGGCGAGTTCAACCGGGACGTCGGCGAGAGCGAGGGCGTGCGCGCCGAGTCCTGGGCCGACGCCCGCCTCGCCCACGACGGCGTCACCCTCTGGGAGGCCCCCGACGGCACCCCCGTCTCCATGGCCGGCCTCACCCCGCTGGTCGCCGGCCAGATCAGGGTGGCGCCCGTCTACACCCCGGCCCCGCTCCGGGGCCGCGGTTACGCCGGTGGCGCCACCGCCGAGGTCAGCCGGCTCGCCCGGCAGCGGGGCGCCGACCAGGTGCTGCTCTTCACCGACCTGGCCAACCCGACCAGCAACGCCCTCTACCAGCGCATCGGTTACCGGCCGGTGGCGGACTTCGCGGTGTACGACTTTCAGGGCCAGAGCAGTTCCCGGGCCCAATCGCCATCCGTACGCCGGTAGACGAGCCGTACGTGCCGCCTGCGCTCGTCCCCCTGGAAGAACTCCACCTCGTCCGGAACCAGCCGGTACAGCGTCCAGGACGGGACCGGCACCCCCGGCTCCCGCTGCGCCCGCTCCCACGCCTCCTCGGACACCCGCGCCAACTCGTCGAGTGAGCCGAGGACTTCGCTCTGGCGGCCGGTGAGCGCGGCGGCCAGCGCGCCGGTCGAGCGGGCGTGCAGATCCGCCGCCGCCTCCCCGGAGGGCGCCGCGCTCACCGGCCCCTTCACCCGCACCTGCCGACCGAGGACGGGCCAGTAGAAGCCGAGGGCGGCGTACGGCCGTACCGACAGGTGCCCTCCCTTGCGGCTGTGGGAGTGGCTCGCGAAGGCCCAGCCGTCCGCGTCGGCCCCGTGCAGCATCACGGTGCGTACGTCCGGCCGGCCCTCCGCGTCCGCCGTCGCGAGGGACATGGTGTGCGGTTCGGTCTGCCCGGCGGCCACCGCCTCCGCGAACCAGGTGGTGAAGAGGTCCAGGGGGGTCGCGGGTGCGGCGACCGGGTCGAAGGAGGGCAGCGAGGTGACCTCCGGGTCCCACACCCGCAGTGACCTGAGCAGCTCGTGAAGATCCGTTGCCATGCCTCAGACGGTACCGAGGTCGGACGTCACCCACCTTTCGGGCCGCATCCGGACGATCACCGATTCGCCGTGGTTCTTCGAGGCGAACTCCACGTACCCGTCCACCTTCTCGGCCGGCAGGTAGCGGGCGGAGATCTCCCGGAGGTCGTCGAGGGTCGCCGGCCGCGTGTCGAGGACCGGCCCCTCGACGGAGACGTACCGGATGGTGGGCTCGACGCGCTCGACCAGCAGGGAGAAGCGGCCGGCCGCCCGGATCAGCTCGTGCTTGCGGGAGTCGGCACCGGTCAGGATCCAGAGGTCGCCGCCCGGTTCGTACTGGTACCAGATCGGCACGGTGAGCGGCGCGCGCCCCTCTCCCGCGTCGACCGCCAGCGCGGCGACATGCGGCTCGGCCAGGAACTGTTCACGTTGTGCGCGAGTCAGGGCCATACAGTCCAGAATACGTCGGCCGCCGGAGAGAGGGGATGCGGTGACTCGCCTGTCCGGTAGGGCAGTTGGGGCCGGCGGTGTCTTTCTGGTGCCCTTCGCCGTGACGGCCGAGGACGGGAACGAGCCCGGAGTCCGCCGGCTCACCGTGGAGGTGGCGCCCGACGGGCGGGACCGTGGCCCGGCTGCGGAAGCACGGCCCGTGCGAGGGCGACTCCGCCCCTCTGGCCTGCGAGGTCGACGGCGATTACAGCAACTGGGCGGACAGCGCCGCCCTGAGGACCCACGGTCCTAGCGCCCCAGCACCACCGTCCCCGACGAGCAGAACCAGCCCCCCGTCCCGGACGCCACCGCCAGCCCCGGCGCCGACCCGTCCCGGCGTCGTACCTGCCGTGCTCCCGCCTCGCCGCGCAGCTGCCGTACGGCCTCCACAAGCAGGAACAGCCCGCGCATGCCCGGGTGTTGGGCGGACAGTCCGCCGCCGTCCGTGTTCACCGGCAGGTCCCCGCCCTCGACCCGCAGCCGGCCCTTCTCCACGAAGGCGCCGCCCTCGCCCTTCCCGCAGAAGCCGAGGTCCTCCAGGGTCACCAGCGTCATGTAGGTGAACGCGTCGTAGATCTCGGCGAGTTCGATCTCGTCGGGCCGTACCCCGGCCCGCTCGAAGGCGAGCCGTCCGCTCACCGCCGCCGGGGACACGGTGAAGTCGGGCCACTCGGACATGCTGACGTGCGAGACGTACTCCCCGGTGCCGAGTACCCAGACGGGGGCGGTACGGCAGTCCCGTACGTACTCCTCGGCCGTGAGCAGTACCGCGGCGCCGCCGTCGGAGCGGATGCAGCAGTGCAGCTTGGTGAAGGGGTCCGCGATCATCGGGCCGGAGAGGACGTCGTCGACGGTGATCGGGTCGCGGAACATCGCGTCGGGGTTGAGGGCTGCGTTGGCGCGGGCCTGGACCGCCACCTGTGCCAACTGCTCGATGGTCGTGCCGTGTTCGATCATGTGGCGGCGGGCCGCCATGGCGTACTTGGCGATCAGGGTGTGGCCGTAGGGCACCTCGAACTGGAGCGGGCCGCGGGCGCCGAAGGAGAGGGTGCCGGTGCGGCGGCCCTCCTTGATGTCGGCGCGGGCCGTGGAGCCGTAGACCAGCAGGACGGCGTTGGCGTGTCCGGCGGCGATCGCGTCGGCCGCGTGGGCCGCCATGACCTCCCAGGTGGAGCCGCCGACCGAGGTCGAGTCGACCCAGGTGGGGCGCAGGCCCAGGTACTCGGCGACCTCGGCGGGGGCAAGGGTGCCGGTGCCGGCGGAGGCCACGCCGTCGATCAGCTCGCGGTCCAGGCCCGCGTCGGCGAGGGCGCGGCGGGCGGCCTGGGCGTGCAGGGCGTAGGGGGTCGTGCCGTCCACGCGGCCGCAGTCGGCCAGGGCCACTCCGGTGATCGCGACTTTCCGGCTCCCGGGGGGCATGAGGGCCTCCTGCCTCTGGGCATCTGGTGCGGGCGCTCCTAATATGACGGACCGTCAGATCGGGAGGGAAGAGGAAGAGCCATGGACGCTCGCTTCACCGCCGAACAGGACGAGATGCGCCGTGCGTTGCGGGAACTGCTGCGGAGGCGTTGCGGTCCCGAGGAGTCGAGGAGTGCGGTCGACACTCCGGCCGGCTACGACCCGGCGCTGTGGAGGACCCTCGCCGAACAGCTGGGACTGCCGGGGCTGGCGCTTCCCGAGGAGTACGGCGGTGTGGGCTGCTCGGCGACCGAACTGGCGCTGGCCTGCGAGGAGACGGGCCGGGTGCTGGCGGCCACGCCGCTGCTGGCCACGTCGGTCCTCGTGGCCCCGCTGGTCCTGGCCCTGGGCACGGAGAAGCAGCGCGCCGAGCTGCTGCCCCGGATGGCCTCCGGCACATTGACCGCAGCCCTCGCCGTCCCACCGGGAACAGCCCTGGGACTCACCGGCGACAACAGCGGTGACTGGGCGGGCGGAGGCCGCGCGGGCGGAGTCCAGGCCCGCCGATCCGGTGGCAGCCAACCCCACGCCCCCCGCTGGCGGTTGTACGGCGAGGTCGGTCAGGTCCTCGACGGGCACAGTGCCGGTCTCCTGCTCGTCGCCGCTCATGCCGGAGGGTTCGCCCGCTCTCGTACCCTTCTCTTTCTCGTGCCCGGGGACGCTGCCGGGCTGGTCCGGACCCGGCAGACCTCCCTCGATGCCAGTCGCCCACAGGCCCGCGTACAACTACGGGATACTCAAGCCGAGTTGCTGGGGGACGACGACGCGGCCGATGTCCTTGGGGCTCTCGCCCGTGCCGGGGACACCGCCGCCGCTGTCCTCGCGTGTGAGGCCGTCGGGGCGGCCGATCGGGTGCTGGAGATGACCGTCGAGTATGTCGGGCAGCGGGAGCAGTTCGGGCGGGTGATCGGGTCCTTCCAGGCCGTCAAGCACCGGCTCGCCGATGTGTACGTACAGCTCCAAGCGGCGCGTTCCGCGGCCTACTTCGCCGCCTGGGCCGCCGTTCACCAGGAGCAGCGGGTCGGCGGGCTGGCCCTCGCCCAGGCCCTCGACGCGCTGCGGACCGCCGCCGCCGAAGGGATCCAGCTGCACGGCGGCATCGGGTTCACCTGGGAGCACGAGGCCCAGCGGTACTTCAAGCGCGCCACCGCGGACGACCTGCTCTTCGGGCCGGTGCACCGGCTGCGGGCGCACGCCGCCGACGCGGCGCGGCTCTTCACGGGTGCGGAGGTGTCGGTGTGATCGGGGCGAGGGTGGTGCAGAAGGTGTCGTCCACGCGCGGTTTCGCCAAGGTCGCGCCGCATGTGATCCCGGCCCTGGACCGGGCCGTGCACCGCATCACCCGGGGGAGGTTCCTGCTCAGCGCGCAGATGCTGCCTGGGGTCGTCCTCACCTCGACGGGGGCGAGAAGCGGGCTGCCCCGCCGGACGCCGCTCGCCTGCATGCCCGAGGACGACGGCCGTACCTGGATTCTCATCGGCTCCAACTTCGGCCGCGAGGGCCACCCCGCCTGGACCGCCAACCTCCTCGCCCACCCCGAGGCCTCGGTCAGCTGGAAGGGACGGGACATCGGTGTGACGGCGACTCTGCTGACGGGGGAGGAGCGGGCGGCCGTATGGAAGACCGCGCTGGCGTTCTGGCCGCCGTACGCCACCTATCAGGCGCGGGTCGAGCGGGAGATACGGCTCTTCAGGATCGTCCGGAGATGACCCCCGGACGCACGACAGGCGGCCGTCCACCCGTGTGAACGGCCGCCCGCCAGACAGGACTCGAAAAAGGGCCGGCTACTTCGTCGGCTTCCTGCCCGTCACGCCCAGGTGCACCAACAGCGCCAGATTCGGCTTGAGTTCGGCCTGCTTGACGCCCCAGCTCTGGAAGCCCTTCTGGTGCGAGGCCACCGCCGCGAGCATCGCGACGAGGGAGCCCGCGACCGCGGCCGGGTTGACGTCCTTGTCGACCTTGCCCTTGGACTGGAGCTCGGCGACCGCGTCCGCGAGGGAGTTGTTCACCGAATTGAGGATCTTCATGCGGATCTTGTAGAAGCGCTTGTCGCCCTCGGCGGCCCCGAGGTCGACCACACGCAGGATCGCGTCGTTCTTGCGCCAGAACTCGAGGAAACCGTCCACGAGTTCCTGCGCGGTCTGCCAGCCCGCCTTGCCGACCCACGACCGGCCGTCGAGCAGCTTCGTCAACTGGCCGCCCTCGGTGGCCATTTGCTCGGCGACCTCCAGGACGGCGCCCTCGACGTCCGGGAAGTACTGGTAGAAGGTCGCGGGTGAAGTGCCCGCCTTCCGGGCGACATCGATGACTTTGACGTCCCGGTAAGGGGAGGAGCTGAGCATCTCGCTGAGGCAGTCGAGCAGCTTCTGCCGGGTCGCCTGCCCACGCCGGCCGGCCACACGGCCGTCGACGGTACGCACTTGTCCTGTCATGCCGTCAGCTTACCGAGGGGTGATCGGAGCGCGATTCGGCCGACTGCAAATGGGGTGCGCGAGGTCCGGGAGACGGGTGTGCCTGGTCCTGCGGGGTGCGTGCGTCGCCGTTACTTTGACGGTATGGCCGAAAACAGGGCATCCGCAGACGGAACGGGATACGGCGAGGGCGTGCCCTGCTGGGTGGACGCGCAGCTGCCCGACGTGGCCGCCGGGAAGCGGTTTTACGGCGAGCTCTTCGGGTGGACCTTCCAGGACCGTACGGACGCCCAAGGGGGTTCGGTGTGGGCCCACCACGAGGGCCGGCCCGTCGCCGCCCTCGCCCACAAGACGGACGGCCGCATGCCCACCGTGTGGACGGTCTACTTCGCCACCCCGGACATCGAGGGCCTCGCCGACCGGATCTGGGCGGCCGGCGGACAGGTCGTCACCGCGCCGATGCCGGTCGCCGGGCTGGGCGCGTCCGCCCTGGTCACGGACCCGGAGGGGGCCGTGTTCGGCCTGTGGGAGCCGGGCAGCCACCCCGGCTTCGGGGCCCGGCACGAGCCCGGCACCTTCGCCTGGGCCGAGCTGTACGCGCGCGACACCGAGGCCGCCAACACCTTCTACGGCGGGCTCTTCCACGACGCCCTCTTCGGACCCGAGGCCCACCCCGACTTCGGCCGCGCCCCCGTCGCCGACGTCTTCCCCGCCGAGATGCCGCCCCATTTCCTCGTGCACTTCGGGGTCGAGGACTGCGAGTCGGTGCTCGGGACGGTCGGCAGGCTCGGCGGACGGGTCCAGGCGCCGCCATTCGAGACGTCGTACGGAAAAGTGGCCGTCGTCACCGACAATCAGGGAGCGTCGTTCGCCGTTCTGGAACGATCGGAGCGGTTGAAGGATCCGCTTTGATACGTGACACCCTATTTGACCCCGGGTTCGCCACCAGGCCTCCGGCCAGGAAGAATCAGGGTCGCGTGCCGCCATGGCGGTGCGGTGGTGAGACGCTGCACGGGGTCGCGTACATATGTGGGTGGCGCGGCTTGTACGGGGAGGTGGCAGGCAGAGTGGTGGATCAGCTGACGCAGCACGATCCGCGCAGGATCGGGCCGTTCGAGGTGCTGGGACGGCTCGGTGCCGGCGGCATGGGGCTGGTCTATCTCGCGCGCTCGGCGTCGGGCCGGCGGGTGGCGATCAAGACGGTCCGTACGGAGCTCGCCGAGGACCAGCTCTTCCGCGTCCGCTTCACCCGGGAGGTGGAGGCGGCCCGGGCGGTCTCCGGCTTCTACACGGCGGCCGTGGTCGACGCCGACCCGCGCGCGGCGGTGCCGTGGCTGGCCACCGCGTACGTTCCCGCGCCCTCCCTCGAAGAGATAGTGAACGAGTGCGGGCCGCTCCCGGCCCAGGCGGTGCGCTGGTTCGCGGCGGGCGTCGCCGAGGCCCTGCAGTCCATCCACGGCGCCGGTCTGGTCCACCGTGACCTCAAGCCCTCCAACGTCCTGGTGGTCGAGGACGGGCCCCGGGTGATCGACTTCGGTATCGCGTCCGGCGTCTCGAACACCCGTTTGACGATGACGAACGTCGCCGTCGGCACCCCCGCCTACATGTCCCCCGAGCAGGCGAAGGACTCCCGTAGCGTCACCGGCGCCAGCGACGTCTTCTCGCTCGGCTCCATGCTCGTCTTCGCCGCCACCGGCCACCCGCCCTTCCACGGCGCCAACCCGGTCGAGACGGTCTTCATGCTGCTGCGCGAGGGCCCCGACCTCGAAGGACTCCCGGACGAGCTGCGTCCGCTCATCGAGTCCTGTATGCAGATGGACGCCACCGCCCGTCCCAACCCGGCCGACCTCCAGGCCCAGCTGGCACCCCACCTCTTCGGTTCCGGCTCCGACGACAGCGGTACGGCGTCGGCGTGGCTGCCCGAGAAGGCCGTCGCCATGATCGAGACCCGGCGCGGCGGGCGCCCGGCGCCCACTCAGACCGGCGGTGCCCGCAGCGGAGCCGGCCGCCCCGCCGTCGTACCGCCGCCGCCCTCCTACGACCCGCCGCCGCCCGTGCCCGTCCCGGCCGGCGCCCCCGACACCGGCCCGGTGCGCCTGGCGGGTGCCCAGGTGCCCATCGGGCCCGGACCGCGCGTCGCCGACGCCCGGGCCGCCGCCGTGAAGGCGCCCCCGCCGGAGGCCGGCCTGGTCGCCTCCTGGTCCCGGCCGCGCCCCGGTGTCAACGGCACCGACGCCGCCGTGGGCCCGGCCGTACCGGTGCCCCCGCCCGCCCCGCCGGAGAACGCGGCGGGCTGGCGGCCCTGGCGGTTCCGCATGTCGAACGACGTGTGGGGCACCCCGGCCGTCGCCGGGGACCTCGTCTACGTCACCTCCTTCGAGGTGCACGCCCTGGACGTCGGAACCGGCCGCCGCCGCTTCAAGACGCGGGACGTGGCCTGGTCGATGGCGGTCGCGGACGGCCGTATCCACGCCTCCGACGGCCCCACCCTCTTCGCCCTCGACGCCCGCGAGGGCGCCGACCAGTGGCGGCTCGGCACGGACGCCTGGGTGTACTCCCTCAAGGCCGAGCACGGCACAGTCATCACCGGCACCCGCGGCGGTGGCGTCCAGGCCTGGGAGGCGTCCAACGGGCACAAGCTCTGGGAGATCGCCGGCTGCCAGACCGACTTCGAGTCCCCCGAGGCCGGACCCGCCCTCCACCAGGGCACGGTCTACGTCTGGCAGGAGGGCCGCCTGCGCGCCCTGGACGCCCGCACCGGCGAGGAGCGCTGGGCGTTCCCCATCGGTGACGCGGCCTCCTGCGGCGGGGTTCCGGTCCGGGTGGCCCAGGCCCACGACGGGTACGTGTACATCTCGGCCGGGACGCGCGTCATGGCCCTGGAGGTGGCGAGCGGACGGGTCCGCTGGCACTTCGAGGCCCCGGCGGTCTTCCTGTGCCCGCCGACCTTCGTGCCCGGGGCCGCGGTGACGGGCGGCGGGATCTACCTCGCCGACTACCTCGGCACGGTGTACGCCCTCGACGCGACCGACGGCCGCGACCGCTGGCGCATCGCCACCGAGGCCCGGGCGTCGGTCGAACCGGTGCTGGTGGCCGGCGGTCATGTCCACGTGGGCAGCGGCAAGGGGCTCTACACGCTGGACGCGGTCACCGGCACGCCCAAGTGGCGGTTCCAGGCCGGCGGGGACATCGTGGGAGCGCCCGCGGTGGCCGAGGGCCGTATCCACTTCGGGTCCACGGACCACCTGCTCTACACCCTGAAGGCCGACGACGGGCGCCTGCGCTGGAAGCTCGCCACCGGCGGGGAGATCACGGGGTCGCCGGTGGTCAAGGACGGGGTGGTGTACGCGTGCAGCAAGGACCGGTGCGTGTACGCGCTGGACGCGGAGAAGGGGACGGGAACGGCGCGGACCTAGCGTTCCGCCGTTAGAGTGATCACATGCATACACGGGGGCGCGTTCTCAAATTCACGGCTGTGTCGGTGCTGGTGGTCCTGTCGCTGACGGGGTTCTCCACCGGGCACAAGAGCAGCGGGCGGCACAAGAGCAGTCACAGCGACAGTGACAGCGGCGGTGGCTGCAGCAGCTCCCGCCAGAACCACGACAGCTACACACCGCGCACGACCAGCACCCGCAGCAGCAGCTCGGCACTCGAGGACGGCACCGCACGCGTGGTGAGCTGCGCGACGACGGCGACCCCCTACGCGACGGTCGAGGTCACCAACCCGAACAGCCGGCAGGCCACCTTCGAGGTCGAGTTCGCCTTCGCGGACGCGGCGGGCAAGGCGCTGAGTTCGCAGACCAAGCAGATCAACGTGCCCGCGAGGGGCACGTCGAACGTCCAGGTGAAGGCGGACCGGTCCGTCCTGGCCGAACTCGACCACTGCCAGGTGGAGCCGGAAGCCGACCTGGTGCGCTAGCGCACCCGGAATCCGGACTGCCGGGAACGGAACAGCTCCGCCTGCCGGTCCGGCGGGAGGTTCCCGAGCGCGACGAGGTGCGCCGCCTGCGCGAAGCCCTGTGCCACGGCGGCCTCCTTGGCCGCCCAGAGCGCGCGGACCGTGCCCTGCACCCCTTCCGGCGGATACCCGGCGATGATCTCGGCGGCAGCGGTCGCGGCCGCCAACGCCCCGCCCGGCCCTGTGAGTTCGGTGACGAGCCCGATGGCGTGGGCGCGCTCGGCGGAGAGTCGTTCCGCCGTGCCCATCAGTGCGAGCCGCGCGGCCTCTCCATGGGGCATGACCTGCGCCATGAGCACCGACTCGTAGGCGCTGACCATGCCGTAGGTGGTGTGCGGGTCGAAGAAGGTGGCGGCCGGGTCGGCGACGAGGAAGTCGCTCTCGCCCAGGAGGTAGAAGGCGCCCCCGCAGGCCATCCCGTTCACTGCGGCGACGACCGGCTTCCAGAGGTCGTTGGACTTGGGCCCGGCACGCAGGAGCGGATCGTCCGCCATGTAGGGAGAGTTGGGCTGCGGAACCTCGGCGTCCCGGTCCAGGCCCGTGCAGAAGGCCCGCTCCCCGGCGCCGGTCAGGACCACGGCCCGTACGGAGTCGTCGAAGCGCAACTCCCGCCAGGCGGCGACGAGTTCGTCCCGCATCTCCAGGTCGATGGCGTTCAGCCGGTGCGGCCGGTCGAGGGTGACGACCGCGACGCCGGTGTCCTTGTCGGCGGTGATCCTGAGGCCCCTCACGCCGGCACCCACTGCGGAATCCCGTCCGAGAACACCACGTGCACCCGGGCGCCGATACGGATCCGGCCCGGATCGAGGGAGTCGATGGGCGCCCCGGCCACGGCGACCAGATTGCCGATCAGCCGTATCCGGGGAGCCTCCTCCAGCTCGACCACGACCACGTTGTACGGCACCAGCGCCGCGTAGTCGGGCAGAAGCGGCGGGTGCGGGACGACGTAGGACCAGATCCGGCCGCGCCCGGAGACCGGGCGCCACTCCTCGGCGAACGACTGGCAGTGCGGGCAGCAGGGCCGGGGCGGGAAGCGGAGTTCGCCGCAGTCGGCGCAGGCCTGGACGCGCAGTTCGCCCCGGGCCGCGTACTCCCAGAAGGGGGCGCCCGTGGCGTCCTTCACCGGTTCGAGCATGTCAGCTCCTGTTGGTCAGCAGCAGGGCGGAGGTGGGAACGCCCTCGCCGGCGGTGACGAGGCAGGTCGCGGCGTCCGGCACCTGCGCGGTGCTGGTCCCGCGCAGCTGCCGTACACCCTCGTCGATGAGGTTGAAGCCGTGCACATAGGCCTCGGACAGCCCTCCGCCGCCGGTGTTGATCGGCAGCCGTCCGCCGATCTCCAGGGCGCCGCCCTCCGTGAAGGCGCCGCCCTCGCCGCGACCGCAGAAGCCGTAGCCCTCCAGGGAGAGCGGGACGAGGGAGGTGAACGCGTCGTAGATCTGGGCCACGTCGACGTCCTGCGGGGTGAAGTCGGCGTTCTTCCACAGGTGTCGGGCGGCGGTCCAGGCGGGCCCGGTCAGCGGGTCGTCGTTCCAGTAGTTGACCATGCCGTGGTGCTGGGCGGGCAGGCCCTGGGCGGCGGAGTGGACGTAGACGGGGGTGGTGGGGCAGTCGCGGGCACGCTCCCTGCTGACCAGCACACACGCCAACGCCCCATCTGTCTCAAGGCAGTTGTCGAAGAGGCACAGCGGCTCGCTGATCCAGCGGGAGGTCATGTACATCTCGCGGGTCAGGGGGCGGTCGTACATGATCGCGGCGGGGTTCTGGTTGGCGCGGTTGCGGCAGGCGAGGGCGACGTTGAAGAGGTGGTCCCGGGTGGCGCCGTACTCGTGCATGTAGCGGCGGGTGAGCATGGCGATCTCGTCGGCGGGCCGGAGCAGGCCGAAGGGTCTCGTCCACTGGGCCGGGGTGGGGAGCTGGACGGTGGTGTTGGTCCAGGGGCGGGGCCCGGAGCCGCGCTTGCGCGACCGCCAGGCGACACCGACGCTCGCCTGGCCGCTCGCGATGGCCGCCGCGAGATGGGCGACCGTCGCGCACGAACCGCCGCCGCCGTACCCGACCTTGCTGAAGAAGGTGAGGTCACCGAGGCCGACGGCCTTCGCCAGCTCGACCTCGTCCGTCTCCTCCATGGTGTACGAGGCCAGGGCGTCGACCTCGCCGGGCGCGATCCCGGCGTCGTCGAGGGCGGCGAGAACGGCCCGGCAGGCCAGGGTCCGCTCGTCCTCGGCGAGGTGTTTGGCGAACGGGGTCCGTCCGATACCGACGATCGCCGTGGCGTCCTTGAGGGTCACGCTGCACGCACCTCCGCACACTGTGAGGCCTGCTGACAGCCCGTCAGGCTACAGCTAATCTGACGGGTAGTCAGCTAATGCGTTTCCGCTTTCGGGGAGGCCGATGTGGAGTGGCGGAGCATCCCGGAGCTCGTCCGCCGGGCGGCGGAGCGGTACGCCGCCACGGAGGCGGTCGTGGAGGGCCGCAACCGGGTCACGTACGGCGAGTTGGGCGCCCGCGTGGAACGGGCGGCGGCCGCGTGCATCGCGAACGGCGTACGGCCGGGCGACCGGGTGGCCGTCTGGGCCCCCAACTCCCTGGACTGGATGGTCTCGGCGCTGGGCGCGGTGTCGGCCGGGGCGGTCCTGGTCCCCCTCAACACCCGCTTCAAGGGCACCGAGGCCGCGGACGTGCTGCGCAGGAGCGGGACCCGGCTGCTGTTCGTCACCGGCACCTTCCTGGGCACCTCGTACGTGGCGTCCCTGCGCCGGGCGGTCGCCCAGGGACCGGGACTGCCGGAGCTGGAGCAGGTGGTGGTGCTGTCGGACGACGCCCCCGCCGACTACCGCACCTGGAAGGACTTCCTGGCCAGCGGGGACGGGGTCGGTCGGGCGGAGGTACGGGCGAGGGCCTCGGCCGTCGAGGGGTCCTGGCCCTCCGACATCGTCTTCACCTCCGGGACGACGGGCCGCCCCAAGGGCGCGGTGATCACCCACGAGCAGACCCTGCGGGCGTACGACGTCTGGTGCGAACTGGCCGGGCTGCGGCACGGCGACCGCTACCTGATCGTGAACCCCTTCTTCCACACCTTCGGTTACAAGGCCGGGGTGATCGCCTGTCTGATGCGCGGGGCGACGATGATCCCGCAGCCGGTGTTCAACGTGGATACCGTGCTGGCGAACATCGCGGCGGAACGGGTCTCGGTGCTGCCGGGCCCGCCCACCCTCCACCAGTCGCTCCTGGACCACCCGGCGCGCGATTCCCACGACCTGTCCGCGCTGCGCCTGGTGGTGACGGGCGCGGCGGTGGTGCCGCTGCGTCTGGTGGAGCAACTCCACGGCGAACTGGGCGTGGAGACGGTCCTGACCGCCTACGGCCTCTCGGAGGCGAGCGGCATCGTGACCATGTGCCGGCGCGGAGACCCGCTGCCGGTGATCGCGTCCACGTCCGGACGGGCCATCCCGGGGACGGAGGTGCGGGTCGAGGCGCCGTCGGGGGAGCCCGGTGAGGTCCTGGTCCGCGGCTTCAACGTGATGCGCGGCTACTACGAGGACGAGGCGGCCACGGCGGAGGCGGTGACGGAGGACGGCTGGCTGCGCACGGGGGACATAGGCGTCCTGGACGCCTCCGGGAACCTGCGGATCACCGACCGGCTGAAGGACATGTTCATCGTCGGCGGCTTCAACGCCTACCCGGCGGAGATCGAGCAACTCCTCGGCCTGCACCCGGCGGTGGCCGACGTGGCGGTCGTCGGCGTGCCCGACGCCCGGCTCGGCGAGGTCGGCAGGGCGTACGTGGTCCGCCGCCCGGGCTCGGTCCTCACCGCCGACGACCTGATCGCCTGGGCCCGCCGGGAGATGGCGAACTACAAGGTGCCGAGGTCGGTGGAGTTCGTGGCGGCGCTGCCCAGGAACGCGAGCGGAAAGGTGGTGAAGGGGGAGCTGCGACGGTCCTGAAGGACCCGCCCCCGGACACGCCTCGGCCGCGACGGCTCCCCCTCCGCGCCGCCGCGGCCGATCCCCGTGCGTGGAAAGTCCTTGTCAGGCCTTCTCGTCCGTGGCGTGGTTGTCGAGCGGCTTGACCGTGCCGTCCGTCGTGCCGGCGGCCAGGGTGACGACCTTCTCGGCGCCGGTGGCGTGGTTGTCGAGCGGCTTGACCTCGTCCTCGGTCCCCGTGGCGTGGTTGTCGAGCGGCTTGACCGTGCCGTCCTGCTTCTCGGTTGCACTCATGGGTGGTGACTCTCCCGTTGGTGTGATGGGCCGATGCCCGCCCGGCGACTCCCCCGAGGGTCGCCGGACGGGCATGTCAGGGTCGGTAACCCTAGCGATGGAGACCACCGCTGACCCGTCTGCCCCCCGACGCGACGGATCGACACCCTGAGGGTGCCGCGCGGCGATAAACGAACGATGAACGCCCATGGACGGGCCCAGGCGGCGTGGTCGGTGGGAGCCGGGTGTCGGTGGTGGTGGGTGGGGCGGCGGCGTGTGCTGGAGTCGGGCGCCGACGGCACCCGCCACGCGTGCCGTGGGCGTGCGGGGGAGTCGGAGGCGGAGGCCTGCCACCCCTGTCGGCGGGGTGAGGGGGAGCCGGGTGTCGGTGGCGGTGGGTGGGGCGGTGGCGTGTGCTGGAGTTGGGCGCCGACGGCCCCCGCCACGTGTGCCGTCGGCGTGAGCCGGAGTCGGACGTGGCGGTCCGACGCCTGTCGGTGGCGTGTGCTGGAGTCGGGCGCCGACGGCCCCCGCCACGCGTGCCGTCGGCGTGAGCCGGAGTCGGACGTGGCGGTCCGACGCCTGTCGGTGGCGTGTGCTGGAGTCGGGCGCCGACGGCCCCCGCCGCGCGTGCGTCGGCGTGAGCCGGAGAGTCGGACGTGGCGGTCCGACGCCTGTCGGTGGGGTGAGCGGGAGTCGAGCGTCGTCGGTCCGGCATCCCTGTCGGCGCCGTGAGCGAGGGCGGGCGCAGGCGGGCTACACGGTGGCCGACGGGGTGAGGAGGAGTCGTACGTCGGTGGCCTCCGGTGAGCCCAGTTGCTCGAAGATGCCCAGCGCCTCCTGCCAGCACGCCTGGGCCCGGCCGGGCTGTCCGAGCCCGCTGAGGGCGCGGCCCAGGACCGTCAGGACGTTGCCGCGCCGCCACTCGCCGCCGATGCCCCGCAGTACGGCCAGGGCCTGCTCGGTGAGGGCGGCGGCCTGCGCGGGCCGGTGGCCGGCGAGGTGCGCCTCGGCGAGCCGGAAGAGGGTCATGCCCTCCCACAGCCGCTGCCGGCTGTCGCGGAACACCTCGAGTGCCTCCGTCAGCCGGTCCACGGCCGCTTCGAGGCGTCCCTGTCCGGTGAGCGCCAGGCCCAGCGCGTAACGGCCGTTCGCCCCACGGAGCGTGTGCCCCAGCCGGTCGTAGATGACGATGCCCTGCTGGGCGAGTTCCACGGCGCTGGTGCTCTGCCCCATGGCCAGCTGGATACGGGAGAGGTTGCACAGCGCGCTCGCCTCGCCCGCGAGGTTCCGGTCGAGCCGGAAGCTCTCGATGGCCTCCTTCAGGTACGCCTCGCCCTCGGGGTGACGCCCCTGGTAGAGCGCGATGATGCCGCGGTCGTTGGCGGCCCAGCAGCGGGGCGCCAGGTCGTCCGCCGCGCGGGCGAGGTCCATGGCCAGCCGGGCCTCCGCGTCGGCCTGCTCGAAGCGGCCGGCGACGAGATGGACGTTGGTGAGCGTGGTGAGCGCACGCGCGCGGCTGCGCGGGTCGTCCGCCGCGTCGGCCGCGTCCCGCAGGGCGACGGCGGCGACCTCGTACTGCTTCGCGTTGGCCCCCGACTCGGCCAGGTCCTTCGCCACCCACAGCAGATCCACCGCGCGCCGCAGCAGAGCCCCCTTCGCGCACTGCTGGACGAAGGCGAGCAGGGCGTTGGCCTCCGCGTACAGCCAGTCCTGGGCGGTGTGGCGGTCCTCGAAGGACAGTCCGGGGTAGCGGATCTCCTCCAGGTGCTCCACCAGCCGGTCGCCGGGCCGCTCGATGGCGTACACGGCCGCCGCGGTCGCGAGATAGAAGTCCAGGAGCCGCGACAGCGCGGCCTCCCGCTCACTGGGCGGCCACTCGTCCCGCTCGGCGCACGCACGCGCGTAGAGCCGTACGAGATCGTGGAACCGGTAGCGGCCGGGCGCCGCCGATTCCAGCAGCGAGGTGTCGACGAGGGCCTCCAAGAGGTCCTCGGTGTCCTCCACGGGCAGGTCCAGTACGGCGGCGGCCGCGGCCAGCGAGATGTCCGGGCCGTCGGCGAGGCCCAGCAGGCGGAAGGCGCGGGCCTGGGCGGGCTCCAGCTGGCCGTAGCCGAGCTCGAAGGTGGCCTTCACGGCGAGGTCGCCGGCCTGCAACTCGTCCAGCCGCCGCCGCTCGTCCGCGAGCTTCGCCGCGAGGACGGACACGGTCCAGGTGCGGCGGGCCGCGAGGCGGGAGGCGGCGATGCGGATGGCGAGCGGGAGGAAGCCGCAGGCGGCGACCACGTCGAGGGCGGCCTTGCGCTCGGAGGCGACCCGCTCCGTGCCGACGATCTTCGTGAACAGCTGGAGTGCCTCGTCGGGGGACATGACGTCCAGGTCGACGAGGTGGGCCCCGGCGAGGTCGACCATCCGCACCCGGGAGGTCACCAGGGCCGCGCAGCCTTCCGTGCCCGGGAGCAGGGGCCGTATCTGGGCCGCGTCGCGTGCGTTGTCGAGCAGGACGAGGATCCGGCGGCCGTCGAGGACCGAGCGGTACAGGGCGGCCCGCTCCTCCAGGGAGTCGGGGATCGAGGAGTCGGCGGTGCCGAGGGCTCTGAGGAAGGCGCCGAGGACCGTCTCCGGGTCGGCGGCCCGGGCGCCGGCGCCCTGGAGGTCGACGTAGAGCTGTCCGTCGGGGAAGGCGGAGCGGGACTGGTGGGCCACGTGCACGGCCAGCGTGGTCTTGCCGACGCCGCCGATGCCGGCCAGTGCGGAGACGGCCATCACGCGGCCCTCGGAGCCGGAGGCGAGCACCTCGCTCAGTTCACTGACGAAGGAGGCGCGGCCGGTGAAGTCCGGGACGGTGGCCGGGAGTTGGGCGGGGCGGACGGGTGCGGCGACCGGTTCGGGCTGCGGGGAGGAGGGTTCCGCGAGGCCGGGGTCGGCCTGGAGGATGCGCTGCTGGAGCTCGCGCAGGCCGGGGCGGGGGTCGACGCCGAGTTCGTCGGCGAGCAGGCGGCGGGTGTCGGCGTAGACCGCGAGGGCCTCGGCCTGCCGGCCGCTGCGGTAGAGGGCGAGCATGAGGAGTTCCCTGAGCCGCTCGCGCAGGGGGTGCTCGGCGGTGAGGGCGGTGAGTTCGGAGACCGCCTCCGCGTGGCAGCCCTGCTCCAGGTCCATGTCGAGCCGGGTCTCCAGGAGTTGCAGCCGCCACTCCTCCAGCCGCACGCGCTGTGCCTCGGCGTACGGCCCGGGCACGCCGGCGAGCACCTCGCCGTCCCACAGCCCCAGCGCCCGGGTCAGGATCTCCCGCGCGTGGCACAGGTCTCCGGCGCTCCTGGCCTTCTCCGCCCGGGTGGCGAGTTCCTGGGCGGCGGGGAGGTCCAGCGCGTCCTCGCCGAGCCCGCGGATCGCGTACCCACCGGACTCGCTGACCAGGATCCCCGGGTCGAGGATCTTGCGGAGCCGGGAGGCGTACGTGCGCACAGCGGCCAGCGCCTGCTCCGGCGGCTCCTCGCCCCACAGGGCGGAGATCAGCTCGGCGGCGGTAGCGGTACGGCCCTCACGCAGCAACAGGGCGGCGAGCAGGGCACGTTGCTGGGGTGAACCGGTGTTCAGCAGTTCCTCACCGCGCCAGGCCCGCACCGGCCCGAGCACAGAGAAGCGCAGGGGCGGGGGCGGGGGCGTCGGGTCGGTGGTGTGCTGCCCGTCTCTGGTCATGGAGTTCGTGTGCTGCCCGGCTCCCACCGACCCCACATCCTCCCCGGCCCCCGTCGAGGCGCCGGGACTTCTCTGCTCCGGCACTCGCGGTGCACCGTCCATCGCCGTCCCCCTAGGGCCTGTTCACAACCCCGTCAGTCTGCCTTGTCCGCGGCGGATGCGTCAGCTGTGGAGAGGCTGATCACAGGAGGACGCGCGGGATGTCACAAGGCTCTCACTCGGCCTTCGCACACTTCCGCACCGGAACCGTCCCATCGGCCGCCGTTCACGGAGCTGACGGACCGTCAGATCGGCGCTACCGTGAGCGGCATGGAGACCACGACGGCACTTCCGAAGATCATTTCCGTCGACGACCACACGGTGGAGCCCTCCGACGTCTGGCAGAACCGGCTCCCGAAGAAGTACCTCGACACCGGCCCCCGCACGGTCCGCGCCCCGCTCAAGGAGATCAGCTTCCTCGGCGGTCGTTTCAAGCCCGTGATGGGCGCCCCGGGTGACGACGGACCGCTCGGCGACTGGTGGCTGTACGAGGGGCTCCAGCGCCCCCTCACCCGCCTCGACACCGCGGTCGGCTACAGCAGGGACGAGATCAAGCTGGAGGTCATCACCTACGAGCAGATGCGCCCGGGGTCGTACGACGTCCCCGCCCGTCTCGCCGACATGGACGTCAACCACGTCCAGTCCGCCGTCTGCTTCCCGACCTTCCCCCGCTTCTGCGGCCAGACCTTCACCGAGGCCAAGGACCACGAACTGGGCCTGCTCTGCGTCCAGGCCTACAACGACTGGATGGTGGAGGAGTGGTGCGGCCCCCAGGCGCAGGGGCGCCTCATACCGCTCACCCTCATACCCCTCTGGGACGCCGAGCTCGCCGCCGCCGAGGTACGCCGCAACGCCGCCCGCGGCGTCCGTGCCGTCGCCTTCTCCGAGATACCCCCGCATCTGGGCCTGCCCTCCGTCCACTCCGACGACTGGGACCCCTTCCTCGCCGCCTGTGACGAGACCGGCACGGTCATCGCGATGCACATCGGCTCCAGCAGCCGTATGCCCTCCACCTCCGCCGACGCCCCGCCCGCCGTCGGCTCCACCATCACCTTCGCCAACTGCTGCTTCTCGATGGTCGACTGGCTGATGAGCGGCAAGTTCGAGCGCTTCCCGAACCTCAAGGTGATGTACGCCGAGGGCCAGATCGGCTGGATCCCCTACATCCTGGAGCGCGCCGACGTGGTGTGGGAGGAGAACCGTGGGTGGGGCGGGGTCGCCGACAAGGTCCACCGCCCGCCGTCCGAACTCTTCACCGAGCACGTCTACGGCTGCTTCTTCGACGACGCCTTCGGGCTGAAGAACCTCGACGCCATCGGTGTGGGGAACGTGCTGTACGAGACCGACTACCCCCACTCCGACTCCACTTGGCCCAAGTCCCGCGAGGTCGGCGAGGCCCAGATGGGGCACCTGGACGCCGACGTGGTCGAGCGGATCGTCCGCGGCAACGCCATCGAGCTGCTCGGGCTCACCCCGGACGGCCTCTGGGGCGGCCCGAAGTGATGGAGTACGGCATCCAGCTCCCCGTCCAGTCGCAGTCCACGATCTACGCCGAGCCCTGGGAGGCCGGCGCCGGTCCGGAGGACCTCGTCGAGGTGGCCCGGGCCGCCGACCGCGCCGGGTTCGCGTACATCGCCGTCTGCGACCACGTGGCGATCCCGCGCCGCCTCGCCCCCGCGATGAGCACGGTCTGGTACGACCCGGTCGCCACCCTCGCCCACCTGGCGGCCGTGACCGAACGCGTGCGCCTGCTGAGTCATGTGGCGGTGGTCGGGCTGCGGCACCCCCTGGTCGCCGCCAAGCAGTACGCCACCCTCGACCATCTCAGCGGCGGCCGGCTGATCCTCGGAGTCGGCGCGGGACATGTGCAGGAGGAGTTCGAGGCGCTCGGGGTCGACTTCGCCGGGCGCGGGGCCGTCCTCGACGAGTCGATCGACGCGCTGCGCACAGCCCTCGGTCCCGACGAGTTCCCCGAACACCACGGCAAGTTCTACGACTTCGAGGGCCTCGGTCAGCGTCCGAGGCCCGCGCAGTCCCGTGTACCGGTGTGGGTCGGAGGTTCCTCCCCGGCCGCCGTGCGCCGGGCCGCCCTCAAGGGCGACGGATGGCTGCCCCAGGGCGACCCCCGCGACCGGCTGCCCGCGCAGATCGAGCGGATACGGCGGCTGCGGGCGGAAGCCGGCCGCGACGGGCCGTTCAGCGTCGGGGCCATCGCCGAGCCGCTCCATCTCGGCACGCCCACGTGGGACGTCGGCCGCCGCACGCTCAGCGGCGGCCCCGACGAACTCGCCGAGTCCCTGCGCGCCTACCGCGCGATGGGCGTGGACCAGCTCCAGGTGCGGTTCCGCAGCCGCGGCCGTACCGAACTCATCGACCAGATCTCGGCGTTCGGCGCCGACATCGCCCCCCACCTCTGAGGAGTCACCGCATGGGCAAGCTGGACGGACGTGTCGTGCTCGTCACCGGCGCGGCACGCGGACAGGGCGAGCAGGAGGCCCGGCTGTTCCGGGAGGAGGGCGCCGAGGTCGTCGTGGGTGATGTGCTGGACGAGCAGGGGAAGGCGCTCGCCGAGGAGACCGGGGCGCTGTACGTCCACCTGGACGTGAGCCAGGAGGCCGACTGGCGGCGGGCGACCCAGGCCGTCGTCGAGGAGTACGGGCGCATCGACGGGCTCGTCAACAACGCCGGCATCCTGCGCTTCAACTCCCTCCTGGACACACCGCTCGACGAGTTCATGCAGATCGTGAACGTCAACCAGGTCGGCTGCTTCCTCGGCATCAGGACCGTGGGGCCGGTGCTGTCCGACCAGGGCACGATCGTCAACACGGCCTCCTACACCGGGGTGACCGGGATGGCGGGCGTGGGTGCCTACGCGGCCTCCAAGCACGCGATCCTCGGGCTCACCAGGGTCGCCGCGCTGGAGCTGGCGCCGCGCGGCATCCGCGTCAACGCCATGTGCCCCGGGGCCGTCGACACCGCGATGTCCAACCCGGCCGTCCTGGACCCGTCCGCGGACGCCGAGGAGGCCTCCCGGGGCCTCGACCGGTTCTACCGCAAGCTCGTGCCGCTGGGCCGGATCGGGCGGCCGGAGGAGGTGGCGGCGCTCGCGCTGTTCCTGACCTCCGCCGACTCCTCGTA
The DNA here is from genome assembly GCF_043199815.1 of Streptomyces sp. NPDC048523. Classification (NCBI taxonomy): domain Bacteria; kingdom Bacillati; phylum Actinomycetota; class Actinomycetes; order Kitasatosporales; family Streptomycetaceae; genus Streptomyces; species Streptomyces sp. NPDC048523. Next base: position 302,236 of record NZ_JBICWQ010000006.1, on the reverse strand, counting down.
CATCACCGGCCAGCCGTTCGTGATCGACGGCGGCTGGCTCGCCGGGGTCTCCGTCATCTGAGGCCCTCGCGGCCATCTGACTGGCCATCAGCTATTGACGCTGTATGCGCCCGGTGCCACAGTCGGCGGCAGATCAGGAATCTGACGGAGTGTCAGAAACAGTCGGGAACAGACTGGGGACGGTGAACCTCCTTGGAATTCGGGCTCTTTGTACAGGGATACGTGGGCAAGCGCGCCGAGACCGACCCGCTGGCCGAGCACAAGGCGCTGATGGAGGAGACCGAGTACGTCATCGAGGCGGACCGGTCCGGCTTCAAGTACGCCTGGGCGTCCGAGCACCACTTCCTGGAGGAGTACTCGCACCTCTCCGCCAACGACGTGTTCCTCGGCTACCTCGCGCACGCGACCGAGCGGATCCATCTCGGCTCCGGGATATTCAACCCGCTCGCCCAGGTCAACCACCCCGTGAAGGTCGCCGAGAAGGTGGCCATGCTCGACCATCTCACCCGGAACCGCTTCGAGTTCGGCAGCGGGCGCGGGGCCGGGTCGCACGAGATCCTCGGGTTCATCCCCGGGGTGACCGACATGAACTACACCAAGGAGATCTGGGAAGAGACCATCGCCGAGTTCCCCAAGATGTGGCTCCAGGACGAGTACACCGGCTTCCAGGGCAAGCACTGGCAGCTGCCGCCCCGGAAGGTCCTGCCCAAGCCGTACGGGAAGTCGCACCCCGCGATGTGGTACGCCGCCGGGTCGCCGCCGTCGTACGCGATGGCCGCGCGCAAGGGGCTCGGGGTGCTGGGCTTCAGCGTGCAGAAGGTCTCCGACATGGAGTGGGTGCTGGAGCAGTACAAGACGGCGGTGGTCGACGCCGAGCCGATCGGGGACTTCGTCAACGACAACGTGATGGTGACGACGACGGCGATCTGTGCGCCGACGCACGCCGAGGCGATCGACATCGCCGTGCGCGGGGACCTGCACTACCTGCCGTCGCTGGTCTTCCGGTACCACGACACCTTCCCGCGGCCCGAGGGGTTCCCCGTCTGGCCCGAGACCCTGCCCGAGTACACCGCGGAGTTCGTCGAGCTGCTCATCGAGGAGGAGCTGCTGATCTGCGGGGACCCGGACGAGGTGGTCCGCCAGTGCAAGCGCTGGGAGCAGGCCGGGGCGGACCAGCTGAGCTTCGGGCTGCCGGTGGGGGTGCCGAAGGAGGAGACGCTGCAGACGATCCGGCTCATCGGGGAGCACGTGATCCCGAAGATCGACACGGATCCGGTGCATCGGACGACCCGGTTCCGCGAATCCGTCTGAGGGGGTTCGGTTCCATGCTCGATCACGTCATCAAGGGGGCGACCGTCGTCGACGGGACCGGGGCGCCCGCCTTCACCGCCGACGTCGGCATCCGGGACGGTCGTATCGCCGTGATCGGCCAAGGGGTCACCGAAGACGCCCGGACCGGCGAGGACGCCACGGGGCTCGTCCTGGCCCCCGGGTTCGTCGACCCCCACACCCACTACGACGCCCAGCTGTTCTGGGACCCGTACGCGACCCCCTCCCTCAATCACGGGGTCACCACGGTCGCCGCCGGGAACTGCGGCTTCACGCTCGCGCCGCTGAACCCGGACCGCCCCGACGACGCCGACTACACCCGCCGCATGATGTCCAAGGTCGAGGGGATGTCCCTGGTCGCCCTGGAGGAGGGCGCACCCTGGAGCTGGCACTCCTTCGGCGAGTACCTGGACGCGCTCGAAGGCCGGATCGCGGTCAACGCCGGTTTCATGGTGGGCCATTGCGCGCTGCGGCGGTACGTCATGGGACCGGAGGCCATCGGAGGGCAGCCGTCCGAGGAGCAACTCGCGGCGATGCTGCGGCTGTTCCACGAGGCCATGGACGCCGGCGCCTGGGGGTTCTCCACCACGCAGTCGTCCACGCACTCCGACGGGGACGGAAAGCCCGTGGCGTCCCGGCACGCGCTGCCCACCGAACTCCTGGCCCTGTCCCGGGCCGTCGCGGAGCACGAGGGGACCCAGATCGAGGCGATCGTCGCCGGGTGCCTCGACCAGTTCAGCGACGCCGAGATCGACCTGTTCGTGGAGATGAGCGCGGCGGCAGGGCGGCCGCTCAACTGGAATGTGCTGACCATCGACTCGTCCGTGCCGGAGCGGGTGCCGAGGCAGCTGTTCGCGAGCGAGCAGGCGAGGAAGGCGGGCGGCCGGGTCGTGGCGTTGACCATGCCGATCCTCACCCCGATGAACATGTCCCTGGGCACCTTCTGCGCGCTGAACCTCATCCCCGGCTGGGGCCCGGTCCTCGCGCTCCCCGTCCCCGAGCGGATCGAGAAGCTCCGCGATCCGGACGTACAGAAGGAACTGCTCCGGCAGTCCCAGGCCAAGGAGGCCGGCGTCTTCCGGCGGCTGACCAACTTCGGGCGGTACGTCATCGGCGACACCTACAGCGACGCCAACCGCGGGCTCAGCGGGCGGGTCGTGGACGACATCGCGGCCGAGCGCGGGCAGGAGCCGTTCGCCGCGCTGGTCGAGATCTGCGCGGCCGACTCCCTGCGTACGGTCCTGTGGCCCATGCCCACCGACAACGACCCGGCGTCCTGGGCGATGCGTGCCGAGGCCTGGCAGCACGAGGACGTGCTGCTCGGCGGGTCCGACGCGGGCGCCCACCTGGACCGGATGTGCGGGGCGCCGTACACGACCCGCTTCATCGGGGACTGTCTGCGCGGACGGAAGCTGACCTCGCTGGAACAGGCCGTGAAGATGCTCACCGACGACCCGGCCCAGCTGTTCGGCCTGCGGGAGCGCGGGCGGATCGAGGAGGGCTTCCATGCGGACCTCGTGCTCTTCGACCCGGAGCGGATCGCCGCGGGCACGGCCACCCTGGTGCACGACCTGCCGGGTGACAGTCCGCGGCTGGACTCCAGGGCGATCGGGATACGGGCCGTGTGGGTCAATGGGGTCGAGGCGATCCGGGACGACGTGGTGAGCGGGGCCGTACCGGGCCGGGTGCTGCGGTCCGGGCGGGACACCCGGACGGTGAGCACCAGGTGAGTACGCCGGAGGAGCAACGGCTGTTCGTCGGCGGCGAGTGGGTGGAGCCGGACGGCGGGCACTACGCCGTGGTCGATCCGGCCGCCGAGGAGACCGTCGGGTGGGCTCCGGAGGCCTCGCGGGATCAGGTGCGCGCGGCCTGCGCCGCGGCCCGCGAGGCCTTCGGGCCGTGGTCGCGTACGGCGCCGGGGGAGCGGGCGGCGATCCTCGCCCGCGCCTCCGACGTCATCCGCTCCCGCCTGGTTCCGTACGCCGAACTCGCCCAGGCCGAGACCGGGGCGACGACGGCCACGGCCCGCGCGATGCAGGTCGGTGTCGCCGCCGCCCGCTTCCGGCGGTACGCGCAGGTCGAGCCCGCCGAGTGGGCGATCCCGCCGCAGATCAACGACGCCGGGCCGATGGGGCGGGCCGCGGTGATGGGCGCGCTGGCCGTCCGGCAGCCCGTGGGAGTCGTCACCTGCATCACGTCGTACAACAACCCCTGGGCGAACCCCGCGGGCAAGATCGCCCCCGCGCTCGCCATGGGCAACACGGTGGTCGTGAAGCCCGCCCCGCAGGACCCCCTCTCCGTCTACCGGATGGCGGAGGCGCTGGAGGCCGCCGGGGTGCCGCGCGGGGTCGTGAACGTGGTCAGCGGGCGCGCGGTGGAGGTCGGCGAGGCCGCCGTCGACTCGCCCGACGTCGACATGGTCAGCTTCACCGGCTCCACCGCGGTCGGACAGCGCATCGGCGAGGTGTGCGGGCGGTCCATGAAACGGCAGTTGATGGAGCTGGGCGGAAAGGGCGCGGCCCTCGTCTTCGAGGACGCGGATCTCGGGTCGGCCGTGGCCGGGATCGGGACCACCTTCTCCTTCTACAGCGGACAGATCTGCACGGCACCGACCCGGGTGCTGGCGCAGCGGGCGGTGTACGAGCGGCTGGTGGAGAGGCTGGCCGCGTACGCCGGGCGGCTGAAGGTCGGGGATCCCCGGGAGCCGGACACCGTCGTCGGCCCGGTGATCTCCGCCGCGCACCGGGAGCGGGTGGAGTCGTATGTCGAACTCGGGCGCAAGGAGGGTGCCGAGGTGATCGCGGGTGGCGAACGGCCCTTGTGCGAGCGGGGGTTCTACGTCGCTCCGACCCTTCTGGCGGGCTGCGGTGCGGAGATGAGGGTCGTCCGCGAGGAGATCTTCGGCCCCGTCGTGACCGTGACGCCCTTCGACGACGAGGAGGAGGGCATCGCACTCGCCGACGACAGCGACTACGGCCTCATCGACTACGTCTGGTCGGCGGACGTGGCCCGCGCCTTCCGCGTGGCACGGCGGCTGCGGGCCGGGGGAGTGGGGATCAACACGGTCGGCCGCAACATGGAGGCACCGTTCGGAGGTTTCCGCAGCAGCGGGGTCGGACGGGACTGCGGCTCGTACGCGCTGCACGCCTACAGCGAGGTGCAGTCGATCGTCTGGCCGGGGTGAGCGGGTCTCTGGGACGGAGTTCGGCCAACTGGCCGGTAACCCTCGGGTGGGCCCGTAGAGTCCCGGACCGGAGGACGGTGGCATCGATGTCGCCGCCCTGACCGACAGTCAAAACCCCTTCCGGAGAACCGACTTGAAGCTCACCAAGCGACTCGTTCTGACCACGGCGGGCCTCGCCGCCGCGACGGCCCTGCTGGGCACGACCACCGGTTACGCGACCCCCTCGGAACCCGCGCCGAAGCCGGTGAAGGCCCCCGCGGCGCTCAAGGTGCCCGACGGCAACAAGCTGACCGGCATCTACCCCGCCCGGGGCGTGCAGACGTACACCTGCACCGACGGTGCCTGGAAGCTCCTGGAGCCGGCCGCCACCCTGTCGGACCGGAGAGGCCGTACGGTCGCCCTGCACTCCCGTGGTCCCGTCTGGGTCTCCACGGTGGACGGCAGCGCGGTGAACGCGGCGGCGATCGCCAACTCCCCGAAGACCGGCACGATCCCCGAGCTGCTGCTCCAGGCCACCGCGACCCGGGGTGCGGGCGCCTTCGGGGGCGTCTCCTACATACAGCGCCTGAACACCACCGGCGGTGTGGCCCCGGCCACCGCCTGCACCGGAACGGACCAGGTGAGCGTCGCGTACACGGCGACGTACGCCTTCTACAAGCCGGCGAAGTGACGCGGGCGAGTCTCTGAGCGGTGCGGCGGTGGCCTTCCGCTGGAGCGGGGCCGCCGCCGTGCCGCCGCCTGCTCAGGTGCTCCCGCCACTCACAGGAACTCGCTCCGGTAGGCCGAGGCCAGCTCGGCCGCGCGGCGGCGGCGCTCCGCGAGCTCGTCCTGCGACAGCTGCGGCGGCGGCGCGTCCTTGCCCGCGACGACGTCGCCGATGCGCGTGAAGTACTCGTCCTGGCCGGCGGGGGTGCACATGCACAGCATGCGGGCCGGCGCACCCGAGACGTTGCGGAAGTTGTGCGGGGCGTTGGCCGGGACGTTGACCGTGGACCCGGCCCGTACGGTGTGCTTCTCGCCGCGGAAGGTGAACTCGATCTCGCCTTCGAGGATCGTGAACATCTCCTCGAAGTCGTGCCGGTGCGGCGGCGGGCCGCCGCCGTCGGGGACACGCATGTCGATCAGGCAGTACCGGCCGTCGGTCTGCTCGCCGGTGACCAGCATGGCGTACGTGTTGCCCACCAGAGAGATGTACGTCGTGCCGGGATCGTCGGGGTCCGCCACGGTCAGCGAACGAGACGGGTCGTCGTCGGGGATCATCGGGGTCTCGTCTCTTCGAAGGTCAGAGGTCAGGTCAGGTCAGGTCAGGCGCCGGGCGCGGCGATGACGACCTTGCCGTGGAGCTCGCCTGCGGCGGCCCGCGTGTGGACTGTCGGCAGCTCGGCCAGCGGCACCCGCTGCGCCACGTCGACACGCAGCTCACCCGAGTCGACCAGCGCCACCAGCCGCGACAGCTGTTCGGCGTCGCTGTCGACGAACAGATCGATGCCGCGCACGGCGCGTGCTTCGTCGCTGGGCGCGGGCATCCACACCGTGGTGTTCACCAGCACTCCACCGGAACGGATCAGGGTGAGCAGCGCGGCCAGCCGCACCGGGTCGATCGGCGCGAGGTTGAGTACGACGTCCACCGGCTCGGTCACCGCCGCGGTCACCTCGGTGACGGTGTGGTCGACGAGCTCGTCGGCACCCGCCGTCTCGACCTGCTCCCTGCTGCGCGGACCGGCCGTGGCGATGACGTACGCGCCGGCGTTCTTGGCGAGCTGCACGGCGTAACCGCCGACCGCGCCGCCCGCGCCGTTGATGAACACACGCTGCCCCTGCGCCAGCTTCGCGTGGTCGAACAGGGCCTGCCACGCGGTGAGCCCCACCAAGGGCAGCGCGGCGGCGTCGGGCAGCGGGATGCTCCGGGGCGCGGGCGTCAGTATCCCGGCCGGAGCCACCACGTACTCCGCGGCGGCACCGGCCCCCGTCATCGGCAGGAAGCCGACGACCTGCTCGCCGATCTCGAAACCGGCCACGCCCTCGCCCAGCGCCTCGACCGTCCCGGAGACGTCGATGCCGGGAGTGTGCGGCAGCGTCACCGGAATGGGGCCCTGCATGAAGCCCCCGCGGATGTTGCCGTCGACACCGTTGAAGGAGGTCGCGGCGACCCGGATCAGAACCTGGCCCGCGCCGGGTACGGGCTGCTCGACGTCCTCGTACCGCAGGACGCTCGGGTCGCCGAACTCGTGGAAACGTACTGCCTTCATGGGAAGTCCTTTCGAAGCACTGTCGGGTCATGCCATGCCTGACCGCCCACGGCGGGCAGGAGTTGGAGCTTTTCGTGGCTGGGTGTGCCGGGTGTGGCGGAGAAGACGAGCAGTTCCTGGGCCTGGTCGGGGTCGATCAGGCGCCGGCAGTACAGCTCCAGTTCACCCAGCTCGGGATGGTGGTAGCGCTTGAGGTCGTGGTGGTGGGTGACGTCCACCTCGTGCAACCGCCAGACCTCGGCGAACTCGGCGCTCGCGGCCAGCAGCGCCGCGACGATCTCGCCGGCCCGGCCCTGCGGGTCCGCGGTGTACACCGTCCGCAGGTCGACGGTGAAGACCCTGCCTCGTAGGTCGTGGTCCTCGGCGGGGTAGAGCGCGCGTTGTGCGGGGTCGGTGAACCAGCGGTAGACCAGGTAGCGGGACATTCCGCTGAAGCGGGTGTAGTCGCCCAGCAGAGCGATGGCCGGACGGGTCTGCAGCAGCGTCTCGCTGAACCGGGACATCACCAACGCCGGTGTGTCCGCGAGCCGTTCGACGATGCGCATCATGGTGGGGCTGACGTGATCCTCGCGCAGGACCCGACGTGGTGCGGGGTGTCCGGCGAGGTCGAAGAGGTGGTCGCGCTCGCTCAGGCTGAGGTGCAGGCCCCGGGCGAGCCCGGCGAGCACCTGCTCGGACGGCATCGGGCCGCGCTGCTGCTCGATCCGGCTGTAGTAGTCGACCGACATCCCGGCCAGCGCGGCGACCTCCTCACGCCGCAGTCCGCCGGTACGGCGCCGGGGCCCGCGGGGGAGCCCCACGTCCTCCGGTTGCAGCACCTCCCGGCGTGCCCGGAGAAAGTCGGCCAGCAGCGCCCGCTCCATCTCAGCCTCCCTTGTTCGACTGAGCAAGCGTGGCGTTGATCGGAACCCGGATGAAGGCCTGACTTATCCACGGACAAGTTGTCCGTGGCAGACCGAGCGGTGCGGGTGGAGACGACTCATACAACTAGGGCCGCATCAGACACCTGATGCGGCCCTGGCTCGTTCCTGCGCAACGCCGCTCTACCGGGACGGACCGTTCGCGTTGTCCTCGAGGAGTTCCTGGGTACGGCGTAGCAGGGCCTGCCGGACAGCGTCCGGTGAGAGGACTCGCAAGGGTGTGGCCAGGCTGAGGAGGTACCTGGCGAGCCCGTCCGCGTCGGGGCCGCCGATGTCGACGATCGTGGTGTCTGGGCTTTCGGGACGGTGGGTACCGACCGTCGCAGGAATCAGCCGCAGGGCTTGGTTCATGGACACCGGGAGACGGATCGTGGCAGAGAGAGGGTAGGGGCCGGTGGCGACGGAGCGGGAGACGAGCAGCGCCGGGTCGGGTGGGTCGACGAGTTCCACCGCGTGCCCGGTTGGCTGCAGTCGGTCGACCCTGTCGGCCCGGAAGGTTCGCCATTGGTCCCGCGTCACATCCCGGGCGACGAAGTACCAGCGGCGTCCGGTGTGAACGAGGCGGTACGGGTCGATGTCCCGGACCGTGGCTTTTCCTTCCCAGTCGCGGTACGACAGTTGGGCACGCTCGCCTCGGCGGCACGCGGCGGCCAGTTCCAGCAGCATGCCGGGCGTGATCTGCGGCTCGTCGGGTCTGGGGGTGTGTACGAAGGCGTCGTCCATCTCGGTCAGCCGGTCCGCGATGCGCTGGGGCAGAACCTGCTGCAGTTTCAGCAGTGCCGACAGCGCGGCCTGGTCGCCGCCGAGAGCACCGCTGAGCGCGGCCTCGCGCAGTCCGACAGCAACGGCGAGTGCTTCTTCGTCATCGAGGATCAGCGGCGGCGTCCGGGCTCCGGCGCGGAGACGGTAACCGCCCCATGGTCCCGGGTCGGACTCGATGGCGTAGCCGAGTTCCCGGAGCTTGGCGATGTCCCGCCGCACCGTGCGGTCGGTGACCGCCATCCGGTCGGCCAGCTCGCCGCAGGTCCACGACGGCTTGGCGGCAAGCAAGGAAACCAGTCGCAGCAGGCGGGCGGATGCGCTGATCACGTTGCCGAGTGTTCCACATGACCAGGACCGAATCTGTCCTGGTCCCGGTCTAGGGTCCTCTTCATGACCACGGAAAACTCCTCCGCACCCACGTTCCGCTACTCGGCCGTCACGTTCGACTGCCCGGACCCCGCCGAACTGGCCCGCTTCTACGGCGAGGTCCTCGGTCTGCCCGTCGTCTTCTCCACCGACGACTTCGTCCTCCTCGGCCAGGAGGGCGCGGCCGGACTCGGGTTCAACCGGCTGGCCGACTACCGCCGTCCCACCTGGCCGGCCGCTTCCCAGGAAAAGCAGGCCCACATCGAGCTGTGCGTCGATGACTTGGAGGCCGCGCAGGCCCGGCTGCTGGCGCTGGGGGCTGTCAAGCCCGAGTTCCAGCCGGACCCCGACCGGTGGCGGGTCCTGCTGGACCCCGCAGGCCACCCGTTCTGCATATCCACCCTGGCCTGAGCACGACCTGCAAGCCGATGACCACCACCGCGCACCCAGGCTGGGCAGCGAACTCGCCGCTCCCGCCGGGGTCACGGAGAGATTGCACGGCCTCCCGAGCCCCTTTTGACGAGGTGGACGGTACCGGCGGCGCCTTCAGTGCCCCGGCAGCGTGCTGGTGGGCCCGGACCGAGGTGGAGTCGACGTTGATGTCCCAGACGATGTCGCCCTTGGCGTCGGTGACAGCCTGGACACGCTGGAGCGGGATCTCCCGGGGTGGCTCTTCGGCCGCCGCCAGACCTCGGTGAACTCGGGGCTGACCTCCAGCAGCGCGGCGGGACATTGCGGTGTAGCGGGTGTAGTCACCGAGCAGGGCGACCGCCGGACGGGTCTGCAGCAGCGCCTCACCGAACCGGGACGCCGTCCGTCCCTGCCCTACGACGCAGACGGAAGACAAAGGACCATGCCGCTAGCGGCGGTGCCGCCGCGTGCCCTGTCGCGGTGGCAGGGTCAGCGTGATTTGCCGGACGAGTTGCTGGAAGCATGTGAGGGAGGCGAGGGCCGGCAGGCAAGCGCCGGCGATACCGGTGACGGTTCTGTCTGCCTGAGCCACGCACAGCATTATCGCGACGGAGGAGAACAGCAGAACGATGCACCACGAGTGCACGGCTCGGCGTTGATGCAGGGCGGTCCGGAGGATGGAGAGTGAGGCCACCATCCAGGGGCCGTACACGAGAAGGGGCCACGACGGGGCCATGGCGCCCCCCGTCCCGGTGGTGATGTTCTGCAGAGGCCTGTAGGCCACCATGCCGCCGAAGACGTTGACCATCGCCACGATGACGGCAACGAGCGCGACGATGGAGAAGCTGCCGGTCTGCAACCACTTGAGCCGGGCTTTGCGGACGTGGAGCTTCCGGTGCCCGGCGGAGGACCGTCGAATGGGCGGCAGTTGAGCGGTGATCTGCGCCAGGTTCTCCATCGGGTCGGTGAAGGCACCGCTGGATTCGGGCTCGCTGCGAGGTTGCGGGATCCTGGGCGCCTGCTCCGCCGGAACAGCCTCCTGCAGAAGGTAGGCGAGTTCCTCGACCGGGTCCCAGCCTCCGGCGGGTGCGGTCAGGGGAACTCCCGAGTGCACGCCGTCGGCATGTCCCCCGTCCCAGGCAGTACCCGGCCCGTACGAGTACGCGTCGGAGTAGTACTCCCGCTGCGCAAAGGCTGGATCGACATAGTCATGATTCACGAAAATGCGACCCGTCATGCTGTACGCGGCGGCCGGAGTTCCCCTGACCGCTCCATCGTGAATTGAGTTCCTGCTGGAGTTCCTCCAGCAGGGCGAGGAACTCCAGGAGCAGTGGCTCGGTGACCTGACCTCCGAACTGCGTGTCGTCTCTGACCATCGGCCCCTGTGCTGTCACCGCCGCGTATTCCGCACCAGTCTGGAAAGTGGACTTCCCCACTGTCAGATTGCGAACCACAGGAATATTATCCGTCCTCGTGGTGCGCCGGGGCAGGCCATTGGCCCTTGCTGTCGTCATATTCCGATAACGCCGCTCCACTCCTTCAGGACGTGCGGCAAACGAGTGACCTCGCAAAGGCGGAAAACCTGAGAAAAGGTTCCTCAATCAATTGCACTACGCGTCTAACTCTGTACCTTATTAGTCGATAAATTCTTCTTCTCGAATCCGCTTGAGGAGTAAATAGGATTCGCCGCCGGTGCAACTGCAAGGTCGCCGAACGGATCGTCACACCACGTGATCGCCGAATTGCTAAATTTGGGACGCACGCAGATGCTGTCGTGGGCGTCGTGATCGTCCGGTTCGTCCGGCGGACGGGCTCGGGTGAACACGCCGTCCAGGGCGTAGCGACGGAAGCGGGGGTAGACCGTCTTCCTGTCGTTGACGACCTGCCGGTCCTCCACACGCGGACGGTCCGTCGCGGCCCGCGGTATCAGCGGAGCGAGTAACTTCCAATCCGGGACGGTGAGTTCATGGTGACGCATCGCATCACCCCGCGCCCCTAGTCCTTCACTGCGGACAGGAGTTGGAGTTTCTCGTAGCTGGGTGTGCCGGGGGTGGCGGAGAAGACCAGGAGTTCCTGGGCCTGGTCGGGGTCGATCAGGCGCTGGCAGTACAGCTCCAGTTCGCCCAGCTCGGGATGGCGGTAGCGCTTGAGGTCGTTGTGGTGGGTGACGTCCACCTCGTGCCGCCGCCAGACCTCGGCGAACTCGGGGCTGACCTCCAGGAGCGCGGCGACGATCTCGCCGGCCCGGCCCGTGGGCTCCGCCGTGTACGCCGCCCGGATCTCCGAGGTGAAGACCCTGCCCCGTAGGTCGTGGTCCTCGGCGGGGTAGAGCGCGCGTTGTGCGGGGTCGGTGAACCAGCGGTAGACCAGGTAGCGGGACATTCCGGTGTAGCGGGTGTAGTTGCCCAGCAGGGCGACCGCCGATTGATTCTGCAGCAGCGTCTCGTTGAAGCGGGACATCACCAACGCCGGTGTGTCCGCGAGCCGTTCGACGATGCGCATCATGGTGGGGCTGACGTGATCCTCGCGCAGGACCCGACGTGGCGCGGAGTGTCCGGCGAGGTCGAAGAGGTGGTCACGTTCGCTCAGGCTGAGGTGCAGGCCCCGGGCGAGCCCGGCGAGCACCTGCTCGGACGGCATCGGGCCGCGCTGCTGCTCGATCCGGCTGTAGTAGTCGACCGACATCCCGGCCAGCGCGGCGACCTCCTCACGCCGCAGTCCGCCGGTACGACGCCGGGGCCCGCGGGGAAGCCCCACGTCCTCCGGCTGCAGCACCTCCCGGCGCGCGCGGAGAAAGTCGGCCAGCAGTGCCCGGTCCATCCTTCTCTCATCCTCCGCGAACGAGCCACGCGCCGAGGGATGTCCGGTCGGCGAATCCACCGTATCTCTTCACCGGTCCAGATCCACCCGCACGGTCAACTGCCCGACCCCTATGGCCCGTACCGCCGCGCTGTTCATCCGGGGCAGCGAGCGCAGTCGTACGGCGGTGTCGTCGTCCGGCATCAGATGGGCGGTCCCGGTGTGCCACCGCCCCCGGATGCGCACCCGCACCCGCGGATCGGCCTTGATGTTGCGGACGTACTGCGACCGCTCGCCGAACTCGGAGACCAGCCAGAAGGACCCGCCGACCCGCTTGCCGCCGACCGGGGTCCTGCGGGGCAGGCCCGAGGTGCGGCCGGTGGTCTCCAAAACGCTCTGGAGGGGCAGTCGGCGCATGATCGGGTTGAAGCGGCGCTGAAGGGCCGTGACGGCCCGGTACTTGCGCTCGGCGTTGGGGGACATGGGTGGTGAGACTCCCGTCTCTGGGCTTCGTGCCGATCTTCTCTCCGGTCTTCCGTAACCCGACCGGTGGCCCCGATGATCTCAGGGTCGGCCGGGCGGACGAAGGGTGTCGGCGATGCGTGTGGTGACCTGGAACCTGTGGTGGCGCTTCGGCCCGTGGGAGGAACGCCAGAAGGCGATCCTGGCGGTGCTGCGGGACCTGCGGCCGGATGTGGTGGGCCTGCAGGAGGTGTGGGCCGCGGGCGGTGCGGGTGGCGAGAACCTCGCGGAGTGGCTCGCCGGCGAGCTCGGCCTGCACTGGGCGTGGGCCGCGTCCCCCGCCTCGGAGCGCTGGCAGCGGCGGATCGGTGACCCGGGGGTGGAGGTCGGCAACGCGGTACTGAGCCGCTGGCCGGTGGCCGACCAGGCGGTTCTCCGGCTCCCCGCCCCCGATGCGCTGGACGACGGCCGCCTCGCCTTCCACACCCGGCTGGCCGGCCCGTCGTACGACATCCCCTTCTTCACCACCCACCTCACCTCGGCCCCCACCGCGTCGGCGATCCGCTGCCAACAGGTCACCGCGCTGGCTCAGTTCGTGGCGGCGCACCGGTCGGGCACCGACTTCCCGCCCGTCGTCACCGGCGACTTCAACGCCTGGCCCGACTCCGACGAGGTCCGCCTCTTCGGCGGCTACAAGACGGCCCCGGCCGCACCGGACCAACTCTTCCTGGACGCCTGGGAGTACGCGGACCCTACGGCTCCCTCCGCGACCTGGGACCCGGCGAACCCGTACGTCCGCGTGGCCCCGCCGGTCCGCATCGACTACATCCACGTGGGCCCACCGGGGGCGAGGGGACTGGGCCACGTCCTGGGCGTCCGGCGCGCGGGCGACGGTCCGGTCGACGGGGTCTGGCCGTCGGACCACGCGGCGGTGGTGGCGGATTTGGCGGACGGGTCAGAGTGACTTCAGCAGGGCGACGAAGGCGCGGTGGCTGACGGTGACGATGGTTTGGGCGGCGTCGGAGTCCGTGATGTGGACGTTGTCGGGGTCGGCGGATATGTGGACGCAGGCGTCGCCTTCCTGGCAGTAGGACGACTTCTGCCAACGGTCCGTGATCATGTCGGCTCCCTCACAGGTTCTGGGCGATGGAATGGATCAGATCCCGGGACTTCTCGGGACTGAGGGCGGTGGCTTCCACGATGTCGAGCAGGTTCCGGTACTTCGTCAGAAGCGCCTCGGCATCCAGGAGCACCGGCCCGTGGAACTGGTCGAGTTGCGCGGTGTCGAGCTGCGGCACGGGCCCGTACAGGTAGTTGATGGACTGTCCCGACCCGGGAAAGGCGCCGACGTCGAACGGCAGCACGCGGATCGTGATGTGCTCCTGCTCGCCCATGCCGAGCAGATGCCGCAACTGGGCCCGGGCCACGTCCCGGCCACCGACCCGCATGTGCAGGGCCGCCTCGTGCACGGTCGTGCGATACGGCGTCGGGTCCGCGCCGTAGAGGAGGCCCTGCCGTTTGATCCGGTGCGAGACGCGGTGCTCGATCTCGGGTGGCGCGGGCTCCGGGATGACGTGTCGGAAGATCTCACGCGCGTGGTCGGCGGTCTGGAGCAGTCCGGGCATGTGGGAGGTGTACGCGGTGCGTATGGCCGTGGCGTGATGCTCCAACTCGGCGAGGTCGAGGAGACCGGACGGCAGGACCTCGCGGTAGGACTCCCACCAGCCGAAGGTCCTGTCGGTCGCCATGGCGACCAGCGCCTCTACGAAGGCCGGGTCCGGGCAGGAGTAGATGCCGGCCAGTGCCCGGATCCGTTCGGGACTCACCCCGAACCGGCCGGACTCCACGTTGCTGAGCTGTCCCTGGCTCGTACCGAGCGTGCGCGCCGCCTCGGTCGCCGTCATTCCCGACCGCTCCCGCATCTTGCGCAGCTCCGCAGCGACCCGGAGGCGGCGGGCCGTCAGCGGGGGTCTGGCGGGCATGGGTGAACTCCTCCCGGACGCACGTTCCATGAACCGTCACTCACACGAGGGAAATACGCCGAAGTATCTCCAGAGGCAGCAAATGACATTTGCTGACCCCCTATCTTCTTGCTCAGGCGCCACCCCACCTGGAAGCGCACCGTGGGACGCCACGGCGGAGACACCAGGCATCTGTCCAACTCCCCTCAGTGACCGGAGACTTCCGATGGCCACCGTATCCCCGTCGTGGAACTACACCCTGCATCTCCCGCACGATCCACGCGCACCGGGTATCGCGAGAGGCGCCCTCAGGCTGATCCTGGCCGCGCACGACCTCCCCGACCTGACCCCCACCGCGGAGCTCCTCGCGGCAGAGCTGTTGGCGAACGCGCACTGCCACACGAAGGGGCCGTACGCCTTCCGCCTCCTGTCTCCGTCCCCGGGCCGGGTCCGGGTGGCCGTGTGGGACACCGACCCCCGCGTCCCACCCGGCTTCACGACCGACAAGCCTCCCGCCGCACCGGACGCCGAGAACGGCCGAGGCCTGCACCTCGTACGGGCCTGCGCCGACGCGACGGGCGTCTCGGTACTGCGGCAACTGGGCGCGTCGAAGGGCGGAAAGCTGCTGTGGGCGGAGTGCGGGTCCCGGCCTGCCGGCACCGGGTCCTGATCAGGAAGGAACCTGCGCTATTGGGGGATGGTGAGCAGGATGCGGCCGCGGCCACCGCCGGCGTCGACGTGGTCGTGGGCCTTGGCGATGTCGTCCAGCGGGTAGCGGTCGCCCACGGCGACGGTGAGGGCGCCGACGGCGGCGGCGGAGGTGAGGTCGCGGGCGGCCTGGCGCTTGGCCTCGGCGGGGAAGTCGTCGCTGCCGAGCAGCCTCAGGGTGACGTTGTTGAACAGCAGAGGCCAGAAGGGGATCTCGGTCCGGTCCGTGCGGGTGGCGTAGGCGGCGATGACGGCCCCCTGGGCGGCGACGGCGTTGTCGAGATCGGCGTTGTCCGACAGCGCGACCTCGATGATCCGGTCGACGCCCCGGGGCGCGTATGAGCGGATGGCTGCGGCGGGGTCGCCGGTGTCCAGGGCGACGGCCTGGGAGACCACGGCCGGGTCGACGCGGTCGAGGTCGGCGGTGCGGCGGACGGTGGCGAGCACGGTGGCGCCGGCCCAGCGGGCGAGCTGGGCGGCCAGGGAGCCGACGCCGCCGAGAACTCCGTGGACCAGGACCAGTCGGCCGTCGACCGGGCCGTCGGCGAAGACGGTGCGGTGGGCGGTGATACCGGGGATGCCGAGGCTCGCGCCCAACTCGTCACTGAGGTGGTCGGGCAGGGGTGCGGCCTGGTGATCGGGTACGACGGTGTACTGGGCGGCGGTGCCGAAGGGGCGATAGGACTGGGCGCCGTACACCCAGACCCGTTGTCCGACGCGGTGGACGTCGACTCCGGCGCCGACGGCGTCGATGACTCCGGCCGCGTCGCTGTGCGGGATCACCCGCGGGAAGGGCATGGACGATCCGAGCCAGCCGCGCCGTTTCTTGGTGTCGCCGGGGTTGACGCCCGAGACGGCGACACGGACGCGGACCTCGCCGGGGCCGGGGACGGGATCGGGGAGTTCACCGACGTGCAGGACATCGGCGGCGGGGCCCTGGTCGTCGTACCAGGAAGCAAGCATGGAGGTACCTCCGTGGACGGTCAGCTCGCGGGAGCGGCGGGCGCATGCGGATCGCAGTCGGTGCGTCCGGTGTCGAATACGGGCGGTTCCTCCCCGAGGGCCTCGCGCAGCCAGGTCCGCTCGGCGCGGCTGGTGGCGCGGGCGGTGAGCAGCATGCCCCGCCTGTAGGGGTCGGCGATCTGCTCGGCACGCAGGGGCCGCTCGTTGTCGTAGAAGAAGCTCGCCGGTTCCTCCAGGAACTCCAGCCGTCTGCGCAGCACCGCGTGCTGTTCGGCCACGTCGGGCAGGTGGGAGAGGAAGGCCAGGACGACGTAGAACCGGGTGAAGTCGGTGATCTCGTGGTCGGCGGGCTTGCGCAGGCGCTGGAGCATGTCGGCCCGCCCGGCCGCGGTCAGGCTGAGCACGTAACGGGCCGCCCCCGCGGCCGGGTCGGCGCGCCGCTCGATCAGGCCCGCCCTGGTCAGACGGTTGATCGCCGGATACAGGCTGCCGTCACTGACCGGCCGCGTATAGCCGGTCAGCTGTGAGATGCGGCGGCGCAGTTCGTGTCCGGGCAGGGGTCCCTCGGCGAGGAAGCCGAGGATCGCGAGTTCCAGCATGAGTCCATTGTGGCACGCGAACATCGAATCGATGTGAACATCGATTCGATGTTAGGCTCGCGGGTATCCGCCCAAACGTCTCCGGAGAGGCACAGCAAGATGCCGTCACAGTCCACCGAGTCACTGATGAACCGTTTCGTCGAGTTCATCAACACGGGCAACGAGGCTCTCGCCCGCGAGGTCATCTCTCCGGACGCGGTGTTCCACGCGCCGAGCCACCCGGAACCGCTGCGGGGGCCCGATGGGTACCTGGAAGTCCTCGGGATGATGCGCGGCGGCTTCCCGGATGTGCAGTGGACGCTGGAGGAGACGGTCACCGAAGGCGACACCGTGGCCGCGCGGTTCACCATGCGGGGAACCCACGACGGTGACTTCTTCGGGATCCCGGCGAGCGGCAACAGGATCTCGGTGCAGGCCATGAACTTCTACTACCTGGCCGACGGCCGGATCGTCGGCGAACGGGGCCAGCCCGATCTCCTCGGCGTGATGCAGCAGATCGGTGCGGTACCGGCGCCGTGAACCGTGTAGCGGACCTCCCCGCCTGCTTCACGACAGGCTGCGGGTACCGGCGACGGGGATGATGCCGAGGGGTTCGGTTGTGGGCCGGTGGGATCCGCCGGCCGGTTCGACGGTGATGCCGACGGCCACCGTCCTTCCGAGCGGTCGGTCCAGAACGCGGGCGGAGCGGTCTCCGGTTCCCGGCAGGAGGCCTGCGGGGCGGAGGTCGCCCGAGGGGGCCGCGTACCAGAGTTCGTAGACCTTGTCGTCACTGAGAGCGGGCAGGTCCGCGGCCACGAAGGCGGCCCGGTCGGCGGCGCGGGAGACGATGACCGTGGCGGAGCCGCCGTCGGCCAGTTTCGCGGTGTGCAGGGTGGCGTCAGGTGCGGTCAGCACGCTGGTCAGCGCGTTGCTTCCGTGCTGCAGTGCGGTCGCCTGGTTGCGGGCGTCGTCGGCCCGGACGGCCTGCCAGGCGGCGATCCCGCCGAACGCGGCAGCGGCTGCGAGGCTCGCGGCCAGGGCCCAGGACGTGAGGCGCCTCTTACGTCGGCCGGGCGGCCGGCCGGTGAGCTCGTGTTCCTGCGGGGTCCGGCCGATGTCGTCCAGGACGCGGCCGAAGAGGTCGGCCGGTACGACAGCGTCCTCGGCGGGGGAGGGCGCGAGGCGGGCTGCTGCTTCGGCGAGTTCGGCCACCTCGAGCCGGCAGGCGTGGCAGCCGTCGAGGTGCCGGTCGAAGGCGGCTGCCTCGTTCGGGGGGAGAGCGTGCAGGACGTAGGCGCCGACCGGCTGGTGCGGGACTTCCTCGGTGGTCATCACCGGGCCTCCAGACAGTCGCGCAGCAGGCGCAGCCCGGTGCGCATCCGGGACTTGACGGTGCCCGCCGGTGTGGACAGGGCGGCCGCCACTTCGACGTAGGTCAGCCCCTGGTAGTAGGCCAGCACGAGGGGGACCCGGTACATACGGGCGAGCTGGGACATGCACTCCTGGGCGCGCCGGCGTTCGTCGTGGTCTTCCACGGCCTCGGCGACCTCGTCGTGCTCGCGGCCCGCCAGCACGGCATCCGCACGGCGCTCACGCTGTGTCGCCGCCTGTGCGTGACGGACCCGGTCCACCGCCCGGCGATGGGCGAGGGTGAGCACCCAGCCCTTGGCGCTTCCGCGTTCGGGCCGGTAGCGCCGGGCCGTGCGCCAGACCTCGACCATCACCTCCTGTGTGACCTCCTCCGCCTGTGCCGAGTCGTGCAAAATGCGGCAGGCCAACCCCATGACAGGGTGCGCCAACGCCTCGTACACGCCGGTGAACGCCTCTTTGTCACCGTTCGCGACCCGGACCAGCAGTGCCTCGGCGCTCTGGGCGTCGTCGGCAGGCGGCTCGGATGACTCCTCATGGGCTGTGCTGGGCATGGTTCTCACGTTCCGTCGACGTGCTCGTCCCCGATCGATCGTGCGCCCCGCGGCATGAGCCCGCAGCCCAGGGCCGTCATCCGGCTCAGCAGACTCACTCCACGAGGCCATGGGGTGCTTCACCGCCGAGGTCGAGCGTGGCCTCCACCGCCTTGCCCCGGAGTGTCGGGGTGACGGTGAGCCGGGCTCCCATGCCGTACAGCAGCGCCAGACCACGCCCGCCGTCCTCGTGCGCCGCCGGATCCGACCGCATCCGCGGGAGCCGGGTGCTGGTGTCGGTGACGGTGATGCCGACCGTGGTGGCGTGCGCGGTGAGCGTGAGAGTGCAGGTGCCGCTGGTGTGACGCAGGGTGTTGGTGACCAGCTCCGAGACGACGAGCAGTACGTCGGGCGCCGAGCCGGGAGACACGCCGCGTGCGGCCAGCCACCGGGCAGTGATCCTTCGGGCGACCTCAGGAGCGTGACGGCTGCGGGCCAGCGCGACGCGGTGACCGGTATCGGTGCCGTGGACGGGTGGCGTGGCGATGGGTGACGTAGCGACGGGTGGCGTAGCGACGGGTGGCGTAGCGATGGTGGTCATGACCGGTCCCTTGAGCGATGGGCAGTGACGCGGCTTCGCCAGGGATTCGATGCCGCTCCGGCCGTGGATGACTCCGGGTGACGTCGCATGCCCCGCTTCCCGGATGAAGTTTTCTCCGGCCGTAAGTCATACGCGGGCCTGCGTGCCTCGAACCCCTTGTGCCAATGCAATCGACTTCGAAGGATGAGGTGAGCCTTCATGGCTGTATCCATGCGAGTCCGCCGACTGTTGGCCGGTGCGACCGCCACCGGGCTGCTGGCCGGCGGAGCCGCCCTGGGCCTCTCCGGCACGGCCGTGGCCGCGCCGGCGTCCACCACCGTGGCCACGGCGCCGGTCGGGGACCACCACGACCAGTGCGAGTGGGTCAAGGGGCACTGGGAGAAGAAGTGGGTCAAGGGCCACTGGGAGAAGAAGGTCCAGTACACCAAGACCTGGCACAAGGGCCACTATGACAAGCACGGCTCGTGGCACAAGGGCTACTGGTCCTACGACCGTCACTACACGTGGGTCTACGTCCACGGCCACTGGCACCACTACTGGGTGAAGGGCCACTGGGACTGCGACCACAAGTGACCTCACCGCCCGCGTGCAGCCCGTCGGCCACAGCCGGCGGGCTGCACGACCAATCCATGGGGCCCGCGGGAACGGATTACGTCTGGACATGTCCCGACGGTGGAGGCCCTCGGTGAAAAAAGCTGTACATATCGACAGAAACCCTCCTGTAGGGCCCGATCTTCAGGAACTCGTGGAGCAGGTGGCGCTGGGGGACGAGGGCGCGTTCGCGCGCGTGTACGACCGCGTGGCGGGCCCGGTGCTGGGTGTCGTGCGGGCCGTGGTGCGGGATCACGCGCAGTCGGAGGAGGTGGCGCAGGAGGTTCTGGTGGAGGTGTGGCGCACAGCTCCCCGCTACCGGCCCGACCGCGGGACCGCGGTGAACTGGATCCTCACGCTGGCACACCGACGGGCGGTGGACCGGGTCCGTTCGGTGGATGCCGCGATGGCCCGGGACCACAAGGCCGCACTGCTCGACAAGGTGCCGGAGTACGACGAGGTGGCCGAACACGTCGAGGCACGCCTGGAGCGGGAACAGGTACGGCGCTGCCTGCGCACACTGACCGACCTCCAGCGCCAGTCCGTCACCCTCGCCTATTACCGGGGGCTGACCTACCGCGAGGTCGCCGAGGCACTGGGGCTCCCGCTGGGGACCGTGAAGACCCGCCTGCGCGACGGACTGATCCGGCTGCGCGACTGCCTGGGGGTGACCGCGTGACGACCATCGACCTGCACCGGCTGACAGGCGCATACGCCCTGCACGCCCTGTCCGACGAGGAGAACGCCTCGTTCGAACGGCACCTCGTGGACTGCGCGTCGTGCGCGCAGGAAACGTCCGAGCTGAGCGCGACGGCCGCCCGCCTGGGACTGGCCGTCGCCACGACTCCGGCGTCGGCGTCGCGCGAGCAGGTGCTGCGCCGGATCACCACCGTCCGCCAGGAGACACCCGGCACGTCCGCCCGGACCCTCCCGGTGCGCGCCGGGCTCAAGGCCCGGCTGCTGTCCCGGTGGGCGCTCGCCGCCTGCCTCGCCGCGGCCGCTGCGCTCGGCGGGACGACCGTGTGGCAGCACCAGCAGGCTGCGGACGCCCGCGACCAGGCGCGGCAGGTGTCCCGGACGTCCGACGAGATCGCCGCCGTACTGGCGGCGCCGGACGCCAGGACCCGGGCCGCCGGCCTGGCCGGCGGTGCCACCGGCACGGTCGTCGTCTCCCACAGCCGGGACAGAGCCGTGTTCGTCGTCTCGGGCATGGCCCGCCCGCCCGGCGGCAAGGTCTACCAACTCTGGTTCGACGACGGTGGGACCATGCGGTCCGCCGGATTGATGGACCCCGACCGCAGCGACCAGGCCGTCCTGATGCGGGGCGGTGTCGACCGGGCCTCGGGCATGGGCATCACCGTCGAACCCGACGGCGGCTCGAAAAAGCCCACCAGCACGCCGATCGCCCTGATGGCCTTTCCCGGCTGATGGCGACAACGTTTTATAGGTGATCCGTAGCCGAAGCGGGCGCGGATGGGTGGGAAAAGAAAATTCATCCGATCGTGGATTCGACCAATCCGGCGGGCTTTCAGAACCGGATTCCCCACGTGACCGAGAACGAGAAGAAAACCCACCGCCGGACCCGTCCGGTGCGGCTGCTGCTGGGCGCGCTCAGCGGTGCGCTGGCCGGGTGTGCGGCGCTCGCGGTCGCCGAGGCCGTGGCAGGAGCGGTCCGCCCGCAGGCCGGTCCCGTCGTCGCCTTCGGCGGCGCCGCGATCGACCGCACACCCGCCGCGGTGAAGGACTGGGCGATCCGGAATTTCGGCACCGACGACAAACTGGTTCTCCGGCTGGGAATTCTCGCGGGCCTTGCGCTTTTCGCGGTGTCCCTGGGAATTCTCGGACTGTGGTTCCGCCGCACGGCCGCGGCCGGTGTGCTGCTGTTCGGGGTCGTGGGAGCGCTCGCGGCGACCGGAAGGCCCGACTCGACCAGCCTCACGGACGCCCTGCCCTCGGCGGCCGGGGCCGTCGCCGGAGCCGTACTCCTGTACGTGCTCACGGGCCGCCTCGAACCCCGCACGGAACCCCACGTGCCCGCTACGGTTCCGCCCGGCGGGGACTGGGACCGCCGCGGCTTCGTGATCGCGGCGGGCACGGCGGCCGTGGCCTCGGCGGGAGCCGGTCTGCTGGGCCGGTCCCTGACCGGAGCCGGCGGCCGGGACGCGGTCACCTCCCGGCGGAACGCGGTGCTTCCCGCACCCGCTTCCCCCGCCCGGGCCGTGCCGAAGGGCGCGGGACCGCGGATCCCCGGCCTCAGCCGGTTCGTCACGTCCACCGCGGACTTCTACCGTGTCGACACCGCCCTCGTGGTGCCCAAGGTGAACGCGGCGACCTGGAAACTGCGGATCCACGGCAAGGGCGTCACGCGTCCCGTCACGCTCTCGTACGACGATCTCCTGCGCCGAGATCTCGTCGAGCGGGACATCACCTTGACCTGTGTCTCCAACGAGGTCGGCGGCCCCTACGTCGGCAACGCCCGCTGGATCGGCGTACGCCTGGCCGATCTGCTGGCCGAGTGCGGGGTGAAGCCGCCCTCGAAGGGTGGCCCCGCCGACCAGCTGGTCGCCCGTTCCGTGGACGGCATGACCATCGGCAGCCCGGTCGAGGACGTGATGGACGGCCGCGACGCCCTCCTCGCCCTCGGCATGAACGGCGAACCCCTGCCCTTCGCCCACGGCTTCCCCGTCCGCATGGTGGTGCCCGGGCTGTACGGCTTCGTCTCCGCCTGCAAGTGGATCAAGGACATCGAGCTCACCACGTTCGACACCTACGACCCCTACTGGGTCAAGCGCGGCTGGGCCCGCAAGGCACCCGTCAAGACGGAATCGCGCATCGACACACCCAAGCCGTTCGCGCGGCCGGGGGCCGGCACGGTGATGGTCGCCGGCGTCGCCTGGGCCCAGCACCGCGGCATCGACAAGGTCGAGGTCCGCGTGGACGACGGCCCCTGGCAGCAGGCCAGGCTCGCCACCGAGGACACGGCCGACACCTGGCGCCAGTGGACCTTCCCCTGGCGGGCCATCAAGGGCGGCCACACCCTCACCGTGCGCGCCACCGACCGCACCGGCGCGGTGCAGACCGAGAAACGCACCCGCACCATCCCCGACGGCGCGAGCGGATGGCACTCCGTGGTCGTGACCGTCGACTGACCACCCGTCGACCGACCACCCGAGCCACTTTCCCCTTCCCCATGCCGAGGCAGCTCAGGCTGCCCCAACCCACAGGAGAAACACCATGAACACCCGTATCCGCCGTACCGCCATGACCCTGGCCGCCGCGGCCGTCCTGCCCCTGGCCCTGAGCGCCTGCTCCGACAGCGGCTCCGACTCGACCAAGTCGGACTCCTCGTCGAAGGCGTCGGCCTCCGCGTCGGACGACGGCATGGCCGGCTCCGGCAGCGGCACCGCCGTGGACAAGCCGTTCGGTCCGGCCTGTTCCTCGGTGCCCACGACCGGTGCCGGTTCCTTCGACGGCATGGCCCAGGACCCGGTCGCCACGGCCGCCTCCAACAACCCGGCCCTGTCCACGCTGGTCGCCGCGGTGAAGAAGGCCGGGCTGGTCGACACCCTCAACAACGCCCAGAACATCACCGTGTTCGCGCCGACCAACGACGCCTTCGCGAAGATCCCCAAGGCCACCCTGGACAAGGTCCTGGGCGACAAGGCCCAGCTCACCAAGATCCTCACCTACCACGTCGTGGGCCAGAAGCTCACCCCGAAGGACCTGGAGAAGGGCTCCTTCGACACCCTGGAGAAGTCGAAGCTCACCACCTCCGGCTCCGGCGAGTCCTACACCGTCAACGACTCCGCCAAGGTGGTCTGCGGCAACGTCCAGACCGCCAACGCCACCGTCTACATCATCGACAGCGTCCTCATGCCCACCAGCTGACGCAGCGTCATCGGCGGGGTGCCACACGTGTGGTACCCCGCCGGTTTCAGTTGGTGCGGTCGGACCAGCCGGACGGGAGGTCGCCGGGGGCGACGGAGATGACGGAGTCGTCGTCGGCGCCGACGTACTCGAAGAGGGTGATCTTCGCGAACTCGGGGACGACGTAGATCGGGTAGGTGGGCCCCTGGTCGCGGTAGCGGCGCATGTCGTCCAGGTGGTCGTTCTGGAAGCAGACCGTGCGCTCACCGTGCTCCTCGACCCAGTGCGGGAAGAAGATCACACCGTGCAGGCGCCGCTTGCCGGGCATGACGTCGACCGCGACGGACGTGCCGGTGGGCTCGTTCCAGGAGACCTTGAAGTTGTCGTCGTCCAACTGGACGAGATCGACCTGCTGGTCCTTGACCCAGCGGCCGCCGACCATTCCGGAGTGGATCCGGTAGTCGATCGTGTGGTCGTTCTTCACGTACATCTCGTACTGCCAGCCGTTGGCGTAGGTGTAGATGAAGCGGTGGCCGACGATCTTGGACAGGTCCTGCGGGGGGACGGGCTGCTCGACAGTGGTCCGGAAGGCACCGTTGCCGGTGGTGCCGTTGCTTGTCGTCATGGGTGACCTCCTTGAGTGGTGCCTGCCGGCGCGGCGCGGCCGACCACTTCATTTTGTCACAAAACTATTTTGCGGCAAAATCACCTGCACGAGAGAATCGGCCCCATGGACACTGCCACCGAGTTCGGCCGCCTCGTCGGCCCGCTGCGCCGGGCCATCCTGCGCACCCGACGCACTGCCGACCTCCCCGACCTCCCCGAAGCCCAGATCGAACTCCTCCGGGCACTCGCCGAAGCCGGACCGCTGTCACCCCGCCAGGCCGCCGACCGGCTGCGACTGGCCCCGTCCACCATCAGCAACCTCGTCCGCACCATGACCACCGCCGGCCTGATCGAGCGCGAACCCTCGACGACCGACCTGCGCACCGTCCGCCTCGCCGCCTCACCCGCCGCGCTGGAGATGCTCCACGCCTACGACCGCACCAGCACGGCCGCCCTGCAACGCGCCCTGGCCGAGCTGAGCCCGGACAGCCGCGAAGCGATCGAACACGCCCTGCCCGCCCTCGCCGAGCTGCTCACTGTCCTCGAGGGCGAGTAGTACTCCCGGTTTCGCGGGGCGTTTGGCGCAGACGCTCAGTCGCCCCGCTCCTGCCCCGTGAACATGCTGATCAGGCCGTGCGGAGTGTCCTCACCGAACATCAGGGCGTAGAGCTCGGTGCCCTCGGTGGCGGTTGCGGCGCTGCGGGGGAACATGGCCCGCTCGTACTCGGTGAGCGCGGTCTCGATGTCGTCCGGGTGGGCCGCGAGGGCCTGGGCGAGTTCCGCGCCGTCGAGCATGGCGAGGTTGGCGCCCTCGCCGTTCGGGGCGGCGACATGGGCGGCGTCGCCGATCAGCGTCACTCCCGGCACCCGCTCCCACCGGTGCTCGACGGGCAGGGCGACGAGGGGGCGCAGTACCGGTGCGGTGTCGGCGTCGGCGATCAGCGCCGTGAGTTCCGGGGCCCAGCCGTCGAACTCCGCCGCGATCCGCGCGGTGGCCGCGGCGGAGTCGGTGAAGTCGATGTCCGCGAACCGGTCCTGCGGGCGGACGAACATCACGTAGGTGTGCAGGTTGCCTCCCTTCTCCCGGTGCGTCACGAAGCCCTTGCCCGGCGCCAGCACGAACAGTGCCCCGCCTCCGACCGTTTTTGCGCTGACCTGGTGCCGGATGTCGGAGTCGTACAGGTACACCTCGACGCAGGACATGCCGGTGTACTCGGGCACCGCGTCCGACAGCAGCGGCCGCACCCGTGACCACGCACCGTCCGCCCCGACCAGCAGACCGGTGACGAGAGAGGTCCCGTCGGCGAACGTCACCTCGTGGCGGCCGTCCCTCAGCGCACGCGTGCCGCGGACCTTGTGGCCCCAGCGGACCGTGCCGGCCGGCAGCGAGTCGATCAGCAGCTGCCGCAACTCGCCGCGCTGCACCTCGGGGCGGCCGCCGGTGCCGTCGTCGGCCTTCTCGAACAGGACCGTCCCGTCCCGGTCGAGGAACCGCGTCGCCTCACGCCCCTCCAGGATCAGACCGTGGAACTCGTCCATCAGGCCCGCCGCCTCCAGCGCGAGCTGTCCGTTGTAGTCGTGGATGTCGAGCATCCCGCCCTGCGCACGCGCCGTCGGCGAGGACTCCGCCTCGTAGACGGTGGACGGGATGCCGTTGACGTGCAGGACACGGGCGAGCGTGAGGCCGCCGAGTCCGGCGCCGATGATCGTGACAGGGCTGTTCGTCATGGTGACTCCTCAGGGGCGGGGCCTCCCGGGGGTTCCGGTCGGCCGTCTCCCCACACACTCCGGGCCACCGTCGACAGACCCCCGACATCGCACCGACAGTCCCGACAGACCACCGACAGCGACTGCTCTCCCGGGGTCTCGCCTGTTGATGCCGACCAGTCGGTATGGACATCCCCGCCCCGGCCCGGTACAGATGCAGTCATGCGTATTTCCGTGACGATCTTCCTCACCGACGAGACCATCACCCCGACCCGGCTCGCCCGTGAGCTGGAGGCGCGGGGCTTCGCCGGGCTGTATCTGCCCGAGCACACCCACATCCCCGTCGAGCGGACCACCCCGTACCCGGCGGGCGGCGATCTGCCGCGCGAGTACGGCCGTACCCTCGACCCCTTCGTCGCGCTCGGCCAGGCCGCCGCCGTCACCGAACGGCTCGGTCTCGGCACCGGCATCACGCTCGTCGCCCAGCACGACCCGATCGACCTCGCCAAGCAGATCGCCACCCTCGACCACCTCTCCGGCGGGCGGTTCACGCTCGGACTCGGCTTCGGCTGGAACGTCGAGGAAGCCGCCGACCACGGCGTCGAGTGGCGTACCCGGCGCGAGCTCGTCCGGGACCGGATGGCGCTCATGCAGGCGCTCTGGGCGGACGAACCGACCGCCTACGAAGGGCAGTTCGGAAGCGTCCGGGCCAGCCACGCCTTCCCCAAGCCCGTCCGGAAGCGGACCCTGGTGGGCGGCGCCGCCGGGCCCAAGCTGTTCTCCCACATCTGCGAGTACGCCGACGGCTGGCTCCCCATCGGCGGCCGCGGGCTGACCGAGTCCCTGCCCGTGCTGCGCACCGCCTGGGCCGACGCGGGCCGCGACCCGGCCGCCCTCCAGGTCGTCCCGTACGCCGTCGTCCCCACCCCCGGCAAGCTCGCCCACTACGCCGAGCTCGGCATCGAGGAGGTCGTGCTGCAGTTGCCTCCGGCGGGGGAGGGCGAGGTGCTCAAGGTGCTTGATGAGTATGCCCGTTATGTCCAGGGTGAGGGTGAGGGTGTGTGACGTCACCCACCTCCGGGCAGCACCGCTGCCCTGATCACACCGCTCGTATGCTCGAAGGATGACGACTTCCGCGGCCTCCGGAACCGGACCCACCGACCGCCCCGGCGGTACCGGCCCCACCGAGAACTCCATGCGTCGCGCTCTCAAACGTGCCCGGGACGGCGTCGCCCTCGACGTCTCCGAGGCCGCGGTGCTGCTCCAGGCCCGCGGTGCGGCCCTGGACGACCTCACCGCCTCCGCCGCCCGCGTCAGGGACGCCGGCCTCGCGCAGGCGGGCCGCCCCGGTGTCATCACGTACTCGAAGAGCGTCTTCATCCCCCTCACCCGGCTGTGCCGGGACAAGTGCCACTACTGCACCTTCGTGACGGTGCCCGGCAAGCTCCGCCGAGCCGGCCACGGCATGTTCATGTCCCCCGACGAGGTCCTGGACGTCGCCCGCAAGGGTGCCGCGCTGGGCTGCAAGGAAGCCCTCATCACCCTCGGCGACAAGCCCGAGGACCGCTGGCCGGAGGCCAGGGAGTGGCTGGACGCGCACGGCTACGACGACACCATCGCCTACGTCCGGGCCATCTCCATCCGCATCCTGGAGGAGACGGGCCTGCTGCCCCACCTCAACCCGGGCGTGCTGTCCTGGACCGACTTCCAGCGGCTGAAGCCCGTCGCGCCGAGCATGGGCATGATGCTGGAGACGACCGCCGAGCGGCTCTGGTCCGAGCCCGGCGGACCGCACCACGGCTCCCCGGACAAGGAGCCCGCCGTACGGCTGCGGGTCCTGGAGGACGCCGGGCGTTCGTCGGTGCCTTTCACGAGCGGCATCCTCCTCGGGATCGGGGAGACGTACGAGGAGCGCGCGGAGTCGCTGTTCGCGCTCCGGCGCACGGCACGGGCGTACCACAGCGTCCAGGAGCTGATCATCCAGAACTTCCGCGCCAAGCCGGACACCGCCATGCGCGGCATGCCGGACGCGGAACTGGACGAACTGGTCGCCGCGGTGGCCGTCGCCCGCCTCATCATGGGCCCGGCCGCCAACATCCAGGCCCCGCCGAACCTCGTCGACAGCGAGTACGAGCGCCTGATCGGGGCGGGGATCGACGACTGGGGCGGGGTCAGCCCGCTCACCATCGACCATGTGAACCCCGAGCGACCGTGGCCGCAGATCGAGGAGCTCACGGAACGCTCGCGCGCCGCCGGCTTCGAGCTGCGGGAACGCCTCTGCGTGTACCCCGAGTTCGTGCAGCGCGGCGAGCCCTGGCTGGACCCGCGGCTGCGGCCGCACGTGGCGGCGCTGGCCGACCCGGAGACGGGCCTCGCCCGCCCCGACGCCCTCCCGCGGGGGCTGCCGTGGCAGGAGCCGGAGGAGGTCTTCGTCCCGTCCGGCCGCACGGACCTGCACGCCACGATCGACACCGAGGGCCGTACGTCCGACCGCCGCGACGACTTCGACGAGGTCTACGGCGACTGGGGCGCCCTGCGCGAGGCGGCCGCCCCCGGCATGGTGCCCGAGCGCATCGACACGGACGTACGGGACGCGCTGCGTACCGCCGCCGACGACCCCACGAAGCTGACCGACGCGGAGGCCCTCGCGCTGCTGCACGCCGACGGGCCCGCCCTGGACGCGCTGACCCAGATCGCCGACGACGTCCGCAAGTCGGTGGTCGGCGACGACGTCACGTACATCGTCACGCGGAACATCAACTTCACCAACGTCTGCTACACGGGCTGCCGTTTCTGCGCGTTCGCCCAGCGGCGCACCGACGCCGACGCCTACACGCTCTCCCTGGACCAGGTGGCCGACCGCGCCGAGCAGGCCTGGGAGGTGGGCGCGGTGGAGGTCTGCATGCAGGGCGGGATCCACCCGGACCTGCCGGGGACGGCGTACTTCGACATCGCGAAGGCGGTGAAGGAGCGGGTCCCCGGCATGCATGTGCACGCCTTCTCCCCGATGGAGGTCGTCAACGGAGCGACCCGCACCGGCATGTCCATCCGCGAGTGGCTGACGACGGCCAAGGAGGCCGGCCTCGACTCCATCCCCGGCACGGCCGCCGAGATCCTCGACGACGAGGTCCGCTGGATCCTGACCAAGGGCAAGCTGCCGACGGCGACCTGGATCGAGGTGATCGAGACCGCGCACGAGGTGGGCCTGCGGTCCTCCTCCACGATGATGTACGGCCACGTGGACCAGCCGCGCCACTGGCTGGGCCACCTGCGCACGCTGGCCGGAATCCAGCAACGCACCGGCGGTTTCACGGAGTTCGTGACGCTCCCCTTCATCCACACCAACGCCCCGGTGTACCTGGCAGGCATCGCCCGCCCCGGCCCGTCCATGCGGGACAACCGGGCGGTCACGGCGATGGCACGCCTCCTGCTCCACCCCTGGGTGCCCAACATCCAGACCAGCTGGGTCAAGCTGGGTACGGAAGGCGCGGCGGAGATGCTCCGCTCGGGGGCGAACGACCTGGGCGGCACGCTGATGGAGGAGACGATCTCGCGGATGGCGGGCTCGTCGTACGGCTCGTACAAGTCGGTGAAGGACCTGATCGCGGTGGCGGAGGCGGCGGGCCGTCCCGCACGGCCGCGCACCACGCTGTACGGGGAGGTGTCGGAGGAACGGCAGAAGGCGGCGCAGGTCTCCGACGGGCATCTGCCGGAGCTGCTGCCGGTGCTGGACTGAGTGAGGCGGAAGGACTGAGTGAGGCGGAAGGTGTCTCGGCGGGGGCCGGTACGATGATCCGACCCCCGTTCGACGGGGATCCTTAGCCGAGGAGATGCGTGCCGTGCCAGCCCCGAAGGTCTGGGTGACGGGTCTGACCGTGGGGGCGATCGCCGCCGTCGTCGCCCTGGCCGTACAGGCCGACAAGGGAACGAAGCCGAGCCTGGCCGCCACCGCCCGGCCGAGCGTGTCGGCCTCCCCGAGCGCGTCCGCGCGTTCCGAGCCGTCGGCGACCGCGGTCCCGGACGCCTCCGGGACCGGCCGCCGGATCGTCTACTCGCTCGCCGACAAGCGGGTCTGGCTGATCGACGCGAGCGAATCGGCCCGGCGGACCTTCGGCGTCTGGCCGGGCACGGTGAACCCGGCCCCCGGCACCTACTCGGTCTCGCTGCGCCGGGGAGATCCGACGACCGGGTCCGACGGCGTGAAGATCGAGCACATCGTGTACTTCACCGCCGTGGACGGCGTGAACGTCGCCTTCTCCAACGCGGTGGACGGCTCCTCGCCCCCGCCCGCGAACGGCGCCCGGACCGGCGGCATCCGCATGAAGGCGGCGGACGGGTCGGCACTGTGGACGTTCGGCGAGACGGGGACGAAGGTCGTGGTCGTCAACTAGTGCTGCGTGCCGCTACGGTCCGGCAGATTGACCACCAGCAGCACGAGTCCGCTCAGCACGAACACCCGCAGCGCCGCGTCCAGCCCGTTCCAGGTCTCCGACTGCCACATGGAGAACCACTCCCCGCCGATCGCGATGAACCCGGCGCCGAACAGCAGCATGAGCATGAGCAGACCGTAGGTGGAGAAGCGCCGGGCCCGCGGATCGTCCCCGCGCACCCACAGCCACGTGCCGTAGATCAGCACGAGCGCGGCCAGCGTCTCCCAGATGATGATGGCGACGTACGCCGTGTTCTGAAGTCCCTTGCTGGTGATGGCTCTCCACATCAGATCGTCGTCCTTGAACGTCGTATCCATCGCGAGAACATGCTGCACGAACGCCTGGTTGGTCCCGAAGTCCGTGATGTTCCCGAACGCCACGAGCGCTATGTACAGCGCGACGGTGGCGGTGAGGAGGGTGGCGGAGAGGTGGAGTGCGCTGCGTGTGGTGCGTGGGGGTGTCGATGCCATGGGGGTCATCTTCCCTGTGCGGGGCGGCGTGATCCAGATCGGTTGCGCCAGAATGAGAGACGGACGGGTCGCGACGAGGGGACGGACGCATGGCGCAGGCGGAGCCGTCGGCGCAGGAGCTGATCCTGCGGCGCACACGGGCCGGATTCGTGGGCCGCGAGACCGAACGGGCCGCGTTCCTGCGGAACTTCGACCTTCCGGCCACCGACGCCCGGCACCGCTTCCGGTTCCATGTCCACGGCAGCGCGGGCATCGGAAAGACCTCCCTGGTCCAGGAGTTGGCGCAGCTCGCCCGTGAACGCGGAGCACTCACGGCCTACGCCGACGACAGCGTCGGCAGCGTGCCGGAGGCGATGGAGACCCTGTGCCGTGAATTCTCCGAGCAGGGGCGGCGGTTGAAGGACCTGGAGCGGCGCCTCGCGACCTGGCGGGAGCGGCGGCGCGAGGCGGAGGCGGCCATGCTCGCCGCGCTCGCACCCGAGTCCTCGCCGGAGCCGGCGTCGGCCGGGAGCAGGATGGCGGTGGACGTCGGCCTGGGCGCACTGGAGGCCGCCCTGCCGGGCGCCGGCCTGGTCACCCGGGCCCTTCCCGCCGACCGGCTCGCCCAGGGGGCCGACCGGCTGCGGGCCGGCCTCGGCGCCCGGTTCCGCAACCTCGACGACGTCGACCTGGTCCTCACCCCGGAGCGGGTCCTCACCCCGGTGCTGCTCGGCGAACTGAGGGCCGCCGCCTCCGCCGTACCGTGGATCGTCCTGTTCTTCGACACGTACGAGCGGACCGGCCCCTTCCTCGATCCATGGCTGTACGACGTCCTCACCAAGCCCCGCGAGCACGGCCGGCTGCCCGCCGCCGTCGTCGTGGTCACCGCGGGTCAGCGCCCCCTGGACAGCACCCGCTGGGGCGGCCTGGACTCGGTGGCTGAGGTGCCGCTCGCTCCCTTCACCGAGGCCGAGTCCCGCCGTCTGCTTGCGGCGCGGGGCGTCGTTGCCGAACCGGTCGTCGAGGAGGTGCTGCGGCTGACGGGCGGGCTCCCGGTCCTCGTGTCGACGCTCGCGGCCAGACGCCCCGAAGGCCTGGACGACGTGATCGACCCGAGCACGACCGCGGTCGAGCGGTTCCTCAAGCCGGAACCGGAGGCCCGCCGGAAGGTCGCCAGGGCCTGCGCGCTGCCGAGACGGCTGGACGCAGACGTCTTCCGGGTACTCGTCGCCTCCCCCGAGGACGAACTCGACGCTGAGTACGCCTGGTTGACCGGGCTGCCGTTCGTCGCACAGCGCGGGGACCGGCTCCAGTACCACGACGTCGTACGCGCGCAGATGCTCCGGCTGGAGCGGCGCCGGTCCCGGACCGAGTGGACGACCCGGCACCGGCGGCTCGCCGAGGCGTTCGCCGAGTGGCGTGAGGACACCGGATTCGGCCGCAGCGCCGAGGAGTTGTGGGCCGACGAGGAATGGTGCGAGCTGCGCCTGGAGGAGATGTACCACCTGTTGTGCGCCCGCCCGCCCGCGGCGCTCGCCGAGGCGCTGCGCGGATTCGTCGTGGCCTGCCGCGAGGACGAGGTCGTCGCCCGACGCTGGGCACGGATGCTGGAGGAGGCGGGCGACGCGGCGGACCACGCCGTACTCCGCGAGTGGGGACGGTCGTTGGCCGCGGCGCTCGCGGACGAGGAGGGCGGGGTGACCAGGGCGACAGACCTGCTCCTGGCCCGCCCCGGTCTCGACCCGGTCGGCCGGGCGGAGGCGCACGTGCTGCGCGGCAGGGACCTGCGCAACCGCCAGGAGTACGCGCAGGCCCTGGAGGAGTACGACCGTGCGGTGGAACTGGACCCGCTCCAACCGCGGGCCCACTACGGCCGGGGCCTCACCCACCAGCTCCTGGAGGACTACCCGGCGGCCCTGGCCGCCCTCGACCGGGCCGTCGAACTGGCCCCCGACACCGGGTGGATCCTCGCCGAGCGGGCCGAGACCTACCGTCTGGCGTCCCGGCTCGACGAGGCGGACGCCGACTTCAGCCGTGCCGTCGCCCTCGACCCCACCGACGACATCGCCCTGACCGGGCGGGCGGTGTGCCGGCACACCCTGGGCCGGCTCGACGAGGCACTCGCCGACTTCAACCGTGCGCTGAGCATCGACCCCGAGTACCTGTGGGCGCTGGTGCGCAGGTCCCGGCTGCACCGCGCACGCGGCGACCTGGACAAGGCGTTCGCCGACCTGGACCGGGCGGCCGCGCTCGCGCCCGAGGTGGCCTGGGTCGCGTCGGAACGCGGCGACGCGTACCGGCTCGCCGGGCGGTACGAGGAGGCGGTGGCGGAACTGGGGCGCGCGGTGACCCTGGAGCCGGGCTACGCGTCGGCACTGGCGAGCCGCGCCCAGGCGCTGTACGAACTCGGCCGGTACGAGGCCGCGTTGGCCGACTTCGACCGGGCCGTCGGGCTGATCCCCGATTACGCCTGGGCGCTGGTGATGAGATCCCGGGTGCGGCGCCGACTGGACGACCGGGACGGCATGTTGGAGGACCTGCGGCGAGCGGCGGGAACGGAGCCCGGCGCCCACTGGATCCAGGCCGAGCTGGGCTCGGCGTACCGGATCGCGGGCCGGCCCGACGAAGCGGTGGCCGTCTTCCACGCCCTCCTGGCACAGGACCCGGCCCACGAGACCGCCCTGGCCGGTCTGGGAGCGATTCACCACGCCCGCAAGTCCTACGAGGAGGCCCTGCACCAGCTGGACCGCGCCCTGGCGGCCGACCCGGAGTACGCGTGGGCCTACGGCCTGCGGGGCCGGGTGTGCCTGGCGATCGGCCGCACGGAACAGGCTCTGTCCGACCTGGACCGCTGCGTGGGGCTGGACGCCGAGGCGACGTGGGAGCGGGGCGCGGCGATCGAACTGCTGATGTGGTGCGGGAGATGGGAGGAGGCGAGGGAGCGGCTGGCGTCGACCCACTCCGCGGAGGCGGACGACGTACGGGCGGAACTCCACCGTCACAACGGCGAGTGGGCGCAGGCCCGCGCTCTCGCCGAGCACCTGCGCACCACCGACCCCCTCGCCGGCACCTTCCAACTGGCCATGACGGTCCACCGCTCCGAAGGCCCGGCCGCCGCCGAACGCCTGTGGCGCGACCTCGCCCACCTGGTCGAGCAGGACCCCGAGACCACCCCGATGATGCGAGCCCAGGCCCACTGCTTCCTGGGCTGCGCCCTGTCCGACGGCCCGGCGGCGGACCGGGGCCTGTCCGAACTCCTCGCCCTCACCCCGGAATGGGACGACCTGGCGACCCTGGCCGCCATCCTCACCGAACTACTGACAGCCCCCGACGGGGACCGTCACCACGTCCACGCCTGCCTGACAGCGGTGACCGAGGCGAGGGACGCGATACGGGCTCGCTATGCGGGGTGATCGGTTCCGGACGACTCGCCGAGCGCGTGAACGAGACGATTGACCACTTCATCGACTGTGAAGTCCCATCCGGTCAGACGCTGCCCGCTCCAGTTGATCCCGACCCGGAAGTCATCCTTGGCGAGATCCGGCAAAGCCGCGCTTCGCCAATGATCCAGCGGCATCGAAACAGCTCGAAATCGGGGACCCCACAGCTGAGCGGCGCGCTGCGCCCGGGTCTCCGATGACCAATAGGGGAAAGCCGGTTGCCCAGAACGTGAGACCGGGGTCGGACTGCCGTCGCCGTCTCGTACCCACCAAACGGTGTGAGTCCGAGCGATCTCACGGAAGAAGGCCGCTGTCCGGGCCCCGCTTGTGCTCACCAGAATCCTCCCAGATCTCGGATGCCGACCGGCGTCACGCCGACCGACCCCCGCCCCCGTCCCTGGCGTCATAGGCCCGCCGAGCCTCCTCCACCCTCTCCAGGTTCGGTGACCACTGCGCCAGCGTCGCGAACAACGGGGCCAGGCTGCGGCCCAGTTCGGTGATCTCGTACTCCACGCGGGGCGGGACCTCCGCGTGGTACGTGCGGTGGACCAGGCCGTCGCGCTCCAGTTGGCGCAGACGCTGGGTCAGGACCTTGGGGGTGATGGTGGCGATCCGGCGCTCCACTTCCACGAAGCGCTGACGGCCGTACTCGTGGAGGGCCCAGAGGATCGGTGTCGTCCAGCGGCTGAAGACGATGTCGACCACGGGGGCGATGGGACAGGCGTTCTCCGGGGGGACATCGGTCCTGGTCCTGCGGGCGTGCGCTGTGGTCTGCGTCACATCAACCCTCTCCGTCCATTACTTTCCTCTAGGTACCTACTGGCATCCCGATAGTAGCTTCGCCGTGTGTCCACAGGAATCAGTCCAGGGACCTCGGAAAAGGGGAGCAACATGATCGTGGTGACCGGTGCTACGGGGAACGTCGGGCGGCCCCTCGTGAAGGAACTCCTCGCGGCGGGGGAGCGGGTGACGGCCGTCTCGCGGCAAAGTCCCCGGGAAAGTCCGGCGGGGGTACGGCATCACCAGGCCGACCTCGTCGCACCCCGGACCCTCAAACCCGCCCTCGACGGGGCCGAGGCGCTCTTCCTGCTGACCTCCGGCGACTTCATGGCGCAGGGCGGCAACCTCGGCGACGTGCTCGACGTCGTCCGGGCCGGTGGTGTCCGGCGGGTCGTGCTGCTGTCCTCGCAGGGCGTCGCCACCGGCGACCATCCCTCCGAACTGGAGGACGCCGTAAGGCGGTCGGGGCTCGGATGGACCATGCTGCGGCCCGGCGGGTTCCACTCCAACACCCTCCAGTGGGCCGAAGCTGTGCGGGAAGAGCGGACCGTGGCGGCACCGTTCGGGGACGTCGCGCTGCCAACCGTCGATCCGGAGGACATCGCGCAGGTCGCCGCCGTGGCACTGCGGGATCCCGGACATGCCGGGCGCGTCCACGAGCTGACCGGGCCCGCCCCGATCACCCCCCGGCAGCAGACCGCCGCGATCGGGGACGCGCTCGGCGAGCCGGTGCGGTTCGTCGAGCAGACCCGGGACGAGGCCAGGGCCGAGATGGTGCGGTTCATGCCGGAGCCGGTCGCGGACGCCACCCTCGACATCCTCGGCAACCCGTCACCCGGCCTGCGCCGGGTCAGCCCGGACGTCGAGCGGGTCCTCGGTCGCCCGCCCCGCGCCTTCGCCGACTGGGCGGCCCGCAACGCCTCCCTCTTCCGGTGACCTGCGGTTTCCGGGCGATAGCCGTACTTCGAGGACCAACCGGGTCGCACCCCGCATACCTCCACGCCCCCTGAACCTCCCACCGCCCGTCGATTACAGTGCAGGGCGTCGTACATACGGACGGTCGCCATGGGAGGTCTTGGTGGGTGCGACAACCGGGGCCGTCGTCTGGGGGCGTGCCGAGCAGCAGGACTTCCGGAGCCGGGTGCGCGGGACGCTCCTCGGGGTGGCCGTGGGTGACGCGCTGGGCGCGCCGGTCGACGGGCTCGGACTGGACGAGATCCGGGAGGCGTACGGCGCCGAGGGGCTCGTGGACCTCGGGTTCGGATACGGCCGACGCGGCGCCGTCACTCATCTCACCCAGCTCAGCCTCTTCACCGTGGACGGGCTCATACGGGCCCAGGTCCGACGGGACACCGGCGCCTGGCATCCGCCCACCGACCTGCACCGGGCGTACCTGCGCTGGGCCGCCACCCAGCGCGACTGGGGGCCCGACGAACGGCGCAAGGAGGACGGCTGGCTGGCCCGGGAGGAGTGGCTGTACGCCCGCCGCGACCCGACCCGGTCCCTGCTCGTCGGGTTCGGCGACGAGACCATGGGGACGCTGGAGTCGCCCAAGAACCCGAACGAACTCGGGCCCGAGGCCACGGCCCGTTCCGCGCCCTTCGGGCTCCTCGTCGGATGGGAGCCGCAGCTCGTCGTACAGCTGGCCGTCGAGTGTGCCGCGCAGACCCACGGGCACCCCGTCGCCTATCTGTCGGCGGGCGCCTACGCCGTGATCGTGCACGCGCTGGCCCTCGGCGACAGCCTGGACGGGGCGGTGCAGCGGGCGCTCGCGCTGCTGGCCGCGCGGCCCGGGCACGAGCCCGTGTCGGACGCGCTCCAGCACGCGCTCGGGGCCGTACGGCAGGGCATGCCCACCCCGGCCCGGGTGGAGGAACTCGCCGCCGACGGTTCGGCGGACGGGCTGCTGTCCGCCGCCGTGTACTGCGCGCTGGTCGGGGAGGACGTACGGCACGGCCTGTGCCTCGCCGTGAACCACGACGGGCCCTCCGCCGCGGCCGGCGCGCTCACCGGCGGTCTGCTGGGTGCCCTGCACGGGGAGACGGCCCTCCCGCCGGCCTGGCTGGCCGAACTGGAGGGCCGCCCCACCCTGCTGGAACTCGCCGACGACTTCGCCATGGAGATGACCCAGGGGCCCGCGCTGCACGGTCCCGCGGGGGCGTCCCCGGGGTGGCTGGCGCGCTACCCGCGGGGGTGAGACCCGCTGCGGCGGTGCCTGGCCCGCGACCAGGAGCAGGGCGCGGGCGGCAACACTCGGCCTTCAGGAGGCCGAGGTCAGTCCTTCACCGGTGTACGGTCCGCCGGACCCACCGGAGCCGGGATCGCCACGGCCGCCGCCCCGTCGTCGTCCGTGTTGATCTTCTCGATGATCGCGAGGCGCTCCGGGGTGTCCTCGGGCTTGATGAACCCGATGGCGATGTAGAGGACCAGGGAGACGGCCAGCGGGATCGAGACCTGGTACTGGAGCGGGACACCGCCGTCGACGTTCCAGTTGATCGGGTAGTTGACCAGCCAGAAGGTGAGCAGGCCCATCGACCAGCTGGTGAGCGCGGCCGTCGGGCCGGAGCGGCGGAACGGGCGCAGCAGGCCGAGCATCATCGGGATGGCCATCGGGCCCATGAGGCCGGCCACCCACTTGATCACGACGGTGATGATGTCCTTGAACGCGGGGGAGTTGACCTGGGTCGCCGCCGCCATCGACAGGCCGAGGAAGACGACCGTCGTGATGCGCGCGACCCTGAGCCCCTGCCCCTGGCTCCAGCTGCGCGCCCTGCGCCACACCACCGGTGCGCAGTCCCGGGTGAAGACGGCCGCGATGGCGTTGGCGTCGGAGGAGCACATGGCCATGGTGTGCGAGAAGAACCCGACGATGACGAGGCCCAACAGACCGTGCGGCAGGAGCTGTTCGGTCATCAGGCCGTAGGAGTCGGAGCCGTCCGGCTTCTGCGACTGGACCAGCAGCGGTGACATCCACATGGGGAAGAACAGGACGACCGGCCACACCAGCCACAGGATCGCCGACAGCCGCGCCGAGCGCTCGGCCTGGTGCGCGTTGGCCGTGGCCATGTAGCGCTGGGCCTGGTTGAGCATGCCGCCGTTGTACTCGAAGAGCTTGATGAAGAGGAAGGCGAGCAGGAAGACCGTGCCGTACGGCCCCACCAGCGGCTTTCCGTGGCCCTGGAGCGCCGGCTCGTCCCAGGCGCCGAAGAAGCCGATGCCCTTGTCATTGAGCTTGAGGACGACGGCGATGAACATGGCGACGCCGGCGAGGAGCTGGATGACGAACTGGCCCAGCTCCGTGAGCGCGTCGGCCCACAGGCCGCCGATCGTGCAGTAGACGGCCGTGATGGCGCCGGTGATCAGGATGCCCTGGTTGAGCGAGATCCCGGTGAACACCGACAACAGGGTCGCGATCGCGGCCCACTTGGCGCCCACGTCCACGATCTTCAGCAGCATGCCCGACCAGGCCAGCGCCTGCTGGGTCTTCAGGTCGTAACGGTTCTTCAGATACTCCAGCGGGGAAGCCACATGGAGTCGTGAACGCAGCCGGTTGATGCGCGGCGC
The DNA here is from genome assembly GCF_043199815.1 of Streptomyces sp. NPDC048523. Lineage (NCBI taxonomy): Bacteria > Bacillati > Actinomycetota > Actinomycetes > Kitasatosporales > Streptomycetaceae > Streptomyces > Streptomyces sp. NPDC048523. The sequence goes on along the minus strand of NZ_JBICWQ010000006.1, from coordinate 263,608 downwards.
GAACAGCTTGGAGCCGATCGCGATGCCGAGGGCGATGGGGAAGGACCAGGTGATGAAGGAGGTGACGCCGTAGGTGTAGGCGATGCCCGCGTACCCGGTGAACATCACCGCGCTGTAGCCCGACATGTGGTGCGAGATGCCCGACAGCCACCACGGCATCTTGCCGCCGGCGGTGAAGAAGTCGCTGACGTCGTCGACACGTTTGTGCGACCAGACGCCGATGGCGACCATCACGCCGAAATAGCCGATGAGCACGGCCCAGTCGAGACCGTTCATATGCGCCCTCCCACGGATCAGCCCGGCGCTCATCGTGGGTGCCACCACGTGGACACGACAAGCTGGCGTCGGGTCAAAGGGAGGTAAAGATATTCGAGCTGATGGCCTGCGTTCACCTACATGAACTCATCGCATCAGCTCCCCGGCGTTGACCAGCAACGACTGTCCGGTGATCGCCCGCGCCCGGTCCGAGGTCAGGAACACCGTCGCGTCCGCCACGTCCCCGTCCGTCGCGAGGTCGGGCAGCGCCATCCGGTCGGTGAGCCGCTTCAGCACGTCGGCCTCCGGCACCTTCTCGGTGTGCGCCGTGAACTGCACGTACGCCTGCACCGGCGGCCCCCACATCCAGCCCGGCAGTACGGTGTTGACCCGGATCCGGTATGGCCCGAGCTCCCGCGCCAGCGAGTACATCGCGCTGGTCAGCGCCCCCTTCGAGGCGGCGTACGCGGCCTGCCGCACCTGCGAGGGGGCGGCCACGGCCGACTGCGTCCCGACGAACACGACCGACCCGCCGCCCGCCGCCTTCAGTCCCGCCAGGCACGCCCGGGTCATCCGCAGCGACCCGAGCAGATTCACATCGATGACCGACTGCCAGGTCGCGAAGTCCGCGTCCTCGAGCCCGCCGAAGTAGCTGTCCCACGCGGCCACCTGCACCACCGCGTCCAGCCGCTCGAACCGCTCCAGCGCCAACTCCGCGAGTGCCGTGCACTGTTGCTCGTCGGTGATGTCCGTCGACCGGTACGCCGTGTGCGCCCCGTCCGGATCGATCTCCGCGGCGCTCTTGGCGAGGTTCGCCTCGGTCCGCGCACCCAGCACGGCGTTCCCGCCGTCCCGCACGACGGCCGCCGCGATCTGATGACCCAGCCCGGCACCGACTCCCGACACCACGACGGTCTTCCCGGAGAGAAGTGACATACCGGCGGCCTCCCTGCTTCCTGCCTGGGTTCTGGCTCTGGCGCATTATCTGACGGGGCGTCAGAGTATGGGCGAGCGCTGGAGGAGGGAAGGTCCCATGTCAGAAGAGACCGTGTCAGAAGAGACCCACAGCGAGACGTACGCCGAACTGGCCGCCACAGGACCCTACGGAGTCCGCCCCGGCCACGCGCTGATCACCATGGTCGAACCGCATCCCGGCCATGAGTACGCCTACAACCGCTGGTACGAGGACGACCACTACTACGCCGGCGCGATGGCCATGCCCTGGATGTTCGCGGGCCGCCGCTGGGTGGCCACCCGGGACCTCCAGCTCCTGCGCGTCCCGGAGAAGTCGGCGGTCGCCCAGCCGGTGACGGCGGGCTGCTACCTCTCCACCTACTGGGTCACCGACGGCCGCTACGACGACCACATGAAGTGGACGGTGGCCATCAACAAACGCCTCAACCGCGACGCCCGCGTCTGCCACGACCGCACCCACGTCTTCACCGCGTTCCAGGACCACGAGTCCACGGTCTACCGCGACGGGACGGCGGGCCCGAGGGACTTCCACGCCCTGGACCACCCGTACGCCGGGCTGGTGCTGGAGGTCATCGACGCCGAATCCCCGGAGCGGCGACCGGAGTTGCTGGAGTGGCTGGTCTCGCGGCACCTGCCCGGGCGCCTGGCGGACTCCCCGGCGGCCATGGTGACGATCTTCCGCCCGACCCCCCTCCCCGGCGACCGCATGACGTACGTGAAGCAGGTGGAGGGCGTGGACACACGGCTCACGCTGCTGTGGTTCCTGGAGACGGACCCGAGGGAGTGCTGGGAGCAGTACTTCACGGACCTGGAGCAACCGCCCATGGGCAGGGTGGAGCTGCTCGCGCCGTTCGTCCCGACGGTTCCGGGCACGGACACCTACGTGGACCGGCTGCGCTGACCTGGCCGTACGCCTACTTCCACTCGTCCGGACAAGGCGTACCCCGCGGCACGGTGTAGGGCGCGGCCAGCCGGTACGTCCCCGCCTTCGGCGCCAGCAGCATCGTCCACTTGTCCCCGTCCGCGTCCTCCGGCGTCTCCATCAGACACCCGTTGACGTTGTCGAACGTCTTCGGCTCCCCGTCGCCCCGCTCCTTCGACGCGTCCGTCTCCTGCGGGGCCTGCAGCTTCTTGCCCTCAGCGTCGACGATCGACAGCCACGGCGAGTACGGGATCCGGATCAGAATCCGCCCGGCCTTCTTCACCCGCATGGTCATCTCGCCCTGCGCGGCCCGGTCGACGACCGTGTTCGGGGAGGCCAGTGGTGCCGGGTCGGTCACCTGGAACAGCTGCCAGTTCGCGTCGCCCCAGATCTGCTTCAGATACGGCATCCCGCGCTGAACCAGCTCCCGCTCCCGCTCGCCCCCGTCCCCGTCCGGCTCGTCCTTCGGCACGACCACGAAGTGCACGGCCCAGCGCTGGAGCCACTCGTGGTAGTTCGCGGAGTTCAGGGTGTCGTCGTAGAAGAGCGGGTTGCGCTCCATGTCGGCCTGCCGGTTCCAGCCCCGGGCCAGGTTGACGTACGGCGCGAGCGCGGACGCCTCGCGGTGGGAGGCGGCCGGTACGACCTCGACGCGGCCCTTCTCGGCGCCGACCTCCTGGAGCTCGTTGACGAGGGGCGCCAGCTCGCGTGCCCAGGACGCCGTGGGGGTCGTGTGGACGACGTCGTCGACCGACTTGAAGCCGATCCAGACGGTGAAGCCGGCGAAGGCGACGACGACGGCGTACCACTTGCGGGAGCGCGGCACCGTGAACGGCAGCGCGGCCGCCAGGGCCACCCCCGCGAACAGCATCGGCAGCCGCGAGATGTTGGAGCCGATCTGGGAGCTGACCAGCCAGACCAGGACGACCGACAGGCTGTAGACCCCGGCGGTGATCCGGACCGTCGTCCACTCGCGCGGGACGAGGAAGTAGACCAGGAGGCCGTACGCCAGCGGCAGCAGCACCGAGGCGATCTTCATCGGCTGGGTGCCGGCGAACGGGAAGAGCCAGGCGGACAGGGCCACGACGACCGTGGGGGCGAGGCCGAGCGCCCAGGCGCCGGGACGCCGTTTCTCCAGGAAGAGGGCGACCGCCACCAGGCCCACGAACAGACCGGCCACGGGCGAGGCCATGGTGGCGAGGGCGGCGAGCGGGGCCGCGCAGGCGGCCTTGGCCCAGCGTTTGTAGCGCCAGCGGTGCGGCCAGCAGAAGACGACGGCGACCGCGCCGAGCGCGAAGACCGTGCCGAGACCGAAGGTCACCCGGCCCGAGGCCGCGTTGCACAGGAAGGCGTACACACCCGCCAGCGAGGCCCACAGCGGGTTCTTCACCGACCGGCTGCGGATGAGGATCAGCGTCAGCAGCCCGGCCGAGACGGTCCCGGCCAGCATCATCGTCGTACGGACGCCGAGCACCGACATCAGATACGGCGAGACGATGCTGTACGACACCGGGTGCATGCCGCCGTACCAGGCCAGGTTGTACGCGGAGTCCGGGTGCCGGCCGACGAACTCGGCCCAGGCGTCCTGTGCCGCAAGGTCGCCGCCACTGTTCGCGAACGTGAAGAACCAGACGATGTGGAGGACGCCGGAGAGCGCGGTCATGGAGAGGACGGGGTGACGAAGCAGCCGCTCGCGCAGCGCGAGGAGGGCGGTCCGGGTTCTGGTCCTCCCGGGGTCCTGGAGATCCTGGTGGGGGTCCTTGGGGTCCTTGGGGTCCTTGGGGTCCTCGGGAGGGCCGCCGTTCCCGGTCTCAGGTTCCGCGGGCACACCTATTCGCGGGCCGGTTCCCGGGCCCGGGTCGGTGTCGTCGGCGCGTGTCGGCTCCGCAGTGGCCACCTGAAGGCACTCCCCGTGGTGTCCCGTCTTTTCGTTTCTCGGCCGCGCCCCAGCGTCGACCTGCCCCGGTTCGTGACGCTAGCACGCGGCCCGCCGTCCGGAACCCCGGGCGGGGTCCGGTCGACGGGCCGGGTGGGGCGTCTGTCCCGTCTCCGGATCAGCCGACGCGGGTCAGCTTGTCGGTGAGACCCGGTTCGGTCAGATCCTTCTGGAGGGTGACCGGGACCTTGACCGCGCCGCCCTCGCCGTCGCCGACGGTGAGAGTGCCGACCTTGGTGCCGGCCTTCGCGGTGTGCGGTACGTCGTCGGCGGCGAAGGACAGCTTCACCTCGAGGCCGGCCCAGCCGACGGCGGTGACGTCCTTGGTGAGCACGACGGGTGTGTGGCCGCCGACGCCGTCGTCCACGTACCCGACGACGTCACCCTTCTTCAGGATCTTCGTCGAGGTCAGGGCGTCCCGGGCGGCGATCATCGCGACCCTGCTGACGTCGTTGACGGTCTTGATGATCGGCGCCTTGTGCTGGCCGAGGATCGCGCCGACGACGGTGACGGTCTCCCCGCCGACCTCCTTGCGGGCCGCGAAGAGAAGGTTGCCGCCGGCCGCGGTGGTGGTACCGGTCTTGATGCCGACAGCGCCGTTGTAGGGGACCAGATAGTTGTAGTTGTACCACTTCTGTCCGGACGGATCGATCCACTGTCCCATGGACGTGATCTCCATCAGCGCCGGGATCTTCACCAGCTCGTTGCCGAGCTTCACCTGGTCCTCGGCGGTGGAGACGGTGGTCTCCTTGAGGCCCGAGGCGTCGGTGTACTTCGTGTTCTTCATGCCGAGTTCCTTGGCGGTGTCGTTCATCTTCTTGATGAACGCGGCCTCGGAACCGGCGTCCCAGCGGGCGAGCAGCCGGGCGATGTTGTTGGCGGACGGGATCATGATCGCCGCGATCGCCTGCTTCTGGGTGAGGACGTCGCCCTGCTTGACGGTGTTGAGGGTGGATTCACCCTGCTTGTTGTAGCCGCCCTCCTTCTCGGCGAGCGCGTCGACGGTGATCTTCGCGCCCTCCTCGCCGGACTTGAGGGGGTGGTCCTTCAGGACGATGTAGGCGGTCATGGCCTTGGCCACGGAGCCGATCGCGACGGGGGTCTGCTTGCCGAAGTCGCCCATCGTGCCGATGCCGCTCACGTCCATCCAGCCCTGGCCCTGGGTGGGCCACGGGAGGGTCGCCTTGCTGCCGTCGAAGGTGTAGGAGTCCTCGGCGGTGAGGCTGAGCGAGGGGTCCGGCAGGGGGCGCAGGGCCTGCACGATCGCAAACGCGACGACCAGGAGGATGAGGATCGGGGTCCAGATCTTGACCCGGCGGCCCAGGGTGCGCAGGGGGCTGGGCGGGGGCGGCGGAGTGTTGGTGAGTTCCGCGAGCAGGTCGAGCGGCGGCTTCGGCGGCAGCGGCTGCTGCGTGGTCCGTTCCGGGCCGACCTGGGGGACGGCGGCGGTCACGTCCGCCTTCGGCCGCGGCTCGCGGGGCTCGTCGAGACCCTTCAGCGCGACGAACTTGCTCGTCCGCTCGGCGGGGGTCTCCGGCTTGGACTTGGGCTCGGCCTCCGGTGCCTTGCCGAGCTTCAGCATGGTGGTGGGCTGGTCCACGGGGGGCCGGGGTGCCTTGAAGACGGCGGTGGGCTGGTCGACGGGGGGCGCGTCGGCCACGTCCGCGCCACCGTCACCGGGCTCGTCGTCCGTCTGCGAGTCGGTGGGAGCCTTGTCGGTTACGTCGGCTTCGCCGGGCTCGTCGTCCGTCCGCGGGTCGGTGGGGGCCGGTCGCGCAGTTCCTCGCGCCCCTGAGGGGGTCGAGTCGCCGGTGTCCGGATCCCGATCCTCGTCGTCGGCAGGGGCTTCCTCGGCTACGGCCTTCTCGGCGGCGTCGCTCTCGGGTGCCGCGTCGGCGTCGGGGGCCGGCGTCGGCTCGCTGCCGGTCTTCGACCCGGCGTCGGGGCCGGGCTCGTCCTCCGCGGGTTCGGCGTCCTTGCCCGCGGGCTTCTCCGCGGCCTCCGCCTTGCCGGAACCCTCCGCGGGGCCGGCCCCGTCCCCCGTGGCCACCCACGCCGCCACCGCGTCCCGAAGTCGCGCGTCGCCCGAGGGGGCCGACTCGTCGCGCCCCCCGGAGTCACCGGCCCCGCTGTCGGAGTCACCAGAACTCTCAGCGGTAGCGGAGTCACCGGACTTGCTGTCGGGGTCGCCCGAGCCGTCGGTCGTACGGGTGTCGTCCGAGCCCTTGGCTGTGCCGATGCCGCCCGAGCCTTCGCCCGTGCCGGTGTCACCCAGGCCCTGGGCCGCGCCCGTGTCGCCCGAACCCTTGGCCGTATCGGAGTCGTCCGGCGCCGTGCCCTCCGGGTCCTCCGCCACGCCCGAGCCGCCGACTGCGGCCTCGGCCCCGTCGGCTTCCTCCTCGGCCTCGGCGCCGCCGACTTCGTCCCTGGACTCGGTCCCGCCGGCTTCCTCCTCGGCGTCGGCCCCGTCGGTGGACTCCGTTGCCCCGTCCTCGCTCGCGGACTTCGCGGCCTCAGCCCCGTCCTCCAGCTCCCCGTCCGCGGCCGAACGCGTGTCCCCGGCCTCCGTGGACCCGGGACCCCCCGTCCCGGCCTCTGAAGGGCCGTCGGCGCCGTCCTCGGGCGTCTTCGGGAGGTCGCGTACCGAGAAGACCCTCGTGGCCGTGTCGATGCCTGCGAGGGAGATGGACTCGCGTGCGACCGCGAGCCGGGGGTCGCGTGCGGAACTCCTCGCCCCGGGAACCGGGCTCCCGCTCCCCGACGTCGGTTCTGCCGACGACTCGCGCTGCTTCGACCTGTCGGGGGACTCGCCCGCCACCGATGCCTCCTCCATGTGCCGCAGGTGATCGGTATCCGTCACCCTGCGTCTGCCGAACCGTTGAATCGCCGCCCGGGCAGCCGCCACACCACGCTGTCCGAACCATGTACCAGTGTCCTGTGTGTGGCCCTGTCCCAGGCGGTAGACGAGAACGACATACCTACTGGTTCCACTACAAACAGGTCACGCACCCTCGACAGACCAATGTGAGAGGGGTCACCCTGTCTTTCATCCACGCGGGGAGGCATGGATGGGCAGGAGCCGCAGAACACTTCCGGAGGAGCTTCTGCTGCTGGCGTTGGACCCGACCACGGGTACCACCGCACAGCCGCAGTCGCTCGACCTCGGTCTGGCCGGAGCACAGCTAGTGGAGCTGGCGCTGGCCGGACGGATAGCCCCAGACGGGGATCGTATAGCCGTGGTAGCCCCACGGCCGACAGGAGATCCGACTTTGGACTGCGCGTTGGAGTTGCTGCGAAGGCGTGGCGCTCCCGTGCGGGCAGTGAACTGGATCGGCGGGCCGCGACTTGGGCTCCGCCAGACCTACCTCTCGCATCTGGAGCGGTGCGGCATGGTGCATGCCGTGGCGGGTCAGATGTGCGGAGTGCTGCCGACGACTCGCTACCAGGCGACGGACAACGAGATCAGCCGGGAGATCAAGGCCCGACTGGACTCGGCGATCCGCACCGGCGTACCGCCGGACCCGCGGACCGCTGCGCTCGCCGCCCTGGCACACGCGGTCGGTCTCGGCAAGCACCTGTATCCGGGCAACGAGGGACGTTCCTCGCGCTCCCGGCTGCGGGACCTGATCAGGCACGACCCCATGGGCGGACTCGTCGCGCACGCCGTGATGGACGTCCAGAACGGCGTGGCCGCACAGCCGCGTCGCAGCCCGGCACCGGCCGGCCGTCAGGCCGCCCCCGGAGCCAGGCCCGCGCCGGAACCCGCTCATGGCGTTCCGATGCAACCGCGCCGAGGACCGATGGCGCGCGCCGTGGCTCACTGAGCCGCAGTCCCACGGCACGCACCGCCGGCAGCACGACCAGGCACGACCGCACCACGCACCACTCAGCCGCCGCACCGTCAGTCCCCATAGACCGGTTCGGGAGCCGCTGGTCCGCGCGGGGCGACGGAACCGTACGTCCGTACACCGGGCGTCGCCGGGTTCCGACGCTCCGCGCGGCCGCATGTCCGGCCGCATGTCCGGGCATTGCCGGACGAGCGGCCCAACTGACGTGCGCCCAGCGCATATACACCGTTTCCCAGCGGTAATAAGCACCTTGGTGGCAGTCTGCTCAACAGCAGATACGCAAAGTCAAGAACGAGGCAGCAGCCGGAGGTGCACGTCCCGTGGCGTCCAGTGTCAATCCCACCGTCAGGCGACGCCGGCTGGGCCAGGAGCTGCGCAGGCTCCGCGAGCTCAAGGGCATGACGGCCGAAGAAGTGGCAGAGCGGCTGCTCGTGTCGCAGTCGAAGATCAGCCGGCTGGAGAACGGCCGGCGCAGCATCAGCCAGCGCGACGTCCGCGACCTGTGCGGGGTCTACGAGGTCGAGGACCAGCGCATCGTCGAATCCCTGATGCAGATGGCCAAGGACTCGCGGCAGCAGGGCTGGTGGCATGCCTTCGGGGACATCCCGTACAGCGTCTACATCGGCCTGGAGACCGACGCCGAGTCGCTGCGCGTGTACGAACCCCAGATCATCACGGGCCTGTTGCAGACCCGGCCGTACGCCGAGGCCATCGTGCGCGGCGGCGCGCCGGAGGCCACCGAGACGGAGAACGACAAGCGGGTCGAGGTACGGCTGCGGCGGCAGAGCCGGGTCGCGGCCGAACGGGATCCGCTGCGGCTGTGGGTCGTTCTGGACGAGGCGTCCCTGCGCCGGGTCGTGGGCAGCCGGCAGGTGATGCGCGAGCAGTTGGAGTACCTCGTGGAGATGTCCCAACAGCCCCACATCACCGTGCAGGTGCTGCCGTTCGACGTCGGCGCCCATCCGGGGCTGAGCGGCCAGTACTCCATCCTGGAGTTCTCGGACGCGGCGGACTCCAGCGTCGTCTACATCGAGGGCGTCACCAGCGACCTGTACCTGGAGAAGGCGCACGACGTGCAGAAGTACACCGTGATGTACGAGCACTTGAGGGCGCAGGCGCTCAACGTCGACCAGTCGCGCCAGATGATCGAGGACATCGCCAAGGAGTACGCCCGGGAGTACGCCCGGTGACAGGGCGGGCCGGATGGTACACCCCGGCCTTGCCCGTCTGGAAGAGTCCCTTGGAATATGCCACCAGAAGAGTGAACGACTGCTCCGAAAGAGGAAGTCGGCGAGTAGCGTCGATCACGCCAACGATCAGTAAAGGTTGGCGTAATCCGAACACTGCGCATCTGGCTACGGAGCGAATATGGCAATTCGTCTGGGCAACCTGGACACATGGACGACCTCCACCTACACCAACGCCAACGGGGCATGCCTGATGGTGAGGTCGACCGAAGAGGAAGCACTCGAACTCGGCGACACCAAGATCCCAGAGGGTCCCAAGCTGGCCTTCCCCGCCGAGGCGTGGAGCGCCTTCGTGGCCTCGGTCAAGGTGTGAGGGGCGGACCGGTCTGATCCCCGCCCCGTTCACCCACAACTGCACACCACAACTGCTCACGACAACAGCACAAGCACCACCACAGAGCCCTCTCGACCAGATCGCCGTCCTTGCCGAGGGGGCTCGGCGCATGCCTGCGGCGCTTAGGCCGGGGGGTTGTGCGTCGGGTGCGGCCCGGTGGGGGCTGGTCGCGCAGTTCCCCGCGCCCCCAAGGACGGGCACAGCTGGGCTGACGCGACTGCACCCACTCAGGGGCGCGGGGAACTGCGCGACCAGCCACAGCGGACCCGCGGCCGCCTACGCCAGCGCGCTCTCCACGGCGGTGACGAGCTCGTCCGACTCCGGCTCCGTCTGCGGGGAGAACCTCGCCACGACCGATCCGTCCCGGCCGATCAGGAACTTCTCGAAGTTCCAGCGGATGTCCCCGTCGTGCCCCTCCGCGTCGGCGAAGCCCACGAGCCGCTCGTACAGCGCGTGCCGCCCTTCCCCGTTCACCTCGACCTTCTCGGTCAGCGGGAAGGTCACGCCGTACGTCGCCGAGCAGAACTCCGCGATCTCCTCGGCGCTGCCGGGCTCCTGGCCCATGAACTGGTTGCAGGGCACGCCGAGGACGGTGAACCCCCGTTCCGCGTACCGCTCCTGGAGCTTCTCCAGGCCGTTGTACTGCGGGGTGAGCCCGCACTTGGAGGCCACGTTCACGATGAGGACGGCCTTGCCGGCGTACTGGGCGAGGTCGGCGGAGCCGCCCGTGAGGGCCCCGATCTCGATGTCGAGGGGAGAGGAACCATCTGTAGTCGTCATGAGCGGATGCTAACTCCGCTCAGCCAATCCCCGGTTCCGGCCCCGGCCCAGGTTCGCCGGTAGCGGCCCCCGACGCCTTCACCAGCACCTCCCCGGCCGCCGTCCGCACATACAGCACCGACCGCCCCGCCCGCCGCCGCTCCACCAGCCCGGCGTCCAGCAGCACCCGCAGATGCCGTCCCACCGACCCCAGCCCCTGCCCGGTCACGGCGACCAGCTGGCTGGTGCTCAGCGGGGAGTCCAGGAGGACGAACACCCTGGCCCGCCCGGCCCCGAGCAGCGTTCCGAGACCCGCGGGCACGCTCCGGGCGCCCGGGTCGGCGAGGGCGCCCGCGCAGCCGTAGACCAGGGCGTACCGTCCCGGTTCCTCCCACGTGGCCCAGCCGCGCCCGGCCGTGACCGGGAGGAAGACGAGTTCGGCGCCGCGGATGTCGCGGGGCGGGCGCTCGTGCCGGTTCACCTGGAGCCGGTTGTCGCCGAGCCAGCGGGTCTGCCCCGGCAGCAGGGAGTCGATGACGGCCGCCCAGCCACCCCGGCTCACCTGCGCGGTCCGGGCCACGACGTCCGCCTCCAGGATCCGCCGCCGACGGTGCCAGTACGGCCGTACCGTCGCCGTCCAGACGTGGGCGAGGAGCGCGGCCGCCCGCTCGGGGAGGTCGTCGCGCTCCAGGGCGGCGGGCAGCGGGCCGCGCAGGGAGACCCGGAGGTTCGCGCGGGCCTCGGCGGGGTCGGTGGCCCGGATCCGCGCCAGGGTCTCCTCCAGGGGTGTGCCGTCACGCGGCAGGGGCGCGAGGAAGTCGGCGATCCAGGACGTGCCCACCCCGGAGCGCACGAGCAGCGCGGTCACCGGATCGGCCGCGAGGCGCGCGCGGTAGCCGGGCAGATTGGCGCGGAGCCAGGCCTCCTCGCCCGGGTGGGCGCCGGTGCCCTTGTTCAGCAGTCGCAGGGCCGCGAAGGTCTCGGTGAACGGGCAGACCACGAACCGGCTGCGGACCAGGGTGTCCCCGTCGACCTGCCACCAGCCCATGAAGCCCCCCGTGGTTTCGCGACCGCGCGAAACACTAACCGTCAGCCGCCACGCGCTCCGAGACTCCCCGCATGCGCAGCTACCGCACCCTCTTCCGCACCCCGGAATACACCCCCTTCCTCCTCTCCTTCGCCGCCCACGCCGCGGCCCAGACGATCGGCGGCCTGGCCCTCGGCACGCTGGTCTACCGGGCCACCGGCTCTCCGCTGCTGTCGGCGCTGAGCATGTTCGGACCGCAGCTCGCGCAGTTACTGGGGGCCGCGTTCCTGCTCTCGGGCGCCGACCGGCTGCCCCCGCGCGCGGTCCTGACCGTCATCTCCCTCGCCTTCGCGGCCGGTACGGCGGCGTTGGCGCTGCCCGGCCTGCCGGTGTGGGCCGTCTTCGCCGTCCTGTTCCTGCAGGGCCTGGTCGCGTCGCTGGGCGGGGGAGTGCGCGGCGGACTGATGAACGAGATCCTGCCCGCGAACGGCTATGTCCTGGGCCGCTCGGTCTTCAACATGCTGTGGGGCCTGGTGCAGATGACCGGCTTCGCGGCGGGCGGCGCGCTCCTGGCGTTCCTGACCCCGCGCCTGTGCCTGCTCCTCGCGGCGGCGCTCTACGTGGCCTCGGCCCTCGTCAACCACCTGGGCCTCACACCCCGCCCGCCGCGCTCGGCCGGCCGCCCGTCCTTCTCCGCGACCTGGCGCACCAACGCCCTCCTGTGGTCCTCCCGCCCCCGCCGCCTGGTCTACCTGGGCCTGTGGGTCCCCAACGGCCTGGTGGTCGGCGGCGATTCGCTCTACATCTCCTACGCCCCCGCGGCCGCCGGCACGATGTACGCGTGCGGGGCGCTGGGCATGTTCGCGGGCGACCTGGCGGTCGGCCGCCTGGTGCCGCCCGCGCTGCGGCCCCGCCTCGCGACCCCGCTGCGCCTGCTGCTGGCCGTGCCCTATCTGTTCTTCGTGCTACGGCCGTCCGTGCCGCTGTCGGCCGTGGCGGCCGCCGTCGCCTCCGTCGGCTTCGCCGCGAGCCTGGTCCTCCAGGAACGCCTGATGTCGCTCACCCCCGACGACCTCGCGGGCCAGGCGCTCGGCCTGCACACCACCGGCATGGTCGCCCTCCAGGGCATCGGCGCCCTCATGGCCGGCACTCTGGCCCAACTGACCTCCCCGGCCACGGCGATGACCCTCATGGCGGCCGCGTCGATCGCGGTGACCCTGACGCTCTTCGCGCTGGAAAGGCGTCTCGTCCCGGACGGCGTGAGCCCGGACCTCAGGGAGTGTGGGCGGACAGGTCGTTGAAGGCGAGGGGGACCGGGTCGGCGTCCTGATGCCTGACGTCCTTCAGGTAGGCCTCGAGCGCCGGCGGGCGGTAGCGGGAGTCGCCCTCGCGGCGCCGCAGGACCGTGTCGGCCAGGTGCTCGTTGCCGACGAGGCGACCGTGCTTGTCCCTCTCCTGTCCGATCGGGCGGTGCAGGGGCCGGAAGAGCCGGTAGAAGCCCTTCCGGGAGGGGACCCACGGGCCCATCGGGTTCGGCTGGACGGCGAAGTCGACGCACTCCTGCGGGTTCATGCTGTCCGGCCCCTTCGCGCTGAGGATCCCGGGCTCGAATTCCAGGCCGTACCGGACGGCCTGCTGGACCATCCACAGGAGGGTGATGTCGGACAGGCCCGAGTCCTTCTCGCCGCCCCCGACGGAGAGATGTACCCCGGAGAACCACATCTGCAGCAGCTCCTGATGGTTGCCGGCGTCCTTCTCCTGCTGCCACAGGGTCGGCGGGAACGCCGAGCGCTCCTCGTCGACGGCCAGGGCCTGGAAGGCACCGTTCACCGACCTGCTGAGGGTGGTGTCGTGGAAGGCCCAGCGGTGGTTGAAGCGGTCGACGAGCGGCTGGAGGAACCGGGGCGCCGGAACCGGGATGCCCAGGGAGCCGACCGTGTCCCAGACGCCCACGAAACGGATCTCCGTCTCGTACGCGTACGCCCCGCGGAACAGCGTGGCGGCCACGCTGGTCGGTTTGTCGGCGCGGCTGCGGTACAGCGCCCACGCCTCGTCGATCCGGTCGGCCTGCTCCGGGCGCAGGATGCCGCAGTTGCGCACCAGCCCGGCCAGGCTGCGCGCGGTGAACGCGCCCCGGCTGAAGCCGAACAGGTACAGGGCGTCGCCGGGTTCGTAGGTGTGGATGAGGAAGCGGTAGGCGTCGAGCACGTTGCGCGACAGGCCCACCCCGAACGCCCCGCCCCGCAGCCGTTCCCGCCGGTTCGTGCCGACCCCGCTGTGGTAGTACACCCGCTGTTCCGTTCCGTCAGCGGAGCGTCGCCGTACGGCCAGGGCCACCTTGGCGACATTCGTCTTGCTCGGCTGGTCGGCGAGATTCCACGTCCCGTCGCAGCAGACCACCAGACGCTTGGCCATCCTGTGCCTCCTCCACCCGTAGCCCCTGCGGAGAGGACCGCGGGACTGCTCGGCAGATACAGCCAGTACCGCAGGGACCGCGCCGACCCGCAACTCGGAGCCCGGTGGCGGGTCGGCGGCGGACCGGCGGTCAGGCCACGACCGTGAACAGTCCCGTCTTCTCGCCCAGCCGCGCCAGCGAGACCTTGCCCGGGATGCCGTTGGCGTCGGCGCCGCTGTAGCCCAGGTGGCGCTGCCACTTGGCGTAGGCGGCGACGGTGGTGGTGCCGAAGGAGCCGTCTCCGGCGTAGGACTTGGAGAGATAGCCGAGTTCGACGAGGGCGGCCTCCGTCAGGTTGGTGCCGGCCATGTAACTGACGTGGCCCTGCTTGGCCCGGGGTCCGTCTTCGCGGCCTTGACCAGCCGGGACAGGTCGACGCGGGGCTTGCCCGCCGGCTTCGTCGGCTCCGTCTTTCCGGCCCCCGCGGCCAGCTGCTTCTTCACGGCGGCCCGGAAGTCGTCCATGTCGAAGCTAGGGTCGATCTTGCCGGGCTGGCACTCCTTGTGCCCGGCGACGGACTTCTCGCTCCAGCCGTGCGCGCGGCAGATCGCCGCCGCCCACAGCACGGCCTGCCGGTACTGCGCTGTCGGGTAGGGGTCGCCGCTCTTGCCGAGGTTCTCGATCTCCAGGCCGTACAGACAGTCGTTGCCGTCCGCCGTCGCCACGTCGTCGTGGGGCAGCGGCTTCTCGTTGCGGAGCGCGTTGAGGACATCGATGTCGGCGTAACCCGCGTGGTTGGTACGGCCGTTGCCGATCAGCCACAGCCCGGCGGTCTTGCCGAGCCAGGCGTGGCACAGCGGCCCCGGCAGGTCGGATCTGCCCTTGTAGCAGAGCTCCTTGTCGTTGTGCCCGCCGGTGTGGTGGATCAGCACCCCGATGACGGGTCCGAAGGACTTGCCGGACGCCGCGTCGCGGTTGTGGGTCTTCCAGCCGGCGTGCTCGTGCACGGTGAGGCCCTCGGCCTTCAGCGCGGCGAGCATCTTCGCGGCGGACAGGGGTGTGGCCATGGCTGCGGTTCCTTCCGGGCGACGCGCCGAGAAACGCGTCAAGTAGCGGCCGGATCTCGTGAGTTGAGGTGCGGGAAGGGCATCCAGTGGTACGTGCTCGCCCCACTCGCCGCTCATAATTGCGGGCAACGGCCCGCCCCGAAGGGGAAACGCGGCATTCACAGCCGAAGGGGGTCCCCGGCGTCGTACGCGCGCGGCATTTCGGTGACCCGTGTTCGGCGCGGCGGCCCGAGGGGGAACGACCGCCGCGCCGAGGCCGGATCGCCGAGGCCGGATCGCTGTGGCCGGACGACCGTGGCCGGACGACCGTGGGTGGATCGCCGTGGCCGTGGATCAGCCCGGTGCCACCGCGCGGCCGGTCTGGGGCGAGATCATGCCGGAGCACAGCCCCTTGGCGGCCAGTGTCTGTGCGATGCGCGGGATCGCCGCGCGGGTGTTGGCGGGCCAGTCGTGCATGAGGACGACCTGTCCGTTGGTGAGCCGGCCGACCGCCGCGACGATCGCGTCGGTACTGGCGTTGTTCCAGTCCTGCGAGTCGACCTGCCAGATGACCTCGGTCAGCCCGTACTTGGCCTCCACGGCCTTCACCGTCGCGTTGGTCTCGCCGTACGGCGGCCGGAACAGCCTCGGTGTGCCACCACCGGCGTTCGCGAGCGCCTGCTGGGTGCGGGAGATCTCCGAGTCGACCGTGGCCTGGCTCTGCTGGGTCAGATGCGGGTGCGTGTAACTGTGGTTGCCGACCCACATCCCGGCGCTGACCTGGGCCCTGACGAGGGCCGGGTTGGCGGCGGCGTTCTGGCCCGTGTTGAACATGGTGGCCCTGAGGCCGTACTGCCGCAGGGAGTTGAGCAGGGTGGTGGTGCCGCTGCCCGGGCCGTCGTCGAAGGTGAGGCCGACGTATCCGGAGCAGGCGGCGGCCTGCGCGGGGGCGGCGGAGGCGGGGACGGTGAGGGTGCCGGCGGCGGCCAGAGCGGCGGCGGCCAGTAACGGCAGGTGCGCCCGGCCCCTCATCACGCCACCGTGATGTTGGAGCTGCCGCTGCTCTGATAACCCTCGGTCGCGAGGATCATGTAGTACTTGAAGCTGCCCATCGGCATGCCGGCGCGGGCCCACGCGTCGAAGTGGTTGCCGGTGGTGATGGAGCCGCCGGTCCGCCTCGACTGCCGGACGCTCCAGTACTGGTTGAAGGTCCTGGTGCCCTCCACGGACGGGGCGTTGTACCGGGTGGTCTGGTAGATGTCGTACGTCCCGCCGTCGCTGGTGACGGTGCCCTTGTACGTTCCGGTGGGCCGGTAGGTGCCCCAGTTGTCGACGATGTAGTACTCGACGAGCGGGTTCGAGGTCCAGCCGTAGAGGGCCAGGTAGGCGTTGCCGGACGGGTTGAAACTGCCGGAGTAGTTCACGGTCCTGCGGGAGCCGTTGCCCCAGCCCTTGCCGGCCACGAAGTTGCCGGTGTTGCGCCAGGAAGTGCTGTAGTTCCCGCCGGAGTTGAGGGTCATGGAGACGGTGCCCTGGGCGTCCGTCCAGAACGAGTAGTAGTAGCCGTTGTTGGTCCCGGTCTGGTTCGTGGTGATGACCGTGGCCGCCTCGGCGGTGCCGGGCAGGGCCAGCGTGGCCCCGGTGGCCAGCAGGAGGCCGCAGACGCTGCGGCGCGTGGGGTGTGCGGGTGTGTGAGTCATGCCCCACAGTTTTGGTCTGCCCCTGTCAAGCGTCAACAGTTTCGGCACATGTTTCGAATGATTCGGCAGCCGTGAGCTGGCGATACCTGATCATCTTTCCGTCATGGAGCCTCAAAGAACCGATGTATTTCTTCGAATGTTTCGAAGACCTTCCGGACGGCCGAGGCAAAAGAAAAAGGCAGGGAGGTCAGCACCTCCTTGCCATGTTCAACGTATAGCGTACGAGGGGGCTTGCGGCAAGGCCCCGGGGTGGGCGCACACTTACCGGCCGTACCCGAAACCGGAGCTGCTGACTTGAATTCCCTGCCCACGAGCGTGTTCGATCTTCCCGACCGCCTCGCCGCCAAGGCCGCCCCCGCACTGATCGCCGCCGACGAGCGGCACTTCGCGGCCATCGCGGAGTGCCTGGAGCAGACGATCGCCGAACTGTCCGACACCCTCGCCACCACCCTCAGGGCGCCCGGCGGCATCGGCCAGGAAGCCATGGACCGGGACACCGAGATCCACCGCCTCAGCGCCCGGCTGCGCACCCTGCGCCGCTTCGGCCTGGACCTGTGCCTCGGGCACATGGTCGGCGCCGACGACCCCGAGCCGGTCTACGTCGGACGACTCGGCCTCACCGACAGCACGGGCCGCAGACTGCTCGTCGACTGGCGTTCCCCCGCCGCCGAGCCGTTCTTCGGGGCCACCCACGCCAACCCGATGGGACTGGCCAGCCGCCGCAGGTACCGCTGGAAGAACGGCCGGATCGGCGACTACTGGGACGAGGTGTTCGCCCCGGACGGCTTCGCCGGGCACCACGCCTCCCTCGACGACCAGTCCGCCTTCATCGCCAGCCTGGGCAGCGACCGCTCGGAACGGATGCGGGACGTCCTCGGCACCATCCAGGCCGACCAGGACGCCATCATCCGCGCGGGATCCCGCGGCGCGCTCGTCGTCGACGGCGGCCCCGGCACCGGCAAGACCGTCGTCGCCCTGCACCGCTCCGCCTACCTCCTGCACTCCGACCCGCGCCTCGGACACCGCCGCGGCGGCGTCCTGTTCGTCGGCCCGCACCGGCCCTACCTGGCCTACGTCTCCGACGTCCTGCCCAGCCTCGGCGAGGAGGGCGTGCAGACCTGCGTCCTCAGGGACCTCGTGGCCGAGGGAGCCACGGCAGGAGTCGAGAGCGACCCGGAGGTGGCCCGCCTGAAGTCCTCGGCGGACCTGGTCAAGGCGATCGAGAAGGCCGTCCGGTTCTACGAGGAGCCGCCCACCGAGGGCATGACCGTCACCACCCACTGGTCCGACATCCCGCTGACCGCAACCGACTGGGCCGAGGCGTTCGACGCGGCGGAGGGCGCCCCGCACAACGACGCCCGCGACCAGGTCTGGAACGAACTCCTCACGATCCTCGTGGACAAGCACGAGGGCGACGCCCCGGAGGCCCTCCTCCGCAAGTCCCTGCGCCAGAACCGCGAACTGCTCACCGCGTTCAACCGGGCGTGGCCGCTCCTGGAGGCGGCCGACCTGGTCTCGGACCTGTGGACCGTCCCGGCCTACCTGCGGATGTGCGCTCCCTGGCTGAACCGCGACGAGGTACGGATCCTGCAGCGCACGGACGGCCACGCCTGGACGGTGTCCGACCTGCCGCTCCTGGACGCGGCACGGCAGCGGCTCGGCGACCCGGAGATCTCCCGCCGCAGACGCCGTAACGAGACCACCCTCGCCGCCGAACGCGAACGCATGACCACGGTCGTGGAGAGCCTGAGCGCGGTCGCCGACGACGAGTACGGGATGGGCCTGGTGACGATGCTCCACGGCGAGGACTTCCACGACGTGCTGGTCGACGAGGCCGCCCTGCACATCGCCGACCCGGACCTGCTCGCCGGCCCGTTCGCCCACGTCGTCGTGGACGAGGCGCAGGAACTGACCGACGCCGAGTGGCAGATGCTGCTGCTGCGCTGCCCGTCCCGCAGCTTCACCATCGTCGGCGACCGCGCCCAGGCCAGGCACGGCTTCACGGAGTCCTGGCAGGAGAGGCTGGAGCGGGTGGGCCTGGACCGCGTCCGCATGGCCTCCCTGAGCGTCAACTACCGCACCCCGGAAGAGATCATGAAGGAGGCCGAGCCGGTCATCCGCGCCGCCCTCCCGGACGCCAACGTCCCCACCTCGATCCGCAGCACCGGCATCCCGGTGACGTACGGCCCGGTGACGGACCTGACCGCGCTGCTGGACACCTGGCTCGCGGACCACCCCGAGGGCATCGCCTGCGTCATCGGCGCCCCGGACTTCGAGCCGACCCCCCGGGTCCGCTCCCTGACCCCGGCCCTGTCGAAGGGCCTCGAGTTCGACCTGGTGATCCTCGTGGACCCGCAGAACTTCGGCGAGGGCGTCGAGGGGGCGGTGGACCGGTATGTGGCGATGACGAGGGCGACACAGCGGTTGGTGATCCTGACGAGTGCCGGCGTGGGGGTGGGGGACGTAGGGGACGCGGGGGACTGACTTCACAGCCGCTGGATGGGTGAGCCCGGTGATGGCCTTGCGGGTGGCCACACGCGGAAGACGGCACCGATCAGGTGCGGTTCCAGGGCATCGAGCTGCGCCTGGCGTTATAGCCGGAACGACGCCGGGCAACCCTGACCTGAGCCGTGGCTCACGGAAACACGCCCGGCGACGTTGCTGGCAGCCGTGTGGGTCAGGGCACCCTTCGATTCGACCTACGGTCGGCTACCTCTTGCAGTGCCGGCAGGCCGTGAGTCCCTGCTCCTTGGCCTCTTCCTCCGACATCGGCTCTTGCCCCATGTAGGTGTCCTGCTTCCCGTTCAACGACGGGCAGTCGGCGTCAGTGTGGTACTTGGTCCGGTGATCTCCGATACGTACGTGGACAGTGCTCACGAGGCCTCCCAATCGGTCAGTGACGATATGTAAGCCGAACCTGGTAAGAAGCACGGCCTGCCAAGACGCCGACTTGCGCGTTTCCGGGCGGCTTCGCTGTCGGCGCGCCAGGCATCGCCGTCACTCGGCGGATCGTCCAGAGCCGCCCCGCCGCGTCGCAGCCACGACCGAGATCAGCGTCGCGGCGACCATCAGCACAAAACTCATCGAGTCAGCAGTCATCACAACGGCGAACGGCGCGCCCACCAGGCTCGGCGACTTTCCGACGACCAAGCCAAGACCTATGAGCAGAGGGATCAAGGACAAGCGCACTTCCTGGCGGAGGCTCGCTCCTTGCCGAATCTTCGTTTGCACCCACCAGCGACAACCGAAGCCGAGAAGAACCAGCAAGCAGCCCAAGACCACGACGGACCAGTCCATGAACCTGAGCATCGATACCCCTCGTCGGGCCGCCTCACGACATCACCGCGGTTTGTTCCCGCGGGGCGAGAGCCTGGCAGGCAACTCGTACGACGGGGAACGAACCGCTCACGTTCTTGGCGCGATCTTTGCTCCTTCTCGCAGAAGCCGATGGTGGACGGGAGGGGGAACATATCCCGAGTCGTGGTCGGCGGGGAGCATGATCGCGGGCCAATGCTTGTCCTGACGCTGGACACTCGCCTGCCCGTCTCGGATCCGTGAATGGCGCGTTCGATGTCGTGTCATGTCGTGCACACAGCCGAGCCGAGATCTACCTCCTGTCTCCCCCTGGGCAGTCTCCGCATTGTCCGGAGGTGCCATGGGCTGCGTCGCCTGGTCATTGACGGTTTGGGCACGCGCATACTGCGACGCGGGTTACGACGCCGGCGAACACTTCGAACTCAACTTCCTGCTCCCTCTTGTCGTGGGAGGCGAAGCACTTGCCGTACTCGCGGCGCAGGCCATCGGCAGACGCCTGGTGGTTCGCACGCCAACGGCGGTCCGCGTCTCACTGCCGACGCTGCTGGTGGTCGTCGCGACGGTGTCGTTGGCATGGTGGCTCTTCACGACGCGAGGGACGCTGGACGGCTGTCCCGGCGACTCCGGACTCTGTCCGGTGAGCAACATCCCTCCACAGTGGCCTGACTGGATTCCCGTCTGATCAGCCACACCCGGACACCAGCGGTCGGGCCCTGAACAGCCATCCGCGGACCCGTCCCCCGTGACCTCCTGCGTTACGTTACTCAGAAGGCAAATGGTCCTCCGGACCGTGTGCGCGATCGTATCGAGACGAGCATCATCGATTGCACAATGACAGGCTGAGCAGGTCAGTGCCCGTGGCTTTGCTTCGGGGCTGAGGCAGCAAGTATCTGCTCGGTTGTTTAGCATCGTTCACGTTGGCACGGGGGTCCGCTCGCTCCCTTCAGATTGGCTCCCTCGAACCGTGCCCCAGAGGTTTTCGCTCCAGTGAGGTCAGCGTTTCTCAGGTCGGCGTTGGTGAAGTCGACGTTCCTGACGTCGGCATTCCTAAGGTCAGTACCATTGAGGTTTGCCCCAGACAGGTATGCGCCTCTGAGGATTGATTCGCTGAGTATTGCGTCGTGTAGGTTCGAGCAGCTTCCGAGTTCGACGGATGGGTCTGGGCAGAAGATCGTGCCGGTGAAATTCATGTTGGGGAGGAGCGCGTTGGTTAGGTCAGCGCCGATGAGTTCCGTGTTGGTCAAATCAGCGCATCGGTCAACAGCGGATCCACGGTCCCCCTCGGCGTGGCTCAGCGATCGGGAACGACCCGGAACTGCCAACGCTTCCCCTCGGCTCCCCTGTGCTGGCTGCAGATACATATCACCGCAGAAGTGGGCACCTGTGAAGTTCACTTCTTTGAGATTTGCCTCGTGAAAGCGTGAGCCCGACAGGTCAGCGTAAGCGAAATTTGCTCCAGGGAGAAATGCGTTGTCAAGGCGTGAGCCGGTAAGTGTGGCCTCTGAGAGGTTCACCTTGTCCAACCATGCTCCTCGGAGGTCCAGATTGGACAGCGACGAGCTACTGAGATCTGCTTCTGAAAAAACCGCTTCACGGAAGGGAATCACTTTTGCGCGGCCGTCAAGTTGCACGCCGCGGAGGCTAGTACGCCTGAGGTCAACAGGTACTCCCTTGTCAAAATCTGAACGACGGTTTCCCAGCACGGTCATCACTGCCTGCACATCGGCTCTGGGAGAAGAAATCCCGCCCGATTCAGCCTGTGGTTTGTTGCGGCCAGCCGGCGCAGCAGCGTGCGTACGCAGGTAAGCGGACAGGACCGAGACGACCGTGGGGTGGTCGCGAGCGGAGTCATCCATGATCCGCCCGAGCGCGTAAATTCCCCCTAGCCGTTCGTCAAGGGACGCCGACCCCAGGTTGTTGATAGCGGCGTTGAACCGGTTGGTGATCTGTCCCTGCTCACTGATCCGCAGTTCTTTGCCCGTCTGCGTGACCTGCATCCAGGTGAACAGCAGCGCGAGCAACGCCGCGAACCCTGGCAGACTGGCAACCAACAGTCCTCCCAAGCGAATGCGGTCTGTGTTCGATGAATTGGTGGTCCTCGGTGGTCGACGGTCACGGTGTTGGCGAAGCCGCCGTGACGTGCGCCGCTGCGCGGTCCGGCGGAGCCTCGCAGAGTCCAGGTTCCGCGCCATGCCTTCCATGGCACCTCTCGAAGGGTGAAGCTGCCACTCGGCGCGTATAGCTCGCGCTCTCAGCTTGGGAAGCGGCGGGCATTCGAGGCCACTTCTAAGGCTGACCTGGGCGAACGGTAGAATCGTGGCGCCGTCGGACTGGACGGCTTTCCCCGTGATTCCCTGCTCGATGATCCACCGCAACCTGTGCCGTGTTAAGGCACGGATTGACATGCCCGAGCGGCTCGTGCTGTCGGTGGGGGAGGACTTCGGCGTGGCCGATGCCACCACTCGCGCCCCGCTATCGATTGCTCGCTCCTGGCGGCTTTCACGACGCTCCGTTTCGGCGAGCTGGCCGCGCTTCGGTGGAAGGACATCGACTTGGTCGGCCGCGTAGGTCGTCGTCCAGCGTGCGCACGCCGAACTACAAGACGGGCAGCTCCTCGACAAGGCGCCCAAGTCGGCTGCGGGGGTGCGTACGGTCTCTTTTCCCGCTGAGGTGGCCGCCGGGATGGGGACCACCTTGAGCTGCCGGGCAGGACGGCCACCTGTTCATTGATCCGCAGGGCGGGCAACTGTGGCGGAGCAACACTTCCCCGCCCTTCGGCACAAGGGCAATACGCTCCACTGCCGGGGCCACACGCGGGAGCTCATGACGGGGATGGGGCAGAGCAGCTCCCGGGCTGTGCTGATCTATCAGCACACGGCCCGGGCCATCGCCGATCGGCTCGTGGCCATGAACCGCGAGGGCGGGGGGAGAGGCCACCTTAGCCAGGAGTGATGTGGCATCCGCGTGGCATTAGTGGCACGCGTGTGGCACGGCCTCGAACACGACGAAGGGCCAGCCTGGGAGGAAACCCTCCTGAGCTGGCCCTTTTTCTGTGCCCCCGGCAGGATTCGAACCTGCGACACCCGCTTTAGGAGAGCGGTGCTCTATCCCCTGAGCTACGAAGGCGGGGCTTTGCGTGGACCGCCGCGGAGGGCGGTCCATGACAGGTTAGCGGATCAGGCGGGGGTGGTGGGGCCGGGGCTGATGCCTCCGCCCGGTTTCCTGGCCTGCTGGTCTCTCCGCCGGCGCTGAGGTCTGTCGATTGCCGCGGCGGTCCCTCTGAACTCCGGCTACGGTTTCGCCTTTGTCGGCGTCGCCGTCGCCGTGTGTGGGCTCGGGCGGCTCCGGTCCAGCCATCACGACGAGTACCGAGGAGCACCCTCCATGACCGCCCGTTTCAAGGACAAGGTCGTCGTCGTCACCGGGGCCGGATCCGGCATCGGCCGGGCCGCCGTTCGGGCCTTTGCTCGCGAGGGTGCCATCGTCGTGGCCGCAGGGGCCCGGCCGGAGTCCATCGAGGAGACCGTGCGGCTCGTCGGCGAGGACGGTGGTGTCGCCGACGCGGTCGTCGCCGACGTCACCCGGCCCGAGGACATGGAGCGTCTGGTGCGCACCACAGTGGAGCGCCACGGTGGCCTGCACGTGGCCCACAACAACGCGGGCATCTTCGGCAAGCCCGCCCCGGTCGGTGATCTGGACCTGTCCGTGTGGCGGTCCGTGCTGGACGTCAACCTGAACGGCGTCCTGATCGGCATGCAGCAGGAGATCGCGCACATGCGGGCGAACGGCGGCGGCGTCATCGTCAACACCGCGTCCAACATCGGCTACCACGGGCGCCGTCCCGGCATGGCCGCCTACGCCGCGTCCAAGGCGGCGGTGAGCACCCTCACGCGGGTCGCCGCACTCGACCACATCAAGGACAACGTACGCATCAACGCGGTGAGCCCCGGCGCCACGGACACCGGCATGTCCCTGCGCCCCGGAGAGAGCGATGCCGACCGTGCCGCCCGGCTGGCGACGACGGTTCCGATCGCCCGCGTCGCGACGACGGACGAGATCGTGGCCGCGGTGCTGTGGCTGGCGTCCGAGGAGTCGAGCTTCGTCGTCGGCCACGATCTCGTCGTCGACGGCGGTGTCACCAGCTGATCTGACTGTCAGAGGAGGGCGACCCGGGTGAAGTGCCCTGCCACGTGCAGTTCCCGCTCTATACGGGTCGCCGTGCGGCGGAGTTCCGGGAGGATCTCCTCGACGCACTCCCGCTCCGTGCGGCCCGCCGCGTGCAGGGCCACGTTCACGGCGGCGACCGCCCGGCCCGTACGGTCGCGGAGGGGGACGGCGACGGTGCGCAGGCCGTCCTCCCAGTCCTCGTCCAGCAGGGCGTACCCCTGGTTCTCCGTCAGCAGCACCCGGCCCAGGGAGGTCGCCGACGCCGGCAGCCGGGTGCCCACCCTGATGTCCACACCCATGATCCGGGGGGACACGGCCCTCGCCGTGTACTGGATCTCGGGGTCGGAGTCCGGACCCGACGGCACCAGGATCGCCAGCGCCGTCGACTCCCCGACCAGTGCCGAGAGGGCGGCCAGGTGGGGGGCCGCGATGCGGGGGAGGGTCGTACGGGAGAGGGGTGGGAAGCCCAGGGACAGGACACGGGGGGTGAGGCTGAAGGTGCGGGACTCCGGCTGTCCGCGGACCAGGCCCAGGTGCTCGTAGGTGATCAGGGCGCGGCGGGCCGTCGCCCTCGCCAGGCCGGTCGCCCGGGCCACGTCCGTCAGGGTCAGCGCGGCCCTGCCCTCGCCGAACGCCGTCAGGACCGTCAGGCCGCGCGCGAGGGACTCGATGAACTCCCGGCCCAGTTCTTTCTTGGCCGTCCCGATCCAGGCGGCCGATCCCGAGGGCGGCGGGGCCGGGTCCGGCTCGGGGGCGGCGGCCAGTTCGCGTTCCATCTCGGCCACCGTCGCCCGTAGTTGCGGCAGCAGGGTGTCGCGCAGGTCGGTCGCGGTGTGGCGGCTGGTGTGGCTCACGACGTTCGCCACACAGGCGATCCGGCCTGTGCGGGGGTCCCGTACGGGGACGGAGACCGCCACCAGGCCCGGTTCGATCAACTGGTCGTCCAGCGCCCATCCTTCGCGGCCGGCCTGTGCCGCCTTCGCCTCGAACTCGCCATCCGGGAGAGGGAGCTGCCGAGGGGGTACGGCCGAAAAGGCCCGGTTCTCCGGGTCCGCCGCCCGGCGTTCGCGCCACGTCCGCCAGTCGCCGTCCGTCCACTCGGAGGCGAACAGGGGGCCCGGCGCGGTGCGTTCGGCGGGGAGCAGGTCGCCGATGCGGAAGCTGAGGGACATCGCGCGGCGGCGGGTGGCCTGGTGGATGAAGCGGATGCCGTCCCGGTCGGCGACGGCCAGCGACACCGACTCGTCCAGCTCGTCGGCGAGGGCGTCGGCCCGCCGGGACAGCAGGGCGGGCAGGCGCAGGGCGGCGAGGTAGGCGTTGCCGAGTTCCATGAGGCGGGGGGTCGTCACCGCGTCCCGGCCGTCGAGGCGGACGTATCCCATGCGGGCCAGCGTCGCCGTGATGCGGTCGACCGTCGAACGCGCCAGGCCCGTCGCGCGCTCCAGGCCGCTCAGGCTGAGTGTCCCGCCCGCCTCGGTCAGCTCCCGCAGCACCCCGACCCCCCGGATCAGAGGCGTGACCGCCTCGGCCGGCACGGCGGACTGCGGTACCGGCGGGGGAGTGGTGGTCTCAGCGGGCATCGGCTCTCCGGTACGGCGGTCGCGGCAGGCCTACGGTAATCCGACACCGCGCCCCGAGCGCGCCACGCCCTCGCCGGGACCGGCGGCGGAGGTGTCCACGCCCGTACACGACTCAGGGGGCCGGTGGTCCGCTGCTCCCCGGTGACCCCGCTTGGTAGCGCCCGCCACACGCCACCGCCCGTGCCGGACCGGAGGGCGCCTGGTGCCCCCTCCTACCTCCGCCCGACAACACCGCGCAGTGGGTGTCCCGTCCGCCCCCAGCACGCCACCGCCCTCGCCGAGAACCCCCTACCCCCGAGAACCCCCTGATCCAAGGACCCCTACCCCCGAGAACCCCCTGATCCAGAGGACCCCTACCCCCGACAACCCCCTACCCCCGAGTCACCCCCACCCGATAGTTCCCGCCCCCGTCCACCCCCAGTATCCGCACCCGCACCCCCCTCACCGGGTCCCGGAACTCCTCCCCCGCTGCGAACGGTGCGTCCGAGAGTTCCGCGTGGACGTTGGGGCTCCGGGTGCAGCCCCCGCTGTTGCGGCGCGCGTCGTACACGCGGACCGGGCCCCGCCCGGTGTCCACGTTCGCGTCGACCTTGTAGATGAGGACGCCCGGCCGGCACACCGTCTCGTCGTTGCCCTCGCGGGTGCGCAGCTCGACCGCGTAGCCGGTGCGGCGGCCGAGGGGGACGAAGAGGAGCTTGGTGCCGGGGCCGGGCCCGGCCAGCGGAGTCAGCGTGTACTCCGAAGTCCCGGGCGCCGTCACGCAGTTGACCTGCGTAGAGTCCAGCCAGCCGAGCTTCCACTTGTGCCAGCCGAGGAGGTCGTTGTTGGTGCCCCAGTCCTCGCTCATGATGTCCCAGTGGCCGACCGCGCCCCCGCCGTTCTGGGTGTAGAGGTCGGGCAGGCCGAAAACGTGGCCGTTCTCGTGGGGCAGTACCCGGTAGCCGGTCTGCGGGAAGGAACCGGAGCCGTCGTCCTGGCGGGAGTACACGAAGGAGGCGTTGGCGACGGGGACGCCGTCGGCGACCGGGGCGTCGGTGTTGCCGGCGAAGGTCACCGACAGGACCGTGTCGAGGGCGGAGGGGCCGGCGTTCGGGGTCACCAGGACGTTCAGGAAGTCGTACGACCGGAAGTCCACCCGGGGATCGGCGGCGGCCACGATGTCCTGGACGAGTCGGCGGTAGCCGGGGTCGAAGGGGGCGCCGCGCTCTATGCCGTAGGCCCGGAAGGACTTCGGCATGCGCAGCCAGCCGGTGATCGGGGTCTCGGGGCGGTAGTCGAGACGGCCGTAGGAACTGGTGCGGAACCAGTCCTGGGTCTGCGGGAAGAACTCGCGGAAGCGGCTCTGGGCGCTGCCGGACCCCGGCGCGTCGGAGAAGTCGATCATCAGGGTGAGGGCGTGGACGGTGCCGGTGGAGCGGGAGTAGCCGCCGGGCGTGGGCAGGCCCTCGGACATCTGGACGGCCGGGCCGCCGCTGATGAGGCAGGCGCCGTGACTGTCGGAGCGGGCCACGGCGACCGGGCCGGCGGTCGTGGTCCCGGGGACCGGGCGCTCGGTGCCGGCCGAGGTGCTGACCGCGAGGGTCAGAGCGGTCACGGACGCGAGGGCGGCGACCCGGCGCGGGCGTATCCGACGTCTGGTCCACGGCATGCGAGCACCCTCCGGAGCACGGCAGCCGCTGGTCAAAAGGCTGCACCTTCTCGATCACCCTCTGCCGGGGCAGGGGTGCACGCGCGCTGGAGGAGACCGAACGTGGGTATCGCGAGACTGTGACTCAGGTCACACCATGATTTCTCCTCAACCCGAAATAACCGGGGAGCGTCTCCCCGTTTAGACCAGTGTCCGAGCGAAACGGGGATTGAGTCCCCGGATCAACCGTCAACCGAGGAGCACACCGTGCAGACCGCTCTCTCCGCACAGCGCAAGGCGCCCCGCGCCGACGCCCTGCGCAACCGCGAGCGGATCGTCACCGCCGCCAGCGAGATGTTCACCGAGTTCGGCCCCGACGTGCCGCTCGACGAGATCGCCCGCCGGGCCGGCGTCGGCAATGCCACGGTGTACCGGAACTTCCCCGATCGCGACGCGCTCGTCCGTGAGGTCGTCTGCTCCGTCATGGACCGGACGGCGGAGGCGGCCGAGCTCGCGCTCGCGGCGACCGGGGACGCTTTCGGCGCGCTGGAGCGCTTCGTGCACACCGCCGCCGACGAGCGGATCACCGCACTGTGCCCGATGGTGCAGGGCACCTTCGACCAGTACCACCCCGACCTGGTGGCCGCACGCGTACGCATCGAGCAGCTCGTCGAGCAGCTCATGGACCGGGCCAGGACGGCCGGTCAGCTGCGCGGCGACGTGAGCGTCGGTGACCTGATGGTCGCCGTGGCCCAGCTGTCCCGGCCCCCGGCCGGCACCGGCTGCCTCACCCTCGACGGGTTCGTGCACCGCACCCTTCAGCTGTTCCTGGACGGACTGCGGGCCCCGGCCCGCTCCCAGCTGCCGGGCGCGGCCCTGACCATGGAGGACCTCCGCCAGGCCTGATCCGACGAGAACCGACCAGTCACCGATTGGTCACACCGATTAGTTCAGAGCGCGAGAACAGTCTCTACAACGACTTTCGACCGGCCGTCGCCGATGACGGACCGTCCCCTTTCTTCATTCTTTTTCCGTTCCGAAGTCCCGAAGTGGGTACCCCCATGTCTGCAACAGCCGCAAAGGCTTCCGGCGCACCGGCCGTGTCCGGCGACGCCAACCGCTGGAAAGCGCTCGTCTTCATCGCGCTCGCCCAGCTGATGGTCGTCCTCGACGCGACCATCGTGAACATCGCCCTGCCCTCCGCCCAGACCGACCTGGGCATCTCCGACGGCAACCGCCAGTGGGTCGTCACGGCCTACGCGCTCGCCTTCGGCGGACTCCTGCTCTTCGGCGGACGCATAGCCGACCTGTGGGGCCGCAAGAACGCCTTCGTCGTCGGCCTGATCGGCTTCGCCGGTGCCTCCGCGCTCGGCGGCGCGGCCACCAGCGGCGCCATGATGTTCGGTGCCCGTGCCCTCCAGGGCGTCTTCGGCGCGCTGCTCGCGCCCGCCGCGCTCTCCCTGCTCGCCGTGATGTTCACGGACGCCAAGGAGCGCGCCAAGGCCTTCGGTATCTACGGCGCGATCGCCGGTGGCGGCGGCGCCGTGGGCTTCATCCTCGGCGGTGTGCTGACCGAGTACATGGACTGGCGCTGGACGTTCTTCGTGAACATCCCGTTCGCGATCGTCGCCGCGCTCGGCGCGTACTTCGTCATCCGTGAGCCCGAGGGCGGCCGCAACCGCAACCCGCTCGACATCCCCGGCGTCCTGCTGTCCACCCTGGGCCTGGTCGCGCTGGTCTACGGCTTCACCCGCGCCGAGTCCAACGGCTGGGGCGACTCCGTGACCGTCGGCATGTTCGTCGCGTCGGTCGTCCTGCTGACCGCCTTCGTCGTCACCGAGGCCAAGGTCAAGGCCCCGCTGCTGCCGCTGCGCGTGATCACCGACCGCAACCGCGGCGGGATCTACCTCTCCCTCGGCATCGCGATCATCGCGATGTTCGGCACCTTCCTGTTCCTCACCTACTACCTGCAGATCGTGAAGGGCTTCTCGCCGATCAAGACCGGCTTCGCCTTCATGCCGATGATCGTCGGCATGATGGTCGGCTCGACCCAGATCGGCACCCGTCTGATGACCCGCCTGCCGGCCCGCCTGCTGATGGGCCCCGGCTTCCTGGTCGCCGCGGTCGGCATGCTCCTGATGACCCAGCTGGAGATCGGCTCGTCGTACGCCTCGACGATCCTGCCGGCGATGCTGCTGCTCGGCCTCGGCATGGGTACGGCGTTCATGCCCGCCATGTCCCTGGCCACCCTGGGCGTCGAGCCCCGGGACGCCGGTGTCGCCTCCGCGATGGTCAACACCTCGCAGCAGGTGGGCGGCGCGATCGGTACGGCCCTGCTGAACACGATCGCCGCCTCCGCCACGACCTCCTACATCGCCGACCACATCGGCTCCGCGGGCTCCAAGTCGCAGCAGCAGCTGGTCGCGCTGGAGGGCCAGGTGCACGGCTACACCAACGCGATCTGGTTCGCCGTCGGCATGCTGGTGCTCGCCGCGGTCATCGTCGTGACCCTCGTCAACGCCGGCCGCCCGGACACGACCGCCGTGACGGGGTCCGCGGAAGGCGCCGAGGAGGAGCTGGCGATCCCGGTCGTCGCCCACTGACGGCGATCGGTCGGTCGTACCCCTTCGAGAACCACGTGCGTACGGGGAAGGGGACGCCCCGTACGTACGACCCAGGAACTGCCCTGGCCCAGCTGAGTGAGCGGCTCAGCGGAGCCAGGGCAGGTCCGCGCCCGCCTCGTTCGGCTGGAGTCCCTCGGCGACGATCTGCATGATCTCGCCGAGGGACTTCTGCTGTTCCGGGGTGAGCCGGTCGAAGACGGCGTTGCGTACGGCCCGCACATGGCCCGGCGCGGCGCCCCGCAGCATCTCCAGGCCCGGGTCGGTGAGCACCGCGAACTGGCCGCGCCGGTCGTCCGGGCAGTCCTCCCGGCGCACCCAGCCGTTGCGCTCCAGCCGGGCGATCGCGTGCGAGAGCCGGGACCGGGTGATCTTCGCCTTCATGGCCAGCTCGGTCATCCGCAGCCGTCGCTGCGGGGCCTCGGCGAGGCCGACGAGCAGGCCGTAGTAGATGTGCGGCATGCCCGCGTCCCGCTGCAGCTGGCGGTCGAGGTGATCCTCGAGAAGGGTCGTGGCGTGGATGTACGAGCGCCAGATGCGCTGCTCTTCGTCGTCGAGCCACTGGGGCTCCTCGTCGGGGACGGATGCCGTGTTCATGTTTCCCACTCTACGAGCTCTCTCCTTGAATCTTAAACAAGTGAGGCGTACAGTCATGTCAGTAGAAGCTTTAAATTTGAAGCACTCGACGCATCGGAAGTACCGGAGGAGTCCCCGTCATGTCCGCCGCCACGCTGGAGCGCATGCCCGCCCTCTATCTGAGCCACGGCGCCCCGCCGCTCGCCGACGACCCGATCTGGCCCGGTGAGCTCGCCGCCTGGTCCGCGGAGCTGCCCCGCCCCAAGGCGATCCTCATGGTCTCCGCCCACTGGGAGGAGGCCCCCCTCGCCCTCGGCGCGGTGCAGCCCGTCCCGCTCGTCTACGACTTCTGGGGCTTCCCCGAGCACTACTACCAGGTGACGTACGACGCCCCCGGCGCCCCCCAACTCGCCGACTCCGTCCGCAAGTTGCTGCGCGCCCCCGGCATCCCCGTGCAGGACATCCCGGACCGCGGACTGGACCACGGCGCCTATGTCCCCCTCGTCGAGATGTTCCCCGAGGCCGACATCCCGGTCCTGCAGATCTCCATGCCGACCCTCGACCCGGTCCGGCTCATGGAGATCGGCCGCAAGCTCGCCCCGCTGCGCGACGAGGGCGTCCTGATCGTCGGCTCCGGCTTCTTCACCCACAACCTCGCCGCCCTGCGCCACACCGGCGGCGGAGTGCCCACCTGGTCCTCGGAATTCGACGACTGGGGCCGGAGGGCCCTTGAGGCGCGGGACGTGGACTCCCTGCTGGACTTCCTGCACAAGGCCCCGGCCGGGCGCTACGCCCACCCGCGCACCGAGCACTTCGCCCCCCTGTTCGTGACGATGGGCGCGGCGGACGTGAGCGGCGAGCTGGACGCGCAGAGGTCCGTCATCGACGGGTTCTGGATGGGGATGGCCAAGCGGTCCGTGCAGTTCGGCTGACAGTCTCCCGCGGGGGTCTACAGGCCCTTCTCGTACCAGGCCACGTCCCAGTAGCGGCCGAACTTCCTGCCCACTTCCCGGTACGTGCCGACGTGCCGGAAACCGAAGCGTTCATGCAGCCGCGTGGACGCTTCGTTGGGCTGTGCGATGCCCGCGTAGGCGCGGTGCACGTCCTCGCCGGCCAGGGTCTCGAAGAGGGCCTTGTAGAGGAGGGTGCCGATGCCCCGGCCGCCCGCATCCGGAGCGAGGTAGACGGTGACTTCCACGGAGGTCGCGTACGCGGGCTTCGCGCGGAACG
Source organism: Streptomyces sp. NPDC048523 (assembly GCF_043199815.1). Taxonomy (NCBI): domain Bacteria; kingdom Bacillati; phylum Actinomycetota; class Actinomycetes; order Kitasatosporales; family Streptomycetaceae; genus Streptomyces; species Streptomyces sp. NPDC048523. The sequence goes on along the minus strand of NZ_JBICWQ010000006.1, from coordinate 232,048 downwards.
GGCTGGACGTGGCGTACCCGAGGATCCGCTGTGAGGTTCCTGTCGAGTCGGTGTCGGTGGCAACCTTCAGGCGGTACGGGCCGTCTTCAGGGTGGGAGAGCAGCCAGGGGCGGCGCTCCTCCGGGGTGAAGACAGCGGTGTCGAATGTGATCGGCGTCTCACGAACGTAGTGGTTGTAGAGGTCGGTGAGGGCCCCGAGGTCGCTTTCGACTCCCGGCCTGACCTGCACCTCTGTACGTTCCGACGGCATCGCTCCTCCTCATGTGGCCGGACAGGGTACTGCAAGATCAGAAAAATAGCGGCACGGCTTGGGAATTCTGTCCGGTTTCCAGTCGTTGTTTCCATCGGATGCAGGGCACCCGAGGAGAGTCCGGAAAGCAACCGGAACCGGGACCCAGCGTCCGACGGACCACCCGCTGACCCAACATCGCAAGGGAGCACGCATGGCAACCCGTGCCGTCGCCCGTCGTAAGTCCGCCACCGGCGGGTCTACCGACGCGGCACGCAGTGTTCGCGTCCATGGCGGCGAGATCGCCGACCGCGACCTGGTCGGCATGTACCTCGACGAGATCGCGCGTACGCCGCTGCTCGACGCCGCCAAGGAAGTCGAGCTGTCCCAGATCATCGAGGCGGGTGTGTTCGCCCGGCAGGTCCTCGACGGGTACGAGGAAGCCAAGGCCGACGCCACCCGCGAGGAGCTGGAGGCCCTGGTGGAGGAGAGTGAGCGCGCCAAGGACGTGTTCATCCGCTCCAACCTCCGCCTGGTCGTGGCCGTGGCCCGCCGCTACCCCCGCAGCGGTCTGCCCCTGCTCGACCTGATCCAGGAGGGCAACGCCGGCCTGGTGCGCGCGGTCGAGAAGTTCGACTACCGCAAGGGCTTCAAGTTCTCCACGTACGCGACCTGGTGGATCCGTCAGGCCATCACCCGCTCCATCGCCGACCAGTCCCGCACCATCCGGCTGCCCGTCCACCTCGTGGAGGAGCTGGGCCGCATCCGCCGTGTGCAGCGCGAGTTCAACCGCGAGCACGGCCGCGACCCGGAGCCCGCGGAGGTCGCCGCCGAGCTCGGCTCGAACCCCGAGCGCGTGATCGACGTCCTGGACTGGGCCCGCGACCCGGTCTCGCTGAACATGTCGGTGGACGACAACGGCGACACCCAGTTCGGTGACCTCCTGGAGGACACCTCCGCGGTCTCGCCGGAGCAGTCGGTGCTGACGCTGCTGCGCAGCGAGGAACTGGACGACCTCATCGGCCGCCTCGACCAGCGCACCGCTTCCATCATCAAGATGCGGTACGGCATCGAGGACGGGCGCGAGCGCACGCTGACCGAGGTCGGCAAGGAGCACGGGCTCACCCGCGAGCGGATCCGGCAGATCGAGAAGCACGCCCTGCTGGAGCTGAAGAAGCTCGCGCGGTCCACCGGGTTCGACGCTGCGGCGTAGGCGGGGCGTGCCCGCGTACGCCGGGTGGCTAAAGACCGCGTAAACATGGCTGTACTAGGCCGCTTAACCGCCCGGCCCCAGGGAACAAGACTTCAGGGTCCAGGTGTTCGGGGCCCGGAGACCAAGTCTTCGGCCCCTTCGGACCCTCTTGAACCAAGTCCCGCCGCAATCCCCCCCCGGCGCCGGGACTCTCCCAGAGCCGGACTTCGGCGCCCCTCCCCCCGGGCGCCGGGGTCCGGCTCTTTTTCACGCCCCGCCTTCGCACGCCCGCCTTCGCATGCCCCCGGCACAGCGGAACGGTGGGTCACCCCGTACCTGAACCACGGGGTGACCCACCGGACGGCAGATTCTTCCACCCCTCTGCCGCCCGGACCAACCGTCCCCCCAACTCCCGCACCGCGGCCGCCAGTTCCACGGGCTCCTCCACCACGAACTCGACTCCGGTCATGGCCAGCCGCACCGCCATCCAGTCCACCGCGTCCCCGACGGTCGTCCGCAGCCGGCACCGTCCCTCGCCCACCGGCTCCGGCACCCCCATCCACGTCGGCACCCGGGCCGCCACCACGGACGCGTCGCCCTCGAACGTCACGACCAGCTCGTAGGTCTCCTGGCGGTGGTACATCGACTGCCGCAGGTACTCCGCCGCGCCCCCCGTCGGCAACTCCCGCGGAGCGAACCGCGCGCCCGTGGCGAAGGGGTCGTCCACCCGGTCGACCCGGAAGGTCCGCCAGTCGCCGCGGTCGAGGTCGTAGGCGACGAGGTACCACCGGCGCCCGGTGGAGACCAGACGGTACGGCTCCACGACGCGTCGCGACTCGGCCCCGTCCTTCGCCCGGTAGGCGAACCGCAGCCGCTCGTGCCCGGCCACCGTGGACGCCATCACCGTCAGGGTCTCGGTCGCGATGCTCGCCCCGTCCCCGCTGGTCAGCGGAGTCGTCGCGGCCTGCAGCGTGGACACGCGGTGCCGCAGGCGGGACGGCAGGACCTGCTCCAGTTTCGCCAGCGCCCGTACGGACGCCTCCTCCATCCCCTCGACCGCGTGCCCCGCCCCCGCCCGCAGCCCGACCGCGATGGCCACCGCCTCCTCGTCGTCGAGGACGAGCGGGGGCATGGCCTTGCCCGCGACGAGCCGGTAGCCGCCGTCGGAGCCCTTGGTCGCCTGGACGGGGTAGCCCAGTTCGCGCAGGCGGTCGATGTCCCGCCGGACCGTGCGGCGGGAGACCCCGAGCCGGCCGGCGAGCTCGCCGCCGGGCCATTCGCGGGGCGTCTGGAGGAGGGAGAGGAGCGTCAGGAGCCGTGCCGGGGTGTCCGTCGTCATGACTTCGAGAATGCCGTAGAAGTAGGACACGATCTGACCTAATGGAGTCATAGCTTCATGGCATGACCTCCACCGAGACCACCTCCACCGCTCCGCGGCCCGCCGCGGGTGACCGGCGCCGCTGGTTCGCCCTCGCCATCGTGATGACCGCGGCCTTCATGGACCTCGTCGACGTCACGATCGTCAACATCGCCATCCCGTCCATCCGGCAGGACGCCGGCGCCTCCGTCAGCCAGATCCAGTGGATCACCGCGGGTTACGCCCTGGCCTTCGCCGCGGGGCTGATCACCGGAGGGCGGCTCGGTGACATCCACGGGCGCAAGCGGCTGTTCCTCGTCGGGATCGGCGGGTTCACGCTCGCGTCGGCGCTGTGCGGCTTCGCCGCGAACCCGGAGATGCTGGTCGCGGCCCGGATCCTGCAGGGCGGCATGGCGGCGATGATGGTGCCGCAGGTCCTGTCGATCGTGCACGCGACCTTCCCCGCGCACGAGCGCGGCAAGGTGTTCGGGCTGTTCGGCGCGGTCGTCGGGCTGGGGGCCGTGTCCGGTCCGCTGCTCGGGGCGCTGCTGACCGAGTGGAACCTCTTCGGGCTGGAGTGGCGGCCGATCTTCCTCATCAACCTGCCGGTCGGAATCATGGGGCTGGTGCTCGGGAGCCGTTTCATCACCGAGTCCAAGGCCCCGCGGGCGCTGAAGCTGGACCTGGTGGGCGTGGCCATGGTCGTGCTCGGACTGCTGATGCTGCTCTACCCGCTGACCCGCGGCGAGGAGCTGGACTGGCCGGTGTGGGGGTACGTGTCGATGGCCGGCGCACCCCTCGTGTTCGCGGCGCTGGTGGCGTACGAGAGGCGCAAGGCCGCGCGGGACGGGTCGCCGCTGGTCGAGCTGTCGCTGTTCAGGGTGAAGAGCTTCGCGGCCGGGATCGCCGTGCAGACGGTGTTCGGGGTCGGGCTCGGCATCTTCTTCCTGGTGTGGACGCTGTACATGCAGACCGGGCTGGGCTGGAGCCCGCTGCGGGCCGGGCTGACCGGGGTGCCGTTCTCGCTCGCCGTCTCCACGGCCGCGGGACTGTCCGTGCAGGTGCTCGTGCCGCGGTTCGGGCGCGGGGTGCTCCAGGCCGGTGCGCTGCTGATGGCGGTGGGCGTGCTGCTCTACCTGTGGGAGGCCGAGCGGTACGGCATGGCGATCAGCTCGTGGCAGATGGCGTTGCCGCTGGTCGTGATGGGCGTCGGCATGGGCCTGATCGTCGCCCCGCTCACCGACGCGGTGCTCTCCGAGGTGCCGCGCGAGCACGCCGGTTCGGCGTCGGGACTCATCAACACCGTGCAGCAGATGGGCAACGCGCTCGGGCTCGGGCTGGTGTCGGTGGTGTTCTTCGGGGTCATCGGCGACGACCTGCGGCCGGAGCAGGTGGGCCCGGCCTTCGTGGACGCCTTCCAGCACGCGCTCGGATGGGTCGCGGCGGTGATGGGCGTCATCTTCCTGCTGATGTTCGCGCTGCCGAAGCGGCCCGCGCAGCACGTGGAGGGGGCGGCCGAGCTTCCGGCACAGGCGGAGCAGGAGCCCGCACTCGTCTCCTGACATCCGAGATCAGGGGCCCGGTACCGGCTGCGGTACCGGGCCCTCTGCCGTCCCCGGACACAACCGTCCGTTGGAAGCTCCACGGAAGTCCGTTCATGCCCGAATGGCATCCGAACCTGTTTACTTTCCGGAAATCCGGGCGTAGCCTCCCGTCTGAAACCACACGTTCGGGCATCGGTCGGAGGCGAGCGGACATGTACGCACCGGAACGGCAGCAGGAGATCCTCCGGCTCGCCCGTGACGGCGGGCGGGTGGACGTCGTCTCGCTGGCCGAGGAGTTCCAGGTCACCGCCGAGACCATCCGGCGCGACCTGAAGGCCCTCGACCGCGCGGGCCTGCTGCGCCGGGTGCACGGCGGGGCCATCCCGGCCGGGCGCCTCGACTTCGAGCCGGACCTCGCCGAGCGCGAGACGACCGCGGCCGACGAGAAGGACCACATCGCCAAGGCCGCCCTCGCCGAACTGCCGGCCGAGGGCACCCTGATCCTCGACGCCGGTACGACCGTGGCCCGCCTGGCCGCCGCCGTGCCGCTGGAGGCCTCGCTCACCGTCGTCACGCACAGCCTGCCGATCGCGGCCCGCCTCGCGGACCACCCCGGCATCCAGCTCCATCTGGTCGGGGGGCGCGTACGGCACCGTACGCGCGCCGCCGTGGACGCCTGGGCGCTGCGGGCGTACGGCGAGATCCGGGCCGATGTCCTCTTCGTGGCGGCCAACGGCTTCTCCGCCGAGCACGGCCTCACCACTCCCGACCTCGCCGAGGCCGCGGTCAAGCGCGCGGCGCTCGCCGCCGCCCGCCGCGTGGTGCTGCTCGCCGACTCCTCCAAGCACGGCCAGGAGCACTTCGCCCGCTTCGGTGACCTGAGCGATGTGGACCTGCTGATCACCGACAGCGGGCTGAGCCCCGACGACGCCGCCGTGATCGAGCGCGGCGGCACGGAAGTGCTGTGTGTCTAGAAACGAGTGCGCATGATCCTCACGGTCACCCCGAACCCGTCCCTGGACCGTACGTACGAGGTCCCGTCCCTGGAGCGCGGCGAGGTCATCCGCGCCACCGGTGAACGCATGGACCCCGGCGGCAAGGGCGTCAACGTCTCGCGTGCCGTCTCGGCCGCCGGACAGCGCACGGTCGCGGTCCTGCCGCTGGGCGGGGCGCCGGGGGCCCTCGTCGCCGACCTGCTCGACGCGCAGGGCATCGAGGTCGCACCGGTACCGGTCGCCGGAGCCACCCGGTCGAACATCGCGCTCGCCGAGTCGGACGGGGTGCTCACGAAGATCAACGCGCCGGGTCCCGAACTGTCCGCAGCCGAGCAGGAGTTGCTGCTGGAGACGGTCCGCACGCAGTCGCGTGACGCCTCGTGGATCGCGTGCTGCGGAAGCCTGCCCCGCGGGCTCGCGCCCTCCTGGTACGCCGAGGTGGTCGCGCGGGCGCACGCCGGAGGCGCTCGGATCGCGCTGGACGCCTCGGGGCGCGCGCTCCTGGAGGCGCTGCGCGAACGGCCCGACGTGGTCAAGCCGAACGCCGAGGAACTGGCGGAGGCCGTCGGACGCCCCCTGTCCACGGTGGGCGACGCGGTGAAGGCGGCCGAGGAGCTGCGTGAGATGGGTGCGCGGGCGGTGCTCGCGAGCCTGGGCGCCGACGGGCAGCTGCTCGTGGACGGCACGGGTGCCTGGTTCGGCAGCGCGCGCGTGGACGCCGTACGCAGCAATGTCGGCGCCGGCGACTCGTCCCTGGCCGGCTTCCTGATCGCCGGCGGCAGCGGCCCCGGGGCCCTCGCCTCCGCGGTCGCCCACGGCGCGGCGGCCGTTCAGCTGCCCGGCAGCGTCATGCCGACACCGGACGACCTCGACCCGGCCGCGGTGACGGTCACGGCCGAGGTGCCGGTGGACCGTGTGCTGACGGAGCCGGTGACATGACCGGCCCGACGCTTTCCCCAACGGTGGCGAACCGTACGGCGATGAACCACGCCGTGCCGAACCGTACGGCGACCAACCGAGCGGTGGTGAACCCCGCTGCCACCACCCCCGAGACCCCACACCGCTGCACCCCCGTCCCCCTCCCCACCGCCCACCCCACTCCCCGGGCGATACGCGTGCGAAGGAGCCCGCGATGAGCGACATGATCACCGCGGACCTGGTCGATCTCGACCTGTCCGCCGATACCAAGGAAGCGGCGGCGCGTGCCCTCGCCGAGCGCATGGTCGCCCTGGGCCGGGTGACCGACCTGGAGGGCTTCCTCGCCGACGTGGCCGCCCGCGAGGCCCAGATGCCGACCGGCCTCGACGGCGGCATCGGCATCCCGCACTGCCGCAGCGAACACGTCACCGAGCCGACGCTCGCCTTCGGGCGCAGCTCCGCAGGGATCGACTTCGGTGCCGCGGACGGACCCGCCGACCTGATCTTCCTGATCGCCGCACCGGCCGGTGCGGACGACGCCCACCTGACGATCCTCTCCTCCCTCGCGCGGCAGCTGATGAACACCGAGTTCACGGACGCGCTGCGGGCCGCGGGGAACGCGGAGAGCGCGGCCGCGCTGATCCGCGGGGACGAGCCGCCGGCGCAGGACGCCGGCGAAGACTCCGCCGGCGAAGACTCCGTTGCGGCATCGGCGGCGGCCTCCGCCGATGCCGCAACGGCCACTCCCGACGTTCCCGAGGCCCCCTTCCGGATCGTCGCCGTCACCTCCTGCCCGACCGGTATCGCCCACACCTACATGGCGGCCGAGTCCCTGGAGAACGCCGGCCGCGAGGCGGGCGTCGAACTCGTCGTCGAAACCCAGGGCTCGGCCGGCTTCGACCGGCTCGACCCGGCTGTCATCGCGGCGGCGGACGGCGTGATCTTCGCGCACGACGTCCCCGTACGCGACAAGGACCGCTTCGCCGGCAAGCCCACCGTCGACGTCGGCGTGAAGGCGGGCATCAACCGGCCCGCGGAACTCATCACCGAAGTGCGCGCAAAAGCCGTGCGCGGTGAGGTGACGGCGGGCGCCGCGGGCGCGGGGACGCCTGTCGAGCGGGCCGGCGAGCCCGGCGACGGCTACGGCACCAAGCTGCGCAAGTGGCTGATGACCGGCGTGAGTTACATGGTCCCGTTCGTCGCCGCGGGCGGTCTGCTGCTCGCCCTCGGGTTCGCGATCGGCGGCTGGCAGATCGCGAGCGCGCCCTCGGTCATGAAGCACTTCTCCTGGACCGAGATCGACAGCTGGGGCGCCCTGCTGTTCCAGATCGGCCAGGTCGCCTTCGGCTTCCTCATCCCGGTCCTCGCCGGATACATCGCGTACGGCATGGCGGACCGCCCCGGTCTCGTCCCTGGCTTCGTCGGCGGAATGATCGCCTCCAACATCGCCGCGGGCTTCCTCGGCGGTCTGGTCGCCGGTCTGCTGGCCGGTGGTGTGGTCCTCGCGATCCAGCGGATCAAGATCCCGCCGGTGTTGCGCGGCATCATGCCGGTGGTGGTGATCCCGCTGATCTCCTCGCTCATCGTGGGCTTCCTGATGTTCGTAGTGATCGGCAAGCCCATCGCCGAGGCCCAGAAGGGCATGACGGACTGGCTCAACGGCCTCTCCGGTTCCAACGCCATCCTGCTCGGCATCCTGCTCGGCCTGATGATGTGCTTCGACCTCGGCGGCCCGGTCAACAAGGTCGCGTACGCCTTCGCCACCGCCGGAATCGCCGTGCAGGACCCGAGCGACTCCGCGATGAAGGTCATGGCCGCAGTGATGGCCGCGGGCATGGTCCCGCCGCTGGGCATGGCGCTCGCGACCACCGTCCGCAAGAAGCTCTTCACCGAGACCGAGCGCGAGAACGGCAAGGCCGCCTGGGTCCTTGGCGCGTCCTTCATCTCCGAGGGCGCGATCCCGTTCGCGGCGGCCGACCCGCTGCGCGTCATCCCGGCCTCGATGGCGGGCGGCGCGGTCACCGGCGCCCTGTCGATGGCCTTCGGCGCCACCCTGCGCGCCCCGCACGGCGGCATCTTCGTGGTCCCGCTGATCGGCAGCCCGTTCCTCTACCTGATCGCCATCGCGGCGGGCGTGTGCGTCACGACCGCCCTGGTGGTCGGCCTGAAGAGCATGCGCAAGCCGGCGCCGGGGACCACGGCCACCGCGGCGACGGATGCCACCGGCACCCCGGCGACCGAGCGGAAGCAGCCGGTCGCCGCGTGAACCGCGCCCCTTTGGGGCGGCTGTGAGTCGTTCACGGCACCTGCGAGATACGTCACGGTCCGGGGCAGAAGTCCCGGACCGTGGTGTCTACTGGAACGCATGCCTGAGCACCACTCCGTCTACCAGCTGCTTGGTATGACCCTGCTCGTCCTGGTGACCGTCGCCTGGGGGATCGGGCTGGCCTTCATGCTGCGCCGCGGTCGCTACAAGACCGTGCCGTGGCACTACGGACGCGGTCTGCCGGCCCTGCCCCACCAACGACGGGCCGCCCCCGGACGCGAGTGCGTCGAGCTGACCCCGGCGGAGGAGGACGCGTTCGCGGGTCTGGTACGACAACTCGGCGGCGGCCGCTGACACGGGCGCCGCAACCGGGACCTACGTGAGCATCCGCGCCCGGGGTGTGAGCCAGGTCAGGAGACCTGAGCCGCGCGCCGCTCCATGGCGTCGCGGGCCGCGTCCTCGGTGACGTACACCTCGCACATGTGCCGTCCGTCGGGCGTCGCCGTGTGCTCGACCTCCCACAGGGAGATCTCCGCTCCGTCGCGCAGCAGGAACGCATGCTCGTACAGCGAGAAGCCCAGTCCGGCACGCCCCGCCCGGCACGGGCGCCCGAACGCCTGCGTGATCTGGTGGGCGAACGCCTCCGCCAGCCGCGCGGCCGTCTCCGGGCCCGGCCGGTCCGTGTTCTCCGCGCGGCGCAGCAGCCGGCGCGCGTGGTCCGCGGAGTCGTCCGGGACGTAGGCGTGCCGCGGCGCGTACACAGGCGAGAGCTGCACCGTCACCGGGAGCTCGAAGTCCGGGGTGTCGGGCGGTAAGGGAAGCCGCGCGGTCGCCGCACGCAGCTCCTCCTCGTCGACGTACACCTCGTGCTGCGGAACGCTGTCCCGCGCGGTGTTGTGGACGAGCTCCCACAGAGTGAGCGCCGAGCCGTCGGCGAGCAGCCACGTGTGCCGGTACGTCTCCCGGTGCAGCCCCGCGCTGTGATGCGCGGAGTGCAGCGAACTGTCGTACGCCAGCGCGCAGTCCAGTTGCCGTATCGCCTCGTCGGGCAGCTCGAAGGAGTTCAGGGCACGACCGAGGAGCCGCGCGAGATGCTCCTCCGGAGACTCGGGCGACTCGTGTGGTTCGTACGCTGCCGTCTCGTACGGAACGCTCAAGGCTTCTCCCGGCGTTGCTGCATGTCACCTTGTGGGTGCATACCGTAGCCCCTCGGTCGGACATCATGTCCGGGAACCGAGAAAACGTACGCCCGGAAAACGACCGGGCCGCGCGGGAAATTCCCACGCGGCCGACGATCCGTCAAAACCCCCCGGTCAGACAGGGCTTGCGACGATCAGGAGGTGCCGACGGCGCTGCCCGCGACCCACTCGTCCCACGACATGTTCCAGCCGTTCAGCCCGTTGTCGGGCGCCACCGTCTTGTCGGGGGAGTTCTTCACGATCACCACGTCCCCGATCAGCGAGTTGTCGTAGAACCACTTGGCCGGAGTGTCCGACTGCCCGCCCTTGACGTCCCGCAGCCCGACACAGCCGTGGCTGGTGGCGGTGCGCCCGAAGGGCGGATTCCCCTTGTTGTACCAGTAGTTGCCGTGGATGAAGGTCCCCGACTGCGTCAGCCGCATCGCGTCCGGCACGTCGGGGATGTCGTACGCGTTGGCGAGGGCGACCGTCCGGCTGTCCATGCGGATCTTCTTGTACTTCTCGGAGATCACCATCTGCCCGTTGTACGTGGTGAACTCCGGGCTGCCCGTGGAGATCGGCACCGACTGGACGGTCCGCCCGTCCCGCACGACCTTCATGGTCTGGGTGTCCGCGTCCACGGTGGACACCTGCGAGCGCCCCACGGTGAAGCTGACGGTCTTCTCCTGCACGCCGGTGACCCCGCCCGCGCCCTCGACCCCGTCCAGGTCGATCTTCATCGTGACCTTGGAGCCGGCCTTCCAGTACTCCTCGGGCCGGAAGTCGAGCCGCTGCGCCCCGAACCAGTGCCCGACCACCTGCTGCCCACTGCTGGAGCTGACCTCGATGTGGGACTGCACGGCCTTCTTGTCGCTGATCGCCTTGTCGAAGGTGAACGACACCGGCATCCCCACGCCGACCGTCGTGCCGTTGTCCGGCGTGTACGTCCCGACGAAGCTGTTCGCCTTGGAGACGGTCGTGAAGACGGACTTCGCGGTCACGGCCTTGCCGTCCGAGTCCTTCGCCGTCGCGGCTATCTCGTACTTCGTCCCCCGCTCCAGCTGCTCCTCGGGCTTCCAGCCCTTCCCGCCCGCGACCATCTCCCCGGACACTTGCTGCCCCGTGCCGGCCACCGTCATCTTCACGCCGGTCAGCGTGCCGTCGCTGACCTTCACGCCGATCGAGTTGATGGACGCGCCCGTCGAACCGTTCTTGGCGGAGATGGCGATCTGCGCCGCGGAGGTCTTCGCGGGGTCCTTGCCGCCCTTGCCTTCACTCTTGCCGTCGGAGTCGCCTCCGCACGCGGTGAGGGTGAGGGCGCCGACCATCAGGACGGCACAGGCCCCCAGTGCGCGCCGCGCTGCTATGTCCGGCGTTGTCACGGGCTGCTCCAGATTGGTGTGATGTGCGTTGTCCGCTCCACTTGGTCAAGAAAGAGGGACCCGGTCCCCGCCCGGGTTCCCTACCAGCGCGACGAATGCCATCACGTGACAGAACCAGGACGGAATGGGGGTGCCGGGTCAGGTTGTGGGGCGGCTGCGGGTCGGTGGGGGCTGGTCGCGCAGTTCCCCGCGGTGCCGCTGCGCTGGGCTTGGACGGGGCGCCTATCGGGGTGCCGGGTGAGGTTGTCGGGCGGCTGCGGGCCGGTGGGGGCTGGTCGCGCAGTTCCCCGCGCCCCTGGGGGGTGCAGTCACCTGCGCCAGGACGGACACCCAAGGGGCGCGGGGAACTGCGCACAACGCCCGCCCCCACCGAACCCGCACACACAGCCACAGGCATCACTCGCCGTACAGCTCCCGATAGGCCGGCCACACCCCACCCGCCCCCTCCACCGACTCCGCCGCCCACACCGCCCGCACAATCGCGCGCGTCACCACATCCGCACCCGCGGCGAGCACCGCGTTGAGCGCGAGCGGGTCCAAGGCGTCGAGCGGCCGCGCCCCCGTGGCCAGGGCGAACACCGTGTCGCCGTCGTGCAACAGGTGCACCGGCCGCACGGCACGCGCGATGCCGTCGTGCGCGGTCCCCGCCACCTTCTGGGCCTGCGCCTTCGACAGTTCCGCATCCGTGGCCACCACCGCGAGCGTGGTGTTCAGAGGGGGCGGCGCATTCCTCGCCGTGGTCTCGGCGAGCCGCTGTCGCGCCGCGTCGTGCACCCGCTGCTCCGGATACCGCACCCGCCCGTCGAACAACTCCCCGTACAGAACCCCCGTCTCCGGATCCGACACCGCCCCCACCGCGTTGGCCACCACCAACGCCGCCACGGTGATCCCCGAGGGCAGCACGACACTCGCCGTCCCCACCCCGCCCTTCATCGCCCCGACCGCGGCCCCCGTCCCCGCCCCCACACACCCTTCCGCCACCTCCGCACCGAAGGCACTCGCCGCGGCGGCCTCGACAGCGGCCCGCCCGGTCGCCGCGTCCGGCCGGGCCCGGAAGTCACCGCCCCGCCCGAGATCGAAGACACACGCGGCAGGCACGACCGGCACCACATGCGTGGGATCGGGTCCGACCCGCACCCCCCGCCCCTGCTCCTCCAGCCAGGCCATCACCCCGGAGGCCGCGTCCAGCCCGTACGCGCTGCCCCCGGTCAGCACGATCGCCTCGACCTTCTGCACCAGGTTGCGCGGGTCGAGCGCGTCGGTCTCCTTGGTGCCGGGACCTCCGCCGCGCACGTCCACCGCGGCGACGGCCCCGCCCTCCGGGGCGAGCACGACGGTGGTGCCGGTGAGCCAACCGCCGCCGGTACGCGTCGCGTGCCCCACCCGCACCCCGGTGACATCCGTCAGAGCGTCAACTGTCATGGGACCAGTCTCGTCCAGGCACCACCTCGACCCGCCGAGATCAGGAGGTCACGCCACCCGAACTGCCGGCAACGCCGCGAGGAGCAGATGGCCGCTCCCACGGTGCGGGTCCGGCAGGGCCGTACCCTGGATCCATGAGCAGCGCCCCCCGCCCCGAGCCCCGCGAGCCCAAGCCCGCGCTGGTCTTCGACGATCCGCTGGACCAGCAGTCCTCGGACGACACCGACCGAGGCTGGGGCGACCGGCCGCGCACCGACAGCGACAGCGCGGCCGACCTGAAGCGCTTCCTCGACGAGAAGCCGCCCCACCACCTGTGACCGGGCCGCACGGACCTACTCGCTAGCGTCCGTCGTGGCCCGAGCCCCGCTGGGCGACCAGGGCGTCGCGGATCTCCTTGAGGACCTCCAGCTCGGTCACCTCCATGACCTCGCGCGTGCCCTCCTTCGCCTTCCGGCGGGCCTCCATCCGGGCCAGGTACTTCGACATCGGCAGGACCATCAGGAAGTAGACGACGGCCGCGGTGATCACGAACGTGAGCGTGGCTCCGAGGACCGAGCCCCAGAGAATCCGTACGCCCGACGCGTGGTCGCCGGTACCCGTGCAAGGGCCCTTGAGGCACGAGTTGTAGCTGTCGAGGTTCTTCGTGCCGATCGCCCCCACCAGCGGGTTGATCACGCCCTTCACCACCGAGTTGACGATGTTGGTGAAGGCGGCGCCGATGACCACCGCGACTGCCAGATCGATGACATTCCCGCGCATCAGAAAGGCCTTGAAGCCCTCCAGGACGCTCGGCTTCTTCTCGCTCACCCAGAGGCCTCTTCTCGCACGCGCACGTTGTGGAACAAACAGCTCCGCAACCTACGTCAACGCCAGGTGGGCCTGCCCCATGGGGTAGCTCCAAAGGGCGGCTCAACACAGCGTCACCGCCAGCCGTGCCGTCGCGCCCGCGCCCGCGAGGCGTGCCGCCGTGGACCGCGGCACCGAGAGCACGATCAGCGCCCCGCCCTCGCTCACACCGTCCGCCGGCTCCGGCACCTTCGTCACCCGCGCCCCGCGGGCGACCACTCGGGCGTCCCCGCCCAGCGCCGACTCCTCGGCGGCGATGACGTCGACCCGGTCCCCGGGGCGCAGCAGCCGGACCGTCGCACCGTCGGCGATCCGTACCGGCGCCGACACCGTCTCCACGGCCCGGTGTTCGCGCACGGGCCGGGCTGCCGGATGACCCCGCGCCCCGTCGCCGCCCCGAGGGCCCGCCGCCACCAGCGCGGCCGCGGTGACGGCCAGACCGAGCGCCACGGCACGCCTGCGGCTGCGGACGAGTTGCCGTAGTCGATACCGACCGCGTCCTACTCGGACCGGCGCGAAGTGCGGGACCTCGCAGGTCGGGGGAGCGTCGGTGCCGGGCGGGCACGGAAGGAGGGGAGAGGGCGAGGGAGCGAAGGACATGTGGACCACCACCAGCGACGGGACATCGGCTTGCGCTGCCACGATGCGGCCTCGCGCCGAATGCCGCTGAGCCCGGTGGACTACCTGCCGGTTGTGGAAAACTTCCTCACCCGAACGAGGACTTCCGCCTCAACCCGGGCGCCGGCTAGGGCAGTTCGAACCCGGGGTCCATCCCGCCCAGTGCGCCGACGCACAGGCAGTCCCGCTCGTCCTGCGCCGGCAGCGCCGCCACCGCGTCGAACAGCACACCCCGCAGCCGGTCCACGTTCGCCGCGAACACCCGCAGCACCTCGTCGTGCGAGACGCCCTCACCGGTCTCGGCGCCCGCGTCGAGATCGGTGACCAGGGTCAACGACGTGTAGCAGAGTTCCAGTTCGCGGGCGAGGGACGCCTCGGGGTGACCGGTCATGCCCACCACCGACCAGCCTTGCGCCTGGTGCCACAGCGATTCGGCGCGGGTCGAGAAGCGCGGACCCTCGATCACGACGAGCGTGCCGCCGTCCACCGCCTCCCAGTCCCGCCCGCGGGCCGCCTTCAGCGCGGCCGCCCGTCCGGCGGGGCAGTAGGGGTCGGCCAGTGACACGTGCACCACGTTCGGCACGGCCCCGTCCGGCAGCGGCAGCCCGTCGAAGTACGTCCCCGCCCGGGACTTCGTACGGTCGACCAGTTGGTCGGGCACCAGCAGGGTGCCCGGGCCGTATTCCGGGCGCAGTCCGCCCACGGCGCACGGCCCCAGGACCTGGCGTGCTCCCACCGACCTGAGCGCCCACAGGTTGGCCCGGTAGTTGATCCGGTGGGGCGGCAGATGGTGGCCGCGTCCGTGCCGGGGCAGGAAGGCGACCCGCCGGCCGGCGACCTCGCCGAGGAAGAGGGAGTCGCTGGGCGGACCGTAGGGGGTCTCCACCTGGACCTCGGTCACGTCCTCGAGGAACGAGTAGAAGCCCGAGCCGCCGATTACGCCGATCTCTGCGTTCGCCATGAGCAGCACAGTATCCGGCCCCGAAAACCCCCGGCGACCGGCCCGGACAACGCCGAAAACCCTGCCGTCCCGTGACGGCAGGGTTCACAAGTGCGAGCTATGCGGCGGAGCTGCTGCTGGACGAGGTGCCCGAGCTCGACGACTTCGTGTCCGAGGAGGACGAGGAAGACGACGACGAGGACGACTCGGACGACGACGTGGACGTCGACGGCTTCGAGGACGACGACGCCGGCGAGCTGCTCGACGAGGAGCCGCGGCTGTCGTTGCGGTAGAAGCCGGAGCCCTTGAAGACGATGCCGACCGCGGAGAACACCTTCTTGAGGCGGCCCTGGCAATTCGGGCACTCGGTCAGAGCGTCGTCGGTGAACTTCTGCACCGCCTCGAGGCCCTCGCCGCACTCGGTGCACTGGTACTGATAGGTGGGCACTGTCTTCCTCCTGGCACTCTCACTCAATGAGTGCTAACGATGGTCCATAGTGACGCATTCCCGGGGATCAGTCCACTGCCACCGGCACTCGGTGACCGACGCCACGTGCGACCGTCCGCGCGCGAGGCCGGGTGGCGAGGTGTGAACGCAGCGCCACCAGGGTCACCAGGGCGAGCAGTGTGCCGCCCATCGGCACCAGGAACCCGGCGCCGCCCCAGAAGCGGTCCTCCAGCTGTCCGGCGATCGTGACGGCGGCCGCCTGGCCGAGCGCCACCGCCCCGGTCAGCCAGGTGAAGGCCTCGGTGCGGGCGCCGGCCGGGACCAGGTTCTCCACCAGGGTGTAGCCGGTGATCAGGGCGGGCGCGATGCACATGCCGACCAGGAGGCCGAGGCCGGCCAGGACGAGCACCGAGTGCGCGGCCCACAGGCCGGAGGCCGTCAGCGCGAGGGCGCCGTAGGCGACGACCAGCCGCCGCCGGGGGGCCACTTTCCAGGCGATCGCACCGCAGACCAGGCCGGAGAGCATGTTGCCCGCGGCGAAGACGCCGTACAGGACACCGTTCAGGCCGGGCTCGCCGATCGACTCGCTGAACGCGGCCAGGGAGACCTGCATGCCGCCGAAGACGGAACCGATGCCCAGGAAGGTCACGATCAGGACGCGCACCCCGGGGACGCGCAGCGCCGGCGTGTGCTCCACGCGCGTGTGCTCCCCGAGAGCGACGGAGGGCTGCGTGCTCTTCTGCGCGGCGAACAGCAGGCCGCCCAGCAGCGTCAGGGACGCCTCCGTCAGCAGGCCCGCGGCAGGGTGGACGGCGGTGCACAGGGCGGTGGCCAGCAGCGGGCCGAAGACGAAGGTCAGCTCGTCCGTGACGGACTCGAAGGCGGCCGCCGTGGTCATCAGGGGGGAGCCCTGGAGCTTGACTCCCCAGCGGGCGCGCACCATGGGCCCGACCTGCGGCACCGAGGCGCCGGTGGGCACGGCCGCGACGAACAGCGCCCACAAGGGCGCGTGCGCGAGGGCGAGAGCCGTCAGGGACAGGCCCGCCAGGGTGTGCACCAGGACGCCGGGGACCAGCACGGCGCGCTGCCCGTAGCGGTCCGCGAGACGGCCGCTGTAGGGCGCGAACAGCGCCATGGCGACACCGGTGACGGCCGCGACGGCGCCCGCCGCGCCGTAGGAGCCGGTGGTGTGCTGCACGAGCAGCACGAGGGAGAGGGTGAGCATCGCGAACGGCTGGCGTGCCGCGAAGCCGGGGAGCAGGAACGTCCAGGCGCCGCGGGTACGCAGCAGCTGTCCGTATCCCGGGCGGGAGGAGGTGACCGTGGATGCCACGGCCCGTGCCTTTCTGCCGCCTGGTAGCGCGGCTCCCTTTCCCAAGGGAGGGCGCCGAGAGCTGTCCTCTTGCGCGGACTGCGGTAGATGCCGAAGACCGCTCTCAGGGACGTCTCGGCCGCCATACGGTCGCGCCAGCTCTGCGTCAGGCAGAGTTGGTTCGATCAGGGGTCGGTGACCATCGTACAGGGGGCGCGTAACACACCCTTAACGTGCGCTGTCGGTGCCGTCCGTGCCCAGCCAGTCGGCCAGCTTGCCGCCGTGGCCCACCGCGCGCAGCCGCCGTTCGGCGGCGTCGCGGACCGGGTCGGTGGCGACCACGAGGAGTTCGTCCCCGCGCCGCAGCACGGTCGTGGGCAGCGGGACGAACGATTTTTCATCGCGGACGACGAGGGTGACCGCGGCCCCGGCCGGCAGCCGCAGCTCGTTGACCTCGACGCCGTGCATCCGGGACCCGGCGGGGATCGCGACGGACAGCAGGTGCCCGCGCAGCCGCTCCAGGGGCGCCGACTCGATCCCGAGGTCGGCGGCGTCGGAGTCGCCGCCCAGCCGCAGTGTGCGCGCCAGCCAGGGCAGTGTCGGGCCCTGGACGAGGGTGTAGACGACGACCAGGACGAAGACGATGTTGAAGACGCGACGGCTGCCCTCGACACCGCTCACCATGGGGATCGTCGCCAGGATGATGGGCACGGCGCCGCGCAGTCCGGCCCAGGACATGAGCGTCTGCTCCTGCCACGGCACCCGGAACGGCGTCAGGCACAGGAAGACGCTCAGCGGCCGGGCCACCATGGTCAGCACCAGCCCTATGACGAGCCCGGGCAGTACGTCGTCGCCCAGCTCGTGCGGCGTGACCAGCAGGCCGAGCAGGACGAACATGCCGATCTGGGCGATCCAGCCGAGCCCGTCCGCGAAGCCGCGGGTGGCGGGCCAGTGCGGCAGCTTGGCGTTGCCCATCGCCATGGCGGCGAGATAGACCGCGAGGAACCCGCTGCCGTGCGCCAGCGCGCCCGCCGCGTACGCGGTGACCGCGATCGCCATGACCGCGATCGGATACAGGCCGGAGGCGGGCAGGGCGACGTGCCGCAGGCCCCAGGAGCCCAGCCAGCCCACCGCGATGCCGATGGCGGCGCCGATGGCCAGCTCCAGCGTTATCTCGCCGAGCAGCGTGTACCAGTGCTCGACCGGACCGGTCTGGGAGAAGGCGACCACCAGGATGACCACGGGGGCGTCGTTGAAGCCGGACTCGGCCTCCAGGGTGCCCGTCACGCGCGCGGGAAGCGGGATCTTGCGCAGGACCGAGAAGACCGCCGCCGCGTCGGTCGAGGAGACGACCGCCCCGATGATGAGCGCCTGGCGCCATTCGAGGCCGATCAGGTAGTGCGCGGCCGTCGCCGTGACCCCGACGCTCACCGCGACCCCGCCCAGCGCCAGCGCGGTGGCGGCCGGCAGGGCCGGTTTGATCTCCTTCCACTTCGTGCCGAGTCCGCCCTCGGCCAGGATCACGACCAGGGCCGCGTACCCGATGACCTGGGTCAGCTCGGCGTTGTCGAAGTGGATGTCGCCGATGCCGTCCTGGCCCATGGCGATGCCGATCCCCAGGTAGACGAGCAGGCTGGGGAGCCCGCTGCGCGAGGAGATCCGGACCGCTGCCACGGCGACGAGCAGGACGAGCGAGCAGACGAACAGGAGCTGGTTGAGGTGGTGGACAGTCAGCGGCCGTTCCCTTCCCTGGCTCACCGCATCACGCGCGTGTGAGCTCACGTACATAGGACACGAAGCGGTGGAGCAGCGCATCCAAGTACTTCGTTACCTTACCTAACTCTTGACGATTTCTTGACGCTTCGCGCGGCAAGATCGAACGCTCGTCCGCGTTCGTACCCGACTCCGCGTCAAGTCCGCCTGGGCCCTGCGCCTATGGTTGCTCCAGCGCTCAGTCGAAAGCACAGCCCGCCCTGCCGCTCGCGTTAGGACAGCAAGGACAGCGATGCCCCCCACCACCACCGCCTCATCGGGTCAGCAGCCCGGCAAGTCCGGCAGGAAGAAGGGGCGCCGAGCCCGCCTGATCGTTCTCGTCCTCGTACTGGCCGTCATCGGCGGTGTCGCCTTCGGCGGGTACTGGTCGGTGAGCACCGTCCGCGCGTCCTTCCCGCAGACCAAGGGTTCGACGGAGCTCGTGGGCCTGTCGGGCCCCGTGGACGTCAAACGCGACAGTTACGGCATTCCGCAGATCTACGCCTCCTCGGACGAGGACCTGTTCATGGCGCAGGGCTTCGTCCAGGCGCAGGACCGGTTCTACGAGATGGACGTGCGCCGGCACCTGACCTCCGGGCGCCTGTCGGAGATGTTCGGCAAGGGCCAGGTCGAGGACGACGAGTTCCTGCGCACGCTGGGCTGGGACCGGGTCGCGAAGAAGGAGTACGACACCAAACTGTCGGCCTCCACCAAGAAGTACCTCCAGGCCTACGCCAAGGGGGTCAACGCCTACCTCCAGGGCAGGAGCGGCAAGGACATCTCCCTGGAGTACGCGGCGCTCGCCTTCGAGAACGACTACAAGCCCGAGAAGTGGACCCCGGTCGACTCGCTCGCGTGGCTCAAGGCGATGGCCTGGGACCTGCGCGGCAACATGAAGGACGAGATCGACCGCGCCCTGATGACCAGCCGCCTCGGCCCGAAGCAGATCGCCGACCTGTACCCGGAGTACCCGTACAGCCGCAACCAGGCGATCGTCCAGGAGGGCCAGTACAACGAGCTGACCGAGACCTTCGAGCAGAACGGCAGCTCGCAGGAGAACGGCCTGTCCGGCACGGGAACGTCCACGAGCGGCACCGGAACGTCCACGAGCGGCACCGGCACCTCCACGAGCGGCTCGGGAACGGCCGCGGGCGGCACCGGGACGGGCACGTCGGCCTCGACCTCCTCCTCGACCGCCTCGGCCCTCCAGAGCCAGCTCTCCGGTCTCAACGACGTCCTGGACGACATCCCCACGGCCGTCGGCGTCAACGGCCAGGGCATCGGCTCCAACTCGTGGGTCGTCGCCGGCTCGCACACCATCACCGGCAAGCCGCTGCTCGCCAACGACCCGCACCTGTCCGCCTCGCTGCCGTCCGTCTGGTACCAGATGGGCCTGCACTGCCGGACCGTCTCCAGCAAGTGCCAGTACGACGTCTCCGGCTACACCTTCGCGGGCATGCCCGGCGTGATCATCGGACACAACGCGAAGATCGCCTGGGGCATGACGAACTCCGGCGTCGACGTCACCGACCTCTACCTGGAGAAGCTCTCCGGCGACGGCTACCTGTACGGCGGCAAGACGGTTCCCTTCACCACGCGCGAGGAGACCATCAAGGTCGCCGGCGGCACCTCCAAGAAGATCGTCGTCCGTGAGACGAACAACGGCCCCCTGCTCTCCGACCGCTCCGACGAACTCGTGAAGGTCGGCAAGAAGGCCACCGTCGACAACGCGGCCCCCGACCGCGGCGACGGCTACGGCGTCGCGCTGCGCTGGACCGCGCTCGACCCCGGCACCTCCATGGACGCCGTGTTCGCGATGGACAGGGCCTCGGACTGGAGCGAATTCCGCGCGGCGGCCGCGTTGTTCGACGTGCCCTCGCAGAATCTCGTCTACGCCGACTCCGAGAACATCGGCTACACGCTGCCCGGCCGCATCCCGATCCGCGCGAAGGGCGACACCGGTGCCATCCCGGCCCCGGGCTGGAACCCGAAGTACACCTGGACCGGCAAGTACATCGAGCAGGACGAGCTGCCCTACGAGTACAACCCGGAGCGCGGCTACATCGTCACCGCCAACCAGGCCGTGGTCGACAAGGACAAGTACCCCTACACGCTCACCACGGACTGGGGCTACGGCACCCGCAGCCAGCGCATCACCGACCTGATCGAGCAGAAGATCAAGGGCGGCGGCAAGGTCTCCACCGACGACATGCGCCAGATGCAGCTCGACAACAGCAGCGAGATCGCCAAGCTGCTCGTACCGAAGCTGCTGAAGATCGACGTCGAGGACAAGGACGTCCGTCAGGCGCAGGAGCTCCTGGAGGGCTGGGACTACACCCAGGACGCCGACTCGGCCGCGGCCGCCTACTTCAACGCCGTCTGGCGCAACATCCTCAAGCTCGCCTTCGGCAACAAGCTGCCCAAGGAGCTGCGGGTCAAGGGCCAGTGCCTGTGGGTCGACCCGGTCAACACCGTCGGGCCCGCGGACGAGACGGACAAGGTCCGCGAGTGCGGCCAGCGCGACGCCGACCAGGCGCAGCCCGACGGCGGCGACCGCTGGTTCGAGGTGGTGCGCAAGCTCATGGACGACGAGAACAGCGACTGGTGGAAGACCCCGGCCGGCGTGGGCGACCGTCCCAAGGCCGACAACCGCGACGAGTTGTTCAAGCGCGCCTTGATCGACGCCCGCTGGGAGCTGACCGCGAAGCTCGGCAAGGACATCGACACCTGGAGCTGGGGCCGGCTGCACCGCCTGTTCCTGAAGAACCAGACCCTGGGCATCGAGGGCCCCGGCTTCGTCCAGTACATGCTCAACCGCGGCCCCTGGAAGCTCAGCGGCGGTGAGGCGACGGTCAACGCGACCGGCTGGAACGCCGCGGGCGGCTACGGCGTCGTCTGGGTGCCGTCGATGCGCATGGTGGTCAACCTCGGCGACCTCGACAAGTCGAAGTGGATCAACCTCACAGGCGCCTCCGGGCACGCCTACAGCGCGCACTACACCGACCAGACCGGCAAGTGGGTCAAGGGCGAGCTGCTGGACTGGTCCTTCTCGGACGACGCCGTCGACAAGAGCACCACCGACACGCTGGTGCTCAAGCCGTGAGCTGAGGCGGCAGACCGCAAAAGGGCCCTCCACACGCGCGTGGAGGGCCCTTCCTCATGCGGAGGCGCGGAAGCGGCGCACACCCGACGGCGTCACCACCGCGTCCACCGGCCGGTCGTGCGCCTCTTCCGGGACCTGCGCGACGACCTCGGAGTCGTACAGGAGCACCACCAGCGCCGGTCGTGCGCCCGCGCGTTCCAGGCGCGCGAGCACCCGGTCGTACGACCCCCCGCCGCGCCCCAGGCGCATCCCGCGCCCGTCCACCGCGAGGCCGGGCAGCAGCACGACGTCGGCGCCGGTCACGGCGTCCGGGCCCAGACGCTCCCCGGCGGGCTCGAAGAGGGCCATTTTCCCGCCGTGTTGGACGCGCGTGACAGAGCCCTCGCCGGTGTAGGCGCCCCAGTCCAGATCGTTGTCCGGCAGCAGCGCCGGGAGCAGGACCCGCACGCCCCGCTCGCGCAGCGCGTCGAGGAGGGTGAGCGTGCCGGGTTCGCTCCCCACGGAGACGTACGCCGCCACCGTGCGCGCACGCGCCAGCTCGGGCAGCCCGAGGGCCCGGCCGGCCAGCGCGGAAGCCGCTTCCCGCACGTCATCGGCCGTCAACCTGTTCCTCACCGCCAGGTACTCTCGTCGCAACGTTCGCTTGTCAGGCTCGGTGGGACGTCCGACATGACTCAAGGTCTGCACCCGTACCCTTTCAATGCGCTCATATAAGAGCTTATTAACCGGAGCCACAGATTCCAGGCAAAGGCACCGGATAGGGTTGCGGACATGACTCAGTCGCACCCTCGGATCAGCAAGGCTGTCATTCCGGCAGCAGGGCTCGGCACCCGCTTCCTGCCCGCCACCAAGGCCACTCCCAAGGAGATGCTGCCGGTGGTCGACAAGCCGGCGATCCAGTACGTGGTCGAGGAGGCCGTCTCGGCGGGCCTCGATGACGTCCTCATGATCACGGGACGCAACAAGCGCCCCCTGGAGGACCACTTCGACCGCAACTACGAGCTCGAGTCCGCCCTCCAGAAGAAGGGCGACGCCGACCGGCTCGCCAAGGTCCAGCAGTCCAGCGACCTCGCCACCATGCACTACGTGCGCCAGGGCGACCCCCGCGGTCTCGGCCACGCGGTCCTGTGCGCGGCCCCCCACGTGGGCCAGGAGCCCTTCGCGGTCCTCCTCGGCGACGACCTGATCGACGCCCGCGACCCCCTGCTCAAGCGGATGATCGAGGTGCAGGAGCAGCACGGCGGCAGCGTCATCGCGCTCATGGAGGTCGCGCCCGAGCAGATCCACCTCTACGGCTGTGCCGTCGTCGAGGAGACCGAGGACAGCGACGTCGTCCGGGTGAGCGGCCTCGTCGAGAAGCCGGACGCGGCCGACGCCCCGTCGAACTACGCGGTCATCGGCCGCTACGTCCTCGACCCGCGCATCTTCGACATACTCCGCAAGACCGAACCGGGCCGGGGCAACGAGATCCAGCTCACCGACGCGCTCCAGCAGCTCGCGCAGGACGAGAAGGTCGGCGGCCCCGTGCACGGCGTCGTCTTCAAGGGCCGCCGCTATGACACCGGCGACCGCGGCGACTATCTGCGTGCCATTGTCAGACTCGCGTGCGAACGTGAAGACCTGGGCCCGGACTTCCGGACCTGGCTTCGCCGTTACGTAGCCGAGGAGATGTAGGCATTTGAGCAGCGCCGCGCCCCGCCCCGCCGACCAGGACCACCTCTGGTCGGTGGACGAACACCTGGAGGACATCCTCGCGACCGTCCGCCCCCTCGAACCCATCGAGCTGCAACTGCTCGACGCCCAGGGCTGCGTCCTGGTCGAGGACGTCACGGTCCCGGTGTCCCTGCCCCCGTTCGACAACAGCTCCATGGACGGGTACGCGGTACGGGTCGCGGACGTGACGGGCGCGAGCGAGGAGTTCCCGGCCGTCCTGGACGTCGTCGGGGACGTGGCGGCGGGCCAGGCCGAGCTGCTCGAGGTCGGCCCCGGGCAGGCCGCCCGCATCATGACCGGCGCCCCGCTGCCGCCCGGCGCCGAGACCGTCGTGCCCGTCGAGTGGACCGACGGAGGCCTCGGCGAGGGCCCGGTCAGCGGGATGCGCGCCCGCAGCCTCGCCCCCGAGGGCGCCGAGGGGTACGTGCACGTGTACCGGCCCGCCGAGGCACGCGCCCATGTGCGTGCCCAGGGCAGCGACGTCCGCGCCGGCGACCGCGCCCTGGACGCCGGAACCGTCCTCGGCCCGCCGCAGATCGCTCTGCTGGCCGCCATCGGCCGCGGCACCGTCCGCGTGCGCCCGCGCCCGCGCGTGGTCGTCATGTCCACCGGCAGCGAACTCGTCCAGCCCGACGAGGGTCTCGGCACCGGCCAGATCTACGACTCCAACAGCTTCGCCCTCACCGCGGCCGCCCGGGACGCCGGCGCCATCGCCTACCGCGTGGGCGCCGTCGCCGACGACGCCGAGACCCTGCGCGCCACCATCGAGGACCAGCTCGTCCGCGCCGACCTCCTGGTCACCACGGGTGGCGTCAGCGTCGGGGCGTACGACGTCGTCAAGGAGGCGCTGTCCTCCGTCGGCGACGCGGACGAGCCGGGCAGCGGCATCGACTTCCGCAAGCTGGCCATGCAGCCCGGCAAACCCCAGGGCTTCGGCACCATCGGCCCCGACCACACTCCGCTGCTGGCCCTGCCGGGCAACCCGGTGTCGTCGTACGTCTCCTTCGAACTGTTCGTCCGCCCCGCGATCCGCGCCCTCATGGGCCTCGACGACGTCCACCGGCCGCGGACCAGGGCCACCCTGACCGCGGACAAGGCGCTGACCTCGCCCAAGGGCCGCCGGCAGTTCCTGCGCGGCGCGTACGCCGACGGCTTTGTCAGCCCGGTCGGCGGCGCCGGCTCCCACCTGGTGGCCGCCCTCGCACAGGCCGACGCGCTGATCGTCGTACCGGAGGACGTGGAGTCCGTGGAGCCCGGCACCGAGGTCGAAGTGGTCCTGCTCGGCTGACCACTCCAGGTTGGCGGTACCGTGTCGCGCACAACAGGCCGGACCGGGAGCGCCGCACAACCATGAGTACGCAGGACCGACTGACGCACATCGACGAGGCGGGAGCCGCCCGTATGGTCGATGTCTCCGGCAAGGACGTCACCGCACGCACCGCGCGCGCGAGTGGACGCGTCCTCGTCTCGCCCCGAGTGATCGAGCTGCTGCGCGGCGAGGGTGTCCCCAAGGGCGACGCCCTGGCCACCGCGCGGATCGCGGGAATCATGGGCGCCAAACGCACCCCCGACCTCATCCCGCTGTGCCACCCGTTGTCGGTGTCCGGTGTGAAACTGGATCTGTCGGTCGCGGACGACGCCGTGGAGATCCTCGCCACCGTGAAGACCACGGACCGCACGGGCGTCGAGATGGAGGCCCTCACCGCGGTCTCCGTCGCCGCGCTCACCGTGATCGACATGGTCAAGGCGGTCGACAAGGGAGCGGTCATCACGGACGTACGGGTCGAGGAGAAGACGGGCGGCAAGTCGGGCGACTGGAGCCGGGCATGACGTATCGCGCTCTTGTGGTCACCGCGTCCAACCGGGCCGCCGCCGGTGTCTACGAGGACAAGGGCGGCCCGCTGATCGCCGACGGCCTGAAGAGGTTCGGCTTCACCGTCGACGGCCCTCAGGTCGTCCCCGACGGCGACCCCGTGGAGGCCGCCCTGCGAGCCGGTGCCGAGGCCGGATACGACGTCATCGTCACCACCGGCGGCACCGGCATCTCGCCCACCGACCGCACCCCCGAGGCGACCCGCGCGGTGATCGACCACGAGGTGCCGGGCATCGCGGAGGCCATCCGGGCGTTCGGACGCGAGAAGGTGCCGACCGCCGCGCTCTCCCGCGGCCTGGCCGGGGTGGCGGGACGCACGCTGATCGTCAATCTGCCGGGTTCCAGTGGCGGGGTGAAGGACGGACTGGCCGTCCTGGAGCCCCTGTTGATCCACGCCGTCGACCAGATCCGCGGCGGCGACCATCCCAGACCCGGTGCCGGCAGTGGGGGTGCGAGCTGAACAGCCCGTCCTGGCCCGTCGTACTGGCGGACGGCGATGTCGTCCTGAGGCCGATAAAGATGCGCGACCAGCGGGTCTGGCGCGAGGTCAACCGGCGCAACCGGGACTGGCTGCGCCCCTGGGAGGCGACCATCCCGCCGCCCACCCCGAGCGGCCCGATCGCGCACCGCCCGACCTACCGCCAGATGGTCCGCCACCTGAGGTCCGAGGCGAACGCGGGGCGGATGCTGCCGTTCGTCATCGAGTACCGGGGCCAGCTCGTCGGGCAGTTGACGGTCGCCGGGATCACCTGGGGCTCGATGTGCTCGGGGCACGTCGGCTACTGGGTGGACCAGTCCGTGGCCGGGCGCGGAGTGATGCCGACCGCTGTGGCGCTTGTCGTGGACCACTGTTTCCGCACGGTCGGTCTGCACCGCATCGAGGTCTGCATTCGCCCCGAGAACGTGCCCAGCCGACGGGTCGTGGAGAAACTCGGATTCCGCGAGGAGGGACTGCGGCCGCGCTATCTCCACATCGACGGGGCCTGGCGGGACCATCTCGTGTTCGCCCTCACCGCGGAAGAGGTACCCGACGGGCTGCTCAGGCGCTGGCAGCGGGCCCGCTCCAGCGGAACACCGCACGACAATCCCGCATAGCCGGGAAATGGAATACGTGTTCGAAAATGATCGGTGCATGACCGTCTCAGGACATTGAATTCCCGACTGAGGCGGCCTGCTGATCGGATCGGTCGGAAAAAAAGCTCGAAATATCAGCCAGATCGTGCGACACACCGGCGCAATTGGCAGATGGCCTCACGCAAACCCCTCTACCGTGTGAGGCGTGAGCAGCAGCGGCCTCATCTACGCAGTCATTGTCGGGGCCTGGGCCGCCTACTTGGTGCCGATGTGGCTCCGTAGGCAGGACGAGCTGAACGAGGCCCGTCCGACGGAACGCTTCAGCACCGCCATCCGGCTGCTGTCCGGACGGGCGGGCATGGAGCGTCGATACGCCAAGGACCTGCGCGCGCGCTCCGCCGACGAGGGGGAGCACGGCGCCGACGAACCGGATGTCGTCACCGACTCGGTGGACGTCCGGGCCTTCGCCATGCCTCCGACCCGTCCGCAGACCCAGGCGACGGTCCAGCCGCCGGCCTCCGAGCGCCAGGCGCCGCGCGAACACGCGCGGGAAGCCGAGCCGGAGCGCGGGCGGCAGGCGGGGCGGGAAGCAGGGCACGGCGACCCGGCGCGCGCGAAGACCAGCGCGCCCGCGCCCGAACCCGGTGGCGCCCCGACGCGGAAGCAGACACCCGCGTCCGCCGCCCGGCGCACGGCCGCCGCGGAAGCGGCCGCGGCGCGCGCCCGGCGTGTGAAGGTGCTCGCGCGCCGACGGCGTACGACGGTGATGCTCTTTCTCGCCTTCACGCTCGGCGCGATCGTCGCCGCCGTGGGAGGACTCGCCTTCCTGTGGGCGCCCGGCGTGCCCGCGGTGATGCTCAGCGCGTACATCGCGTACCTGCGCTCCCAGGAACGCCGACGCTTCGCCTACCAGATGGACCGGCGCCGCGCCGAGGCCGCCGCCCAGCACCTGCGGGAGCGGGCCCGTCAGCCGCGCCGGCGCGCGTCCGTGAGCACCGGTGCGGACGCCGACGAAGCGGACGAGGGACCAGGGGCGCAGACCGATCCCGGGCTCTCCGCGCTCGCCGCCGACCGGCGCGCCCTCGTCGAGCAGACCGACCACGCCGAGTGGGTCGACCAGCAGCGCGAGCGGCAGCGCAGGCCGGGACACGGGGACAGCTGGGACCCGGTACCGGTGCCGCTGCCGACGTACGTGACCGCGCCGGTCGCTCCGCGGGCCACCGCGGACGTGGACCTCGGCGCGCCGGACGCCTGGAGTTCGGCCCGGTCCAGCACCGTGGCCCCCGAGCACTCCGGCCAGGAGGCGGCGCCCGAAGCGGACGACGGGGGAGCGGCGGACGGGTCCGACGACGCGGACGACAAGCCCGACGCGGACGGCCGTACCGACGCCCGCCGCGCCGCCTCCGCACGCAGGGCACGCGAGCGCGGCCGTACGCCGCTCTTCGACCAGTACGAGGAAGGCGAGCGGCCGCGCGCGGCCAACGAGTGAGGGACGGGGCCGGAATCAGCGGGCCCTGACCAGCCGGGAACGGATTTCCAAGCATCCGGACGGGGATGCTAGAGTTTCACTCGTTGCAAGGGCCTGTGGCGCAGTCCGGTAGCGCACCTCGTTCGCATCGAGGGGGCCAGGGGTTCGAATCCCCTCAGGTCCACGCATCATGAAGACCCGCTCCTGAATCAGGAGCGGGTCTTCTGTCATCCGTGGGGTGGTCTCACAGGGGCTTCGCGAAGCAGCGGCTCTCCTCGAAGTGGCGGTAGTAGCCGAACTTGACGCAGAGTTCGTAGCCGCTGGAGGTGTACAGGGCGATCGCCTCCGGCTGCTTGGTGCCGGTCTCCAGGACCATGCGCAGCCGGCCCGCCGCGCGGGCGTCCTCCTCCAGCGCCGCCAGAACACGGCGGGCGAGACCGCGGCCGCGCATCTGCTCGATCACGTACATGCGCTTGAGCTCGGCGTCGCCGTCCAGGTTGCCCTCGCCGTTCGCGTCCTGGGAACGCCAGCCGCCCGTGGCGACGGGGCTGTCGTTCTCGTCGTACACGATCAGGTACACGCCGTTCGGCGGATCGAAGTCCGTCGGGGCCAGCTCGGTGGCGTCGCCGCCGTCGCCGTAGCGGACGTGGTACTCGGCCTGGACCCGGTCGTTGAGCTTGACGGCGTCGGGGTGGTCGAAGGGGACACGGCGGATCATCATGCCCTCCAGTGTGCCGGTATCGTTCCCGGGTGCTCACTGTGACCTCCGCCAATGTGAACGGGCTGCGCGCCGCCGCGAAGAAGGGCTTCGTGGAGTGGCTCGCGGAGACCTCCGCCGATGTGCTCTGTCTGCAGGAGGTGCGCGCCGAGCCGCAGCAACTGCCCGACAGTGTCCGTGCTCCCGAGGGCTGGCACGTGGTGCACGCGCCCGCCGCCGCCAAGGGCCGCGCCGGCGTCTCCCTCTACACCCGCCGCGAGCCCGACCGGGTCCAGGTCGGCTTCGGGTCGGCCGAGTTCGACACCAGCGGGCGCTACGTCGAGGCGGACCTGCCCGGCGTCACCGTCGCCTCCCTCTACCTGCCCTCCGGCGAGGTCGGCACCGAGCGGCAGGACGAGAAGGTCCGCTTCATGGACGAGTTCCTCGCCCACCTGAAGGACCTGCGGGCACGCTCCGCCGCCGACGGCCGCGAAGTCGTCGTCTGCGGCGACTGGAACATCGCCCACCAGCAGGCCGACCTGAAGAACTGGCGCGCCAACCAGAAGAGCTCCGGGTTCCTGCCGGAGGAGCGCGCCTGGCTCACGCAGGTGTTCGACGAGAACGACGGCGGTTACGTCGACGTCGTGCGCGCACTGCACCCGGACGTCGAGGGGCCGTACTCGTGGTGGTCCTACCGGGGACGGGCCTTCGACAACGATTCAGGATGGCGGATCGACCTCCACGTCTCCACGCCGGGGCTCGCGGCGAAGGCCGTCAAGGGGTATGTCGAACGTGCCGCCACGCACGCCGAGCGCTGGTCGGACCACGCGCCAGTGACGGTCGTCTACGAGCTCTAGCCCACCTTCAGTCCCGCTTCCGCAACCGCCGGTCCAGCGCCAGGGACAGTTCCGCCTCCACCACGCTGCGGGCCAGGGGGCGAAGGCGGTGGAGGTCGTTCTCGTCGGCGTGGCGGAGGACGAGTTCGGCGAACATCTCGGCCAGGGCGTCGGCGTGCTGGCGGACGTGTCTGCCGGCCGCCAGGACTTCGGCGAGGGGGATGCCCTCGCGGACCAGGGCGGAGGAGACGTCCAGGAGGCGGCGGCTGATGTGGACGATCTCGTCGCCGTCGGTGCCGAGGTAGCCGAGGTCGAGCGCGGCCGCGAGGTTCTCCGCGGTGACCTCGCCCTCGAAGCGGGCGGCGAGTTCCTCGGGGGTGAGGCGGACCGGCTCCTCCTCCGTCGGTGCGACTCCCAGGACGTCGGCCACGTCACGGCCGTGGTCCAGGGCCTCGGCGAGTTCCGCGATGCCGGTGAGGGTGTGGCCGCGCTCCAGGAGGGCCGCGATCGTGCGCAGTCGGGCCAGGTGGTGGTCGTCGTACCAGGCGATGCGGCCCTCGCGGCGAGGGGGCGGGATCAGTTTGCGTTCGCGGTAGAAGCGCAGGGTGCGCACTGTGATGCCGGCCAGGCGGGCCAGTTCCTCCATGCGGTATTCGCGCTTCTCCGTCACGCCCGAACTTTATGTCGTACCCCCGGGTACCCGCGGCGGCAGCCGCTGATGTCAACGCCCTTCCCCCCGACCCCTACCCATCGGTACGGAGCTGCTCTACCCTCCGATTGCGCCAGTGTTCACTGGCAGAGTCGGGCAGGGAAGGCAGCGGGCATGGCCGAACACGAACATGTGCGGGTGGCGGTGGTCGGATCCGGGTTCGGAGGACTGGGGGCCGCCGTACGACTGCGGCGGGAGGGTGTCACCGACTTCGTCGTGCTGGAGCGGGCCGACAGTGTGGGCGGCACGTGGCGGGACAACAGTTATCCGGGGTGTGCCTGCGATGTGCCGTCCCATCTGTACTCGTTCTCCTTCGCGCCCCATCCCGACTGGCCGCGCACCTTCTCCGGGCAGGAGCACATCCGCGCCTATCTTGAGCAGGTGACGGACGTCTTCCGGCTCCGCCCGCACATCCGCCTCAACTCCGAGGTGAAGCGGATGACCTGGGACGGCGAGAAGTTGCGGTGGGACATCGAGACAACCAGTGGCCGGCTGTCGGCCGACCTCGTCGTCTCCGCCACCGGGCCGCTCTCCGATCCCAAGATCCCGGACATCCCGGGGCTGGACTCCTTCCCCGGCAAGGTCTTCCACTCCGCCCGCTGGGACCGCGACTACGACCTGCGTGGCAAGCGGATCGCCATGGTGGGGACGGGTGCCTCGGCCATCCAGATCGTCCCGGCCGTCCAGCCGCTCGCCCAGCACGTCACGCTGTTCCAGCGCACCCCGCCCTGGGTCCTGCCCCGCATCGACCGGGCGATCAGCGGCGCCGAGCGCCGGCTGCACCGGCTGCTGCCCTTCACCACCCAGGTCCGGCGCGGACTGCAGTGGGGGATCAGGGAGTTGCAGGTCCAGGCGTTCACCAAGCGCCCGGGTGAGCTCGGTGCCGTGGAGCAGCTGGCCAAGCGGAACATGGCCCGTGCCGTCAAGGACCCGGCCCTTCGCGCCA
Organism: Streptomyces sp. NPDC048523; assembly: GCF_043199815.1. Classification (NCBI taxonomy): domain Bacteria; kingdom Bacillati; phylum Actinomycetota; class Actinomycetes; order Kitasatosporales; family Streptomycetaceae; genus Streptomyces; species Streptomyces sp. NPDC048523. Next base: position 201,230 of record NZ_JBICWQ010000006.1, on the reverse strand, counting down.
AGCTCACCCCCGACTACCGCATCGGCTGCAAGCGGATCCTGCTGAGCAGCACCTACTACCCGGCGCTCGCCCAGCCCAACGTGGACGTGGTCGCGAGCGGGCTCAGCCGCGTCGAGGGGTCGACACTCGTCGCCGCCGACGGCACCGAGGCCCAGGTCGACGCGATCGTCTTCGGCACGGGCTTCCACGTCACCGACATGCCGATCGCCGACCGGGTCGTCGGCGCGGACGGGCGGACGCTCGCCGAGGCGTGGAAGGGCGGGATGGAGGCGCTGCGCGGTGCCTCCGCCGCCGGGTTCCCCAACTGGATGACCATCATCGGGCCCAACACCGGCCTCGGGAACTCCTCGATGATCCTCATGATCGAGTCCCAGCTGAACTACCTGGCCGACTTCGTGCGCCAACTCGACGTCCTCGGCGGCCGGGTCGCCCTCGACGCCCGCCCCTCCGCGGTACGGGACTGGAACCACCGGGTGCAGGAGCGCATGAAGCGCACGGTGTGGAACACCGGCGGCTGCACCAGCTGGTACATGGACGCGAACGGCCGCAACACCACGATCTGGCCGGGTACGACGACCGAGTTCCGGCGGGCGACCCGGCGGGTGGACCTCGCCGAGTACGAGGTGCTGCGGCCTGCCGAGCAGCGGGGCGCGGTCACCGAGGAGAGCGCGGAGGCCGCCGTATGAGCCGTATGAGTCATGTCGTCTCCGGGCCGTACGCCCCGCCCGCCCCGGCGCGCGAGCTCACCGCCTTCTCCGCCGACGGCGCTCGCCTGCATGTGGAGGTGCACGGCCCCGAGGACGCGCCCCCCGTCGTCCTCGCCCACGGCTGGACCTGCTCCACCGCCTTCTGGGCCGCCCAGATCCGCGAACTCGCCGTGGACCACCGGGTCATCGCGTACGACCAGCGCGGCCACGGACGCAGCCCGGCGAGCCCCGCCTGCAGTGCGGACGGGCTCGCCGACGACCTCGAGGCCGTGCTGGAGGCGGCCCTCGGGGCAGGCGAGAAGGCGGTGGTCGTCGGTCACTCCATGGGCGGGATGACGGTGATGGCGGCGGCGGAGCGCCCCGCGTTCCGGGACCACGCGGCCGCCGTCCTGCTGTGCAGCACCGGTTCGTCGCGGCTGGTCGCCGAGTCGACCCTCGTCCCGATCCGGGCCGGGCGGCTGCGCACCTGGCTGACCCGGCGCGTCCTCGGGGCGCGGGCGCCGCTCGGACCGGTCACGCCACTGGCCCTGCGGATCCTCAAGTACGGGACGATGGGCCCCGGTTCGGCCCCGCACATGGTGGAGGCGTGCGCGCGAATAGTGCACGCGTGCCCGCGCAAGGTGCGCTACGCCTGGTCGCAGGTCCTCGGTCTGCTCGATCTGGATCACGGCGTACGGCAGCTCACCGCGCCGGTGGCCGTTGTCGTCGGTACGGCCGACCGGCTCACCCCGCCCGTGCACGCACACCGGTTGGCCGCCGCGCTGCCGAACTGCCTCGGGGTCACCGAACTGCCCGGCATCGGCCACATGACACCCATCGAGGCGCCGGAACCGGTCAGCGCGCGGATCCGCGAACTCGTCACCACGTACGTCCAGGTCAAGGAGGGCGCATGAGCAGGGTCGGACTCGAAGGACAGGTCGCGGTCGTCACCGGAGCGGCGCGGGGCGTGGGGGAGTTGCTCGCCCGGAAGCTGTCCGCGCGCGGGGCGAAGGTCGCGCTGGTGGGCCTCGAACCGGACGCGCTCAAGCAGCTCTCCGAGCGGCTGCACGGCGACAGCGACCACTGGTACGCCGACGTCACCGACCACGCGGCGATGGCCCGGGTCGCTCAGGAGGTCAAGGCGCGGTTCGGGAAGGTCGACATCGTGGTCGCCAACGCGGGGGTCGCGACCGGCGGGCCCTTCGTCGACTCCGATCCGGAGGCGTGGCGGCGGGTGATCGAGGTCAACCTCATCGGATCGGCCGTCACCGCCAGGGCGTTCCTGCCGGTGCTGATGGAGAGCCGGGGCTATCTGCTGCAGATCGCCTCCCTCGCCGCGATCACCCCGGCGCCGATGATGACCGCGTACTGCGCGTCCAAGTCCGGTGTTGAGGCGTTCGCGCACAGCCTGCGGGCCGAGGTCGGTCACAAGGGCGTGGGGGTCGGGGTCGGTTATCTGTCGTGGACCGACACGGACATGGTGCGCGGGGCCGACCAGGACGCCGTCATGCGGGAGTTGCGACAGCGGCTGCCGTGGCCGGCCAACAAGACGTATCCGCTGGGTCCGGCGGTCGAGCGGATCGTGGCCGGGATCGAGCGGCGGTCGAGCCATGTGTACGGGCAGGGGTGGCTGCGCGGGATGCAGGGGATGCGCGGGTACCTGCCGGGGCTCATCGGGAGCGTTGGGCAGCGGGAGATGCGGCGGTTCGGACAGCGGTTGGAGGGGATGAGGGTGGGACTCGTCGGTGCAGGTGGGGCGGCGGACGAGGAGGCTCGCGCTACGCACCGTAACTGATCGAAATGCGTTCTTTGTCCGGGCGTGTGAATCTGGTCGAGGCCCCGGCCAGGGGCCTTTCCCCCTCACCCCCACGGGAGTGAACCCACATGGGTATCAAGGACCAGTTCCAGGACAAGTCCGAGCAGTGGCAGCAGCAGGCCAAGCAGAAGGCCGAGCAGGCCAAGGAGAAGGGCCAGCGGAGTCGCCCGGGTCAGGGCCAGGGCCCGGACCGCGACCGCATGCGGGACGAGGAGTCCGAGCGGATGCGCCGCGAGGAGCAGGAGCGGCTCGACCCCGACTTCGACATGTAGGTAGTCGCTGCTTGACGCGTGGGGTGCCCTCTCCTTGTTGGGAGGGCACCCTGCGTTTCGCTGGTTGCGCAGTTCCCCGCGCCCCTAGGGAGTTCCCCTGGGCGGCAGCTTCGGACGGGACCGGTCCGGCACGTCGCGGTAGTCCGGAGGTGTGGCCGGAGGGTTCGTCTTCAGTAGGTTCAGCGCCAGCGTTACCGCGTCGTCCAGTTGGGCGTGGCGGCCCTCCGCCCAGTCCAGCGGGGTGCGCAGGATCTCCAGGTCCGGGGTGACGCCCTGGTTCTCGATCGACCAGCCGTACGCGTCGAACCACGCCGCGTTCATCGGGACGGTGATCACCGTGCCGTCACCGAGCTGGTGGCGGCCGGTCATGCCGACCACTCCGCCCCAGGTGCGCTGGCCCACCACCGGGCCGAGGCCGAGGAGTTTGAAGGCCGCCGTGATCATGTCGCCGTCCGAGGAGGTCGCCTCGTCGGCCAGGGCGACGACCGGGCCGCGCGGGGCGTTCGAGGCGTACGACACCGGCTGGGCGTTTCTCGTCAGGTCCCAGCCAAGGATCGTGCGGGTCAGTTTCTCCACCACCAGCTCGCTGATGTGGCCGCCCGCGTTGCCGCGCACGTCGACGATGAGGGCGGGCCGGGAGACCTCCATGCGCAGGTCCCGGTTGAACTGGGCCCAGCCCGAGCCGCCCATGTCGGGGATGTGCAGATAGCCGCAGCGGCCGCCGCTCAACTCCCGTACGACGGCCCGGCGTTTGGCCACCCAGTCCTGGTAGCGCAGGGGGCGTTCGTCGAGGAGCGGGACCACCGCCACCCGGCGGGCCCCGCCCTCGCCCTCGGCCGGGGCGAACGTCAGCTCCACCGTCGTACCGCCCGCCGCCGCGAGCAGGGGATACGGGCCCGTGACCGCGTCGACCGGGCGGCCGTCCACGTGGGTGAGGACCGCGCCCTCGCGGATGCCCGTGCCGGCCAGCGGGGAGCGGGCCCTGGAGTCCGAGGAGTCGCCGGGCAGGATCCGCCGGACCGTCCAACCCCCGTCTCTGAGAACGAAGTTGGCGCCCAGCAGGCCCTGGCGGCGCTGATAGTGGGATGGGCCCTCGTTGCGGCGGGCGGCGGTGACGTAGGCGTGGGAGGTGCCCAGTTCGCCGAGGACCTCGCGCAGCAGGTCGGCGAACTCGTCGGGGGAGGCGACCCGTTCGAGCAGCGGGCGGTACTGGTCGAGCACCGCGTCCCAGTCGATGCCGCACATCCCCGGGTCCCAGAAGTAGGCCCGGATCAGGCGGCCGGCCTCCTCGTAGGACTGGCGCCACTCGGCGGCCGGGTCGACCTCGTGGAGGATGCGGCGCAGGTCGATCCAGACGGTCGAGTCGCTGTCGCCGGACTCGGTGGCGGGCGTGGCGCGCAGCTCGCCCTCGTCCACCACGACCAGCCGGGAACCGTCGCCGCTGACCGCGAACCAGTCCAGGTGCTCGACCAGTTCGGTCTTCTTCGCCTTGCCGATGGCGAAGTGTTCGAGGGTCGGGCGCTCGGAGGTGTCGTCCGGATCGACGAAGGTCTCGCCGAGGGCCCCCGAGATGGGCCAGCGCAGCCAGACCAGGCCGCCGCCCGCGACGGGGTACAGCGCCGAGTACTTGGAGGCGGGGACCGGGAAGGGGGTCACCCGGCTCTCCAGACCTTCGAGTTCGACGGTCACCGCCCCGCCCTCGCCGTTCTCGTCCTCGACCGGGTCCAGGCCTCCGGCGGCCGGGCGGCCCTCCGGGGTCAGGGCGAAGGGGGACGGGGTGGCCGAGGACAGCGGCACCAGGTAGGGGCGGCAGCCGAGCGGGAAGGACAGATCGCCGGTGTGCACGTCGTAGACCGGGTCGAAGCCCCGCCAGGAGAGGAAGGCCAGGTAGCGGCCGTCGCGGGTGAAGACCGGGTTCTCGTCCTCGAAGCGGCCGTTGGTGACGTCGACGATCAGGCGGTCCCCTCCTCCCTTCGGGGAAATGCGGGCCATCTTGATCTGGCGCAACGAGCGGCCGATCCCCGGGTGCGACCACGTCAGCCAGGCGCCGTCCGGGGAGAAGGCGAGGTCCCGGACCGGGCCGTTGACCGAGCGGACGAGCTCGGTGACCTCGCCGTCGGAGTCCTCCGTGGCGTCGAGGAGCAGCACGCGTCCGTCGTGCGAGGCGATGGCCAGGCGCTCGCCCTGCGGGTCCGAGACCAGCTCCAGGACCCGGCCCAGCCCGCCCGAGGCCGGCCGTCGCGGCTCGCGGTCACCGGTCGCCCGGGGCAGATAGGCGATCTCGACGGCGTCCTCGCCCTCCGCGTCCGTCACGTACGCGACCTGGCCGGCGGAACCGAGCATCTCCGGGAGCCGGACCCGTACCCCCGGGGTGTCCGTGATCGTGCGGGCCGGGCCGTCCCGGTGGGTCAGCCAGTACAGGCTGCCGCGGACGACGACGGCGCTCGCCCGACCCGTCTCGTCGACCGAGATGCCGTCCACGTGCTGGGCGGCGGGCACCTGGTACGTACGGCGTCCGGCGCGCGGGCCGCTCAGCCGTACGTCGAGTTTGCGGGCCTCGGCCGAGAGGTCGTCGACGATCCACAGGTCGCCCCCGCACTGGTACACCACCCGGGTGCCGTCGCTGGCGGCGTGCCGGGCGTAGAAGGCGTCGTGATCGGTGTGGCGGCGCAGGTCGGAGCCGTCGTGGGCGCAGGAGTAGAGGTTGCCGACGCCCTCGTGGTCGGAGAGGAAGGCAATCCGGTCGCCGACGAACATGGGGGAGTGGAGGTGGCCGCCGAGGTCGGGCAGCAGGCGTTCGCCGTGCAGCCAGAGGCGGCCCGTGGCGCCGCCCCGGTAGCGCTTCCACGCGGCCGGTTCGTGCGGCGGGGTGCCGGTGAGGAGCAGGGTCTTGCGGTCGGCGACCTGGATGTCGGAGACCGGGCCCCACGGGAGTTTGTGGCCGGGGGAGCCGTCGGCGGGGACCTTGTAGGCCCAGGTGAAGTAGGAGAAGGGCTCGCCGTGGGAGGCGACGGCGAGGATGGTGCCCCCGTTGTCTCCTTCGGGCGGCGTCCAGCCGGTGACCTGGGTGTCGGCGCTGCCCCAGTAGGTGAGCCGGCGGCCCGGCCCGCCGTCCACGTCCGCGAGGTGGATCTCGGGCACGAGACTGCGCCAGCTCGTATACGCGATGTGGCGGCCGTCGGGCGAGAAGCGCGGGTGGCCGACCTTGGTGCGGTCGACGGTCAGGCGCCAGGCGCGGCCCGGACCGTCGAGTGGGGCCAGCCAGAGGTCGTCCTCGGCCACGAAGCACAACAGGTCGCCGCTCAGATGCGGAAGGCGCAGATAGCTCACCTCCCCATGCTTTTCCCGGGGATGGACCGGAGCAACTTATGAAAAATCGGTCGGCGGTGACTGGCGGACGGCCCGGGTGACCCACAACACGAACGAAACCGTTTCGTTTCGTTGGTGGATGCGCTACATTCGTGTCGTACGAAACAGTGTCGTTCGAACTCCCGGAGCGGAAAGGGTGAGTGACATGACCGAGGTGTCTACCGCGCGTCGTAGCCGTATCACCCCCGAGCGCGAGGCCGAACTGTACGAGGCCGTGCTCGAACTGCTCCGCGAGGTCGGCTACGACGCCCTCACCATGGACGCCGTCGCCGCGCGCACCCGTTCCAGCAAGGCCACGCTCTACCGTCAGTGGGGCGGCAAGGCCGAACTGGTGGCCAAGGCCGTGCGGCACTCCAAGCCGGGCGGTATCGGTCTCGACGCGATCGACACCGGGTCGCTCAAGGGCGACCTGCACGCGCTCACCATGCGCTCGGACGACTGCACGATGGAGCAGAACTCCGCGCTCATGCGGGGGCTGGCCATGGCGATCCACGGCAACCCGGATCTCCTGAAGGCGTTCCGCGCGCATCTCATCGAACCCGAGATGGCGGAGTTCCGCCGAGTGGTGCAGCGGGCGATCGACCGGGGTGAGGTGCGCCCCGACAACCCGGCGATCGAGTTCATGATCCACATGATGATCGGCGGGTTCGCGGCCCGCACGATGATCGACGAGCTGCCGCCGACGCAGGCCTTCCTCCTTTCGTACATCGACGCCGTGGTCCTCCCCGCCCTCGGCGTTCCGACCGACTGACCCCAGTCTCCCTGCAAGCCCTCCACCTGACGTAACCGCTCACGTCGTCGGGCTGATCCCCCCTGCCCCGAAAACCCACGACCTGACCGGGAGTACGCCTTCGTGGCCACTTTCCTCTACCGTCTCGGCCGGCTCGCCTTCCGGCGACGGCACTTCGTCGCCCTGATGTGGGTGGCCCTGCTGACGCTCGCGGGCGTCGGCGCGATCAGTGCCCCCGCCGCCGGATCCACCTCCTTCTCCATCCCTGGCACGGAGGCGCAGAAGGCCTTCGACCTGCTGGAACAGCGTTTCCCCGGAGCCAGTGCCGACGGCGCCACCGGGCGCATGGTCTTCAAGGCGCCCGAGGGCGAGAAGATGACCGACGCCGCCAACAGGACGACCGTCGCGAAGACCGTCAAGGAACTCGGCGACGGCTCCGAGGTCGTCTCCGTCACCGACCCGTTCACGACGAACGCGGTGAGCAAGGACGGCACGGTCGCCTACCTCTCGGTGAAGTACGACGCTCCCGCCGTCGGGCTCAAGGACGCGACCAAGGACGCCCTGGAGACCGCCGGTGACGAAGCCCGGGCCACCGGCCTGACCGTCGACCTCGGAGGCGACGCGCTCCAGGCCCAGCCCGACGCGGGGGGAGTCGGCGAGGCCATCGGTCTCGCCATCGCCGCGGTCGTCCTGGTCATCACCCTGGGCTCGATGATCGCGGCCGGGCTGCCGCTGCTGACCGCGATCATCGGTGTCGGGATCGGCGTCTCCACCATCACCGCCCTCGCCAAGGCGCTCGACCTCGGCAGCACCACCAACACCCTCGCGGCGATGATCGGCCTCGCGGTCGGCATCGACTACGCGCTGTTCATCGTCTCCCGCTACCGCGCCGAGCTGGCCGAGGGCCGCGACCGCGAGGAGGCGGTGGGCCGGGCCACCGGCACCGCCGGTTCCGCGGTGGTCTTCGCGGGCCTGACCGTCGTGATCGCGCTGGCCGGTCTCTCGGTCGTCAACGTGCCGATGCTGACCAAGATGGGCCTCGCCGCGGCCGGCACCGTCGTGATCGCCGTCCTCATCGCGCTGACCATGATCCCGGCGCTGCTCGGATACGCGGGCGGCAAGGTCCGCCCGGCGGGCGAGAAGCGCAAGAAGACCACCGGGAAGGCCGCCTCTTCGGAGAGGCCGGTGAAGCCGGTGAAGCCCAACCTCGGCACCCGCTGGGCGAGCTTCGTCATCCGCCGTCCGGCCGCCGTGCTGCTGCTCGGCGTGGTCGGTCTCGGCGCCGTCGCGCTGCCGGTCAGCCAGTTGGAGCTGGGCCTGCCCGACGACGGTTCGCAGCCGACGTCCACGACCCAGCGCCGCGCCTACGACCTCCTCTCGGAGGGCTTCGGGCCCGGCTTCAACGGCCCCCTGATGATCGTCGTCGACGCCAAGAACAGCGACGACCCGAAGGCCGCGGCCGCCACGGTGACCGACGGGATCAAGGGGCTCCAGGACGTCGTCACGGTCACTCCGGCGACCTTCAACAAGGCCGGCGACACCGCGACCATCACGGTCGTCCCCGACTCCAAGCCGTCCTCGGCCCGGACCGAGGACCTGGTGCACGCCATCCGTGACGACATCGCGTCCAAGGCGGACGCGGACGTCCTGGTCACCGGCACGACGGCGATGAACATCGACTTCTCGCAGAAGCTGAGCGACGCCCTCATCCCGTACCTGGCCCTGGTTGTGGGCCTGGCCTTCCTCCTCCTGATCGTGGTCTTCCGCTCGATCCTCGTCCCGCTGAAGGCGGCCCTCGGCTTCCTGCTGTCGGTGCTCGCCGCGCTCGGTGCCGTGGTCGCGGTCTTCCAGTGGGGCTGGCTCGGCGGTGCGCTCGGCGTCGAGGAGACCGGCCCGATCATGTCGATGATGCCGATCTTCATGGTCGGCGTGGTCTTCGGCCTCGCGATGGACTACGAGGTCTTCCTCGTGACCCGCATGCGCGAGGCGTACGTCCACGGCGAGTCCCCGAGCCAGGCCATCGTCACCGGCTTCAAGCACAGCGCCCGGGTCGTGGTCGCCGCCGCGGTCATCATGATGGCCGTCTTCGGAGGCTTCATCAGCTCCGGCGAGTCGATGATCAAGATGATCGGCTTCGGCCTCGCGATCGCCGTCCTCTTCGACGCGTTCGTGGTCCGCATGGCGATCGTCCCCGCGGTCCTCGCCCTGCTCGGCCACCGCGCCTGGTGGCTGCCGAAGTGGCTGGACCGCGCGCTGCCCAACGTCGACGTCGAGGGCGAGGGCCTGCGTACGCAGGTGGAGAAGGACGCGGACCCGGACGAGGACCGGGAGCTGGTACGCGTCTGACGCCTACCGCGTGAGAGAGGCCGGCCGGTGAGGGGATGCCCTCACCGGCCTTCTTCTGTCGTGGACCGGCCGAGATAGGTGACCGGCCCGGGATCCGGTACGGCGATCTCATGGAAGCCGAGACGGTCGTAGAAGGCACGCGCGGGCGTGTTGGCGGACACCATCGACAGATGTACGGCGGCCACGCCCCGCTCGTGCAGCGCGCGCAGGAAGCTCTCCATGAGCGCGCGCCCGTACCCGCGCCCCTGCCACTCGGGGAGCAGGTCGATGTGCAAGTGGGCGGGGTAGGCGGCGACTTCGGGCACGAGCATCCGCTCGGGGCGGTGCAGGAGCGCGACGATCTCCTCGTCGGGGGTGCGCGGCTCGTGGCGGGGCTCCGGATAGCGGCCGGCCACCAGGGGCAGCCACTTCGCGCGGTAGTTCTCGACGAACCGGGGCGTGTCGGCGGTTCCGACGATGTACCCCACGGCGTGTCCCGCCCCGTCGTCCAGCACGAAGGCCAACTCCGGTTCGAGACGGACGTACGGCGCCGCGAAGGCCGCGGGGAAGACACCGGGGTCCTTGTAGTGCGGGCGGCTGTCCCGGCCGGCGTGGGCGGTGCGGACGCAGATGTCCTCGACGGCGTTGTGGTCGCGCGGGTGGTAGGGGCGAACGGCGGGAGACGGGGTGGGTGGTGGGGTCATCGAAGCATCCTGCACGACGGGAAGCGGGCAGGGGAACGAAGGCGGAAGGCGACGGTGAATTCAGTCGTGACGTTTGTATCCGGCAGCTAACCTGCCGGGCATGACGCCTTCGGACTCTGCAGCCCACCCGCGTTTCGCCGAGGCCCTGCGCGAGTTGGGGCTCGACGGGCTCATCGCGCAGGTCCGCCGCTTCCCGGACGCCACCCGTACCGCCGCCGAGGCCGCCGCGGCCATCGGGTGCGAGCTGAGTGAGATCTGCAAGTCGCTGATCTTCGCGGCGGACGGGGTGCCGGTGCTGGTGCTCATGGACGGGGCTTCCCGGGTCGACCTCGAGCGGGTCCAGGAGGAGCTCGGCGCCGGCAAGGTCACCCGGGCCAAGGCCGACGTCGTACGGGAGACGACCGGGTACGCCATCGGGGGCGTGCCGCCCTTCGGGCACCGTACGAAGACCCGGGTGCTGGCCGATCGCTCGCTGTTCGACCATGACCTCGTCTGGGCCGCCGCCGGCACTCCGTACGCGGTGTTCCCCATCGCGCCCGAGGACCTGGTCGCCCACGCCGGTGCCACCCTCGTGGACGTCCGAGAGCGCACCGCGTGACGCCGGTCGTCACCGCGGCCGTCCTCCTCGCCGCCGTCACGCACGCCTGTTGGAACGCCATCGCGCACCAAGTCACCGACAAGCTGGTCGGGTTCACGCTGATCTCGGGCGGGGGGATGCTCATCGGGCTGGTGATCATCCCGTTCGCGGCGGTCCCGGCGGCGGGCGCGTGGCCGTATCTCCTCGCCTCGTCCTGCATCCACATGGCGTACTACGCGCTGCTGATGACGTCCTTCCGGCTCGGTGACTTCGGGCAGGCGTATCCGATCGCGCGCGGCACCGCGCCCCTGGTCGTGACCGTGCTGGCCGCCCTCTTCGCGCACGAGGTGCCGGACGGGTGGGCCGCCGCCGGAATCGCCCTGTCCTGCGCGGGACTCACCGGCGTCGCGCTGTGGGGGCTGCGCGGCCGCAGGCCCGACTGGGCGGCGATCGGCGCCGCGTTGGCCACCGGACTCACCATCGCCGCGTACACCGTCGTCGACGGGCTCGGCGTGCGCGCCTCCGGCTCCTCCCTCGGGTACATCGCCTGGCTGATGGCGGTACAGGGGGTCGTGATCCCGGTGTACGCCCTCACGCGGTGGCGCGGCCGATCCGTGGCCGTACTGAGGCCGTTCGCCTGGATCGGACTCGTCGGCGCCGCACTGTCCGTCGCCGCGTACGGACTCGTCCTGTGGGCCCAGACCAAGGCCGAACTCGCCCCCGTCGCCGCCCTGCGCGAGTCCTCGATCATCGTCGGCGCGGCCATCGGAGCCGTGTTCTTCAAGGAACGGTTCGGGGCGCCGAGGATCCTCGCGGCGGGGCTGCTGGTCGCGGGCATCGGGCTGATGCTGCACGCCGGTTAGCCGTCCGGCGGACGGGCTTCTCCCAAGCGCTGCCCAAGTCCGGCCCAACGCCGCCCCTTCGTTTGCCTACTTGCCGATGCCTTGACGGTTCGTTCCCTGGGAGTTCAGTCAACCGTCTGCGTCCGGGGTTGGTGTCGTCCCTAAGGTCCCTGCGGACCGCGAAAGAAGGGACGCAAGGGACTCATGGACGCACTCCACGCAGTCCGGGCCCGGGGGATCACCAAGTGCTTCGGTGACGTCGTGGCGCTCGACGGCGTCGACCTTGACGTGACGCGGGGTCAGATCCACGGCCTGGTCGGGCCGAACGGCGCCGGCAAGACGACCCTGCTCGGACTCCTGCTGGGCCTCGCCGTCGCCGACGGCGGGCAACTGGAGATCCTGGGCGTGCCGGTCGGGCGGGCCCTCTCCGCTCCCGACGGGGTCGCCGGATTCGTGGACGGGCCCGGTCTCTACCCCTCGCTCACCGCCCGGCAGAACCTCGCCGCGCTGGCCGGACTCCGCGGCCAGGACGCGCCGACCGCCGGCATCGACGACGTGCTCGACCAGGTCGGGCTCACCGACGTCGCCGACGACAAGGCCCGCGGTTACTCCCTCGGCATGCGTCAGCGACTCGGGCTGGCCGCCGCGCTGCTGACCCGGCCACGGCTGCTGGTGCTCGACGAGCCGTCCAACGGCCTTGACCCGGCCGGTAAACGGCATGTGCACGGAGTCCTGAACCGGCTCACCGCGGACGGCACGAGTGTGGTGCTCTCCAGCCACCGCATGGACGACCTGGAGGCACTGTGCTCCGAGGTCACCATCCTCGCCACCGGGCGGGTCGTGTTCTCGGGCCCGCTCGGCAAACTGGCCGCCGAGAGCCGTGAACTCGACTACCGGGTACGGACGTCCGACCCGGAGGCCGCCCGGCGGCTGGCCGAGGGCACGGACGGCATCCGGATCGTCGACGACACCGGACGGCAGACGCGGGATGCCGACGTGCTCGTCGTGCGCGCACTGGTGCCCGCCCTCGACGACCTGGTGACGCGGCTCGTGACGGCGGGCGTCGCGGTGCGCGAACTCGCGCCCGTGGTCTCGCCCTTGGAGGCCGCTTTCCTGGCCCTGACCGATGATCAGGAGACCAGTAGATGAGTACGACAGTCACCGCGTCCCCCACCCCCGTGCGGCCCGTCTCGGTCCCGCGAAGCTACCGCTTCGAGCTCGTCAAGCTCGTCTCGCAGTGGCGGATCCGCCTCCTCGTCCTCGTCTGCTGGATCGCCCCGGGCCTCTTCGTCGCCGGGGTGAGCGAGCAGAGCACGCTGCCCTCCGACACGCTCTTCGGCCGCTGGATGCACGCCACCGGGTGGGCCGGACCGCTGGTGATCCTCGGTTTCGCGGGTACCTGGGCGCTTCCGCTGCTGACCTCGGTGGTCGCCGGTGACGTGTTCGCCGTCGAGGACCGGCTCGGCACCTGGCGGCACCTGCTGGTGGCGGTCCGCTCGCCGCGGCGGATCTTCGCGGCGAAGGTGCTGGCCAGTCTCACCGTGATCCTGCTGCTCGTGGCCGGCCTGGCCTGCTCCAGCGCCGCGGGCGGGCTCGCGTCCGTCGGCAACCAGCCGCTCGTCGGCCTCGACGGCCACGTGCTGACCCCTTCCGATGCCGCCGGGAGCGTCCTGCTCGCCTGGGTCGCCGCCCTCGCCCCGACCCTGGCCCTCGCCGCGATCGGCCTGCTCGGCTCGGTCGCCCTCGGACGGTCCCCGATGGGACTGCTGCTGCCCCCGCTGGTCGCGCTCGGCATGCAGGTCGCCCAGATGCTGCCGCTGCCCGTCGCCGTACGCCTGGCCCTGCCGGGTTACGCCTTCCTCTCCTGGAACGGCCTGTTCACCGCCCCGGCCCAGCTCGCCCCGCTCCTGATCGGCGTCGCCGTCAGCCTGGCGTGGGCTGTGCTCGCGACCGTACTGGCCCATCTGCTGTTCCTGCGGCGGGACTTCACCAACCTCGCCTGCGACGGTGGCGGGCGCCGCGCGTTCACCGTGGGCGTGCTGCCCCTGGCCGCGCTGACCGCTCTCACCGTCGCGGTGATCGCCACCGCGACCGACTCGACAGGCATCACGCAGGCCAAGGTCCAGCGCTCCCTCGCCACGGCCTTCGCCCACCTCTACCGCCTGCAGACCGAACAACTCCACCGCCCCGCCGTCACCGAGGCCGAGCTCAAGGCCTCGGCGGCGTGCACCAAGAGCGACGGCCAGGCCGCTCAACGGGGGGCGGGCAATGACTGGCGGTGTGTCGTGACCTGGCACCTGCCCGGCGTACCGGTGGCGGGGACGGCTGTCTATCAGCTGGACGTCGGATCGGACGGGCGGTTCGTCGCCGACGGCGACGGACCGAAGGAAGTGAACGGCTACTTCCTGGTGCGAACCTCCACCGGGGACGCACCCAACCCGCTGTGGCAGTTCGACGGCAACGTCGAGCTGCTGGACACCACCTCGAAGGGATAGTCCCATGCAGGTAACTCGGCAGCGCCGCAGCAGCGCGCGGGCCAGACGCCTCAGCCGCCGGACCACGCTGGTGACGGCCGGTATCGCCGTCGCCCTCGGCGTCACCGGCACCGCGGTCGCCTCCACCTACCAGTTCGGCACCCGGCAGGTCGCCCAGGACACCGCCAAGGGCGAGGTCATCTCCAGCGACCAGTACCTCAAGCCGTACGGCAGCCGGACCGTCATCAACGACGGCAAGATCATGTCGTCCACGGTCAGCCCGGACGGCACCCACCTCGCGGCCTCGGTCACCGACGGCGACGCCTCGCTGGTGATCATGGACCTGGCGGCCGGTCAGGTGAAGCAGAAGATCGGCGCCAACGCGGCGGACGACCTGCGCATCACCAGCACCGCGGTCGGCCAGGAGGGACCCGTCTACTCGCCCGACGGCAAGCAGCTGTGGCTGGGCCAGGCGAACGGCTACACGAAGTTCACCGTGAACGCGGACGGCACCCTCTCCGCCCCGACGGCCGTCCCCATCCCGGCCGTCGGCAGCCAGCAGGCGCTCGTGGGCGCCGCGGTGTTCTCGGCGGACGGGTCCACCGTGTACTCCGCGGTCAACGGCCAGAACCGGGTCGTCGCCCTCGACGCCGTCACCGGGACCATCCAGCAGAGCTGGGCCGTCGGCAACGCCCCACGCGGCATCGCGCTGGTCGGCGGCAAGTTGTACGTCAGCAACGAGGGCGGGCGTCCGGCCAGGCCCGGCGAGACGACGATGAACTCCTACGGCACCCAGGTGCCCGCCGACCCCGCCACCGGCGCCGCGACCACCGGCACGGTCAGCGTCATCGACATCCGTGCGGACAAGCCCGTCCGGACCATCGACGTGGGTCTGCACCCGACCGCCGTGTACGCGAAGAACGGCACGGTGTTCGTCACCAACACCGCCGACAACAATGTGTCGGTCATCGACACCCGCAAGGACAAGGTCGTCCAGACCATCGCCACCCAGCCGTGGCCCGAGGCGAAGGTCGGCTACGAGCCCGACGCGGTCACCCTCACCGACGACGGCCACCTGCTGGTGACGCTGGGCCGCGCGAACGCGGTCGCCGTCTACCGGTACAGGTCCCCGAAGGAACCGGCGAGTTACGTCGGCCTGCTCCCCACCGACTACTTCCCCGCCGAGGTCACCACGGTCGGCAAGAAGGTCGTCGTCTCCAACACCCGCGGCATCGACGCCCGCCGCCCCACGGCCGCCTCCGGACACGGCACCCACGACACCACGTCGAGCCTCACCGAGTTCACGCTGCCGAGCGACCTCGTGATCAGGTCCCGGACGGCCAAGGTGTTCCAGCAGAACGGCTGGACGCCCGGCTCGGTCACCACGGCCAAGGGCGCCGGCCACGCCAAGCCGGTCCCGGTCCCGGCCCGCCTCGGCGACCCCTCGACGATCAAGCACGTCTTCCTGCTCGTCAAGGAGAACCGCACCTACGACCAGGTCTACGGCGACCTCCCGCAGGGCGACGGCGACCCGGCGCTCACCACCTTCGGCGCGAACGTCACGCCCAACCAGCACGCCCTGGCCCAGCAGTTCGGCCTCTACGACAACTTCTACGACATCGGCACCAACTCCGCCGAGGGCCACAACTGGCTGATGCAGTCGGACAACCCGGAGTACACCGAGTCCTCCGCCGGTGAGTACACGCGCAGTTACGACACCGAGAACGACGTGCTCGGCCACCAGAAGTCCGGATTCATCTGGACCGGCGCGCAGGCGGCCGGCAAGTCGGTCAAGGACTTCGGCGAGTTCCAGTCGACCGAGTCCAAGCCGGCCGGCGCCACCTGGCAGAACCTGTACTGCGACAGCAAGACCATGGCCGCGACCGGGGCGCAGACCCAGTACCCCATCCAGACCGGCTCGGCGATTCCCTCCCTCAACGACGTGACCGTGCAGGGCTTCCCGATGTTCGACCTCGACGTCCCGGACGTCTACAAGGAACAGATCTGGCAGCAGGACTTCGAGAAGAACGGCCCGGCGAACCTGAACATGTTCTGGTTCTCCAACGACCACACCGGCGGCCCGGCCAACGCGTCCGCCGAGGTCGCCGACAACGACCTCGCCGTTGGCCGCATGGTCGACGAGATCTCCCACAGCAGGTACTGGAAGGACTCGGCGATCTTCGTCGTCGAGGACGACTCCCAGAACGGTCTCGACCACGTCGACGGCCACCGCGCCCCGGTCCAGGTCATCAGCCCCTACGCCCAGCACGGCACCGTCGACAGCCGCTACTACACGCAGATCACCATGATCCGCACCGTCGAGCAGATCCTCGGGATCCACCCGATGAACCAGAAGGACAGCGCGGCCACGCCGATGTACGGGGCCTTCACGGGCAAGCCGGACACCACCCCGTTCACCGCGGTCCCCAACCGCACCTCCCTCACCCTCGGCGTGAGCCCCACGCCCTCCTGCGGCGCGGACACCCCGGCCGCCCAGGACGCCGCCGCGGCACCCGCGCCGACCTCTGCCGCGGTGCCGCAGGCCAAGCAGGTACTCGCCGCGCAGTGGAAGACCTGGGCCTCGCACCAGCGCCTGAGCGGCGCGCACGCCGTGCCGGACTACGCGAACGCCGAGCAGATGAACCGTTACACCTGGTACCAGACGCACGCCTGGACCAAGCCGTACCCCGGCGACAAGTTGGTCTACGCACCGAACGACGTGCCCGGCGCCTACCTCCCGTCGGCGGAGTCCGACGGCTGACGGCTGACGGCTGACGGCTGACGGCGTCTCCGGCGGCCACGTGTGCGGTGGCCGCCGGAGGAGCACTCTGGAAGCAGAGGTTTCCGGAGGTGACCGACATGACGCACACCACTGTGGGATGGCACGTCGAGCTGGAGTTCCGGGAGGACGAACGGCACACGGAGGCGGTCGCGCTGGTGCGCCTGCCCGACGGGAGCGAGGTAAGGGCACGCGGACACGCCAGCCGCCATCGCAGCGACTCGAATCAGCCGCGGGTCGGTGAGGAGGTCGCGGGGGCGCGGGCGCTGAACGAACTCGCGATGCAGTTGCTGACCAAGGCGCACGACGAGATCGACGAGGCGTCCGGGCGGACGTCGCACACGATCAACGTGTAGCCGTCACAGGGCCGCCCGCACCGCCCTGACCAGCGCCTGCGCCCGGGGGTCCGCCGTGACCGTCTTGCGGAAGCCGTTGGTGACATAGCCGAAGGCGATGCCCGTCTCCGGGTCGGCGAAGCCGAGGGAGCCACCACGCCCGGGGTGTCCGAAGGAGCCCGCACCGAGGAACGGCGAGGCGCTGCCGTGCAGCATGTAGCCCAGGCCGAACCGGGTGTTCACGACCAGCACGCGGTCCGGGCCCGCCGACTCCTCGGTGCGGGCGAGTTCGACCGTGGCCGGGGCGAAGAGCCGTACCCCGTCGATCTCGCCGACCAGCGCCGCGTAGATCCTCGCCAGCCCGTCCGCCGTCGCGATGCCGTTGGTGGCGGGCAGGGCGCTCGCCCGGTACTCCGGTGCGTTCTGGTCGGGGAAGGGGGTGATCGCGGCGAAGGCGCGGCGGGTGAGGGAGCCGGGGTCCTCGTAGGCCTCGGTGACGGACCGCTTGGGGCGGGCGCGCAGGGCGCCGGTGGGCTCGGGGCCCTCGACCCGTCCGACCCGTCCCGTCCGTCCGGCGGCTTCCTCCTCCTGCGGCAGCCCGAGCCAGAACTCGGCCCCCAGCGGCCCGGCGATCTCCCGCGCGATCCACTCGCCGGCCCCGCGCCCGGTCACCCGGCGCACCAGCTCGTCCAGGATCCAGCCGTACGTCAGCGCGTGGTACCCGTGGTCCGTGCCGGGCTCCCAGACAGGTGCCTGCGCGGCGACGGCCTCGGGGCCCTTCAGCGGGTCCAGGGCCTGCTCGGGGGTGAGCGGCCGGTCGATCACCGGCAGGCCCGCCCGGTGGTTCAGCACGTGCCGGACCAGCACCCGCTCCTTGCCGCGCGCCTTGAACTCGGGCCAGTACTCCGCCACCGGCGCGTCCAGGTCCAGCGCCCCGCGCTGGTGCAGCAGCAGGGGTACGGCGGCGGCGACGCCCTTGGTCGCCGAGCGCACGACCTGCGCGGTGCCGCGCTCCCAGGGCTCGGTGCCGTCGATGTCCCTGGTACCGGCCCACAGGTCGACCACCTTGCGCCCGTCCCGGTACACGGCGACCGCCGCGCCCCGGTCCCCGAGCGCCTCGAAGTTCCGCGCGAACACGTCCCTGACCGGCTCGAAGCCCTCGGCGACCGCGCCGTTCACGTCCACGCCCGTACTCCTCCTGCTGCCGCCCGGTGCCTGTCTCAGCCAAGCAGAATCGTCACGTCGATGTTCCCGCGGGTCGCGTTCGAGTACGGGCAGACCTCATGAGCCGCGTCCACCAGCTTCGCCGCGAGGCCCGCGTCGAGGATGGGGAGGGAGACGCTCAGGGCGACCGCGAGGCCGTAGCCGCGGTGCTTGTTGGGGCCGATGCCCACCTTCGCGGCGACCGTGGAACCGGTCAGGTCGTAGCCCTCGCGGTTGCCGACGAGGATCAGCGCGTTGTGGAAGCAGGCGCTGTAGCCGGCGGCGAACAGCTGCTCCGGGTTGGTGCCGTTGCCGTCCCCGCCGAGCGCCGGCGGCATCGCGACCTTCAGCTCGATCTGGCCGTCCTGGCTGGTGACGAAGCCGTCCCGGCCGCCGTGGGCGGTGGCCTCGGCGACGTACATGATCTTCGTCGGCCGGGTGTCGACGGCGGTTTCCTCAAGCATGGCTGGTCTCCCCCCGGAGAGGTGCGCGCAAATACATCGTGCACAAGGTACCGGCCGGTAGGTCGGGGCCGGGCCACCAGGGGGTGGCAACCTCGGGTAACAGGTGGTCAGCGGGGGCGCTCGGAAGCCTCGTGCGCCTTTTCCGCGAGCCCCCACAGGTTCTCGCGCAGTCTCGCGGCCTCCGTGGTGTCGAGCCCGGTCGCGGAGAGGAGGGCGCCGGGGACGGCTGCCGCGCGTTCCCTGAGTTCCTCCGCGCGCCCCGTGCACGCCACCAGCACCGAGCGCTCGTCGCTCGCCGCGCGCTCCCGGCGTACGAACCCCGCGCTCTCCAGCCGCTTGAGCAACGGCGAGACCGTGCCGTAGTCGAGGCGCAGGGCGGCTGCCAGCTCCTTCACGGTCGTCTGACCGCGCTCCCACAGCACCAGCAGCACGAGGTACTGCGGATAGGTGAGCCCGAGCTCGTCGAGGAGCGGCCGGTACGCGGCGGTCACCGCGCGCTGGGCGGCGTACAGCGCGAAGCACAACTGGTCGTCCAGCAGCAGCGATCCGGTGTCCTCTTGGTTCGTCACGCGCCCATTGTCACGGACCGCGGATCGAATCCGAAGGGCAACTCCAGCCGGTGGGCCCGCATCAGCTCGTCGTCGGCGAGGAGTTCGGCGGTCCTCCCGTCCGCGGCGATCGTGCCCTCGCTCAGGATCAGCGAGCGCGGGCACAGCTCCAGCGCGTACGGCAGGTCGTGCGTGACCATCAGGACCGTCACGTCCAGCGAGCGCAGGATGTCGGCCAGTTCGCGGCGGGAGGCCGGGTCGAGGTTGGAGGAGGGCTCGTCCAGGACGAGGATCTCCGGCTCCATCGCCAGCACGGTGGCCACCGCCACCCGGCGCCGCTGGCCGAAGGAGAGGTGGTGCGGGGGCCGGTCCTTGAACTCCGCCATGCCGACTTGGGTCAGCGCCCGGTCCACGCGCTCCTCCAGCTCGGGCCCCCTGAGCCCGGCCGCCGCCGGTCCGAACGCCACGTCCTCGCGCACGGTCGGCATGAAGAGCTGGTCGTCGGGGTCCTGGAAGACGATCCCGACCCGGCGCCGGATCTCGGCCATGTGCTTCTTGCCCACGGGCAGCCCGGCGACCTTCACCGTGCCCAGCCCGCCGCTCAGGATGCCGTTGAGGTGCAGCACGAGGGTCGTCTTGCCGGCGCCGTTCGGGCCGAGCAGCGCGACCCGCTCGCCGCGCGCGATCGAGAAGTCCACGCCGAACAGGGCCTGATGCCCGTCGGGGTAGGCGAAGGCGAGGCCGGAGACCTCCAGGGACGCGGTGCTCACAAGGTCGCTCACAGGGCCCATCCCACCACGCAGACGACAAGGGCGGCGACGGGGAGCGCGAGGGCGTACGACCACTGCGCCCGGGACGCGGTCACCTCGTCGATGACCGGCATCGAACCGGCGTACCCCCGGCTGACCATGGCCAGGTGCACGCGCTCGCCGCGCTCGTAGGAGCGGATGAACAGCGCGCCCGCCGACTTCGCGAGGACACCCCAGTGCTTGACGCCGCTCGCTTCGAACCCCCGCGACTCCCGGGCGATCCGCATCCGCCGCATCTCGTCGGTGATGACATCGCCGTAGCGGATCATGAAGGAGGCGATCTGGACCAGCAGTGGCGGGAGCCTGAGCCGTTGCAGTCCGAGCAGCACCGAGCGCAGTTCGGTGGTGGACGCCAGCAGCACCGACGCGGCGACCCCCAGCGTGCCCTTGGCGAGCACGTTCCAGGCGCCCCACAGGCCGCTCACGCTCAGGGAGACCCCGAGCACCTCGACCCGCTCGCCCTCCGCGACGAACGGCATCAGCACCGCGAACGCCACGAACGGCACCTCGATCAGCAGCCGCTTCAGCAGGAAGCCGGCCGGCACGCGCGCGGCGTACGCGACGACGCCCAGGAGGACGGCGTACAGGCCGAACGCCCACATCGCCTCGCGCGGGGTCGAGACGACGACCACCACGAAGCCGAAGGCCGCCGCGAGTTTCGTGTGCGGCGGCAGGGCGTGCACCGGCGAGTGTCCGTGCCGGTAGAGCCGGTGCGCGTGTCCGGCGCCCACGTCAGACGCCCGTCCCGACGGGGCTGGTGTCGGCCGTACGGCGCCTGCGGACCGCCCAGAACACCGTGCTGCCCGCGACGACGGTCACACCGACGCCGATCACGCCCGCCAGCCCCCCGGACAGGCGGGCATCCTCGACGTCCTTCACGCCGTAGTCGGCGAGCGGGGAGTCCGAGGTGGCGTGCTTCTCGGTCTTCGCGTCGATGCCCTTGTCGGCGGCGACCTTCTCCAGGCCGTCGGGGCTGGCGGAGGCGTAGAAGCTGACGAACCCGGCGAGCACCAGGGAGGTGACCAGACCGGTGATCCACACCTTGCGGTGCGAACGGGCGGCGGCGACAGGCGCGGTGTCCGGTACGTCGACCAGCTCACCGTCGACCCGCAGCTTCAGCTTCTGCTGGAGGCCGCGGGCGCCGTACACCAGGTCGGGGCGTACGGCGACGACGGCACCGACGGTCAGCGCGGTGATGGCCGCCTCGCCGATGCCGATCAGGACGTGGACGCCGATCATCGCGGTGGCGACCTTGCCGATGGAGACGTCGGTGGTGCCGCCGACGGCGTAGATCAGGGTGAAGGCGACGGCGGCGGCGGGCACCGAGAGCACGGCGGCCACGAAGGAGGCCGCGGTGATCGAACCGCGCCGGCGCGGGAGCACCTTCACCAGCCCGCGGAAGACGGCGTACGCCACGACCGTGGTGACGACGGCCATGTCGGTGATGTTCACGCCGAGCGCGGTCAGGCCGCCGTCCGCGAAGAGGATGCCCTGCATGAGCAGGACGACCGAGACGCAGAGGACCCCGGTGTAGGGGCCCACGAGGATCGCGGCGAGGGCTCCGCCGAGGAGGTGTCCGCTGGTCCCCGCGGCGACCGGGAAGTTCAGCATCTGCACGGCGAAGATGAACGCCGCGACGAGGCCGGCCAGGGGCGCGGTGCGTTCGTCCAGTTCACGGCGGGCGCCGCGCAGGCTCACCGCGACGGCGGCCGCGGCGACGACTCCGGTCGCTGCCGAGATGGGGGCGTCTATGAATCCGTCAGGCACATGCACCGTTCGATGATAGTGGCTTGTTGCGAACTCTTTGCAAGAGGGCCTTGTCGCGAACAGCAACTCACGGGCTTTCGGCCCAGGGGGCGGAACACGGGAAATGTGCGACTCTGGGAGGGGGGTGGACGCACAGCTTCCGCACAGGTCACGCAGCGTGAGAGGGCCGTCACGATGTCCGTAGTCGAACAGTACGCGCGAGCCCACATCGTTTCGGACGCGGACATCGCCGAGGACGAGGCAGTCCCGGTGGTCCTGCGCTACGACCCGGAGACCGACCCGCGCTCGGTACGGATCGGTCTGCCGGGCACCCACGAGTGGACCTTCTCGCGAGCCCTGCTGGAGCAGGGACTCAGGGCTCCGGTCGGCACCGGCGAGGTGCGGGTGTGGCCGTGCGGACGGGTGCAGGCCGTGGTGGAGTTCCACTCGCCGCAGGGCGTGTCGGTGGTGCAGTTCGAGCAGAAGGCCCTGCTCAGGTTCCTGCGACGGACGTACACGGCCACGGCACCCGTACGGGGTTAGCCGTGCGGGCTCAGCCGCCCATCTTCAGCAGGGTCGCCACGATCGGGCCCGCCGTGTCGCCGCCGTGGCCGCCCGCCTGGACCACGCCCGCCGCCGCGAGGTCGCCCCGGTACGCGGTGAACCAGCCGTTCGGCTTCTTCTGGCCGTCGACCTCCGCGGAGCCGGTCTTCGCGCCGACGTTGCCGTACACCCCGGACATCGCCTCGGCCGCCGTGCCGTAGCCCGCCGTGTACGCCATCAGCTCACGCAGCTGCGAGAGCGTGCCCGCCGACATCGTGCGCGAGGCGGTGGCCAGCGTGCGGCCGTCGACCGAGGGGGAGACCAGGTAGGGCTGCTTGAAGGTGCCCGACTCCACGGTGGCGGAGACCGACGCCATGTTCAGCGGGTTCATCCGCACCCCGCCCTGGCCGATGAGCGAGGCCGCCTTCTGGGCCGCGCTCTGCACCGGCACCGAGCCGTCGAAGGACGGGACGCCGATCGCCCAGTTGTTCATCGACAGGCCGAAGACCTGTTGGGCCTGCTTGGTCAGGCTGTCGTTGTCCAGCTTGCCCGCCTGGCTGATGAAGGCGGTGTTGCAGGAGCGGGCGAAGCTCGCCTTGAAGGTGCCGCCCTTGATCTCGAACTTGTCGTCGTTCTGGAACTTCCAGCCGCCGTACGTGAAGTACTTCGGGCACGGGTGCGCCTTGTCCGGCGAGGCGAGGTCCTTCTCGATCAGCAGCGAGGAGGTGATGACCTTCATCGTGGAACCCGGGGCGAGGGAGCCCTGGAGGGCGGTGTCGAAGCCGTGGCTCGCGTTCGCCACCGCGAGGATCTCGCCGGTCGAGGGGCGCAGGACCACGACGGAGGACCGCGCCTGCTTGGCGACCTGCGCCTCGGCCGCCGCCTGGAGCGTCGGGTTCAGGGTGGTCTTCACGGTGCCCGGGGTGCCCTTGCTGAGCTCCACCAGCGTCTTGTCGGAGGACTTGGAGTCCTTCCCGCGGACCACCCGCAGCTCGATGCCGGCCTTGCCGCCGGCCTTCTTGCCGTACTTCTCGCGCAGGCCGTCCAGGACCGTGCCGAGGGACGGGTACTTCGCCTCGGTGATCTCGCCGCCGTCCCGGTCGACCGCCTTGATCGGCGGGGTCCCGGACTCCCCGGTGACCAGGGTGTCCCCGTCCTTCAGGTCGGGGTGCACGACCGAGGCGGTCCAGCCGACCCGCGGCTTCCCGGTGGCGGTGTCGCGGACGACGGTCAGTGCACTGTCGTACGTCAGCGGCTTGCTGGTGCCCTTGTACGTCACCGTCGCCTTGACGGAGAAGGGCACCTTGTCGCCGGCGCGGGTGCCCGGGGTGAGGGTGACACCGGTGATGTGGGCGTCCTTGGCGTAGCCGGTGAGCAGGGCGGTGGCGGCCTTGGTGTCGCTCGTCGCGGCGGCCGCCGCGCTCACCCTGCCCTGCTGCCAGGAGGTGAGGAAGGTGGTTGCGGTGGTGGTGACCTCGGTCGCCGACAGCGGGCCGGTCTTGACCTTCGGCTTGTGGTCCGCGGCGGACACGGACGTGTTCTGCGTCCGGTCGTCGGCCGCGGCCCCGGCGCCGTACAGCGCGTAGCCGCCGAGGCCGGCGCCGGCGACGACCACGGCGATCAGCCCGCCGACCACGGCGGGCCTGGTCTTCCGTCGCTCGGCGACGCGCCTTCTGTTACCCACGACTTACGCTTCCTCCGCGCTTCTCAGGGTCCCCGTTGCCCTCATGCACCTCAACGACTGCCACAGCCTAGAGTCCCTGTCCTGCGCGGGTGACGTCAGCCGGCGGCTCGTAGCACAGCTGCGACAATCGGGCCGGCCGCGTCGCCGCCGTGGCCGCCCTCCTCCGTCATGGCCGCCGCGGCCATGTCGTTGCGGAAGCCGGTGAACCAGCTGTTGGACACCTGCTGTCCGTCGACCTCCGCGGAACCGGTCTTCGCGCCGATGTCCCCGCCGAGCCCCGCCATCGCCCTGGCCGCCGTGCCCTGGGTCGCGGTGAGCCGCATCATCTGCTTCAGCTGGGAGGCGGTGTTGTACGGCAGCCCCTTGGCGGTGGCCAGTTCGCGGCTGTCGAGCTTCGGCGAGACCAGGTAGGGCTGGCGGAAGGCGCCGGTGATCGCGGTGGCCGTCACCGAGGCCATGTTCAGCGGGTTCATCTGGACCTGGCCCTGGCCTATCGCGTTCGCCGCGCGGTCCGGACCGCTGACCGCGGGCACCTTCCCGTCGAAGGAGACGATGCCGGTCTTCCAGTCCTCGCCGATCCCGAACCGGTTCTGGGCCTCCAGCGTCAGCGACTCGTCGGTCAGCGGCTTCTCGTCGATCAGCTTGATGAAGGCGGTGTTGCAGGACCGCATGAAGCTGTTGGCCAGCGAGGCGCTCTCGTTGGGCTGCATGCCGGTGAGGTTCTTGAAGGTCTGCCCCTGCCACACGGCGTCCGGCGGACAGGGCGCCGGGCCGTTCATCGAGGTCACGCCGTTGTCGATGAGCATCGCGGCGGTGATGATCTTCATGGTGGAGCCGGGGGCCTTGGTGCCCTCGAAGGCCGCGTTGAAGCCGTCCGTACGGTTGTTGGCCACGGCCAGCACCTCGCCGGTGCTGGGCTTGACGGCGACGACCGACGACTGGCCGTACAGCTTCACCGCCTTCTCGGCGGCCGCCTGCGCGCTCGCGCTGATGGTGGTCTGCAACTTCCCCGCCCTGCCCTCGGCGAGGGTCAGCAGCGAGGTGTCGGGGCTCTGGTCCGGGTGCTTGATGACCAGCTCGATGCCGGGGGTGCCGCCGGCCTCGCTGCCGTACCTCTCGCGCAGGGCGTCCAGGACCGGGCCGAGCGAGGGGTACTTCTCCTTGGTCAGCACCTTGCCGTCCCGGGCCACCGCCTCGATGGACGGGTTCGCGGACTTGCCGGTGACGAGCCGGTCGTCCCGCTGGAGCTTCGGGTACACCAGGGCGGGCTGCCAGTCGACGAGCGCCTTGCCGGTGGTCACCCCGCGCACGACGGTCAGCTTGCTCGTGTACGCCAGCGGCTTCGACTTGCCGTCGTACGACACCGTCGCCTTCACGCTGTACGGCACGGTCGCGCCGGTCGCCGTGCCGGGCGTGATGTGCACCCGGCCGATGTGCGCGTCCGCCCCGTAGGCCGTCAGCAGTACCTCGGCCGCCGTGCCGTTGTTCGTCAGCGCGGCCGCGCTCGCCGCGTCACCCTTCTCCCAGGCGGCGAAGAAGTCCTTGGAGGTCTCCTTGACCTCGTCGGCGGTGGGGGGCCCGCTCCGCTTGGTCTCCCCGACCCCGCCGCTCCCGTCGTCGCTCAACGCCGACACGAAGTTGTACGCCCCGTACCCGGCCCCGCCGACCATCACGGCGAACACCGTGCTGACGACAGCGACCTTCACCCCCTTGGCCATGGTGTGGCCCCCTCCCCGATTTCCCCGTTGTTGTGGGAACTCTAAGCGGGAGGTGTGACACGCGGGGTAAGAGTTTCCTGATTCGCCGGAGCAAGTGCTCAATCACATACGTGAATATCAGCCCGCTATACCCAGGTATCCAGCCACATCCGCGACCGCCAGTCGTCGATCGGAATGCTCGTGCCGGTGTACAGGGGCCAGAAGTAGATGAAGTTCCAGGTGATCAGCAGGACCAGGACTCCGGCCGCCGTGGCGCCTGCCACCCGGCGGGTCTCGGTGGCGCGTGGCGGGCCGAGGAGGGCGCCGACGAGCATGGCCACGGCCAGGCAGAGGAACGGCAGGAAGACGATCGTGTAGAAGAAGAAGATCGTGCGTTCCTGGTAGTTGAACCAGGGGAGGTACCCGGCCGCGATCCCGCAGGCGATGGCGCCGGCCCGCCAGTCGCGGCGGAAGAACCAGCGCCACAGGACGTACAGGACCGCGAAGCAGGCGGCCCACCACAGCAGCGGTGTGCCGATCGCGAGGACCTCACGCGCGCACTTCTCGCCCGCGTTCACCGGGCAGCCGTCGGTGCCGGGCGCGGGGGACTCGTAGAAGTACGAGACCGGGCGGCCGTCGACGATCCAGCTCCACGGGTTGGACATGTACGTGTGCGGCGAGGACAGGTGGACGTTGAAGTTGTAGACCTCGTGCTCGTAGTGGACCAGGCTGCGCCACCAGTCGGGCAGGAAGGTCCAGCTGCCGCCCTTGCCGTCGTTCGCGGCCCAGTTGCGGTAGTAGCCGCCGGTGCCGTCGGCGGGGGAGAGGATCCAGCCGATCCACGAGGTGATGTAGGTGACGACCGCGACCGGCACCATGGCCAGGAACGCGATGCCGAGGTCGTACTTGAGGACCGCCACATAAGGCTCACGGGCGCCCGCGACCTTGCGGGAGCCGACGTCCCACAGGACCGTCATGATGCCGAAGGCGATGAGGAAGAACACGCCGTTCCATTTGGTGCCGATGGCCAGACCGAGGAGCAGGCCCGCCAGCCAGCGGTAGGGGCGCCACCCCAGGCGCAGGGTGTCCGCGATGTGCGCGTCGGGGCGCACGAGGCCGTAGGAGTCGACCGGCAGCGCGGCCGCGAGTTTCTCCCGTGCCCGGTCGCGGTCGATGACCAGGCAGGCGAACGCGGCGAGCACGAAGAACATCAGCACACCGTCGAGCAGCGCGGTCCGCGCCATCACGAAGGCCAGGCCGTCCACGGTCATCAGCGCGCCCGCCAGGCAGCCCAGGAACGTGGAGCGGAAGAGGCGGCGGCCCACCCGGCACACGATCAGCACCGACAGCGTCCCCAGCAGCGCCGTCATGAACCGCCAGCCGAACGGGTCGAACCCGAACATCAGCTCGCCGAGTCCGATGACGTACTTGCCGACCGGCGGATGCACGACATAGGCGGCGTCGGTCGGCAGCGCGACGTGCCCGTTCGAGGACAGGATCTGGCTGTCGACGTTCTTGCCCCAGCTGAGCTCGAAGCCGCGGTGGACGAGCGCCCACGCGTCCTTGGCGTAGTACGTCTCGTCGAATATCACCTTCTTCGGGCTGCCCAGGTTCCAGAACCGCATCAGCCCCGCCACCAGCGTCACCAGCAGCGGACCCAGCCAGCCCGACCAGCGCGTGACCCGCTCGGCGAGCGCCCCGGGCACGCCCAGGACCTGCCACATCCGCGGGCTCGGCGCGACGAAGGGCGGCACCAGGCGCTCACGCACATCGCTGCCCGTCTCGGCCGTGTAGCCGAAACGGCGCAGCCTCTGCTGCCATGACGGCCGCCGGTCCTGGGGGGCCTGGTCCTGCCGGGTGTCCGTGGAGGACGCGGTACTGGTCACCGCGCCATCGTAAGGAACGGCGCTGTGTGAGTCCCGTGCATGGGCGGATGCGTCCCCTTCGGGGCGTCCCTGGGAGGATGGGGACGTGACTGGAACCCTTGTCTTGGCGGGCACCCCCATCGGCGACATCGCGGACGCTCCTCCCCGGCTCGCGGAGGAACTGGCCGGGGCCGACGTGGTCGCGGCCGAGGACACCCGGCGGCTGCGGCGGCTGACCCAGGGGCTCGGCGTGACGCCCAAGGGGCGGATCGTGTCCTACTTCGAGGGCAACGAGGCCGCCCGTACGCCCGAACTCGTCGAGGAACTCCTCGGCGGTGCGCGCGTGCTGCTCGTCACCGACGCCGGGATGCCCTCGGTGTCCGACCCCGGGTACCGGCTGGTGGCCGCGGCCGTGGAGAAGGACATCCGGGTCACCGCCGTACCGGGACCGTCCGCGGTGCTCACCGCGCTCGCGCTGTCCGGGCTGCCCGTGGACCGGTTCTGCTTCGAGGGGTTCCTGCCGCGCAAGGGCGGGGAGCGGCTGTCGCGGCTGCGGGAGGTCGCCGACGAGCGGCGCACCCTGGTGTACTTCGAGGCTCCGCACCGGCTCGACGACACCCTGGCGGCCATGGCCGAGGTGTTCGGGGCGGAGCGGCGGGCGGCGGTGTGCCGGGAGCTGACGAAGACGTACGAGGAGGTCAAGCGGGGGGCGCTGGGCGCGCTCGCCGAGTGGGCCGCGGACGGGGTCCGCGGGGAGATCACCGTCGTCGTCGAGGGGGCGCCCGAGAAGGGGGCCGGGGAGATCGACGACGTGGAACTGGTGCGCAGGGTGCGGGTGCGCGAGGAGGCGGGGGAGCGGCGCAAGGAGGCCATCGCCGCGGTGGCCGTCGAGGCCCAGGTCCCCAAGAGGGTCGTTTTCGACGCGGTCGTCGCGGCGAAGAACGCCACTCCCTGACCCGCCGCATGAGGTGGGTCACACCCCCTCTGAGCAGGGCGCATGACTTCTGAGCGTGCGCCCCATGTGCTCGCAAAGCGGTGTCTCGGAATGCAAAGCTCCGGGCCCCCTGGCGGGGCGGTTTGGCAAGCAACGCCCAAATCGGCTCCAACAGTCGGCAGGGCTGTCGCCTTCGTGCCCCGGGAGGCGTCCACTGGGGTGAGGGACGTACCCGTCCTTCGAACCAGCGGACACACAGGAGCTGGAATGAGCGAGATCGCAGGGCACCCCGGTGCGACGGCAGTCGTCAACGAGTCCTACTCCTTCGCCTGCATGCGCTGCGGGCACGGGTGGGAGCAGTCGTACGAGATAGAGCACCACGTCGACGGCGACGGTCGCGAGTTCGTGCAGTACTGGGTCGACGGACGGGTCGTGCCCTCGCCGCTCTCCAGGCCCTCGTGCGAGAACTGCGACCACCACGTCGTACGGATCATGCGGCCCGGCCGGGTCGCCTCCGCCCGTGACGCGGCGCACCGCGGGCAGCCCGCGCCCGCCGCCGGGCCCGTGCAGGCGCCGGCGGGCGGGGGCGAGGCGTCCGCCCAGGAGCACCACTGGCACCTGGCCGACCTGCTGCACGTCTTCCAGCGCAAGGCGGGCTGACCGCTCCGGCATCCGGGTGGGCATGCCCCTTTCGTAGGATCGGGGCATGCCTTCGAACAGCCCCCGCGAGAAGAACGCGGCCCCGCCGCTCCCGGCGCCCCTGCGGGTCCCGGTCGCCGACTCCCACACCCACCTGGACATGCAGGACGGGACCGTGGAGGAGGGGCTCGCCAAAGCCGCGTCGGTCGGGGTGACCACGGTCGTCCAGGTGGGCTGCGACGTACGGGGCTCCCGCTGGGCGGCCGAGACGGCGGACCGGTACGACGCCGTCCACGCCACCGTCGCCCTGCACCCCAACGAGGCGCCCCGGATCGTCCACGGCGACCCCGACGGCTGGTCCCGGCAGGGGGCGCGCAAGGCGGGGGGCACGGCGGCGCTCGACGAGGCGCTCGCCGAGATCGACCGCCTGGCCGGGCTCCCGCAGGTCAAGGGCGTCGGCGAGACCGGCCTCGATCACTTCCGCACCGGGCCCGAGGGCAAGGAGGCGCAGGAGGCGTCCTTCCGCGCCCACATCGAGATGGCCAAGCGGCACGGCAAGGCGCTCGTCATCCACGACCGGGACGCCCACGCGGACGTCCTGCGCGTGCTGAAGGAGGAGGGCGCCCCCGAGCGCACCGTCTTCCACTGCTACTCCGGTGACGCCGAGATGGCGCGGATCTGCGCCGCCGCCGGATACTTCATGTCCTTCGCCGGCAACGTCACCTTCAAGAACGCCCAGAATCTGCGGGACGCGGTGGCCGTGGCCCCGCTGGAGCTGTTGCTGGTGGAGACGGACGCGCCCTTTCTGACGCCGGCGCCGTACCGCGGACGGCCCAACGTCCCCTATCTCATTCCGGTCACGGTGCGTGCCATGGCCGCCGTGCGCGGCATCGACGAGGACGCGCTGGCCACGGCACTCGCCGCCAACACCGCACGCGCCTTCGGGTACTGACCCCCTCGAACGTAACTCCGGGTAGCCGAGTCGCTTTGGAGAGTGACGGTGGCTCCGCTAGGTTCTGTGGGCCCGATCCGGACCCCTCTGGACCCCTCGGCCCCTGGAGCGTGTCGGCGTGAGCAACTCGCAGTACGAGACGTATCAGGCGTACGAGCCGTACGAACCCCTGCCGTACGGCGGTTTCGACGCGCCCCCCGCCGATCCGCACACCGTGGAGACCCTCGCGTACGGCGTGTACGGGGCGCCGGAGGCGGCGCGGACGCTGGCGTACGAGGACACGTACAGGCCCGCGTACGAGGCCCCGGAGCCGGTGCTTCCGCAGCAGACACAGGGGCGGCGGGCGGCCCGCCGGCGTCGGGCGCGGTACACCGAGCGGCCGGACAGCGCGATGCGCCGGCTGCTTCCGCAGGCGCTGGTCGTCGCGTTCCTCGCGGGCGGCACCACGGCCTTCGTCGCCAAGGACAAGGCGATCGAGCTGAGCGTGGACGGCAAGCCGCGCACCCTGCACACCTTCGCGGACGACGTGAGTGAACTGCTCGCCGAGGAGGGCGTCGCCGTCGGTGCGCACGACGTGGTCGCGCCCGCGCCCGGCGAACCGCTCGCCAGCGGGGACGAGATCGCGGTCCGGTACGGGCGTCCCCTGCGGCTCACCCTCGACGGACACCGGCGTGAGGTGTGGACCACGGCACGGACCGTGGACGGAGCGCTCGAACAGCTCGGGGTGCGAGCGGAGGGCGCGTATGTGTCCACCTCGCGCTCCCAGCGGATCGGACGGGAGGGGCTCGCGCTCGACGTGCGGACCGAGCGGTCCGTGACGATCATGGCCGACGGCCGGGCGCGCACGATCCGGACGAACGCGGCGACCGTGGCGGAGGCCGTCGAGCAGGCCGGGGTCACCCTGAGCGGGATGGACACCACCTCGGTGGCGCCGGAGAGCTTTCCCCGCGAGGGGCAGACCGTCACGGTGCTGCGGATCACCGCGACGAGGGAAGTGCGCGAGGAGCAGATCCCCTTCCGCGTACGGCGGAGCGAGGACGCCACCGTCTTCAGGGGCACCGAGATCGTGGAACAGGCGGGCCGGCCGGGGATCCGGCGGGTCACGTACTCCCTGCGCACCGTCAACGGCGTGAAGCAGAAGCCGCGGCGGCTCAGGACCGAGGTGGTGCGCGAGCCACGGGACCAGGTGGTGAGAGTCGGAACGAAACCGATGCCCACCTCCGTGCAGGGCGCGGACCACCTGAACTGGCAGGGCCTGGCGCACTGCGAGTCCGGCGGCCGCCCGAACGCGGTGGACCCCTCGGGGACCTACGGCGGCCTCTACCAGTTCGACACCAGGACCTGGCAGGCGCTGGGCGGCTCGGGACGACCGCAGGACGCCCCCGCCGCGGAGCAGACGTTGCGGGCGAAGAAGTTGTACGTACGGCGCGGGGCGAGCCCCTGGCCGCACTGCGGCGGCCGGTTGCACGGGTGAGTGAAGCACCACCCCCGCCCCGTACCCTTGGGGCCGTGAGCAGCAGCCCCTCCCCAGACGCCCTCCTCGGCCCCGCCGACATCCGTGAACTCGCGGCCGTCCTAGGGGTCCGCCCCACCAAGCAGCGCGGCCAGAACTTCGTGATCGACGCGAACACGGTCCGCCGTATCGTCCGGACCGCGGGCGTCCGCCCCGACGACGTGGTGGTGGAGGTGGGGCCCGGGCTCGGCTCGCTCACCCTGGCGCTGCTGGAAGCGGCCGACCGTGTCACCGCCGTCGAGATCGACGACGTACTCGCCTCCGCGCTGCCCGCCACCATCGCGGCCCGCATGCCCGACCGCGCGGACCGGTTCGCGCTGGTGCACTCCGACGCCATGCACGTCAGCGACCTCCCCGGCCCCGCGCCGACCGCACTCGTCGCGAACCTCCCCTACAACGTCGCCGTACCCGTGCTGCTGCACATGCTCGAGACCTTCCCGAGCATCGAGCGCACCCTCGTCATGGTGCAGGCCGAGGTCGCCGACCGGCTCGCCGCGCCGCCCGGCTCGAAGGTGTACGGCGTCCCGTCCGTGAAGGCCAACTGGTACGCCGAGGTCAAGCGGGCCGGGTCGATCGGGCGCACCGTCTTCTGGCCGGCGCCGAACGTCGACAGCGGGCTCGTCGCGCTCATCCGCAGGACCGAGCCGATCAAGACCACCGCGTCGAGGCGCGAGGTGTTCGCCGTCGTGGACGCCGCCTTCGCCCAGCGCCGCAAGACCCTGCGGGCCGCGCTCGCCGGGTGGGCGGGTTCGGCCGCGGCCGCCGAGACCGCCCTCGTGGCGGCCGGGGTCTCGCCCCAGGCCCGTGGTGAGTCGCTCACCGTCGAGGAGTTCGCGCGGATTGCCGAGAACAAGGAGTCCAGTCAGCAGTGAGCGTCACCGTCCGCGTCCCCGCCAAGGTCAACGTCCAGCTCGCCGTCGGCGCCGCCCGCCCCGACGGCTTCCACGACCTGGCCAACGTCTTCCTCGCGGTCGGCCTCTACGACGAGGTGACCGTGACGCCGGCCGAGGAGCTCCGCGTCACCTGCTCGGGTCCGGACGCCGGCCAGGTGCCCCTGGACCGTACGAACCTGGCGGCGCGCGCGGCAATCGCCCTCGCCAAGCGCCACGGTCTGGATCCCGCCGTGCACCTCCACATCGCCAAGGACATCCCCGTCGCCGGCGGCATGGCGGGCGGCAGCGCGGACGGCGCCGGCGCGCTGCTGGCCTGCGACGCGCTGTGGGGTACGGGTGCTTCCCGCGGCGAACTGCTCGACATCTGCGCCGAGTTGGGCAGTGACGTGCCGTTCAGCCTGGTCGGCGGGGCCGCGCTCGGCACCGGGCGCGGGGAGAAGCTCAGGACGCTCGACGTCGGCGGCACCTTCTCGTGGGTGTTCGCCATGGCCGGGCGCGGGCTGTCGACCCCGGCCGTCTTCCGGGAGTTCGACCGGCTCACCGAGGGCCTCGACATCCCCGAGCCCGTGGCCTCCGAGTACCTGCTCGACGCGCTGGCCGGGGGCGACCCGGACGCGCTCGCCGCCGCCGTCTCCAACGACCTCCAGCCCGCGGCCCTCTCGCTCTTCCCGGAACTCGCCGGCACCCTCGCGGCCGGCAGCGCCGCGGGCGCCCTCGCCGGGCTCGTCTCTGGATCGGGCCCGACCACGGCGTTCCTCGCCCGCGACAGCGAGGCGGCGGCGAGGATCGCGGACGCCCTGCGCGCCTCCGGCACCTGCCGGACGGTGCGGGTCGCGTCGGGGCCGGCGCCGGGTGCGACGGTGATGGGGGCGTAGCGGGCGGACTACCCTGGAGGGTCGATCGATCCCCCTGGGCAGGAGAGAAATGGCCGTCAATCTGGTCAATGTCGAGAACGTCAGCAAGGTGTACGGCACCCGTGCCCTGCTGGACGGTGTCTCGCTCGGCGTCTCCGAGGGCGATCGCATCGGCGTCGTGGGCCGCAACGGCGACGGCAAGACCACCCTGATCCGCATGCTCGCCAAGCTGGAGGACACCGACACCGGACGCGTCACGCACTCCGGCGGACTGCGCCTCGGGGTCCTCACCCAGCACGACTCCCTCGACCCGGCCGCCACCGTCCGGCACGAGGTCATCCGGGACATGGCCGACCACGAGTGGGCCGGCAACTCCAAGATCCGCGACGTGCTGACCGGACTGTTCGGCGGACTCGACCTGCCCGGCTTCCCGCAGGGCCTCGACACCGTCATCGCGCCGCTCTCCGGTGGCGAGCGCCGCCGTATCGCCCTCGCCAAGCTGCTCATCGAGGAACAGGACCTGATCGTCCTCGACGAGCCCACCAACCACCTCGACGTCGAGGGCATCGCCTGGCTGGCGAAGCACCTGCGCGAGCGGCGCTCGGCCCTCGTCTGCGTCACCCACGACCGGTGGTTCCTCGACCAGGTCTGCACCCGCATGTGGGACGTGCAGAAGGGCGACGTCTTCGAGTACGAGGGCGGGTACTCCGACTACGTCTTCGCGCGTGCCGAGCGCGAGCGGATCGCCGCCACCGAGGAGACCAAGCGGCAGAACCTCGTCCGCAAGGAGCTGGCCTGGCTCAGGCGCGGCGCCCCCGCGCGTACGTCCAAGCCGCGGTTCCGTGTCGAGGCCGCCAACGAGCTCATCGCCGACGTGCCGCCGCCGCGGGACAGCAGCGAACTGATGAAGTTCGCGTCGACGCGGCTGGGCAAGACCGTCTTCGAGCTGGAGGACGTGACCGTCCAGGCCGGGCCCAAGGTCCTGCTGAAGCATGTGACGTGGCAGCTGGGCCCCGGGGACCGGATCGGTCTCGTCGGGGTCAACGGGGCCGGGAAGACGTCCTTGCTGCGCGCGATGGCCGAGGCCGCGTGGACCGAGGGCGAGACCCAGCCCGCGGCCGGGCGGGTCGTGGTCGGCAGGACCGTCAAGCTCGCCTACCTGTCCCAGGAGGTCGCCGAACTCGACCCCGCCCTGCGGGTGTTGGAGGCCGTCCAGCAGGTGCGGGAGCGCGTCGACCTCGGCAAGGGGCGCGAGATGACCGCCGGGCAACTGTGCGAGACCTTCGGCTTCAACAAGGAGAAGCAGTGGACGCCGGTCGGGGACCTGTCCGGTGGTGAGCGGCGGCGGCTGCAGCTGCTGCGGCTGCTGATGGACGAGCCGAACGTGCTGTTCCTGGACGAGCCGACGAACGATCTGGACATCGAGACGCTGACCCATCTGGAGGACGTCCTCGACGGCTGGCCCGGCTCGATGATCGTCATCTCCCACGACCGGTTCTTCGTCGAGCGCACGACCGACCGGGTCTTCGCGCTGCTCGGGGACGCCAGCCTGCGGATGCTGCCCCGGGGCATCGACGAGTACCTGGAGCGACGGCAGCGGATGGAGGAGGCGGCCGCGGCTTCGGCGCCGGTGGTGGTGAAGCCGGTGGCCGAGAAGAGCTCCGCGGATCAGCGGACCGCCAAGAAGGAGCTCCAGAAGATCGAGCGGCAGCTCGACAAGATCTCCGAGAAGGAGAGCAAGCTGCACGCCCGGATCGCCGACAACGCCACCGACTTCGCGAAGGTGGCCTCCCTCGACGCCGAGCTGCGCGATCTGGCCGGGGAGCGGGAAGAGCTGGAGATGCGGTGGCTGGAGCTGGCCGAGGACGCGTGAAGGTGCGGCACGTGAAGGTGCGGCACATCGTCCTCGAACGACAGGAAAGCCAGGAATTCAGTCCTTCCGGGACACTTCTCACCGGTAGGGGAAGCGCAACGTCGAACTAGCGTGTAGCTTCCGGGGGCATGAAGGGCGGTGGGGCCTTCACGCGGATCCATGGGGGGACTGGGGGGTTGCTCGATGGGAGTTCGGCTCATGGTGGTCGACGACCACCGATTGCTCGCCGAGGCGCTGGCCTCGGCGTTGAAACTGCGCGGGCACCGGGTGCTCGCGGCGGCCGCGCCTGCCGCGGGGGCGGCGGAGCTGGTGATCAGCCGGGCGCCCGAGGTGTGCCTGCTGGGGACGGCCACGCCGGCCGAACCGGGGATGTTCGACCCGGTCGTGAAGATCAAGGCGGAGCGGCCGCAGGTGGCGGTGCTGGTGCTGGGGCCGGTGCCGAGTCCGCGCGGGATCGCGGCCGCCTTTGCTGCGGGGGCCTGCGGTTATGTGCGGCACGACGAGCGGATCGAGGGGGTCGAGCGGGCGATCATGAAGGCCCGCGCGGGGGAGGCGGCGGTCGCCCCGCAGTTGCTTCAGGGGGCCTTCAGCGAGCTGCTCAATCCCGCGGCCCAGCCGGACGACGAGGGGCAGCGGCTGCTGCAGATGCTGACGCCTCGGGAGGTGGAGGTGCTGGTGCGGGTGGCCGACGGGGAGGACACGCGGCTGATCGCGGCGGGGATGGGGATAGCGCCGTCCACTGCGCGCACGCATGTGCAGCGGGTGCTGATGAAACTGGGGGTGGGGTCTCGGTTGGAGGCGGCGGCCTTGGCTGCGCGGACGGGGTTGTTGGACCGGGCGGGGCCGGTGGGAGGGCCTCCGGCGGGTTGACGGGTGGGTGCGGGTGCGGGTGCGGGCGCGGTGGGGGCGGGCGTCGTGCGCAGTTCCCCGCGCCCCTGAATGCCTGCGGCGGCCCGTTGCGGTCCGGGAGGTGCCGGGGTGGGGGTGTCCGTACACGGGAGCACGAGTCCCACCCAGGGGCGCGGGGAACTGCGCGACCGGCCCCCACCGTCCCGCAGTCGCCCGACCACCTGACCCGGCACCTCCCTGGGCGCTGTCGCTACTCGGTCCGTTCCTCACTCGGCGCCGGCGCCGGAGGAGGCGTTGGGCGCATCTTCAGCCAGACCAGGAAGAAGATGCCCAGGAGCAGCATGCCGAGGCCGGTCCAGAGGTTGATGTTGATGCCCTCTGCCTTGTCGAGGGTGGCGTCGGAGGGGTTGATGCCGGCGATCGTGACGATGATGCCGTAGAGGACGAACAGGCCGCCGATGATGCGGCGCAGGTCGAAGATGCGGGCCGCGGTGGCCGACTTGGCCTGGAGTTCGGAGACTTCCCGCTGGACGTCGTGTTCGGACATGGTTCCTCGATTCGGCCGGGATCAGAACGAGAACGGGATGTAGCAGACGGCCGCCAGCACCACCGCGCCCCAGCCCAGCAGGGCCGGCCTGCGGTACCAGGCGTCGTCACCGACGGCGGGGGGCTCGGTCATGCCGGGGGACGTCGTGCCGTAGACGAGGCCCTGGAGTTCCTCGGCGGGCTTGGGGGCCGTGAACAGGGAGACGGCGACCATGACCACCGCGCCCGCCACGAAGCCCACGATCGCGGAGACGAAGTTGGCGCCCTGGTCGGAGGGGATGTCGATGATGCCCTGCTTGTAGATCCAGAAGTAGTTCACCATCGCCGCGACCGTGCCGGCCAGCAGGCCCCAGAAGCCGGACTTCACGGACGCGCGCTTCCAGAACATGCCGACGATGAAGACGACGAACATCGGCACGTTGAAGAAGGAGAACAGCGTCTGGAGGTAGCTCATGATGTTCGAGAAGGACGAGGCGAGGAACGCTGTTCCCACTGACGCGCAGACGCCGATCACCGTGATCAGGCGGCCGAAGCGGACGTAGTACGTGTCGTCACGGCCCCGCACCACATAGCGGCCCCAGATGTCGTTCGTGAACACCGTGTTGAAGGACGAGACGTTGGCGGCCATGCCCGCCATGAAGGCGGCCAGGAGACCGGTGACCGCGATGCCCAGGACGCCGTTCGGCAGGAGCTGTTCCATCAGGTAGGGGATGGCGTCGTTGTACTGGTAGCCCGAGTCGGCGGTGCCGAAGCCGGGGATCAGGGCCGCCGCCGTCAGACCCGGGATCATCACCAGGAACACGATGAAGATCTTGGGGAAGGCCGCGATGAGGGGGGTGCGCTGGGCCGCGCTCAGGTTCTTCGCCGACAGCGCCCGCTGGACCTCGGCGAAGTTCGTCGTCCAGTAGCCGAAGGACAGGACGAAGCCGAGGCCCAGCACGATCGTCAGCCAGTTCGCACCCAGCGGGTTCGCGCTGCCGATGCCCGTACCGCCCCACGCCGTCGTGAAGTCGGCGCCGTGCTCCGCCGTCAGCTTGTCGGTCAGGCCGTCCCAGCCGCCGACCTTCTTCAGGCCCAGGACGACCAGGGGGATCAGGGCCGCCAGGATCACGAAGAACTGGAGGACCTCGTTGTAGATCGCGGAGGACAGGCCGCCGAGGGTGATGTAGGCGAGCACGAAGGCGCCGGCCACGACGATGGCCACCCACTGCGGCCAGCCCAGCAGGGCCTCGACCACGATCGCCAGGGCGTAGAGGTTCACGCCCGCGATCAGGATGGCCGCGAAGGCGAAGAGGGCCGAGCTGAGCAGGTGGGCCCACTTGTCGAAGCGCAGCAGGAGCATCTCGGGGACCGAGCGCACCTTGCTGCCGTAGTAGAAGGGCATCATCACCAGGCCGAGGAAGACCATGGCCGGGATGGCGCCGATCCAGTACCAGTGGACCGTGTAGGCGCCGTACTGCGCGCTGTTGGCGGCCATCCCCAGGATCTCCGTGGCGGCCAGGTTGGCGGAGATGAAGGCGAGACCCGTGATCCAGGCAGGCAGTGAGCGGCCGGAGAGGAAGAAGTCCAGGCTCGTCTTCACCGAGCGGCGGGCCGCGAAGCCGATGCCGAGGACCACGACGAAGTAGATCCCGAGGATCGTGTAGTCGAGCCAGTTGGTGGGGAGCCTCAGCTCGGCCGCGAGGTATGCGGTTTCTACGCCTTTTGTGGGGTTTTGCATAGTCAGCAATTGAACACCTCGACTGATGCGCTTTGTTTGATTCCGATGTTGACGCGACTGCGCGGTTATGGTTACTTGTGTTTAGTTATGTTTGACTGAAGGAGTCCAGCGGTGAAGAAGACCTCGACCCGGCTGGCCGACGGTCGCGAGCTCATCTACTACGACCTGCGCGACGACACCGTCCGCGACGCCGTGGACCGGCGGCCGCTGGAGCGGACTGTCACCACGTCCGAGGTTCGTCGGGATCCGCTGCTCGGCGACTCCGTGGCCATCGCCTCGCACCGACAGGGGCGCACCTACCACCCGCCCGCCGACGAGTGCCCGCTGTGCCCCTCGCAGGGTGAGCGGCTGAGTGAGATCCCGGACTCGTCGTACGACGCCGTGGTCTTCGAGAACCGTTTCCCCTCGCTGGCCGGTGACTCGGGCCGTTGTGAGGTCGTCTGCTTCACCTCGGACCACAACGCGTCCTTCGCGGACCTCACGGAGGAGCAGGCACGGCTCGTCCTGGACGCATGGACCGACCGGACGTCGGAGCTGTCGCATCTGCCCTCCGTGGAGCAGGTCTTCTGTTTCGAGAACCGGGGTGCGGAGATCGGTGTGACCCTGGGTCACCCCCATGGCCAGATCTACGCCTACCCCTTCACCACGCCGCGCACCGCCCTGATGCTGCGTTCTCTCGCGGCCCACAAGGAGGCGACCGGAGGGGAGAACCTCTTCGACGCCGTCGTGGCGAGCGAGCTCGCCGGTGAGCGGGTCGTCCTGGAGGGTGAGCACTGGGTCGCCTTCGTGCCCCACGCGGCGCACTGGCCGTACGAGGTGCACCTGTATCCCAAGCGCCGGGTGCCGGATCTGCTCGGCCTGGACGAGGAGGCCCGCACAGAGTTCCCCAAGGTCTATCTGGAACTCTTGAGGTGCTTCGACCGGATCTTCGGGGACAGTGAGCCCGCTACGCCGTACATCGCCGCCTGGCACCAGGCGCCTTTCGGTCAGCTGGAGGAGTTCGAGGGCGTGAGCCGCGACGACTTCGCGCTGCATCTCGAGCTTTTCACCATTCGCCGTACGTCCGGCAAGCTGAAGTTCCTCGCGGGCTCCGAGTCGGGCATGAACGTCTTCATCAACGACATCAGTCCGGAAGCCGCGGCACAGCGACTGCGAGAGGTAGCGAGTTCATGAAGTACCTGGTGACAGGTGGCGCGGGGTATGTCGGCGGGGTCGTGGCCCAGCACTTGCTGGAGGCGGGGCACGAGGTCGTCGTCCTCGACAACCTCTCCACCGGCTTCCGCGAGGGTGTCCCGGCCGGGGCCGCCTTCATCGAGGGTGACATCCGCGACGCCGCCAAGTGGCTCGACCGCTCTTTCGACGGCGTGCTCCACTTCGCCGCGTCCTCGCAGGTCGGCGAGTCGGTCGTGAAGCCCGAGAAGTACTGGGAGAACAACGTCGGCGGCACCATGGCGCTGCTCGGCGCGATGCGCGAGGCCGGTGTCAAGAAGCTCGTCTTCTCCTCCACGGCCGCCACGTACGGGGAGCCCGAGGAGGTGCCGATCGTCGAGTCGGCGCCGACCAGGCCCACCAACCCGTACGGCGCCTCCAAGCTCGCCGTCGACTTCATGATCACCAGCGAGGCGAACGCGCACGGCCTCGGTGCCGTGTCCCTGCGCTACTTCAACGTGGCCGGCGCGTACGGCAGGCAGGGCGAGCGGCACGACCCCGAGTCGCACCTCATCCCGCTGATCCTCCAGGTCGCCCAGGGCAAGCGGGAGGCGATCAACGTCTTCGGCGAGGACTACCCGACCCCGGACGGCACCTGCGTGCGCGACTACATCCACGTCGCCGACCTGGCCGAGGCCCACCTCCTCGCCATCGAGGCGGCCACCGCGGGCGAGCACCTCATCTGCAACCTCGGCAACGGCGAGGGTTTCTCCGTCCGCCAGGTCATCGAGACCGTCCGACAGGTAACCGGGCACCCGATCCCCGAGGTCGTGGCCCCGCGCCGGGGCGGCGACCCGGCCACCCTGGTCGCCTCCGCCGCCACCGCCCGCGAGAAGCTGGGCTGGAACCCGTCCCGCGCGGATCTCGCGGGGATCGTCGCGGACGCGTGGGAGTTCGCTCAGACCATCGCAGGGGAGCAGTAGTGGCGGCACAGCAGGTCCGGGACGGTTTCGTCGAGCTCTACGGAACCGAGCCCGAGGGTGTCTGGTCGGCGCCGGGCCGCGTCAACCTCATCGGTGAGCACACCGACTACAACGACGGCTTCGTGATGCCCTTCGCGCTGCCGCACACCGCGGTCGCGGCCGTCTCCCGGCGCACGGACGGCGTCCTGCGCCTGCACTCCTCGGACGTCGAGGGCGGGGTCGTGGAACTGCGCCTGGACGACCTCGCGCCGGAGAGCGACCGGAACTGGACCGCGTACCCGGCCGGTGTCGTCTGGGCGCTGCGCGAGGCCGGACACCCCGTCACCGGCGCGGACGTCCATCTGACCTCCACGGTCCCCGCGGGCGCGGGCCTGTCCTCCTCGGCGGCCCTGGAGGTCGTCGTCGCGCTCGCGCTGAACGACCTGTACGACCTCGGCCTCCAGCGCTGGCAGCTGGCCCGGCTGTGCCAGCGCGCCGAGAACGTCTACGTCGGCGCCCCCACCGGGATCATGGACCAGACCGCGTCCGCCTGCTGCGAGGCCGGCCACGCCCTGTTCCTCGACACCCGGGACCTCTCCCAGAAGCAGATCCCCTTCGACCTCGCCGCCGAGGGCATGGTCCTGCTCGTCGTCGACACCCGCGTCAAGCACTCGCACAGCGAGGGTGAGTACGGCAAGCGCCGTGCGGGCTGCGAGCGGGGCGCGGCACTGCTGGGCGTGGACGCGCTGCGGGACATCCCCTACGGCGAGCTCGACGCGGCCCTCGGCCGGCTCGGCGACGACGAGGAGGCCGTACGCCTGGTCCGCCACATCGTCACCGAGGACGAGCGGGTCGAGAAGACCGTCGCCCTGCTGGAGTCGGGCGAGACCCGCGCGATCGGCCCCGTGCTGATCGCCGGACACGCCTCGCTGCGCGACGACTTCCGGATCTCCTGCCCGGAGCTGGACCTGGTCGTCGACACCGCCCTCGCCTCGGGTGCCCTGGGCGCGCGGATGACCGGCGGCGGCTTCGGCGGCTCGGCGATCGTGCTGGCGGAGGCGGCCGACGTGGAGACGATCACCAAGGCGGTCCAAGAGGCCTTCGCCGGGGCGGAGTTCACCGCCCCGCGGGTGTTCGAGGCGGTGCCCTCGGCCGGAGCGCGGCGCCTGGTCTGAGACCGGCCGACCGCTGTTTTGCCCGGCTTGATCCGAACTTGGGGAAAGCCGGGCCTCTCCCTGACATACGCCCCAGTAACGTCGGAGCGTGAGTCGAGGGCGCCTTCGCATCCTGTCGGCGATCGGCATCGGCTGCTACGCGCTCGCCGCGATCGTCGGCTTCTACCTCCTGGCGGACCACCAGGGCTACGGTCTTCTGGTGCCCCTGTGGATCGCGCACGGCGTGCTCCTCGCCCTGCTGCTGACGAAGCTGTGCGCGGACGGGACGGGCCTGTCCGCGGCACTGCTGGTGGTGGGGGCCTCCCTGATGGCCGTCCACATCGCCGACCTGGCCCGCGACGACCTCACCCTGGAGCGGCGGGGCGAACGGATCACCGCCACCGTCGTACGCGACTGGCCCGCCCCGGACCGGGGGCGGCAGACGGACACCTACGACTACGCCCTCGCCCGCCACGACGGCA
The DNA here is from genome assembly GCF_043199815.1 of Streptomyces sp. NPDC048523. Taxonomy (NCBI): domain Bacteria; kingdom Bacillati; phylum Actinomycetota; class Actinomycetes; order Kitasatosporales; family Streptomycetaceae; genus Streptomyces; species Streptomyces sp. NPDC048523. Next base: position 159,242 of record NZ_JBICWQ010000006.1, on the reverse strand, counting down.
GCAGGCTCCCGGGCCCCGCCCTCCAGGCCGGCTCCGGCAGCTTCGCCGTGGGGCAGACCGTCACCGTGCTCGCGGACCCCGAGGGCGTCCTGCGTCCCCACATCCCGGGCGACGCGGACGCGACCGGTGACGTGCTGGGCGTAGGAGCGCTGGCGCTGATCGCGCTCGGCGTCGTCGCGGCCACCACCCGCCGGGGCGCGACCGTCGCCCGCCGGCGGGAGGAACGGGCCAGGGTGGCGGAACAGGAACACACGCTCCGCGAGGCACTGCGCACGGCCTCGGCCGACGACCACGGGGTCATCGAGGTGCACCCCGCGCACTACCCCGACGTCTCGCACCGCCGCGCGGCCGGTATCGCCGGGCAGCTGGGGCTTGAGCCGGCGGACGAGCCGGGCTCCTGGCGCTTCAGACGGTGAGCCGCTTGGTCAGCGTGTACTCCGTGGCCCCCGGCGGATAGTCCGGGATCACGCACACCACCTCGTAGCCCTGCTTCTTGTAGAACTCCGGCGCCTGGAAGTCCCACGTCTCCAGGCGTGCGGCGGTGCAGCCGCGGCCGCGCCGGGCCATGCGCTCCGCCCGTGCCAGCAACTGCGAACCCAGGCCCGCCCCGCGGTGCCGTCCGTCCACCCACAGACAGGTCACGTGCAGCCAGCTCGTCCAGGTGTGGCCGACCAGTCCGCCCGCGAGAGCTCCGGAGTCGTCCAACGCCCAGACGTGGAGCGGAAGTTCCCGTTCACCTGGGGTTCCGCGCAGCGCGCGCAGCACCGGGGAGGCCGCCGTGTTGGTGTCCCGCAGCCGCTTGCGGAGCAGATCCTGCCGGGCTTTGTCGACTTCTGTCTCCAGACGAAACATGCGGCTCACCATAAACGCAGCGGACAGCCAGTTCTGCAAATAACCTTCCGCTCCTGCCCCCCGGCCGTACCCTGATGAACAGCACCGGTGGGGGCCGGTGCTGATCAGGGGGCGAGACAGTAGTCGGGTACGGCGCCCGAAGTGGGGGTAGCAGTTCTTGCGCGGCGGCGGCCGTGCGGCCATCGCGCTTCGGGCGTCGTACCCGCGGCGGTGTCGTCCCCGAGTCGTCCTCAGACGAAGACGATGGGGTATCCCCTGCTCTTCGAGAGCTTGGGGAAGGGGGTTTCGTGGTTCGTATCCGAGTCCTGGTCGTCGACGACCATCGCATCTTCGCCGAGTCGCTCGCCGCCGCACTGGCGGCCGAGCCCGACGTGGAGGTCTCCGCGGCCGGCAGCGGTCCCGCCGCGCTGCGCAGTCTGGAGCGCGCGGCCGCCGAGGGCCGCCGTTTCGACGTGCTGCTCGTCGACGCCGATCTGGGCGGCAACGTCCAGGGCATCAGGCCCGCCGTGTCCGTGCCGGACGCCAACGAGGACGGGCTGGTCGACGGCATATCGCTGGTCGCCGGGGTCCGTACGGGGCAGCCGGCGGTCCGTATCGTCGTGCTCGCCGAGAAGGACGATCCGCGGCGGGCGGCGCTCGCCCTGCAGGCCGGCGCCTCGGGCTGGGTGGCCAAGGACTGCTCGCTGTCCCGGCTGCTCACCGTCATCCGGGGGGTGCTGCGCGACGAGACGCATCTGCCGCCCGCCCTGCTCACCGGCGTGCTGCGGGAACTCACCGCCGCCCGCAAGCACCGCACCGAGAGCGAGCGGCTGGTGGAGTCCCTCACCCCGCGCGAGCGGGAGGTGCTGCGCTGCATGGTGGCCGGGCTCGGCCGCAAGGCGGTCGCGGAGAGACTGTTCCTGTCCCCGCACACCGTGCGCACCCACATGCAGAACGTCCTCGGCAAACTGGGCGTCCACTCCACCCTGGCCGCCGTCGCCCTGGCGCGGCGCGCGGGCGTGGGACCGGTGGACCTAGCCGGGGATGTTGTCGAACGGGGCGGTCAGCTGGCGTAGCAGCCCGGCCAGTTCCCCGCGCTGGGCGCGGGAGAGCTCGGCGAGGATCGCGCGCTCCTGTTCCAGCAGGCCGGCGAGAGCCTGGTCCGCGCGGTCCTGGCCGTCCTCGGTGAGCCGGACCAGCACCCCGCGCCGGTCGCTCGGATCGGGCAGCCGCTCCACCAGGCCCTTCTTGGCCAGCCGGTCGATGCGGTTGGTCATCGTGCCCGAGGTGACCAGGGTCTGCGTCAGAAGCTGCCCCGGCGAGAGCTGATACGGCGTCCCCGCGCGCCGGAGCGCGGTCAGCACATCGAACTCCCAGGGCTCCAGGCTGTGCTCCGCGAAGGCCAGCCGGCGTGCCCGGTCCAGATGCCGGGCCAGTCTGCTCACCCGGCTGAGCACCTCGAGCGGTTCCACGTCGAGGTCAGGGCGCTCCCGGCGCCACGCAGCGACCAGCCGATCGACCTCGTCCTCCATGACGATCAGTGTAGTGGTTGTGTCGATGTGAAGTCTCTTGATGTGAAGCATCTTGACATCAAGATAAAAAGTTGAGGACAGTGGATCCCATGACGACTTGGGACCCTGCCCAGTACCTCCGCCACGCGGACCACCGCGCCCGCCCCTTCACCGACCTCCTCGCCCGCGTCCCGGAACTTCCGGGGGACGCGCCCGTGATCGCCGACCTGGGCTGCGGCCCCGGCAACGTGACGACGCTGCTCGCCGCGCGCTGGCCCACGGCCCGCATCACCGGCTACGACAACTCGGCCGAGATGCTCGACAAGGCGCGGGTCGAGTACGCGGGCCCCACGCCCGGCGGCGGCAGCCTCGACTTCGCCCACGCGGACGTCCGCACCTGGACGCCCGCACAGCCGTACGACCTCATCGTCAGCAACGCCACGCTCCAGTGGGTGCCGGGGCACGTCTCCCGCTTCCCGGACTGGATCGAGGGCCTCGCCCCCGGCGGCACCTTCGCCTTCCAGGTCCCCGGCAACTTCGACTCCCCGAGCCACCGCCTGATGCGCGACCTCGCCGGGGCGATGGGCCTCGCGGAGACCCTGCGCCACGACGACGCCGTCCTCGCCGCCCAGGACTACCTGACGGCGCTGGCCGACCTGGGCTGCGAGGTGGACGCGTGGGAGACGACGTACGTGCACCTGTTGCAGGGGGAGGACCCGGTCCTGGACTGGGTGAAGGGCACCGGTCTGCGCCCGGTCCTGGCCGCCCTCGCCGACGACCCGGCGGCGCGGGAGAGCTTCCTGGACGAGTACCGGGCAGCCCTGCGCGAGGCGTATCCGGCGGGCCGGCACGGCACACCGTTCCCGTTCCGCCGCATCTTCGCGGTGGCCCGCAGGGAGGGCTGATGCCAGTCCTGCGACCCCGTGGGCAACCGGCTGGAGTTCGTGGTTTGACCGGGGCGGTCCGGGTCACCCGCAGTGATGACAGCGGACTCTGCTAGCGCTGGGAGTGAGTACGGTGGCGGAAGACCAGAAGGCCAAGGCCAAGAAGGAACAGGTCAAGGGCAAGGCCAAGGAAGCCGTGGGCCGTGCGGTCGGCAACGAGCGCATGGAGGCCGAGGGTCGCGCGGGGCAGTCCAAGGGCGACGCGCGCCAGGCCAAGGAAAAGGCCAAGGACACCTTCAAGCACTGACACCCACGCGAACGCAGCGGCCCGTGCACCCCTGGGTGCACGGGCCGTCGGCGTAGTTCCGGTGACGGGTCAGCTCTTGCGGCGGCCTATCAGGCGCGGCTTCGCCTCCAGGCCGTCCAGGCCGTGCCAGGCCAGGTTCACCAGATGTGCCGCCACCTCGGCCTTCTTCGGGCGGCGCACGTCGAGCCACCACTGGCCGGTCAGGGCGACCATGCCGACCAGGGCCTGGGCGTAGAGGGGGGCGAGCTTCGGGTCGAAGCCGCGTCGCTTGAACTCGCGGCCCAGGATGTCCTCGACCTGGGTGGCGATGTCCGAGATCAGGGAGGCGAAGGACCCCGTGGACTGGGGGATCGGGGAGTCGCGGACCAGGATGCGGAAGCCGTCGGTGTGCTCCTCGATGTAGTCGAGGAGGGCGAAGGCCGCCTGTTCGCACAGTTCGCGGGGGTGGCCGGCGGTCAGGGAACTCGTCACCATGTCCAGCAGGCGCCGCATCTCACGGTCCACCACCACCGCGTACAGCCCCTCCTTGCCGCCGAAGTGCTCGTACACCACCGGCTTGGAGACGCCCGCCTTCGCGGCGATCTCCTCCACCGACGTGGCCTCGAAGCCCTTCGAGGCGAAGAGTGTGCGACCGATCTCCAGAAGCTGGGCGCGGCGCTCGGCCCCCGTCATCCGGGTGCGCCGCACGCGCCGCGGCTTCGCTTCGCTGCTCGGGGTACTGCTGGAGTCGGTCGCCACGGCGTCCATCATGCCGCCTCGGCGGCCTCCTCCTTGCGCCCGGAGCCGTCCCCGCCCGTGATCCGGCGTGAATCGATACGCGAGCGTGACGGCCAGCGCACGTCGTACGCCCAGCCCAGCATCTCGAACCAGCGGATGATCCGCGCCGAGGAGTCCACCTGCCCCCGCATCACCCCGTGCCGCGCCGAGGTCGGGTCGGCGTGGTGCAGGTTGTGCCAGGACTCACCGCAGGACAGCACGGCCAGCCACCACACGTTGCCCGAGCGGTCCCGCGACTTGAAGGGCCGCTTGCCGACCGCGTGACAGATCGAGTTGATCGACCAGGTCACGTGGTGCAGCAGGCAGACGCGGACCAGGGAGCCCCAGAAGAAGCCGGTGAACGCGCCCCACCAGGACATCGTCACCAGACCACCGATCACGGCGGGCAGGGCGAGGGAGAGCATCGTCCAGTAGAGGAACTGCCGGGAGATCGCCCGGATGGCCCCGTCCTTGATCAGATCGGGGGCGTACTTTTCCTGCGGGGTGCGCTCCTCGTCGAACATCCAGCCGATGTGCGCCCACCACAGGCCCTTCATCAGCGCCGGAAGGGTCTCGCCGAAACGCCACGGCGAATGCGGGTCGCCCTCGGCGTCCGAGAACTTGTGGTGCTTGCGGTGGTCGGCGACCCAGCGCACCAGCGGGCCCTCCACCGCCAGTGAGCCGGCGATGGCGAGCGCGATGCGCAGCGGGCGCTTCGCCTTGAAGGAGCCGTGGGTGAAGTAGCGGTGGAAGCCGATCGTGACGCCGTGGCAGCCCAGGAAGTAGAAGAAGACCAGCAGACCGAGGTCCAGCCAGCTCACTCCCCAGCCCCACGCCAGCGGCACCGCCGCGAGGAGCGCGAGGAAGGGGACGACGATGAAGAGGAGAAGGGCGAGCTGCTCGACCGTCCCCTTCGTCTCGCCGCCAAGGGTCGCTGCGGGGTGTGGGGGGTCGTCATTTGGCTTCGGGGCGTCTGCGATCACATCGGAGCGCGTGGTCATGGGCGTCCCCTGTGGGGTTTCGAGGATTGGAGACTGGTGCCGGGGTGCGGGAATCCTTCACGGGGGTCCGTGACGACGGTCCCTACGGTTCCGTAACCTACGGCATCGTAAGTATGGCAGTGGGGCGCCCGGCGGCAAGAGCCCGAGAGTCTGCGCGTCCGCATGGACACCTATCCTTGGAGTCGGTCGGACAGCGCGGTCCGCTCTGAATTCTTCCCGGATGGCCCGGCCGTATGCGGCGGCTGCCGCACGACCGCACTCCGGGTTCCCCTGCCGGACGAGCTTCAACACTGCAAGGAGCCGCACCTGTGAGCAGTGCCGACGACCTGACCATGAGCGCCACGTCGACCAGTACCGAGCTGCGCGCCGACATCCGACGGCTGGGCGACCTCCTGGGCGAGACCCTCGTCCGCCAGGAGGGCCCCGAGCTGCTGGACCTCGTCGAGAAGGTGCGCCGCCTCACCCGTGAGGACGGCGAGGCCGCCGCCGAGCTGCTGCGTGGCATCGAACTGGAGACCGCCGCCAAGCTGGTGCGCGCCTTCTCCACCTACTTCCACCTGGCCAACGTCACCGAGCAGGTGCACCGTGGCCGCGAACTGCGGGCCAGACGCGCCGCCGAGGGCGGCCTTCTCGCCCGTACGGCCGACCGCCTCAAGGACGCCGACCCCGAGCACCTGCGCCAGACCGTCTCCAACCTCAACGTCCGCCCGGTCTTCACCGCCCACCCGACCGAGGCCGCCCGCCGCTCGGTGCTGAACAAGCTCCGCCGGATCGCCGCGCTCCTGGAGTTGCCCGTCATAGAGGCGGACCGGCGCCGCTACGACACCCGTCTGGCCGAGAACATCGACCTCGTCTGGCAGACCGACGAGCTGCGCGTGGTGCGCCCCGAGCCCGCCGACGAGGCCCGCAACGCCATCTACTACCTCGACGAGCTGCACGCCGGCGCCGTCGGGGACGTCCTGGAGGACCTGACGGCCGAGCTGGAGCGCGTCGGCGTCAAGATCCCCGACGCGACCCGCCCCCTGACCTTCGGCACCTGGATCGGCGGCGACCGCGACGGCAACCCCAACGTCACGCCCCAGGTCACCTGGGACGTCCTGATCCTCCAGCACGAGCACGGCATCAACGACGCCCTGGAGCTCATCGACGAGCTGCGCGGCTTCCTGTCGAACTCCATCCGCTACACCGGCGCCACCGAGGAGCTCCTGGAGTCCCTCAAGCTCGACCTGGAGCGCCTGCCGGAGATCAGCCCCCGCTACAAGCGCCTCAACGCCGAGGAGCCGTACCGTCTCAAGGCCACCTGCATCCGGCAGAAGCTGGAGAACACCAAGACCCGCCTGGCCAAGGGCATCCCGCACGAGGACGGCCGCGACTACCTCGGCACCGGCGAACTGCTGCACGACCTGACCCTGATCCAGACCTCGCTCCGGGAACACCGCGGCGGGCTCTTCGCCGACGGCCGGATGAACCGCACCATCCGCACCCTGTCCGCCTTCGGTCTCCAGCTCGCCACCATGGACGTCCGCGAGCACGCCGACGCCCACCACCACGCCCTCGGCCAGCTCTTCGACCGGCTCGGCGAGGAGTCCTGGCGGTATGTGGACATGCCCCGCGAGTACCGGGCCAAGCTGCTCGCGAAGGAGCTGCGCTCGCGCCGGCCCCTCGCGCCGACCCCGGCTCCGGTCGACGCGGCCGGCGAGAAGACCCTCGGGGTCTTCCAGACCGTGAAGCGGGCCCTGGAGGTCTTCGGACCCGAGGTCATCGAGTCGTACATCATCTCCATGTGCCAGGGCGCCGACGACGTCTTCGCGGCGGCCGTGCTGGCCCGCGAGGCCGGCCTGCTCGACCTGCACGCCGGCTGGGCGAAGATCGGCATCGTGCCGCTCCTGGAGACCACCGACGAGCTCAAGGCCGCCGACACCATCCTGGAGGACATGCTCTCCGACCCCTCGTACCGCAGGCTCGTGGCGCTGCGCGGGGACGTCCAGGAGGTCATGCTCGGCTACTCCGACTCCTCCAAGTTCGGCGGCATCACGACCAGCCAGTGGGAGATCCACCGGGCCCAGCGGCGGCTGCGCGACGTCGCCCACCGGTACGGCGTCCGGCTGCGCCTGTTCCACGGCCGCGGCGGCACCGTCGGCCGCGGCGGCGGCCCCTCCCACGACGCCATCCTCGCCCAGCCCTGGGGCACCCTGGAGGGCGAGATCAAGGTGACCGAACAGGGCGAGGTCATCTCGGACAAGTACCTCGTGCCGTCCCTGGCCCGGGAGAACCTGGAACTCACGGTCGCCGCCACCCTCCAGGCGTCCGCCCTGCACACCGCGCCCCGCCAGTCCGACGAGGCCCTGGCCCGCTGGGACGCGGCCATGGACGTGGTGTCGGACGCCGCGCACGCCGCGTACCGCAGGCTCGTCGAGGACCCGGACCTGCCGACGTACTTCCTCGCGTCGACGCCGGTGGACCAGCTCGCCGACCTGCACCTCGGCTCACGGCCCTCCCGACGCCCCGGCTCGGGCGTCTCCCTCGACGGACTGCGGGCCATCCCGTGGGTGTTCGGCTGGACCCAGTCCCGGCAGATCGTGCCCGGCTGGTTCGGCGTCGGCTCCGGTCTGAAGGCGCTGCGCGAGGCGGGCCTGGACACCGTGCTCGACGAGATGCACGAGCAGTGGCACTTCTTCCGGAACTTCATCTCCAACGTCGAGATGACGCTCGCGAAGACCGACCTGCGCATCGCCCGCCACTACGTCGAGACCCTCGTCCCCGCCGAGCTCCAGCACGTCTTCGCCGACATCGAGGCGGAGCACGAGCTCACCGTCCGCGAGGTCCTGAAGATCACGGGCGAGGCCGAACTCCTCGACGCCACCCCGGTCCTGAAGCAGACGTTCGCCATCCGCGACGCCTACCTGGACCCGATCTCCTACCTGCAGGTGACGCTGCTCAAGCGCCACCGCGAGGCGGCCGCCGCCGGCGAACCCGCCGACCCGCTGCTGGCCCGAGCCCTGCTCCTCACGGTCAACGGCGTGGCCGCGGGTCTGCGCAACACCGGCTGACCTCCGGACACGAAAAAGCGGTGCCCCCGAGACTCGGGGGCACCGCTTTTTCGGTTCTACGTCAGGCCCGGCGCCGCCTGACCACGAGGTAACCGCCCGCCGCCGTCAGCGCGGCGGCGACCCCCGCCAGCAGGCCGACGGGAGCGCTGTTGCCGGTCTCGGCGAGGTCACCGGTGGAGCCCTGCGCGGAAGCGGATGCGGAGGGAGAGGCCGACGCGGAGGCCCCGGCCTCGGCGGATCCGCCGGGCTCGGTGCTGGGGTCGGCACTGGGCTCCGAGCCGGGCTCGCCGCTGGGAGACGCGGACTCGCCCGACCCCGGAGTACCGGAGGCCGACGTGCTGGGCGTGGCCGTACCGCCGCCGCCTTCCTCCTCCGTGCAGTCGGTCCAGAAGACCTTGTGCTTGGCGGCGCCCTTCTCTCCCTCGAAGTTCCAGAAGAGCTTGTAGTGCCCGTCGGGCAGCGACAGGTCCTCCGTACGGCCGTGCCCGTCGGAGTCCAGCGTGATCTCGCCGGACTGCACGGTGTCGCCCTTGACCTCGGCCGTCGGAGCCCAGGCCTCGATGTGCCAGTCGACCTCCTGGACGGCGTCGAAGCCGAAGGCGTCGAGGTAGAAGGTGCAGACGTGCGGCTCGTTCTTGCGGAGCTCTTCGCCGGTGGCGGCGTCGTGGATCTTCACGGTGCCGTTGTCACCGGGAGCGGTGGCGTGGGCGGCGGGGGCGACCAGGAAGGCCGCCGAGGCGACGGCGGACAGGACGCCGAAGCGGGTGAGGGTGCGCATGGGGCAGTAATCCATCTTCGAGAGTGGAACGGGAAGATGTGGAGGGGGCGGCTCAGCTTCCAGCGCGGACTGACCTCTGGTCAATCACGAACAGAGAACACTCAGGTTCTCCACAGAAGCAGAGAACGGCGAAAGCCGTCAGACGGTCACGAAAGCCGCCGTGAGCAGCGCGAATCCCGACCCCGCCAGCACCCACGCGAGCCGGGTCCGGCGCAACCCGCCCGCCACGACCACCGACGCGAGCAACAGCGCCCCGCCCATCGGCACCCAGGAATAGAGCACGCCGGCCGGTCCGGACCGTACGAGCTCATCGGTGCCGGGCTTGACCACGACCGGGTAGGTCTGCCCCTTGCGCACGGCCACGGTGTTCTCGATGACGGCCCGCGCCCGTGCCCGCGACCCGTGGGACAACGGGGTGTACGGGCCCGTGCAGGCATCCTCGGCACACCGCGTCACCTTGACCCTGCCCTGCTCACGGCCCTTGGTGAGCATCACGTACTGGGCGCTGCCCCAGGACGCCCACACCCCGGCGATCAGGATCACCAGCGCGAGGGTGCCCATCGACGCGAACCGCCCGAACCGCAGTGCGGCGGTCGAGGTCCGGCGGGCGGAGGCGGCGAGGGCAGGCATGGCCGGGATCATTGGCCATGGGATTACGCAAGTCAATTCGGGCTAGGAGTTGTACGTGCTCTGCGCCCGCTCGAGCCCCTCGATCACCAGAGCCTCCACCGCGTCGGCCGCGCGGTCCACGAAGTAGCCGAGCTCCTTGCGCTCGCTCGACGAGAAGTCCTTCAGCACGAAGTCCGCGACCTCCATACGGCCCGGCGGGCGCCCGATCCCGAACCGCACCCGGTGGTACTCCGACCCGAACGCCTTCGTCATCGACTTCAGCCCGTTGTGACCGTTGTCCCCGCCGCCCAGCTTCAGCCGCAGGGTGCCGTAGCCGATGTCCAGCTCGTCGTGGATCGCCACGATGTTGGCGACCGGCACCTTGTAGAAGTCCTTGAGCGCGTTCACCGGACCGCCGGACACATTCATGAAGGACATCGGCTTCGCCAGAATCACCCGCCGGTTCGCGGGGCCGGGCGGACCGATCCGCCCCTCCACGACCTGCGCCTGCGCTTTCCCGGCCCGCTTGAACCGGCCCCCGACCCGCTCGGCCAGCAGATCGGCCACCATGAAGCCCACGTTGTGCCGATGGCCCGCGTACTCGGGTCCCGGATTGCCCAGTCCCACGATGAGCCAGGGCCCGTTGGCGTCGGTCGTCACGTCCATGTCTCCTTGATACGTGGTCTCCGTGCTGTCCGGCCTCCGTGATACGCGCCGACCGCCGCCCCCGAAGGGAGCGGCGGCCGACAGCCGGTATCGCGGCGAGGATCAGGCCTCGGTGGACTCGGACTCGCCCTCCGCCGGGGCCTCCTCGGCCTGGGCGGCCAGGATCTGGAGGACGACCGCGTCCTCGTCCGTCAGCAGCGTGGTGCCCTCGGGCAGCGGGATGTCCTTGGCGAGGATGGAGTCACCGGCCTCCAGGCCCGCGATGGAGACGGTGACCGACTCCGGGATGTGCGTGGCCTCGGCCTCGACGTTCAGCGTGCTGAGCACGTGCTCCAGCAGGTAGGCGCCCGGCGCCAGCTCGCCCTCGGTGTGGACGTAGACCTCGACGTTGACCTTCTCGCCGCGGTTCACCAGGAGCAGGTCGACGTGCTCGAGGAAGCCCTTGATGGCGTCGCGCTGCACGGCCTTCGGGATCGCCAGCTGGGTCTTGCCCTCGATGTCCAGGGTGAGCAGGACGTTCGGGGTACGCAGGGCGAGCTGAAGCTCGTGGCCCGGCAGCGTGATGTGCACCGGCTCGGCACCGTGACCGTAGACCACGGCGGGAACCTTGCTGTCACGGCGGATACGGCGGGCGGCACCCTTGCCGAACTCGGTGCGGGTCTCAGCGGTGAGCTTGACGTCGGCCATGGTCACTCCTCGTAGAACAGTTGGGGAAGGGGTCACCCGGCCAAACAATCGGCCTGCTACGAAGAGCGCGTCGATAACGGACCGCCGGCACCTGCGCGAACAGGTACGGCCTCCCTCGCCGAGCAACTTCAGCAGCTTACTCGGAGGGGGAGGCCGTCACCAAAACGATCTTCTGCAGAACCCTTACTGCTCGTCGAACAGGCTGGTCACGGACCCGTCCTCGAACACCTCACGCACCGCGCTCGCGATCGTCGGCGCGATCGACAGCACCGTCAGCTTGTCCAGGTCCGCACCCAGCTCACCCGGCGTCGGCAGGGTGTTGGTGAACACGAACTCGCCCACCCGGGAGTTCTTCAGCCGGTCCGCGGCCGGACCGGACAGCACACCGTGGGTGGCCGTCACGATGACGTCCTCCGCGCCGTGCGCGAACAGCGCGTCCGCGGCGGCGCAGATGGTGCCACCCGTGTCGATCATGTCGTCGACCAGGACACACACCCGACCCTTGACCTCGCCCACGACCTCGTGGACCGTCACCTGGTTCGCCACGTCCTTGTCGCGCCGCTTGTGCACGATCGCCAGCGGCGCACCCAGCCGGTCGCACCAGCGGTCCGCGACCCGCACCCGGCCCGCGTCCGGGGACACGACCGTCAGCTTGTTCCGGTCGACCTTGCGGCCCACGTAGTCCGCCAGCAGCGGAAGCGCGAACAGGTGGTCCACCGGACCGTCGAAGAAGCCCTGGATCTGGTCCGTGTGCAGATCGACGGTGAGGAGGCGGTCCGCACCCGCCGTCTTCATCAGGTCCGCGATCAGCCGCGCCGAGATCGGTTCACGGCCACGGTGCTTCTTGTCCTGCCGCGCGTAACCGTAGAACGGCACGATGACCGTGATGGAGCGGGCCGACGCACGCTTCAGCGCGTCGATCATGATCAGCTGCTCCATGATCCACTGGTTGATCGGAGCCGTGTGGCTCTGGATCACGAAGCAGTCCGCGCCACGCGCCGACTCCTGGTAACGGACGTAGATCTCGCCGTTCGCGAAGTCGAAGGCCTTGGTCGGGACGACCCCGACACCCAACTGCTGGGCGACCTCCTCGGCAAGCTCGGGGTGGGCGCGGCCGGAGAAGAACATCATCTTCTTCTCGCCGGTCGTCTTGATCCCGGTCACAGCTGTCTCCTCAGAGGTGTTTCAACTGGGTGTGCAGTTATCACGGTACGACGACTTCGGCGCACGTGTTTCCGGTCAGTCCTCGCTCGAGCCCTCCCGGGAAGCCGCCTCGGCGGCCTGCGCCGCCGCGCTCCCCGGACGCTTGCGGGCCACCCAGCCCTCGATATTCCGCTGCTGGCCACGGGCCACGGCCAGCGAACCGGGCGGCACATCCTTCGTGATCACCGACCCCGCGGCGGTGTACGCGCCGTCCCCGACCGTGACAGGCGCCACAAACATGTTGTCCGAACCCGTACGGCAGTGCGACCCGACGGTCGTGTGGTGCTTGTCCTGACCGTCGTAGTTCACGAACACGCTCGCGGCACCGATGTTCGTGTACTCACCGATCGTCGCGTCCCCGACATAGGAGAGATGCGGGACCTTCGTCCCCTCCCCGATGGAGGCGTTCTTCGTCTCGACGTACGTCCCGATCTTGCCTTTCGCGCCCAGCCGGGTGCCGGGACGGAGATAGGCGTACGGCCCGACGCTCGCGCCGGCGCCGATGTGGGCGCTGTCGGAGACCGTGGTGTCGACCCGGGCGCCGGCTTCGACGACGGTGTCCTTCAGCCGGCTGTTGGGGCCCACCTCGGCGCCCTCACCCACATGCGTCGAGCCGTGCAGCTGCGTGCCCGGGTGGACGACGGCGTCCTGCCCGAAGGTGACGGTGACGTCGACCCAGGTGGTGGCCGGGTCGATGACGGTGACCCCGGAGAGCATGGCGCGGGTCAGCAGCCGGTCGTTGAGGATCCGCCGTGCCTCGGAGAGCTGCACCCGGTTGTTGATCCCGGCGATCTCATGGTGATCGGCGGCGACACACGCACCGACGCGGTGCCCGGCCTCGCGCAGAATGCCGAGCACGTCCGTCAGGTACTCCTCGCCCTGGGAGTTGTCGGTCCGCACCTTGCCCAGCGCGTCCGCGAGCAACTGCCCGTCGAAGGCGAAGACTCCGGAGTTGATCTCCCGGATGGCCCGCTGCGTCTCGGAGGCGTCCTTGTGCTCGACGATCTCGGTCACGGCACCGGTGGTCTCGTCCCGCACGATCCGCCCGTACCCCGTCGCGTCCGGCACCTCGGCGCTCAGCACGGTGACCGCGTTCCCGTCCGCGGAGTGCGTGGCGGCAAGGGCGTTGAGGGTCTCGCCGGTCAGCAGGGGGGTGTCCCCGCACACGACGACGACGGTCCCCTCGACGCGGCCGCCGAGCTCCTCCAACGCCATCCGTACGGCGTGCCCGGTGCCGTTCTGCTGCGCCTGCACGGCCGTGCGCACGTCGGCGTCGGTGCCGGCGAGGTGGGCGGTGACCTTCTCCCGGGCGTGCCCCACGACCACGACGAGGTTCTCGGGGTCCAACTCACGGGCGGCGGCGAGCACATGACCCACGAGGGACCGTCCGCACAGCTCATGCAGGACCTTGGGTGTGGCCGACTTCATACGGGTGCCCTCACCCGCTGCGAGAACAACGACGGCTGCCGGGCGAATGGCGCTCACGGGATGCCCTTCGGCTGTGGAGGGGGTGGGGTGACATCCGCAGGATACCGGGGCGTTTCCGGGGGGACATGAGAGTGGGCCCCGACAGTGCTGTCAGGGCCCGAACAGGGTGCGAAGAAGATGCGGCTCCCCCGCCAGGACTCGAACCCGGACAGATGGCACCAAAAGCCACAGTGCTGCCAATTACACCACGGGGGAACAACTTCGGCTAAACCGGACATCTGGTCAGGCTGCCGAGTGGCGGCTCCTACTATGCCGTACCACCAGCCCTCGACGCGACGGTGTAGATCGACGCGCTCGGGCGGTTTCGTGGTCGATCGGTCACTCAAGGTGGTGTAGGCCAGTCGTCGAAATGCACCGGAAAACCTGCGGGCGCCGAACGTAGGCTGGAGGCATGACCACGACGGGGGAAGACACCACCGCGGCTCAGACGGGGCCGTGGTGGTGGGCACGGTGGCGTAGTGCGGTGCTGGACGTGGGCCTGGCGTCCGCGTCCGCGGTGGAGTGTGCGTTCGAGGGGATCCGGTTCGCCGAGGACGCGGGGATCCCGATGGCCGCGGGGATCGTGTTCGGGGTGCTGGCGGGGTCGGTGCTGGTCGTCCGGCGCAAGTGGCCGATCGCCGTCGTGCTGGTGAGCATCGCCATCACGCCCGCCCAGATGGGCTACCTCATGGGCATCGTCGGCCTGTACACGCTCGCCGCGTCCGAGCTGCCGCGCCGGATCATCGGCTCGCTGGCGGGGATGTCCCTCGTCGGGATGCTGATCGTGATGTTCGTGCGGGTGCGGCAGGACATGGCCCACGACGAACTGGACCTGGGGGACTGGTTCGTCCCCTTCGCCTCGATCACCACCGCGATCGGCATGACCGCCCCGCCGCTGCTGCTCGGGCTGTACGTCGGGGCCCGGCGCCGGCTCATGGAGAGCCTGCGGGAGCGGGCCGACGACCTGGAGCGGGAGCTGCAGCTGCTGGCCGAGCGGGCCGAGGAGCGGGCCGAGTGGGCGCGGGGCGAGGAGCGGACCCGTATCGCCCGCGAGATGCACGACGTCGTCGCGCACCGGGTGAGCCTGATGGTGGTGCACGCGGCCGCGCTTCAGGCCGTCGCCCGCAAGGACCCCGAGAAGGCCGTCAGGAACGCCGCGCTGGTGGGGGACATGGGGCGGCAGGCGCTCACCGAGCTGCGGGAGATGCTCGGGGTGCTGCGCAGCGGGGACGGGTTCGGGCGCCAGGAGCGGGCGGCGGTGCCGCTCGTCGCGGTGGGCGTGGCGGCGGCCGCGGCGGCCTCCCGGGTCGTGGACGAGGCCGACGGGCCGTGCCTGGACGATCTGGAGACGCTGATCGGGCAGTCGGCCGCGGCGGGGATGGCCGTGGATCTGTCCGTGGAGGGCGATGTGCGGTCGTACGCCGCGCAGATCGAGCAGACGGCGTTCCGCGTGGTGCAGGAGGCGTTGACCAACGTCCACAAGCACGCCGCGGGTGCGAAGACGCACGTACGGCTGGCGCACCGGGTGTCGGAGATCGCGATGCAGGTGGAGAACGAACCGCCGCCGGAGGTGCCGTCGCTCGCGTCGGCCCGGCTGCCGTCGGGGGGCAACGGCCTGGTGGGGATGAAGGAGCGGGTCTCCGCGCTGGGCGGGGTGTTCGTGTCGGGGCCGACGGAGGCGGGGGGTTTCCGGGTGTCGGCGGTGATTCCGGCGGCGTAGGCGCCTCGCGTCAGCCCGCGCCCCTTGCGTCAGCCCGCGACGAGACGGGCCGGTTCGATGCCGGAGACGAGGCCGGTCAGGGCCTGGTCGATGTCGGGGCCGAGGTACCAGTCGCCGGTGTGGTCGAGGGCGTAGACGCGGCCCTCGGTGTCGATGGCGAGGAGGGCCTGGGTGTCGGTCTCGGCGCCGACGGGGCAGACCTCGGTGTCGAGGGCGCGGCCGAGGTCGGCGAGGGTGCGGGCCATGTGGAGGCCGTGCAGGGGGTCGAGGTGGAGGTGGGCGGGGGCGACCTGGCGGCCGGGGCCGGCGGGGGTCAGGTGCAGTCCGCCGAACTCGGCCCAGGCCTCGACGGCGGCCGGGAACACGGCGTGCCGGTGTCCGGCCGGTGAGGTGTGCTCGCGCAGGGCGTCGGCCCAGATCTCGGCCTGCTTTATGTCCCAACGTCCGGGCTGCCAGCCGGCGGCGCGCAGAGCGGCGTCGACGGGGACGGGGAAGCGGGTGGTACCGGTGCGGTCGGGGTGCATCTGCCCTTCGCGTTCGTCGAGGTCATGGGTGGGCGCCGGGGTGCGTGGGGCGCCGTCGTACGGGTGGTACGGGTCGTGCCGGTGGGGGGTGTCAGCCGCCGTTCGTCGTCGGGTCGACGATGCGTACGCCGAAGTGGGCGCTCAGGGCGGTGCAGGCGCGGCAGGGGGTGGCGAAGCTGCCGTGCAGCGGGTCGCCGTCCTCGCGGATGCGGCGGGCGGTGAGTTTGGCCTGCTTGAGGGCGCGGCGGGCCTCGCCGTTGGTCATCGGCTTGCGGGCGGCGCGCTTGCTGCGGGCGGCGTCGGCGGCGGCGATGTGCCGGGATATGAGCATGGTCTCGGCGCAGCGGCCGGTGAAGCGGTCGCGCCGGTCGCTGCCGAGGGTGTCGAGGAAGTCCTGGACGAGCGGGTGCAGCGGTGGGGCCTGGTCGCCGCGGGCTGCGGTGGAGGTGAGGGTGGTGCCGCGCACGGAGAGGGCGGCGGCGACCGTGGGCAGTATGCCGTCGCGGCGGTGGCGGAGCACGGGCGCCTGGGGTCTTTCGGCGCTGCTCCAGCCGATGCGGGGATCGCCGTGGGCGCCGGCGTGCGGGCCGCCGTTCGCGCCGGTCGTCGTGGGCGTGTGCGGTCCTGTGTCCGGTCCCGTCTGCGTCGTGTTCATGATCGTCATCCCCTCCCGAGCATCCCCCCGGAGGTCACAGACTGCCAAATGGCGTGGCTCGCGGGGAAGCTGGGGCGTGCGACACGCCCGGGTTCGGGCGGGCTGTCACGGTGGGGTGACGGCTGGTCACGGAAGCGGAGGGGGCCTGGCCGGTGCCCGGTGACCGGTGTCGTCGTACCGCATAGGCTGTCGGCACCGCGATCCAAGTGGTCGCCGCGATGCGCGCGGTTGACGCGTGGAGACGGACGAGACAGTCGATACGGCGCGTGGCGGCCCTGCATTTGCCCAGGGTCGCCGCGGGTCGTACCAGAGCGCCGCAGGGGGCTTTCGCCATGACGACAGGTCGGCTCGGGCAACAAGCCGCGCCGCCGAACGCGGCCTATGCCGGGCAGGTCGTGCACTTTCCGGATCCGGTCCGGGCCGCGCGTCACCCGAGAGGGGTACGGGTGGACGAGCATGGCTACCCCGACTTCTCGCCCTACGCGCGTGCCGCCGCGGAGATCGCCGAGCCGCCGGAGGGCTTCGGGGTCGACGAGTTGCGGCTGACGGACTACGTCTCGGCGAACGCGGCGCTCGCCGCGACCGGTCACGACCTGTGGGACACGGTGCCGGCGGTGGCGACGCCGCACGGCTGGACGTGGCATCACGTGGTGGGTTCGCGGCGGCTCGAGCTGGTCCCCGTCGAGGTGAAGGCGCTGCTGCGGCATCACGGGGGGATCGCGACGACGCGTGTCGACCAGAACAAGCGGGGGACGCGGCCGTTGCAGGAGACGCGGCCGGCGCACTTCGGTCTGCCGAAGTCGGCCGTCGCCGTGACGGAGTCACAGGTGCAGGGGGTCGAGGAGGATCTCGGCTACCGGCTGCCGGGCGCGTACCGCTCCTTCCTGAAGGCGGCGGGCGGATCGGCCCCGGTGGGCACCGCCCTGGACGCGGAGCTGGGGCTCCTGGTCGACCAGCCGTTCTTCACGGTCCGCGACGAGGCGGCGGTCAACGACCTCGTGTACGTCAACAAGTGCCTGCGGGACCACCTGACGAAGGACTACCTCGGTGTCGGCTTCGTCCAGGGCGGTCTGCTGGCCGTGAAGGTGAAGGGCGAGGGCATCGGATCGGTCTGGTTCTGCGCCTACGACGACGCGCGCGACGTCGACCCTTCGATGCCGCCGGCCGAGCGCGTGGAACGTCTGCTGCTGCCCTGCGGCGCGGACTTCGACGTGTTCCTGTCCCGACTGGCCGGTAATCCGCCGGAGTTGGAGACGGTGGCGAACCTGATGGTGGACGGCGGGTTCGCCCGTTCCGTTCCCGTGTCTTCTTCCGTGTCGGGGGAGTGAGCTTCAGCGATGGTGACGTTCGCGCAGGCGCAGGAGCGCGCGGAAGAGTGGATCAACGGGGATGTGCCGTCGTACCAGCACCGTGAGGTGCGGGTGCGGGAGTTCGACCTCGGGTTCGTGGTGTGGGCCGAGGACCGGGCGGAGGGGCCCCGTTCGGACGGGGGCGCGCAGCGGCTGGTGATCGCCCGGGACAGCGGGGACGCCACGCTGTGGCCCTCGCTGCCGGTGGGCGAGGTGATTCGCCGGTACGAGGAGGAGTACGGGCGGGAGGCCGGGGGTGGCGACGGGGACGCGGGGGCCGCGTCCGCGGCGTCCCGGGTCGATCTGAATCAGACGTCGTTCCTTCTCTCGCCGCCGGAGTGGTTGCAGGACGCGGCGGACAAGTTGGGGATCGGCGGGCCCGGGGGAGCGGGTGCCGGTTCGGGCGCCGCGCCGGGGGTGCCTGCCGAGGCGAGGCCGTGGACCGGGACCGACACCAACGGGGGCGAGGATCTCTCGGTGGCGTTGCCGGAGACGGTGTTCTCGGCGCCGGTGAGCGGTGACGGGGGCGGGGTCGGTGGCGGTGGTCGCGGTACGGGGGAAGAGGCTTCGGCGGTCTTGGAGGGGTCGGAGATCTCTGAGGTCTCGGAGGACTCCGAGGGGTCGGAGGGCTTGGAGGGCTTGGACTCCAGGACTGCGCGGATTTCCGGGGGCGGTCGGTCGTCGTCCGGGGTGCCGTCTGCGTACGGCTACCCGCAGGGGGCTGGTGGGGGTGCGGGGGCGTCTCAGCCGCAGGGTGTGCCTGGCGCTCCCGGTGCTCCGGGGCCCGCGCCGAGTGCCGGGGACATCGCCGATGTCGCCACCAGCAAGTTGGCACCTCCCTCGCGGGGGGCGCAGGCCGGGGGACCGACCCCGCCGCCTCCGCCGGGTCCCCCCGGGGTGCCCGGTGCACAGCCGGGGAACTCGCCCACGCCGCCCCCTCCCGGTGCGCCGGGGGGCGGGTATGTGCCCACCCAGTTCGTGTCGGCGCCGGGTGTCGAGGGGCCTTCGGGGTCGGGGGCGCCGTCGGCCCCTGGTGCTCCCACTGCGGGTGCGCCGGGCGGTTACGGGTTCCCGGGTGCTCCGCAGCCGTCCGGTGGGCCGGGCGGGCCTCAGGCTCCTGGCGCTCACGGTGCGGCACAGTTCCCGAGCGCTCCGGGTGAACCCGCCGGTCGTCGGTCCCCCGGTGTCCCGGGCGCACCGCAAGCGCCCGGTGCCCCCGGTGCGCCGCACCCTCCTGGCGACCCCGGGATTCCGCGGAACGTACCCGGAGCCGTGCATCACGCGGAAACCGTGCTGTCCGCACCTCCGGTGAGCGGCGGCCCCGGCGTGCCTCCGCCGCCGCAGGCCCCCGGCTCTCCCGGTGCCCCGGGCGCTCCCGGTATCCCCGGCGCCGCTCCGGGTGCTCCGCAGCCGATGCCGCCCGGCGCGATGCCGCCCCCGCCTCCGGGTGCCGTACCGTCCCCGGGCCCGATGCCTCCGCCGGGCGGGCCGATGCCGGGGCACCCCGCAGCCGGACAGCCCACACCGGGCCACCCCGCTCCCGTGCACCCCGCCCCCGCTCCGCCGCCGGCCTACGGCTACCCCCAGCAGTCGCAGCCCACCGTCGGGCCCGGGTACCAGGCCGTCCTTCGGTACCGTGCGCAGGACGGGTCGGAGCAGCAGTTGATCCGGCGGTCGGCGCCGGGGACGCCGCACCCGGAGTGGCAGATCTTCCACGAGCTGCGCGGCATGAACGTCCCCCCGGACCAAGTGCTGGAGCTGCACACCGAGTTGGAGTCCTGCGAGCTGCCGGGGGCGTACTGCGCGCGGATGATCCGCGAACAGTGGCCGCAGGCGCGGATCGCGAGCATCGCCCCGTACGGCACGGATCACGCGAGCCGTCAGCAGGGCATGCAGCAACTGCTGGCCCATCAGGGGGAGTTGCACCAGGTGGCGGACGGCCCCGCCCGTCCCGCGCCGGTGCGTGCGCCGTTGCCGCCCGTGCAGGCCGCGCCGCCGATCCCGCCGGAGGGTGTGGCGCAGGAGCTGGCCGGGGCTTTCGGGCCGGGGATCTTCCGGTTCGAGCAGGTCGCGGTGGACCGCCAGGGCGTGCCGCCGGTCGTCGCGCACTCGCTGGTCGTGGCGGGGCTGCCGCTGGACATGGGCCCGTTCTTCTGGGCACAGGCCCAGCCGGGGCGGCCGGTGCCGACGCTGGCCGAGCTGGCGGCCGAGCGCGGGGTGCGGCCGGCCTCCGACGCGGGCTCGTACCTCGTCATGGGCAGCGACTTCGGCAAGGCGATCTGTGTGCAGTACGGCACGGCCAACATCGTCGCCGTGCCCGTGGAGTCCGGGCCGGGTGGTGCGCCGGTACCGCCGCAGTTCGTGAACACGGGCCTGCCCGAGTTCCAGCGCTGTCTGGCACTGCTCGGCCGGATGTGGCGCCTTCGCTTCGGCCTGAACCAGGAGCAGGCGGGCCGCTGGACCGTCGACTTCCAGGCCCAGCTGGCCTCGCTCGATCCGGCGGCGCTGGGTTCGCCGGAGAGCTGGTGGTCGGTGTTGCTCGAACAGATGTGGGACGGGCTGCTGTGACGCCCGGCCGCCGCTGAGCCACGCGCGTGGAGGGCCGGACCCGGTCGTGTGACCGGGTCCGGCCCTTTTGTGCGCGCATCCGATTTGTGCGCGCATCCGATGACGCGACGACCCCGTGTCGACCTCGTGCCCCTCCGGAGCCTTTCTGCGGAGTGTCGCGTTATGAACATTTCCGTCCGATACATCAAGATGTGCGCGAAATCATCATTTCGCGTCCGTTTGCGTGGTCGGTGGAGAGGGGTTCCAGGATGAGCAGCGCACCGGTGTCGCCCCCGGGGTTCGTGGCCGTACGGGGGCGCGGCTACCGCCCCGAACAGGTGGACGCGTACGCCGCCGCCCTGTCCCGGGACCGCGACGCCGCCTGGGAACGGGCCGCCCGGCTCACCGTGCTCGCCCGGGAGATGGAGGCCGAGGCGGTGCGGATGCGGGAGGTCGTGGCGACGCTGGTCCCGCAGGCGTACGAGGCCCTCGGCGAGGGGGCGCGGCACCTCTTCGAGCTGGGGCAGGAGGAGGCCGCGGCCGTTCGGGAGAGAGGGCGGCAGGAGGCGCAGCGCCTCACGGACGAGGCGCGGGCGCACGCCGACGGTCTACTGGGTGCCGCACAGGCGCACGCCGATGCCGTGCGCGCCGAGGCCGACGAACGCGCTCGTCAGCGGCTGCTCGTCGCGCGCGCCGAGGCCGACGAGATCCGTGTCACCGCCCGGCGTGAGGTGAAACAGGGGCGCGGGGAGGCGCTCGCCGCGTTGCGCGACGTACGCCAGCGCACCATCGCGATGCTCGCCGAGCAGGCCAAGGAGCAGGCGGAGCGGTGGGCCGAGGTGGAGCGGGCCGAGGAGAAACGGATGGCCGAGGCGGACGCGCGGGACTCCGAACGGGTGGCGCGGGCGGAGGCGGCTCTGTCGGACGCGCGGCGGGAGTTCGCGGAGGCGGAGGCATCGCTGGGCCGGCGCGAGGAGGACGCACGCGCGCGTGCGGCGGAGATCCTCGCGGAGGCGCGGGCCCAGGAGGAGCGGATCGCCGACGAGACGGAACGGGTACTGCGGAAGCACGCGGAGCGCTGGGACGAGATGCAGGCACAGATGGACCACGTACGCAGCAGCCTGACGGCCCTCACGGGGAGAGCGGCAACGGAGTAACAGCGTGCGACGCCGGCCCGACCGGACCGGTCAGCCGACAGCGCAGTCCCAACACCGGCCACCCGCACCCACCCAGGACCGACAGCGCAGTCCAGACACCGGCCACCCGCACCCACCCAGCACCGACAGCGCAGCCCCGACGCCAGCCACCCGCACCCACCCAGGGGCGCGGGGAACTGCGCGACCAGCCCCCACCGACCCGCAGCCGGGCCAGCCGAGCCAGTTGGGGCGGCCGGGCCGGGCAGGCCACCCGCCCAGCGGCGCAGACCCGACACCGTTCACCCGCACCCACCCAGGGGCGCGGGGAACTGCGCGCCAAGCCCCCACCGACCCGCACCCGACACTCAACGCCCCCCGACTCACCCCCTCCGCACAGCCCCCGCCAAGATCCACCCCTCCACCGCCTCGTACTGCCGCCGCTGCTCCTCCGCCTTCCGCCGCCCGGAGGCGACCGTCCCCAGCCATCCGAACAAGAACCCCGCCGGAATCGACACCAGCCCCGTCGTCGTGAACGGCAGCCAGTTGAAGTCGGCCTCGGGGAACGCGGACACAGGTGACCCGGAGACGAGATTCGTGCCCGGCATCAGCAGGAGCACCGTCACCGTGCCGCCGATCAGCGTGCACAGCAGCCCCGTTCGCGTGTAGCGCCGCCAGAACAGGCTGTACACGAGCGCCGGCGCCAGCGCGGACGCGCCGACGCAGAAGGACAGGATCACCAGCGGCTGCAGACTGCGGTGCTGGATCAGCGTCGCGAGGAAGATCGTGGGGACACCGACCGCCAGCGCCGACACCCGGGCCAGCAGGATCTCCCGGTGCGCCGGCATCGACCGCGCCCGCGCCGCGAACACGTCGTGCGCCAGGGAGTTGGCGCAGGCGAGGATCATGCCGGCGACGGACGCGAGCAGGGTGAGGAAGAGCGCCGTGGTGACCGTCGTGAAGAGAAACGTCTCTCCGGTCGACACCTCGGGCCCGAACACCGCCCGCGAGCCCAACAGATACGCCGTGTTCCCCTGCGGATCCGCCTCCGCGATCACCGCCCGCCCGATCATCGCCGTCGCCCCGACCCCGACAACCGTGATGACCAGGACGAACACGGCCACCGACGACACCGCCCACGACATCGAACGGCGCACCTGACGGGCGCTGGACGCGGTGTACATGCGCATGGTGACGTGCGGCAGACACGCCCCGCCGATGACGACCGCGAGCTGCGAGGTGATCATGTCGAGGCGCGGATACGGCCCGCCCGCGAACTCCAGCCCCGAGCGCAGGTAGTCCGGCCCCACCCCGCTCTGCCGGGCCGCCGTGTCGAACAGCGCCGCGGGGTTCCAGTCGAACCGGTGCATGACGAGTACGGCGATCACGGCGCCCGAGCCGAGGAGCATGACGATCTTCAGGATCTGGATGAGGGCGGTGCCCTTCATGCCGCCGATGGCCGCGTAGCTGATCATCAGGATGCCGAGGCCGATGATGAAGCCGGTCTTCAGCGAGTCGCCGGAGAACCCGAGGAGGAACGCCAGCAGTTGGCCCGCGCCGGCGAGCTGCACCAGCATCAGCGGCAGCAGTGCGGCGAGGGTGACCACGCACGCGGCGACACGTACCGCACGTCCCGGCATCCGGCGTGCGAGCGCGTCGCCCATGGTGAACCGGCCCGCGTTGCGCAGGGGTTCGGCCAGCAGGAACATCAGCAGCATCAGCGACAGGACCGTGCTCAGCGCGAGGACGATGCCGTCGTAGCCGCAGAGCGCGATGACGCCGCCCGTGCCGAGGACGGTCGCGGCGGAGATGTAGTCGCCCGCGATGGCGAGGCCGTTGCGCAGGGCGGACAGGGAGTTGTAGCCGGTGTAGAACTCGTCGAGGTCGTCGCGGTCCGGGCCGGTCATCACGCACAGCAGGAGGGTGATGGTGGCGACGGCGGAGAACGCCACCAGGCTCATCGCCTGGGCGGAGTCGCTGAAGCCGGTCATCGCGCCGCCGCCCCTCGCCGGGCGTCCACCTCGGACTGCTTGCGGATGCGGTCCGCGAGCGGGTCGACGTAGCGGCGCGCGGTGTGCTCGTAGACGGCGATCGCCAGCCAGGTGACGGGCAGTTGGAGCAGGGCGAGGAGCAGTCCTGTGGGCAGTCCGTCGGTGACGCTGCTCGCCATGAAGGACGGCGCGTACGCGGACAGCACCAGGAAGAGCGTGAAGTAACCGAGCGCGGTGAGCGTGGCGGTGCGCCGCTGCCAGCGGTAGGCGCTGCGCAGGATCCGCAGGTCGCTGTGGTGGCCGAGCGGATCGCGGTGGCTGGGGCGGTGCCGGGCCGGTTGGGGCGGCGGGGCGGGGGGCTGCCAGGGATAGGTGGGGTACGGCTGTGACGGGTCGTAAGACACCCGGTGCTCCTTGCGAGGCTCGGGTCCGGCGCGGCGGACCGCAGGGAGTTGGGGGGTGGACGGGGGAGCGGAGCCCCGCACGTTACTCGGCGGTCCGGAGTTGTACAGCCCTTTCGACAAACTGATCGGTCGGTATGCGCTTACTTCTCTGACCTGCGGTGTTACCCCCGTTAACTCAGACTTTTGGTCTCACCGGAGCGTGCTCGGTCCCTTACACCGGGCGCATGGACGGCTCGCTCACTGCTCCTCGAGCACCGGGAACCGCCGCGGCGCCAGCACCAGCAGCACCGCGAACGCCAGGGCCGCCGCGCATCCCGCGCCCACGTAGACCGCGTGCACCGCGTCCGCGATGGCCGCGCGGGTGGCCTCCGGGGCCGTGCCGGCGTCCAACGCGCGCGTGATGGAGTCGAGGTCGCTCGCGCCGCCCAGGCGACTCGCCAGGACGCCGTTCGCGACCGCGCCGAAGACCGCCGCGCCCACCGTCTGGCCGGTCTGGCGGCAGAAGAGGACGGAGGCCGTCGTCGTGCCGCGTTCCGCCCAGCCGACCGTCGACTGGACCCCGACGATCAGGGGGAGTTGGAACAGGCCCAGCGCACCGCCCAGGAGCAGCATCAGCAGGGTCGGTTGCCAGGCCGCGCCCGGGTAGGGGAGGAAGGGGAAGGCGAACAGGATCAGGGCGGCCGTACCGATGCCCAGCATCGCCGTGTTGCGGAAGCCGATGCGCCGGTAGACGTGCTGGCTCAGGGCCGCCGACACCGGCCAGCTCAACGTCCATACGGACAGCACGAATCCGGCGGCGACCGGGGCGAGGCCGAGCACCGACTGGGCGTACGTCGGCAGGAAGACCGTGGGGGCCACCATGAGGAGTCCCAGGGCGCCCAGGGCCAGGTTCACCGCGGCGATCGTGCGGCGGCGCCAGACCCAGCCGGGGATGATCGGCTCGGCCGCCCGGCGTTCGATCAGGACCACGGCGGCCACCAGGGCGAGTCCCGTGCCGAACAGGCCCAGCGACGGCCACGACAGCCACGGCCAGGCCACCCCGCCCTGCACGAGCGCCGTCAGCAGCACACCGCCGCACGCGAACACCGCGAGCGCGCCCGCCCAGTCGACACGCGTACGCGTGGCCGTCGTTCCGCGCAAGGAGCGCTGCGGCTCGTGCAGGTGACGGGCGACCAGCCACAGCGCGACCGCGCCGATCGGCAGGTTCACCAGGAAGATCCACCGCCAGTCCGCGTACGCCGCGAGCACCCCGCCGATCCCCGGCCCCGCTACCGCCGCCACCGCCCACACCGTGGACAGCTTGGCCTGGATCTTCGGGCGCTGCTCCAGCGGGTAGAGATCGGCGGCGAGCGTCTGGACCGTGCCCTGCAGGGCCCCGCCGCCGAGCCCCTGCACGATCCGGAACGCGATCAGCGCCCCCATGTTCCACGCCACCGCGCACAGCAGCGAGCCGAGCAGGAACAGCGCCGAGCCCGCGATCAGCACCGGCTTGCGCCCGAAGGTGTCGGACAGCTTGCCGTACACCGGCAGCGTCACCGTCACGGCCAGCAGATAGCCGGAGAACAGCCAGGAGAAGACCGAGAAACCGCCCAGGTCGCCGACGATCTGCGGGACCGCCGTGGAGACGATGGTGGCGTCCAGGGCCGCGAGCGCCATCGCGAGCATCAGGGCGGCCACGACGGCCCCGCGCCGGTTCGTGGAGACGTGCCGCGCGGGCTCCCGTATCGCCGGCTTCGTGTCGTCCACGCGGATTCCTTCCCCCTGCATCTATCTGCCGGCGACCACTCTCCCACTTGCCCCTCACGTGGCGGCAGGGTGCAGTCTCGGTGCGGCCGAGGGTGGAGCCGACCCCTAGATCGCGTCCACCTGGCGGTGGACTGCCCCTAGGGGTACCTCCGCACTACGGCTGGGGGAGGGTTCGTACCGCCGGAGGAGGAGAAGGGCCATGGTCCGTCCTTAACCTGGCTTTACGCCGCTGGGGAGCGGTGGGGGAGGGGCGACCGGATCGGCGGGGGTGGGGTTTTCCCCCGTAGAAGAGGGTGCTGAGCACCAGGGCGCCGCACCGCCGCACGGCACCAGACTGAACGCCGTACCCAAGCAGGCACCAGTACGTACCGAACGCCGGGCGGCCCCGGCGGCTCATTTGCTGACCGATATAGGAGACTTACCGTGACATCGGCTGTAACCATCACCAGGCACGGGGGCACTGGAGGGCGTACGGCCGTTGCCGCGCGGGCGCGGCAGGTCGTCAAGGCGTACGGGTCCGGGGAGACCCGGGTCGTCGCCCTGGACCAGGTGGACGTGGACATCGCTCGCGGACAGTTCACCGCGATCATGGGCCCCTCGGGGTCCGGCAAGTCCACCCTCATGCACTGCCTCGCCGGTCTCGACACCGTGACGAGCGGTCAGATCCACCTCGACGACACCGAGATCACCGGTCTGAAGGACAAGAAGCTCACCCAACTGCGCCGGGACCGCGTCGGGTTCATCTTCCAGGCCTTCAACCTGCTGCCGACGCTCAACGCGCTCGAGAACATCACGCTGCCCATGGACATCGCCGGGCGCAAGCCGGACAAGCAGTGGCTCGCGCGGGTCGTCGACACCGTGGGGCTCTCGGACCGGCTCAAGCACCGGCCCACCCAGCTCTCCGGCGGACAGCAGCAGCGCGTCGCCGTGGCCCGCGCCCTGGCCGCGCGTCCCGAGATCATCTTCGGTGACGAGCCGACCGGAAACCTCGACTCGCGCGCGGGCGCCGAGGTACTGGGCTTCCTGCGCCGCTCCGTCGACGAGCTCGGGCAGACCATCGTCATGGTCACGCACGACCCGGTGGCCGCCTCGTACGCGGACCGTGTGCTGTACCTCGCCGACGGCCGGATCGTCGACGAGATGCACAAGCCGACCGCGGAGGCCGTCCTGGACCGCATGAAGGACTTCGACGCCCGGGGGCGCACGTCATGACCGTCATGAAGACCTCCATGCGCAACTTCTTCGCGCACAAGGGACGCATGGCCCTGTCGGCTGTGGCGGTCCTGCTGTCGGTCGCCTTCGTCTGCGGGACGCTGGTGTTCACCGACACGATGAACACCACCTTCGACAAGCTCTTCGCGGCCACCTCCTCGGACGTGACGGTGAGCGCCAAGGGCGCCTCCGACAGCGGCGAGACCACCTCGGACAACGGCAAGCCGCCGGTCATGCCGGCCTCCGTGCTCGGCAAGGTGCGCCAGGCGCAGGGCGTGCAGACGGCGGAGGGGACCGTCTTCTCGACCTCGGTGACCGTCGTGGACGCCGACAAGGACAGCCTCTCGCCGTCCGGCGGCGGCCCGACCATCGTCGGCAACTGGAACCGCAACGACGCCCGCACCATGAAGATCACCTCCGGTGCGGCGCCGAAGAACTCCGGCCAGGTCATGGTCGACAAGGACACCGTCGACAAGCACCACCTGAAGCTCGGTGACGAGATCGGCGTGATCAGCGCGGTCGGCACGCACACCGCGAAGATCTCCGGCGTCGCCGAGTTCGAGGTCACCAACCCCGGTGCGGCGATCTTCTACCTGGACACCAGGACCGCCCAGAAGACGCTCGTCGGTGAGTCGAACGTGTTCACGAACGTCAACGTCACGGCCGCGTCCGGGGTCACCGACGACCAGCTCAAGAAGAACGTCGCCGCCGAACTCGGCGGCTCTTACAAGGTGCAGACGGCCAAGGAGACCGCCGACGCCAACCAGAAGGACGTCGAGGGCTTCATGAACGTCATGAAGTACGCGATGCTCGGCTTCGCCGGGATCGCCTTCCTCGTCGGCATCTTCCTGATCATCAACACCTTCTCGATGCTGGTCGCGCAGCGGACGAGGGAGATCGGGCTGATGCGGGCCGTCGGCTCCTCCCGCGGACAGGTCAACCGGTCCGTGCTGGTCGAGGCGCTCCTCCTGGGCGTGTTCGGATCGGTGCTCGGGGTCGGCGCGGGCGTCGGGCTCGCGGTCGGTCTGATGAAGCTCATGGGCTCCCTGGGCATCCACCTGTCGACCAGCGACCTGACCATCGCCTGGACGACCCCGGTGGTCGGCCTGCTCCTCGGCGTGGTCGTCACCGTCCTCGCCGCCTGGCTGCCGGCCCGCCGCGCCGGCAAGGTCTCCCCGATGGCCGCCCTGCGCGACGCGGGCGCCCCGGCCGACGCCAAGGCGGGCCGCGTACGGGCCCTGCTGGGCACGGTGCTGACCGGCGCCGGTGCGGGCCTGCTCTACCTGGCCGCCACCGCCGACAAGGCCAAGGAGGGCTCCGCCTGGCTGGGCCTCGGCGTGGTGTTCTCCCTGATCGGCTTCGTCGTGATCGGCCCGCTCCTCGCGGGCGTCGTGGTGCGCGTCCTGGGCGCGATCGTCCTCAGGATGTTCGGCCCGATCGGCCGCCTGGCCGAGCGCAACGCCCTGCGCAACTCGCGCCGTACCGGTGCCACGGGCGCCGCCCTGATGATCGGCCTCGCGCTGGTCGCCTGTCTGGCGGTCGTCGGCTCGTCCATGGTCGCCTCGGCGACGGACGAGCTCGACAAGACGGTCGGCACCGACTTCATCATCCAGTCCGACAGCGGGCAGCTGGTCACCCCGGCCGCGGTCAGGGCCGTGAAGGACACCCCGGGCCTGGCGCACGTCACCGAGTACAGGACGACGGAGGCCGACTACACGACCCCCGACGGCAAGACGCTCAAGGACACCGACATCACGGCGGCCGACCCGACGTACGCGACCGACCTGCAGACCAAGACGGTGGCGGGCGAGCTCGCCGACGCCTACAAGCCCGACTCGATGTCCGTGCACGAGAAGTTCGCCAAGGCGCACGGCATCCACCTGGGCTCGAAGATCAAGGTCGCCTTCAAGGACGGCGCGACCGCCGAGCTGACGGTCCGGGCGATCACCAGCAGCGACGTCGTCATCGACGCCGGCTCGAAGTACATCTCGATCGCCACGCTCGCCAAGTACGTGCCGGCCGACAAGATGCCGCTCGACCAGTTGGTCTTCGCCAACGCCGAGGACGGGCAGCAGGACGCCGCGTACAAGTCCCTGAAGTCGGCGCTGCACGAGTACCCGCAGTACACCGTGCGCGACCAGACCGACTACAAGGAGGCGTTCAAGGACCAGATCGGCCAGCTCCTGAACATGATCTACGGCCTGCTGGCCCTCGCGATCATCGTCGCCATCCTGGGTGTCGTGAACACTCTGGCGCTCTCGGTGGTCGAGCGGACCCGGGAGATCGGCCTCATGCGGGCGATCGGCCTCTCGCGGCGCCAGCTGCGGCGGATGATCCGCATGGAGTCGGTGGTGATCGCCCTCTTCGGCGCACTGCTGGGGCTGGGTCTGGGCATGGGCTGGGGCGCCACCGCCCAGAAGCTCCTCGCCCTGGAGGGCCTGAAGGTCCTGGACATCCCCTGGCCGACGATCATCGGGGTCTTCGTCGGCTCGGCCTTCGTGGGCCTGTTCGCCGCCCTCGTCCCGGCGTTCCGGGCGGGCCGGATGAACGTCCTGAACGCGATCGCGACCGAGTAGCCACCCCTGGGGACGGGGGAACACGGGGGAACGCCCGGCGCCGAGAAGTCACGGGGGACTTCTCGGCGCCGGGTTCTTTGCCGTCCCCGGCAAGCAGCTCGCGGGTTCTTCGCCGTCCACCGGGCACCCGGGGGTGAGACGGAGTTGTCCACAGGGCACTCGCCGGCGGGGCAGGGTTGTCCACAGGCTCCGACGGCGGGGCCGGCGCCGTCGTAGGCTGGAGACCCCCCGGCCCTTCGTTGTGTCGGGTCCTTCGCGTTGCCCACCCCCCGAAAACCCCCGGACGAAAGCCGCCCCGAATGAGCCTGCACGGTCTGCTCGACGCCGTCGTCAAGGATCCCGCCCTCGCGGAAGCGATCACGGCGGCCCAGGACGGCAACCGCATGCACGTCGACCTGGTCGGCCCCCCGGCGGCCCGCCCCTTCGCGATCGCCGCACTCGCGCGTGAGGCCGGCCGGCCGGTGCTCGCGGTGACGGCGACGGGCCGTGAGGCGGAGGACCTGGCCGCCGCCCTGCGCTCCCTGCTCCCCTCGGAAGGGGTCGTGGAGTACCCGTCCTGGGAGACCCTCCCGCACGAGCGCCTCAGCCCCCGCTCCGACACCGTCGGCCGCCGTCTGGCCGTTCTGCGGCGCCTGTCCCACCCCCGCCCCGACGACCCCGAGACCGGCCCGGTCTCCGTGGTCGTCGCGCCTGTACGATCCGTGCTCCAGCCGCAGGTCAAGGGCCTCGGCGACCTGGAACCTGTGGCCCTGCGGACCGGCCAGACCGCCGACCTGAACGCGATCGTGGAGGCCCTCGCCGCCGCCGCGTACGCGCGCGTGGAGCTCGTCGAGAAGCGGGGCGAGTTCGCCGTACGAGGCGGCATCCTCGACGTCTTCCCACCCACCGAGGAACACCCCCTGCGCGTGGAGTTCTGGGGCGACGACGTCGAGGAGATCCGCTACTTCAAGGTCGCCGACCAGCGCTCCCTGGAGGTCGCCGATCACGGCCTGTGGGCCCCGCCCTGCCGCGAACTGCTCCTGACGGACGACGTACGCGCACGTGCGCGTGCCCTCGCCGAGGAGCACCCGGAGCTCGGCGACCTGCTCGGCAGGATCGCCGAGGGGATCGCCGTGGAGGGCATGGAGTCCCTGGCTCCGGTCCTCGTCGACGACATGGAACTGCTGATCGACGTCCTGCCCAAGGGCTCCATGGCCGTCGTCTGCGATCCGGAGCGGGTCCGCACGCGTGCGTCCGACCTCGTGGCCACCTCGCAGGAGTTCCTCCAGGCCTCCTGGGCGGCCACCGCGGGCGGCGGCGAGGCGCCCATCGACGTCGGCGCGGCCTCCCTGTGGTCGATCGCCGACGTCCGCGACCGCGCGCGCGAGCTGGACATGATGTGGTGGTCGGTGTCGCCGTTCGCCGCGGATCTCGAACTGGAGGCGGACACCCTCAAGCTCGGCATGCACGCGCCCGAGACCTACCGCGGCGACACCGCCAAGGCGCTCGCCGACACCAAGGGCTGGCTCGCCGACGGCTGGCGCGCGGTCTTCGTGACCGAGGCGCACGGCCCCGCGGCCCGTACCGTCGAGGTGCTCGGCGGCGAGGGCATCGCGGCCCGCCTCGACGCGGAGCTCGAATCCCTGAGCCCGTCCGTCGTGCACGTGGCGTGCGGCTCCATCGAGTACGGCTTCGTCGACCCGGCGCTCAGACTCGCCGTCCTGACGGAGACCGACCTGACCGGGCAGAAGGCGGCCGGCAAGGACGGCGCCCGGATGCCCGCCCGGCGCCGCAAGACGATCGACCCGCTCACCCTGGAGGCGGGCGACTACATCGTCCACGAACAGCACGGCGTGGGCCGCTACATCGAGATGGTCCAGCGGACCGTGCAGGGCGCCACGCGCGAGTACCTCGTCGTCGAGTACGCCCCCGCCAAGCGCGGCCAGCCCGGCGACCGGCTCTACATCCCCACCGACCAGCTGGAGCAGATCACCAAGTACGTCGGCGGCGAGTCCCCCACGCTGCACCGGCTCGGCGGCGCCGACTGGACCAAGACCAAGGCACGCGCGAAGAAGGCCGTCAAGGAGATCGCCGCCGACCTGATCAAGCTGTACAGCGCGCGCATGGCGGCCCCCGGGTACACCTTCGGCCCGGACACCCCGTGGCAGCGCGAGCTGGAGGACGCCTTCCCGTACGTGGAGACGCCCGACCAGCTCACCACCATCGCCGAGGTCAAGGAGGACATGGAGAAGTCGGTCCCCATGGACCGCCTGATCTGCGGCGACGTCGGCTACGGCAAGACGGAGATCGCGGTCAGGGCAGCCTTCAAGGCCGTCCAGGACGGCAAGCAGGTCGCCGTCCTCGTCCCGACGACCCTGCTGGTGCAGCAGCACTTCGGGACGTTCAGCGAGCGGTACTCCCAGTTCCCCGTGGTCGTGAAGGCGCTCAGCCGCTTCCAGACCGACACCGAGGCGAAGGCCACCCTGGAGGGCCTGCGCGAGGGCTCCGTGGACGTCGTCATCGGCACCCACCGGCTGTTCTCCTCGGAGACCAAATTCAAGGATCTCGGCCTGGTCATCGTCGACGAGGAGCAGCGCTTCGGCGTCGAGCACAAGGAGCAGCTGAAGAAGCTCCGCGCCAACGTCGACGTGCTGACCATGTCCGCGACGCCGATCCCCAGGACCTTGGAGATGGCGGTCACCGGCATCCGCGAGATGTCGACGATCACCACGCCCCCGGAGGAGCGCCACCCGGTGCTCACCTTCGTCGGGCCGTACGAGGAGAAGCAGATCGGTGCCGCCATCCGCCGTGAACTGCTGCGCGAGGGCCAGGTCTTCTACATCCACAACCGGGTCGAGTCGATCGACCGGGCGGCCGCGCGGCTGCGCGAGATCGTCCCCGAGGCGCGGATCGCCATCGCCCACGGCCAGATGTCGGAGCAGGCCCTGGAACAGGTCGTCGTCGACTTCTGGGAGAAGAAGTTCGACGTCCTCGTCTCGACCACGATCGTCGAGTCGGGCATCGACATCGCCAACGCGAACACGCTGATCGTGGAGCGCGGCGACAACTTCGGCCTGTCCCAGCTGCACCAGCTGCGCGGCCGGGTGGGCCGTGGCCGCGAGCGCGGTTACGCCTACTTCCTGTACCCGCCGGAGAAGCCGCTGACGGAGACGGCACACGAACGCCTCGCGACGATCGCCCAGCACACCGAGATGGGCGCGGGCATGTACGTCGCGATGAAGGACCTCGAGATCCGCGGCGCGGGCAACCTCCTCGGCGGCGAGCAGTCCGGGCACATCGCGGGCGTCGGCTTCGACCTGTACGTCCGCATGGTCGGCGAGGCCGTCGCGGACTACCGGGCCTCCCTGGAGGGCGGCGTCGAGGAGGAACCGCCGCTGGAGGTCAAGATCGAGCTCCCGGTCGACGCGCACGTCCCGCACGACTACGCGCCGGGCGAGCGGCTGCGCCTGCAGGCCTACCGCGCGATCGCCTCGGTGAACACCGAGGAGGACATCAAGGCCGTACGCGAGGAACTCGTCGACCGGTACGGCAAGTTGCCCGAGCCGGTGGAGAACCTGCTGCTGGTGGCCGGGCTTCGGATGCTCGCCCGCGCGTGTGGCGTCGGCGAGGTCGTCCTCCAGGGCACCAACATCCGCTTCGCACCGGTGGAGCTGCGGGAGTCCCAGGAACTGCGGCTCAAGCGGCTCTACCCGGGCACCGTCATCAAGCCGGCCGCACACCAGGTGCTGGTACCGCGCCCGAAGACCGCGAAGGTCGGCGGAAAGCCGCTGGTCGGGCGGGAGTTGCTGGGGTGGGTGGGGGAATTCCTCACGTCGATCCTGGGGTCTTGACGGGGTGAGTCGGGGGCGGGCGGCGCGGGGGCGTCGGGTGTTCGGGCGTGCCGGTTGCGCGACGCGGCGCCGTCGTCAGGGGTCCTGCCGGTGGGCGTGTGCCGGGTGATGTCTCCGGCCGGCCGGGCTCTTGCAGGGACGGCCGCCCATGGTCGCCTCCCCGGCGCGGGGAGGCCCCGGCCAAGTCCCCTCGCTCAGGGCGCGACCCGGTCGAGTCGCTCGCCGCGATCGGCGCCGCGTCCGTGGAGCGCTTCGAGAGCCGAGGCTGGAGCGCCGGGGAGTGGCAGTCCGCGCGCGGGCGTCCGACGGCCCGTGGTGTGGTCGGCGAGCACGGCGAGGCGGCCAGGGATGCCGGCCGCGGCCTCCGCCACCGCGGCCAAGTCGCCGCTGTTGCTCGGCAACTTCTGGAGCGCAGTGCTCTCCTCCGGACCTCTCCCGCCCGGGACGACCCTCGGCATCGGCAAGTCGGGCCGTGATAGGCAGGACGGATGCTCGGACGACTCCCCCTCGCGGAACAACTGGACGCGTTCCGTTCCACGCTCGGCCGGAACGAGATCCTGACCGAGGTGATGGCCAGGACGGCGACGCTTGACCTGCCGGGCTGGTACGTGACGGCGGGCTGCCTGTTCCAGACGGTGTGGAACGTGGTCACCGGCAGACCCCCGGCCCACGGCATCAGGGACTACGACGTCTTCTACTTCGACGACAGCGACCTCTCCTGGCAGGCCGAGGACGTCGTGGTCAAGGCAGGCCAGGAGGTGTTCGGCGGCCTGCAGGCCGAGGTGGAGATCCGCAACGAGGCCCGGGTGCACCTCTGGTACGAGCGGAAGTTCCAAGTGCCGTGCCCGCCGCACGACTCCACCGAGTCCGCGATCGACCGCTTCGCCGCGACCACGTGCTGTCTGGGCGTGCGGCTGGAGCCCGATGGTGAGTGGCGTGTCTACGCGCCCCACGGACTGTCCGACGTGTTCAACCTTGTGGTCCGGCCCAACCCGGTGCTCGCTCCGAGAGAGGTCTACGAGGCCAAGACCGCGCGCTGGAAGGGGGAATGGCCGGAGCTCACGGTGCTGCCGTGGCCGGCCGGTCCACCGGCATGACCCCTCGGGCACGCGAAACCGCCCGCGGGGCTGTGTCGCCCGTTCGGTCGTTGACGCCCTGGACCTCCTGAATGCCGCGGTGCGCCCGCTGGCTACGGTGTGCGTGACGTCGTTCGAGGGAAGGCGCTTCCTGCGGGGGCGGACCGGGTTGCAAGGGGAGGGGCGCACGTGATGCGTCTGAGGGGCGGGGCTGCGGCCGCCGTCGTGCTGGTGTTCGCCGTGGCCGGGTGCAAGGCGGAGACGACCACAGGATCCGGCGGTCCCGAGGAGACCGGAGGCGCGGGCGGTTCGGGTGCGGCCCTGAGCGCTGCCGAGTCGCTCACCGTGAAGGGGCGCGCCCCCAAGACGGGTTATGAGCGGGAGAAGTTCGGCACCGCGTGGGCGGACACCGACTCGAACGAGTGCGACACCCGCGACGACATACTCAAACGTGACCTGGAGGACGTGAAGTTCACCCGCGGGGACTGCAAGGTCTCCTACGGCGTGCTCGAGTCGGATCCGTACTCGGGCAAGGAGGTGACCTACCGCCGGGGTCGCAGCCAGGTGGACATCGACCACGTGGTCGCGCTCTCCGACGCCTGGCAGAAGGGGGCCAAGTACTGGGACCCCAGCAAGCGGATAGCTCTCGCCAACGACCCGCTCAACCTCCTGGCCGTCGATGCGAGCACCAACCGTTCCAAGGGGGACGGTGACACGGCGACCTGGCTGCCGCCGAACAAGGCGTACCGGTGCACGTATGTGGCCGCCCAGGTCGCGGTGAAGAAGAAGTACGACCTGTGGGTCACGGCCGCCGAGAAGTCCGCGATGGAGAAGGTCCTCTCGGGCTGCCCCGGCCAGAAGCTCCCGGCCGGCGGCAATCCGACGGCGGCGCCGCCGCGGTTCCACGCCGACTGAGGGCCGGGCCGTCGGCGGGAGGGAAATGCGCCTTCCGGCGGGGCGGGGCCGTGCCTACGGTGATCGTATGGAGCTGAAGATTTCGACTCTCGCCGAGCGTCCCGAGATGCGGGAGCGCGTTCTCGGCATGGCCAGCAGCTGGCCCGAGTTCGTCACCGAGGACCTCGTGGGCAACGCCCACTACGCACGGATCTCCGGCGAACTCCCCGAGTACGTGCTGTTCGCCGAGGACGAGCGGGGCGAGGTCGTCGCGCACGGCCACAGCGTGCCCTTCGCCCTCCACACCGAGGGCCGCGGCGAACTGCCCGCCCGCGGCTGGGACGAGGTGCTGGTGTGGGCCTTCAGCGACCTGCGCCGTGGCGTACGGCCCGACACGGTCAGCGCGATCTCGGTCGTCGTCGATCCGCGCGTCCAGGGCCACGGGCTGTCCGCCCGGATGCTCTCGGCGATGCGTGACAACGCCCGCGCCCAGGGCTTCGGCGAGGTCGTCGCCCCCGTCCGCCCCAGCGCCAAGCACCTGGAACCGCACACCCCGATCGAGGAGTACGCCCGTCGCGTACGCCCCGACGGCCTGCCGCACGATCCCTGGCTGCGCGTGCACGTCCGGGCCGGTGCCCAGGTGCACGCCGTGGCGCCGGCCTCCATGACGGTGTCCGGCTCGCTGGAGCAGTGGCGCCGCTGGACCGGACTGCCCTTCGACGCCCAGGGTGACATCGAGGTGCCCGGGGCGCTGGTGCCGGTGCGGTGCGAGCCGGAGCGCGGGTACGCGGTGTATGTCGAGCCCAACGTGTGGATGCGGCACGCCCTTTGAGCGTGCCGCATCCGCGGGGACCGCGCCCAGGCGCACCGGTCCCGGTGGCTCAGCCGCCCAGGGCGTCGAGGTCCAGGATCTCGCCGGCCGGCTTCTGCGCAGGGACCGGTTCGTCGAAGTCGCTGAAGGTGACGGACCCCTGGTCGGCACCGGCCGTGCTGTCCATGCGCAGCAGATACGGCTTGCCCTCGGTGGCGACGTACAGCGTGTAGCGCTCCTTGCCGTCCTTCTCGTGCAGCGTGATCGCCGGTGTCCCGTCGACGGTGGCCGTCTTGCCGCGGGTGGCGTCGGAGTTGCCGTCCTCGGCGCCGTCGAGCACCGTGCCCAGGTCGCAGAAGTCCTCGAACTCCTTGGCGTCCGCGCCCGTCGCCTTCGACTTGGTCCACTTGCCGGCCAGCATGGCCACGGCCGCGTCGGTGTCCGCCTTCGACTCACCCTTGCCCTGCTCGCGCAGAAGCGTCTCGTCGAACTTCATGTACACGGTGTCGCCGGTCTTGATCAGGTCGGCCTTGCCCTTGCCGCCCATGCCGATGGTGCCGGCGCACTCGCCCTTCTTGTTCGCGAGGACGTCGAGGCTGATGGTGCCGCCGCTCTCGTCGTCGGGGATGTCCCCCTTCACTCGCAGCGAAGAGGCGTCGGTCGTGGCCTGCATGGCCCGGTCGGCTATCTCACCGCCGGTCAGCCCGGCGAAGGGCTCCTTCTTCGCGGCCGACTTGCCCGGCGCGGCGGATGCGCTGGACGCGCTCGTCCCGCTGTCGGCCTTGTCCTGGCCCGGCTGGCAGCCGGTGAGTCCTGCGGTGGCCGCGGCGGCGATGCAGAGAGCGGCGAGTGCGGTACGACGCATGGCGATTCCTTGGTGGGGATGCGGTGGTGTGAGGTCATGAGATGCGGGGCGCGCTGTGCGTGGGGTGCGGCCATGGGCGACCACCGTCACGCGGCAGTCGCTCGTTCGCTGGGTCAATAAGACCAGAGGCTGTGAACCGAGTCAACACGATTCACGCGAACCACTGGGTACACGGCGTGAATGGGTGGATCTTGCGTGCATCGGTATGCTCGGCGTCACACGCGGCCGCAGGGCTGGTGCGGTACGACGAGGGGAGCGGGCGGGTGCAGGACAACGCGACTGAGGTGACCGCCGCCGGTATCGCACGGCTGGCCGGTGTGGGCCGCGCGGCCGTCAGCAACTGGCGCCGCCGACACGCCGACTTCCCGAGGCCCGTCGGCGGCACCGAGACCAGCCCCTCCTTCGCGCTAGCCGAGGTCGAGTCCTGGCTGCGCAAGCAGGGAAAACTCGCCGAGGTCCCCCTCCGTGAACGCGTCTGGCAGCAGCTCTCCGGCCACCCCGACGGCCCGGTCACCGCACTGATCCACGCGGGCTGCGTCCTGCTGCTGATCCACGACCGCCCGCCGGTCTGGCTGGAGGTGAGCGCCGGCTCCGACGAGCGCCTGGCGGAGATGCTCCCGGGGGCGCTGCGGGAGGTGTTCACACCACGATTCGGGGCTGAGTCGGCAACGGGCACCGCGTCGGTCAAGAGCAGCTCTTCCGCTGTGAACACCCTGGAGTCGGTTCACCCCGCCGTCCACACCCCCACCGCCCCGGAACTCCTCCCCTCCGCCCCTCTCCTGCGCGGCGTCGCCGAGCTGGCCGCCGAGCTGGGCGCCCGCCAGACCTTCGAGTTCCTGCTCGGCCGGCACCTCGACGCCAACCCGCGCCAGTACACGCTCACCCCCGCCGACCTGGCCGGTCTCATGGCCGACCTCGCCGGCCCCGCCCGCACCGTCCTGGACCCGGCCTGCGGCACCGGCGCCCTCCTGCGGGCCGCCGCCACCCGTCCCGACCAGCAGCTCTACGCACAGGACAGCGCCCCCGAACTCGCCGCGCTCACCACGCTCCGACTCGCCCTGCACACCTGGTCCACCGTGCGCGGCGCCACTGGCGACACCCTGCGCGCCGACGCCCACCCGCACCTGCGCGCCGACGTCGTGCTGTGCCACCCGCCGTTCAACGAGCGCAACTGGGGCCACGACGAACTCGCCTACGACCCCCGCTGGGAGTACGGCTTCCCCGCCCGCACCGAGTCCGAGCTGGCCTGGGTCCAGCACGCGCTCGCCCGCCTCAAGGACGGCGGCGCCGGTGTCCTGCTCATGCCGCCCGCGGCAGCGTCCCGCCGCTCCGGCCGCCGTATCCGCGCCGACCTGCTGCGCCGCGGTGCCCTGCGCGCCGTGATCGCCCTTCCGGTCGGGGCGGCACCGCCGTACAACATCCCCCTGCACCTGTGGGTGCTGCGCCGCCCGGAGAGGGCGCCCGCGCAGCCGGAGGTGCTCCTCGTCGACGTGGGGCAGTTCGCCGGTGAGGGGCGGGGCGGGGCGGACTGGCGGACCGTGCGCGAAGCCGTCCTCGACGCCTGGCAGGCCTTCGGACGACCCGGCCGCTTCACCGAACGGCCCGGTCTGGCACGCGCGCTGCCCGTCATCGACCTCCTCGACGACGACGTGGACCTCGCCCCCGCCCGCCATCTGCCGCCCCCCTCGGCGGCCGACGGCGCCGAACAGCTCACGGCGGTGCGCGAGTTGCTCGGGGAGACCCTGCGCCTGACCGCGGACCTCGCCCCGCCGCGCGCCGACACCGCGCACCCCGCGCGGTGGCCGCTCATCACCATCGGCGAACTCGCGCGCGGGGGCGCCCTGATGCTGCGCACGGGTGGAAGCGGCGGCCACGCACGCGTGCCCGTCCTCACCGACCACGACGTCCTCTCCGGCACCGTCCCCTCCGGGACGCTGCCCGAGAGCGACGAGGAGGCCGTACTGACCGAAGTGGGCGATGTCGTCGTACCGGTGCTCGGCGGGGGCTCGATGGCGCGCGTGATCGACGCGACGACCGGGGGAGCCGCCCTAGGGCGCAACCTCGTGCTGCTGCGCCCCGATCCCGCGGCGCTCGACCCCTGGTTCCTCGCCGGCTTCCTGCGCGGCACCGCCAACAACCGCCAGGCCAGCAGCTACGCCTCCACCGCGACCCGCCTGGACGTGCGCAGGCTCCAGTTGCCCCGCCTCCCGCTCGACGAACAACGGCGCTACGGCGAACGCTTCCGCACGCTCGACGAGTTCGAGCGTGCGCTCCGGCACGCGGGTCGGCTCGGGGAGCAGCTCGTGCGCGGGATGTACGACGGGCTCACCGATGGAACGGTCGCGCCCGACTGATCAGGACGACAACGGTTCGGTACAACCCGTGACCGGTTGTCGGTATCGGCCTATACGCTCGAACCCCACATCGAATCCCGGTTCAGGAGCGTTCATGTACGGCCACGGCGCGGTGCCGCCCGCCCGCAGCTCGGGCACCGTCATCACCTTGCGCGTGCTGCTCGCCGCCGCCGGTTTCCTCTCGTGCGGCCTGCTCGCCTGCGCTCCGCTGCTCCGGGTCGCCTTCCTGCGCGGACGGTCGGTCGACTGGGTGCTGGCATGGGCGAGCCTTCCGCTGTCCATCGCGTGCTTCGCGGTGGTCGGCACCCTGCCGGAGAGCGACGCCCGGACCGACGTCGCCATGGGGCTGGTCATGCTCTTCGGCCTCTTCAGCAGCGTCTACTTCCTGGTGATCGACATCCGGGTGCACCAGCAGAGGCGGTTCGCCGGCTACCCGCCGCCCCAGGGCCCGACCGTCCACAGCGGCTACGGCTATCCGCAGCCGACGCCGCCGTACACCTCCACGCTCCTGCATCAGCCACAGCCTCAGGGGCAGCCGCAACCTCATTCGCAGCCACTGGTTCCTCCGGCCCCTGCCCCTGCCCCTGCCCCTGGCCCCGGCGTCGTCCCGCCCCCGCCGCCGCAGCGCCCGGCGCCCGCCCGCATCGACCAGGTGCGCGCCGAACTCGACGAGCTCAGCGACTATCTGCGCAAGCACGAAGGCAGCCAAGGCGGCAGCCACGACGGCAACCCCGAGGGCGGCAGGTGACCGCGGCGGCAGGACGTGTCGTCGCCGACCGCTACGCACTGTCCACGCTCATCGGGCAGGGCGGCATGGGACAGGTGTGGACGGCCTACGACCAACGGCTGGACCGGCGCGTGGCGGTGAAGCTGCTGCGCCCCGACAAGGTGGCCGGGCAGGAGGCCGACGAGCTGCGCCGCCGGTTCGTGCGGGAGTGCCGGGTGACCGCGCAGGTCGACCACCCCGGGCTCGTCACCGTGCACGACGCGGGCAGCGAGGGCGAGGAGCTGTTCCTCGTCATGCAGTACGTCGACGGCGCGGACCTCTCCGACCATCTCGCCGAGCACGACCCGTACCCCTGGCAGTGGGCGGTCGCGGTCGCCGCGCAACTGTGCGCCGTACTGAGCGCCGTGCACGCCGTGCCGATCGTCCACCGCGACCTCAAGCCGCGCAACGTGATGGTGAAGCAGGACGGCACGGTCACCGTCCTCGACCTCGGCGTCGCCTCCGTCATGGACACCGACACCACCCGCCTCACCCACACCGGCTCACCGATCGGCTCGCCCGCCTACATGGCGCCCGAGCAGGCCATGGGCGGCGCGGTCGGCCCGTACACCGACCTGTACGCACTCGGCGTACTGCTCCACGAACTCCTCAGCGGCGACGTCCCGTTCGCCGGCTCCACCGCGCTCGGCGTACTGCACCGGCACCTGTACGAGCCTCCGCTGCCCGTGCGCCGCACCCGCCCCGAGGTCCCCGAGGCCCTCGAAGCGCTCGTCCTGCGGCTGCTCGCCAAGGACCCGCAGCACCGCCCGGCCTCCGCACAGGACGTCTACGAGGACCTGGCGCTGCTCCTGCCCGCGCGCGGAACGCCCACCGGAGCACCCCTGGACCCCACACGCCCCTTCCTCCGTCCGCACGCCCCCTGGCCGGACCGCGCGCGTACGCCCGCGCACCAGCCCGCTCCCGTCTCACCCGCCCCCGACAAGGCCGAGAAGCCGGACGTCGCGCGCGCGGTCGACGAGGTCAAGCAGCTCCTCGGCGAGGGCCGCATCACCCAGGCCGTCGACATCCTCGGCGCCATCCTGCCCGCGGCCGCCGAACAGCACGGCGCCAACTCCCCGGTCGTACGCACCCTGCGCAAGCAGTACGCCGCCACCCTCATGGACGACGGCCAGTACCGGCGCGCCCTGCCCGAACTGCGCCGCCTCGCCGACGAACGCGCCACCGAGGCCGGCCACGCCGA
The DNA here is from genome assembly GCF_043199815.1 of Streptomyces sp. NPDC048523. Classification (NCBI taxonomy): domain Bacteria; kingdom Bacillati; phylum Actinomycetota; class Actinomycetes; order Kitasatosporales; family Streptomycetaceae; genus Streptomyces; species Streptomyces sp. NPDC048523. The sequence goes on along the minus strand of NZ_JBICWQ010000006.1, from coordinate 117,838 downwards.
CCCGCAGTCCCTGCGCTTCCGCTACGACGCCGCCCAGTGCCTGGAACAACTCGGCGAACCCGCGGCCGCACTGGCCGAGTACCGGGCCCTGCTGCCGTACTACGAGAACCAGTACGTGGCCGGCGACCCCGAACTCGCCCACGACGTCCGCCGCCGCATCGGCCACCTCCTGCTCGCCGTCGGCGACCGGGCCGCCGCCCACGACACCCTCGTGCGGCTGCTGCACGACGTGGAGCGCGTCCAGGGACCGGGTCACCCGCTCGCGGTGGAGGTCCGCCGGACGCTCCAGTGGCTGGGACAGGTGCGGGGCTAGGGGCTGGGCTAGGGGCGGGTCACAAGGCCCCGCCGCTTGGCTCTACGCTTCGTTTCCACCAAGTACGCATGTACAGCACAATCACGGCACGATCACCGGCACGAGCAACAGCACATCCAGGGGTGGGGTAGTCCATGTCGTCCAGGTCCAGCCATCGGCAGTCGAAGAAGCGCAGATACATCACGTGGGGCGTCGCCGGAGCCGCCGTGGTCGCCGGCGCGGGCCTCGCCGCGCAGAGCTCGATGGCCGCGACCACCTGGCCCGCGCAGAAGACGTACACCGGCCGCGCCTTCGACACCTGCGCGGCCCCCTCCCTGTCCGCGATGAAGGCATGGAAGGGCGGCCTCTACGGCGCCGCCGCCGTCTACGTCGGCGGCAAGAACCGCGGCTGCGCCCAGCCCAACCTCACCGCCTCCTGGGTCAAGTCCGTCAGCACGGCCGGCTGGAAGCTCATCCCGCTCTACGTCGGCGCCCAGCCGCCCTGCCAGACCGGCTCCAGCCCCGAGAAGCTCACCGCCTCCACCGCCGCCTCCCTGGGCGCGAAGGACGGCGCGGACGCGGTCGCCAAGGCCTCCGCGCTCGGCATGAAGACCGGCAGCCCGATCTACCTGGACATGGAGGCGTACGACATCACGAACAAGGCGTGCAACGACGCCGTGCTCACCTATGTGCGCGCCTTCGACAAGACCTTGCGCGCGAAGACGTACCGCGCGGGCTACTACGGCTTCACCAGCTCCAGTGCCAAGGCGATCGCCAACGCGACCGACAAGACGGACCTGCCGGGCAACCTCTGGTACGCGCTGTGGGACAAGCAGAACACCACGACGGCGGACTGGCCGTTCGGCAAGACCCAGTACACCGATCACAGCCGCGGCCACCAGTACATGGTCAACAGCAAGGAGACGCGGAACGGCTACACGATCACCGTGGACCGCGACGCCTGGGACGGCCCGGTGGCCATCACCGGCTGACCCCGGCACGCGCGCGTGCGTGCGGTGAATGCGCGGCGGTGCCCGAAGTCCCGGCGAATCGTTGGTCGAATGGGTTGGCCAGAGCCGGTCCCCTGCCTACCATCGATCACCGCAAGACCTTGTGCACCGTCGCACAATCTCCTCGGGAGGCCTCCTTGCACCGCCGTCGTCGCACCGCGCTCGTCCTCTCCGCCGCCCTCGCCGCCGCGGCACCCCTGCTCACCGCCTGCGGAAACGAGGCGCATCCCGGCGCTGCGGCCGTCGTCGGCGGGCAGCGGATCACCGTCTCCCAGCTGGAGAACCGGGTGACCGAGGTGCGTGACGCGCAGCGGGCCGCCGTCACGGACGAGACGCAGTACAAGCAGGCCATCGCCAAGACCGGCACTCTCACCCGTGACGTCCTGCACGGCATGGTCCTGGACCGGGTACTGCACCGGGCGGCCGCCGACGCGGGCGTGTCCGTGACCCGCAAGGAGGTCCAGGAGCTGCGGTCCGGCCTGGAGGAGCAGGCGGGCGGCGCCAAGGGCCTGGAGACGACCTGGCTCCAGCGGTACGGCATCGCACCCGAACGCCTCGACGACAACCTCCGCCTCCAGCTGGAGGCCCAGAAACTCGCCGGGAAGCTCGGCACCGACACCAGCGACCCCGCCTTCTGGAACGCCCTGAGCAAGGCGTCCAGGCAACTCGACGTCGACCTCAACCCGCGCTACGGCACCTGGGACGTCAAGAAGAGCACCCGCGTCGACGCCAAGACCCCGTGGGTACGGGAGGTCACGGCGGCGGGGAGCGAACAGACCGCGTAGCGACCAGAGCTCGCAGGGAACGGAGCCGCAGCGGAAAAGGGCGCAGCAGGCAGAGTGCGCGGCGGGCGGATGATCGTACGATCACCCCGCCACCCCCTGCCTGTGGACAACCCGATCGCCCCGTCGGCGCCGTGCGTTAGCTTCGAACTGTGAACGCAACCGGCTTCGAGCCCGCCCCCGACCAGGACACCGACCCGGCGTCCGCCCCCGGCCGCATCGTCCTGCTCACCACCAGCCACCGCGTCGCCCCCGGCCTGCTGTCCTGGCCCGCCTGGCAGGCGCTGCACGAAGCGGACCGTGTTCTGTGCGCGGACGGTGCCCACCCTCAGCTGCCGTATCTGCGGGAGGCGGGGATACCGGTCGACGAGACGGCCCCGACCGCGGAGGAACTGGTCCGAGCGTGCGCGGGCGGATACACGGTGGTCGTGGTGGCCACGGGTGAGGGCGAGCCGGCCCTCACGGACGGTCTGGCCCGCCTCGCCGGATCCGGACGCGTGCAGATGCCCGCGCTGGAGCTGCTCCCCGCCTCATACGACCTGCCCGGCGCCCGGCTCCTCGACCTCGTCCAGGTCATGGACCGCATCCGCGCCGAGTGCCCGTGGTCCTCCCAGCAGACCCACGAGGGCCTCGCGAAGTACGGCATCGAGGAGGCGTACGAACTCGTCGAGGCGATCGAGGAGGGCGACCGCGACGAACTGCGCGAGGAACTCGGGGACGTGCTGCTCCAGGTCGTCTTCCACTCCCGGATCGCCGAGGAGGACCCGGACGCGCCCTTCTCCGTCGACGACGTCGCCGGTGGCATCGTCGCCAAACTCATCCACCGCCACCCGCACGTCTTCGGCGACGAGACGGCCAGCACCCCCGAAGAGGTCAAGGCCCACTGGCTGCGCACCAAGGCGATAGAGAAACAGCGCACCTCGGTGACCGAGGGCATCCCCCTCGGCCAGCCCGGCCTCGCCCTCGCGGCCAAGCTGGCGTCGAGGGTGCGGACGGCGGGGCTGGACGTCCCCCTCCCGAAGACCGAGGGCATCGGCTACGAACTCCTCGCCCTGGCCACCCGCGCCGAGGCCGAGGGCGTCGACCCGGAGGCGGCGCTGAGGGCTGCGGCACGGGTGTATCGGGACGCGATCCGGGAGGTGGAGGGGTCAGGGGGGCTGAGGGGATGAGAGGGGGGAAGTAGCGCCGGTTGGGTGGGGGAGGGGCCTGGCAGGTGGGAGGAGGGAGGGCCCTCGGCACGTGAGGGAAACGGCAACGAGAACACCCCCCCACCCCGCCGGATAACGTCAAGGAGTGACCGACCAGCCCCCCGCCACCCCCGCCGCCCCCGCCTCCCCTACCTCCCCCGCCCCCGAGCTCTTCACCTGGGAGTTCGCCACCGACCCCTACCCCGCCTACGCCTGGCTCCGGGAGCACGCCCCCGTACACAGGACCCGGTTGCCCAGTGGGGTGGAGGCCTGGCTCGTCACGCGGTACGGCGATGCCAAGCAGGCCCTCGCCGACCAGCGGCTCAGCAAGAACCCGGCGCATCACGACGAGCCCGCGCACGCCAAGGGCAAGACCGGTATTCCGGGGGAACGCAAGGCGGAGCTGATGACGCATCTGCTGAACATCGACCCACCGGACCACACCAGGCTCCGACGGCTCGTCAGCAAGGCGTTCACGCCCAGGAGGGTCGCCGAGTTCGCCCCCCGGGTGCAGGAGTTGACCGACCGTCTCATCGACGGCTTCGCGGCCACGGGCACCGCCGACCTCATCCACGAGTTCGCCTTCCCGCTCCCCATCTACGCGATCTGCGACCTGCTCGGCGTCCCGCGCGAGGACCAGGACGACTTCCGGGACTGGGCGGGCATGATGATCCGTCACGGCGGCGGGCCGCGAGGCGGGGTGGCGCGGTCCGTGAAGAAGATGCGCGGCTATCTCGCCGAGCTCATCCACCGGAAGCGGGAAGCGCTGCCCGACGAGCCCCCTCCCGGTGAGGACCTCATCTCCGCGCTCATCCGCGCCTCCGACCACGGGGAGCACCTCACCGAGAACGAAGCCGCGGCCATGGCCTTCATCCTCTTGTTCGCAGGTTTCGAAACCACCGTCAATTTGATCGGAAACGGCGCCTACGCCCTCCTCACCCACCCCGAGCAGCGCGACCGGCTGCAGGAATCCCTGGCCAGGCAGGAGAGGGGCCTCCTGGAGACCGGTGTGGAGGAACTGCTGCGGTACGACGGCCCGGTGGAACTGGCCACCTGGCGGTTCGCCACCGAACCCCTGCGGATCGGCGGGCAGGACATCGCCGCGGGTGACCCGGTGCTCGTCGTGCTCGCCGCCGCGGACCGGGATCCGGAGCGGTTCGCCGACCCCGACGTGCTCGATCTGTCCCGCCGTGACAATCAGCACCTCGGTTACGGCCACGGCATCCACTACTGCCTCGGTGCCCCGCTCGCCCGCCTGGAGGGCCAGACCGCGCTCGCCACCCTCCTCACCCGCCTCCCGGATCTCCAACTGGCGGTCGATTCGGCTGATTTGCGGTGGCGCGGGGGCCTCATCATGCGTGGACTGCGTACTTTGCCCGTGGAGTTCACGCCCGTCCGGTAATCGACCGAGAGGCCCGGCCTGTCCCCGCATGGAGCGGGTAAACATGACGAGTCCTCAAGTTTGTGATCCTCACGTGATCTACGCGGCATTAACTTGTGACAAGTGATCGAACCCCTATACGTTCACGGACCAGCGCGGTGCCCCGCACCACTCGCCGCGCCGGTATTTGCTGTCTCGGGAAAGGTCCCCTCATGCTCTCCGGGAACGGTCGTCACCGTCGCCCCCGTCAGGCTCCCGCTCTCCTTGTGGCGGCCGGTGTGACGGGCTCCGCCATCGCGATCCCACTGCTCGGAGCAACCGGGGCGAGCGCCGCCACCGGCACCACCTGGGACCGGGTCGCGGAGTGCGAGAGTGGCGGCTCCTGGAGCGCCAACGACGCCAACGGCTACTACGGCGGCCTCCAGATGTCCCAGGAGAACTGGGAGAAGTACGGCGGCCTCGAATACGCCGAGACGGCGGACCTGGCCAGCCGTAACCAGCAGATAGCCGTGGCCGAGAAGCTCCTCGCGGACCAGGGCATCGCCGCCTGGCCCACCTGCGGTCTGCTCGGCGGTCTCAGCAAGGACTCGAGTGCGGCCGACGTCGACACGGGCGTGGGGAGCGAGACGCCCTCGCCCTCGGCATCCGACTCGTCGACATCATCCGGTTCGTCCGGATCGTCTGGTTCCTCCGACTCGTCGGGCGCCGGGGAGTCTTCCGGTCTGCTCGGCGCGCTGGACGGTTCGTCCGCCACGCCCTCGCCGTCGGCCACCGCCTCCAATGGCGACAGTTCGGCCAAGTCGGGCAAAAAGAACTCTTCGCCTTCCAAGGGATCCGCCGCGGAGGACGCACAGCCTTCCGACAACTCGCCCGTGGTCAGCCCGGAAGAGGACGAAGCGGACAAGTCGTGGCAGCAGGGCAGCTCTTCGGCCCTCGTGGACGTCGGCGCCCTCGGTTCCGGCAAGCACCGCGGCGGCAGCGCCGAGGAGATTGCGACGAAGAGCACAGCCTCCTCCCCGGCCGGCCGGCATGCCGCGGGCACCTACACCGTCCAGGAGGGCGACTCGCTCGCCTCCATCGCCGACTCCCTTGGCCTCGACGGCGGATGGCGTGCCCTCTACGCCGAGAACAAGGACCGCATCGGGGCCGACCCGAGCGGCATCGTCGCCGGTCAGACCCTCGACACAGGGGTTGAATAGGGCTGAAAAGGCCTGAAAAACAGCGGGAGTTCACGTCACACTTCGCACTGAATGTCCATATTGGTGAAAGTGTGGGATGAGTCTCAGAAGCCCTGATCGTCTTTGAAATTCCGCCGAGCCCGTGTCTACGGTCGTGACCGCTCGGCAACCCGAGCCCCGTCCGTCGCAACGCCGAATCCTGCCAGCGACGGAACGGGAACAGTCGTCGCGTCAAGCGCCGTAGGCAGGAGCGGGGGACCCAAGGTAAGCGCCGGGCCCAGCAGTTCACGCTGGACCGGCTTGGGGTGAAGCCGCGCATCGCGAGATGTGCGGCCGGGCAACTCAACCGGCCCGAACCCGACAGCTCACCTCGTAGGCGTCGGTGAGGGGATCCACCATGCTGTTTTCCGGTAAGGGCAAGCACCGTCGTCCGTCCAAGGCCACCCGTGCCGCCGCGCTTGCCGGTGTCACCGGTGTCGCCATCGCCGCCCCGCTGATGGCGGCCGGCAACGCCTCCGCCGCCACCGCCTCCGAGTGGGACACCGTCGCCCAGTGCGAGTCCGGCGGCAACTGGTCCATCAACACCGGCAACGGCTACTACGGCGGCCTGCAGTTCTCGGCCTCCACCTGGGCCGCGTACGGCGGCACGCAGTACGCCGCGCAGGCCAACCAGGCCAGCAAGTCCCAGCAGATCGCCGTCGCCGAGAAGGTCCTCGCCTCCCAGGGCAAGGGTGCCTGGCCGGTCTGCGGCAAGGGCCTGTCCAGCGCCGGCTACAGCGGCAGCAGCTCGTCCTCCTCCAGCTCCTCGAACTCCAGCTCCTCGAACACGAGCAGCCGTTCGACCGAGAAGCAGAGCGCCTCGCGTTCGGCGGACCGTCCGGCCGCCAAGAAGACCGTCACCACCCCGACCGGCAAGAAGGTCAAGAAGGGTGACGGCGAGTACAAGGTCGTCAAGGGTGACACCCTCAGCTCGATCGCCGAGAAGCACAAGGTCAAGGGCGGCTGGCAGAAGCTGTTCAAGCTGAACAAGGACATCATCACCGACGCGGACTTCATCTACCCGGGTCAGCAGCTGCACCTCAAGTAGGGCCCAGCTGAACCACAGCGCCCTCACAACCGTGTCCTTCAGGATGAAGGCCTCGTGAGGGTCGCCCCCCGTCCCCACGGGCTCCCCGCTCCGGTGCGTGTTCCCCCGTACGCACCGGGGCGGGGTTTTTTCATGTCCCGTCGAGGCACGTCTTTGTTCAGTTCGGAAACAATTTACTCTCGGTTCTGTCCAGGGGGCGGTCCACACGGTGGCCGAACCCCCGGAGCCGGTTAGGCTCGGTCTCGCAGAACCCACCGCGGTCCCGGCGGACCGTGTCACATCCCAAGAAGGAGATGCTCGTGCCGTCCATCGACGTCGTCGTAGCCCGGGAAATCCTGGACTCCCGAGGCAACCCCACGGTCGAGGTCGAGGTCGGCCTCGACGACGGCAGCACCGGTCGTGCCGCCGTCCCCTCCGGCGCCTCCACGGGCGCCTTCGAGGCCATCGAGCTCCGCGACGGTGACCCGAACCGCTACCACGGCAAGGGTGTCGAGAAGGCCGTGCTGGCCGTCATCGAGCAGATCGGCCCGGAGCTCGTCGGGTACGACGCCACCGAGCAGCGTCTGATCGACCAGGCGATGTTCGACCTGGACGCCACCGACAACAAGGGCTCCCTCGGCGCCAACGCCATCCTCGGCGTCTCGCTCGCCGTCGCCCACGCCGCCTCCGAGGCCAGCGACCTCCCGCTCTTCCGCTACCTGGGCGGCCCGAACGCGCACCTGCTGCCGGTGCCGATGATGAACATCCTGAACGGCGGCTCGCACGCCGACTCCAACGTGGACATCCAGGAGTTCATGATTGCCCCGATCGGCGCGGAGTCCTTCTCCGAGGCCCTGCGCTGGGGCGCCGAGGTCTACCACACCCTCAAGAAGGTGCTGAAGACCAAGGGCCTGTCCACCGGCCTCGGCGACGAGGGCGGCTTCGCCCCGAACCTGGAGTCCAACCGCGCCGCGCTCGACCTCATCATCGAGGCCGTCAAGCAGGCCGGCTACGTCCCCGGCGAGCAGATCGCGCTCGCGCTCGACGTCGCCGCGTCCGAGTTCTACAAGGACGGCACGTACGAGTTCGAGGGCAAGTCCCGCTCGGCCGCCGAGATGACCGAGTACTACGAGGAGCTCGTGGCGGCCTACCCGCTCGTCTCCATCGAGGACCCGCTGTTCGAGGACGACTGGGCCGGCTGGAAGGTCATCACCGACAAGCTGGGCGACAAGGTCCAGATCGTCGGCGACGACCTGTTCGTCACCAACCCGGAGCGCCTGGCCCGCGGTATCGAGGAGGGCAGCGCCAACGCCCTGCTCGTCAAGGTGAACCAGATCGGCTCGCTGACCGAGACCCTGGACGCCGTCGAGATGGCCCAGCGCAACGGCTTCAAGTGCATGATGTCCCACCGCTCCGGCGAGACCGAGGACGTCACCATCGCCGACCTCGCCGTCGCGGTGAACTGCGGCCAGATCAAGACCGGCGCCCCGGCCCGCTCGGACCGCGTCGCCAAGTACAACCAGCTCCTGCGCATCGAGGAGATCCTCGACGACGCGGCGGTGTACGCCGGCCGCAGCGCGTTCCCGCGCTTCAAGGGCTGAGCAGCTTCAAGGGCTGACCCAAGCAGGGCCAAGCCTTAGCCAGTCGTACGTACGTCCCCGTACCGGTCCCGTACCGTGTGCGGGGACGTACGTACGTAGAAGGGGAGGCGGAGAGCCGATGGCCGTGAAGGACCGGGACCGTTTCTCCACCACGACCAGGATCAGGCTGCTCGGCGAGCAGACCGCGGCCCGGGTCTACCGTTCCCAGACCAAGCGGCAGGCCCGCCGCTCCCGGCTGACCGGCCGGGCCGCGCTGCTCGCCCTCGTGCTGTGCACGCTGGTGGTGGCGCTGGCGTACCCGATAAGGCAGTACGTCTCCCAGCGCGCCGAGATCGCCGATCTCCAGCGGGAGAAGGCGCGGGCCGCCGAGCGGGTCGAGAAGCTGCGCGACCTCAAGGCGCGCTGGCAGGACGACGCGTACGCGGAGCAGCAGATCCGGCAGCGGCTGCACTACGTGCTGCCGGGGGAGACGGGCTTCGTCGTCGTCGACCCGGACGCGGCGCGGCAGTCCCGCGCCGACCTGGGCGCGGCCGACCGCCCCTGGTACGCGAACGTCTGGGACGGGGTCGACAAGTCCGACGCTTCCGACCAGTGAACCGACCGATGGACCGATAGAAAGACAGGCATGGAAACGCCTCCGCCCTCCACCCCGCGCACCGAGCCGACCGACGCGGATGTCGAGGCCTTCAAGCAGCAGCTCGGGCGGCCGCCGCGCGGGCTGCGGGCGATCGCGCACCGGTGCCCGTGCGGGCAGCCGGACGTCGTGGAGACCGCGCCCCGGCTGCCGGACGGCACGCCCTTCCCGACGACGTACTACCTGACGTGCCCGCGCGCCGCCTCGGCGATCGGCACGCTGGAGGCGAACGGCGTCATGAAGGAGATGACGGAGCGGCTGCAGAGCGATCCGGAGCTCGCGAAGGCGTACCGGGCCGCGCACGAGGACTACCTCGCGCGCCGCGACGCCATCGAGGTCCTGGAGGGCTTTCCGAGCGCGGGCGGCATGCCGGACCGGGTGAAGTGCCTGCACGTGCTGGTGGGCCACTCGCTGGCCGCCGGCCCGGGCGTCAACCCGCTGGGCGACGAGGCGATCGCGATGCTGCCGGAGTGGTGGCGCAAGGGGGCCTGCGTGACCCTGACCGAGCAGCAGGAGGACCCCAAGTGACCCGTGTCGCCGCCGTCGACTGCGGTACGAACTCGATCCGGCTCCTCGTCGCGGACTGCGACCCGGAGACCGGTGAACTGGTCGACCTGGACCGGCGTATGACCATCGTGCGGCTCGGGCAGGGGGTCGACCGGACCGGGCGGCTCGCGCCCGAGGCGCTGGAGCGGACCTTCGCCGCGTGCCGGGAGTACGCGGCGGTCATCAAGGAGCACGGGGCCGAGCGGCTGCGGTTCGTCGCCACCTCCGCCTCCCGGGACGCCGAGAACCGGGACGAGTTCGTGCGCGGGGTCCTGGACATCCTCGGGGTCGAGCCCGAGGTCATCTCCGGGGACCAGGAGGCGGAGTTCTCCTTCACCGGGGCGACCAAGGAGCTGGGGGGCAGCGACCACCTGGCCAGGCCCTACCTCGTGGTGGACATCGGCGGCGGGTCGACGGAGTTCGTGGTGGGCGACGACCATGTGCGTGCCGCACGTTCCGTGGACATCGGCTGTGTGCGGATGACCGAACGGCATCTGGTGCGGGACGGGGTCGTCAGCGACCCGCCCACCGACGCGCAGATCGCCGCCATGAGGAGCGACATCGAGGCCGCTCTCGACCTCGCCGAGGAGACCGTCCCGCTGCGCGAGGCACGCACGCTGGTGGGGCTCGCCGGGTCCGTCACCACCGTGTCGGCGATCGCGCAGGAGCTGCCCGAGTACGACTCGGAGGCCATCCACCACTCCCGGGTCTCCCACGACCGCGTCCGCGAGATCACCGACTGGCTGCTGCACTCCACCCACGCCGAGCGCGCGGCCGTGCCCTCCATGCATCCGGGGCGCGTGGACGTCATCGCCGCCGGGGCCCTCGTACTCCTCGCGATCATGGAGCGGATCGGGGCCGAGGAGGTCGTCGTGAGCGAGCACGACATCCTCGACGGCATCGCGTGGTCGATCGCGTAGGCGCTGTCGGCACCTCTGCTGAGCAGGCAGAACAACGTATGAGCGCGTTCGGGGGGCCCTTCGGGGCCCCTCTTTGACGTGTCGCCGAGAAAGTTCGTGAAGTTCTTCACAAGGAATTGGGTCCCGTCGGACGACGAATGTGGTCCGGTTGACCCTTCCGGGGGCTCAACACCCGTGTGAACACGTTCAAAACGGTGGGATGCGGGCTTCGGGGGAGGGGTGCACGCGGGGTCCGCGAGGGCCCCTCACGGGACCGGTTCCGGCACGGAGAGGCAGCTCACGCGGCATTGACAACGGGTCGCCGGATACGCTGGTTCCCGTTCCGCGCCATGACGTGGATCACGCGAGTCGCGGAGGATAACACACCCCTTGCAAGAGCTTGTGAAGGGGCGCACGAGCGACCCCCCTGAGGCGGGTGGATACTCGATGGCATGAGCACCACGGAGCGTCCCAGGATCCTCGTAGTAGGCGGTGGGTACGTAGGCCTGTACGCAGCTCGGCGCATTCTCAAGAAGATGCGCTACGGCGAGGCGACCGTCACGGTCGTCGACCCCCGGTCGTACATGACCTACCAGCCCTTCCTCCCCGAAACCGCCGCCGGCAACATCTCCCCGCGCCACGTCGTCGTCCCGCTGCGACGTGTGCTGCCGAAGGCGGAGGTGCTCACCGGCCGGGTCACCACCATCGACCAGGACCGCAAGGTCGCCACGATCGCCCCCCTCGTGGGTGAGGCGTACGAGCTGCCCTTCGACTACCTGGTGATCGCGCTCGGCGCGGTCTCCCGCACCTTCCCGATCCCCGGCCTCGCCGAGCAGGGCATCGGCATGAAGGGCATCGAGGAGGCCATCGGCCTGCGCAACCACGTGCTTGAGCAGCTCGACAAGGCCGACTCCACGACCGACGAGGAGATCCGCCGCAAGGCGCTCACCTTCGTCTTCATCGGCGGTGGCTTCGCGGGTGCGGAGACCATCGGCGAGGTCGAGGACATGGCCCGCGACGCGGCCAAGTACTACAGCAACGTCTCGCGCGAGGACATGCGGTTCATCCTCGTCGACGCCGCCGACAAGATCCTTCCCGAGGTCGGCCCCAAGCTCGGCCAGTACGGCAAGGAGCACCTGGAGAGCCGGGGCGTGGAGATCTACCTCTCCACCTCGATGGACTCCTGCGTCGACGGCCACGTGGTCCTCAAGAACGGCCTGGAGGTCGACTCCAGCACCATCGTGTGGACCGCCGGCGTCAAGCCGAACCCGGTCCTTTCCCGCTACGGCCTCCCGCTGGGCCCGCGCGGTCACGTGGACACCGCCCCGACCCTCCAGGTCCAGGGCACCGACTACATCTGGGCCGCCGGCGACAACGCCCAGGTCCCGGACGTCGCCGCCCGCAAGGCCGGCGTCGAGAACGCCTGGTGCCCGCCGAACGCCCAGCACGCGCTGCGCCAGGCGCGGGTCCTCGGCGACAACGTGATCTCCGGGATGCGGGGCTTCCCGCAGAAGGAGTACAGCCACTCCAACAAGGGTGCTGTCGCGGGTCTCGGCCTGCACAAGGGCGTCGCGATGATCGTCATGGGCAAGATGAAGATCAAGCTCAAGGGCCGTCTCGCCTGGTACATGCACCGCGGCTACCACGGTCTGGCCATGCCGACCTGGAACCGCAAGATCCGCGTCTTCGCCGACTGGACCCTCGGCATGTTCCTCAAGCGCGAGGTCGTCTCCCTCGGCGCCATGGAGAACCCGCGCGAGGAGTTCTACGAGGCCGCGCGGCCCGTGCCGGCCGCCGAGCCGAAGAAGACCGAGGCGAAGGCCTCCTGACTCCCTCCGGTCACCTGACCGGTCCGGGTCGCTGATCCACCCCGAAGGACCTCCCGCCATCCGTGGTGCGGGAGGTCCTTCGGCGTTCCCGCGCTTCCCGTGCCCACCGGGTGTACATGGCTGCTACATGTGTTTTGCCCAGACGTGACCCGTCGAAGGGACTGCGCTCCGGCATGGCGCTGTTTACCCGGGTGGACAATTCCGGGATCCTCGTCACGGAGGTGTGCGCCATGGCAGGTGCCGCGCTGCGGCTCAGAGCCCTCTTCGAGCAGTTGCTGGGAGTACCGCTACCGGTGCGGATCCGCGCCTGGGACGGTTCGGAGGCCGGGCCGCCCGACGCGCCCGCGCTGGTCGTGCGCAACCGGCGTGCCGTACGCCGGCTGCTGTTCAAACCGGGCGAGCTGGGGCTGGCCCGCGCCTGGGTCGCGGGAGACGTGGACGTCGACGGCGACCTCTACACCGCCCTCGGCCTGATCTCCGGACTCGTCTGGGAGCGCGGGGAGGACGCCAGGACCCTCTGGCAGGCCCTGCGCGAACCCGAGGTGCGCTCCGCCGTACGCGGACTCGTCGCCCTCGCCGGGCCGCCGCTGCCGCCCGCCCCGCCGCCCGAGGAGGTCCGCCGGGTCCGCGGCCATCTGCACACCCGGCGCAGCGACAAACGGGCCATCAGCCACCACTACGACGTCGGCAACTCCTTCTACGAGATCGTCCTCGGCCCGTCGATGGTGTACTCGTGCGCCTACTGGGCGGCGCCCGAACCCGAGGGCACCCTGGAGCAGGCCCAGCGCGACAAGCTGGACCTCGTCTGCCGCAAGCTCGGCCTGACGTCCGGTCAGAGACTCCTCGACGTCGGCTGCGGCTGGGGTTCGATGGCCATCCACGCCGCCCGCGAGTACGGCGTGAGCGTCGTCGGCATCACCCTCTCCCAGGAGCAGGCGGCCTACGCCCGCAAGCGCGTCGCCGACGAGGGGCTCACCGACCGCGTCGAGATCCGGGTGCAGGACTACCGGGACGTCACCGACGGGCCGTACGACGCCATCTCCTCCATCGGCATGGCCGAACACGTGGGCGCCGAACGGTACCTGGAGTACGCCGAGGACCTGCTCAAGCTGTTGAAGCCCGGCGGACGGCTCCTCAACCACCAGATCGCCCGGCGCCCGCACACCGACGAATCGGCTTACCACGTCGACGAGTTCATCGATTCCTACGTCTTCCCCGACGGCGAACTCGCCCCCCTCGGCACCACCGTGACCATGCTGGAGCGGGCCGGGTTCGAGGTGCGGGACGTCGAGTCGATCCGCGAGCACTACGCCCACACCCTGCGCCGCTGGGTCACCAACCTGGAGGCCCAGTGGCAGCGCGCGGTCCGGATCGCCGGCCCCGGGCGGGCCCGGGTGTGGCTGCTGTACATGGCCGCGAGCGCCCTGGCCTTCGAACGCAACCGCATCGGCGTCAACCAGGTCCTCGCCGTCAGAGGCACCGAATCCGGTGCGTCCGGGCTGCCGTTGCGCGCCCGCACCTGGAACTGAGGCGAGCGGTCCACGAGTGGGGGCCCGTTGCCGGGCAACGGGCCCCCACTGTCGTACGGCCGGCTCGGCTCACTCGGCCTTGATCGCCGCCAGCATGTTCATGCGGGCCGCTCGGCGGGCCGGCCACAGGGCGGCGAGGATGCCGACCGTCGCCGCGAGCAGCAGGAAGACCGCCATCCGGGCCCAGGGCAGGACGAGTTCGTACGTGGCCATCTTCGTGCCGAGGAGCTCACCGGCCGCCCAGCCGAAGAAGACGCCCAGGCCGATGCCGAGGACCCCGCCGAACAGGGAGATGACCAGGGACTCCAGACGGACCATCCGCTTGATGCCCTTGCGGTCCAGGCCGATCGCGCGGAGCATGCCGATCTCCTGGGAGCGCTCGAACACCGACATCGCGAGGGTGTTGATGACCCCGAGGACCGCGACGATCACCGCCATCGCCAGGAGGCCGTAGAGCATGTTCAGCATCAGTGTGAACATCTGCGCGATGGAGTCGGACAGGTCCTTCTTGTCCTGGACCTTGATGGCCGGGTTGGAGCCGAGGGCCTTCTCCAGCCGGTCCTTGGCCGCGTCGGAGGCGCCGTCGGACGTCTTCAGCATGACCTGCATGTCGGACAGGTCGCTCAGGTGCGGACTGAGCGTCGCGGTGTCGAGCATGATGCCGCTGATCAGCTCGTTGCCCTCGTAGACCCCGGCGACCGTGAGCTTCTGCGCCTTGCCGTCCTCGTAGTGGACGGTGAAGGTGGAACCCGCCTTCCAGCCGAAGGACTTGGCCCTGTCCTTGTCCACGACCACCTCGCTGCCGCCGACCTTGAACGCGCCGTCGTCCATCTTGAGGTCGGTCAGCTCACCGATCGCCGAGCCGTTGACGCCCGTCAGGTACTCGGTCTCGCCGTCGATGCGGGAGGCCGCGTTGCGCAGCGGGCTGACGGCGGTGACGTCGTCGACCTTCGCCAGCTTCTTCTCGACGTCCGCCGAGAGTTCGTTGCCGTTCGCCATGGAGACGACGTAGTCCGCCTTGACGGCCGCCGACGCCATCTTGTCGATCGACTTCTGGAGACTGCCCGCCATCACCGTCATGCCGGTGATCAGAGTGAGGCCGATCATCAGCGCGGAGGCCGTGGCGGCCGTACGGCGCGGATTGCGCACCGAGTTCTGGCGGGCCAGCTTCCCGGAGACGCCGAACACACGCAGCAGCGGGGCCGCGGCCGCGATCAGCGGGCGGGACAGGAGAGGGGTGAGGATGAAGACGCCGATGATCAGCAGGACCGCGCCCATGCCCATGGGAGCCTGGCCGTCCGAGCCCTCCATGGTCGTCGCGGCCAGGATGACGGCGACCCCCGCCCCGCTGAACAGCGCGCCCAGCGTGTTGCGCAGCACCAGCGACTTGGTGGTCGCCTTGGCGTGCACACTGCTCATCGCCGCGACCGGCGGGATCTTCGCGGCCCTGCGGCCCGGGAGCCAGGCCGCCAGCATGGTGATCAGGACGCCGACCGCGAGAGCCGTGCCCACCGTGCCCGGCGTGATGATGAGCGGTCCGTCCGGGACCGTCGCCCCGAGCGTGCCCATCAGCGACCTGAGCCCGGCCCCGATGCCGATGCCGGCCACGAGACCCGTCACGGCGGCGATCAGGCCCACCACGAACGCCTCGATCAGCACCGACCGCGTGACCTGCCTGCGAGACGCGCCGACCGCCCTGAGCAGGGCCAGCTCCTTGGTGCGCTGGGCGACCAGCATGGTGAAGGTGTTGGCGATGATGAAGGTGCCGACGAACAGCGCGATGCCGGCGAAGACCAGCAGGCCCTGCTTGAGACCGGCCATCGAGGAGGAGATCAACTCGGCCTGACTGTCGGCGAGTTCCTTCCCGGTCTCGGTCTCCACCAGATTGGCGGGGAGCGCCTTGTCCAGCGCCGCGCGCAGCGCGGTCTGGGAGGTGCCGGAGGCCGCCTTCACGTCGATCTCGTCGTACGTCCCCGGCTTGCCGAACAGTTTCTGGGCGGTGGCCGTGTCGAACAGCGCGAGGCTGCCGCCGGCGGCGACATTGCCGTCGTCGGTGGTGAAGATGCCGGTGACGACCGGCTTGAGGACCGGGCCGTCGACCGAGATGCGTACGGTGTCGCCGACCTTGTAGCCGGCCCGCTTCGCGGTCTCGGAGTCGATCGCGACCTGGTTCGCGCCGTGCGGCGCGGCGCCCTCGGCGAGCGGGTACCGGGGGTCCTTGTCCCCGTAGTAGTTGCCGCCCTGCGACTGGAAGCCGCCGCCGACGAGCTTGCCGTCCTTGTCGGCGATGGCGGTGAAGCCGCTCACCACGCCGATGGCGTTCGCGGCGCCCGGAACCCCGGCGCTCTTCTCCAGCAGCGCCTGGGTCAGATCGGGGTTCTTCCCGATCGTGTTGCCCTTGTCCTCACGGGACTTGGCGGTGACGGCGACGTCGACCTGGTCGAAGCCCTTGGCCGAACTCTTCTGGAAGGCCTCGGAGATGGTGTTGGTGAAGACGAGGGTGCCGGACACGAACGCCACGCCGAGCATCACGGCGAGCACGGTCATGAGCAGTCTGGCCTTGTGCGCGAGTACGTTGCGCAGGGCGGTGCGGAACATCAGGAGGTGCGGCCCTTCGCGTCGAACTGCTTCAGGAAATCAAGCACGTTGTCGGCCGTGGGCTTGTACATCTCGTCCACGATCCGGCCGTCCGCGAGGAACACCACCCGGTCCGCGTACGCCGCGGCCACCGGGTCGTGGGTCACCATGACGACCGTCTGCCCCAGCTCCCGGACCGAGTTGCGCAGGAAGCCCAGGACCTCGGCGCCGGCGCGCGAGTCGAGGTTTCCGGTCGGCTCGTCACCGAAGATGATGTCGGGCTTGGACGCGAGAGCCCGGGCGACGGCGACGCGCTGCTGCTGGCCGCCGGAGAGCTGGGCGGGGCGATGGCTGAGGCGGTCCCGCAGCCCGACCATCCCGATGACCGACTCCAGCCACTGCTTGTCCGGCTTGCGGCCGGCGATGTCCATCGGGAGGGTGATGTTCTCCAGGGCCGTCAGGGTCGGCAGCAGGTTGAACGCCTGGAAGATGAAGCCGATCTTGTCCCGCCGCAGCTTGGTCAGCTGCTTGTCCTTCAGGGAGCCCAGCTCGGTGTCGCCGATGCGGACCGAACCGGAGGAGAAGGTGTCGAGGCCGGCCACGCAGTGCATCAGCGTGGACTTGCCGGAACCGGACGGGCCCATGATCGCGGTGAACTCGGCCTGGCGGAACTCGACGGTGACCCGGTCCAGGGCGACCACCTGGGTCTCGCCCTGTCCGTAGATCTTCGAAAGATCCGTGGCGCGTGCGGCCACGGTGGTGGGCCGGCCGGCGACGGTTGTGGTGGTCACGGGATGGAACTCCTAGCGGGACGACATCGTTGAAGGACGTCTTCCATCGTGGTCGCCGGATCCCGTCGTGTAGTCAGCCGCAGTTCTGGTTCCGAAGGCAGACTTCGGAGGGACCGCGCCGCTCGGTGTCATACCTGGGGATGACGGCGGCCCCTGGGGCATGCGCGAAGAACAGGTGGAGCGTCCTCGTTCGGGCGGTGAAATTCCGTCATTCCGCATGCGCGGCCGGGTGCCGCGCGTAACGCTATTGGCAAGTGCGGATGGCGTGTTCCACGGTCTGATGCACCCTCAGGCGCCAATAAAATAAGACAACATCGGTCCGCCCGTCCGCTGTTCGGGGGATGTATCCCGATAGGCTCGGAACCTCGACGCGGAGCCCATGGCCTGCCCGGATGGTGGAATGCAGACACGGCGAGCTTAAACCTCGCTGCCCCTTCGCGGGCGTGCCGGTTCAAGTCCGGCTCCGGGCACTTTTCCGCCCACGCGAGTTCTCACGCGTGGGCCGGCCGTCCTGTCGTCAGCCCTCGTAGACGGTCAGTACGGCACCGTCGATCTCGATCCGGCGGCCGGCGCGCAGGCCGTCGCGGCGCAGTGTTCTCAGACAGGTGTGGAACAGGGGCAGCTCGTCCGCGTCCAGGACGGCGGCGGCCAGTTCCACGAGTTCGGTCACTGACTGATCGGTCAGTACCTCGGGCAGCTCACCGGAGAGCAGAACGACTGATTCTCCGGCGGGCCCGCGGACCACGGCCGTGGCCGGCCCGCCATGCACGAACAACACATTCCCCCCTGGGAGCCCGGGGTCGTACGGCTCTCGCTCCTCGGGCAGGACGAGAGACTAGCGGGGGAGTCCGGCACTTTCGGGCACAGTCGAATTCTTTTTCCGACTCCTCGGAAGAGTGAACATCCGCGGTCGCGGAGCGCCGGGACCGGCTTCCGGACGGTCACTTGGGGGGCGCGGGGTGTGGGGGGTTGCGCGCTTGGGGTGGTCTCGGAAGACGCGGGCGCGGGGGGCGTGCGTGCAGGGCGGGCCGGCGCGGATCCGGTGGCATGCGGCGTCGGGGGCGCAGGGCGCCGGTGGGGTGTGGGCTCGGGGTTGAGGAGGGTCCTCCTCGGGGGGTGGGCCGGGCTTCGGGTGGTCGCTTGTGCGGTGCGGGCGGCGTGAGCCTTACGGGCTGGGGCCGCAGGGGCGCGCGCGGCGGGTTGTTGGAAGGCCGGCGCCGAGGCGGGCGGGCTCCAGGTGGCCGTGTGCGCGGCGCGGAGCCGGTCCCTCGGGGGCGCTCGCGGGGTACGGCCTCAGGCGGGCGGGGCGGTCTCCGGTGGTCGCCCGCGTGGTGCGGGGGCCGAAGCGCGGCCGGGTGGGGTGGCTCGAACGGCCGCTCGGCGGCGTCCGGGTGGGCGTGGCGCCGGGGTGGGTCGGCTGGGAGCCCCGCCTGCGCTGTGCGGAGCCGGGAGCCTCGCCGCGTGGGCCGGGTCCGGACGGCCGCCCGCCCGCCCGGCGTGGGGGCGGGGGCCGGCGGCTACTTCTTGGGGGTGCGGTCCAGCAGGGACTCAACAAGGGCGGCCACGTGGCGGCGGTCGTCGGGTGAGAGTTTCTGGAGGCTGGCGATCAGGAGGTCCACCTCGGGGTCGGCCGGGTGGGCGACGGTGCCGGCCGGGGTGCCGTACACGTGGATGCCGCAGGCCTCCGCGGCGGCGCGGCGGACGGTGTCCAACGGGAGTTCCAGGCCCTTGGACAGTCCCTCCAGGGTCGTCGACTGGGGCATGCGGACGACGCGGTCGGTGGTCGCCAGGTGGTGGACGGTGGAACGCGGGATGCCGCCGCGGCGCGCCACGTCGCCGTAGGACCAGCCCTTGCGGTCCAGGCGCTCACGGATCAACTGCTGGAGTGCGTTGGCCACGGGTGGGTCACTTCCTGCTCGCCGCTCGGCGGAACCGTCCATGTCGGGGCCGATTCTACGGGCGGCCCCACCCGCCGCCGAAAGGGTGATTCCCCGAACGGGTTGCGCAGTGGCCCCACGAGGCCCTAGTGTCCAATCTCGTTGGACAGCACGTCCGACCAAGTTGGACAGAGTGTGGGGGGAACCTGACTCGGTCCGACCGGAAATGCCCATCCCTGAGGGGGAATTGATCATGATGGACGCTCACGAGCTCGAGGCCGAGTCCGCGGAACTGCTGCCCGGCCGCGAGGCCCTCGGCCGTCTGAAGTTCAGCTTCAACAAGACGACCAACGTCACCAAGCACATCGCCAACGTCGAGGCCCACAACTCGTCCCTGGCCGTCAACGACCACTCCCTGGCCTCGGCCGCCGCCTCGCAGGCCGGCCAGAACATCACGGTCACCCAGTAACACCCGCGCACCACCTCGAACCCGATCCGCATCACCTGAAAGGACGTCCGACATGAGCATGGACATGCACGAGCTGGAGACC
The DNA here is from genome assembly GCF_043199815.1 of Streptomyces sp. NPDC048523. NCBI lineage: Bacteria > Bacillati > Actinomycetota > Actinomycetes > Kitasatosporales > Streptomycetaceae > Streptomyces > Streptomyces sp. NPDC048523. The sequence continues at coordinate 98,108 of NZ_JBICWQ010000006.1, read as the reverse complement.
GAGTCCGCCGAGCTGCTGCCGGGCCGCGAGGCCCTGGGCCGTCTGAAGTTCAGCTTCAACAAGACGACCAACGTCACCAAGCACATCGCCAACATCCAGGCGGACAACCAGTCCGCGGCGCTCAACGACCACTCCTCCTACTCGGTCGCCGAGTCGCAGGCCTCGCAGTCGATCGTCGTCAAGCAGTAGCGCCGGCGTGATCCGGCCGTCGGGGTGGGCCGCCCGTACCAGCGGTGCGGTCCACCCCGACGGCCGTGCCAGGGGGGAAGCGGGGAGGACGTGGGGGGAGACCACATATGACAGTGCTCGGAGACGGGCCCCCGACGCTGTGCGACCCGGGGCCGGTGCCCGGGCCGGGCGGCTGGCCGGTGACGTACGAGCAGGTGGCGACGGGCAGCCTGCCGGTCGTCGACCAGCGGCTCGTGCCGCGGCTGAGCGCGGGACTGCGACTGCACGGCGAGTACCAGGGATCGGGCTTCACCGAGCCCAAGTACATCGCCCGTCGGGGGGACGGGCAGGTCGTACAGCTGTCGCGGCTGCTGTACCTCGTGGCGTCGTCCGTGGACGGCGAACGCGACACCGAGTCGATCGCCCACCGGGTGAGCGCGAGATTCGGCCGCGAGGTCAGCGGCGAGAACATCCGCTTCCTGGTGGAGAAGAAGCTCGAACCGCTCGGGGTCACGGTCCCCGAGGGCCAGGAGAGCGACGAGGTCGACGCACCGCGCTCCGACCTGCTGCTCGCCCTCAAGGGCCACCGGATCATCTTCGACGAGCGGCGCACGGCACGGATCGCGCGGATGTTCGCGTGGCTGCACCGGCCGGTCGTGGTCGCGGCCGTGCTGCTCACGACCGTGGCCATGGACGTGTGGCTGTTCGGTTTCTTCGGGGCGATCGAGCCGGTCCTGGAGGTCCTCGACCAGCCGGTGCTGATCCTCATCGTCTTCGCCCTGACCGTGGCCTCGCTCGTCTTCCACGAGTTCGGTCACGCCTCCGCGTGCAGTTACGGCGGCGCCCGGCCCGGGTGCATCGGCTGCGGGATCTTCCTCATCTGGCCGTCGATGTACACGGACGTGACGGACGTGTACCGGATCGGACGCGGCGGCCGGATCAGGACCGACCTGGGCGGCGTCTACTTCAACGTGGTCTTCATGCTCGGCATGGCCGGGCTGTACTTCGCCACGGGGGAGCCGTTCTTCCTGGCCGCCGTGTATCTCGGGCACTTCGAGATCCTCGAACAGCTGATGCCGGCGGTGCGGCTGGACGGCTACTACATCCTGGGCGACCTCGCCGGGGTCCCGGACCTCTACGGCAAGATCAAGCCGATCCTGCTCGGACTGGTGCCGGGCAGGAAGGGACGGGCCGCGCGCAAAGAGGTCGCCGGGCTGAAGAAGTCGGCGCGGACCATCGTCGCCGCGTGGGTGCTCACCATGGTCCCGCTGATCATCGGCGAGATGGGCTACGCGCTGTGGAACCTGCCCCGGATCATCGCCACGATGACCCGGTCCATGGTCGAGCAGTTCTCCGGCACCGGGTCGGCCTTCGCGGACGGCCGGCTCGTCGAGGGGCTCGTCGGGGTGCTGGGCTGTCTGATGCTGCTGATCCCGATGGGCGGTGTCGTCTATCTCACCGTGAAGATCGGGGGGCGGATCCTGCGGGCCGCGAAGCGGTCCACGGCGGGGCGGCCCCGGTTGCGGGTGGCGCTGTGCGCGGTGGTCCTCGCCGGGCTGACCGGTCTCAGCTACGCCTGGACGTCCGGACTGACGCCCCAGCCGCTCCCGAAGAAGCCCCCGATCGCGCCGATCCTCCAGCCCGGGGTCTCGACGGAGGAACCACGGCCCCGGCAGGCCACGACCCCCGACGGCGACGCCTCGACGTCGGACACGGACACCTCGGCCGACCCGGCGGGCACCGGTCCCGGTGCGGGCTCACCCTCGGCGGGCCGTTCCCAGGACTCCGCCGCGCCCACCCCGGGGGCGTCCTCCGACGCCTCGACGTCCGCCGCACCGGCGTCGTCGGCGACAGCACCGGGCTCGGCGTCGGGGGGTTCCTCCCGCGGGGCGGCGTCCTCGACGCAGGGCACGTCGGCGGACCCGGAACCCTCCTCCCCCGGCACGGAACCGGCCACCCCCGTCTCGTCCCCGACCCCGTCGGAGAGCATCCCGCCCTCACCCGTCGAGACGCCGTCACCATCAGCGGCCAGCGGGTCACCGGGGGCGTCCTGAGGGGGGAAGGGCGACAACCGATCGGACGGCGGGGGGAGGACCGGTGGCCGCCTGCCGCCGTGGGCCGACCGTCCGTATCCCCGCTGCGGGCTGACAGCCCGTGTCCCCGCCGTGGGCCGACGGCCCGTATCCCACCTCCCCACACCCGCCCCCGCCCCCGCGCCCCTACTCATCCATCCACCCGAGGAGACCCCTTGAGCAGCCACCGAAAACCCCGTACCTCCAGCCCGTTGACCCGGCGTGCCGTTCGCGTGGGGCTGTTCGCCGCCGGTGTCGCCGGTGTGGCGACCGCCGTGCCGGCACAGGCCGCCACCGGCGGGCCCACCAAGGTCGCCGTCGCGTCGGACCACGTCTTCAGCCACGCCGACCGCCACGACCACACCGAGGAGAAGGACTCGTTCACCATCCGGCAGTTCGGCAAGGTGAACGCCGCCGCCGTGCGCAACCAGGCCAACGCGGTCTCCTCGGGCTGCACCGCCGACGACGACTGCCGTTCGGTCGCGCTGTCGTTCCAGATCGTCACCGTCGCGGGCGAGCACACCCGCCTGAACGCCGTGAACCTCAGCGACGCCGCCAACAAGAGCTGCACCGGCTGCCAGACCCTGGCCGGCGCCTACCAGTTCGTGGTCTCCACGCCCGCCCCGCTCACCCTCGACTCCGCCCACCGCCGCCAACTCGCCGACATCCACCGCCGACTGGACGCCCTGACCCGCTCCGACGTCCCCGCGACCGACCTGCGCACGCGCGCCGACGCCCTCGCCGCCGAGGTCAACACCGTCCTCGAGGACGCCGTGGCCCACGCTCCGAAGGGGGACGCGCAGGAGGACGTCACCATGCACCGCCACCTGGACGGCTGGCCCGGCCGCTGACCCGTCCGGCCGCCGGGCCCGCGGCAGCCTTCCGCGGGCCCGGCGGCCGCACAGACCGTTGACATCGGCAGACCTCGGGCGCAGACTCGCCACACGAAAATGAAAGAAATTTCACCAGGCGAACAGCGACCATAGAGGTCTCCGAAGGGAACGCCCGTGCGCACCACTGTCGGCATCATCGGAGCCGGCCCCGCCGGCCTCCTCCTCGCCCGGCTCCTCCACAACGCCGGCATCGACTCGGTCGTCCTGGAGAGCCGCGACCGCGCCTACGTCGAGCACCGCCAGCGCGCCGGGATCCTGGAGCAGGGCACGGTCGACGTGCTGCGCGCGGCCGGCGCCGGGGAGCGCATGGACCGCGAGGGACTCCCGCACGACGGCATCGAGCTGCGCCACGACAGGAAGCGCCACCGCGTCGACTTCCCCGCCCTCACCGGCGGCCGGTCCGTGATGGTCTACGCCCAGACCGAGGTCTGCAAGGACCTCATCGCCCTCCAGCTCAAGGACGGCGGCCCGCTGCTGTTCGAGGCGGAGGCCCTGGCCGTCGAGGGCGCCGACACCGACACCCCGCGCGTCCGGTTCCGGCACGAGGGGCGCGAGGACGTCCTGGAGTGCGAGTACGTCGTCGGCTGCGACGGCTTCTGGGGAGTGGCGAGGAAGGCGATCCCCGCCGAACTGACCCAGGTCTTCGAACGGACGTACCCCTTCGCCTGGCTCGGCATCCTCGCCGACGTCCCGCCCTCCCACGACGAACTCGTCTACGCCCGCCACGACCGCGGCTTCGCCCTGCTTTCCATGCGCTCCCCGTCCGTCTCCCGCCTCTACCTCCAGGTCCCGGAGGGCACGGACGCCGAGAGCTGGGGCGACGAGGAGATCTGGGACGAACTCGAGCGCCGCTTCGAGACGGACGACGACTGGAAGCTCGACAGGGGACCGATCACCCAGAAGTCGGTCACCCCGATGCGCTCCTACGTCCACGAGCCCATGCGCCACGGCCGTCTCTTCCTCGCCGGCGACGCGGCGCACATCGTCCCGCCCACCGGCGCCAAGGGCCTGAACCTCGCCGTGGGGGACGTCGTGACCTTCGCGAGGGCACTGACCCACCAAAAGGAGACCGGTTCGGCCGAGCACCTCGACGCGTACTCGGAGACCTGCCTGCGGCGGGTGTGGCAGGCCGAACGGTTCTCGTACGACATGACGAGCCTCCTGCACCGGGCGCCCGACGCCACTCCCTTCGAGGACCGGATGCAGCGGGCCCGGCTGGAGCGGATCGCCGGGTCGCGGGCCGCCGAGACCGACCTTGCCGAGGGCTACACCGGCTTCCCCTTCGAGTGAGGCCCCTCCGGTGCCGGGAATCACGCGTACGCGTAGCGTGTTGGCCAGCACATCGAGGGAAGATCCTCCTCAAGCACTAGGGTCATTCCTTTGCCTACCCATTACTCTTGAGGGCAAGGTCCACACACGGTGGCCATGGAGGAGTGAAATGAGGAGCAGCAACCCGGTCTTCTCGCGACGGGGGTTCAGCCGCGACAACGGCTACGCGGGCTTCAACACCGCGCCGCAGGCCGGGGCCGCAGCCGTGGGCACGCAGGGCAACCCCTACGCGCAGCCGCAGGGCAACCCGTACGCGACCAACCCCTATGCCCAGGACCTTCAGCAGGGCGCGCCGCCGCAGACCCCGGTGACCACCGGCCGGATGACGATGGACGACGTCGTCCTGCGCACCGGCACCACGCTCGGCATCCTGATCGTCACCGCCGCGCTCGCCTGGGCGCTGCTGCCCGTCGACGACGCCAACATCGGCCGCTCGTACGGCATCGGCATCGGTGCCGCGCTGGTCGGCATGGTCCTGGCGTTCGTGCAGTCCTTCAAGCGCAAGGCCTCGCCCGCGCTGATCGTGTCGTACGCCGCGTTCGAAGGTGTGTTCCTCGGCGTCGTCTCCAGCGTGGTCGACAACCGCATCGCGAGCGGCGCGGCCATGCAGGCCGTGATCGGCACGCTGGCGGTCTTCGCCGCCGTGCTCGTGGCGTACAAGGCAGGCTGGATCCGCGTCAACCGGCGGTTCTACGGCTTCGTCATGGCGGCCGCGCTCGGCTTCATGCTGCTGATGGTGGTCAACCTGCTGTTCGCCGCCTTCGGCGGCGGTGACGGCCTCGGCTTCCGCAGCGGCGGCCTCGGCATTCTGTTCGGCATCATCGGTGTCCTGCTCGGCGCGTGCTTCCTCGCCCTCGACTTCAAGCAGGTCGAGGACGGCATCGCCTACGGCGCCCCGCGCGAGGAGGCGTGGCTGGCCGCGTTCGGTCTCACGCTGACGCTGGTGTGGATCTACATGGAGTTCCTGCGGCTCGTCGCGATCCTCAACAGCAGCGACTAGTCCTCGACGGTCGCACGGTTCGTACGGCGAAGGGCCCCCGGTCGCAACCGGGGGCCCTTCGGCATGTGCGCAGCTCAGAAGTACCTGCGCGCGGCCCTCCTCAGGTCGTACTCGTGGATGATCGCCTTGGCGTGGCCGTACGCGAGGTTGTGTTCGTGGCGGAGCCAGCTGACCTTTTCCTCGAAGCGGAAGAGCGCCGGGCCTTCGTCGACGGTGCGGAGCCAGTCGGAGACTTCACGACCGGTGCAATGGGGGATGCGGGCGAGCATGTTGCGGTGGGTCTCCTCGGAGAGGACGTGGGACATCGGCGCCTCCGGACGCAAAGGGGATGTAAGCCGGTCCTTCAGGTCACGGTGCCTGAGCCTTCGCCCGTTGGCAACAGTCCCGGTGGGACACGTACGGTTGGCCGGTGGCTGATACTTCGCGTCTGACCCGGGCTGTGGACCACTTCGCCGACCGTCTGCGGGCCGCTCCGCAGAGCCGGCTGCAACGGGGCGCCGCCGCCGAAGCACTGGGCCTGGCCCGGGAGTTCGCCCGCCGGACGCAGGCCCTGGAGGAGCCCGGGACCGAGCCGCGCGAGATGCCGGACGTGGGCATGTTCGCCGCCGCCGACCAGATCACCGTGGCCGTGCACGACTTGGCCCTCGTCCTGACGGACGAGGGCCAAGTGGAAGAAGCACTGGAACTGGTGGCGCAGGCCCAGCGGCGTGCCGGAGTGTGACTCCCGCGCCGCAGCCCGGCTCCTACAGGGACGCTATGACCCGGTCCGCCAGGATGTAGACGTTCTCCTCGCCGCAGGCGAACGTCAGCGTGTACGCGCCCGAGACCCCCGAGCCGCCCAGCAGTACCGGGGTCTCGCCCGCGCGCAGGGCCGCGGAGAGGCGTTCGGCCGTCTCGCGGTGGCCCGGGGTCATGCAGAGCGTCGTGCCGTCGGCGAAGACGTAGACGTCCAGGGTGCCGAGGGGGCCCGGGCGGACGTCGGCCAGTTCGGTGCCGGAGGCGGCCAGTTCCTCCAGGGCCGCCACCGTGCGCTCATGGTCGCCCACGGTCGGTGAGCCGACCGGCACGAAGTCCGGGTGGGAGGGGTGACGGCGCCGGGCCGCGGCCAGTTCGGGACTCTCCCCGGCGAACTCGTCCGCGTCGGCCGAGGACTCCGACACCGACTCCAGCGGCTCCAGGCCCACGAAATCGGCCTGCCGGGGCAGGAACAGCTCACTGTCGGGCAGGCCGAGCAGCGAGGGTGCGTCGGAGGCTTCACGGGCCTCCTGGGCGGCCCAGAAGGCCCGCGCCTCGGCGAGCTCACGCTCGCGCTCCTCGGCGAGGGCCTCGGCCACGGCGGCGCGTATCTCGTCGACGTCAGCGGCGGGACGGGCGGCCGGCACGAGACCCCGTACCGAGGCGGGGTTGTTCCTGGCGAGCTCGGTGTGCAGGGCGGCGACCTGTCGGCGCAGCACCATGAGGGTGCGCAGAACAGCGACGCCCACGGCGCCCGTGGCGGCCGTGGTGACCAGCAAGGCGATCGGCATGGCGCTCACTGACGTACTCCCGGTTCAAAGTCGACCCCCGACTTCCTACATCAGCTTGAAGGGCGGACTATCCAGCTGTCAGTGCGTAACGTCACGAATCGGACAGGACTTTGGGTCCGGGGTTCGTGGTGAAACGGCTCTGAGCTGCGCAAATCCCTCTGGGGAGGGAGATAGGTCACATCCTGAGGGAGATTGGATCACAAATCGGCCCAGAACCTTGGGGTTTCCCAGGTTCTGGGCCGGAGGGTGACACTCAGTCCCCGTACGCACACGGAGAGTTGGGGATCAGCTCAGGCGCTCGATGACCATCGCCATGCCCTGGCCGCCGCCCACGCACATGGTCTCCAGACCGAACTGCTTGTCGTGGAACTGGAGGGAGTTGATGAGCGTGCCGGTGATCCGGGCGCCGGTCATGCCGAAGGGGTGGCCGACGGCGATCGCGCCGCCGTTCACGTTCAGCTTCTCCAGCGGGATGTTCAACTCGCGGTAGGAGGGGATCACCTGGGCGGCGAACGCCTCGTTGATCTCGACCAGGTCGATGTCGTCGATCGTGAGACCGGCGCGGCGCAGGGCCTGGTTCGACGCGTCCACCGGGCCCAGACCCATGATCTCGGGGGACAGACCCGAGACCCCGGTCGACACGATGCGGGCGAGCGGGGTCAGACCGAGCTCGCGGGCCTTGGTGTCGGACATGATCACGACCGCGGCGGCACCGTCGTTGAGCGGGCAGCAGTTGGCGGCGGTGACCAGGCCGTCGGGGCGGAACACCGGCTTGAGGCCCTGGACGCCTTCGAGCGTGACACCGGCGCGCGGGCCGTCGTCCTTGGAGACGACCGTGCCGTCGGGCAGCGTGACCGGGGTGATCTCGCGCTCCCAGAAACCGTTCTTGATGGCTTCCTCGGCGAGGTTCTGCGAGCGGACACCGAACTCGTCCATGTCCTGGCGGGTGATGCCCTTGAGACGGGCCAGGTTCTCGGCGGTCTGTCCCATCGCGATGTACGGGTCGGGGAGCAGACCGTCCTCGCGCGGGTCGTGCCAGGTCGTGCCCTCCTGGGCGGCGGTGGCCGCGGTGCGGGCCTGCGCCTCGTCGAAGAGCGGGTTGGTGGTGCCCGGGAGGCCGTCCGAGCTGCCCTTGGCGTAGCGGGAGACCGTCTCGACACCGGCCGAGATGAAGACGTCGCCCTCGCCGGCCTTGATGGCGTGCAGGGCCATGCGGCTCGTCTGCAGCGAGGAGGAACAGTAACGGGTGATCGTGCAGCCCGGCAGGTGGTCCATGCCCATCTGCACGGCGACGATGCGGCCCAGGTTGTAGCCCTGCTCGCCGCCGGGGAGGCCGCAGCCGAGCATCAGGTCGTCGATGTCGCGCGGGTCCAGCTCGGGGACCTTGGCGAGGGCGGCCTGGATGATCGTGGCGGTGAGGTCGTCGGGGCGCAGGTCCTTGAGCGAGCCCTTGACGGCGCGGCCGATGGGGGAGCGGGCGGTCGAGACGATCACGGCTTCGGGCATCACGGCTCCATTGGCGTACGGGGTGTTCTTCCGACTGGGCTGCTTGGGAAGTTACCCGTACGTATGGCCTGGGTCACGGGGATGACGGTGTGACCTATGTCTAAGCGCTTGCTTTCCTCGCCTCGGCCGCCCCGCCACCCCCACCCGGCCCCCCGCACCTCACACACCCGACGGACGGGGATCGCCCGGACCGGCGGTCGCGGCAGGGGTCGGCTCCGTTGCCCGCACCCGCCGCCTCCGCCTGCGCTTCAGTAGTGCCCAGGGCCCCGTCGGACCCGTCGGCATCGCGGCCGCGACCTCCGTGCCCGCCTCCGAGGCCGCCTCCGCCGCCGCCCTCGCCACCGGCAGGAAGCCCTCGCGGCGGGAGACGTCCGGACGGTCCTCGTCGGCCGGCCACAGGCTCAGGGCCGCGCACACCGTCGGCAGCACCGCCATCGCCGCCGTCGCATAACCCTCCGCCGAGGGGTGGTAGTGGTCCGGACCGAACAGCTCGCGCGGATTCGCCTCGAACTCCGGGCCCAGCAGATCGCCCAGCGACACCGTGCGGCCGCCCTGTTCCACCGCGCCGATCGTCTGGGCCGCCGCCAGCTGACGCGAGGCCCGGCGGGCCAGCCACCGCAGCGGCTGCTGTACCGGCTCGATCGTCCCCAGGTCGGGACAGGTGCCGACCACGACCTCGGCACCGGCGGTGCGCAGCCGCCGTACCGCCGAGGACAGATGCCGCACCGAACGCGTCGCCGGCATCCGGTGCGTGACGTCATTCGCACCGATCATGATCACGCAGATGTCCGGGACCCGGTCGGGGTCGGCCAGCGTCAGCGCCACCTGCCGGTCCAGATCGTCCGAGGTGGCCCCGGGGAGGGCGACATTACGGAGCTCCACCGGACGCTCCGCCACCGCAGCCAGACCGGACGCCAGCAGCGCGCCCGGCGTCTGCCCCGCCCGGTTGACCCCCTGGCCCGCGGCCGTCGAGTCGCCCAGTATGGTCAGCCGCAGCGCCGGCTCGCCCGCGGTGGCATAGACGTGGCCGTACCGGCCCTCGGCCCGCGGGACGTGCGGCGGCGTCGTGCCGTTGGCCACCTGCCGCCTGGCCAGCCGTACCTCCGCCAGCAGCAGGCCCATGGCCGCCGCGCCGGCCAGACCGATCCCGCCGCCGCCGTATGCCGCGCCGGCCGCGATCCGCCGGGCCACCCTCGCCCTCGACATGCTCGTCATACGTCGCCGCCACCTCCGTCGTACCCGCTACACCCACTCCTTGCCCCGCACGGACGGTGGCCCAATCCCCACCGGGAGTGAACGGCCGTCATGGCGCCCGATCAGGCCATAGGCTGGCTGGACCACTGGACCACTTCTTTTGCAAGCATCCGGAGACAACGGTGCAATTCCACGACTCGATGATCAGCCTCGTCGGCAACACCCCGCTGGTGAGGCTCAACAGCGTGACCAAGGGCATCAAGGCGACCGTCCTGGCCAAGGTCGAGTACTTCAACCCCGGCGGCTCCGTGAAGGACCGCATCGCCCTGCGCATGATCGAGGCGGCGGAGGAGAGCGGGGCGCTGAAGCCCGGGGGCACCATCGTCGAGCCGACCAGCGGCAACACCGGGGTCGGGCTCGCCATCGTGGCGCAGCAGAAGGGGTACAAGTGCATCTTCGTGTGCCCCGACAAGGTGTCCACCGACAAGATCAACGTCCTTCGGGCCTACGGCGCCGAGGTCGTCGTCTGCCCGACCGCCGTGGACCCCGAGCACCCGGACTCGTACTACAACGTCTCCGACCGGCTGGTGCGCGAGACGCCCGGCGCGTGGAAGCCCGACCAGTACTCCAACCCCAACAACCCGCTCTCGCACTATCACTCCACCGGCCCCGAGCTGTGGGAGCAGACGGAGGGGAAGATCACCCACTTCGTGGCGGGCGTCGGCACCGGCGGCACCATCTCCGGCACCGGCCGGTACCTCAAGGACTCCAGCGACGGCAAGGTCCAGGTCATCGGCGCCGACCCCGAGGGGTCCGTGTACTCCGGCGGGTCCGGGCGGCCGTATCTCGTCGAGGGCGTCGGTGAGGACTTCTGGCCGACCGCCTACGACCGGACCGTCGCCGACGAGATCGTCGCGGTGTCGGACAAGGACTCCTTCCAGATGACCCGCCGCCTCGCCAAGGAGGAGGGCCTGCTGGTGGGCGGCTCCTGCGGCATGGCCGTCGTCGCGGCCCTGCGCGTCGCCGAGCGCCTGGACGAGAACGGCGTCGTGGTGGTCCTGCTCCCGGACAGCGGACGCGGGTACCTCTCGAAGATCTTCAATGATGAGTGGATGGCCGACTACGGTTTCCTGGAGGACGAGGGTCCCAGCGCCCGCGTCGCCGACGTCCTCAACGACAAGGTGCACGGCGCCATCCCCTCTCTCGTCCACATGCACCCGGACGAGACGGTGGGCGAGGCCATCGAGGTGCTGCGGGAGTACGGCGTCTCGCAGATGCCGATCGTCAAGCCGGGCGCCGGTCACCCGGACGTGATGGCCGCGGAGGTCGTCGGCTCCGTCGTCGAGCGCGAGCTGCTGGACGCCCTGTTCACCCAGCGGGCCTCGCTGGAGGACCCGCTGGAGAAGCACATGTCGCCCCCGCTGCCCCAGGTGGGCTCCGGTGAACCGGTCGGCGACCTGATGTCGGTCCTCGGCTCGGCGGACGCCGCGATCGTCCTCGTGGAGGGCAAGCCCACCGGAGTCATCAGCCGCCAGGACCTGCTCGCCTTCCTCGCCAAGGGCGGGAAGTAGCGGCAAACGTCCGGTGAACCCCGGATGACGGCGGCGGACTTGCGGTTTCCTACCGTAAGGGTGGACTTCGCGGAACTGGTACGAGGGCGTCACGTCCGCGCAGCACACGCTTAACACGGGTCCGGCACATTGGTGGATGTCGGCAGGGCGGGAGCGGCTCCCCGCCCCGGCCGGCGCCGAACGTCCAAGGACCTCCGGAGCGGCTCCCGGACCTCCATGGACGCCGGACGTGAGACCTGGCCTGACCCGGTCCACGTCCCTCGCGGGGACCGCCGTCGTCCCGCCCCCCGGTAACGGGGGTGCGGCGGTCCCCGCGCATATTCTTTTCTGCTCTTTTCTGCTCTTTCCTACGCGCTCGTGCTGGTCCAACTGGCCAGCAGCGCAAGCCTCTCCGCCGTCTCCGACCCCGGCTCCGGCGTGTACGCCACGAGCGTCCGGTCGGGGGTCTCCGGCAGAACCAGGGACTCGTACGGCAGGGTCAGCAGGCCCGCCACCGGGTGCCGGACGCGTTTGACGCCGTACATGCACGCCTTGACCTGGTGGTCGGCCCACAGCCGGCGGAAGTCCTCGCTCTTGAGGGAGAGTTCGCCGACGAGGTCGCGCAGTGCGGGGTCGTCGGGGTGGGCGCCCGCGTTCAGGCGCAGATGGGCCACGCTCTGGGAGGCGACCGCGGCGAAGTCGGGATAGAGGTCGCGGCCCTCCGGCTCCAGGAAGAGCTGGCGGACGATGTTGCGGCGGGCGGGAGCCATGCGGCTGTAGCCGCTCAGCGCGTCGGCGAGGGCGTTCCAGGCGAGCACGTCCATCCTGGGCCCGAGGACGAAGGCGGGGGTGCGGTCCATGCTGTCGAGCAGCAGTTGGACCCCGGGGCGCACGCCTGGCGCGGCCTCGCGGCGCGGGCCCGCCTTCTTCCTCGTCGGCCGGGCCACCGCACGCAGATAGGCGTGCTCGGTCTCGTCCAGGCGCAGCACGCGCGCGATGGCGTCCAGGACCGCGTCCGAAACTCCCCCGGACTTCGTCCCGGAGGGGCCCCCAGGCCCCCTGCCCTGCTCCAGCCGGATGTAGTAGTCGACGCTCACTCCGGCCAGTTGCGCCACCTCTTCCCGGCGCAGACCGGGCACGCGGCGCCTGCCGTGCGAGGGCAGCCCCACCTCCTCGGGCCGGATGCGGGCGCGGCGTGAGCGCAGGAAGTCTCCGAGGTCCCCGTCCATGGGTTCGATCGTAGGGGAGATCGCGGTTTCGAACCTGGTACTGGCAGACCCAGGAAAAGCGCATCCCTGGGTACGGCTGCCCGGACGCCGCAGGGTGGTGGACGAGGCCGGGGAGCGACCCCGGCGGAGATCCCACCGAGGAGCACATCGATGTCGTACGAGAATCTGGCCGGACGTACCGCCGTCGTCACCGGAGCGGCGAGCGGCATCGGAGAGGCCACGGCCGCGCTGCTGGCCGCGCAGGGGGCGCGGGTCGCGCTGCTCGCGCGGCGCGGTGAGCGGCTGGAGGCGATCGCCGGGAAGATCCGGGCCGACGGCGGTCAGGCGCTGGCCGTGGTCGCCGACGTCACCGACGACGCGTCCGTGGCGGCGGCCGTGGAGAGCGTCCACGCCGCCTACGGCACCGTCGACCTGGTCGTGAACAACGCGGGCGTGATGCTGCCGAACCCGATCGCCGACGCCCGTGTCGACGAGTGGCAGCGGATGATCGACACCAATGTCACCGGCGTTCTGCGCGTCATCGGGGCCCTCGCCGCTGACCTGAACGAGGCGGCCGCGCAGGGGCGCAGCGCGGACCTGGTGAACGTCTCGTCCATCGGCGCGCACGTCACCAACTTCACCAACTACGCGGTGTACGGGGCGACGAAGGCCGCGGTCACCCATCTCTCGGCGCTGCTGCGCACCGAGTTCGGGCCGCGAGGGGTGCGGGTCACCAACATCGAGCCCGGGCTGACGGAGAGTGAGCTGACCACGCACATCGACGACGACGGGCTGCGGGAGCAGGTCGTCGGGATGGCCGAGGCGATGGGCACGCTGGCGGCCACGGAGCTCGCCGACCTCGTCGCCTACGTCACCAGCCGGCCGCGGCACGTCAATCTGCGGCAGGTCATGGTGCTGCCGACCGCGCAGGTGTGAGCGTCGGGTCAGCCCTCCCAGTCGCTGCTCGGGGAGGACGGCTTCGCGCGGCGGCCCCGGAAGAGGTCCGGGTTGACGCGCAGCGCCTGGAAGGCGTTGACGCCGACGATGCCGACCCAGGAGACCAGCAGACCGGGCAGGTGGGCGACGCCGCCGCCGATCGCGGAGAGCGGGATCGCCAGCACCAGGGAGACGATGCCGAAGCCGAAGCGTTCGCCGAAGGAGTCGGTGGACTTGGGGGAGCGGGCGCCCCGGGCCGTGACCATCTGCTGCTCGGCGAGCTGCCGGCGCAGGCGGCGGTCCACGGCGCCGTCGATCCGCTGGTCGACCTTCTCCAGGAACGAGTCGACCAGCGCGGACTCGTACTCCTCGCCCAGTTCCCTGCGGGCCTGCAGGGTGGCGTTGAGTTCCTTCTTGAGTTCGGGGTCCCGCTCATCCATTGGGGTCATGGAACCCACGGTAGGCAGCCGGAACGCCCGCTGCACTGGGGTTATCCCCCCTGTTGCGGCGGGGGTCCTTCCTAGCCTTCTTCCTACGCCAGCCCGTGCTGCTTCGCGTACGCGTTCGCCACGTCCTCCGGGTCCTTCTTGTCGTTGTCGACCTGGCTGTTGAGCCGGGTGAGCTGCTCGGTGGTGAGGACGTTCCCGAGGCGGGCGAGCGCCTTGCGGACGGTGTCGTCGGCCTTGCGGTCGGCGACGAGGGGGACGATGTGCTGGCTGGGGATGAGGTTCTTGGGGTCGGTCAGCACGACCCAGTCGTGGGCCGCGATGTCGGTGTCGGTGGTGAAGAGGTTCGCCACGTCGACGTCGCCCTTCTTCAGGGCGCCCTTGACCAGGGGGCCGTCCGAGTCGAGGGACTTGAACTCCTTGAACTCGACGCCGTACACGTCCTTGAGGCCGACCGCGCCCACCCGGCGCTTCTTGACCTCGGGGGCGGCGCCGATGACCAGCTCGCCGTTCTGCTTCGCGAGGTCGGCGAGGGTGGTCAGGCCGTACTTGCGTGCGGTCGCCCGGGTGACGACGAAGCAGTCGGAGTCGGCCGCCTGCCCGTACGGGAGCACCTGGAGTCCGGCGGGCAGGGCCAGGGTGAGGGCGTTCTGCATGGTGCCGGGCTCGGCGGAGGCGTCCTTCGGGGCGAGGTAGTTGAGGAGGGCGCCCTGGTACTCGGGCAGCAGGTCGATGTCGCCCGCCTTGAGGGCCGGGATCACGATCTCGCGGGTGCCGAGGTTGGGGCGGACCCTGACCTTCACGCCGGCCTGCTGGAGCACGGCCGCGTACAGGTATCCGAGGACCTGGTTCTCGGTGAAGTTGGCGGTGCCGATGGTGACCCCGCCCTTGCTGGAGCCGCTGCCACCGGCGGCCGTGCCGCCGCCGTCGAGGGAGGTGACGCCGCTGGAGCAGGCGGCGAGGGCGGGGACGGAGGCCGCTGCGAAGAGGCCGCCGAGGAGGGTGCGTCGGTTCATCGGGGGTCCTTACTCGGTGCGGTGGCGGAAGAGGAAGCGCTGGAGGGCGGAGAGCGACAGGTCGAGGGTCACGGCGATCACGGCGACCAGCACCGCCCCGCCGAGCACCTGGACCAGGTCGCGCTGGGCGAGGCCGTCGAAGACGTAGCGGCCCAGGCCGCCGAAGGAGACGTAGGCCGCGATGGTCGCGGTGGCGACGACCTGGATCAGTGCCAGGCGCAGGCCGGTCATGATCAGGGGGAGGGCGAGGGGCAGTTCGATCCGGAAGAGGACCTGGTGGCCGCGCATGCCCTGGCCGCGGGCGGCGTCGCGTACGTCCGGGTCGACGGCGGTCATGCCGGCGTAGGTGTTGGTGACGATCGCCGGGACCGCGAGGGCGACCAGGGCGACGTAGACCGGGAGCATGGACAGGCCGCCGGCCAGGAAGACCAGCACGACCAGGCCGACGGTCGGCAGGGCGCGGCCGAAGGAGGCGAGGTTGATCGCGAGGAAGGCCCCCTTGCCGGTGTGGCCGATCAGCAGGCCGAGGGGGAGGCCGATCGCGGCCGCGACGAGGGTCGCGAGGAGCGAGTACTGGAGGTGCTCGGCGAGGCGGTGGGCGATGCCGTCGGTTCCCGTCCACTGGGAGCCGCTGGTCAGCCAGGAGCCGAGGTTCTTGATGAGTTCGTACATGTCAGGCTCGCCTCCGCCGCCACGGTGTCAGGACGTACTGAAGGGCCACCAGCAGGGCGTCCGCGACCACGGCGAGCAGAAGCGTGAGGACCACGCCCACGATCACCGGGGTCGGGAAGTCGCGCTGGAAGCCGTCGGTGAAGAGCTGGCCGAGGCCGCCGTCGCCGATGTAGGTGGCGACCGAGACCAGGGAGATCGACATGACGGTCGCGATCCGCACGCCCGCCATGATCACCGGGAGCGCGAGGGGGAGTTCGACGGTGAGGAGCGTGCGCAGGGAGCGCGTGCCCATCGCCTTCGCGGCCTCCTTGGTCTTCGCGGGGACCGAGTCCAGGCCCTCGACGGTGTTCCGCAGCAGGACGACCAGGGTGTAGACCGTCAGGCCGATCACGGTCGTGGTGCGGGTCAGGCCGCTGACCGGCAGCAGAAGCACGAAGATCGCGATGGACGGGATCGTGAACAGGACGTTCGAGAGCCCGAGCAGGAAGCCGCGCAGGGGGCGGATCCGGTGGGCGACCACCGCGAGGGGCAGCGAGATCAGCAGGCCGAGGAAGACGGCGCTGAGGGCTGCCTGGAGGTGGGAGACCGTGAGGGTGGTCAGGTCGTCGGTGTGGCCGGATATCCACGACCAGTCGATGGTCATGCGGCCACCCGGGCTTCCGAGTGGGCGCGGCCGGCGTGCCGGTGGATGTCGTCGCGGGAGGTGACACCGGTCAGGATGCCGTCGGCGTCGACGCGGGCGACCAGACCGGTGGGGGAGGCGAGGGACTCGTCGAGGGCGGCGAGCAGGGAGTCACCGTCCTTCAGGGGCCGTACGGGGACCTCGGTCACCTGCGAGGCCCAGTGGAGGGGCTTGCCCGCCTCGTCGAGTACGAGGGCCCAGGTGTCCCCCTCCGGTGCCGGGCCCTGCGGGACCTCGGCCAGGGTCTTCAGCGAGAGCAGCTTCAGGCCGCGCTCGGCGCCGAGGAAGTCGGCCACGAAGTCGTCGGCCGGGCGTGCGAGGAGTTCGGCGGGCGGGGCGCACTGGACGAGGTGACCGCCGGTGCGGAAGATCGCGATGCGGTCGCCGAGGCGTACGGCTTCGTCGATGTCGTGGGTGACGAAGACGATGGTCTTGTTCAACTCCTTCTGGAGTCGGAGCAGTTCGTCCTGGAGCTGGGTGCGCACCACCGGGTCGACCGCGCCGAAGGGTTCGTCCATGAGGAGGACCGGCGGGTCGGCGGCGAGGGCGCGGGCGACGCCGACCCGCTGCTGCTGGCCGCCGGAGAGCTGGTGCGGGTACCGCTTGCCGGCCTCGGCGGTCAGGCCGACGGTCTCCAGCAGTTCCGCCGCCCGGGCCCGGGCCTTCCTGCGGCCGTGGCCGAGCAGGAGCGGGACGGTGGCGATGTTGTCCAGCACCGTGCGGTGCGGGAAGAGGCCGGACTGCTGGATGACGTAGCCGATGGAGCGGCGCAGTTCGGCCGCGTCCTGGTCGGTGACGTCCTTGCCGCCGACCTTGATGGTGCCGGAGGTCGGTTCGACCATCCGGTTGATCATTCTGAGGGTGGTCGTCTTGCCGCAACCGGAGGATCCGACGAGGACGGTCACGCCGCCTTCCGGCATGTCGAGGGTGAGATCGTGCACTGCTGTCGTGCCGTTGGGGAAGCGCTTGTGGACCGTGTCGAACTGGATCATGAGATGTCCCTTGCCCGGCTGTATAACGTCATGCAGAGTTCTCGGTAGCTGAATAGGTTGTCAACGGTTCGGTGTTAATCCGAGGTAACGGATGACCGCCAGGCAAGATCAGGTGTCCGCTTGAGGGGAGTTTGGGCTTGATGTCGTCTCGGATCGTGGACGCGTCGGATCCCGTCGCGGTCGGGCACACCGGTCTGGTGGTCCTCGACGGGATCGCACTCGACGTCGCGGACGTGGTCCGCCTCGCCGACGGGAGCGCGCGGCCGGTGCCCGGGACCGACGCGATGAAGCGGGTCACGGAGTCCTGGGACGTCGCCCGGCAGATCGCCGCGACCGGGCGCGTCTACGGCCGCTCGACCGGCGTCGGCGCGAACCGGAACGAGGACGTGCCCACCGAGGCGGCCGCCGAACACGGGCTGCGGCTGCTGCGCAGCCACGCCGGCGCGATCGGCGAGGAACTCCCCGCCCGGCAGGTCCGCGCGATGCTCGCGGTACGGGCCAACCAGCTCCTGGCGGGCGGCGCGGGCCTGCGGCCGACGGTCGTCACGGCCCTGTGCGAGGCGCTGGAGAGCGGCGCGTACCCGGTCGTCAACGAGTTCGGCTCGGTGGGCACCGGGGACATCGCGGCACTGGCCCAGGTGGGGCTGGCGCTGGCGGGGGAGCATCCCTGGAGGGAGGCCGGCGCCCCCGAGCCCCAGCTCCTCGACAACAACGACGCCCTCGCCTTCATCAGCAGCAACGCCCTCACGCTCGCCCAGGCCGCCCTCGCGCTGCACGAGCTGCGCGGGCTCGTCGAGGCCACGCAGGTCGTCGGGGCGCTGTCGCTGCTCGCTGTGGACGGGTCGCACGAGGCGTACGCCGCTCCCGTGCACGCGGCCCGGCCGCACCGCGGGTCCGTCGAAGTGGCCCGGCGGATGCGGCAGTTGATCGGCGCCGAGGACCGGCCCACCCCACCGCTGGGCCGCATCCAGGACCCGTACGGCTTCCGGTGCCTGCCCCAGATCCACGGGCCCGCCCACGACGCGGCCGACGCCCTGGAGGAGGTCCTCGCGATCGAGATCAACGCGGCCGCCGAGAACCCCCTCATCTGTCCCGAGGACATGGCCGCCTACCACCACGGCGGCTTCTACCAGGCCCAACTCGCCCTCGCCCTGGACCACTTCAGGCTGGCCCTCACCCAGGTCGCCCGTCTGTCCACGTCCCGGCTCTCCACGCTCAACGAGCCCGCCTTCACCCGCCTCAGGCCCTTCCTCGCCGACCCGGAGCCCGCCTCCTCCGGCGTGATGATCCTGGAGTACGCCGCCGGAGCCGCCCTCGGCGATCTGCGGGCCTTCTCCGCGCCCGCCTCGCTCGGCCACGCTGTACTCTCCCGGGGCGTCGAGGAACAGGCCAGCTTCGCCTCGCTCGCCGCCCGTCAGACACTGCGCGCGTGCGGCGCGTACCGTCTCGTCGTCGGCTGCGAACTCGTGGCCGCCGTACGGGCGCTGCGCCAGCGCGACCTCCGGCCCGACCCGGACCTCCCGGTGGGCCGCGCGCTGGAACTCGCCGAGGCGGTGCTCGAAGAGGACCCGGCCGACCGGCCGCTCACGGGCGACGTGACGGCGGCGGCCGCGCTGCTCGACCGGTTCACGGACATCTGGAGGGGGATCGAGGCATGAGCGACATGGGCGGGGCGATGGGCGGGGCGGGTGTGACGGACACGCCCGCGGGACGGCTTCAGGCACTGTTCGAGGGGCACCGGCTCACGCCGACCCAGCGGCGCATCGCGCACAGCATGGTGCGGCGGGCCGCCGACGTGCCCTTCCTGTCCAGCGTGGAGCTGGCCGAACTGGCCGGGGTCAGTCAGCCCTCCGTCACCCGCTTCGCCGTCGCCCTCGGCTTCGACGGCTACCCCGCCCTGCGCCGGCACCTGCGTGAGGTCGCGCCCGCCGAACAGACGGCGGCCTCGGCGTCGTACAACGAGTACCAGCAGGCCGTCGAGGCCGAGATCGAGAACCTCAGGCATCTGGCGGAGGTCCTCGCCGACCCGCGACCGGTGCAGAGGGCCGGGCGGCTGCTCGCCGCCTCCCGCCCGCTGCCGGTGCTCGGACTGCGGGCCGCCGCCTCCCAGGCGTACGGCTTCGCGTACTTCGCCGCCAAGGTCCATCCGGACGTACGGCTGCTCAACGAGGGCGGCACGATGATCCACGACCGGATCGACGCCGCCGTCCGCGCGGGCGCCTCGGCCCTGCTGTGCTTCGCGCTGCCCCGGCATCCCCGCGAGGTCGTCGACACCCTCGCCTACGCCAAGGAGGCGGGCCTGAGCGTCGTCACGGTCGCCGACTCCGCCTTCGCCCCGGTCGCCAAGGTCTCCGACCTGCTGCTGCCCGCCGCCGTCGGCACCGGCCTCGCGTTCGACACGGCCTGCGCGCCCATGCTGCTCGGCCGGGTGCTGCTGGAGGCGATGTGCGACGACCTGCCGGACGCGCAGGCCCGGCTTGAGGAGTTCGACGTGCGGGCCGCTTCCCGCGGACTCTTCGTCGAGTAGGGCGTTTTTTCACACTCGTCTCACGTTCGCTCGCTACTCTCCCGGACCGGCAGGACTGTGCCAGGACGACGAGGAGGCGGGACGTGGCACGTGCAGATCGCAGGGTTCAGGGGCTGGCTCGGGTGGCCGTCGTCGTGCGCGCCGGGGCGGCGCCCCTGTGGTGGCTCGGAGTGTTCGCGGCGGGCGTCGGGCTGCTGATCCCGGGCCTGACCGGGCGCCGGATCGGGGTGATGGCGGGCGCGGCGCTGTTCGTCGTCGCGGTCGCCGTGGTGTCGTACGGTCGTCGCAAGCGGTACACGGAGCTGGGGCGGGCGGCCGCTCGCGCGGGCCGGCACGACGTGCTCCAGGACCGTGCGGTCAGTGTGCGCAACTGGCGCCGCGGGCACCGCTGGTGGCTGCTGCTGGCCTGGCTGGTCGCACTGGGGAGTTCGTTCGCGGTGCCCGTCGCGGGCGGCATGCTGCTCGCCGGGTGCGGTACGGGCCTGCGGCTCAAGGCCGCCTGGCTGGGGCGGCTCGAGCGGGCCGAGGACGCGCTGCTGTGGGTGCGGGTCGACTGGCTCGCCGCGAACGGCGGACGCCCGGCCGGCAAGGCGGTCAAGGCGTACCGCAGCACGGGTATCGCGGCGGGCGACGCGGCCCCGGGAGGAGCGCGCCGCCGCACCGCGGCACTCGTCTAGTTCCGGTGCTCCCGGGTCACACCTCCAGGTCGTTCTCGATCTGCCTGAGCTGGTGGCGGGCCATCGCGAGGTTGGACCGCTTGGCGTCCAGGACCAGGTAGAGGAAGAGGCCGTTGCCGCCGCGTCCGCTGATCAGGCGGATCAGGTGGTACTGGTCGGACAGGGTGATCAGGATGTCCTCGATCTGGGCCTTGAGGCCGAGGTGCTCCATCGTGCGCATCTTCGCGCGGACCACGTCGGTGTTGCCGGCGGCGGCCACGTTCAAATCGAAGGTCTTGCTGCCGCCCATGGTGCCGAGCGCCATGCCGCTGGTGTAGTCGACGAGCGCGACGCCGGTCGCGCCCTCGATGGAGGCGAGAGCCTCTTTCAGCGCGGTTTCGGTGTTGGCCATGACTGTGTCTCCTCGGTTCTCTAACTTTCGGTGGTGGTGGTGCGGGCCGCCGTCGGTGCGGTGGCCGCGGCGCGCGGGTCCTCGGGCTTGGCCCGGGATGTGCGAGCCGCTCTGGCACGTGCCGGAGCGGGCTTCGCGGGCGCCTTCGTGATGGCTTCGGTGTGCTCGGCGGCCGCGTCGCCGACGAGCTCTGCGATCCGGGCGCCCGCACGGCGGCCCTCCAGATGGAGGCGGCCGACGTTGACCCGGTCCTGCGCGAGCAGCGTGACGACGGCCCCGGCGCCCGCCGGGTACGTGGCGACGTAGCCGTACACGCCCCGCACGAGCAGTTCGCGCAGGTCCCCCTGGCCGGTCCCGTCGGCCAGCCGGGCGGCGAGCGCCCGGGTGGCCCCGGTGAGCGCGGCCACGGTCTCCGGATCGACGCCCGGGGTGTCCTGGGCCAGGACGAGACCGTCGGCGTCGGCCGCGAGGGCGCCGGTGAGCTGCGGCACCCTGGCTCTGAGCCGGCGCAGCTCCTCCAGGATCGCGTCCTGAGCTGCTGCCATCAGGTCTCTCCTCTCGGCGCGGGTCCGCTGCCGTTCAAAGGGCCTCCAGCGCATCCCTGAGCCTCTTCAGCAAGGTGACGTGGGGATCGACGGGCTCGACGGGTCCGACGAGGGAACCGTCGCCCGGCGGTCCGGGCCGAGGCTCGGTGAAGGACACCGCCGGGCGGGGCGAGACCACTCCGGCCGCCACCAGCCGCCGTATGTCCACCAGGGTGTGGAAGGCCGGGCGGCCCAGCTCGCGCGCGATCTGCGACGCCGTGCGGACGCCGTCCACGTGGGCCAGCACCGCCTGCCGCCGGGCCGGGAGCGGCGGGGGCGCGGGGCGGTGCTCCCGGGTCAGCGGCGCCTCGTCCGGCAGGGCGTCCGGCCAGATGCGGTGCAGCAGGTCGCGGCGGCGCAGGGTCTCGCGCTCCAGGTCGGCGACCGGGACGGGACGCGGGACACCGGGGGGGTCGTCGGGTTCCCGGGGCACGCCGGCGGGCTCGTCCGGTCCGTCCTCGGTGCCGTAGCGGAAGCGGCCGGGGGTGCTGCTCGGGGCGAGGGCGAAGTAGGCCGCGTCGTACAGCGCGGTCAGCCGGCACAGCTCCAGGGCGCCCGCGGTGAGCAGTCCGCCCGCGACCAGCCTGCGGCCCGCCCAGTGGACGACCTCGGCGCCGGTGAGGCGGCGGGCCCCGGTGCCGGCGCCGCCGGTGCTCGCGATGCTCTCGGCCAGGGCCTGCCGCCAGATGTCGGCGTCCAGCGTGCCGTGGGCGGCGAGGAGGACGTCGGCGCCGGGGGCGGCCGGGCTCTCGGCGTGCACCACCTTGCCGTCGGCGAGGTGCAGGGTGCCGCGCTCGCGCACCAGGACTCCGGTGGCGCGCTCGGCGGCCAGCCGGGTCAGCATCGGCGAGACACCGCCCCAGCCGCGGTCCAGGGCGGACGCCTTGTCGCGCACCGGCAGCCTGGGCGGCGGGGTGGCGGGCGTGGTTCTGACGGCCGTCATCCGAGCTCCAGCCGTCCGGCCATCTCGCCGAGCCGGATCCGGGCCAGTGCGAGGTTGCCTTCCGCGCGGGCCAGCCACAGGTGCAGGAACACACTGCTGTCGAAGGACGTCGGCACGAACCGCAGGACGTGGTAGCTGTCCCGGTTGCTGAGGATGAGGTCCTCGACCGGTGGGTCCGGCTCCGGCCCGCCGGCCCCCGCCTCAGTGGCCGGGGAACTCCCGGAGGCGAAGGCGCGCTGCTCGGCGGCGAGCCGGGCGAGCTCGGCGGCCTCCGCGGCGGCCGCCTCCTGGTCGCCGCCGGGGGCTTCCCCCACGGCGCCCAGGGCCAGCCCGCTGATCCAGTCGACCAGCGCGGCCCCCCGCGCACCCGGCAGTCGCATGGCTTCCAGCAGGCACTCGTCGATTCCCTGCACCGTGGCTCCCCTCCCGCCTGGGGTTCGGCTGAGTGACGCCGAAACTACGCAACGTGTGCGCGACGGGTGAGGAATCTGGCATTTTCCGGTGGAACATGCTCCGGGTGGCTAGAGTGGGTCAACTTGCCTTGCTTGCGCGGGCATTGATCAGCGCACCCGCCGGGCGCGTGTCAACTGCTCCCGGGTGCGCGGAGGGTGGTGAGCGCACCGGCGTGCGCCCCTCCGGATTCGGCCACGATCGAGGCGAGCGTCTGGGGATCCCGCACGGTCGCGAAGCGGATGCCTCCCGCATGGTCGGGGGCGAAGCCGTAAATGCCCGGCCGGGCCAGCGAGTTGTACGCGTAGTGGTGCGCGAAGTAGTACGCGCCCGTGTCCAGCGCCGCCGCGTAGTCCCCCTGGTCGAGCAACGGCAGCGCACGCCCCTCGGCGAGCAGGTCGCCCGCGAAACACGCCGGACCGGCGACGTCCTGCACCACCTCGGGCCCGCTCTTGGGCCGCCCCTTGCCGTCGTACGCGGCGATCCTCAGCGGCCACGACCCCGGTACGTACACCGTCCGCGTCGCCACCTGCACGCCCGCGTGCGTCACCGCGACCGGCCGCCCGCCCGCGCTCTTGGCGTACTCCACCCGCGCCACGATCGTGCCGTGCTTGGCCAGCAGTGACCGGCCGAACTCGGTGACCAGCCCGTACCGCCCGTCGAACAGCCCCGGCACCGCCTCCTTGAGCGTGCGCGCGTACTGCGTGTACGTCGGTGTCGTCACGTCCGAGGCGAAGTTCACCGGCAGCCCGCCGCCGATGTCGATCGTGTCGATCTGCGGCCGCCCGATCCGCCGGTTGATCTCCTCGGCGAGCGCGTACGTCTGCGCGACCCCCTCGGTCATCAGGGAGAGCGGGATGCCCTGCGAGCCGGTGTGCGCGTGCAGCCGGGAAAGCCAGGGCCGGTCGAGATAGGCGCGCACGACCCACTCGCGCGCCCCCTCGTCCCGCAGTGCCACCCCGAACTTCGAGGTCGCCGTGGCCGTGGAGGTCGCCCCGATGGAGCCGCCGCCGACCTGCGGGTTGACCCGGATGCCGAGCGGCGAGCGGCTGACCGCGGACCGCATGAGGCCGTCGATGCGGTCCAGCTCCTGCGGGTTGTCCGCGTTGACGGCGATCCCCAGCGCCAGCGCCTCCCTGAGTTCGGCCGGCGTCTTGGCGGGCGAGTCCAGGACCGTCCGGTCCGGCGACAGCCCCGCCGCGCGCGCCAGCGCGAGTTCGCCCGGGCTCGCCACCTCCGCGCCGATGCCCTCCTCGCGCAGCAGCCGCAGCACCGGCACCAGCGGGGTCGCCTTCACCGCGAAGGCGTGCAGCACCGGGGTGCCCGGCGCGGTGACCTCGGCGAAGGCCGCGCGGAGCTCCGCCGCGGACTCCCGGATGCCGGTGACGTCGAGCAGCCCGACGATGGGGGAGTCCGGTCCCAGCAGGCCCTGCTCCACCGCCGCCCGCACCGCCTCGTCCCGGCGGGCGGTCCGTCCTTCGCCGGTGTTGCCGTACTCGTCCATCACGTCCCCGTCCTGCTCGTCACCCGCGCCTTGGATGTCCAGCCAAACATCCCTGTCCTACCGACGCTGACGCGAGAACGTATTGACTAGTTCTATTCAGAAAGCCAGGATGTGAATATCGACAGTCCGCAGCAGAGGCCCCCAGGAGGCAGACCATGTCAGGACCCCGCCCCGTCCGAGCGCCGCGCGGTACGGAACTGAGCGCCCTGGGATGGCAGCAGGAGGCCGCCCTGCGGATGCTCCAGAACAACCTGGACCCCGAGGTCGCCGAACACCCCGACAAGCTCGTCGTCTACGGCGGCACCGGCAAGGCCGCCCGTGACTGGCGCTCCTTCGACGCCATGGTCCGCACCCTGCGCACCCTCAAGCAGGACGAGACCATGCTGGTCCAGTCCGGCCGCCCCGTCGGCGTCATGCAGACCCACGAGTGGGCCCCGCGTGTCCTGATCGCCAACTCCAACCTCGTCGGCGACTGGGCCAACTGGGAGGAGTTCCGCCGCCTGGAGGCCCTCGGCCTGACCATGTACGGCCAGATGACCGCCGGTTCCTGGATCTACATCGGCACCCAGGGCATCCTCCAGGGCACCTACGAGACCTTCTCCGCCGTCGCCGCCAAGAAGTTCGGCGGCACCCTGGCCGGGACCATCACCCTCACCGCCGGCCTCGGCGGCATGGGCGGCGCCCAGCCCCTCGCGGTCACCATGAACGACGGCGTCGCGATCTGTATCGACGTCGACCCGCGCGCGATCGAGCGCCGCATCGAGCACCGCTACCTGGACGTGAAGGCCGACTCCCTGGAGCACGCCCTCCAGCTCGCCGTCGAGGCCCGCGACGCCCGCCGCCCGCTCTCCATCGGCCTCCTCGGCAACGCGGCCGAACTGCTCCCGCGCATGCTCGCCGAGGGCGCTCCCATCGACATCGTCACCGACCAGACCTCGGCCCACGACCCGCTGGCGTATCTGCCGGTGGGCGTGGACTTCGACGACATGGCCGACGCGGCCGCCAAGGACCCGGCGGGCTTCACCACGCGGGCCCGCGAGTCGATGGCCCGCCATGTCGAGGCCATGGTCGGCTTCATGGACGCCGGTGCCGAGGTCTTCGACTACGGCAACTCGATCCGGGGCGAGGCCCGACTCGCCGGGTACGACCGGGCGTTCGCCTTCCCCGGGTTCGTCCCCGCCTACATCCGGCCGCTGTTCTGCGAGGGCAAGGGCCCCTTCCGCTGGGCCGCGCTGTCCGGTGAGGCGTCCGACATCGCCAAGACCGACAAGGCGATCCTGGAACTGTTCCCCGAGAACGAGTCCCTCGCCCGCTGGATCAAGATGGCCGGAGAGCGGGTCCACTTCCAGGGCCTGCCCGCGCGCATCTGCTGGCTCGGCTACGGCGAGCGCGACAAGGCCGGCGAGCGCTTCAACGACATGGTGGCGAGCGGAGAGCTGGCGGCACCGCTGGCCATCGGACGGGATCACCTGGACGCCGGGTCCGTCGCCTCCCCGTACCGGGAGACCGAGGCCATGCTCGACGGCTCCGACGCGATCGCCGACTGGCCGCTGCTGAACGCCATGGTCAATGTGGCGTCGGGCGCGTCCTGGGTGTCGATCCACCACGGGGGCGGCGTGGGCATGGGCCGGTCCATCCACGCCGGTCAGGTGACGGTGGCCGACGGCACGAAGCTGGGCGGGGAGAAGGTCCGGCGCGTGCTGACCAACGACCCCGGCATGGGCGTCATCCGGCATGTGGACGCCGGATACGACATCGCGGAGTCCGTCGCCGACGAGCGGGGCGTGCGCGTGCCGATGCGTGAAGGTGAGGACGCGTGACGGTGGACGGCGACTCCGGAACGGCTCGACGCCCCGGCACCTCCTCCTTTCACGAGATGTGGCGCGAGCTGCTCCCCATCGGCCGGCACCCCGGCTCGCACGGCTACCGCCGGTTCGCCTGGACCGGGGCCGACACCGAATGCCGGGCCTGGTTCAAGGAGCAGGCCGAAGCCCGAGGACTGACCTACGAGGTCGACCGGAACGGCAACCAGTGGGCCTGGCTGGGCGACCCCGACCGGGGGGACGCCGTCGTCACCGGGTCGCACCTGGACTCCGTACCCGACGGGGGCGCCTTCGACGGACCCCTCGGAGTCGTGTCCTCCTTCGCCGCGCTCGACGAACTCCGGGCGCGGCGGGCCGAGTTCACCAAGCCCCTCGCCCTCGTCAACTTCGGTGACGAGGAGGGCGCCCGCTTCGGGCTCGCCTGCGTCGGGTCCCGCCTCACCGCCGGGCAGCTCACCGCCGAGCAGGCGCACCTGCTGACCGACGGGGACGGCGTCACGCTCCCGCGGGCCATGGAGGCCGCCGGACACGACCCCGACGCCATCGGCGCCGACCCGGAGCGGCTCGCCCGCATCGGCGCCTTCGTCGAGCTGCACGTCGAGCAGGGCAGGGCGTTGGACCTCTCCGGGGACCGGGTCGGCATCGCGAGCGCCATCTGGCCGCACGGCCGCTGGCGGTTCGACTTCCGCGGCGAGGCCAATCACGCCGGGACGACCCGCCTCGTGGACCGGCGCGACCCCATGCTGTCGTACGCCGAGACCGTGCTCGCGGCCCGCCGGGAGGCCGAACTCGCCGGTGCCGTCGCCACCTTCGGCAAGATCGCCGTCGAGCCGAACGGCGTCAACGCCATCCCCTCCCTGGTGCGCGGCTGGCTCGACTCCCGCGCCGCCGACCAGGAGAGCCTCGACCAGGTGGTCGGCGGCATCGAGAAGGCGGCCGGGGAGTACGCGCAGGCGCACGGCATCGCCCTCGACGTGGTCCGGGAGTCCTTCACCCCCGTCGTCGAGTTCGACCACGCCCTGCGCGACGAACTCGCCCGCATCCTGGGCACCGACACCGATCTCAAGGTGCCCGTCCTGGGAACCGGAGCCGGACACGACGCCGGGATCCTCTCCGGGCACATCCCGACCGCCATGCTGTTCGTGCGCAACCCCACCGGCGTCTCGCACTCCCCGGCGGAGTTCGCCGCCGAGGACGACTGCGTGGCCGGCGTCCTCGCGCTCGCCGACGTACTGGAAGGGCTGGCCTGCAGGTGACAGCGAAGACCTACTGGCTGGAGCACGCCTGGCTCGGCACCCACGTCGAGCCGGGCGTGGCCGTGACGGTGTCGACCAGCGGCTCCGCCGCGGGGGCGGACGGCCGGATCGCCTCCGTCCGCACGGACACCGACACCCCGCCCCCCGGCGCCGAGATCCTGCGCGGACTGACCCTGCCGGGCCTGGCCAACGCCCACTCGCACGCCTTCCACCGGGCCCTGCGCGGCACCGTCCAGGTCGGCTCCGGAACCTTCTGGACCTGGCGCGAGGTCATGTACGCCACCGCCGGCCGGCTCACCCCCGACACCTACCGCGACCTCGCCCGTGCCGTGTACGCGGAGATGGCGCTGGCCGGTGTCACGGCGGTGGGCGAGTTCCACTACCTGCACCACGCCCCCGGCGGCACCCCCTACGCCGACCCCAACGCCATGGGCGAGGCGCTGATCGAGGCCGCCGCCGACGCCGGCATCCGCATCACCCTCCTCGACACCGCCTACCTCTCCGCCGGCTTCGGGCAGCCGCCCAACACCCACCAACTGCGCTTCTCCGACGGCAGCGCGCAGGCCTGGGCCGAACGCTGTTCAGTTCTCAAGGACCGGGATCACGCGAGGATCGGTGCGGCGATCCACTCCGTACGGGCCGTGCCCGCCGCCCAGTTGGCGACCGTGGCGCGCTGGGCCGAGGAGCGGCGGGCCCCGCTCCACGTCCACCTGTCCGAGCAGACCGCCGAGAACGACGCGTGCCGTGCCGCCCACGGGTGCACGCCCACCGAACTGCTCGCCGAGCACGGTGTCCTCGGGCCGCGCACCACCGGCGTCCACAACACCCACCTCACCGACGAGGACATCGCGCTGATCGGCGGCAGCGGCACCGGCACCTGCATGTGCCCGACGACCGAGCGGGACCTCGCCGACGGCATCGGACCGGCCGTGGCCCTCCAGAGGGCGGGCTCGCCCCTGTCCCTCGGCTCCGACAGCCACGCCGTCATCGACCTGCTCGAAGAGGCACGCGCGATGGAGCTCGACGAGCGCCTGCGCACCCGCACGCGAGGTCACTGGACGGCGGCGGCCCTCCTGCGGGCGGCCTCGGCCGACGGCCACGCGGCCCTCGGCTGGGACGGTGCGGGCACCCTGGAGCCCGGTGCGCTCGCCGACTTCACCACCGTCGCGCTCGACTCGGTCAGGACGGCAGGGCCGCCTCCGCGGCTCGGGGCCGAGACGGCCGTATTCGCCGCGTCGGCAGCAGACGTGTCGCACACGGTCGTGGGAGGCCGGCACGTCGTGCGGGACGGGGTCCACGCGCTGGTGCCGGATGTGCCGAAAGCCCTCGCGGACGCCGTCGCAGCGCTGCACGGATGACACCGGGCCGCCCGCCCCCACGGCGGCCCGCCCCCGAACCCGCCCCCACCGCAGACCAGGCCACCGAGGACGCCATGAGCAACGCGACGACCGTCAGCCCCGCCCACTCCGCGAGCACCGCAAGCACGCTCATCACCAACATCGCCGCCCTGGTCACCAATGACCCCTCCCTCGGTGACGGAACCCCCCTCGGACTGATCCAGGGCGCGGCCGTCGTCATCGAGGGCGATCGCGTCGTGTGGACCGGTGATCAAAGCAAAGCACCCGCCACTGACAATCGGGTCGACGCGGGCGGCCGGGCGGTCCTGCCCGGCTTCGTCGACTCCCACAGCCACCTCGTCTTCGCGGGCGACCGCACCCAGGAGTTCAACGCCCGCATGTCGGGGCGGCCCTACAGCGCGGGCGGCATCCGTACGACGGTCGCCGCGACCCGCGCCGCCACGGACGCCGAACTGGAGGCGAACCTCACCCGCTACCTCGCCGAGGCCCTCCGCCAGGGCACGACCACCTTCGAGACCAAGTCCGGCTACGGCCTGACCGTCGGGGACGAGGCGAGGGCCCTGCGCATCGCCGCCGCCCACACCGACGAGGTCACCTACCTCGGCGCCCACATCGTGTCGCCCGACTACGCGCACGACCCGGCGGCCTACGTCTCCCTCGTCACCGGCGAGATGCTCGACGCCTGCGCCCCGTACGCCCGTTGGATCGACGTCTTCTGCGAGAAGGGTGCCTTCGACGGCGACCAGGCCCGCGCGATCCTCACGGCCGGCAAGGCGAAGGGCCTGCACCCCCGCGTCCACGCCAACCAGCTCTCCCACGGCCCCGGCGTACAGCTGGCCGTCGAGGTCGACGCGGCCAGCGCCGACCACTGCACCCACCTCACCGCCGAGGACGTGGACGCCCTGGCGAACAGCCGTACGGTCGCCACGCTCCTGCCCGGCGCCGAGTTCTCCACGCGCGCCGAGTGGCCCGACGCCCGCCGCCTCCTGGACGCCGGCGTCACCGTCGCCCTGTCCACGGACTGCAACCCGGGCTCCTCCTTCACCTCCTCGGTCCCCTTCTGCATCGCCCTCGCGGTACGCGACATGCGGATGACCCCCGACGAGGCCCTCTGGTCGGCCACGGCGGGCGGAGCGGCCGCCCTCCGCCGCGACGACATCGGCCGCCTCACCCCGGGCGCCCAGGCCGACCTGATCCTCCTGGACGCCCCGAGCCATGTGCACCTGGCCTACCGGCCGGGGGTGCCGCTGGTCAGCGGAGTCTGGCGGCGCGGCACACGCGTGGTCTGACGGCAGCCGCCGCTACGCCGCTCCCGCCCGCCACCGCTGCTCCGCGCCCCCGGTCAGCGGCTCCAGCGAGACCTTGGCCCCGCCTCCCGGTGTCATCCCCGTCGCGATGGCGATCGCCGGGCGGATCACCCCGTCGGGGTCGACCGTGAAGCGCAGGTTGTCGCCGTTGCGGCCCTCGACCGAGTCGCAGGACCAGATGCCGAGGCCCTTGTCGACGTCGCCGCGGCTGTCCAGGCAGAAGTCGGGGTCGGCGGACGACTGGAGGACGCCTCGGGCGGTGTCGACGCGCCAGCGCTGGGAGCCGGCCGAGGTGCAGGGGGCCGTGACGACGTCCGTGCCCTCGGCGAAGTCGCCGTGGACGTCCAGGCAGCGTCCCGTGGCGACGTTGACCACCTGGGCGTAGGAGCCGCCCGGCGCGCGGAAGGGCGGCGGACTCGTCCGGCGGGGCGGTGCCGGGCTCTTCGTGGGGGAGGGGGTCGGCGGCCTGGTCGACGGGGAGGGGGACGGCGAGGGCGAGACCGTCGTCGTCACCGTCACCTGCGGTGGGCCGGGCAGCGCCACGCCCACTGAAGCAGAGGCCGAAGCCGAGGCCGACACGTCCGCCGGAGAGTCGCCCTCCTGCGGCACCAGGAACAGCAACAGCGGCACCAGAGCCACTCCCAGCGCCGCCGAGGCCAGGACGAGCGGACGCGGCCTCGGCCACGTGCCGGACGCCGTACGGGACCCCGCCCGCGGTCGTGCCTGCGGCTCGGGCGCGCTCCGCGCCGCGTACGCCGCCCCGCCCCACGGCAGCAGACCCTCCGCCAGGGCCGCCCGCGGAGTGTCCCGCAGCGCGCACAGTTCCTCGTGGGCCGCCGTGCAGTGCGGGCAGTGGGCCATGTGGGCGTGCAGGTCGGCGCTGACGCGGGGGCTGTCCGGTCGTACGGACTCCTCGATGAGGCGGTGGAAGTCCGCGCACCGGGGGTCGTCCGAGGCGGCCAGGCGCAGTCTCAGGCACGTGCGGGCCAGGGAGTGCAGGGCCCCCTCCGTGCCGTGGACCACGTCCGCGCGGGTGAGGCCCAGGTGGTCGGCGGTGCGCTGCTCCGGCTCGCCCTCCACCAGGCCGTACCAGACGAGGCCCTGGGTGCGGGCCGGCAGCGACTCGAAGGCGGCGAGCACGGGCGGCACCGGGCCCGCCGGCCCCGCCGTGTTCAGGAGCAGCAGGACGCCCGGGTCCAGGCCCGCCGCGCGGTCGTCGCCGGCCCACGCGGCCGCCGACCGGGCCGTCAGCAGCAGGAGCCGGTGGCGCCACGGGACGCCGGGGTCGACCCCGCGGGCGGTCTCCCGGGCGGCGAGGGTGAAGGTCTGCGCGGCCAGCTGCCGGGCGGCGCTCTCCCCGGCCGTGCAGAGGCGGGCGTAGGCCAGCACCGAGGGCTGGTGGCGGGCGCGAAGCTCCACCAGGGCCGCGTACGCCGTGGCCGTGTCGGCGCGCAGCAGCTCCGTGAGCCGGGCGTCGGACGCCCCGTCGGGGCGAGTCATGCGCACCCTCCTCCTGACGTACCGGCCAGTCTGTGAGGGACCATAGTGAGGGAAGCGCACCGTGGGGGAAAGGGTTTCGCCGAGTAACCGCGACGGGCCCCGCACGCACGGTGCCCGGTGTCCCACCGGACACCGGGCACACGCGCAGGTCAGTGGTGCCGACGCGTCACTCCTCGACGGTCAGCGCCTTGCGCAGTCGTACCAGAGTCCGCGACAGCAGCCGCGAGACATGCATCTGCGAGATCCCGAGCTCGTCGCCGATCTCCGACTGGGTCATGCCCGCGACGAAGCGCAGCGAGAGGATCTGACGGTCCCGGGAAGGGAGTGCGGCGATCAGCGGCTTCAGGGACTCGACGTACTCGATGCCCTCGAGGCCGTGGTCCTCGTAACCGATCCGGTCGGCCAGCGCGCTCTCGGAGTCGTCCTCCTCCGGCTGGGCGTCCAGCGAGGCGGCGGTGTACGCGTTGGACGCCGCCATGCCCTCGACGACCTGCTCCTTCGAGAGCCCGAGGCGTTCGGCGAGCTCGCCCACGGTGGGGGCGCGGTCGAGCTTCTGGGCCAGCTCGTCGCCTGCCTTGGCCAGGTCGAGCCGGAGCTCCTGGAGGCGGCGCGGGACCCGCACCGACCAGGACGTGTCGCGGAAGAAGCGCTTGATCTCGCCGACGATGGTTGGCATCGCGAAGGTGGGGAACTCCACCCCCCGGCTGAGTTCGAAGCGGTCGATCGCCTTGATCAGGCCGATGGTGCCGACCTGGATGATGTCCTCCATCGGCTCACTGCGGGAGCGGAAGCGGGAGGCGGCGAACTTGACCAGGGCGAGATTCAGTTCGACGAGCGTGTTGCGGACGTACGAATACTCGTGCGTGCCCTCCTCCAGCGACTCCAGCCGCGCGAAGAGGGTCTTGGAGAGGGCTCGCGCGTCCACGGCCCCCACCTCTTCGAAGGGCGGGATGTCCGGGAGCCCGGCGAGCACATCGTCATCGCCGTTCTGCTCGATGGGATTCAGATGTTCCGGGGGGGATGTCGACGTCGCCTGTGGGGTATGCGAGGCGTCGAGCCGGGGTGACATGATGTCCTCCATCGTTCTCGGCATATGGCTGCCGAAGCCAGTTCGTGCACTGCGGTGTGCGGCGCCTCCAAAGCCGACCGTGTCGAGTACGTGTCTGTACTAGCCCTACCCGGTTTCCCGACACGATCGCAAGTGCGTTCTGTGCGGTTATGTCCGTTTGTGAATGATTGTTCGGGTGTCGGAGGGTGTGGAGAAGGCGTAGTGTTCGAGGGCGTCATCAGCAGCCACGACGTCGGGAGAGAGAGACGGCATGGACCGCGGGACGGTCGGCAGCGCACAGTCTGGCCGGCTTCTGGTTGAGGTGCGGCAAGAGGGCTCCAGCGCCGTCGTGACTCCAGCAGGTGAGTTGGATCACCACACGGCCGATTTGTTGCGTGAGCCACTCGAGGAGTGCCTCGCCAAGGGGAAGAGCCGGCTTGTCGTCGACTGCACACGGCTGGAGTTCTGTGACTCCACCGGACTGAATGTGCTGCTGGGGGCACGGCTGAAGGCCGAGGCGGCAGGGGGTGCCGTACATCTTGCGGGCATGCTGCCCGTCGTGGCACGGGTCTTCGAGATCACGGGGGCCGACGCGGTCTTCACCGTGCACGACACGCTGGAGGAGGCCCTGGCCGACGAGCCCGGTGACTGAGGCGGCGAGTCGGGTGGCGGCCCCGGTGGCCCCGCTCATGCCCCGTTCGTCTCCTCCGGCCGGTGTCCACCGGGTGTCACACCCCTTATGGCGGACATACGTCCCGAATGGAGGGGTGTTCTACCCGTCCGCCCGGGCAGGAGACATCCGTACTGACTGTTCGGTGAGCGACCACGCAGCGACGTTTTGAATCGTGAACCGGTGAATCGGTGAGGTGAAGCGCTGATGAGCACCACCCGGCCCTACTCGCCGGGCGACCGTGACCCGGAGCCCGGCGTGGAGCCTGGCGGCGAAGCAGAGGTGCCGACGGGACGGCAGGTCCGCCGGCTGAGCTTCGAGGGGGAGAGCGGGGTCGTCCCGCTCGCGCGCGACTTCACCCGGCAGGCGCTGTACGCGTGGGGGTGGCTGCCGGCGGCGTCCGCGGACCAGCGGGCCGCCGCGGAGGACGTGCTGCTGGTCGTCTCGGAGCTGGTGACGAACGCGTGTCTGCACGCGGAGGGCCCGGACCAGCTGTGGATCTCCTGCGACAACAAGGTGATCCGGCTCGAGGTGTCGGACCGCGGGACCGGACAGCCGGCGCCTCGCACTCCGCACCGGGCGGGACGGCCCGGCGGGCACGGCATGTTCATCGTGCAGCGCCTCTGCCTCGACTGGGGAGTGGTACGGGCTCCCGGGATGACCGGCAAGACCGTGTGGGCGGAGCTCGGCGCACCCGCCTAGCCGCCGTCCGGCGCTCTCCCGCGGGTGTCCCCACAGTTCCGCCACTTACTTTCTCTTCCTTCCTCCGGTGCCCCGGCGTACCTTGACGGCCGATCTGATGTGCCGTCAGGAACGAGTAAGGGGAGCGGAACCGTGTCGTACCCGAAACGAACCGCCGCGCTCGCGTCCGTCGCGGCTCTGGCCGGCTCGGCGGTGCTGATGGCCGCCCCCGCTGCCCGTGCCGCGGTCGTGAACGTCAACTACCAGTGCAAGACGCCGATCGGTGACAAGAGCGCCGTCTCGCCCATCGACATCAAGGGCGTCAAGAGCGGCGGCGGCTACAAGCTCACCATGTCCTGGCAGAAGGGCGTCTCCTCCAGCCCGGTCGACCTCGGCAAGGGCGCGATGAACCCGAGCGCGACCATCAAGCTGGGCGGCGCGGACAGCGGGACCGTGAACGTGACCGGGCCCGCCAACCAGGCCGTGGTCCCCGCCAACACCCCCATCAAGATCAACGACCTGACCGGGACGTACACCCCGAAGAAGTCCGGCAAGGTCACCTTCACACCGGGCGTGCTCACCATCAAGGCACTCGGTACGACGACCACCTGCACGCCGACCAACAGCCCCGGCGCCGCGCTGACCCTGGACGTCACCGCCGCCTCGGGCTCCTCCGGCGGCACTCAGAGCGACAGCGGCGGCGACGAGAGCGCCGCACTCCCGCAGACCGGCCCCGAGGACTCGGCGATCGCTCTCGGCACGCTCGGCGGCACGGTGCTGCTCGCCGGCGCGGCGGGCACGCTGTGGCTGACCCGGCGCCACCAGGCCGCCCGCGTACGCCGCTGAGCGGCCCGGTCCAGGCGGTCCGGCCCGCCCGGCGCCGCGGTGGCGGGCGCCGGTCGGTCTCTCGTACGGCGCCCGAGGCGTCGTACGGCCGCATCCGGGCCCGAATCCCCGGTACGGAAGCCGAGTTGACGGGAGCGACGACGTGAGCCCGAGTGGCAGGGTGCGGTGGGCGGTGCTGGCGGCGGTGCTCGCGCTGCTGCTCGCGCCGCTCGCGGGGACGGCGGCCGCGGCGGACAAGCCGAGCGTGAAGCTGTCCAAGTCCCAGGCGGGGACCGGCGGTTCGATCACCGTGAGCGGCAGCGGCTGGCGCGAGCGGGCGCTGCTGATGATCCTGGTGTGCGGACAGGCGGTGCCCTCGCGCGGAGTGCCGGGCGGCACCAACTCCTGTGCCAACGCGGACGGCCGGGCCGTCACGACGGACGCGAAGGGGCGCTTCAGCAGGAAGCTGCCCGTCGCCGAGCCGCCGGTGCCCTGTCCCTGCGTGGTGCACGTGGCCACCGTGACCGGGGCGAAGGCCGAGGCCGACGCGATCTTCCAGGTGGCCGGGCACGCCGTGGAACCGCTGCCCGCCCAGACGGACGGCGGGCGGCTGTCCGTCCTCACCGACACCGCGCTCGACGGCTCCGGGGGCCTGCTCACCTGGTTCGGGGCGCCCCCCGCCCGCACCCTCGTGTTCACCGTCGGAAACGTCGGCACCTCCGCCGTCCGGAACCCGGTCTTCCAAGTGGGCACCGCGCACGGCGTGTTCGCCCCGCAGTGGGAGGAACAGCAGTGGCGCGGCACGATCAGGCCGGGCGGGAAGGCGCGGATCGAACTGCCCGTCGAGCTCACGGGCGGCGCGCACGGCGAGTACACCGTCTCGCTGAAGTACGGCGGCAAGGTACTGGCCGAGCAGCCCTGGGGAGTGGGCCGGCCCTGGGGCGTGACCCTGTTCTGGATCCTGGTCTGCCTGGTGGTGCCCGCGGCGCTGTTCCGCATCGGCATGGCGGTGGTGGACCGGGTACGGCCCCGGCCCGCCGGAGGTGTCCGGCACCGCGGCCTGCGGCTGCCCGAACTCGCCCTGCGCCTGCCGGGGTTCAAGCCCTCCACGGCCGCGCACGCGGCCCCCTCGACGTCCACCCTGCCGTGGTTCACCCCGGACGCCGATCCGGGCACGGCCGGTGGCCGGCTCTCCGCACCGCACGACGACAGCCCGACGAGTCCCACGACTCCCACCAGAGAGGGTTCCACGTGAGCAAGCGAAGGAGAGTCCCACCGGCCGGCGGGCCGCGACGAGCGAGCGCGGCCGGTGCGGCGCTGGTGCTGGCCGGTGCGGGCGTGGTCCTGGGCCTCGCGGCCGGCCCCGCCCAGGCCGCGGAGGTGTCGTTCGCGACCCGGTGCGTGCCGCCCGCCGGCGTCGGCCTCGACCCCGTCGACGGCACCACCAAGGTCGAGATCACCGCTCCGGCCGGCGCGAAGGCCGGTGACGAGATCGACGTGGTGTGGAAGTTCACCCAGGCCGCGTCCAAGAACCCGAACATCATCGACCTGCCGGCGAACTCGGTCCAGCCGACCGGGACGTTGAAGGTGTCCGGCGCGCAGAGCGCCGACCTCGCGATGACCGGCCCGCGCGAGAACCCGGCCATCCCCAAGGGCGGCGCCATGGTGCTGTCCGACATGAAGGGCACGCTGAAGCTGACGGCGGCCGGGCAGGTCACCCTGACGCCCGGCGCCTACACGGTGAACGCGATGGGCACGAACACGGTGTGCACGCCGACGGAGACGGTTCCGGCGGCGGGGACGATCGACGTGGCCGCGGGGAACGGCACGTCGACACCGACCCCGACACCGACGCCTGATCCGACGGACACCGCCACCCCCACACCGACGCCCACCCCGACCGACACGGCCACGGCCGGCCCGAGCGCCACCTCCTCCGACGACGGCCAGACCGACTTCACCGGCAAGGCGGTCGACATCCCCTACACCTGCCAGTCGCCCCTCGGCGAGAAGAAGGCCACCTCCACGATCCAGGTCAACGCCAAGAAGAACGGCGGCAGTTACGGCCTGACCGTGCAGTTCAAGAACTCCCCGATGGACAGCCCCGCCGACATCCCGGCGAACTCGGTCAAGCCCTCCATGGACGTGGTGCTGGGCGGCGACGACACGGGCTCGGTCCATGTCGAGGGCCCCACCAACTCCGCGGCCATCAAGTCGGGCGACCCGATAGAGATCCCGGACATGACGGGCACGTACAAGCCGGGTGCGACCGGGGAGTCGACACTGTCGCCGGGTGTGCTGACGATCGAGGCCCTGGGTACGACCACGACCTGCAAGCCGGACAAGACGCAGGTCTCCCTGACCCTGACCACGAAGGAGCAGGAGGGCGGGGCGTCGGGTGGTTCGTCGTCCTCCGGCGGCTCCTCGTCCGGTACGTCGACGAGCGGCGGCCTGGCTGCCACGGGCGCGGACGACCACGCGGCCCTGAAGGCGCTGGGCCTGGTGGCGGGCACGGCGGTGCTGCTGGGCGGCGCGATCTTCACCTTCATGCCGGGAAGGCGGACCAGGTAACGCGCTCAGGGGCGCGGGGAACCGCGCACGGCACGTGAAGCGACGGGGCCGTCGGAACCCACCCGGATTCCAACGGCCCCGTCGTTTCTGGTGCCGGCCCTAACGAACGTCCCCCATGAGGGACTTCACCTTGCGCCGGTACATCCACACGGCGAACCCGGCGAGAGCCGCCAGCGCCGCCTCACCGAACACCGCGGGGGTCCCGCTGAGGTCGGCCCCGGCGATCGCCGGGTTGGACAGCAGGCCGGTGATCGAGTCGCCGGCGGTGACCGCGAGGAACCAGACGCCCATCATCTGCGAGGCGTACTTCGCGGGAGCCATCTTCGTCGTCACCGACAGGCCGACCGGGGAGAGGCACAGCTCACCCACGGTCTGGATGAAGTAGATGCCCACCAGCCACATCGGGCTGACCGCGGTGCCGTTCGCCGCCATCGCGATCGGGATCAGGAAGAAGAAGAACGAGACGCCGACCAGGAACAGACCCATCGCGAACTTCACGATGGTGCCGGGCTCCTTGCCCTTGCGGTTCAGCCACACCCACAGCCAGGCGAAGACCGGGGCCAGCGCCATGATGAACAGCGGGTTCAACGACTGGTACCAGGAGGTCGGGAAGGCGAAGCCGAGCAGGGAGCCGGCCGTCTTCTGGTCGTTCGAGCCGAACGCCTGGACCGTGGACGCGCCCTGGTCGTAGATCATCCAGAACAGGGCGGCCGCGACGAAGAACCAGATGTAGCCGGACATCTTCGACTGCTCGCCGGCCGTCAGCTCCTTGTCCCGCTTGATGCGCAGCAGCACACCCGCCGGGACGACCAGGCCGATGACGGTGAGCGGGATCATCGCCCAGTTCAGTGTGAAGTGGCCGGTGATGCCGACGACGCCGTAGAAGACGGTCGCGGCGATCAGCCAGAACAGGCCCTTGCGCAGCCAGGCCGCGCGCTCCTCGGCCGCCAGCGGCTTGGGGACGACGTTGCTGACCGGGCTCAGGTTGCGGGTGCCGAGCAGGAACGCGGCCAGACCGATCGCCATGCCGACCGCGGCCATGCCGAAGCCGAGGTGCCAGCTGACCTCCTGGCCGACGGTGCCGACGGCCAGCGGGGCGAAGAAGGCGCCCGCGTTGATGCCCATGTAGAAGATCGTGAAGCCGCCGTCGCGGCGCGGGTCGTCCGGGCCGTCGTACAGGTGGCCCACCATCGTGGAGATGTTGGCCTTGAGCAGCCCGGAACCGGCCGCGACGAGCGCGAGGCCGGCGAAGAACGGCGCCTGGCCACCGGGCAGCGCCAGCGTGAGATGGCCGGCCATGATCGTGACGGCGGCGATGGCGACCGTCTTGCGGGGGCCCCAGACGCGGTCGCCGAGCCAGCCGCCGGGCATGGCGAGCAGATAGACCATCGCCGAGTAGACGGAGACGATCACGGTGGTGGTCGCGAGGTCCATCGCGAGGCCGCCGCCCATGCTGCCCTTGCCGGCGTCGGGGCCGCCGGAGAGCAGGTAGACGGTGAGCAGGGCTTTCATCCCGTAGTAGGAGAACCTCTCCCACATCTCGGTCATGAAGAGGGTGGCCAGTCCGCGGGGGTGGCCGAAGAAGGCTTTGTCGGAACCGGGGGTGCCCTCAGTCACCGAGTCCTTCGTCAGGCTGGACGCCATGGTCGTTCCTTGCTGGTGGGGATCACCGCACACAAAAGAGACCTTCAGCGACGGATGCGCGCCAAAGGTCCCCACGATGCGACAGGCAGTTGATTCACCATACGACAGGATACTGACGGAAATGGAAGGACTTGAGAGGTGAATCACAGGTGACCGAGGAACCGTACACCTGATTTCTAAGGTCCTTACTGAATTGGCACCCCATAGTCACAGGTTCACCCCCCAGCCATGAAAGGTAAGAACCACTGGGTCGTGATCACACCCCAGCATGTGTCAGGAGCGGTCTACCATCAGCTCATGACCCGTGTACTGCTCGCCGAGGACGATGCGTCCATTTCGGAGCCGCTGGCCCGCGCCCTGCGCCGGGAAGGGTACGAGGTCGAGGTGCGTGAGGACGGCCCCACCGCACTCGACGCCGGAATGCAGGGCGGCATCGACCTGGTCGTCCTCGACCTGGGTCTGCCCGGCATGGACGGCCTCGAGGTGGCCCGCCGACTGCGCGCCGAGGGCCACGCCGTACCGATCCTCATCCTGACCGCACGTGCCGACGAGGTGGACACCGTCGTCGGTCTCGACGCGGGCGCCGACGACTACGTGACCAAGCCCTTCCGCCTCGCCGAGCTGCTCGCCCGGGTCCGGGCCCTGCTGCGGCGCGGGGCGGCCGAGCCGGCCCAGCCGCCGGCCACCCACGGGGTGCGGATCGACGTCGAGTCGCACCGGGCGTGGATGGGCGACGAGGAACTCCAGCTCACCGCGAAGGAGTTCGACCTGCTCCGGGTCCTGGTGCGGGACGCGGGCCGCGTGGTGACCCGGGACCAGCTGATGCGCGAGGTCTGGGACACCACGTGGTGGTCCTCGACCAAGACGCTCGACATGCACATCTCCTGGCTCCGCAAGAAGCTCGGCGACGACGCGGCCAACCCGCGGTACATCGCGACGGTACGAGGAGTGGGCTTCCGCTTCGAGAAGAGCTGAACCCCCGGGTATCCGTCGGGGTATCCGGCCGGCAGGTAAGAGGACATGCGCCGTCGACTGATCCAGTCCACGCTCGCCGTGGTGCTCGTGGTGATCGCCGTCTTCGGCGTCTCCCTCGTCATCGTCGAGACCCGCACCATCAGCAACAGCGCCCAGGAGCGGGTGGATTCCGAGGCGATCCGGCTGGCCGGGATCGTGGACAGCCGGCTCTTCGCCGCGGAGGACGTGACCGCGGAGATCCTGCGCGACCAGGTCGCGCAGGAACGGTACGCCGTGATCCGGATTCCCGGGCAGGACCCGATCGAGGTCGGTGCCCGGCCCACCGGTGAGGTCATCCGCTCCACCGAGAAGGGCGAGGAGGGCGAGACGGTCACCGTGCAGGAGCCGCGCTCCTCGGTGACCCGGGAGGTCGGCCGTACGCTCCTGATCATCGGTCTGGTGGCACTGCTCGCGGTGATCGCCGCGGTGCTGCTCGCGATCCGCCAGGCCAACAAGCTGGCCTCACCGCTGACCGACCTCGCCGAGACCGCGGAACGCCTCGGCTCCGGCGACCCACGGCCCCGGCACAAGCGCTACGGCGTCCCGGAGCTGGACCGGGTCGCCGATGTGCTGGACTCCTCGGCCGAGCGCATCGCGCGCATGCTGACGGCGGAGCGGCGCCTGGCCGCCGACGCCTCCCACCAGCTCCGCACGCCCCTGACGGCCCTGTCCATGCGTCTGGAGGAGATCACCCTCACCGACGACCCGGACACGGTGAAGGAGGAGGCGAACGTCGCGCTGACCCAGGTGGAGCGCCTGACGGACGTGGTCGAACGGCTGCTGACCAACTCCCGCGACCCCCGGGCCGGCAACGCGGTCACCTTCGACCTCGACGAGGTCATCCAGCAGCAGCTCGCGGAGTGGCGGCCCGCCTACCGCAGTGCGGGCCGGGCGATCGTCAGCTCGGGCAAACGGCACCTCACGGCTGTCGGTACGCCGGGTGCGGTGGCCCAGGTCCTGGCCGCGCTGATCGAGAACTCCCTCATGCACGGCGGCGGCACGGTGGCGCTGCGCACCCGCGTCACCGGCAACCAGGCCGTCATCGAGGTCACCGACGAGGGCCCCGGCGTCCCCGCCGACCTCGGCGCCCGCATCTTCGAGCGCACGATCAGCGGCCGCAACTCCACGGGCATCGGCCTCGCGGTCGCCCGAGACCTGGCGGAGGCCGACGGCGGCCGCCTGGAAATGCTCCAGGCCCAGCCCCCGGTCTTCGGCCTGTTCCTCTCCCGCACCCCGCTGAAGTCGTCACTGCCGGACGAGGACGAGCCGACGGTGCGGTGAGCCTCCGGCGGGTGAGCGGGGTCGGGTGCGGGTTCGGTGGGGGCGGGTGTTTTTGCGCAGTTCCCCGCGCCCCTGGGTGCCTGCGGCGGCCCGTTGCGGTCCGGTGGGGGTTTGTGTAGCGCGTGCGGTGTCAGAGTGCTCGCTGCCGGGGGCGGCCCTTGCGGGTGGCTGCCTGTTCCACTTCCTCCAGGAAGTGCTCCGCGCTCG
Organism: Streptomyces sp. NPDC048523; assembly: GCF_043199815.1. Lineage (NCBI taxonomy): Bacteria > Bacillati > Actinomycetota > Actinomycetes > Kitasatosporales > Streptomycetaceae > Streptomyces > Streptomyces sp. NPDC048523. Next base: position 56,657 of record NZ_JBICWQ010000006.1, on the reverse strand, counting down.
CCACCGCCTCGCGGGCCGGGAGGGTCTTGAAGACCCAGCTGCGGTAGGACCAGAAGCGGAAGAGGGTGGCTATGCCGATGCCGACGAACTTGAAGATGTTGCTCTGCAGGGGGCTGTCCCAGCCGAAGCCGTAGGTCGCGGCGTACAGGATGCCGTTCTCGATGACCAGGCCGACCACGCTGAACAGCAGGAACAGGGTCAGTTCCTTCGTACGGCCGCTCTTGTCGCGGTCGCGGTAGGTGAAGTAACGGAACCCTATGTAGTTGAAGACGATCGACACCACCGTGGCGACAACACTCGCCCGGACCACCGGCAGGTCGGTGAGATGCCGGACGACGTTGAAGACGACGAGGTTGACGAGGAGCCCCGCTCCGCCGACCGCACCGAATTTGGCGACCTCGCGAAGGACCCTTCGCAGCCCTGAGGAACCATGTCCCATGGTCGTACAGGCCCCCAGTCGATTGGATTCGTCAACTCAGCCCATGCTAACCACCCGTCTTGCCCGTTTGCCTGTGGATGAACTCACACACAGGGAAACAAGCTGGTAAGAGGACCGGTAAGAGGCGCGGGATCCGGCCGCCGTGGCGCGACCGATACCCTGGGGTCGTGACGTTCCCGGTAGTCGGCATGGTCGGCGGGGGCCAGCTCGCGCGTATGACACACGAGGCAGGCATCCCGCTCGGCATCAGGTTCAAGCTCCTCAGTGACACCCCTCAGGATTCCGCGGCGCAGGTGGTGAGCGACGTCGTCATCGGCGACTATCGCGACCTCGACACGCTGCGCGAGTTCGCGCGCGGGTGCGATGTGATCACCTTCGATCACGAACACGTGCCCACCGAGCACCTCAGGGCCCTGGAGGCGGACGGCATCCCCGTGCGCCCCGGCCCCGACGCGCTCGTGCACGCCCAGGACAAGGGCGTGATGCGCGCGAGACTCGACGCGATCGGCGTGCCGTGCCCACGGCACCGGATCGTCAGCGATCCCGAGGACGTGGCGGCCTTCGCGGCGGAGGGCGACGGCTTCCCCGTCGTCCTCAAGACCGTCCGCGGCGGCTACGACGGCAAGGGCGTGTGGGTGGTCGACTCCGCCGAGGAGGCCGAAGACCCCTTCCGGGCCGGCGTCCCCGTCCTCGCGGAGGAGAAGGTCGGCTACGTCCGCGAGCTGGCCGCCAACGTCGTACGGTCGCCGCACGGCCAGGCCGTCGCCTACCCGGTCGTCGAGTCCCAGCAGGTGAACGGCGTCTGCGACACCGTGATCGCCCCCGCGCCCGGCCTCGACGAGACCCTCGCCCTCAAGGCCGAGGAGCTGGCCCTCAACATCGCCAAGGAACTGGACGTCGTCGGCCACCTCGCCGTCGAGCTGTTCCAGACCCGCGACGGCCGCATCCTCGTCAACGAACTCGCGATGCGCCCGCACAACTCCGGCCACTGGTCGATGGACGGCGCGATCACCTCCCAGTTCGCCAACCACGTCCGGGCCGTCCTCGACCTGCCGCTCGGCGACCCGCGCCCCCGCGCGAAGTGGACCGTGATGGTCAACGTCCTCGGCGGCGACTTCCCCGACATGTACTCCGCGTACCTGCACTGCATGGCCCGCGACCCCAAGCTGAAGATCCATATGTACGGCAAGGACGTGAAGCCCGGCCGCAAGGTGGGCCACGTCAACACCTACGGCGACGACCTGGACGACGTTCTCGAACGCGCACGTCACGCTGCCGGCTACCTGAGAGGCACGATCACCGAATGAGCCCCGTTGTTGGCATCGTCATGGGTTCGGACTCCGACTGGCCCGTCATGGAGGCCGCCGCCCAGGCCCTCGACGAGTTCGAGATCGCGTACGAGGTGGACGTCGTCTCCGCGCACCGCATGCCGCGCGAGATGATCGCGTACGGCGAGCAGGCGGCCGAGCGGGGCCTCAAGGTGATCATCGCCGGCGCGGGTGGGGCCGCCCACCTTCCCGGCATGCTCGCCTCCGTCACCCCCCTCCCGGTCATCGGGGTCCCGGTCCCGCTGAAGTACCTCGACGGCATGGACTCGCTGCTTTCCATCGTGCAGATGCCGGCCGGCGTCCCCGTCGCGACCGTCTCCGTCGGCGGCGCCCGCAACGCCGGGCTGCTCGCGGCCCGCATCCTCGCCGCGCACGACGAGGAACTCCTCGGCCGGATGCGGGAGTTCCAGCAGGAGCTCAACGACCAGGCCACCGAGAAGGGCAAGCGCCTGCGGTCCAAGGTCGAGGGCTCCAACGGCTTCGGCTTCGGCAAGTGACGGCCACCGGTTCGGCGGCGACGGCCCGGGAGCTCCTCGCCGAGTTCCCGGTCGTCGACGGCCACAACGACCTCCCGTGGGCGCTGCGCGAACAGGTCCGCTACGACCTCGACGCGCGGGACATCGCCGCCGACCAGTCGGCCCATCTGCACACCGACCTGGCGCGGCTCAGGGCCGGCGGGGTGGGCGCGCAGTACTGGTCGGTGTACGTGCGCTCGGACCTGCCCGGCGCGGTACCGGCAACACTGGAACAGATCGACTGCGTACGGCAGTTGATCGCGCGGTACCCGTCGCAGTTGCGGGCCGCGCTCACCGCCGCGGACATGGAGGCGGCGCGCGCGGAAGGCCGTATCGCCTCGCTCATGGGCGCCGAGGGCGGCCACTCCATCGCCAACTCCCTCGCCACGCTACGCGCGTTGTACGCGCTCGGCGTGCGTTACATGACCCTCACCCACAACGACAACGTGGACTGGGCGGATTCGGCGACGGACGAACCCGGCGTCGGGGGGCTCTCGGCCTTCGGCCGTGCGGTGGTTGGGGAGATGAACCGCGAGGGCATGCTCGTGGACCTCTCGCACGTGGCGGCGACGACCATGCGGGACGCGCTGGACGCGAGCGAGGCACCGGTGATCTTCTCGCACTCCTCCGCGCGGGCCGTGTGCGACCACCCGCGCAACATCCCCGACGACGTCCTGGAACGCCTCCCGTCCAACGGCGGCATGGCGATGGTGACGTTCGTCCCGAAGTTCGTCCTCCAGGCCGCCGTGGACTGGACGGCCGCGGCCGACGAGAACATGCGCGAGCACGGCTTCCACCACCTCGCGACCACGCCCGAGGCGATGAAGGTGCACCGCTCCTTCGAGGAGCGCAACCCGCGCCCGGTCGCCACGGTCTCGACGGTCGCCGACCACCTGGACCACATGCGCGAGGTGGCCGGCGTGGACCACATCGGCATCGGCGGCGACTACGACGGCACGGCGTTCACCCCGGACGGCCTCGACGACGTATCCGGTTATCCCCACCTCATCGCCGAACTCCTGGACCGCGGCTGGTCCCGCGCCGACCTCGCCAAGCTCACCTGGCAGAACGCGGTCCGGGTGCTGGGCGCGGCGGAGGACGTGGCACGGGAGCTGCAGGCGAAGCGAGGCCCGTCCAACGCGACGCTCTCCGAGCTCGACGGCTGAGGGCCCGGGGCCCGCGTACGTCAGCGGCGCCACGACGGCCGAGGACGACGGCGGGCCCGGTGGCCGGGCGGCGTGCGGTACCCGGACCGGCGTACCCCCGAACGCCCCGCCCACCAGGAAGGCCCCCGCGCTCCGTGCGACGGTGACCGTACGGCGATCAGGAAGATCACGACGTACGGAGCCCGTCATGGCAGACCTCCAGGACGAACTGCAGCCCGCGGCCGACGTGGAAGAGCTGCCCCGGGTCTTCGGGGCCGTGCCGGAGCTGTACACCCCGGGCTCCGGCCAGGGCGGCGAGCTCCTGGAGCGGGCCCGGGCACTCCTGGCCGCACACCCCGTCGCCGACGGCTACAGCGGACTGCCCTGGGCGCTGCGCCACCTGCCCTGGTTCGACCTGGAGGTCGGCGAGAGCGCCGTGGACACGGACGTACCGAGGCTCAGGGAGGGGCATGTGGGCGCCCTGATGTGGTCGCTGCACCTGCCCGAGGGGCTCGACGGGGACCGGGCCGTCGGCGCCACCCTGGAACAGCTCGACCTGGTGAAGACCGTCGTACGCAACCATCCCGAGGGCCTGCGCCTGGCCCGCACCGCGGGACAGGCCACCGACGCCCACAACTGCGGCCGCATCGCCGTCCTGCTCGGCCCCGCCGGTGCCGCCGCACTCGGCGACTCGCTCGGGATCCTGCGCTCCCTGCACGCCCTCGGCCTGCGTGCCCTCACCCTGACCGGGGTGTCCTGGGCGAGCGAGGCGGGGCTGACCCGGTTCGGCGAGGAGGTGCTGCGCGAGATGAACCGGCTCGGAGTCCTCGCCGACCTCTCCGGTGCCTCCGACGCCACTGTCCGGCGGACCCTGACGGTGGCCAAGGCGCCCGTGCTCTTCACCCGCTCCGCCGCCCGCGCCCTGCGCCCCCACCCGGCCAACCTCCCCGACGACCTGCTCGCCCGGCTCGGCGCCGCGAAGGGCCTGTGCATGGTGCCGCTGACCGCCGAGCAGACCGGCCCGACGGTCCGGGACGTCGCCGACCACCTCGACCATGTGCGCGCGGTCGCCGGTGCCGAGTCCGTGGGCCTGTCCGGCACCTACGACGCCGGCACCGCCCACCCACAGGAGCTCGGCGACGCCTCCTGCTACCCCCACCTGGTCGCCGAGCTGCTGCGCCGCGGCTGGGACGAGGCCGAGCTCGCCCTGCTGACCTGGGGCAACGTCCAGCGGCTGCTGCGCGAGTCCGACTTCACCGCGCAGGCGGCCCAGATGCGGCGCGAGCCGTCCACGGCGAAGATCGCGGACCTCGACGGCTGACCGGACCTACAGCGGGTCGATCCGGCACAGGCAGAACGGATGCCCCGCCGGATCCGCGTACACCCGGAAGTCCTCCTTGTCCTCGGCGTGCAGCAGCCGTGCGCCCAGCGCCAGCACCTTGGCCTCGGCCGCGTCGATCTCCTCCCACGTGGTCCCGCCGTCGAAGTCCAGGTGGAACTGCTGGGAGTTGCGGTCCGCCCGCGGCCACTCGGGCGGGGTGAGTCCCGGGGCGCTCTGGAAGGCCAGCCGGGGGCCGCCGGGGACGCGCAGGACCACCCAGTCGGGGTCGTCGTCCTCCGGGGTGCCGCCCACGATCCCGGCGTAGAAACGGGCGAGCGCGCGGGGGTCGGGGCAGTCGATCACGACGGAACGGAAACGTGCGACGGTCACGAGAGATCCTCCTGGTCAGGACAGTTTGTTCAGCAGGCGCAGAGGCAGAACGGGTGCCCAGCCGGGTCCGCGTACACACGGAACGTGCGGGAGCGGTCCTCGGTGTCCAGCGGCTTCGCCCCGAGCGCCAGCACCTCCTTCTCGGCCGCGTCCAGGTCCTGGACGGTCAGGTCCAGGTGGAACTGCTGCGAGGCGTCGGGGGCCGGCCACTTCGGCGGTACGAAACCGGGGGCGGCCTGGAAGGCCAGCGACGGTCCGCCGGGGGTCCTGAGGTCCACCCACTCGCCCTCGCCCTCGACGGTGCCGCCGAGGACAGCGGCGTAGAAACCGGCGAGCGCGCGGGGGTCAGGACAGTCCAGTACGACGGCTCCGAGTCCGGCGACGGCCATGGCTTCCTCCTTGAAGCGCGGTTACCTGTAGAAGCGGGTAACCAGTAACGGTTACCGCATGCTCCCGCATCGGGGGTAACGTCGCAAGGGAATTGCCTAGCTAGGTAGCGTGCAGCCATGAGTGAGCGATCCCCCGCGCCCGGGGGACTGGCCCTGGTCGAGTCCCTGGTGAACACCGTGGACCTGGAGTCGGGTGCCGATTCGCTGGACACCCCGGAGGGGCGGGAGCGGTTCGGGATCGCCGAGGGCGAGGTGGCGCAGGCGCGTGAACTCCGGGAGTCGCTGCGGGTCGCGCTGCTGGCCCATGCCGGGCATCCGCCGCATCGCGCGGTGACGCCGCTCGGGGAGTTGCTGGCGGCGGCGCCCCTGGTCCTGACGGTGGCCGCCTCGGACGGCTCGGCCGCCCTCGCCCCCGCCGACGCCCGGCCCCTGCTCTCCCGCGTCGCCGCCGCCGTCGCCGAGTCGCTGGTCGCGGGCACCTGGATCCGCCTGAAGGCCTGTGAGGCCGTGGACTGTCACTGGGCGTACTACGACCGGAGCCCGGCGGGGCGGGGCCGGTGGTGCTCCATGCAGGTGTGCGGGGCGCGCGCGAAGATGCGGCGGTACCGGGGGAAGAGCACGCCCTAGGGGCACCTGGGTGGGGGTGGTCGGGAGGGTGCGGCCAGGACGGCCGCCGCACCCGCCTACGCGCCCTCCTCACCTCCGCGCGGGGCGCTCGCCGCGGCCCGCGACCCCACCAGGAGCAGGCACAGCACCGAGACCCCTGCCACCAGACCGGCCAGCACCAGCAGCGGGTCCAGCGGCCGGACCGTGGACGCGGCCGTCTGGGTCACAGCCGGCTGCGCCGCCTGCGAGGACTGCGGCGACGGTGCCATCTGCGGTACGGCGCCCTGGGACGCCGTGGGGGAGGGCGACGAGCCGGCACGGGGCGCCGCGGCGCTGCGGCTCGTCGTCATGCCCGGCATCGTGGAGTGCTGTTCCTGACTCGTGGCCGGCTGTGTGTGCTCGTGTTGCGTCGGGGCCGCCGGGGTGGGTTTCGGAGCCGGGGCCGCCGCCCGGACCGTGATGCCCGCCGTCATGTCCGGGTGGACCGTGCAGACGTAGCCGTAGGAGCCGGCCGTGGTGAAGGTGAAGCTCCAGCTCTGGCCCTTGTTCAGCATGGGGGAGTGGATCGAGAGCGGGCCGGAGGTGGTCTTCACGTCGTGCGGGGCCGTGTCGTAGTTGGTCCAGGTGACCGTGGACCCCGCGGGCACGCTCAAGGACGCCGGCGAGAAGGCGTACCCCTTCATGGCCACGGAGTAGCCCGCCGCCGACGCCTCGTGGCCGTACGGCAGCATCCCCAGGGCGAGCAGGGCGAGCACCGCCGCGGCTCGCAGCACCCCCCTCACGCGAACTCCACCGCGACGAGCAGCCTGAGGCGCGTGGCCGGCAGCCGCCACGGCAGCCGGAATCCGGTGGCCCGGCGCAGCAGCCGGTACGGCAGCTTGGCCGTGCCCACGACGAGCAGCCGGTCCTCGGCCCGCTCGACCACCCGCAGCCGCAGCAGGACGGGGAAGGCGACGTCGTTCAGGTGGAGGTCGCCGGTGAGCTGGAGCCGGTCGCCGGGGACCGCGTCGACCTGCTCGGAGGTGAGGACGGCCCGCAGTTCACGGTCGTCGAACTCGAAGCGGAACGACGGCTGTGCGGCGTCCAGGGGCATCTCCATGGACGCCCCGGCGAGCGGTACCCGCCGGCGCCGTACCGGCAAAGGCCCGTACCAGGCGGTGAGTTCGGCGAGCGAGCGGCCCGGGGCCACGGTGAGGTGCCGGGGCGGAGGAACGGTGGGCAGGGTGACGGTTGTCATCCCGAACTCCTTGGAAAGCGGTTCCCGAAATGTGGTGAGGGTGTGGAGAATGGTCATGGACGCCGTTCCGGCCGGCTGAGCCCCGGCCGGAACGGCGTCCACCCATGTGTCAGCAGTTGGCGGTGAGGAAGTCCGTGGTGGGCGTGAGCATGTGCCCGGCCCAGACGGTGTGCATCTTCACGTAGCTGTCGACGTCGAGCAGGTCGGTGACCTGCTGTCCGAGCGATTCCTCCAGGTGTGCCGAGTAGATGTGCTGGAGCAGCACGGTGAGGGTGTCGTCGGCCACCGAGCCACCGTCACTGACGGCCGGCTTGAGGATGGACTCGATCCACACGGTGTGCATCTTGAGGTACGAGTCGAGCGCAAGCGCGTCCTGCACCTGCTGGCCCGGGGACTCCGACAGGTGCGCCGCGTAGAGGTGCTGCAGGATCGGCAGCAGCTCGTTGTCGATGCTGGCGCACTGCTCGGAGCCGGAGCCACCGCCGGAGGTCGGTGTGGCCGTCGGGGTGGCGGTGGGCGTGCCGGTGGGCTTCACCGTCGGGGTGGGGGTGGCCGTCGGAGTGGCCGTGGGGGTGCCGGTCGGCTTCACGGTCGGGGTGGGCGTGGGCGTCGTACCGCCACCGCCACCGCCGCCGGACGCGGCGACCACCTTCACGGACGACACCATGTCCGGGTGCACCGCGCAGTAGTACTCGTACGTCCCCACCTTGGTGAAGGTGTACGACCACGACTGACCCTGCTTGAGAGTCCCCGAGTCGAAGGCCACCGGGGCCTTGGTCGTGGTCACCGTGTGCGGGGCGCTGTCGTGGTTGGTCCACTGGACGGTCTGGCCGGCCTCGACGACGAGCTGCTTACCGTCGCCGAACTTGTAGCTCATGATGTCGACCTGGTAGTCCGGCTTGGCGGCCGCGGCAGGCTGGACCTCGGCAGCGGCGGCAGCGGGCGCCTGAGCCGCGCCCGCGGTCTGCTGCGAGGAACTCGTGGCACTCGAGGCCACGTTCAGCAGTCCGAGACTGAGCACGGCCGCGAGTGCCGCGCCGAGCCCCACGAACAGCAGGGACCGGCCCCCGGACCTACCGGCCTCGGCCGTCGGCGGCTGGAGCCGCCGCTCGCCGGTCTCATCGCTTCTTTTCACTTCAACTCCTATTGTTTCCCAGGGAGTTGTTTCCCATGGAGTTCAGCGGCCAGGATCGGCCGTGACCAGCAGACTCGTCACGGCGAGGACGACGAGGACCAGCCCCGTCTCGACCGCGACCGAGTAACCGAAGGGCCGCACGGTGGCGGCGTCGCCGCGCAGCAGCACGGCGAGATCGAGACGGGTGCGCACCCACTGGCGGCTCGCGTACGCGGCCACCAGGACGCCCCCGAGGACGGCCGTCTTGACGAGCAGCAGATGCCCGTACGAGGTGTGCAGCAGGGCGCCGTACGACCCCACCACCTGCCAGGCGAGCACCAGCCCGGCGCCGACGATGCCCGTGACGCTCACGGCCGCGAGCTTCGAGTAGCCCGGCACGACCCGCGCCAGCTCTCCGGCCCGGCGGCGCGGCAGTACGGCCAGCGCGAGCATGGCGAGCCCGCCGATCCACAGCGCGGCCCCCAGCAGGTGCACGAAGTCGGCGACGGCGCCCCAAGTGGGCTCGCTGCCCTCGGAGTTGTGGCCCGTCATCCCGGTCGTGCGCAGCAGCCCGAAGGTCACGGCGAGGGCGCCCACCCGCCAGCCCGGCGAGCGGGAGGTGGCCGGGCCGCCCTGGAGCAGGGCGCTGAGCACCACGGCCCCGAGCACCCACATCAGCCCGCGCGCGGCGAGCACGATGCCGGGTTCGGTGGCCAGGACGTCCGCGTAGGTCGCCGGGCGCAGGGCGTCCCGCAGGCCGCCGAGGGAGGTGTAGGCGCCCTGGAGTCCGACGGCCGCCACGGTCGCCAGCAGCCCGACCGGCCAGGCGAGCCCCAGCAGCACCCGGGCCCGCGGTTCGTGGGTGCCGCCCGGCCACAGGAGCGCGACGAACGCCAGTCCGCCGACGAACAGGGCCAGCGCGAGATATCCGGCCCAGCGGGCGGCGACGAGACCCTTGCGGACCGAGGGGGACGGTCCGGGAGCGGCGGCAGGGGTCTCGTCGCCGCTGGCCTTTGTGGCGGCCGCGCCGGCGGTGAAGGCGATCCGGCCGGAGGAGGCGTGCCCGTCCTTCTCGTCCACGACGGACCAGACGACGGCGAACTTCCCGTCCGCCGGGCTGTTGAGGGCGACCCGCACGACACTCTTCTTCGCCGTGTGCGACACCGGCAGCCGGTCGCCGTCCACCGTCAGCACCCGTACGTCGGCCAGGTCGACGGCCTCGTCGAAGGTGAGGACGAGGCTGCCGGGCGCCTTCTTCAGGTCGGCCCCGTCCTTGGGGGAGGAGCTCACCAACCCGGTGTGGGCGACGGCGGGCTGGACCGCGCCGAACAGGGCGCAGAGCAGGGCGGCGAGGAGCAACAGGGTCCGGCGCAGGGTCCTCACGGGGTCGCCTCCGGCTGCGGGGAGGCGGAGGCCGGGGCGAGGATGCCGCCCAGGAGGCTCGAGGCGGGGGCGAGCCCGACGCAGGGAGAGGAGGTCGGCGACGGGGAGGGGGTCGCCGCCGGGCCGTCCAGGAGGCCGAACACGGAGTCGGTGACCCCGACGAGCAGCGGCTGTACGAGGGTGACCTCGCCGTCCGCGCAGGTGCCCGAGGGGGAGGGCGCGGGGGTGGTGGGCGCGGGCGTGGTGGGTGTGGGGGACCCGGTGCCCGGGACCGGCGTGGTCCCGTGGCCGGCGTGCCCGCCGCCCTGGCCGCCACCGGAGCCGACGGGGACGGTACCGGTCACCACGCCCCCGCCGCCGGTGCCGTACCCGCCGCCGTATCCGAGGCCTCCGCCGACTCCGCCGATTCCACCGGCTCCACCGACTCCGCCGTACGACGGCAACTCCCCGGATCCCCCCGGGGCTTGACCGGCCCCCGGGGAGGTCGTCGTCGGTGCCATGGCGGCCGGCGGGGTGACCGCCGGAGCGGCCTCGGCCGCGCCGGAGGCGGGGGCGCCGATGCCCGACGCGTAGCCCAGCACGATCACCACGGTGCCGACGAGCGCCCCGGCGACCAGTTCGTCGCGGTGGTCGCGGGCGGAGGCTCGGGTCGCCCTGCGGAACAAGGGCATGACTCACTCCTGACATGCTCATCTCAATCCGACCGGAGAACGCGGCCGATGACGAACAGTGGAGTGGAGGGTGGATTCCGCATCACTACGCACCGGTTAACCGATGGTTGCCTACCTCTCCATTACGGGGGTGCGGTCTGTGAGAACGGTCGATTCCGCACTGTGCTCGAATGCAAATCGAACTCGTGTTGAGGATTCCGGGGAGGGCTGGCATATGCCTGGTTTGGAGGTGCTTCCGGCCACCACGACACGACAGGGCCCCGGCGCTGGAGTACGCCGGGGCCCTGTGCGGCCTGCTTTCGGGATCAGGCGGTCGGCCGCCCCATCGCCCGGTACGTCCACCCGGCCTTCCGCCACAGCACCGGATCCAGGGCGTTGCGGCCGTCCAGGACGACCTTTGCCGTCGCGACCTCGCCGAGGGCCGCCGGGTCCAGTTCGCGGAACTCCCGCCACTCCGTGAGGTGGAGGACGACGTCGGCACCCCGGACCGCGTCCACGGCGGTGTCGGCGTAGCCGAGGGTCGGGAACAGGCGGCGGGCGTTGTCCATGCCCTTCGGGTCGTAGACCGTGACCTGGCCGCCCTGGAGGTGGATCTGCCCGGCGACGTTCAGCGCGGGGGAGTCGCGGACGTCGTCCGAGTCGGGCTTGAAGGTGGCGCCGAGCACCGCGACCCGCTTGCCGAGGAACGGTCCGCCGCCCAGGATCTGCCGGGCCAGCTCCACCATCTGGCCGCGCTGACGCATGTTGATCGAGTCGATCTCGCGCAGGAACGTCAGCGCCTGGTCGGCGCCGAGCTCACCCGCCCGGGCCATGAAGGCGCGGATGTCCTTCGGCAGACAGCCGCCGCCGAAGCCGATCCCGGCCCGCAGGAACTTCTTCCCGATCCGGTCGTCGTAGCCGATGGCCTCCGCCAGCTTCGCCACATCGCCGTCCGCGGCCTCGCACACCTCCGCCATGGCGTTGATGAAGGAGATCTTCGTGGCCAGGAAGGAGTTCGCGGAGGTCTTCACCAGCTCGGCCGTCGGGAAGTCCGTCACCACGAACGGCGTGCCCTCGCCGAGCGGCGTCGCGTACACCTCGCGCAGCAGCTTCTCCGCGCGCTCGCTGCGCACGCCGACGACGATCCGGTCCGGGTGCAGCGTGTCGTCCACCGCGAAGCCCTCGCGCAGGAACTCGGGGTTCCAGGCCAGCTCGGCGTCCGCGCCGGCGGGGGAGTGGTCGGCCAGGTAGCGGGCCAGCCGGTCGGCGGAACCCACCGGCACCGTCGACTTGCCGACGACCAGGGCCGGGCGGGTCAGGTGCGGGGCCAGAGAGGCGATCGCGGAGTCGACGTACGACATGTCGCAGGCGTACTCGCCGTGCCGCTGCGGGGTGTTCACGCAGACGAAGTGCACGTCACCGAAGGCGCCGACCTCGGCGAAGTCCATGGTGAAGCGGAGCCGGCCGGTGGAGCCCTCGATGCCGGCGACATGCTTGCGCAGCAGGTCCTCCAGGCCGGGCTCGTACATCGGGACCTCGCCCCGCTGGAGCATCTCGATCTTCTCGGGCACCACGTCGAGCCCCAGGACCTCGAAACCGAGCTCGGCCAAGGCCGCGGCGTGGGTGGCGCCGAGGTAGCCGGTGCCGATCACGGTGATCTTGAGGGCCATGGAGACTCCAGAAAGGGGGACGGTCCGGTGCGCGCCCGAGCATAGTCGGAGCGCCTGACGGGCAGCTTTCCCGCTGTCGCCAAGCTCACGTCGTCACTCCCGTGGGCGGACCCCTAAAATTTGAGTTACTTAACGGTAATTAGCACAGGCATTGCAGCGTCCTTGGAGCGTGAGAGACCTTGGCCGGATCGGCTGACTTCGACCTGTACCGCCCGTCCGAGGAGCACGACATGCTCCGGGACGCCATCCGCTCGCTGGTGGAGGCGAAGATCGCGCCCTACGCCGCAGCGGTCGACGAGGAGGCCCGCTTCCCGCGCGAGGCGCTGGACGCGCTGGTGGCCAACGACCTGCACGCCGTGCACGTCCCCGAGGAGTTCGGCGGCGCGGGCGCCGACGCGCTGGCCACGGTGATCGTGATCGAGGAGGTCGCACGCGCCTGCGTGAGCTCCTCCCTCATCCCCGCCGTGAACAAGCTGGGCTCGCTCCCGGTGATCCTCTCGGGTTCCGAGGACCTGAAGAAGAAGTACCTGTCGCCGCTCGCCAAGGGCGACGCGATGTTCTCCTACGCCCTCTCCGAGCCGGACGCCGGCTCCGACGCGGCCGGCATGAAGACCAAGGCGGTCCGCGACGGCGACCACTGGATCCTCAACGGCGTCAAGCGCTGGATCACCAACGCGGGCGAGTCCGAGTACTACACGGTGATGGCCGTGACGGACCCGACGAAGCGCTCGAAGGGCATCTCGGCGTTCGTCGTCGAGAAGTCCGACGAGGGCGTCTCCTTCGGCGCCCCGGAGAAGAAGCTCGGCATCAAGGGCTCCCCGACCCGCGAGGTCTACTTCGACAACGTCCGCATCCCCGCCGACCGCATCATCGGCGAGGAGGGCACCGGCTTCGCCACCGCGATGAAGACCCTGGACCACACCCGCATCACCATCGCCGCCCAGGCCCTCGGTGTCGCCCAGGGCGCCTTCGACTACGCCAAGGGCTACGTCCAGGAGCGCAAGCAGTTCGGCAAGGCCATCGCCGACTTCCAGGGCATCCAGTTCATGCTCGCCGACATGGCCATGAAGATCGAGGCCGCCCGTGCCCTGACCTACCAGGCCGCGGCCGCCTCGGAGCGCCTCGACAAGAACCTCACCTTCCAGGGCGCGGCGGCCAAGTGCTTCGCCTCGGACGTGGCCATGGAGGTCACCACGGACGCGGTCCAGCTCCTCGGCGGGTACGGGTACACCCGGGACTACCCGGTGGAGCGGATGATGCGCGACGCGAAGATCACGCAGATCTACGAGGGCACGAACCAGGTCCAGCGGATCGTGATGGCGCGCAACCTGCCGTAACCGGTCGGCGTGGCGACGACCGAGCCCCCGGACGCGTTCCGGGGGCTTTGTCGTACTGCGGGTGGGGCATTCCGGGGCGGATTGGTCGCGTCCGTCCGATGGCGCACGGCCGGGGAGGGGCGTAGGACGGAAGGGCACGGGGGCCCGTCCCGGGCCCCCGCGTCCCCGAGGAGGAGCCATGACCCAGGCCGAGAGCATGACCGCGATGAGCAAGGAGATGCAGGACTGCGTGGCGGCGTGCATGGAGTGCCACAGCGTCTGCGAGGAGACCATGAGCTCCTGCATGCAGATGGGCGGCCAGGCGCAGATGCAGATCATGCGCGCGCTCATCGACTGTGCCGAGATGACCCGCATGTGCGCGGACATGATGATGCGCCGCTCGCCCATGTCGGCCGAGATGTGCGCGATGTGCGCCAAGGCGTGCGAGATGTGCGCCGAGGCGTGTATGTCCATGCCGGACGATCCCCAGATGATGCGCTGCGCACAGGCGTGTCGTCGCTGTATGGAGACCTGTCGCGCGATGTCGGGCATGGCGATGTGACGCCGGCCGGCTGACAGCGGTCCAGGGGCCGGGGGCATCCGCCGGGATGTCCCCGGCCCTGGGTGCGGCAGGCTGGGGTCCATGACACACGCGAACGCGACCGAGGCCTTCGACGCCGCCGAGCGCGAGATGTGGAAGGACCGCACCGAGGCCTACGCCGGCAGCTTCGCGCGCCTGTGCGCCCATCCCGTGGAGGCCCTGCTGGACGCCGCCGGGGTCGAGGCGGGTACGCGCGTCCTCGACGTCGGCACCGGCACCGGTACGGCGGCCGTGGCGGCGCGGGCGCGCGACGCCCTGGTGAGTGCCGTGGACGCCGATGCCGGGATGGTGGCGGCGGCGCGGGCCCGCGGGGTCGACGCGCGCACCGGTGTACTTCCTGAACTCCCTTACGGTGACGGCGAGTTCGATGCCGTCGTCGGCAACTTCGTCCTCAACCACGTGGGCCGCCCCCGAGCCGCCCTCGCCGAACTCCACCGCCTCCTGCGCCCCGGCGGCCGGATCGCCCTCACGACGTGGAGCGCCCGGCGCGGCGCGGGACAGGACCTGCTCGGCCGGGCCTGCGAGGCGGGCGGGGCCGTACCGCCGGCCTACCTCCCGCGGCTGGATCCGCCGCAGGACTGGAGCCGTACGGCGGACGGCCTCGCCGAACTGCTCGGTGAGGCCGGATTCATCGAGGCGGAGGCGGCCGAACTCGCCTGGGACCACCGGGCCGGTGTCGAGGAGTGGTGGAGCGGTGCCGCGGGCGGTGTCGCCACGATAGGACTGGTCGTCACCTCGCAGGACCCGGGGACCGTCGTACGGATCCGGCGGGAGTACGACCGGCTGTGTGCCGAACACACGGTGGCGGAAGGGCGGTTGGCCCTTCCGCACATCGCGCTGCTCGGTTCGGGACGGCGGGCTTGAGGGCCCTGGCCCTCAGTTGCCCGAGACAGTGAACCTCAGTTGCCCGAGACCGTGACCTTCTCGTCGTTCTTCAGCTCGTCGACCAGCGTCTTGACCTTGGCCTTGTCCCAGACCAGGTTGCCGCCCGTGGAGCCGGAGATCGGCATGTTCATGGACGTGCCGTCACCGCCGTTGACGCCCTTCATCGCCCAGAACATCTTGCCCAGGTCGTACAGGCCCATGTCCTTGTCGACGATCAGCGAGTCCAGGCCCGCGCCCATCGTCGGGTAGAGCTTGAAGGGGTTCAGGATGGTGCTCGGGGTGGCGACCTGGTTGGCGAGCGCGTTGAGGAACTTCTGCTGGTTCTTCGTGCGGTCGAGGTCGGAGCCCGCGAGGGCGTACCGGGTGCGGACGAAGGCGAGCGCCTGGTCGCCGTTCAGGGTCTGCTTGCCCGCGGTGAAGTCGGCACCGGACTTGGTGTCCTTCATGCCGCCCTTCGGGATGTCGATCTCGACCCCGCCGACCGCGTCCACGATGTTCGCGAAGCCGGCGAAGCCGATCTCGACGTAGTGGTCGATCTTCAGGCCGGTGTTGTACTCGACCGTGCGCACCAGCAGCTCGGGGCCGTCCTCGGCGTAGGCGGCGTTCAGCTTCACGTGCCGGCCCGTGCCCTTGTACGTCTTGCCGGACTCGGAGCCGACGAAGCTCGGGATCTCCACGTTCGAGTCACGCGGCAGCGAGATCAGGGTGTCGCCGTTGCTGCCGGTGTGCAGGATCATCATCGAGTCGGTGCGCTTGCCCGCGGCGGAGCCGGTGTGCAGCTGCTTCTTCTGCTCGGAGGAGAGCCCGGCGCGGCTGTCGGAGCCGACGATCAGGTAGTTGGTGCCGTCGCCCTGGTCCGGCCGGTCGATGACCTTGGACAGGTCGACCTCGCGGTTGAGCTTGGAGTCGGCCCAGAAGTAGGTGGAGACGGTCGTCACGACCAGGCCGGTGATGACGACGATCGCGGTCCACTTGATCCGCTTGCGCCAGTTCGGCGCGGGCCGCGGACCACGGCCGCCGCCCGGATCGCCGGGGTCGCCGTAACCGCCGCCCCCGGAGCCGCCGTAGACCTGGCCCGTGTTGTAGCCGCTGTCGTACGCGTCGTAGTCACCGCCGCCGTGACCCTGGCCGTTGACGTACGACGGCTGCTGGGGCACGCCGTTTCCGTACGGCGGCGCGGACGGGCTCCGGCGGCCGTACGCGCCCTGCCCGGGCGCCCCCTGATCGCGGCGGACCTGCCGCATCACGCGGGCGCTCTCGGGCTGTGCGCTCGCGCTGCCGCGTCCGTACCGGTCGCGGTCGTCGCCGGACCATCCCTCGGGCCAATCGTTCATGGGGCCCAGTGTGCAGGTACCCGCTGGGGCCTATACAAGGGTCGTCGGAAAATCAGGTCAGCGCTGTTGCCAAGCTGACACAAATTCCCGAATTGTCATCAGGCATAGGGTGAGGGACATGACAGACCAGGCCACCGCCGCCGCACCAGGCACACCGGAGATCCCGGAGACGCCGGAGATCCCCGGCAAGCCCACCTCGGCGTCCCGCACCACGCTGAGCCACATCATGACCCAGGCCGACACCAACCTCCTCGGTACCGTGCACGGTGGCGTGATCATGAAGCTGGTGGACGACGCGGCTGGCGCGGTGGCCGGCCGTCACAGCGGCGGGCCCGCGGTCACCGCCTCCATGGACGAGATGGCGTTCCTGGAGCCGGTCCGGGTGGGTGACCTCGTCCATGTGAAGGCGCAGGTCAACTGGACCGGCCGGACCTCGATGGAGGTCGGTGTGCGGGTCCTGGCGGAGCGCTGGAACGAGTCCACGCCCGCCACCCAGGTCGGCTCCGCCTACCTCGTCTTCGCGGCGGTCGACGCCGACGGCAGGCCGCGCCGGGTCCCTCCGGTGCTCCCGGAGACGGAACGCGATGAGCGCCGTTACCAGGAGGCGCAGATCCGCCGCACCCACCGCCTCGCGCGCCGCCGGGCGATCATGGAGCTGCGGGAGAAGCGGGCGGCGGAGGGGTTCGAGGACTGAGCCCGCCCCGTGAGAGAGCTCACGGACAGCGCTCCGCCTACACGCACCCCACCTCGTCCCCCGTGACCACTCCGAACTCCCCCTGCAGCTCGTCCTCGGCCCGTACCTTGCGTACCCGGTCGAAGTCCGTGCCCGCGAGCACCTTCAGCACCGCCCCCTGGCCCTTCACCGCCCGCAGTTCGCTTCCGGGCAGGGCCGCCGCCAGGGAGCGGGCCGAGCGGTCCCAGCGGGGGTCGTAGGCGATGACCGTGCGCTTCAGGGTGCGGTCGGCCGAGTCGACCGGGTTGCCCGTCGTACGGAATCCCGTCGAGGCCAGTGCCGCGTCGACCCGCTTGCCGAGTCCGTCCGTCGCCGTGCCGTTCTCGACCTGGACGCGGATCTGCTGCGGGGAGACCGGGACCAGCATGGCCCTGCTCTTCGGCTGGTGCGCGGCCAGCGGCTGGTCCTCGCGCAGGGCCTTGAAGAGCCGCTCGGACTTCACGGGGTCCCACTTCAGAGTCGAGCCCACGCCCTTGACGGCGTATCCCATCTGTCCGATCGGCACGGTCGTGAACTCCGAGGAGGAGGGGGAGAAGTTCCGCATCGCCCGGCCCAGGTCGAGCAGTTCGTCCGTGCCGAAGCCCTTGTCGGCCCGTACGGAGCCGAGGACGGCCCGGGCCACATCGCGGAACTTCATCGGGTTCAGGAGGACGCCCGACGAGGTGGCCCGCCCGATCAGTGCCGCCAGGAAGCGCTGCTGCCGCTTCATCCGGCCGAGGTCGGAGGAGCCGTCGGCGTGCCGGGCGCGGACGTACTGGAGTGCCTGCCCGCCCATCAGCCGGTGCCGGCCCGCCGCGAGGTCGAGGCCGGTGTACGCGTCCTTCAGCGGGTCGGCGTTGCAGATCTCGACGCCGCCGAGCACGTCCACCGTCCTCATGAAGCTGGTGAAGTCGACCTCCAGATAGTGGTCGATCTTCACATGGGTCATGGACTCCACGGTCCGGACGGTCAGCTGCGGCCCGCCCTCCGCGTACGCCGCGTTGATCTTGATGGGGTGTCCGTGATGGCGCTCCCCCGTGGTCGCGTCGACGTGCGCCGGGGTCGTGGCGTACGAGTCGCGCGGCAGGCTCACCACGCTCGCCCGCTCCCGGTCGTCCGAGATGTGCACGATCATGATCGTGTCGGTGCAGTGGCAGGGTGCTCCGCCCAGCCGGTACTTCTGGCGCTCCGCCTCGGTGATCCTGTCGCGGCCGTCGGTGCCGACCAGCAGCACGTTCATGCCGTGTCCGGCGCGCGGCCGGTTCTTCATGTCCTTGAAGGGGTCCACGCGCGTGATGTCCGCGTCGAGGCTGGTCATCACCGCGTGCCCGATCCCGGCGGAGGCGAGCACGACGACGGACAGGGTGGTCACCGCCCGCATGGCCCAGCGGGGCCGCTTGCGTGGTGCGGGGGGCCGCGGGGGCCTGCGCTGCGGGGGGCGAGGGCGGGCGGCGGAGGGCCGGGGGGGTGTGGTGGGCATGCGGGGACACCTCCGCGAGGAACAGCCGAACGAGGGATCTTGAGCACCGTAGGCCCATACGATCTGCGACGACCGGCGCCGCCCCGGGCGGGGCGCGATGGTGTCCCCCGTTCGCGGTAACGTGAGCACCCTATGAACGCCAAGCCCGACGTGCGGCCCCCCGCTGTGTCTGTGATCATGCCCGTCCTCAACGAGGAGCGGCATCTGCGCGGAGCCGTCGAAGCGATCCTCGCGCAGGAGTACGCCGGCGAGATGGAGGTCGTGATCGCCCTCGGTCCCTCCACGGACCGCACGGACGAGATCGCGGCCCAGCTCGTGGCCGAGACTGCATCTTTTCAAAGCAAGCGCGTCCACACCGTCCCGAACCCCACCGGCCGCACCCCCGCCGCCCTCAACGCCGCGATCAAGGCCTCCCGCCATCCGATCGTCGTCCGCGTCGACGGGCACGGCATGCTCTCGCCGAACTACATCGCGACCGCCGTACGGCTCCTGGAGGAGACCGGCGCGCAGAACGTCGGCGGCATCATGCACGCCGAGGGCGAGAACGACTGGGAGCACGCGGTCGCCGCCGCGATGACCTCGAAGATCGGCGTGGGCAACGCGGCCTTCCACACGGGCGGTGCGGCGCAGGCCGCCGAGACCGTGTACCTCGGGGTGTTCCGCCGTGAGGCCCTCGAGCAACAGGGCGGCTACAACGAGGAGTTCATCCGCGCCCAGGACTGGGAGCTGAACTTCCGGATCCGTGAGGCGGGCGGGCTCATCTGGTTCTCGCCCGAGCTCAGGGTGTCGTACCGCCCGCGGCCGAGTGTGAAGGCCCTCGCCAAGCAGTACAAGGACTACGGCCGTTGGCGGCACGTCGTCGCCCGCTACCACGAGGGCTCCATCAACCTGCGCTACCTCGCTCCGCCGGCCGCGGTGTGCGCGATCGCGGCCGGGATCGTGGCCGGCGCCGCGCTGACCCCGCTCGGCTTCGTGATCCCCGGCGGCTATCTCGCGGCGATCGTCCTCGGCTCGCTGCCCGCGGGCAAGGGGCTGCCGCTGAAGGCACGGCTCCAGATCCCCGTCGCCCTCGCCACCATGCACATGTCGTGGGGCTACGGCTTTCTGACCAGCCCGCGCTCCCTGGCCAGGCGGGTCATCGCCTCGCGGCGGCCGGCCGTGCTGAACAAGGTGTGAACTCAAGGACGGCGCCCCTCAGGACCGAGGGGCGCCTTCGTCACCAGGTGAAGCCCGGGTTGACGTGCATGCAGGCCGTGTCGTCCGCGCCGTTGAGGGCCTCAGCGGTCTTCGGGGTCGTGTCGTCCTCCTTGGGCGCCTTGTACGTCGCCCCCTCGCGCCAGTCGGCGCCCACGACGAGCGTGACCCCGGAGACATCGGTCGACTTCTTCACCGAACTCACAGGGATACCCAGGGACTTGGCGACCGCCTCGGCGTCGCCCCGCAGTTCCGCGCTCGGATAGCGCACGAGCGTCGTCGCCTCGCTCAGTGACGCGGAACGGTCGGAGACGGCCTTCTCGAAGCCCTTGTCCACCAGCAGCGCGGCCACCGTGCTCGCGCGTCCGCGCGCCGCGGCCAGGCTGTCGGTGCGGGTGCCGTTCTGGACCAGGACCCCGATCTCGTCCTTGGCGGCGGCCGGGTCGTCGGAGGCCGCCTCGGTCTTGCCGGCGGTCGCCTTCTTCGCGTCCTTGCCGTCCAGCGCGATGTCCTCGCGCACCAGCCGGAAGAGCTGCTCGGCGTCCTCGGTGGGCTCCACGCGCGCGCCGACGTAGCGGTTGGGCATGGTCGTCATGGTGATGCGCGCCGGCTCCACCTTGCGCAGCTCGTTGCTGAGGTCGTAGAGCTTCTTCACGGTGCCGAGCCCCGAGTCGACGGTGACGGCCTTCGTGGCCTGCTCGGCGAGCTTGCGCAGCTTGTTCGGGCTGCTGAGGGTGGCGTTGTCGCGCAGCTCGCGCACCATCGAGTTCATGTACATGTGCTGGGCCTTCGCGCGGGCGAGGTCGCTGCCGTCCTCGAAGCCGTAGCGGGTGCGCAGCCACTGCAGGGCCTGCTCGCCCTTGACCGGGTGCGTGCCCTTCTCCAGCTTCAGGCCGGAGCCGTGGCCCTGGCTGTCCCGCGAGAGGATGTTGGCGTCCACGCAGACCGGCACGCCGCCGATGGCGTCGGCCATGGACACCACGCCGGAGAAGTCGACCATCATGAAGTGGTCGATGTGGATGCCGGTGAGTTCCTGCCAGGTGGCCACCGTGCAGCCAGGACCGCCGTGGCCGAGGCTCTGGTTGGCCATCACCCGCCCGTCGCTCGCCGCGTACACCTTGCCGTCGTCCGGGTCGGTGCACTTGGGGACCTTGACGAGGGTGTCGCGGGGCATGCTGACGACCGAGAGGTTGCTGCGGTCGGCGGACAGGTGCAGCAGCATCTGCACGTCGGCGAGCGGCGTGGAGCCGAAGGTCTCCTTGGCGCCGCCGAGTTCCTGGTTCTCCTTGCTGTCCCGGGCGTCGGAGCCGATCAGCAGGATGTTCAGCGGGGTCTGGCCCGCTGCGTTCGGCGTCGGCTCGGCGACCTTGTTGTCGCCCAGGTTCAGGTCGTCCTGCTCGATGTTGGAGTTCAGGTGCCGGTAGTAGAGGTAGCCGGTTCCGGCCACCGCGAGTATCAGCACCGCGAGCGTGGCCGCGGACCATCTGAGCATCTGGTGTTTGCGCGGCGCCCTGCGGCTGCCGTGCCCGCTGTCCCCCTCGGTCGCCGGCGCGACTTCCTGCACGCTGTATTGCGTTGTCAACGTTCCCGTCCTCCCCACCCACCCCACCGGACCCGCGGTCATGCCACGGGCCCGCCGCACGTCTTAGACATACGACGGGGCCGTGAGGTTGCCCTATGAACCTGTGCGAGACCTGGGACCCGCCTCCGGGGGCCTCAGCTCGCGCACTGCGCCTTGTCGGCGGTGGACTTCTCCACGCCCGGCGTGGCGGCCGTGGCGGAGCTGAGCTTCACGCCCGCGCCCTTGAAGTCCTTGCCCAGGGTGAGGGTCATGGCGGGCAGGCCCTGGGAGTTGGTGACGCTCTTGCCGGGCTTCAGCGCGGAACCCGACAGGCCCATGATGTCCGCGAGGCGGCGGGCCTGGTCGGCCTGGTCGGGGGCGTACTCCAGGGTCGTCCTCGCGAGCGCCGCGTCGGCGTTGCCCGCGTTCTCGGACTTGGTCACGCCCGCCTCGGTCTGGAGGTAGGACAGCTGTTGCTGCGCGCTGCCCGCGACCGCACCGCCGTTGAGGATACGCACCCGTACGTCGGAGGCGGCGGACTTGGCGCCCTTGAGCCGGGCCGCGACCTCCGCCTTCTCCTTCTTCTCCTGCTTCTTGACCTCGGTGAAGGACACGTCGTTCTTGATCGCGTCGAAAATGGCGGGGGCCTGCGTCTCGTTGACGACCACCGTCGCCTTGACCGTCTCGGCGGGGTTGTCCTTGACCGGGATCGTCATGAAGCTGATGTTCTTCGTCGGCACCTTCTTCAGCTCCAGGGCGATGTCCTTGAGCACGCCGACCTTGCCGATCGCCTTGTCCACGGTCAGCGCGCCGGTCGCGGCCTCCGCCAGCTTCAGCAGCTTGGCGGGGCTGGTCAGGGTGTCGCCGGAGGTCATCTTGCGCATCAGCGAGCCCAGGAACTGCTGCTGCACCTTGATCCGGTCCAGGTCGCCCTCGTTGCCGAAGGCGTGCCGGGTGCGCACGAAGGCGAGGGCCTGCTCGCCCTCCACCTTCGACGTGCCCGCGGGCAGGACGAGCTTCGACTTCTTGTCGTTGACGGCCTTCTCCACGCAGACCTCGACGCCGTCGACCGCGGTGGTCAGGGTCTTCACGGCGTTGAAGTCGGCCATCACGAAGTGCTGGGGCTTGATGCCGGTGGTGGCCTCGACCGTGCGCATCGTGCAGCCCGGGTCGCGGCCGCTCTCACCGAGGCTCCTGTTGAAGCGGACGTCCTCCTGCCCCGCGACGACCTTCTGTGAGCCGTCCTCCTGCTTGGTCTCGCAGTCGGGTATGTCGACGATCAGGTCGCGCGGGATGCTGAGCGCGGTCGCGTTCGTCCGGTCCTTGGCCACGTGCAGCAGGATGTTGGTGTCGGCGTGGCCCACGCTGCCCGCGTCGCCGTAGCCCTCGTTGCCCTCACCGGTGCGCTTGTCGGTGCCGATGATGAGGATGTCGAAGGCCTCGTCCTTGCTGAAGTTGCTCGCGGCCGCGTCGCCGACATCGGCCGTGCCGACGTTGCCCTCCAGGTGCTTGAGGTAGACGTAGCCCGTCGTGGCACCGGCGACCAGGACGAAGGCCATGGTGCCGCCGGTCCACAGCAGCGCCTTCTTCGCCTTCGACTTCTTCTTGACCGGCCGGCGTCCGCGCCGCCCCGGCAGCGGTTCCTCGGGCGGCGCGCCCCGGCGCCTGCGCGGCGGCGGGACGTCCCGGCCGGGGGCCACGGGCGTGGTCGTACGACCACGCGGTGCTCCCGGCCGATTCGGGGAGGGCGCGGATCCCCGCTGACCGGGGACGGCCGACTGCGGTGCGGAAGGGCCCAGTCGCAGTTCGTATTCACCGGTGTTCGGATTGAGCACCCACTGGTCGGCGGGGTCGACGTCGTCCGCCCGCCCACGGCCTTGTGCGTCCACGGTTGTCCGAATCCTCCGTCAGGGCCACGCGGCGATCGCTGGATCGCTCACCCTATCCGCCCGGTCGGGCCTTGAGCGACGTGAGTTGTTCCCGTGCCGATTCTGCAAACAGGTACGTACGCCAGGACCCCAGCGTTCGACTACCACTGGTACACCCCGTACACGTCCATGCACTGCCCGGTGTCCGAGCCGTTGATGGCGTCCGTATTGCCCGGGAGATCACCGGCCCTGGCCTCGGACTGCTTCGGATACGCCGTCCCGGTACGCCAGTCGGCGCCCACGACGAGGGTGACCCCGGAGACATCGGTCGACTTCTTCACCGAACTCAAGGGAATTCCCAGGGACTTGGCGACGCGCTGGGCGTCACCCTCCAGATCGGCGCTCGGGTAGCGCACCACGGTCCGGTCCTCGGAGAGGCCCGCCGTCGCGTCCTTGGACGCCTGCGAGAAACCTTTCCGCACGAGCTCCTCGGCGATCGTGCCGGCGCGTCCGCCCACCGGGCCGAGCGTGGAGGTGGCCGTCGCGTTCTGCACGAGGACGCCGATCTCGCCGTCGGGCGCGGAAGGGGCCTTGGTGGCCTGCGCGGTCTTCTTCCCGGCGGAGCTCTTGCCGTTCTTGCCGTTCTTGTCGAGGGGCACGTCGTCGCGGAGCATCTCCCAGAGCTTGTCGGCGTTCGCGCCGTCGGGTACGACGTGGTCCTCGTTCTTAGGGTCCTGGACGTTCGGCATCGTCACCGAGGTGATGCGGTCCGTCGGCACCGACTTGAGCTGCATGCCCAGGTCGTAGAGGTCCTTGACCGAGCCGATCTCCTCGGACACCTTCAGGGACTTGGTGGCCGCCTCGGCCAGGCCCATCAGCCGCGGGGTGTCGGTGAAGACGTTCTGCCCCTTGAGCGTGCGCATCATCGAGTTCAGGTACATGTGCTGGGCCCTGGCCCGCATCAGGTCGCTGCCCCAGGCGTGCCGGGTGCGCAGCCACTGCAGGGCCTGCTTGCCCTTGACCTTGTGCGTGCCCGCCTTCATCTTCAGCCCGGAGCCGCCGGACACGTCGCGCGTCGGGCGGTCCCACACGTTCTGCTTCACACAGACGGAGACCCCGCCGATGGCGTCCGCCATCCGCACCACGCCGGAGAAGTCGATCGTCATCCAGTGGTCGATGTAGACGCCGGTGAGGTTCTGCCAGGTGGCGAGCGTGCAGCCCGCGCCGCCGCGGGCCAGGGAGAGGTTGATGATGTCGGTGGTCGCCGGGTACGTCCTGCCGGTGTCCGGGTCGGTGCACTTGGGGATGTCGACGCGGGTGTCGCGCGGGATGCTCACCATTGCCGCGCTCTTGCGGTCCGCGGACAGGTGGATGAGCATCTGCACATCGCCCAGCGGCGGGTTGCCGCGGTTGTCCCTGCTGCCGCCGAGCTTCACGTTCTCGTCGGAGTTACGGCTGTCCGAGCCGATCAGCAGGATGTTCAGCGGCGTCTGCCCGGCCGCGTTGGCCCCGGCCTTGTGTGCCTTGGAGTCACCGCTGCTGCGCTCACCCTTGCGGATGTTGTCGTTGAGATGCTGGTAGTAGAGGTATCCGGCGCCGGCCGTGCCGAGTATCAGCACGGCGAGCGTGGTCGCCGACCATCTCAGCACCCGGTGCTTGCGCTGGGCCCTGGCCCGCCGCCGCCCGTGCCGCCCGGGTTTCTCCGGACCGGCCCCCTGGGCGGGCCGTACATCCGCCCGCGCCCCCTCCTCGTGCACACTGCTGTGCCCCATCCCCTGTCTCCCCACCCTCACGCGCCGAACGAACGAAAAGACCTGCCGTACGACTGGTTAGACGCACGACAGGTCTCTTAGGTCACCGCGGAGCCGGCTCTCACTTGGCGCACTCGACCTTGTCGGCCGTGGACTGCTGCACCCCCTCGGGTGCCTTCGTCGCCGTGGTGAAGGAGACCCCGGCGCCCTTGAAGTCCTTGCCGAGGGTCAGGGTCATGGTGGGCAGGCCCTGGGAGTTGGTGACGCTCTTGCCGGGCTTCAGCGCCGAACCGGACAGCCCCATGATGGCCGCGAGGCGCCGCGCCTGGGCTGCCTGGTCGGGGGCGTACTCCAGGGTCGTCTTCGCCAGCGCCGCGTCCGCGTTGCCCGCGTTCTCCGACTTCAGCACGCCCTCCTCGTTCTGGAGGTACTCCAGCTCGGCCTGCGCGCTGCCCGCCACCGCACCGCCGTTGAGGATGCGCACCCGCACCTCGGACGCGGCGGACTTGGTGCCCTTCAGACGGGCCGCCGCCTCCGCGGCCTCCGCACTCTTGGAGGCGCTCGCCTTCTTCTTGACCTCGGTGAACGACACGTCGTTCTTGATCATGTCGAAGACCGTGGGGGCCGTCTCGTTGTTGAGGACGACCGTCGCCTTCACCTTCTCCGCCGGGTTGTCGACAACCGGCACGGTGGCGAACGTCAGGTTCTTCACGTTCAGCTTGCCCAGCTCCAGGCCGAGGTCCTTCAGCTTGCCGATGCTGTCGAGCTGCGAGTCGACGGTCAGCGCCTTCGTGCCCGCCTCGGCCAGCTTCAGCATCTTCGCCGGGTTGGTGAGCGTGTCGTTCGACTTCAGCTTGCGCATCAGCGCGCTCAGGAACTGCTGCTGCAGCCCGATCCGGCTCAGGTCACCGCCGAAGCCGACCGAGTGCCGGGTGCGCACGAACGCGAGGGCCTGCTCGCCCGAGATGGTGTGCGTGCCCTTGGACAGCTTGAGCTTGGAGTCCTCGTCGTCGATGTCCTTGGCCAGACAGACCTCGACTCCGCCGACCGCCGTGGTCAGCGTCTTGACCGCGTTGAAGTCGGCCACCATGAAGTTGTCGGCCTGGATCCCGGTGAGCTCCGTCACGGTCCGTACCGTGCAGCTGGGGGTGCGTTCGTCCTGACCGAGGCTGGTGTTGAAGCGGACGTCGTCGCTGCCCGGGATGACCTTGGTGGTGCCGTCCTCCTGCGTGGTCGGGCAGTCCGGCACATCCACGATCAGGTCGCGCGGGATGCTCAGCGCGGTCGCGTTCGTCCGGTCCTTGGAGACGTGCAGCAGGATCGTGGTGTCCGCGTGCCCGACGCTGTCCTTGTCGCCGTAGCTGCCGTTGCCCTTGCCGGTCCGCTTGTCGGTGCCGATCAGCAGGATGTTGATCGCCTTGTCGGACTGGAAGCCACCGGTGCTCGCGCCGTCGTCGGAGACGGAGGTGATGTTCCCGTTGAGGTGGCGGATGTAGAGGTAGCCGCCGCCCGCGGCCGCGACGAGCACGAAGGCCATCGTGCCGCCGGTCCACAGCAGCGCCTTCTTCGCCGTCGACTTCTTCTTGACGGGCCGGCGTCCGCGCCGCCCCGGCAGCGGTTCCTCGGGCGGCGCGCCCCGGCGCCTGCGCGGCGGCGGGACGTCCCGGCCGGGGACCACCGGAGTGGTCGTACGGCCGACGGGCGTGCCCGCCCTGCTGGGGGAGGGCATGGATCTACGGGGACCGGGAACACCCGACTGCGGTGCGGAAGGGGTCAGTCGCAGTTCGTATTCACCGGTGTGCGGGTTGAGTACCCACTGGTCGGCGGGGTCGATTTCGCCCGCCCGCCCACGGCCTTGTGCGTCCACGGTTGCTGAATCCTCCGTCGGCCGGATGCACCGGATCGCTCACACTAGCCGTCCGATTCGCCGACAGGGTACGGCGGTGACGCATTCCACGTCCCTACAACCGGGCAATCCGCCCATTTGCCCGGACGCGGCTTCGTCACCTTGGCAAACGCTTTACCCGCAGGTGTCCTGGGCGGCCGTGTTGCCGCGGAAGGCGGGGGTCCCGTCGCCGTTCTCAGATTCTCCATAGGGTTCTTCGTCATGAGAATCTTCTGAAACCTTCGGGGCTTTCTCCGTCACCTTCACCGGCGCATCCTTGCGCAACCGTTCGAAAAGCCGCCGGGCCTCGGGTTCGACGAGTTGATCACGATTGGCGTCGTAGACGTACGACTCCCGCGGCACGGTGAGGAATTGCACCCGCTCGGTGGGGATGTGCCTGAGTCCGCGTACGAGTTCGTACAGCCCGCGCAGACTCGCCAGTGCGGGATCGGTGGTGAGCGAGGAAGTCGCCGCGTCCAGCACGGGATAGAGCTTCACCGGATTCAGCAGTACGTCATTGCTCTGCACCTTGTTGACGAGTGCCCCGAGAAAGCGCTGCTGACGGTCCATCCGGCCGGTGTCGCTGCCGTTGCCGAGGGACTTGCGGGCCCGCACATAGCCGAGCGCCTCCTCGCCGTTCAGCGTCACCCGCCCGGCCGGAAGCCGCAGCCTGGCCGCCTTGTCGTCGATCGGTTCGGCGAGGCAGACATCGACCCCGTCGACGGCGTCCACCATGTCCTTGAAGCCATGGAAGTCGACGACCATGTGATGGTCCACGCGAATGTTCGTGAGTTTCTCGACGGTCCGGATCGTGCAGGCCGAACCGCCCAGCTGGAAGGCGTGGTTGAACATCGCGAACATGGGCTCACTGCGGGTCCCGTCCCGCCCCAGACAGGCCGGCACGTCCACCATCAGGTCCCGCGGCAGCGACACGGCGGTCGCGGCCCGCCGCCCGGCGGCCAGATGCAACAGGATCGTGGTGTCCGACCGCGCGGTCCCGGAGTCCCGCCCGTACCGCGCGTTCCCGTCGCCCGCCCGTGAGTCGGACCCGATCAGCAGGATGTTCTGCGCGCCCTTGACGAGCGAGGTCGGCCGGTCCTTCTCGTACCGGGCGAGCTCCGCGGCGGCGGCGTCGTCCGCGGTGATGTTCCCGTCGAGCTTGGCGTAGACGGCCCATCCGGTACCGCCGGCCGCCGTGGCGACCACGGCGCCGGCGAGCCCGGCACCGCGCAGCCACCGCCGTCGGCGCCGGCGTATGAACCCTTCACCGTCGGCCGACGCCCCGAGGCCGGGCCCGAGGCCGCGAGCAGTGTCGGTCACGAGTCGGCCCACCCCTCATGGCGTACGGGTCTGTCCGTACGACCATGACGCGTACCGCTTCCCGGGGGCGGCCGGTACTGCTCCACTCGGGTGACCGCACCCGGCGTCCGGCCGTCCGGTCACCGGCGTACGGCCGTGACCCGCTCACTCTCGATCCGCTTGGTGAGCCCTTCCTCGCCCAACTGCTCCAGATGACGGCACAGCACCACGGACCCCCCGTTGGCGAGCGCCCCGTACAGCCCGGCGTTCAACCCGTCCCACGTGTCGTACGACAGCCCCGACAGCACGCGATCCCCCGTCCCCTCGGCCCGGGCCCGCTCGACGACCTCCGCAGCGCTGAACTCCCGGCCGGCCACGACCAGCGCGGGCCCGTCCGGATCCACCGGCGCGAACGGAACGAACCGGTCACCCTGGCTCGGTACCTCCACGGCGTAGTCCACGAACCCGTCCGGCGTCTGCGGGAACCGGCCGCCCAGCGGCCGCAGGGCGAGAGCGACCCGCTCCCCGGAACACGCCCGGGCCGCCGCCAGCGAATCCGGCCCGCTCACCACGACGTCCGCCGCCGAAGGGTCGCCGCCCACGTCCGCGACCACCCCCACCGACGCACACGCCAGCAGCCACACCGCCGTCTGCCAGTGCGCGGGCAGCAGCAGCGCCACCCGGTCGCCGGGTGCCGCGGCGAGGTCGCCCTGGAGGAGGTTCGAGGTCTTGGCCACCCAATTGGCGAAGGTGGCCACGGACAATTCGACCCGTTCACCCGTGGCGTCGTCGTAGAAGGTCACCAGGGGGCGTCCGGGGTCCGCGGCGAGCGCGGAACGCAGCAGGTCGGCAGGGGTGCGATCGGTGGCGTTCATCCGCGAAAGCGTACGCGGGCCCGCGGCCGGACACCTCCGCGCGGGGCCACCGGTTCGGCGCAACGGCACCCGACGGCCCGTCAGTTCCCCGATGGACAGATTTATATGACTATGTCCAGGATCGGGAGCATGCGTGGACTTCTTGCTTCCTCGGTCGGCGTCACCTGCGCGGTCGCCCTCGCCCTTCCCCTCACCTCGTCCGCGGTCGCGGCGAGACCGGTGTCCTCCGCTGCCGTGAGACCGGCATCGGGCGCGGGAGCCCTCGGGGGCACCCAGTCGCTGCCCCTCGCGCCC
The DNA here is from genome assembly GCF_043199815.1 of Streptomyces sp. NPDC048523. Classification (NCBI taxonomy): domain Bacteria; kingdom Bacillati; phylum Actinomycetota; class Actinomycetes; order Kitasatosporales; family Streptomycetaceae; genus Streptomyces; species Streptomyces sp. NPDC048523. The sequence goes on along the minus strand of NZ_JBICWQ010000006.1, from coordinate 27,415 downwards.
CTCACCTCCCGGGACCGCACCCTCGCCCCGGTCGCCGAACAGGGCCTGCCACGCCGGGATGTCCGGCACTTCTCCCTCGTGGGCGTCATCTGGGACGACCCGGACGCCGTCCTGAACGGCCGCGTCCAGGTCCGCACCCGAGCGGTCGGCGCCGACACCTGGTCGGGCTGGCAGGACCTGGAGATCCACAACGACGACGCCGCCGACCCCGGCACGGCCGAGCGCACCTCCGGCCGCGTCCACGGCGCCACGGCACCGCTGTGGGTGGGCGACTCCGACGGAGTGGAGGTACGAGTCCGCGCCGAGGCCGACCGCAGGACCGAGGACACGGCCCGCGGCTCCCGTACGGCGACGACGACCGCCCCGCTTCCCGCCGGTCTGCGTCTGGAACTCGTGGACCCGGGGGAGAGCGCACCGGCGCCCACCGGCGAGGAGAGCGCGGCCGGCGCACCCCGGCGCGCTCTCGCACCACGCCCCGCGCCCACCGCCGACCCCGCCGATGCCGACGCCGCCAATGACGCTTCCGCCGCCAACTCCGGTCTCGTCGGCCTCGGCGCCACCGAGATCCCGGCGCTGGACCGGCAGCAGACCGAGCAGGAACTGTTCGCCCTGCGTGCGGCGGAGTTGACGGGGCAGCAGCGGGTGAAGCCGTACATCGGGCCGCGCCCGCGCATCGTCACCCGGCACGGCTGGGGCGCCGACGAGGGGCTGCGCGAGCGGACGTTCGTCTACACGAAGAAGGTCAAGGCGGCCTTCGTGCACCACACGGCGTCCGGCAACGGGTACCGCTGTACGCAGGCGGCCTCGCTCATTCGCGGTATCTACCGCTACCACGTCAAGAGCATGGGCTGGCGGGACATCGGCTACAACTTCCTCGTCGACAAGTGCGGAAACATCTACGAGGGCCGGGCGGGCGGCGTGGCGAGGCCGGTCCTCGGCGCCCACACCCTCGGCTTCAACTCCAACAGCATGGGGATCGCCGTTCTCGGCAGCTACGGCGCCAAGAAGCCGCCCGCCGCCGCGACGAGGGCCATCGCACAACTCGCCGCGTGGAAGCTCGGCCTGCACGGCGCCAACCCCAAGGGCAAGACGTATCTGAAGTCGGGCGGTGGCAACCGCTATCCGAAGGGTAAGAAGGTACGACTGAACGTGATCTCCGGTCACCGGGACGGCTTCGCCACGGAGTGCCCCGGACGGCAGCTCTATCGCAAACTCGGATCCACCCGCACGACAGCCGCCCGTCTCCAGGGCCGTTGACGGTCGGTTCGTACACCCGTTTCACCGCCGTCGGGGGGCAGGCGCGAATGCCGCACGGCCGCCGAAGGTGCAGCACAACGGTCTGCATACACTGGCCGGTCGAAAGGCAGTTCGGGCCGGTCCCGGGCAGGAAGCGGAGACGACAGGTGACAGAAGCGATCCTCCTGGTCGGCGGCAAGGGCACGAGGCTGCGGCCCCTCACGGTGCACACCCCGAAGCCCATGGTCCGCGCGGCAGGCGTCCCCTTCCTCACCCATCAGCTGGCCCGGGCCAGAGCGGCGGGCGTCGACCACATCGTCCTCGCGACGAGCTACCTCGCGGAGGTCTTCGAGCCGTACTTCGGCGACGGTTCGTCCCTCGGGCTCCACCTCGAGTACGTCACCGAGGAGGAGCCCCTCGGCACGGGCGGCGCGATCCGCAACGTGGCCGCCCGGCTGCACTCCGCCCCCGACGACCCGGTCCTGATCTTCAACGGTGACATCCTGACGGGCCTGGACATCAGGGCGCTGGTGCGCACACACGAGACCACGGGCGCCGACGTCTCCCTCCACCTCACCAAGGTGACGGACCCCCGGGCCTACGGACTGGTCCCCACCGACGACACGGGCCGGGTCCTCGCCTTCCTGGAAAAACCCCAGAGCCCCGAGGAGATCGTCACCGACCAGATCAACGCGGGCGCCTACGTCTTTCGCCGCTCGGTCATCGACACGATCCCGCAGGGCCGTCCGGTCTCGGTCGAACGCGAGACGTTCCCCGAACTCCTGTCGGCCGGAGCCCACCTCCAGGGCATGGTGGACTCGACGTACTGGCTCGACCTCGGCACCCCCGCCGCCTTCGTCCGCGGCTCGGCGGACCTGGTCCTCGGCCGGGCCCCCTCCCCGGCGGTACCCGGCCGCTGCGGCGACCGCCTGATACTGCCCACGGCAAGGGTCGCCGCCGACGCGAAGCTGACGGGCGGCACGGTGGTCGGCGAGGGCGCGTACATCGCGCAGGGCGCGCGAGTCGCCGGCTCGACGATCCTGCCGGGCGCGGTGATCGAACCGGGCGCCGTCATCACCGACTCCCTGATCGGCACCAGGGCCCGCGTGGGCGAACGCTCGGTCCTCACGGGCACGGTCATCGGCGACGGCGCGATCATCGGCGCCGACAACGAGCTGAGGGACGGCGCGCGGGTCTGGTGCGACGCGCAGATCCCGGCGGGAGCGGTCCGCTTCTCGTCGGACCAGTGAATCCGGAAAACCAGCCCCGACGGCGCCCCCACACCGGTCACAACCGCCCGATGTCTCCCCGGGTCATCTTCGGCGCCCGCCTGGGAGGCGTACGCCCACTCAGCAGGATCAACCGAGCCGCCCGATGCCGCTGCCCCGCGTACGGCTCCAGCAACGACAACATCGCCGCGTCATCCGCGTCCCGGTCCCCGGCGAGCGCGAACCCCACGATCCCCGGCAGATGCAGATCCCCCACGGTCACCGCGTCCGCCGCGCCGTGACTGCGCTGCACCACCTCCGCGGAGGTCCACGGCCCCACCCCCGGCACGACCTCCAACCGGGCCTGCGCGGCGGCCGGAGACATGCCCACCGCCTCCTCCAGCCGCGCGGCCACCCGCACGGCCCGCAGGATCGTCGAGGCCCGCTTGTTGTCCACCCCGGCCCGGTGCCACTCCCACGACGGAATCAACGCCCAGGTCCGGGGCGCCGGCATCACCCACAGCCGCCCACCCGCCGCGGGCCCGGGCGCCGGCTCCCCGAACTTCCGCACCAGCATCCGCCAGGCCCGGTACGCCTCGTCGGTGGTGACCTTCTGCTCCAGCACGGAAGGGATCAACGACTCCAGCACCAGCCCGGTCCGCGTCAGCCGCAACCCAGGCCGCCGATGCCAGGAATGCGCCACGACCCGATGCCGGGGCACGAAGGCGGAAGGATCGTCCGCGGCCCCGAGCAGCTCCGGCAGCCGCGCGAGCAGCCACTCACCCCCCGGCCCCCACGCCTCACCGCGCACCTCACCGCCGTACACGCACACCCGCAGGGTCCCCGGCCCGGCGGGCGTACGGCTGGCCCGCCACACGGACCCGTCCGGAAGAGCCCGGAAGGTGGGATCAGCGGGCCCGCGCCGCAGCGCCCCGAGCACCAGCCCGAGATCGACGGGCCACCCCGGCGTCCACCTCCGCACCAGCGGGGCCTGCACCGGCGCCGCTTCCCGCCGGGCGGCGGGCACGACGACCTCCCCGCCGCGCGTGGTCGTACGCGTGGGTCGCGGAGCGAAACGTCCTGCCACGAGTGAAGTCCTGGGATACGAGAGGAACCGGGGGAGCAGCCCTATGAGACTAGGCGCAAGCAGAGGTCCACTACCGCACCTCGATGAAGCTCCCCGCGTCCCGCTCCGGCCGGGGCCGGGGCTCCTCCGCCGGATGCCCGACCGCCACAGCCCCCATCGGATCCCAGTCCTCCGGCAGCCCCAGCACCTCGCGCACCACATCGCGGCAGAACATCGTGGACGACACCCACGCCGACCCCAGCCGCTCCCCGGCCAGCGCGACGAGGAAGTTCTGCACCCCGGCCCCCGCGGCGACGACGAACATCTCCCGCTCGGCCGCGTCCCGGCGCACATCGCCGTACGTGTGCGATCCGTCCATCACCAGACAGGGCACGACGAGATACGGCGCCTTGCGCAGCACGTCCCCGCGCCGCACCCGCTTGGCTATGGACTCCTCGGACTTCCCGTCCCGCCGCAGATCGGCGATCCAGGCGTCCCGCATGGCGTCCAGCAGCCCGGTCCGCGAGGCCTCGGACTCCAGCAGCACGAACCGCCACGGCGTGGTGTGGTGCGGCGCCGGCGCGGTGACGGCCGCGGCGACGGCCCGTCGCACGGCTCCGGGGTCGACGGGCTCGTCCGTGAAGGCCCGTACGGTACGGCGCTGGGTGACCGCCTCCCGGACCGCCTCCGAGGTGCCCAGCCGGAACATGTCGTCGCGCGCGTGGCGCACCATGGCCCGCGCCCCCTCCCCGTGACCCTCTGCCACGACATGCGCCAGCCCGCGCACGACGGCGACGGGCAGCCCGGCCGCCTTGCCCTTGACGAGATCACCGGCGGCGGCCAGTTCGTCGGCCGTCGCGACGACGGTCGCGCTCAGCGGATTGCCGTACGTGTCCGTCCCGCCCCGCAGATCGTCCAGCACCCGCACCCCGGCGGCGCCGATCGCGACATCGGTGAGCCCGGCGCGCCAGGGCCGCCCGAAGGTGTCGGTGACGACCACCCCGACGTCGACCCCGAGGGCGTCCCGCAGCCCGTCCCGGATCGCCCGCGCGGACGCGTCCGGGGCCTCGGGCAGCAACAGCACGGTCCCCGCAGGGGTGTTGGAGGCGTCCACCCCGGCGGCGGCCATCACCAGCCCCTGCCGGTTCTCCACGATCCTTAGCGGCCCGCGCCGCGCCACGACCCGCACGGTCTCGGCGTCGATCGCGGCCTCCCGGTCGCCCGCCTCGACGACCCGCCCCTCCGCCTTGGACACGATCTTCGAGGTGACGAGCAGAACGTCCCCGTCCACAAGCCCCGGCTCGGCGCCGGCGATCAGCTTGGCGAGATCGTCCCCCCGCGCGACCTCGGGCAGCCCGGAGACGGCCCACACGCGGTAACCCCCGCCCACCGCGCCACCGACAGCGTCGGACCCGGCCACCGCTTCCGGCGTCTCCGCCGCGCCCCGCGTCCCCTGCGACGCCTCGCTGCTCACGCTCCGCGCACCTCCTCCGCCCACTCCAGCGCCTCCTGTGCCATCCGCGCGGTCGCGTCGAGGTCGGTCATCATCAGCGGTACGGCCCGGCAGCGGATGCCGGCCGACTCGATCCGCTCGACCGCGCCGGCGTCCACGGTGTCGACGAGCCAGCCGTCCAGCAGCCCCGAGCCGTAGTGCTCGGCGACCGCCGCGGCCGTGGACTCGACGCCGACCGCTGCCAGCACCTTGTCCGCCATGCCGCGCACGGGCGCGTCCCCGACGATGGGGGACAGGCCCACGACGGGCACCCCGGCCTCGGCGATCGCCTCACGGATACCGGGCACGGCGAGGATGGTGCCGACGGACACGACGGGGTTGGACGGCGGGAACAGCACGACGTCCGCCTCCGCGATCGCCTCCAGGACCCCCGGCGCCGGCTTGGACTGCTCCGCGCCCACCGGCACGACCGCGTGGGCCGGCACGGACGCCCGCAGCCGCACCCAGTACTCCTGGAAGTGCACGGCCTTGCGCTCACCGTCGACCTCGACCGCGACATGCGTCTCGACCCGGTCGTCGGTCATCGGGATCAGCCGCACCCCCGGCTTCCACCGGTCGCACAGCGCCTCGGTCACCGCGCTCAGCGGATACCCGGCACCGATCATCTGCGTCCGCACGATGTGCGTGGCGAAGTCCCGGTCCCCGAGCCCGAACCACTCGGGCCCCACCCCGTACGCGGCGAGCTCCTCCTTGAGGTGGAAGGTCTCGTCTGCCCGCCCCCAGCCCTGCTCCTCGTTGATGCCGCCGCCGAGCGTGTACATCACCGTGTCGAGGTCCGGGCAGACCTTCAGTCCGAAGAGGTGGATGTCGTCCCCGGTGTTGCCGATGACCGTGATGTCCGCGTCCGGCGCGGCCTGCTTCAGACCACGCAGGAAACGGGCACCACCGATGCCGCCTGCCAGAACCACGATTCGCATGGAAGCCAGTCTTGCAGGCGGGTACGACATCGCGTCACGCGGTTACGACGTCCACCTCGTCGTAGGACTCACGGGCGGTGCAGGCCGTGTACATCGGCATCTCCGTCAGGCCCGGGTAGTAGACGTGCAGGCTCACCGCCGGCTCCAGCGCGTCGTTGACGACCTCGTGCACGTACCCCGGCGCGAACACCCGCTGCCCTCCCGCCCCCAGCGTGCGCGTGCCGCGTTCGGTCCGCTCGGTCAGCGCCCCCTCCAGGACGGTGAGGACCCCGGAGGAGCGGCCGTGGTCGTGCAGCCCGCTGCCCTGACCGGGGACCCAGGACAGCAGCCACACCTCGTAGCCGGGCCCGGTACGCAGCCGGTGGTACCAGCGGCTCGCCGCGTCGTACTGGACGAGGTGCGCCCACTGCGAGCGGTCGGCGGCGAGGGAGCGGGCGAGTCCGACGAAGTCGGCGACGGTGGCCGGGTGCTCGCTGGGGGCCTGGAGGAGGTGCGGGACCTCGAGGAGGTCGCCGGCGATCTGGAGGTCGTTGTCGCTGTTCATGGGGTGCGGTGGTCCTCGGCGAAGAGTGGGGGCTGGCTGGGTGTCACGTACCGTCCGCCCGGCTCACGGGAAGACAGGAATGCCCTGGTGCGGGCGGGGCACAAGCAGCCGAGTCACGGTGGACTCAGGAGCAGCCGGAGCGCGATGGGCTCAACAGCTGGAACAGCAACAACAGCTACAGCGAGCGCGGGCAGCACCGTGGGACCCGGCCGTGCGGGTCGAGGTGAGTGCCAAGTTCGCGAGCATGCCCACAAGGACAGCGGCTCACACCTTCACTGTCAACTCGACACCCTGGAAGTGGGACATGTTTCACCTCATCCGGTCCATCTCCATGGTGAAAGGTTTGTTCAGGCGTCGACCGGGACACATGGCGCACAACCGGGCGCACGGGCCGTGAGTTCACCGCGACTTCCCCGGGTGCGTACGGAACGAGTTCGAACTGACGGGCGTCCTTCCCTGCACAGGTCCCCAAGGCCTGGCGCGGCTCGGTAGCCCTCTCGGGTCTCGTCTGCCTGTCAAGGTTTATGCCGATTTGAACACTTTCAGCTAGGCCTTGGTTCCGCAGAGTGAATAAGGGGCCCAATAGCAGATCTCGGCTTGACTCGCCCGGAGCAGCACACTTGTAATTTCACTCGTGTCGTTCAGCCGAAATCGGTAACGGCCGTCACACGGGGACGCGAAGACAGACGAGGGGCGCACATGACCGAGCTGGTGCAGCAACTGCTGGTCGACGACGCGGACGAGGAACTCGGCTGGCAGGAGCGCGCACTGTGCGCCCAGACCGACCCCGAGTCCTTCTTTCCCGAGAAGGGCGGCTCCACCCGCGAGGCCAAGAAGGTCTGCCTCTCCTGCGAGGTCCGCTCCGAGTGCCTCGAATACGCCCTCGCCAACGACGAGCGCTTCGGCATCTGGGGTGGCCTGTCGGAACGCGAACGCCGCAGGCTGAAGAAGGCCGCCGTCTGAGGCGAGACAGGCTCCACCGCACTTTCCGTACGCAACCGAACGGCCCGTCGCACCTGGGTTATCCACAGGCGGCGGGCCGTCGTCCTGCCCAGCCGATAGTGTGGGCGCTCGTCCGAGACGCCTCGCCGCCCCCTCAGGGCACAGGCGTCCACCGCAGTCCACCGAACCGGGGCCCGTACCTCGATGTCCGTGCACAGCCACACGGCAGCCCAAGACCTCGCTGCCACCCCTGAGTTCCCGCGCCATGTGGTGACCGCGGTGCTCGTCTCCCACGACGGCGCCCGCTGGCTGCCCGACGCGCTCGCCGGGCTGCTCGGCCAGGAGCGCCCCGTCCAGTTCGCCATGGCCGCCGACACCGGCAGCGCGGACGACTCGGCCCAGCTGGTCACCGACGCCCTCGGCGCCGACCGGGTCCTGCACCTCGCCCGGCGCACCGGCTTCGGCCAGGCCGTCGAGGAGGCGAACCGCACCGCCCCCCTCCTCACCCCGGACGAGCTGCCGTACCTCAAGCGACCGAGCGGCTGGGACCCGGTCACGCGCACGTGGCGCGACGACGCCTACGACCTGCCGGAGCTGCCGCACGGCGAGCCGGTCCAGTGGCTGTGGCTGCTGCACGACGACTGCGCCCCCGAGCCCGACGCCCTGGCCCAGCTGCTGCGCGTCGTGGACAACGAACTGGACCTCGGCCGCGACGACGTCGCCGTCGTGGGCCCCAAGCTCCGCGGCTGGTACGACAAGCGGCAGCTCCTGGAGGTCGGCGTCTCCATCGCCAACTCCGGCCGCCGCTGGACGGGCCTGGACCGCCGCGAACAGGACCAGGGCCAGCACGACCACGTCCGGTCCGTCCTGTCGGTGTCCACCGCCGGCATGCTGATCCGCCGCGACCTCTTCGAGCAGCTCGGCGGCTTCGACCGGCGCCTGCCGCTCATGCGGGACGACGTCGACCTGTGCTGGCGCGCCCAGGCCGCCGGCCACCGCGTCCTCATCGCCCCCGAGGCCGTCGTACGCCATGCCGAGGCGGCCTCCCGTGAGCGCCGTGCCGTCGACTGCGCGGGCCGCACCACCGCCTCCCCGCACAAGGTCGACAAGGCCGGCGCCGCCTACACCCTGCTCGTCAACGCCCGTACGGCGGCGCTGCCCTGGGTGCTGGTGCGCCTGGTCGTCGGCACCCTGCTGCGGACCGTCGCCTACCTCGTCGGCAAGGTCCCCGGACAGGCTCTCGACGAGATCCGGGGTCTCCTCGGCACCCTGCTGCGGCCCGAGCGGATCATCGCCGGGCGGAACAGGCGCGGCACGCCGGTCGTCGACAAGGACGAGCTCAGACAGCTGTTCCCGCCGCCCGGCGCGACCGTGCGGGCCACCGTGGAGCAGGTCGCGGGCAACCTCTTCGGCGGCTCCGACGCCGAGGCATCCACGGCGGGACGCCACGGCGGCGGCATCGAGTCCGGCCCCGGCGGCGACGACGCCGAATTCCTGGAGATCGAACAGTTCGCCCGCCTCAAGCGCATCGCCCGCAAGCCGGGCCCGGTGCTCTTCCTGGCGCTGCTGCTGGTCGCCCTGGTCGCCTGCCGCAACCTCCTGGGCGGCGGCGCGCTGTCGGGCGGTGCCCTGCTGCCCGCGCCCGCCGACGCGAGCGAGCTGTGGTCGCGCTACGCGGACGCGTGGCACGCGGTGGGCGCCGGCGGCACCCCGTCCGCGCCGCCCTACCTGGCGATCATCGCCGCGCTGTCCTCCGTGCTGTTCGGCTCGACCGGTCTCGCCCTGACGGTCCTGCTGGTCTGCTCGGTGCCACTGGCCGGCTTCACGGCGTACTTCGCCTCCCGCCCGCTCGTCGAGTCCCGCCTTCTGCGCGCGTGGGCGGCCGTCGTCTACGCCTTCCTGCCCGCCGCCACCGGAGCCCTCGCCGGCGGCCGCGTCGGCACCGCCGTCCTCGCCGTCCTGCTGCCGCTCCTCGCGCGCGCGGGCGTCGCGGCCGGCGGCCTGACGCGCAGCACGGGCGCGCGTGGCAGTTGGCGCGCCACCTGGGCGTTCGCCCTCCTGCTCACGATCACCACCGCGTTCACGCCGATCATCTGGCCGATCACGCTGATCCTCGGCATCGGCCTGCTCGCCGTGCGCCGCACCGACATCACCGCCTACGGCCTGCGCTTTTTGGCCCAGTTCGGCACCCCCCTGCTGGTCCTCGCGCCCTGGTCGCTGTCGCTGCTCCCGTTCGGGTTCTTCCAGCAGGCGGGCCTGGAATACGGCTCCTCGGCCGCCTCCGCCCTCGACCTGCTCGGCGCGAGCCCCGGCGGACCCGGCACAGTCGACGGGCTGATGCTCATCGGCGTGGTGCTGGCAGCCCTGGCCGCTCTGCTGCGCAGCGAGCGGCAGTTCGGCATCTGGACGGCCTGGGCGGTGGCCCTGGTCGGCCTCGTCTTCGCGGTCCTGTCCAACGAATCGACCTGGGCCGGCCCCGCCACCCTCGTCTACGGCCTCGCCCTGCTCGCCGCCGCCGTGCTCGGCGCCGACGGGGCACGCGCACGCGTGGCCGAGCAGAGCTTCGGCTGGCGCCAGCCGGTCGCCGCCCTGATCGCCTTCGCCTCCGCCGCGGGCCCGCTGCTCGTCGCCGCCGGCTGGATGATCGGCGGCGCCGACGGACCGCTGGAGCGCCGCGACCCCGTCCAGGTGCCCGCGTTCGTCGCCGAGGAGAGCGGTACCCGCGACCAGGCCCGCACCCTCGTCCTCGACAGCGACTCCTCCGCCCACGTCGGCTACATGCTGGTGCGCGGCTCCGGCGCCCGCCTCGGCGACGCCGAACTCGCCGCGGCCGACGGTGAGAACGGCAAGCTGGACAAGGTCGTCGCCAACCTCGTCGCCGGCTCCGGCGCCGATCAGGCGGACCAGCTCGGCGGTTTCGCCGTGCGGTACGTCCTCGTCCACAAGGGCGCGCCCCGCGAGGTCACGCGCGTACTGGACGCCACGCCGGGCCTGACCCGGCTCAGCCAGCAGGACGGCAGCGGACTGTGGCGGGTCGACCAGGAGGTCGCGCGCGCGACGATCGTCGCGAAGTCCGGTGCGGGCACCGCGCAGCCGGTGGCCGCGGGCCCCGTCGACATCCACACCACGATCCCGTCCGGCGCCGACGGCCGCATCCTGCGCCTCGCCGACACCGCCGACGAGGGCTGGACGGCCACCCTGGACGGCAGCCCGCTCACCCGCACCACCGTCGACGGCTGGGCCCAGGGCTTCGAACTGCCCGCCTCCGGCGGCAAGCTGGACGTCACCTTCGACGACCCCTTCACCCACACCCTATGGCTGTGGATCCAGGGCTTCCTCGCCGTCGTCCTCGTGGTGATGGCCCTGCCCGGCCGCCGCCGTGACGTCGACGACGACCTCCCCGAGGAGCCGACGGTCCCCGCCCAGGCCGTGGCCGGCGAGGGCCGCCGCGCCCGCCGACTGCGCGCCCAGGCCGAGGCCGAGGAGAGCACCGGACCCGAGGACTTCCCCGCACCTCCGCAGGAGGCCCCCGCCGCGGTCCCGCAGCAGCAGTCCTACGGCGACTGGGACGCCCCGAGCCACGCGAACGCCGAGTACGGCACCTACGCCGGTGACCAGTACCAGGACACCGCCCAGCAGTACCCGGCGGGCGGCTACGACCAGCAGCCGTACCAGGCGGACCCCTACCAGGGCGGCCAGTACGACCCGTACGCCTACGGCGGGCAGAACCAGCAGACGCCGTACGACCAGACGTACGGCGGCCAGTACGAGCAGCAGCAGTACGACCAGGGCTACGACCCCGCGTACGACCCGGCGCAGCAGCAACCGGACCCCACCGGCAGTGAGCGCCCCGACGGGAGTCAGCAGTGAACCGCACCACCGTGTCCCTCATCGCCGGCACCGCCGCGCTCGCCGCCGTCACCGGGTTCGCCACGCTCAGCTCACCGAAGGCCGCGGGCACCGCCGGGACGGCCGTCGCGCTGCCCGTGGAGCGCACCAGCCTGCTGTGCCCGCAGCCCAGCACCTCCGACATAGCGGAGACGTCGTACACGTCCTTCACGCCCGTCACCAAGGACGCGGGGAGCGGCGGCAGGGCCGAACTCCAGGCGGCGGCCGAGGAATCGGACGGCAAGAGCAAGGGCAAGGGCAAGGGCAAGGGCAAGGGCAAGGGCAAGAAGGCCGGCAAGCCGGTCCTCGAACCCGGGGAGCCCGGCAAGCCCGCCACCGGTGACACCTCCGGCGGTGACGCACCGGCGCTCGTCGGCACCGCCGAGGGGGAGTTCGCGCCGGGCTGGACCGTCCAGGAGACCACCGAGGTCGCCGCGGGCTCCGGACGAGGGCTGCAGGGCGTCAACTGCTCGGCTCCCGACACCGAGTTCTGGTTTCCGGGCGCGAGCACGGCCGCCGACCGCACCGACTACGTGCATCTGACCAACCCCGACGACTCCGCCGCCGTCGTCGACATCGAGCTCTACGGCAAGGACGGCGCCCTGGACTCCACGCTGGGGGAGGGCATCACGGTCGCGCCGCACTCCAGCGACCCGATCCTGCTGTCCACGCTCACCGAGGAGAAGCAGGAGAACCTCACCGTCCATGTGAATGTCCGCAGCGGGCGCGTGGGCGCGGCCGTGCAGGCGCTGGACGACAAGCTCGGCGGCGACTGGCTGGCAGCATCCACCGACCCGTCCGGCAGCCTGGTGCTGCCCGGCATCCCGAAGGACGCCACCGCGGTGCGCCTGGTCGCCTTCGCGCCCGGCGACTCCGACGCCGACCTGAAGGTGCAGCTCGCATCCCCGTCCGGCCTGATCACCCCCGCCGGGAACGAGACGCTGCATGTGAAGGCCGGCATGACGGCCTCCGCCGACCTAGGTGACGTCACGCGCGGGGAGGCCGGTTCGCTGGTCCTGACCTCCACCGACACCTCCGTGCCGGTGGTCGCCGCGCTGCGGGTCGTCCGCGGCAAGGGCGACGACCAGGAGACGGCCTTCATCCCGGCCACGCGTCCCGTCGGCACCCGCGCGACGGTCGCCGACAACAGCGCCAAGGGCACCACGCTGTCCCTGACCGCCCCCACGCGCGGGGCCACCGTCAAGGTCACGGCCTCGGCGGGCAGCGAGGGCGGCGAGGCCGTCTCGAAGACGTTCACCCTCAAGGCGGGCACCACCCAGAATGTGGAGGCCCCCACCCCGACCGGCCTCAAGGGCACGTACGCCCTCACGGTGGAGCACGTCTCGGGCGGCCCGGTCTACGGCGCCCGCACCCTGGCGGCGACGGAGGACGGCGTCCCGGGCTTCACCATCCAGGCGCTCCCGAACGACCGGGGCATGGTGGCCGTGCCGGAGGCCGACCAGGACCTGTCCGTGCTCCAGAAGTAGCCCGGGACGATCCGCGGGCGGTTCAGTCCTCGCCGTACCGCGGATCGACCGTCTCGGGAGTGAGCCCCAGCAGCTCGGCCACCTGCTCCACGACGATCTCGTGCACCAGCGCCGCCCGCTCGTCGCGTCCCTTGGTGCGGATCTCCACCGGGCGCCGGTAGACGACCACGCGCGCGGGGCGCCCCTCACGCGCGGCGATCGTCCCGCCGAGCGGTACCGCCTCGTCGTTCCAGGACTGTCCGTCCAGCCGGGGTACCTCCAGGACCAGGAAGTCGATGTCGGCGAGCTGCGGCCAGCGCCGCTCAAGGCGCTCCACGGAGTCCTGCACCAGGTCCGCGAACGCCTCCGCCCGGCTCGCGGCGAGCGGCACCTGCGGCGGGGCGATCGGCCCGCGCATGCCCCGTCCGTGGCGATCACGGCGGCGGGGCCCGGGGCTGGTGGCGCGGGGCGGTACGGGGTTGTCCATCACTGGTGAAGGGTAATCCTCGCCGCCCTCCGGCGCCCGACCCCCACGCGGTACCCCGGACGCGGTCCTAAACCACGTACGCCCACCTCGTACGGCGTGTCGGCAGTTGGCCATTCCAGCCAAGGTTTCGGCTCGATTCCATATCTCTCCGAGCCGTCGATCTCAAGCCAATTGGCATGGTTTGGGTCGAGTGGTGACCGGACTCAGATGTGTTCGGTCCCTCGAAAAGGGGCGTCCGCGCAGGTCATGGTGGTGTGATCGGAGTGGCGTGTGGGGCGTTTCACAGCACGACACGGTGGAGTGACCTGGGGGAGAGTCGTCGCGGCCCGCTCAAGAGTGCGGTACCGTCCAACGTCGTGAGCCCTGTACGTCGCTGTTCGCGCACCGCTTGCGGCCGTCCCGCCGTCGCGACGCTGACGTACGTCTACGCCGACTCGACCGCGGTCCTCGGCCCGCTCGCCACCTACGCCGAACCCCACTGCTACGACCTGTGCGCCGAGCATTCCGAGCGCCTCACCGCCCCGCGCGGCTGGGAAGTCGTCCGGCTCCTCGACGCCTCGGCTCCGGCCCGGCCCAGCGGGGACGACCTGGAAGCGCTTGCCAACGCCGTGCGCGAGGCGGCCCGTCCGCAGGAGCGCGCCGCCGAGGCGGGCGGGGCCCGGCGGGCCGACCCGATGGAGGTCGCGCGCCGAGGTCATCTCCGGGTGCTGCGCTCTCCCGACAACTGACCTGTCCTGTCTCCTGCGGGCATCTCCTGCGGGCGTCGGAGTCCACTCGGCTCCCGCACAACCCGCTGTCACTGGCTACGGGTAGTTTGTGGTGACCGACAGGACTTTCAGAAGGGTTGGCCGTGGCTGATCTGTCACAGCTCGTGAAGGCGTACGACGTGCGCGGAGTCGTTCCCGACCAGTGGGACGAGACGCTCGCCGAGCTCTTCGGTGCCGCCTTCGTCCAGGTGACCGGGGCGAGCGCCATCGTGACGGGTCACGACATGCGGCCCACGTCTCCCGCCCTGTCGCGCGCCTTCGCCCGCGGAGCGGCCGCCCTCGGTGTGGACGTCACCGAGATCGGGCTGTGCTCGACCGACCAGCTGTACTACGCCTCCGGCGCGCTGAACCTGCCGGGCGCGATGTTCACGGCCTCCCACAATCCCGCCCAGTACAACGGCATCAAGATGTGCCGCGCGGGCGCCGCCCCGGTCGGCCAGGACACCGGGCTCGCCGAGATCCGCGAACTGGTCGAGCGGTGGAGCGAGACGGGCGCCCCGGAGCCGGCGGCCTCGACGGGGACGATCACCGATCGGGACACGCTGGAGGACTACGCGGCCCACCTGCTCTCCCTCGTCGACCTGACCTCCATCCGCCCCCTGAAGGTCGTCGTCGACGCGGGCAACGGCATGGGCGGCCACACCGTCCCGACCGTCTTCGCCGGACTACCCCTGGACACCGTCCCGATGTACTTCGAGCTGGACGGCACCTTCCCGAACCACGAGGCCAACCCCCTCGACCCGGCCAACATCGTCGACCTCCAGAAGCGCGTCCGCGAGGAGGGCGCCGACCTCGGCATCGCCTTCGACGGCGACGCCGACCGCTGCTTCGTCGTCGACGAGCACGGCGACCCGGTCTCCCCGTCCGCCGTCACCGCCCTCGTGGCCTCCCGGGAGCTCGCCAGGCACGGCGGCAAGGGCACGGTCATCCACAACCTGATCACGTCCTGGTCGGTCCCGGAGGTCGTCGAGGAGAACGGCGGCACACCGGTACGCACACGCGTGGGCCACTCCTTCATCAAGGCCGAGATGGCGAGGACCGGCGCCATCTTCGGCGGCGAGCACTCCGCGCACTACTACTTCAAGGACTTCTGGAACGCCGACACGGGCATGCTGGCGGCCCTGCACGTCCTGGCCGCGCTGGGGGGCCAGGAGGGCCCGCTGTCGTCCCTGGTGGCCCAGTACGACCGCTACGTCGGCTCCGGCGAGATCAACTCCACGGTCGCCGACCAGGCAGGCCGCTTGGAGGCCATAAAGACGGCCTACGAGGGCCAGGAGGGCGTGCAGCTCGACGAACTGGACGGCCTCACGATCACCACCCCCGACTGGTGGTTCAACGTCCGCCCCTCCAACACCGAACCCCTCCTGCGCCTGAACGCCGAGGCCAGGGACGAGGCGACGATGACGAAGGTCAGGGACGAGGTACTGGCGGTCATCAGGGCCTGACGGAACTCCCGGACCGAGGCGTGTTCGTGGGGCGAACCGCCGGCCGGTGCTGGGTGGGAGGCGCCGGCACGCATGCCCCATCCCGGACCCCGCAGGGTTGCTGCGCACAAGGCGGTCGGCCCGAGCATCGCAGTTCGTCCGGCCCGTGAGTGCGGGGCGCACCTCGATGGCCGACGGGGCCGGGTGGCGGGGCCTGGTCGGATTTGAGGCGGATCCCCGCGAGGCCGGGGACCGGCCCCGGCGGAGGTGCAGGGGCGGAGCCAGGGCCCCAGTGGCCGCAGATCTGTGGCCATTTCGCGCACCCGTCGCGGGGCGGGGCCCGGGAGGGGGCTGGAGCGGAGCCCGGTGGGCCCGGGCGGTCGCAGATCCGAGCCAGTCCAGCCAGTCCACGGGACACGTCCCCTCGCCCCAGTCGCTGTCCACGCGGCGCAGCCCCCGCGCGGGGCGAACCCGCGACGGGACCCCAACCGGCGACCTCGCCCCAACCCCCGCGCCCAACTCTCCCCGGCGGTACCCTGACCAGGCACATCCGCACAAGCAGCCGTATCGCCCCGAAGGGAACCCCCATGCCGCTCGAAGCCGGCCTCCTGGAGATCCTCGCCTGCCCGGCCTGTCACGCCCCCCTCAAGGACCAGGACAGCGAGCTGATCTGCACCGGCCGGGACTGCGGCCTGGCGTACCCCGTCCGCGACGGCATCCCCGTTCTCCTCGTCGACGAGGCCCGCCGCCCCGCGTAACGCCCCGCTGTCGCCGTAGGCGGGACAGCTCCCCGCTGCCGTGAGCGACAACGACACAGCGACCCACAGCGACCCCGGTGTCCCGGACCCGCGCGACCGACGACACCCGGTGAAGCGACAAGCCGGCGTCCCGGAGACCCGGCGATCGGAGGCTGCCGCCCATGCTCGACGAATCGCTGCTGGACACCCCCGAGGCCCTCTCGGAGGCCGACCGCCGAGGCCTGCTCCGCGGCGCCGCGGAGGCCGGCGCCCGCGTCCGCACAGCGGCCCGGCTCGCCGTCGAGGCCGGGGTGAACGACCTCAAGCCCGACGGCCGCCCGCGCGCGATCCTCATCGCGGGCCCCGGCGCCGCCGCCACCCACGTCGCCGACCTCCTCGGCACGCTCGCCGGCGCCGGCAGCCCCGTCACCCGCCTCGCCCCCACCGGCGTCGCCCCCGCCGCGGGCGCCCTGCGCTGGGAACTCCCGGGCTGGGCGGGCTCGGTCGACCTGCTTCTGATCGCGACCCCCGACGGCACTGAGCCGGGCCTGTCCCTGCTCGCCGACCAGGCCTACCGCCGCGGTTGCACGGTTGTCGCCGTGGCCCCCGCCCGCACCCCGCTCTTCGAGGCGGTCGAGGGCGCCCACGGCCTGTTCGTGCCCATGGCGACCGCCCCGTACGAGCAGGACACGTCCCTCACCGCATCCGCCCCCGGCGTCCTGTGGGCCCTGCTCACCCCGCTCCTCGCGATCCTCGACCGCACCGGCCTGCTCACCGCCCCGCCCGACACCCTCGAGAAGATCGCCGGTCGCCTCGACCACATCGCCGAGCGCTGCGGCCCCGCCATCGCGACCTACAGCAACCCGGCCAAGACCCTCGCCTCCGAACTCGCCGACGCGCTCCCGGTGATCTGGACCGAGGGCACCTCCGCAGGCCCGGCGGGCCGTCGTTTCGCCGCGGCCCTCGCCGAGCTCTCCGGCCGCCCGTCCGTGGTCTGCGAACTGCCCGAAGCCCTCGCCGCGCACAGCACGCTGCTCGCCGGACCGCTGGCCGCCAGCGCCGACCCCGACGACTTCTTCCGCGACCGTGTCGAGGAGTCCCCCGCGCTACGCGCACGCGTGGTGCTCCTTCGCGACCGTCCGATCGGCGGACTCAGCGCCGCCCCGGCCGCCCGTGACCTGGCCCTGAGCCACGACACGCCGATCAGCGAGCTGGAACCGGAGCCCGGGGGCGAGATCGAGACCCTCGCGGAACTGATCGCCGTCACGGATTTCGCCGCCGTTTACCTGGCGCTCGCCTCGGGGGCCTGACGTTTACGGGACGCCCTGAAAGCCGTACGTGGAGAAAGAGCCTGATGGACCGCCTCGAGAACACCGTCCGCCCCTACGCCTGGGGATCCACCACCGCCATCCCCGAACTCCTCGGCATCCGGCCGACCGGTGAACCGCAGGCGGAGATGTGGATGGGCGCCCACCCGGGAGCCCCCTCACGCACCGGCCGGGGCACCCTCGCCGAGGTCATCGACGCGGACCCGGAGAAGGAGCTCGGCGCCGAGGCGGTCGCCAAGTTCGGCCCCCGCCTGCCCTTCCTGCTCAAGATCCTCGCCGCGGGCGCCCCGCTCTCCCTCCAGGTGCACCCCGACCTCGCCCAGGCGAAGGAGGGTTACGACGACGAGGAGCGCCGCGGCATCCCCGTGGACGCGGGCCACCGCAACTACAAGGACGCCAACCACAAGCCCGAACTGATCTGCGCGCTCACGGAGTTCGACGGCCTGTGCGGCTTCCGTGAACCCGCGCGCGCGGCCGAGCTGCTCGACGCGCTCGGTGTCGACTCCCTCAAGCCGTACGTCGACCTCCTGCACGCCCGCCCCGAGGAGGCGGCCCTGCGCGAGGTCCTGACGGCCGTCCTGACCGCCGACCGCGAGGAGATGGCCCACACGGTCACCGAGGCCGCGGCCGCCTGCGCCCGCCTCGGCGGCGACCACGCCCCCTACGCCGCCATCGCCCACCATTACCCGGGTGACCCGGGCGTCATCGCCGCGATGCTCCTCCACCACGTCCGGCTCCAGCCCGGCGAGGCCCTGTTCCTCGGCGCCGGCATCCCGCACGCCTACCTCAGCGGCCTCGGCGTCGAGATCATGGCCAACTCCGACAACGTCCTGCGCTGCGGCCTGACCCCCAAGCACGTCGACGTCCCCGAGCTCCTGCGCATCGTCCGCTTCGAGGCCGCCGACCCGGGCGTACTGCGCCCCGAGGCGTCCCCCGACGGCGAGGAGGTCTACGAGACCCCCATCGACGAGTTCCGACTGTCCCGGTATGTCCTTCCCGAGGGCGTCGCCCCGCACGACCTGACCCGTCCGACCCCGCAGATTGTGCTCTGCACGGCAGGTTCCGTGCGAGTCGGGGCAGACGAACTGAGCCCCGGCCAGTCGGTGTTCGTACCGGCGGGCGAGAAGGCCGAGGTGTCGGGCGCGGGCACGGTCTTCCGGGCGACCGTGATCGTGTGACCGACATGGACCACTGAGACGTGTGATCGTATGACCGGCCCTGTGGACGGCTGAGACGTCCGTGCCGGCGGGGCTGCAAGAATGGCCCTCCGGCAAAGGACGGGCAAAGAGCCTGGACGGCGTAGAGGCACTTGAGGCGAAGGGACAACGCGACCAGATGAGCGCGTCAGGCGGAACCAGGGCGATCGTGGCGGCACTCGGCGCCAACCTCGCGATCGCGGCATCGAAGTTCGTGGCGTTCGCGTTCAGCGGCTCGTCCTCGATGCTCGCCGAGGGCGTGCACTCGCTCGCCGACTCCGGAAACCAGTTCCTGCTGCTCGTCGGCGGCAAGAAGGCCCAGCGCGAGGCCACCCCGCAACACCCCTTCGGCTACGGCCGCGAGCGCTACATCTACGCCTTCCTGGTCTCCATCGTCCTCTTCTCGGTCGGCGGCATGTTCGCCGTCTACGAGGGCTACGAGAAGATCAAGCACCCGCACGAGATCGAGCACTGGTACTGGCCGGTCGGTGTCCTCGTCTTCGCGATCATTGCCGAGGGCTTCTCCTTCCGGACGGCCATCAAGGAGTCCAACCCGCTGCGCGGCGACCTCTCCTGGAAGGAGTTCGTGCGCCGCGCCAAGGCGCCCGAGCTCCCGGTCGTGCTCCTGGAGGACTTCGGCGCACTCGTCGGCCTGGTCCTCGCCCTCGGCGGCGTCGGCCTGGCCCTGCTCACCGGCGACGGCATCTGGGACGGCATCGGCACCCTCTGCATCGGCATCCTGCTCATCCTGATCGCCCTGGTCCTGGCGGCGGAGACCAAGTCCCTGCTGCTCGGCGAGGCCGCCGGCGTCGAGGCGGTCCAGAAGATCGAGGCCGCGATCGTCGACGGCCACACCGTCACCGGCATCATCCACATGCGCACGCTCCACCTCGGCCCCGAGGAACTGCTGGTCGCCGCCAAGATCGCCGTCCAGCACGACGACACGGCCGGCGAAGTCGCCTCCGCGATCAACGCGGCCGAGTCCCGCATCCGCGAGGCCGTCCCGATCGCCCGTGTCATCTACCTCGAACCGGACATCTACAGCGAGGCCGAGGCCCTCAAGGGCCCCGACCGCGAGGCGACCCCGGGGGGACCGGCACAGCACCCCGCCGAGCACTGATCACCGGTCCGCAGCGGCCGTACGGGCCCGCGTTCCCGCAAACGGGTGCGCGGGCCCTTCGCTCACCTGATCTCGCTCAGCACGTCCAGCACAGCCCTCTTGTCCGGCGCCGTGAGAAGCCGCTCCCGGAATCCGGTGTCCATCAGCCTGCGCGACAACAGGGCCAGGATGCGCAGGTGTTCGTCGCCCGCGGCCGCCTCCGGCACGGAGATCATGAAGACCAGCCTGGCCTTCGTACCGTCCAGCGAGCCCCACTCGATGCCTTCGGCGGACCGTGCGAACCCGACGACGGGCGCGGTCACGGCGTCCGTCTTGGCATGCGGGATCGCTATCTCCTCCCCGAGTCCGGTGGTTCCCTGCTCCTCCCGCCGCAAGGCGGTGGCGATCAGCTCGTCCACGTCCACCACCTTGCCGGTCCGTGCGAGCAACTCCGCCATCTCCCGTACGGCCGCCGCCTTGTCCCGGGCATCGAGGCCGACCTTCACGGCCTGGTCGGTGAGATAGCCGGAGAGGACCTCGCGAGGGGCCTCCGCCGCGACGGCTCCGTCGGCAGCTGCCGCGTGGACACTGCTGGCTTCGGCCCCGGCGCCGCCTGTCCTGGCGGCCACATCGACGTCGACTTCAGCATCAACATCCGCATCCGCACCGACCTCGGCACTGGCGTCGGGTTCCGCGGCTTTCGGAGACTCGGCCGGTGTCGTCTCCGTGACAGGCGTGGGCGTGCTCAGCGGCGTGACGATTCGCTGTGCCACCACGGCTCCGGCGGCCCCTCCGGCCGCCGCACCGGCGCCCACCCCGACCAGCTCGGGCTCGAGCGGTTCGCCCACGCCCGGTCCGGTCACACGCGGCCCGGCCACCGGCGCCGCGTTCTTGCGCCGCCGCTCACCGATGTCGACCAGCATGACCGTCGTCAGCGCGGTGGCCACCGTGCCGATCAGCACGGCCATGAAGAACACCGGTACCCCGCTCACCGCACCCAGCACTGCCACGATCGGCCCGCCGTGCGGCACCGCGTCCTCGACCCCGGCGACACCGGCGATCGCGCCGGCCACCGCGCCACCGAGCATGTTGGCCGGGATGACCTGCGCGGGGCGCGCCGCCGCGAACGGGATCGCACCCTCGGAGATGCCGAAGCAGCCCATGAACAACGCGGCCAGCCCCGTCTCCCGCTCCTGCTCGGTGTAGAGCCGCTTTCGTATCAGCGTGGCCAGGCCCTGTCCCAGCGGCATGACGGGGATCGCGGCCGCGCACATGCCCATGACCGTCTGGTTGCCGGTCGCGATCAGCCCCGTGCCGAACAGGAACGCCGTCTTGTTGACCGGGCCGCCCATGTCGAACGCGATCATGAGCCCCAGAACCGCCCCCAGCAGGATCGCGCTGGTGCCGGTCATCCCGCCGAGCCAGTCGGTGAGGTGCTCGAACACCCAGGAGATCGGCTGCCCGATGACGTAGATGAAGAACAACCCGAGCGCCGTGGTCGCCACGATCGGGATCACGATGATCGGCATGATCGGCTGCACGAACTTCGGGACCCTGACCTTCTTGATCCACAGCACGAGATACCCGGCGAGGAACCCGGTCACGATCGCCCCGATGAACCCGGCGCCCGCCTTCGAGTCGTACAGCGACCCCGTGTTCGCGATCCAGCCGCCGATCATGCCGGGGGCGAGGGCCGGGCGGTCCCCGATGGCATAGGCGATGTATCCGGAAAGGATCGGCACCATCAGCGTGAAGCCGATGACGCCGATGTTGTTGACGTCCATCCAGAAGGAGTCCTTCGGGATGACCAGACCGCCGGACGGGTCGGTGTGCCCGCCGAGCGAGAGCGAGATCGCGATCAGCAGACCGCCGACCACCACGAACGGAATCATGTAGCTGACCCCGTTCATCAGCGCCTTGTAGCCGACGCTCCGCTCCTTGCCGCCGCCCGAGACGGACGCGGCCGGGGCCTCGCCCGACGTGTGCACCGGCGCCGACCGCACCCGCTCGATCAACCGCTCAGGTTGGTGAATCCCCTCCGCCACTCCCACGGTCAGAACCCGCTTGCCCACGAAACGGCTCAGGTCCACGTCCTTGTCCGCGGCGACGATGATCCCGTCCGCGGTGCTGACATCGTTGTCATCCAGGACGTTTTCAGCCCCGATCGATCCCTGCGTCTCCACCTTCATGTCGATGCCACGGCTCGCGGCGGCCTGCGCGAGCTTCTCCGCGGCCATGTACGTGTGCGCGATGCCGGTCGGGCACGCGGTCACCGCCAGCAGCTTCACCCGCTGTTGCTCTCTGCCGCCGCCCGTGGGGGGAGGTCCGTCCGGATTGGTCACGTCGATCTCCTCACGCCTTTGCCACACGGAAACGCCGCCCCGGACGCCCCGCAAGATCGATCAGCTGTGCCGATCGCTTCACATCTCCCCTCACCTGCCCAGGCCGCCCAAGGAGCAAAAGTTCCCGGATGACCTGGTCGGTTACCGCACGTTGCCGCCCGTTTCCCAGTTCGTACGCCGGCTGTCACCGCCGTCACGGCACCCTGTCAGGACGGCTGACGACACCCGGCCCGCGTCCCGGACCACGGCTCGTGATCGGCCTGATGTATTCGGAGGCGGACTGGGGTGCCCCGGCCGACCGGTGTAGCTTGGGACGGAGCCAGACGTCGCTGCTGATGGCGGTCGGGCGGTCCGCACGCGGACCGGCCGAGGGAGAGAGGGCCTCCGACGGACTGCGCTGCGCGCACCGGGCATGCCTGTGTCCTCTTCGGGCACCCCTGTGTCCGCCGCCGCGCAGACGAGCAGTACTTCCGCGCCCCAAACCCGAGGAGCAGCACCACATGACGACTGTCGACAACCGACAGGACTTCAAGGTCGCCGACCTCTCCCTGGCCGAGTTCGGCCGCAAGGAGATCACCCTCGCCGAGCACGAGATGCCCGGCCTGATGTCGATCCGCAAGGAGTACGCCGAGACGCAGCCGCTCGCCGGCGCCCGCGTCACCGGCTCCCTGCACATGACCGTGCAGACCGCCGTCCTCATCGAGACGCTCGTCGCCCTGGGTGCCGAGGTCCGCTGGGCGTCCTGCAACATCTTCTCCACCCAGGACCACGCGGCCGCCGCCATCGCCGTCGGCCCGAACGGCACCGTGGACAACCCCCAGGGTGTCCCGGTCTTCGCCTGGAAGGGCGAGACTCTGGAGGAGTACTGGTGGTGCACGGAGCAGGCGCTGACCTGGCCGAACACCCCCACCGGCGGCCCGAACATGATCCTGGACGACGGCGGTGACGCCACCCTCCTCGTCCACCAGGGCGTCGAGTACGAGAAGGCCGGCAAGGTCCCCTCCGTCGACACCGCCGAGTCCGACGAGCACCGCTGCGTCCTCGAACTCCTGCACCGCACCATCACCGACGGCTCGCAGAAGTGGACCCAGCTGGCCTCCGAGATCCGCGGCGTGACCGAGGAGACCACGACCGGCGTGCACCGCCTGTACGAGATGCAGCGCGACGGGGTTCTCCTGTTCCCGGCGATCAACGTGAACGACGCCGTGACCAAGTCGAAGTTCGACAACAAGTACGGCTGCCGGCACTCCCTGATCGACGGCATCAACCGTGCCACCGACGTCCTGATCGGCGGCAAGACCGCGGTCGTCCTGGGCTATGGCGATGTGGGCAAGGGCTGCGCGGAGTCGCTGCGCGGCCAGGGCGCCCGCGTCATCGTCACGGAGATCGACCCGATCTGCGCGCTGCAGGCGGCGATGGACGGCTACCAGGTCACGACGCTGGACGAGGTCGTCGAGACGGCCGACATCTTTATCACCACGACCGGCAACAAGGACATCATCATGGCCTCGGACATGGCCAGGATGAAGCACCAGGCGATCGTCGGGAACATCGGTCACTTCGACAACGAGATCGACATGGCCGGTCTCGCCAAGATCCCCGGCATCGTCAAGGACGAGGTCAAGCCGCAGGTCCACACCTGGAAGTTCCCCGACGGCAAGGTGCTCATCGTGCTGTCCGAGGGCCGCCTGCTGAACCTGGGCAACGCCACCGGCCACCCGTCGTTCGTGATGTCCAACTCCTTCGCGGACCAGACCCTGGCCCAGATCGAGCTGTTCACCAAGCCCGACGAGTACCCGACCGACGTCTACGTGCTGCCCAAGCACCTCGACGAGAAGGTCGCCCGCCTCCACCTGGACGCGCTCGGCGTGAAGCTGACCCGGCTGCGCCCGGAGCAGGCGGCGTACATCGGTGTCGAGGTCGACGGCCCGTACAAGTCGGACCACTACCGCTACTGAGCCGTACGGCACAGCAGTAGTACCTCCGAGGCAGGCCCCCGCACCCCCGTGTCGGGGGCCTGCCCCTTTGGCCTTGTGGACCCTTCTTCGGCCCTGCTTCCTCGCCGTGTGACCGTCA
This sequence comes from Streptomyces sp. NPDC048523, assembly GCF_043199815.1. Lineage (NCBI taxonomy): Bacteria > Bacillati > Actinomycetota > Actinomycetes > Kitasatosporales > Streptomycetaceae > Streptomyces > Streptomyces sp. NPDC048523. The sequence continues at coordinate 3,179 of NZ_JBICWQ010000006.1, read as the reverse complement.
GGCCGGACAGCCCGTCAGAACCCAGGACACCCATGCCCCGCGGCCGTTATTCGCTCCACGATCCGCACGATCACACCCCCCTCGCGGAAGAACACTTCCAATGCGCCCCCGGCCCGTCCGGCTGGCGCTACGTCTCTCAACTGACCACCCCCGCGGGAGGTCACAGCGGCTCGGTCGACCTCACCCTCGACGAGCTCGGCCGCCCCATCCGTCTCGAACTGCACGCCGGGAGCTGGCAGGTGCGCGGTGCCGCGCTCGACGGCGTCACCTGGGTCCGCACGGACCCCACCGGGACCCACGCCACGGAAGGCAATGTCCCCGCCCACGCCTTCACCGGCACATCCCCCGCGTTCCTTGTCGCCACCACCCGTCTCCTGCGCCTCACCCCCTCCGCATCAGCAACTCGCGTACGCCTCGTGGCCTTCACGGAACCCGTCCTCGCCCCGCGCACCGTGGACCAGTCCTGGACCTTGCTGAAAAGAGAAGCACACGCCACTGACAACGGCCCGCTGACCGTGGAGGAATACCAGGTCACAGCGCTGGACACGGGCGAGCAGCACACCGTGCACATCGCCGGGGACGTGGTCCTCGCAGCCCCCGGAATCGAGCTGGAGGACCTCGAGTCACCGCCGTCGACGTTCCCCGAAACACCGCTCGACTGAACCGACCTCAGCGGATGCCCCCTCCGGCATCTGTGGGGCCGCGAGCACCGGCAGGATCACGCCGGCGGGACGAACCCGGAGGCGGGCCTGCCCTCCGACGGCACCGCGGGCGGGGGTCCGTCGGAGGACTCCTCGACCTGGACCCCAGGACGTTCCATGACCGGAGTCGCCTCGACGCCGTACGAGACAGGCGGCTGAGGAGAGGACGGATCCGCGGGCCGCGCCCCGGGGTAGGGGTAGCCGGCCTGCATCCCGAACGCAGGCCCGGGCACCACGCCAGGAGACGCCCCGGCCCCCGCCGCAACGCCGCCGAACGCCCGCCGGGACTCGCGGGCCTGCCGCTCCTGCACCACCGCCGCCAGATACGCGCCCGGCGGTACGTCCCGCGGCACCGGAGCCCCCGTACGCGCCGCGAGATCGGACGCCAGCCGCTCCGCCATGGCCCAGCCGACCTGGGGATCGAGTTGGTGCATCCGCGTCAGGTACTGACGGATGGCAAGCCACAGGCCATCGGGAACCGCCGACAGATCGAGTGGGGAGAACCGGCCGGCCAGCCAGGGCGGAGGCGGCGGCACGAATCCGCTCGGTGCCACGGGAATCCGCTCCCGCACGACCAGCGTCCCGGCGAACACATCACCGAGCCGACGCCCACGCGCCGAGACAAGCGAGGCGATACAGGCCACGACTCCGAACGTCATCAGAATCTCGACCACACCGATCGCACCCCGCACCAGCGCATGCCGGAACCGGATGGGCCCGCCGTCGTCCCGCACCACACGGAGCCCCACAGCGAGCTTCCCCAACGACCGACCATGGCTGAGCGTCTCGACCGCGATCGGCCCACCCACCAGGACGAGCAGGAACGCGGCGATGGACAGCGCCACCTGGGCCGCGTCGTCCAAAGACGCGGAAGCGGCCACCACCGCGACAGTCACGGCGATGTACACGACCACGGCCACGATCAGATCAATCAGCACGGCCAACGCCCTGCTGGGCAGCCTCGCGGGGCGCAATTCAAGCGCCACCGCCTCGCCCGTCACCAGCTCACTCACGCCCGCCGTCCTTCCCTGACCTGCCTCGTGAACGACCAGTCTGCCAAGCTGAGGGCGCATCGCGCCGCAGTACGACAAGCTGACATCCACGACGGACCGCCGACGATCAGCCGAGGAGCAGGCAAACCGATGGACCTCGACGTCTTCGTCACCGCCCACCGAGCCGAGTGGGACCGCCTCGACGCCCTGCTCCGGCGCCAGCGCCGCCTCAACGGCGTCGAGACGGACGAACTCGTCGCCCTCTACCAGCGCACCGCCACTCACCTCTCCCTGATCCAGTCCAGCGCCCCCGACCCCCAGCTCACCGGCCGACTCAGCCAACTCGTGGCACGCGCGCGTAGTGCCGTCACAGGAACCCGCCGCGCCTCTTGGCGCGATGTCACCCGCTTCCTGGCATACGGCTTCCCCGCCGCGGTCTACCGATCGCGACACTGGTGGGTGCCCACTGCGCTGCTGTCCACGGTCGTCGCAGCCCTCCTCGGCTGGTGGATCGGCACCCATCCAGAGGTGCAGTCCTCCATCGCGGCCCCCAGCGAACTACGCGAGCTCACCCGCCCCGGCGGCCAGTACGAGACGTACTACTCCAGCCATCCCGCCGCGTCCTTCGCCGCTCAGGTCTGGACGAACAACGCACAGGCCGCTGCAACATGTCTGGTCCTGGGCATCTTCCTGGGCCTCCCGGTGCTCTGGATCCTGTTCCAGAACATGCTCAACCTCGGTGTGGGCGTCGGCCTGATGTCCTCGGCCGGCCGCCTCGACACCTTTCTCGGCCTCGTACTTCCGCACGGACTCCTCGAACTCACCGCGGTGTTCGTCGCCGCCGGCACAGGTCTGCGTCTCGGCTGGACCTTGATCGATCCGGGCCCCCGCTCCCGACGGACCGCCCTGGCAGAGGAGGGCCGAGCCGCTGTGGGCATGGCGATAGGCCTCGCCCTGGTCCTGTTCATCTCGGGCGCCATAGAAGGCTTCGTCACGCCCTCGGGTCTGCCCACCTGGGCCCGCATAGCCATCGGGATCGTCGCGGAGCTGACCTTCCTCGCCTACGTCTTTGTCCTGGGCGGCCGGGCGGCGCGTGCGGGTGACACGGGCGACGTCGAGGCAACCGAACGCAGCGCCACCGTCCCTACTGCTGCTTGATGTGCGGGGGACCGTACCGAGCTGCTACTGTCTCCTTCGCCCCACAGGAGCCGTTGACACGGACGCTGTGGGGAGGTAGATTCGAACAGTTGCCTGGAGCCGGGTTCATCCCGCTCGGCAGCGGTGAGTGTCTGTCTGCTTCTGGAAATCCTGATTTCAAAGAAGCTACTTCCCGATAAATCGGAAACAGATGGCCGGTCAGTCCGGCCCGAAACTTCTGATAATGTTGGGAGCGCCGGAAAGGGAAACGCGAGAGCGGGAACCTGGAAAGCACCGAGGAAATCGGAACCGGAAACGGTCTGATAGAGTCGGAAACGCAAGACCGAAG
>NZ_JBICWQ010000005.1:0-786956 GCF_043199815.1 Streptomyces sp. NPDC048523 | reverse complement strand
GCTTTCCAGGTTCCCGCTCTCGCGTTTCCCTTTCCGGCGGTTCCGACTCTATCAGATCCTTTCGGGCCTGATTCCCAGTCAGGGGGCTTGTCTTCTCGGCTGTTGGGCCGTTCCGACGAGTGAGACTTTAGCGGATTCCCGGCTCCCGAGCTAATCGGGGGCCACCGTCCTTTCGAACGTGGATTCCTCATTTCGCGAATACGCACGCCAATACAGCGACGGCAGACAGATCGACTGTCGTCGTTTGTTGGCTGGTACCTGCGGAATGGCTGTCCGGGGACCGACCGGGGTCGGCGCTCACGTCGGACAACTCGGAGAACACTACGTACGGGGCTGGGGAGTGTCAACTCAGGTCCGGACGGCTCCTCTGCGGCGTACGCTGGCAGGCATGACAACGCGTACGTGCACCCAGCAGTGGTGGGCCGCCTGACGGCGGCCGTGAGCACGTATGCACTCAACGGCCGCCGCCTCGGCGGCCGTTCGCGTATCTCCCTCCAGGACTCCTGAGGGTCGGCCGCCAGGAGCGGCGGTCTCGACCAGGAGGTGGAGAGATGACGCGGGTCTTCAGCGGGGTCAAGCCGACGGGGCATCTGACGCTGGGGAACTATCTGGGAGCCATGCGGCAGTGGGCCACGGTCGACCAGCACCGGGCGGAATCGCTGTTCTGCATCGTCGACCTGCATGCCCTGACCGTCGACCACGATCCGGCGCGGGTGCGTCGGCTGAGTCGGCAGGCGGCGACGCTGTTGCTGGCGTCGGGGCTGGACCCCGAGGCGTGCACCGTGTTCGTGCAGAGTCATGTGGACGAGCACGCGCGGCTGTCGTACGTACTGGAGTGTGTGGCCACGGACGGTGAGATGCGGCGCATGATCCAGTACAAGGAGAAGGCGGCTCGGGAGCGGGCGCGGGGCGGGAGTGTGCGGCTCTCGCTGCTCACGTATCCGGTGCTGATGGCCGCGGACATCCTGGCGTACGGGGCCGACGAGGTGCCGGTCGGGGACGACCAGGCGCAGCACGTGGAGCTGACGCGCGATCTGGCGGTGCGGTTCAACCAGCGGTACGGCTACACGTTCGTGGTGCCCCGGGCCACCGTGCCGAAGGTGGGTGCGCGGGTCATGAACCTCCAGGAGCCGACGTCGAAGATGGGGAAGTCCGACGACTCGGGGCCGGGGATCGTCTATCTGCTCGACGAACCGGACGCCGTGCGGAAGAAGGTCATGCGGGCCGTGACCGACAGCGGGCGGGACGTCGTGTACGACCGGGAGGCCCGGCCGGGGCCGGCGAATCTGTTGGAGATCCTCGCGTCCTGCACGGGTGGGAACCCATCGGAGCTGAGCGGTGTATATGAGTCGTACGGCGCCTTGAAGAAGGACACCGCCGAGGCCGTGGTCGAGGTCTTGAGGCCCGTGCAGGAGAGGCACAAGGAGTTGTGCGCGGATCCTGGCTATGTGGAGGGGGTGCTGCGGGATGGCGCGGAGAGGGCTCGGGCGATGGCCCGGCCGACCGTGGATGCCGCTTATCGCGCGATCGGGCTGCTTCCGGCCGCTTCGGCTTCGGATACGGCTGCTGTGGATACCGGCGCGCTCGATGGGGGTGTCGTGCTGAACGCTGCTCGGTAGGCACGGGGGCGGCTTCGTTCGCGTGGTGGCCACGAAGGACGTGGTGGCCGCTGCGGGGTGGCCGCCCCCGGTGGGGGGTCAGTCCTTCTTGCCGGAGGCCAGGGCGCGGCTGCGGTCGCGGGCGGCTTCGAGGGCGGCGATGAGGGCGGCGCGTACGCCGTGGTTCTCGAGTTCGCGGATGGCGTTGATGGTGGTGCCCGCGGGGGAAGTGACGTTCTCGCGGAGCTTCACCGGGTGTTCGCCGCTGTCGCGGAGCATCGTGGCGGCGCCGATCGCGGACTGGACGATCAGGTCGTGGGCCTTGTCGCGGGGCAGGCCGAGCAGGATGCCGGCGTCGGTCATGGCTTCGACCAGGTAGAAGAAGTAGGCCGGTCCGGAGCCGGAGAGGGCGGTGCAGGCGTCCTGCTGGGACTCGGGGACGCGGAGCGTCTTGCCGACGGCGCCGAAGATCTCCTCGGTGTGGGCGAGGTGGTCTGCGGTGGCGTGGGTGCCGGCGGAGATGACGGACATGGCCTCGTCGACCAGGGCGGGAGTGTTGGTCATGACGCGGACGACGGGGGTGCCGGTGGCGAGGCGCTCCTCGAAGAAGGAGGTGGGGATGCCGGCGGCGCCGCTGATGACCAGGCGGTCGGCCGGGACGTGCGGGGCGAGTTCGTCGAGGAGGGTGCCCATGTCCTGCGGTTTGACCGTGAGGATCAGGGTGTCGGCGGTCTTCGCGGCTTCCGGGTTGGTGACCGGGGCGACTCCGTAGCGATTGCGGAGTTCTTCGGCTCGCTCGGGGCGGCGGGCGGTGACCAGGAGGTCGGCCGGGGCCCAGCCGGCGCGGATCATTCCGCTGAGCAGGGCTTCGCCGATCTTGCCGGTGCCGAGGACTGCGACTTTCTGGCTCATGCGGTTCAGTCTGGCACCGGGGTGCGGCGGGCAGGGTGGGTGTCCGGTGGGCGGGACATGGGTCCGGGGGTTGCTGCTCTGTGTGGGAGGGGCGGCTGCCCCTTGTGGTGCGGTCCTATTCGGTCCTGCGCCTCAGTGTCGCCGCTCCCAGTCCCAGGACCAGCAGTGCGCAGCCCGCCACGATCAGTGCGTCGCGGACGAAGGTCGCTGTCATGTCCGTGTGCCTGAGGACCTCGTTCATGCCGTCGACGGCGTAGGACATGGGCAGGACGTCGGAGAGGGTCTCCAGGACGGGGTGCATGTCGTCGCGCGGGGTGAAGAGGCCGCAGAGGAGGAGTTGGGGGAAGATCACGGCCGGCATGAACTGGACGGCCTGGAATTCGGAGGCCGCGAAGGCGGAGACGAACAGGCCGAGGGCGGTGCCGAGCAGAGCGTCGAGCAGGGCGACCAGCAGCAGGAGCCAGGGGCTGCCGATGACGTCGAGACCGAGGAACCAGACGGCCAGGCCGGTCGCGAGGGTGGACTGGATGATCGCGAGAGCGCCGAAGGCGAGGGCGTAGCCGGCGATGAGGTCGCCTTTGCCGAGCGGCATGGCGAGGAGGCGTTCGAGGGTGCCGGAGGTGCGTTCGCGCAGGGTGGCGATGGAGGTGACCAGGAACATCGTGATCAGCGGGAAGATCCCGAGGAGGGAGGCGCCGATGCTGTCGAAGGTGCGCGGGCTGCCGTCGAAGACGTAGCGCAGCAGGAGCAGCATCAGGCACGGGATCAGGATCATCATCGCGATGGTGCGGGGGTCGTGGCGGAGCTGGCGCAGGACCCGGGCCGCGGTGGCGGTGGTGCGGGACAGGCTCAGGGCGCTGGTGGGGGCTGGCGCGAGACCGGTCGGGGTGGTCGTGGTCATCGCGTGTGCTCCTTGGTGCGGCTTGCCTCGACGGCCTGGTCGACCAGGTGGAGGAAGGCCTCCTCGACCGTGTCGGAGTGGGTGCGCGTGCGGAGGGCTTCGGGGGTGTCGTCGGCGAGGATCCGGCCCTCGCGCATCAGGAGGAGGCGGTGGCAGCGCTCGGCCTCGTCCATGACGTGGGAGGAGATGAGGAGGGTGGCGCCGCGGCGGGCGGCGATGTCGTGGAAGAGGTTCCACAGGTCGCGGCGCAGGACGGGGTCGAGACCGACGGTGGGTTCGTCGAGGACGAGGAGTTCGGGGGTGCCGAGCAGAGCGACGGCGAGGGAGACGCGGCTGCGCTGGCCGCCGGAGAGGTTGCCGACGAGGGAGTCGGCGTGGGTGGTGAGGTCGACGTCGTCGATGGCTCGGGTGACGTCGGATTGGCGGCGGTCGGCGGCGGCGCGGCCGGGGGCGAGGATCGCGGCGAAGTAGTCGAGGTTCTGGCGGACGGTCAGGTCGTCGTAGACGGAGGGGGCCTGGGTGACGTAGCCGATGCGGGTGCGCAGGGCGGGGTGGCCCGCGGGCCGGCCGAGGACGTCGAGGGTGCCGGTGACCTTGGCCTGGGTGCCGACGATCGAGCGCATCAGGGTGGACTTGCCGCAGCCCGAGGGGCCGAGGAGGCCGGTGATCTGGCCGCGTGGGACGTCGAAGGCGAGGTCGCGCAGGACGGTGCGGGGGCCTCGGACGACGGTGAGGCCGTCGGCGTGGACGGCGGGGGTGGCGGGGCTGGCGGGCCCTTCGTCCGTGGGGTCGGCGGATGGCCCGGGCTCTTTATTCATCATGCGATGAATAATCCTCGGGCGGGTCCGGGCCGTCAAGCGGTCCCGGTGCTGGGTCAGGTGTTGAGGGCGACCAGCAGCTCGACGTCGTAGGTCTCCTCGACGGTTCCGTCGGGGAACTGTTCCAGCAGGATCCTGCGCTCCTCGGTGAGGAAGGCGCTCGCGTGTTCCTCACCGGCGACCAGGAACAGCGAGTGGCTGCCGATGTTGGCGAGGTGGGTGTCGACGGGCACGCGGCGGCTCCAGCGGACCACTCGGTGGGCGAAGTCCAGGCGGCCGCTGGGGTCGGCCAGGGCGGACCGCGCTCCGTTGCCGTTCACCTCGACGGCCGGGTGGGCACCGTAGTCCTTGAAGTGCTCGGCGACCCGGTCGACCTGACCGGCGATCCAGGGGACGTCGAGGGCGTAGGTGTTCCACCACAGGGCCAGCGCACCGCCCGGCCGCAGCACGCGGCGGGCTTCCGGGACCGCGCGGGCGGGGTCGGTCCAGTGCCAGGACTGGGCGTAGGTGAGGAGATCGGCGGAGTCCGTGAGGAGGGGGAGGTCGTTGCCGTCGCCCCTGATGATCGGGATGCCGGGGTGGGTGCGACGGAACTGCTCGGCCATGCCGTCTCCGGGTTCGACCGCGACGACCTGGGCGCCTCGGGCGTGCAGCAGCGCGGTCGCTATCCCGGTGCCGGCTCCTACGTCGGCGACCCGGGCGCCGGTGAGAGGGTGCCCGGCGAGTTCCTCGATCGCGTCGAAGAGGGCGGGCGGGTAGGAGGGGCGGTTGGCGGCGTACTGGGCTGCGGCGGCGTTGAAGGAGTGGGCTCGGGTGCTGTGGAAGGAAGCGGCCATGAGGCCATGGTGGCCGGACGCGGATCGGGGCGCGGTGAGTTTACGGTGAGAGAACCGGTAGGAGAGGGACCGGAGTTGCGGGATGGGCGGCTCCGCGGCGTGGGCCAGCCGTCCAGCGGTGATGGGGGGCTGGGGCGCGGGGCGCTGGAACTGCCGACTGATCTCGGCGCGGATCTCCGCCCGGCTCTGGGCCCGGATCTCAGCCGGGCTCTCGGCCCCGCTCCCGGTCCGGATCTCAGCGGCGGCGCTTCTTCTTCGAGGGGTTGCCCGTGCGACGAGCACCGCGCTGCTCGTGCTCCCTGCGTGCGGCCTCGTACTCCCGCCGGTGCAGTTTCTCGCCCGGCGCCTCCGTGAGGGAGCGGAAGAAGTACGCGAGGAGGGACCCGACGAACCCGATGGCCAGGAGGCCGCGGAGGGAGGCTTGGCGGTCGGGGTCGGGGCGGTTGCCGAAGCCGTCCCAGGTGTTGCGGAAGGCCAGCGCGCTGCAGATCGCGAACATCGCGATGACGAGGACGGTCACGAAGCTGCCGGTGTCGGCGATCTGGAGGCCCTCGTAGGCGAAGCGGAGGATCAGGCAGGAGGCGACGGCGGCGGCGAGTGAGCCTGCTGCTGCGCCGACGCGGCGGAGGGCGTAGCCGTTGTCGTGGTGCACCCAGGTCGTGCCGAAGAGGCGGAGGGGTTCGGGGCGGGGGCCGCCCTCTGGGGAGCCCGCGGGGATGTCCTGGGTGCCGGATTCGTCGCTCACGGGACGATTATGGCTCCGGGACGGGGGCGGGCTCCCTTCGGGGATCAGCCGCAGCGCGATGCCACGTAGCCGTCGCGGCCGGTATTGACGTTGGTGTCCGAGACGAACTCGCCATTGGCGATGTTGTCCCAGATGTTCGACGTGCCGTAGTAGCCCGACACCGTCTCGCCCGGCGTCTGGCAGTAGATCGCCACCTTCGCGCCCTCGGGCAGGACGCGGACGATGCCGTACTGCGTGCCGGGTCCACGGCGGACGTTCAGTCGGAGATCCGGGGCGACGTCGTAGTAGTGAATGGCCGCCTCGGCGTGGGCGGCACCCACCATGAGGAAGGCGCCGGCGAGGGCCAGGAGCATGCCGGATCTGCGTTTCAGGGATGTCATGAGGATCCCCCCAGGGAGACTCAGGAGCAGCGGTCGGCGACGTAGCCGTCGCTGCCGGTCAGTACGTACGCGTCGGAGATGTACTGGCTGTTGCTGATGTTGTCCCAGATGTTGCTGGTGCCGTAGGGGCCGGTCACCGTGGTGCCGGGCGTCTGGCAGTAGATCGGCACCTTCGCGCCCTCGGGCAGTACCCGCACGACGCTGTAGCTCGTGCCGGGGCCGCTGCGGACGTTGAGACGGACTCCGGGCGCGATCGAGTAGTAGCGAACCGACGCCGTAGCCGTAGCCGTAGCCGTCAGGGCTTCGGTCTCCTTGAGGCCCTCGGTCTCTTCCACGTGGTCAACAGACATGAAAATCCTCCCCCGTTGCTCCCCATGACTGCCATGGGGTCCCGTTGATTCCCCTGAATCACGCCATGAAACACATGTACGTAACTCGCACGCGGAGACTAGCAAGCCGCCTCTGTCCCGTACGAGTCATCGACTAGGCTCCGTGCGTCGCGCGCGCGGACGATCAGCACGGGGGTGGTTCCATGGCGCCACAGGGCAACACCGGAGCGGGCGCGGAAGCGGAACTTCCCGAGTACGCCGGTCACTATCAACTGGAGTCATGCCTGGGGTCCGGCGGGATGGGCGTCGTGCATGTCGCGCGCAGCGCCTCGGGGATGAAGCTCGCGGTGAAGGTCGTCCATTCCGAGTTCGCCAAGGACCCGGAGTTCAGGGGGCGTTTCCGGCAGGAGGTGGCCGCGGCGCGGAAGGTGAGCGGGGCGTTCACCGCGTCCGTCGTCGATGCCGACCCCGATGCCGAACGGCCCTGGATGGCCACGCTGTTCATCCCCGGGCCGACTCTCTCGGACGAGGTGAAGCGGAACGGGCCCATGGCGCCCTCCGAGTTGCGTCGGCTGATGGCCGGGCTCGCCGAGGCGCTGCGCGACATCCACCGGGTCGGAGTGGTCCACCGGGATCTCAAGCCGAGCAATGTGCTGCTCGCCGAGGACGGGCCCAAGGTCATCGACTTCGGTATTTCTCGGCCAAAGGACAGCGAACTTCGCACCGAGACGGGCAAGTTGATCGGGACGCCGCCGTTCATGGCGCCGGAGCAGTTCCGGCGGCCCAGGGAGGTGGGTCCCGCCGCCGACATCTTCGCGCTCGGATCGGTGATGGTGCACGCGGCCACCGGGCGCGGGCCGTTCGACTCCGACAGTCCGTATGTCGTGGCCTACCAGGTCGTGCACGACGAGCCGGACCTGACGGGCGTACCGCAGAATCTCGCGCCGCTCATCGTGCGGTGCCTCGCCAAGGAGCCCGAGGACCGGCCCACCCCGGACGAGTTGATGCGGGAGCTGCGGTCGGTCGCGGCCTCGTACGACACGCAGGCGTTCATACCGGCACAGCGCACGGGTGATGTGCCGGAGCCGGGTCCGAAGAGGCCGGCGTCACCGCCGCGGAGGCGTCCGTCCGGAAAGGCCGTCCTCGCCGCCGTCGCGGCCGTGCTCGTCCTGGCCGGCGTCCTCGTCTGCGTGCAGGGACTCGGCGACGGTGGCGGCATCGCGGCGAAGAGCGGCGACAAGCCCACGGCCGCGGCTTCCGGGTTCGCCGGCTGGGAGGTGAACCCGGTTCCGAAGGGCACGGGTGCGGTGCAGTGCTCCTACGGCACCCGTCAGTTGGTCTGTGCGCGGCCCGGTACGGTCTTCGCCCTGGATCCGTCGGACGGCACCCTGCTGTGGCAGCGCTCCGTCGCCGAGTCGAGCCCGAGCAGAGCACCGGCCGTCGGGGGCGGTCTCGTACAGCCCATGGTGGACGAGGGACGACACCTGGAGGCGCTCGATCCCGCCGCGGGCAAGGTGCGTTGGCGACGGAACCTGCCCGCACATCACGCCCTGCAGGTCGCGGGGGACATGCTCCTGCTGACCCTTCTCGACGGAACGGTCACCGGGGTGGACGCCACCACGGGTGACTCCAAGTGGAGCCGACGGATGCCGGGGCAGCCGATGCCGACGTTCGTCTCGTTCGCCGGGGACCCGCTGGCCTACACCATGAACCTCTCCGGGGACGCCTCGACCACCCGGGTCACCGCGGTGGACCCGGCCACCGGAGCGGTGCGCTGGGACGCGCGGCTGAGCGGAAATCTGACTCCCGTGGGTGTGCACGACGGATCGGTCTTCTTCCTCGCCACGGACAACCAGTACGGCGACACGGACGCCGTCGTCCGCTACACCCCGGCCAGCGGGGCGTCGGACCGGGTGAAACTCCCGGTGGCGCGCTCCGACGCCCAGGCCACTGTGCACGGGAACGTGGTCTACGTCCTGGCGACCAACGGTTCCCTGGACGCCGTGGACACGGAGGCGGGCAAACGGCTCTGGACCCTCGAGACGTCCGTGAGCCGTGGTTCCGTACCGGTCGCCGACGCCCGCCATGTGTACTTCACCGCGGCCGACGGACGGCTCCTGGCCATCAGCGCCGCCGAAGGACGCCTCGTCGGGCAGACCCCGGCGCGCCTCGGCACGAACTCCGGCACTGTCGCCGGCGCGCTGCCCAAGCCCGTCCTCGCCGACGGTCACGTCTACGCCACCGCCCCCGACGGCACCGTCTTCGCCGTGGACACCCGCGTCCCCTCGGACTGGTAGCGCACCAAAAAACGGGGCCGCCCCCGAAAAGACGGCCCCAGGTCTGCCGGGGGTCTGGCCGGGGAGGCCTCAGCCCAGCTTCGACACGTCCCGCACCGCGCCCTTGTCCGCGCTGGTGGCCATCGCCGCGTAGGCGCGCAGCGCGGCCGAGACCTTGCGCTCGCGGTTCTTCGGGGCGTAGGCGCCGTCCAGTGCGGCCGCGCGACGGGCCAGCTCCTCGTCGTCGACCAGGAGCTCGATCGACCGGCCGGGGATGTCGATGCGGATGCGGTCGCCGTCCTCGACGAGGGCGATGGTGCCGCCGGCCGCGGCCTCCGGGGAGGCGTGGCCGATGGACAGGCCGGAGGTGCCGCCGGAGAAGCGGCCGTCGGTGATCAGGGCGCAGGCCTTGCCGAGGCCGCGGCCCTTCAGGTACGAGGTCGGGTAGAGCATCTCCTGCATGCCGGGGCCGCCCTTGGGGCCCTCGTAGCGGATGACGACGACGTCGCCCTCCTTGACCTGCTGGGTGAGGATCTTCTGAACGGCCTCCTCCTGCGACTCGCAGACGACGGCCGGGCCCTCGAACGTCCAGATCGACTCGTCGACGCCGGCCGTCTTCACGACACAGCCGTCGACCGCGAGGTTGCCCTTGAGGACTGCCAGGCCGCCGTCCTTGGAGTAGGCGTGCTCGGCGCTGCGGATGCAGCCCTCGGCGGCGTCCTCGTCCAGCGCCTCCCAGCGCTCCGACTGGGAGAAGGCCTCGGCGGAGCGGACACAGCCGGGGGCCGCGTGCCACAGCTCGAGGGCCTTCGCGGAAGGGGAGCCCCCGCGGACGTCCCACGTCTTCAGCCAGTCCGCCAGCGACGGGCTGTGCACCGAGTGCACGTCCTCGTTGAGCAGGCCCGCGCGGTGCAGTTCGCCGAGGAGGGCCGGGATGCCGCCCGCGCGGTGCACGTCCTCCATGTAGTACGTGCGGTTCTTCGCCACGTTCGGGGCGACCTTCGCGAGGCAGGGGACGCGGCGCGAGACCGCGTCGATCTCGGCGAGGCCGAAGGGGATCTCCGCCTCCTGGGCCGCCGCCAGCAGGTGCAGGATCGTGTTGGTGGAGCCGCCCATGGCGATGTCGAGCGCCATGGCGTTCTCGAACGCCGCGAAGGTGGCGACGTTGCGCGGCAGGACCGTCTCGTCGTCCTGCTCGTAGTAGCGCCGGGTGATGTCCATGACGGTGTCGGCCGCGTCGACGTACAGCTGCTTGCGGGCCGTGTGCGTGGCGAGGACCGAGCCGTTGCCGGGGAGGGAGAGGCCGATGGCCTCGGTCAGGCAGTTCATCGAGTTGGCGGTGAACATGCCGGAACAGCTGCCGCAGGTCGGGCAGGCGTTCTCCTCGATACGGAGCATGTCCGCGTCCGAGATCTTCTCGTTCACGGCCTCGGACATCGCGTCGACCAGGTCGAGGGTGCGGACCGTACCGTCCACGAGGGTCGCGCGGCCGGACTCCATCGGGCCGCCCGAGACGAAGACCGTGGGGATGTTGAGCCGCAGCGCGGCGTTCAGCATGCCCGGGGTGATCTTGTCGCAGTTGGAGATGCAGATCAGGGCGTCGGCGCAGTGGGCCTCGACCATGTACTCCACCGAGTCCGCGATCAGGTCGCGGGAGGGGAGGGAGTACAGCATGCCGCCGTGGCCCATCGCGATGCCGTCGTCGACGGCGATGGTGTTGAACTCGCGCGGGATGCCGCCGGCCGCGACGATCGCCTCGGAGACGATCCGGCCGACCGGCTGCAGGTGGGTGTGGCCCGGCACGAACTCCGTGAAGGAGTTGGCGACCGCGATGATCGGCTTGCGGCCGATGTCCGCACCGGGTACACCGGAGGCGCGCATAAGGGCGCGTGCGCCCGCCATGTTGCGGCCGTGGGTGACTGTGCGGGACCTCAGCTCGGGCATCGTCGCTCGCTCCTTCAGAGACGGTCGTCAGAGACTTCAGAGACGGTCGTACGAGACTTCTGACTGCTAACGAGCGTACGCCGGTCATCCAGGGTTCGGGACAAGGTGTCCGGAATGCGGGACGCCCGTCTCGGAGCAGCGTCTGGTCAGGGTCGGCCGGGATCCCGTCAGGGCCCGGTCAGATGGTGCTGCACCACCGGGGCCACTCGCGCGATGATCTGCTCGATGTCGGTCGAGGCCAGCGGCTCCACCTTGATCACGTACCGCAGCATGGCCGTCCCCACGAGCTGCGCGGCCGCCAGCTCGGCGCGCAGCTCGGCGTCCGGCAGGTCCAGCTGGTCGGAGATGCGGCGCAGCAGCTGGGCGGCGACGAGCCGGCGGAAGACGGTGGCCGCGGTCTCGTTGGTCACGGCGGAGCGGACGATCGCCAGGATGGGCAGGCGGGTCGCCGGGTTCTCCCAGACGCCGAAGATGAAGCGGGTCAGTCGCTCTCCGGCGTCCTCCAGCGGGCCCTCGGCGAGCGCGTCGGGGGTGCTCAGCGCGGGCGCGGCGGCGACCTCCACGGCCGCCTCGAAGACCTGTTCCTTGGTGCCGAAGTAGTGGTGGACCAGGGCCGAGTCGACTCCGGCGGCCTTGGCGATGCCACGCACGGAGGTCTTCTCGTAGCCCCGCTCGGAGAACTCCTCACGGGCCGCGACGAGGATCCGGTCACGGGTGCCGGCCGCGTCCGATTCCGTACGACGGGGCCGGCCGCGCTTCCGGGCGGTGACGTCGCTCACGGCCGGGACACCTGCATGGTCGCTTGGCTTCTCATCGCCGCGGCACCCTCACCGGCGTGGCCAGATGGAGGCGGGTGAAGGCCAGGGCCTCGGCGAGGTCGGCCTCGCGTTCGGCGCCGGACATCGCGCGGCGGGTGTTGACCTCGATGACGACATGGCCGTCGAAGCCGCTCAGCGCGAGGCGCTCCAGGAGCTCGGCGCAGGGCTGGGCGCCTCGGCCGGGCACGAGGTGCTCGTCCTTAGCGGAACCCTTGCCGTCGGCGAGATGGACGTGGCCGAGACGGTCCCCCATCCGGTCGACCATCTGCATCGCGTCGGTCCGGGAGGTCGCCGCGTGGCTGAGGTCGATCGTGAAGTGCCGGTAGTCGTCCTTGGTGACGTCCCAGTCGGGGGCGTAGGCGAGCATCTCGCGGTCGCGGTAGCGCCAGGGGTACATGTTCTCGACGGCGAACCGTACGTCCGTCTCGTCCGCCATCCGCCAGATCCCGCTGACGAAGTCGCGGGCGTACTGACGCTGCCAGCGGAACGGCGGGTGGACGACGACCGTGCTAGCGCCCAGCTTCTCGGCGGCCGCACGGGCGCGCTGGAGCTTGACCCAGGGGTCCGTGGACCACACCCGCTGCGTGATGAGCAGGCAGGGGGCGTGCACGGCGAGTATGGGGATGCCGTGGTAGTCGGAGAGGCGGCGCAGGGCCTCGATGTCCTGGCTGACCGGGTCGGTCCACACCATGACCTCGACGCCGTCGTATCCGAGGCGTGCGGCGATCTCGAAGGCCGTCGCCGTCGACTCCGGGTAGACCGAGGCCGTCGAGAGGGCGACCTTCGCATCCGGGATCCGTACGACTGGTTCTGCCACGGTCGTCAGCCTAAAGGGTTCGCCCGGGTGGATGTGGGGTGCCTGTTCGCCGTTGTGGTGATTGCCACGAGGCGGGTGTCGACCGGTGTGCGGTTGCTCTCGGCCTCAGAGACCTTGCGCCGGACCCATGTGATCAAGTCTGCGCAGAATGACGCCCTCCCTGAGCGCCCACGGGCAGATTTCCACCGTTTCCACCCCGAAAAGGTCCAACGCGCCCTCGGCCACCAGGGCGCCCGCCAGGAGCTGGTTCGCCCGGCCCTCGGAGACGCCCGGGAGTTCCGCCCGCTGGTCCGTCGTCATGCCGGCCAGCCTCGGGACCCAGGCCTCCAGGGACTCGCGCTTGAGTTCGCGCTGGACGTAGAGGCCCTCGGCGGAGCGGGCCGCGCCGGCCAGGCGGGCCAGCTGCTTGAAGGTCTTGGAGGTGGCGACCACGTGGTCGGGGGCGCCGAAGCGGGCGAACTCGCCGACCGTACGGGCGATCTGGGCGCGCACATGCCGTCGCAGGGCCCTGATGTCGTCCGGGTCCGGGGGGTCGCCGGGGAGCCAGCCCGCCGTGAGACGGCCCGCGCCCAGCGGGAGGGAGGCCACCGCGTCCGGCTGCTCGTCGATGCCGTAGGCGACCTCCAGGGAGCCGCCGCCGATGTCGAGGACCAGGAGCTTGCCCGCCGACCAGCCGAACCAGCGGCGGGCCGCGAGGAAGGTGAGACGGGCCTCCTCGGCGCCGGTGAGGACCTGGAGCTCGACGCCGGTCTCGGCCCGCACGCGCGCGAGGACGTCGTCGGCGTTGCCGGCCTCGCGGACGGCGGAGGTGGCGAACGGGAGCAGGTCCTCGACGCCCTTGTCCTCGGCGGCCTGGAGTGCGTCCTTGACGACCGCGACCAGCTTCTCGACGCCTTCGGGACTGATCGCCCCGGCCTCGTCGAGGAGTTCGGCAAGGCGCAGTTCCACCTTGTGCGAGTGCGCGGGCAGGGGGCGTGCGCCGTGGTGCGCGTCCACCACGAGCAGGTGCACCGTGTTCGAACCCACGTCGAGGACACCGAGTCTCATGGGGGGAACGCTACTGCCAGCTGGGCGTTCGACTGTCTCCGGAGGGGGCTCGGGCGACTTACCCTGGACGAGTGCCAAAGACGAAAAAGGTGAAGGACGACAAAACGGCCGCTTCTGCCGACGGTCCTTCGCGGGTGAAGCCACCGAAGCAGTCGCGGAAGGCCCTGAAGGCTCTGAAGGCCGACGAGAAGGGGCTCGACTTCGCGCGCGCGTGGGTGGAGTTTCCGGATCCGGCGGACGACGAGCAGGTCTTCCGCTGCGATCTGACCTGGCTGACCTCTCGGTGGAACTGCATCTTCGGCAGCGGCTGCCAGGGCATCCAGGCGGGCCGCGCGGACGACGGGTGCTGCACTCTGGGTGCCCACTTCTCCGACGAGGACGACGAGAAGCGGGTCGCCGAGCACGTGGCGCGGCTCACTCCGGACATCTGGCAGCACCACGCCGCGGGCACGACGGGCGGCTGGGTCTCGGAGGACGAGGACGGCGACCGGCAGACCCGGCCCTTCCAGGGCTCCTGCATCTTCCAGAACCGGCCCGGCTTCGCCGGCGGCCAGGGCTGCTCGCTGCACATCCTGGCGCTGCGGGAGGGCCGCGAGCCGCTGGAGACCAAGCCGGACGTGTGCTGGCAGCTGCCGGTGCGGCGGACGTACGACTGGATCGACCGGCCCGACGACACGCGCGTGCTCCAGGTGTCGATCGGCGAGTACGACCGGCGCGGCTGGGGTCCGGGCGGCCACGACCTGCACTGGTGGTGCACCTCGGCGACCTCGGCACACGGCGCCGGTGACCCGGTCTACGTCTCCTACCGCCCCGAACTGATCGAACTGATGGGCAAGGCCGGCTACGACCGCCTGGTCGAACTCTGCGAGCAGCGCCTGGCCTCCCAACTGCCCCTGCTGGCACCGCATCCGGCGGACCCGACCGTCTGAGCGGCGGAAACGCATCCGCTATGACGTGGACGGGCTCGGCTCGTCACTGCCCGTCGGTGAGGATGACGGGCTCGCCGAGTCGGACGGGGTGGGGTCCGGCGGGGTCGGGGAGGGGGACGAGGACGGCGGGTCGCTCGGAGTGGGATCCGAGGGGGACGAGGCCGTGGGACTGGGGCTGGGCGGGGGTGTCGTCGGCTCGCCGGGGGCGGACGGCGCGGGGGCCGTGCCGTAGCCCTGGATGGTGACGACGGCACCGGCCGGGGCGATCGCCACGCGCGCGCTCCAGGGGCCGGACGGCTCGCGCAGATGGTCGACGTACACCTTGATCGTCAACGACTCGCCGGCCTTCAAGGTTCCTGCGGACTGGCTCAGGTAGAGCCAGGAGGCGCCCGTGGTGGCGGACCAGCGGACCGGGGCGTCGCCGGTCGCGGTGAGGGTGATCAGGGTGGTGTCGCCGTCGTTGCCGGCGTCGACCTGCAGGTGTCCGGCGCCCTTCTTGCCGGCGCCCGCGACGCTCACGACCTCCACGGAGACGTCGGGCCTGCCGTCCTTGGCGAAACGGGTGCCGGGTCTCGTGCTCGCGTTGCCGGCGTTCTGGTAGCCGCCGCTCGCCACCACGCCGTCCAGGCTGTCGGGGCCGTGCGCCTCGCTGGCGGTGGCGGAGTGGCCGTCGGCCCCCTCGCCCGGACCGCCCCGGTAGGCGGCCCACAGGGCGAGCACGGGGGCGGCGACGACGGTGGCGACGACGGTCGTGGTCACGGCACGCGCACGGAGGCGGTCGCGGCGGGCGGCCCGGTCCTTGGGGTCCATCGGGAAGCCACGCCGGTCGAAGCGGGGCACGGCCGCGCCACGCGCGCGTGGCGGGTGCGCCGACGCCATGTGCAGGGCCGCGCGGGGCGCTTCGAGCACGGGCAGCTCGGCGGGCGTGGTCATGGCGCCGGGCCAGCGGCCGGGGATCGCGCGCTCGGCACTGCGGCGACAGCGCGGGCAGTCGTCGACATGACGCACGAGTTCGCGGCGCAGGGCGGAGCTGAGCACGAACTGGTTGTCGCCGGTGAGCCGCGCCACGCTCGGACAGTCACCGGTCTCGACGACGGCGAGGGCCGCGCGGGTGCGCTCTACCTCGCAGGCGGCGGAGGCGAGCAGTTCGCGGGCTCCGGCGAGGTCCATGCCGAGGACGGCGGCGACCTCGTGGGCGGCGAGGTGGTGGCGTACGGCGAGTTCGAGCGCCTCGCGCTGCTCGGGAGTCGTACCGGCCGCCTCCGGCCAGGCCAGCAGGGAGAGTTCGCGGCGCCGCGACTCCAGGACGTCCTCGGCGACCGGGGGTCGGGCGGGGTCCTGGGCAGCTCCGTGACGACCCGCCGCGTGCGTGGCCTGACGTTTCTGCTTGGCCTCCGCCAGCTTGCGCAGACAGGCCCAGCGGGCCAGCGCGTACAGCCAGGCCCTGCGGTCGCCGGCCGCGTCCGGGCCGCCGCGCTTGTCGGCGAGCGCGAGGACGTCCCCGAGGGCGGCGGTCGCCGCGTCGTGGTCGCACAGCACGGACAGGCAGTAGGTGAACAGGCCGTCCAGGTACGGCTCGTAGCGCGCGGTCGGCCGCTGCGCCAGCGTGCGCGCCGCAGCGCGGTCGCGCTCCTGCCGTTGCGCCCGGTGCGCGCCGGTGGTGCGGGTCGAGGTCTCCGGACTGCTGCTCATCATCCGTGGACCGTAGGACGCGAAAGATGGCCCCTTCCTGCACCTTGAGCACTTTTACTCCGTACGGGTGAAACGATCCCTCAATCGGGGACAGGAACCCCGGATTCCATGGCTCGTTCCCGTCGTGACGTGGCCGATTCACGCGCCGGGGCGCGGGACGGTCCGGGGCCGGGACGCATGCCGTCCGGCGGGCGGCGGCAGGCGTTGTCAGTGGCGGCGGTTACGGTTCGTGCATGGCTGCCCGTACGAAGTCCGCCAAGGAGCGCCCGTCCTACCGCTGCACCGAGTGCGGCTGGCAGACGGCCAAGTGGCTCGGTCGCTGCCCCGAGTGCCAGGCCTGGGGGACGATCGAGGAGTACGGCGCGCCCGCGGTGCGTACGACGACACCCGGCCGTGTCACCACCTCCGCCGTGCCGATCGGCCAGGTCGACGGCCGCCAGGCCACCGCCCGCTCCACCGGCGTGCCCGAGCTGGACCGGGTGCTCGGCGGCGGTCTCGTGCCCGGCGCGGTGGTGCTCCTCGCGGGCGAGCCCGGCGTCGGCAAGTCCACGCTCCTGCTGGACGTGGCGGCCAAGTCGGCGAGCGACGAGCACCGCACGCTCTATGTGACCGGCGAGGAGTCCGCGAGCCAGGTCCGGATGCGCGCCGACCGCATCCGCGCGATCGACGACCACCTGTATCTCGCCGCCGAGACCGACCTGTCCGCGGTCCTCGGACATCTGGACGCGGTGAAGCCGTCGCTGCTGATCCTCGACTCGGTGCAGACGGTGGCCTCCCCGGAGATCGACGGCGCCCCGGGCGGCATGGCCCAGGTGCGCGAGGTCGCCGGGGCGCTGATCCGGGTCTCCAAGGAGCGCGGGATGTCCACCCTCCTGGTGGGCCATGTCACCAAGGACGGCGCGATCGCCGGCCCGCGCCTGCTGGAGCACCTGGTGGACGTGGTCCTGAGCTTCGAGGGCGACCGGCACGCGCGCCTCAGGCTCGTACGGGGCGTCAAGAACCGCTACGGCGCCACCGACGAGGTCGGCTGCTTCGAGCTGCACGACGAGGGCATCACGGGCCTCGCGGACCCAAGCGGACTTTTCCTGACACGTCGTGATGAACCGGTCCCCGGTACCTGCCTCACCGTCACCCTGGAGGGCCGCCGTCCTCTGGTGGCCGAGGTGCAGGCGCTCACCGTCGACTCCCAGATCCCCTCGCCCCGGCGCACCACCTCGGGTCTGGAGACCTCCCGCGTCTCGATGATGCTCGCCGTCCTGGAGCAGCGGGGCCGGATCAGCGCCCTCGGCAAGCGGGACATCTACTCCGCGACGGTCGGTGGGGTAAAGCTTTCGGAACCTGCCGCGGACCTGGCGATCGCCCTCGCCCTGGCGTCGGCGGCCAGCGACACCCCGCTGCCCAAGAACCTCGTCGCGATCGGCGAGGTGGGGCTCGCGGGCGAGGTCAGACGGGTCACGGGCGTCCAGCGCAGGCTCTCCGAGGCACACCGTCTGGGCTTCACGCACGCGCTCGTACCGGGCGATCCCGGCAAGATCCCGGCCGGCATGAAGGTCCTGGAAGTCGCGGACATAGGGGACGCCCTGAGGGTCCTTCCGCGCTCGCGTCGGCGGGAGGCCCCACGGGACGAGGAGGACCGCCGGTAGACTTTGCCCTGGTCTCGCCCGTCCGTACGAACCGAATGTGCGACATGGGAGGGCCCAAGACCCCGCGACCGGAGGAGAGCAGTGGCAGCCAACGACCGGGCGGCAGCTCCCGGAAAGTCCGGTGGGAGTGCCGGTTCCGAAGGCCTGATGCGCGCCTCCCTGAGCGCCGTGGCCCCCGGCACCCCCCTGCGCGACGGCCTCGAGCGGGTGCTGCGCGGCAACACCGGCGGACTCATCGTGCTCGGCTTCGACAAGACGGTGGAGACGATGTGCACGGGCGGTTTCGTCCTGGACGTCGAGTTCGCGGCCACGCGCCTGCGTGAGCTGTGCAAGCTGGACGGCGGCATCGTGCTCTCGTCGGACCTGTCGAAGATCCTGCGGGCGGGCGTGCAGTTCGTGCCCGACGCGACGATCCCGACGGAGGAGACCGGCACCCGGCACCGCACCGCGGACCGGGTGAGCAAGCAGGTCGGCTTCCCGGTCGTCTCGGTCTCCCAGTCGATGCGCCTCATCGCCCTGTACGTCGACGGCCAGCGCCGCGTCCTGGAGGACTCGGCGGCGATCCTGTCCCGGGCGAACCAGGCCCTGGCGACCCTGGAGCGCTACAAGCTGCGCCTGGACGAGGTGGCGGGCACGCTCTCCGCGCTGGAGATCGAGGACCTCGTGACGGTCCGGGACGTCTCGGCCGTCGCCCAGCGCCTGGAGATGGTCCGCCGGATCGCCACGGAGATCGCCGAGTACGTGCTCGAACTCGGCACGGACGGCCGCCTCCTCTCCCTCCAGCTGGACGAGCTGATCGCGGGCGTGGAGCCGGAACGCGAACTCGTCGTCCGGGACTACGTCCCCGAACCCACCGCGAAGCGCTCCCGCACGGTCGAGGAGGCGCTGTACGAACTGGACGCCCTGACCCACGCCGAGCTCCTCGAACTCCCCGCCGTGGCCCGCGCCCTGGGCTACACCGGCTCCCCCGAGGCGATCGACTCGGGCGTCTCCCCCCGCGGCTTCCGCCTGCTTGCCAAGGTGCCCCGCCTGCCGGGCGCGATCATCGACCGCCTGGTGGAGCACTTCGGCAGCCTCCAGAAGCTGCTGGCGGCCAGCGTCGACGACCTCCAGACGGTGGACGGAGTGGGCGAGGCAAGGGCACGCAGCGTCAGGGAGGGCCTGTCGAGGCTGGCCGAGAGCTCGATCCTGGAACGGTACGTGTAGGCACACCCGGGGCGCGGAGACCGCGCCCCGGCCACGACGACGGCACCTCGGTCAGTCGTTCTCCAGCACGAACGAAGCCTGGGCCGTGGCATATCCGGGTGCCTTGACCTCCACCAGGTAGGTCCCCGGACCCGCCGACCCCGCGGGCGGCGTCGCGCACTGCGGAGCACTCGGCTTGCGGTCCCACTTCACGGTGTACGTGATGCTGCTCCGTGCCGGAGCCCGGTAGACCAGGTTCCCCGCGCTCCTGGGACAGTCGGCGGACGACCAGTACGGGTCGTCCGAACCGGCCTGAGTGATCGTCAACACCGCGCGCTTGGGCCCGAGATCGACCTTGCAGTCACCGGCGGAGGAGTTCGTCGCGGTCAGCAGCAAGGTGGGGGTCTGGCCGGGGTCGTAGGCGTTGTGCAGACTCCGCACGCGCAACTTCACCGCGCCCGCAGTGCAGTTGGGGATGGAGGAGCCCGCCGGGAGGGTGTCTGCCGGCCCCACCCCGATGCCCGTGCCGCCGCTCCCGGCACTTCCGGCGCTGCCCGCGCTTCCGGACCCGCCCGCCCCGGCGGAGCCGCCCGTACCGGTCTCACCGCCGGCTCCCGAGCCGCCCCCCGCACCGGCACCGGCGGCCGAACCGGAGCCCGATCCCGAACCCCCGCCGGTGTCGCCACCGGTCGTCGACTCGTCGCGGCCGCCCGGGGCTTGACTGATCGCGGGCCCGGAACCGGAGGGTCCGGGGGTGATCGTGGAGGGGGAGGGATTCTTGTCGTTGGGCCCGTCCGCGCCGTTCCTGCCGCCTCCGCCGCCGGAGCTGACGATCCATGCGATCAGCAGCGCCAGCACGGCGAGGACGGACAGCATGACGGCCCTCCGTCGCCAGTAGATGGAGGAGGGAAGCGGCCCGACCGGATTGCGCAGAGATCCCACGGCGCAAACTGTACGAGAGATCGGCGAGTTCGCCGTCCTCACCCGCCGCCCGGCGCCACAACTTTTCAGGATCATCATTCCGGAAACGGCCGCCCCGTCCCTGCCTTTCGTCGGGGCCGACACATGACGATCGCGGAGTGTGACCGCATCGACCAGCCGCCTACGGTCCGTGACGTACGGCCCGGTCAACCGCTCTCGCAGGAGCTGCAGTTCGTCACCTCCGGCAGCCGGACGGTGCCGTCCTCGGGACGCGGACGCGGACGGGGTCCGGTAGATCCCGGGCATGGCGGTACGCCCGCGCGGGCCCCCGGCCATGGCAGGATCGGAAGGCCATGACTGCGCCCACGAAGCCCCAGCCTCAGCCCTCGCCCTCGCCCCTGCCCTCGCACAGCAGCCCCGCCGACGGCGTCACCGACGCTCCCCGCGGAGCGGGCCTGCACTCTCCCGTCATCGACTGGTTCGACGAACACGCCCGGGATCTGCCGTGGCGGCGGCCCGAGGCCGGGCCGTGGGGGGTGATGGTCAGTGAGTTCATGCTCCAGCAGACCCCCGTGAGCCGGGTGCTGCCGGTCTACGAGCAGTGGCTCGCGCGGTGGCCGCGGCCCGCCGATCTGGCCGTGGAGGCGCCCGGGGAGGCCGTGCGC
The DNA here is from genome assembly GCF_043199815.1 of Streptomyces sp. NPDC048523. Lineage (NCBI taxonomy): Bacteria > Bacillati > Actinomycetota > Actinomycetes > Kitasatosporales > Streptomycetaceae > Streptomyces > Streptomyces sp. NPDC048523. The sequence continues at coordinate 766,500 of NZ_JBICWQ010000005.1, read as the reverse complement.
GCCTGGGGCCGGCTCGGCTATCCGCGCCGGGCGCTGCGGCTGCACGGCGCCGCGCTCGCCATAACGGAACGGCACGGCGGTGACGTACCGACGGACCACGCGCAGCTGCTCGCGCTGCCCGGGATCGGCGAGTACACGGCGGCCGCCGTCGCCTCCTTCGCGTACGGGCAGCGGCATGCCGTGCTCGACACCAATGTGCGGCGGGTGTTCGCCCGGGCCGTCACCGGCGTGCAGTACCCGCCGAACGCCACCACTGCCGCCGAACGCAAGCTCGCCCGCGCCCTGCTGCCCCAGGACGAGAAGACCGCCGCGCGCTGGGCCGCCGCCTCCATGGAGCTCGGCGCGCTCGTCTGCACGGCCAGGAACGAGAGCTGTCAGCGCTGCCCGATCGCCGCCCAGTGCGCGTGGCGGCTCGCAGGCAAGCCCGAGCACGAGGGGCCGCCGCGGCGCGGGCAGACGTACGCCGGTACCGACCGCCAGGTCCGCGGCAGGCTGCTCGCCGTGCTGCGGGAGGCCCACGCACCCGTCCCGCAGCCGGTGCTCGACCGGGTGTGGCATGAGCCGGTGCAGCGGGCGCGGGCGCTGGACGGTCTCGTCGCGGACGGACTTGTCGAGCCCCTGCCGGGTGGTTTGTATCGGCTGCCGTTGACATAGTCGGCACGAAGCAAACCGGCGAATCATCCTGAACCGGCGCGAACGACCGCGCCGGTTTACCCTTTTTCGGTTTCCGTTACACAACCGACGGACAGCTGATTGCCAGCCGCGCGCTGCTCCGCACAGCCCCGTGACAACTGCTCCGTAGCTTCATTGCCATGCCGCACACCAGGCGGCAGCACACGCGATGAGAACCGGCAGAGACTGCCGGAACGGGGATCAGGAGGCGGTCGACATGGCGCAGGGCGAGGTGCTCGAGTTCGAGGAGTACGTCCGCACCCGGCAGGACGCGTTGCTGCGCAGCGCACGCCGTCTGGTCCCGGACCCGGTCGACGCGCAGGACCTGCTCCAGACGGCGCTCGTACGGACGTACGGCCGCTGGGAGACCATCGAGGACAAGCGGCTCGCGGACGCCTACCTGCGCCGGGTGATGATCAACACCCGCACGGAGTGGTGGCGGGCGCGCAAGCTGGAGGAGGTGCCGACCGAGCAGCTCCCGGACGCCTCGGTCGACGACTCCACCGAGCAGCACGCGGACCGCGCCCTGCTGATGGACGTCATGAAGGTGCTCGCCCCCAAGCAGCGCAGTGTCGTGGTGCTGCGACACTGGGAGCAGATGTCCACGGAGGAGACGGCCGCCGCCCTCGGCATGTCGGCCGGTACGGTCAAGAGCACGCTGCACCGGGCGCTCGCCCGGCTCCGCGAGGAGCTGGAGGCCCGCGACCTGGACGCACGCGCGCTGGAGCGTGAGGAGCGGGAGCGTTGCGCGGCGGCCTGACCGAACCCGGGCCCACCCGGCCGGACCTCGCTCCGGTCCGGGGGATCTTGCAGGCGGCGAGCACGGCGGTGGTCGTGCTGGCCGCCCTCGCCCTTTTCGTCTCCGCCTGCGCCACCGGCGGCACCGGCACCCGTGACGAGGGTCCCGCGCACGCGGCGGCGGCCGACGGCGCCTCGCCCTCGGTCCTGCCGTCCGCCCTGGCCTCCCCGCGCCTCGACCGCAAGGGCGCGATCGCTCTGCTCAGGTCGGACCCGAAGGTTTCCGAGGCGGTCAAACGCGATCTGGAGCCGTGCGGCACCGACCAGTACCCCGTCGACCTGATCTACGGCGACCTGACCGGCAGCTCGGCCGACGACGTCGTCGTCAATGTCGTGACCTGTGCGGATCCGGTGGGCGTCGGCTCGTACGTGTACCGCGAGGAAGGCGGTTCGTACCAGAATGTCTTCCAGGCCGAGGAACCTCCGGTCTACGCCGAGATCGACCGCGGCGACCTGGTGGTGACCAAGCAGGTGTACGAGAAGGACGACCCGGTGGCGGAGCCGTCCGGCGAGAACGTGATCACGTACCGCTGGGCCTCGGGGAGGTTCGCCGCGGTGTACCGGACGCACAGCGACTACAGCGACGTCGTCGGCACGGATCCGACGCCGGTGCCCGACAGCTGAACCGATCGGGCCGCCCGGAACGATCCCCCAGTGACCGCCACGACACCGAAGAGTGAGAGCACCCGGATGGCAGACCAGACCCACGTGCTGTTCGTCGAGGACGACGACGTCATCCGCGAGGCCACCCAACTCGCCCTGGAGCGGGACGGCTTCGCGGTCACCGCCATGCCCGACGGACTGTCGGGCCTGGAGGCGTTCCGGGCGGACCGCCCCGACATCGCCCTGCTGGACGTCATGGTGCCGGGCCTGGACGGGGTCAGCCTGTGCCGCCGTATCCGCGACGAGTCCACCGTGCCGGTGATCATGCTCTCGGCACGCGCCGACTCGATCGACGTGGTGCTCGGTCTGGAGGCCGGCGCCGACGACTACGTGACCAAGCCGTTCGACGGGGCCGTCCTGGTCGCCCGGATCCGCGCGGTGCTGCGCCGCTTCGGGCACGCGGGCGGCGCCGACCGGGGCGAGGAGGGCACGGACGCGGCCGCCGGGGGCGTGCTGACCTTCGGTGAGCTGGAGATCGACACCGAGGGCATGGAGGTGCGCAGGGCCGGACAGCCGGTCGCGCTCACCCCGACGGAGATGCGGCTGCTCCTGGAGTTCTCCTCCGCGCCGGGTACGGTCCTGTCGCGCGACAAGCTCCTCGAGCGGGTGTGGGACTACGGCTGGGGCGGTGACACCCGGGTCGTGGACGTCCATGTGCAGCGGCTGCGGACGAAGATCGGCCAGGACCGGATCGAGACGGTCCGCGGTTTCGGCTACAAGTTGAAGGCCTGAGCAGGGGGACCTGGAGCATGCGGGGGATCCTTCGGGGCCGGGTGACGGAGCGCGTGGTGGTGCGGACAGGGCTGAGATGGAAGCTCAGCGCGGCCATCGCGCTGGTCGGCGCACTCGTCGCGATCGCGCTGAGCCTGGTCGTGCACAACGCGGCGCGCGTGTCGATGCTGGACAACGCGCGCGATCTCGCGGACGAGCGGATCCAGATCGCCCAGCGCAGCTACGAACTGACCGGCAAGCCGAACTTCCCCAGCATCGCGGTCGACGACCGCCGTCTGCCGCCCGCGCTGCGCGAGAAGGTCGAGGAGGGCCGCCGGGCGACGTACGTCTCCGACCGGCCCGACCGGGGTCCTGACATCTGGGCCGCGGTCCCGGTCAAGGGCGGGCATGTGCTGTCGCTGCACACCGGGTTCACCGACCGCAGCACCGACATCCTCAACGACCTCGACCAGGCCCTGGTGATCGGCTCGATCGCGGTGGTCCTCGGCGGCAGCGCGCTCGGCGTGCTCATCGGCGGGCAGTTGTCGCGGCGGCTGCGGAAGGCGGCGGCCGCGGCGAACCAGATGGCCAAGGGCGAGACGGACGTACGGGTGCGGGACGCGATCGGCGGGGTCGTACGGGACGAGACCGACGACCTCGCGAGCGCCGTGGACGCCCTGGCGGACGCGCTCCAGCAGCGGCTGGAGGCCGAGCGGCGGGTCACCGCGGACATCGCGCACGAGTTGCGGACACCGGTGACGGGCCTGCTGACGGCCGCGGAACTGCTGCCTCCGGGCCGGCCCACGGAACTGGTCCTGGACCGGGCGAAAGCCATGCGCACCCTTGTCGAGGACGTCCTGGAGGTGGCCCGGCTCGACGGCGCCTCCGAGCGGGCCGAGCTCCAGGACATCCTGCTCGGTGAGTTCGTCGCCCGGCGGGTGGCGGCCAAGGACCCGGAGATCGAGGTCCGCGTGGTGCACGAGTCGGAGGTCATGACCGATCCGCGCCGCCTGGAGCGCGTGCTGTTCAACCTCCTCGCCAACGCGGCCCGGCACGGCAAGCCGCCCATCCAGGTCACCGTCGAGGGCCGCGTCATCCGCGTCCGCGACCACGGGCCCGGCTTCCCGGAGGACCTCCTCGCCGACGGCCCGAGCCGCTTCCGCACGGGCAGCGCGGACCGCGCGGGGCACGGACACGGGCTCGGGCTGACGATCGCGGCCGGTCAGGCGCGGGTGCTGGGGGCGCGGCTGACCTTCCGCAACGTACGGCCGGCGGGGGCACCGGACGGGGTGCCCTCGGAGGGGGCGGTGGCGGTGCTGTGGCTGCCCGAGCACGCGCCCACCGCGACGGGGAGCTATCCGTTGCTGCCGTGACCCGGGGTGGGTGGGGCGGGACGCCGTCAGGTGGTCGCCACCATCAGCTCCTCCCCCCTGGACGGTCGTACGCCGTCCGTCCGGCCCGTGAAGTACCGGCGGTCCAGCTCCTCCGCCGGGACATGCCGGGCCTCCCGGAAGCCGGACTCGCGGGCCAGGGTCAGGATCTCGGCGGGCCGGAAGAAGCTCAGGAACGGCGTGCCCGCCGCGCGGGCTCCCGCCACAGCGGCCTCCAACTGCGGTCGCTGTTCCGGTTCGACGTCCTGCGGCGGCCGTATGAAGGTCGTCACGAACGTGGACCCCGGGGCGAGTCCGGCGACCAGGCGGAACATGGCCTCGACCGCCTCCTGGGTGAGGTACATGGTGACGCCCGTGGCGGCCACCACAGTGGGCCGCCCGGGATCGAACCCCGCCTCGGCCAGCCGCCCCCACCAGTCCCCCTCGAAGTCGACGGGCACGAGACGCAGCCACTGCGGGACACCGAACCCGAGATCCAGCAGCCGTCGGCGCTTCCATGCCTGCGGCCCTGGCCGGTCGACCTCGAAGACCCGCAGCCCGCCCGCCACGGCGACCTCCGGTCTGCGCTGGGCGAAGGTGTCGAGGCCGGCGCCGAGGACGACGTACTGCTCCACGCCCCGTTCGACGACCAGGTCCTCGACGTACCGGGTCCGCGCCACGATCGACGCGCGGGTGCGGCGCGTGGCCGTCACGTCCATGTCGGGGCGGTCCCGCCACCCGTCGCCCGGGTCCGCGAGCCTGAGCCCGATCTCGTCCTCCAGCACATGCGGCGGCGGATCGGCGCGGACGTGCAGGGCCCGCCAGAGGGCGACCCGGACGGCCGTGTGGTCGGCCCCGGCCACGTCCTCGCTCACGCCCAGTCCTTCGAGAAGTCCAGTTCCTCGCGGCGCTGGGTCAGCGAGTACCAGTTGCCGTTGTCGTCGCGGAAGATCGCCTCGATGCCGTACGGCCGCTCCTGCGGCTCCTGGACGAACTCCACCCCGCGCGCCCGGAACGTCTCGTAGTCACCGCGGCAGTCGTCGGTCCGGAAGGCTCCCGCGCCCATCACGCCCTTGCCGACGAGTTTCTTCAGCGCCTCGGCGGACTCGGGGTCCAGACCCGGGCCGTCGAGGCTCATCAGGGCCAGCTCGACGCCCTCCTGCTCCTTGGCGCCGACGGTGACCCATGTCATCTCGCCCATCGCGACCTCGCTGCGCACCTGGAAGTCGAGCTTCTCGGTGAAGAAGGCCTTGGTGCGCTGCTGGTCGAAGGTCCATACGGTGCTGATGCCCAGGCCCTGGATCATGGCTCCGCTCTCCTGTCGTCCGGGGGTTCGTCTCGGTCTCCGTCACCGTAGGCAGCGGCGGGGTCGGGCCGCTTCTCCAAAGTTGCGGTTCTCTTCGGGGGTCGCTTCGCGGGTGCCTGCGTGGTCCTCTTCGTGGTTCTCTCCGCGGCTCTCGTGGTGGGGAAGCCGCCGGCCCAGAGCATGGCGTAGCACCCGGGGATCAGGGCGGCGCCGCGGCCCACGTGCCGGGTGCGGTACTCGCTCGGGGTGAGCCCGGTCCGCGCCTTGAAGCGGGCGGAGAAGGTGCCGAGGCTGCTGAAGCCGACCAGGTGGCAGATCTCGGTCACGCTCAGATCGGCGCCCCGCAGCATCTCCTCGGCCCGCTCGATCCGCCGGTGCGTGAGGTACTGCCCGGGCGTCTCGCCGTACGCCTCCTTGAAGGCCCGGAGGAAGTGGAAGCGCGAGTACCCGGCGTGCGCGGCGACGGCGTCCAGGTCGAGCCCCGGATCGGCCCAGTCCCGGTCCATGGCGTCCTTGGCGAGCCTGATCTGCCGCACTTTGTCCATGGGGCCGATGGTGGCACGCGGCACTGACATCGACCCCGCGGGCGCACATGGGGAAGGCCCCCGGGGCGGACACCATCCGGGGGCCTTCGGTTCAGCGGGGGCGACGGGGTCGGCTCAGACCTCGACCAGCGGAGCCGGCGCCGGGTCGTCCGCCGACTTCTGCGGTCCCGCGCCCTTCAGCGGCACCTCCTTGACGAACACCGCCGCCACCAGCGCGACCACGGCGACGATCGAGCCGAGCAGGAACGCCGAGTGCGTGCCGGCGGAGACCGCGTACTGGTACGCCTCGCGCACCGCGGCCGGCAGCTTCTCCAGGCTCTTCGCGTCCAGTTGCGCGGACTGCTCGGTCACCTTCGAGCCCAGCGTCCCGCCCCGCGCGGCCATGGTGTCCTGGACGCGGTGGTTGAACAGGGCGCCCATGATGGCGACACCGAAGGAGGAGCCGAGGGTCCGGAACAGGGTGGTGGACGAGGACGCGACGCCCATGTCCTTCATCTCGACGCTGTTCTGCGCCACCAGCATGGTGATCTGCATCAGGCAGCCCATACCGAGTCCGACGACGGCCATGAAGACACCGGAGGTGAACCGGGAGGTCCCGGTGTCCATCGTCGACAGCAGGTACAGCCCGATCACCATCAGGACGCTGCCGAGGACCGGGAAGACGTAGTACCGCCCGCTGTTGGTGGTGATCCGGCCCGCGACCATCGAGGTCACCAGCATCGCGCCGAGCATCGGCAGGAGCAGCAGCCCGGAGTTTGTGGCGGAGGCACCCTGCACGGACTGCTGGTACAGCGGCAGGAAGAGGGTCGCGCCGAACATCACGAAGCCGGTGACGAAGCCGATGATCGACATCAGCGTGAAGTTGCGGCTGCGGAAGATGTGCAGCGGGAGCACCGGCTCGGTCGCCTTGGTCTGCCAGAACACGAACCCGACGAGCGCGGCCACACCGATGCCGATCAGCTCCATGATCCGCGCGGAGCTCCAGGCGTACTCCGTGCCGCCCCAGGTGGTCACCAGCACGATGGCGGTGATGCCGATGGTCAGCAGTGCGGCGCCCAGATAGTCGATCCGCGCCTGCGCGCGCTTCGCCGGCAGGTGCAGGACGACGCTGATGAGGCCGAGCGCCACCACGCCGAGCGGCAGGTTGATGTAGAAGGACCAGCGCCAGCCCCAGTTGTCGGTGATGGTGCCGCCGACCAGCGGGCCGCCGATCATCGCGAGCGCCATGACGCCGGCCATCATGCCCTGGTACTTGCCGCGCTCACGGGGCGGGATCAGGTCACCGATGATCGCCATGACGCCGACCATCAGACCGCCGGCGCCGAGGCCCTGCACGGCCCGGAAACCGATGAGCTGCCCCATGTCCTGGGCCATTCCGCTGAGCGCGGAGCCGATCAGGAAGAGCACGATCGACGTCATGAAGACGCCCTTGCGGCCGTACATGTCGCCGAGCTTGCCCCAGAGCGGGGTGGCGGCCGCGGTGGCCAGCGTGTAGGCCGTGACGACCCACGACAGGTGCTCGAGCCCGCCGAGCTCGCCGACGATCGTCGGCATCGCGGTGCCCACGATCATGTTGTCGAGCATCGCGAGCATCATGGTGATCATCAGCGCGAGCAGGACGACCCGCACACTGCGCTGTTTCTTGTCCGGTTCGGTCTCGACCGTCTGTGTGTCCGCCATTGTTCCCACTCCCCTGAGGTCCTGCGGTATTGCCCTCACCGGGGTACTTACTTGCCGCCCGGCTAGTTGTCTACACTGAGGGAAGGTAGACGCGTAACTAGCCGGGCGTCAAGTAAGTTTTATGGAAAGCCGAGGAGCACGAGGATGGGCGGCACCATGGACGTCACGAAGCAGCAGCGCCGCGGCAACACGCGCCAGCGCATCCAGGACGTGGCGCTCGGACTCTTCGCGGAGCAGGGGTACGAGAAGACGTCCCTGCGGGAGATCGCCGAGCACCTGGACGTCACCAAGGCGGCGCTGTACTACCACTTCAAGACCAAGGAAGAGATCCTTGTCAGCATCTTCGACGACCTGACGCAGCCGATCCTCGACCTGATCGAGTGGGGCCGGAAGCAGCCGCACACGCTGGAGACGAAGCAGGAGATCGTACGGCGCTACAGCGAGCTCCTGGCCGGTGCGACGCCACTGTTCCGCTTCATGCAGGAGAACCAGGCGGCGGTCCGTGAACTGCGCGTCGGCGAGACCTTCAAGGAACGCATGCAGGGCCTGCGCGAGATCATCGTCGACCCCGAGGCGGCCCTGACCGACCAGGTCCGCTGCGTCAGCGCGATCTTCACCCTGCACGCCGGGATGTTCTTCCTCCAGGACATCGCCGGCGACCCGGAAGCCAAGCGCAAGGCCGTCCTGGAGGTCGCGACGGACCTGGTGACGCGGGCGCACGGGGGGAGCGGGGAGGGGTAGGGGGTGCGGTTCGGGGCGGCGGCGAGAGTGACTGACGCCCGTGGCCGGAGCCCGAGGGGAACGGGGGGCTGACGCCCACAGTCGGGCCGAGGGGGCAAGGGGCTGACGCCCGCAGTCGGGCCGAGGGCAACCAGAAGGACCTACGGTCCGGGGCGAGGGCGACGCGACGAGCTGACTTCCGCGGTTCGGCCCCGAGGCAGCACGAGAGCCCGACGCCCGCCGTCCGCCGTCCGCCGTCCGCCGTCCGCCGTCCGCCCCGAGGACAACCGGACCGACCGGCCCGCAGTTGGGCCAAGGGCGACGCGACGAGCTGACTTTCGCGGTTCGACCCCGAGGCAGCACGAGAGCCCGGCGCCCGCCGCCCGCCGTCCACCGCCCACCCCGAGGACAACCGGACTGGTCGGCCTACGGTTCAGCCGAGGGCGACGCGACGAGCCGACACCCGCGGTTCGGCCCCGAGGCAGCACGAGAGCCCGACGCCCGCCGCCCGCTCCGAGGGCAACCAGACCGACCGGCCCGCGGTTCGGTCGGGACAGCGCGACGGGCCGACACCCGCGGCCCGCCCCAACGTGGCGCCGCCCTCACGGCCGGCCCAACCCCCGCACGGCGCACCCCCGCACAGCCCGCCCCCGCGGCCGCCCTCGCCCCGGAGGGAAGAACGCCCACCCCCGCAAGCCGCCCCCGCTCACCGACCCCGGCAGAACACACCCCGCGCGCCCGCCGTCAGGCTCAGACCTTGACTCCCTTGCCGCGCAGGAAGGCGACCGGGTCGATGGCCGAGCCGTAGTTGGCGGTCGTGCGGATCTCGAAGTGCAGGTGCGGGCCACTGGAGTTGCCGGTGTTGCCGGACAGGGCGATGCGCTGACCGGTCTTGACTATCTGGCCGACCTTGACCTTGATCCGGGAGAGGTGGGCGTACTGCGAGTACGTCCGGTTGCCGTGCTTGATCACGATGGCGTTGCCGTAGGCGGGACCGTCACCGGCACCGCCCGGACCCGCCTTGACGACGGTCCCGCCGTGCGCGGCGACGACGGTCGTACCGCTCGGCACCGCGAAGTCCTGCCCGCTGTGGGTCGAGTGCCACATGCTGCCGGCCTGGGCGTAGCTCGCGCTGAGCGTGTACTTCTTCACCGGGTCGACCCAGGACGCCGAGGAGGACGCGGCGGAGGCGACTCCGGCCCCCAGCACAGCCGACGCCCCGACGGACGCGGCCATGACGGCCACACGGGTGCGGAGCAGGGACGTACGGGAGGAGCGGTGGGAGACGCGCTGGAACATTCGGAACCTCATGAAGCCGGGGACAAGGGGAAACCACCCGACGCACGACGGCGGCCGGATGGCGCATCCCTTGGTAACCCCGGAGGGCGAATACCCCCAAACAGCGCAACTACGACGGAATGTAGTAATGGGGCGAGAAGGACATCCGTAAAGTCCCCCTCTTTGTCGGAATCGCCTTGAATTCGGCCCTGGAACTTCCACTATTCCGGCTAGTAATGGACAAATCGCCTGTGCGGCAAGTCACCGGCGGCCGCAAGGCAAAAGCCTCGCCAAGTGACGCACGTCTCTGGCTTCCTACCAACCGGTAACCCTACGGTTCCTCTCGCGCCACCCTCGTCCCCGAACATGCACCAGACAACGGCATACGGACGTGAGAGGACCCCCACGACAATGAGAAGCCGACGCCCCTGGGCGCGCCGCACAGCCGTAACGACCGTCTCCGCAGCCGCACTCGTCGCCCTGGCCGTACCCGCCGAGGCCGCGACGGCCACCGCAAGCGCCCCCACGACCGCCACGGCCGCCGCCGCGGACGTCGACTACGCCACCTGGCAGTCCGACTGCCAGGCCGTGATGAACCAGGCACTGCCCTACCTGAAGACGCGTATCGCGGCCACCAAGCCCGGTGAGAAGCAGGCGATCGTCTTCGACATCGACAACACCACCCTGGAGACGGACTTCGGCTTCAGCTACCCCTCGCCGGCCAACAAGCCCGTCCTGGAGGCCGCGAAGTACGCCCAGGAGCACGGCGTCTCCCTGTTCTTCGTGACCGCCCGCCCCGGCATCATCGCCTCGGCGACCAACTACAACCTCAAGTACGTCGGCGGCCTCTACGTCCGCGGCTTCATCGACCTCTTCAAGGACGTGGCCGCCTACAAGACCGCCCAGCGCGTCGACATCGAGAACAAGGGCTACACGATCATCGCGAACATCGGCAACAGCGCCACCGACCTGTCGGGCGGCCACGCCGAGAAGACCTTCAAACTCCCGGACTACAACGGCCAGTTGTCCTGACCCACTGACAGCGGACCGCGTACACGAACGTCGTGGGGCCGGTACCTTCGGGTACCGGCCCCATCACGCGTTCCGACGGCACAGGGAGGACCCATGAGCGCTGCGGACGAGTCACGCATCGAACTCGCGGACGCCGTACAGACCATCCGCGACGAACTGCTGACCGCGGCCCGGCGTGCTGCGGGGCAGGACGTCGTCTTCGAACTGGGCGACATCCAGATGGAGTTCACGGTCGAGATCCGCAGGGAGATCAAGGCCGGCGCGCGAGTGAAGGCCTGGGTGGTCGACGCGGGCGCGGACGGCACGCGGGGCGACAGCCGTACGCACAAGGTCTCCTTCACACTGCGCGCCCAGGACACCCGCACCGGCGCTCCTCTGAAGGTCGGCAATGAGACCGAGGGCAGCGTCGCGGCGTTCGGCCGGGGCACCCCCGACCCGCGGTGATGCTGCGCTCGGCCGTCGAGCGGTCCGTGGTGGTGCTGGCGGGCTCGCAGGGCAGCGGGATCATGCTGTCGCCCCGGCTGGTACTGACCAGCGCCCACGTGCTGCGCAACAAGGAGTGGATCCGCACGGTCCACCCCGAGAGCGAACAGCCCCTGCCCAGCCGGGCGGTGTGGCAGGACGAGGAGAGCGACGTGGCTCTCCTGCTCACCGGCGAGGAGCTGGTGGATCCGGAGCGGTGGGCGCTGGCCAGGCTGCGGTGGGGAGCCGTCGGGCCACCCGACCCGCTGCCCGGCTGCCAGGTCGTCGGGTTCCCCGCGGTCCAACGCTACGGTCCCGACGAGCAGTTGGAGTACGACCAGTTCACCGGCACGGTCCTGCCGATGGCGGGCCGGATCAGATCCATGCTGGTCGTCGAGTTCGACCGCGCCCCCGTCGCTGCGCCGGGGCCGGGCGAGTCGCCGTTCGCGGGGCTGTCCGGAGCCCCGGTGTTCGCCGGCTCCGTCCTGATCGGTGTGGTCACCCAGGTACCGCGGGGCCGCGACCACCGACGCGTCGAGGCGGTCCCCGTACAGCGCATCCTGCAGGCACCGGGTTTCCCCCACCATGTGACGGGTGCCGCCCCGGGCCATGTGCCTCCGGTGCTCGAAACCGTCGTACCCGGTCATCACCTCCAGGACGAACGCTTCGAACGGCACTACGCGCGCGCTCTGAAGACCCGCTACCGCAAGATCGAGATCTTCGGCATCGACGAGCTGGGCACCACCGAGACCAACTGGGACCTCGACACCGCCTATCTGAGCCTGGAGGCCCTGTCGGCCTCGGAGACGCGCGAGAACGTACCGGTGTCCAAGGCGGTCGTCGCCCCGCGCCGGATCAACGACCTGCTCGCCGACCGGCCGCGTTCGGTGCTGCGCGGTGAGGCCGGCGCGGGCAAGACCACGCTGGTGTGGTGGCTCGCCTCGCACGCCGCCTGCGGTGCCCTCGACCACGAACTCGCCGAGCTGAACGACCTGGTGCCCTTCGTCATCCCCATGCGCAGCCTGCTGTCCCGGGGGATGGCCTTCCCGAGACCGCACGAACTGGCCACCGTCGCCGAGCTCCAGATCGACGAGATCCCCGAGGGCTGGGCCCGCCGGGTGCTGGAGGCCGGGCGGGCACTGCTCCTGGTCGACGGCATGGACGAGGTTCCGCCCGCGGACCGGGAGGAGGCCCGGCGCCGCCTCGCCGACCTCCTGACGATGTACCCGCACAACCGCTGCCTGGTCACCGTACGGCCCCTGGCGGTGGCCCCCGACTGGCTCGGCTCCGAGCACTTCGAGGAGTTACGGCTGCTGCCCATGCGGGACGAGGACGTCCTGGCCTTCTCGAAGGCCTGGCACGCCGCCGCCCGCCTGGAGTGCGCGGGCTTCCGCGACCCGCACCGGGCCGCCGCCGAGGACGCGAACCTCCGTGCCCTGGAGCGCGCCCTGGAACAGGAACTGGGCCGCAACGCCACCTTGCTCCACCTGTCCCGCACCCCGCTGCTGGCCGCCGTCGTCTGCGCGCTGCACCGGCGCCGCCGCGGCTTTCTGCCGGAGACCCGCTGGTCGCTGTACAACGCGGCGCTGACCATGCTGCTGGGCAGCCGGGACACCCTGCGCCGGGTCGCGGCACCGGAGGGCATCACCCTCGGCGTGGAGGAGCACCAGCAGCTGCTCCAGCGGATCGCGGCCTGGCTGGCCCGCAGCGGATACGCCGAGTTCAACCACGAGCAGGCGCGACACCAGATCGAGCTCGCCATGAGGGGCATGCCCCAGGTGGGCCGTCAGGGCACCGCCGAGGACGTACTGACCCATCTGCTCAATCGCAGCGGCCTCCTCCAGGAACGCAACGACACCGCCATCCAGTTCATCCATCGCACCTTCCAGGACTACCTGGCGGCGAAGGAACTCCAGGAGAGCGACGGCCTGGGCGAACTGCTGAGTCACGCGACCGACGAGGAGTGGCAGGACATCATCCTGCTGGCCGTGGGCCACTGCCACCGGGGCGAGGTGCGCCGGCTGATCGAAGGTCTGATCGAGAAGGGCGACCGGGCCGCGGACCCCCGCACGCGCGGGGACATCCATGTCCTGGCTGCCCGGTGCGCCCTCGGCGCGGTGGTGCTGGCGGAAGAGGTACGGGAGCGGATCGCGGGCCGCGTCCGCGCGCTGATCCCGCCGCCCGACGACACCGCGGCCGCCAAGCTGACCTCTCTGGGGTCCTACGTCCTTCCCCTGATCCCGGACCCGGAAGGGCTCGACGACCGGGAGGCCGAGGCGGTCGTCCAGGTGATCCGGGACATCGGCGACCCTGCGTCCCTGCCGCTGCTGCGGCGCTTCGCCGGACATCCCTCCCCTCATGTCCGTGAAGTCCTCCTCAACGCCTGGCCCCGTTATCCGGCGGAGGCGTACGCCCGTGAGGTCCTGGCCCACATACCGCTGGAGCACGAGGTGGTGGGCGTGTTCAACCCCGCCATGGCCGCGGCGCTGACGCACTGCGGGCCCATCGGCCTTCTGGTGGTCGGCATGCCCGTCAGCGGTCCCGACCTGGCGAAACTGCTGCCGGACGGGGGGATCGACAAGCTGACCGTGCTCGGAAACCCACTACTCGACAGTCTCTCCTTCGTCCGCGCGCTGTCCGGGCTGACGGCCCTGTCGCTCGTCCGGTGTCCCCGGGTCAGACGTTGGCCGGCCCTCGAAGGCCTCCCCCTCACCTCGCTCCATCTGGAGCTCCACGAGACGGAGAAGGCCGACCTGGCGGTACTTCGGACACTCGACCGGCTGACCGACCTGTCGCTCACGGGGACGCTGCTCGACAGCAATATCCCGCTGCCTCCGGGCCACCCGACCGTGCAGCGGCTACGGCTGAGCAGTCCGGCCAAGATGATGATCAACGACCTGTCCCAGTGGCCCGCGCTGCGCGAACTCGTCGTGGAGGGCGACTGCCACGCGCACTCCCTCCTGCTCGCGGCCTCCCGCGCCCCCTCGCTCAGTAGCCTCGACTTCTCGCTCGCCTCGCTGCGGCTGCCGCGCCAGGTCGTGACGCCGGCCGTCGACAAGGAGGACGGTGTGCTGCCCCGCAGACCCCGCGAACTCGAACCCCTCCCGGCGATCCGCTCCCTCACCCTCCGGAACGTCACCCGGGGCGGCTCGGCCAGGGACCTGGCCCGGGTCTTTCCCTCCCTCACCCGGCTCACCCTGGAGAACGCCGACGACGCGCCCCTGGACCTGACCCCGCTGAGCCGTCGCACCGGACTGGCGATCGAGGTGAACGGGCAGGTCGTGGAGCCCGGCAGGCTGTGACGGGACGCAAGAGGGGCCGGTGCTCTGAGAGCACCGGCCCCTCTTGTCGGCCCTGCGGCCGTGAGGCTTACGCCTCCTTGCTCAGGTTCGGCCCGGCACCGCCGGCCGCCTGCTCGATCGGCGGGACGTCCGGCAGCGCCGACTTCTCCTCGCCGCGGAAGGTGAAGGTCTTGGTCTCACCCTCGCCCTCGGTGTCGACGACCACGATGTGACCGGGACGCAGCTCACCGAAGAGGATCTTCTCCGAGAGCGTGTCCTCGATCTCGCGCTGGATCGTGCGACGCAGCGGCCGCGCACCCAGCACCTGGTCGTAACCCTTCGTGGACAGCAGCTCCTTGGCGGACTGGGAGAGCTCGATGCCCATGTCCCGGTCCCGGAGACGCTCGTCCACCTTGCCGATCATCAGGTCGACGATCTGGAGGATGTCGGCCTGGGTCAGCTGCGGGAAGACGACCACGTCGTCCACGCGGTTGAGGAACTCGGGCCGGAAGTGCTGCTTGAGCTCGTCCGAGACCTTGTTCTTCATGCGCTCGTAGTTGGTCTTCTTGTCACCCGAGGCCGCGAAGCCCAGGTTGAAGCCCTTGGAGATGTCCCGGGTGCCGAGGTTGGTCGTCATGATGATGACCGTGTTCTTGAAGTCCACGACCCGGCCCTGGGAGTCGGTCAGACGACCGTCCTCCAGGATCTGCAGCAGCGAGTTGAAGATGTCCGGGTGGGCCTTCTCGACCTCGTCGAAGAGAACCACCGAGAACGGCTTGCGCCGCACCTTCTCCGTCAGCTGGCCGCCCTCTTCGTAGCCCACGTATCCGGGGGGCGAACCGAAGAGCCGCGAGACCGTGTGCTTCTCGCTGAACTCCGACATGTCGAGGGAGATCAGCGCGTCCTCGTCACCGAAGAGGAACTCCGCGAGGGCCTTGGACAGCTCGGTCTTACCGACACCGGACGGACCGGCGAAGATGAACGAACCACCGGGACGCTTCGGGTCCTTGAGGCCCGCACGCGTACGACGGATCGCCTTCGACAGCGCCTTGACGGCGTCGACCTGGCCGATGACCCGCTTGTGGAGCTCGTCCTCCATGCGCAGCAGACGCGAGGACTCCTCCTCGGTCAGCTTGAAGACCGGGATGCCGGTGGCGGTCGCGAGGACCTCGGCGATCAGCTCGCCGTCGACCTCTGCGACGACGTCCATGTCGCCGGCCTTCCACTCCTTCTCCCGCTTGGCCTTGGCGGCCAGGAGCTGCTTCTCCTTGTCGCGGAGGGAGGCGGCCTTCTCGAAGTCCTGCGAGTCGATCGCGGACTCCTTGTCGCGGCGCACTCCCGCGATCTTCTCGTCGAACTCGCGCAGGTCCGGCGGCGCGGTCATCCGGCGGATGCGCATCCGGGAACCGGCCTCGTCGATCAGGTCGATCGCCTTGTCCGGCAGGAAGCGGTCCGAGATGTACCGGTCGGCCAGCGTCGCGGCCTGGACGAGGGCCTCGTCCGTGATCGAGACACGGTGGTGGGCCTCGTACCGGTCGCGCAGACCCTTGAGGATCTCGATCGTGTGCGGCAGTGACGGCTCCGCGACCTGGATGGGCTGGAAGCGGCGCTCGAGGGCCGCGTCCTTCTCCAGGTGCTTGCGGTACTCGTCCAGCGTGGTCGCACCGATGGTCTGCAGCTCACCGCGGGCCAGCATCGGCTTCAGGATCGAAGCGGCGTCGATGGCGCCCTCGGCGGCACCCGCACCGACCAGCGTGTGCAGCTCGTCGATGAACAGGATGATGTCGCCGCGGGTGCGGATCTCCTTGAGGACCTTCTTCAGGCGCTCCTCGAAGTCACCGCGGTAGCGGGAGCCGGCGACCAGCGCGCCGAGGTCGAGCGTGTAGAGGTGCTTGTCCTTCAGCGTCTCGGGCACCTCGCCCTTGACGATGGCCTGGGCGAGGCCCTCGACGACGGCGGTCTTGCCGACGCCGGGCTCACCGATCAGGACCGGGTTGTTCTTGGTACGGCGGGACAGCACCTGCATGACCCGCTCGATCTCCTTCTCGCGCCCGATGACCGGGTCGAGCTTGGACTCACGAGCGGCCTGGGTGAGGTTCCGGCCGAACTGGTCGAGGACCAGGGACGTCGAGGGGGTGCCCTCGGCAGGCCCGCCGGCGGTGGCGGTCTCCTTGCCCTGGTAACCGGAGAGCAGCTGGATGACCTGCTGCCGCACCCGGTTGAGATCTGCGCCCAGCTTGACCAGGACCTGGGCGGCGACGCCCTCGCCCTCACGGATCAGGCCGAGCAGGATGTGCTCCGTGCCGATGTAGTTGTGGCCGAGCTGAAGGGCCTCGCGGAGCGACAGCTCCAGGACCTTCTTGGCACGGGGGGTGAAGGGGATGTGCCCGGACGGGGCCTGCTGGCCCTGGCCGATGATCTCCTCCACCTGCTGGCGGACCGCCTCGAGCGAAATCCCGAGGCTCTCAAGGGCCTTGGCGGCGACACCCTCACCCTCGTGGATCAGGCCCAGGAGGATGTGCTCGGTGCCGATGTAGTTGTGGTTGAGCATCCGGGCTTCTTCCTGAGCCAGGACGACAACCCGCCGCGCGCGGTCGGTGAACCTCTCGAACATCGTTAATCGCTCCTCAGAGCGGTCAGGCAGTGGGGGGAACTTCCCCTCCCTGTCCTTCCGCAGCTTAGTCCCGCAAGCGGGGACCGCTCATTCCAACTGCCGACACCGTCGATGGCCTCCTGACCCCGAACGCCGACATCTGCTCCAACCCGATGGTGCGAGACGATGTTCCCGCAGGCCAGGCAGTTACCCCAGTCGCCAGTACGCCGATGGCGAACGTGAGACGGCCTTTCCTGCGTGTCGCCCCCTCCCACTAGGGATGTCTTACCCGCTCGGACCGACACTCCATGCCGTACGCCCCCCGTCCCTCCGCTACGGGCGAACAACCTTGTGCCACTCCGCACCCCCGCACGCCCCCTGTTCGACCACTCTTCGCGCACGCCGGTACACCCAGCGTAACTCTCGAGCCTTTCCGGCGGTTGCACTCGGCATGGTCGCCAGCCACCTCCCTCCGGCCGCGGATCTCACCGCGGTCCCGCTCCCCCGACGACCGCTCGACGGGGCAACCTCCGGCGACGATCCGGTCCGCCGCTGGTACGAGAACGAACTGGGCTGGCCCACGGTGCCCGCGAGCGCCCCCGAATCTCCCGTACGACTGCTTCTGGGGCTGCGCTTCGACGTCCTGGACGTTCCGGCGCAGGCGGGTCGCGCGGCCCTGCGCCATCTCACCGAGGCCTCTCCGGTGGCGTTGCGGGGCGACCGCATGCGGCTCCTGGTGGCGGCGGGCAGCGCGGAGGAGCTGCCGGGCCTGCTGGACTGGCTGGAGTGGGGCACGCTGGCGCTCGACCTGCGGGCGCTCGGCAGTGGATGCGTGATGCGGGCACCGCGTCCGCCGGAGCCCGCGGTGGGCGCGCCCGGCAAGGTGCCGTCGGGGCGGCCCGCGCGTCCGGGGCCCGGCGCGGTCGCATCTCTTGTCCCGCCCTCACTCCCGGAGCCGGGCGGATTCGTACCCCTGCCGTCACAGACAGAGGCGAGCGGGGTCACCGCAGGCCTGCGGCCTCACGCCCCGGGGCGCCCGGGCGCCCTGCAGGGGGCCGCCGTATGGCTGCGACCCCCCGAGCCTGGGTGCGAGGTCGAGGCCTCGCTGCCGACCATGTCGGCGCTGGGGGGCGATGGAGGCGCCCCCGATCTCGTACGCGTCGTGAACACGGTGGCGACCCAGTGCCACCGGCTGCGGCTGCGGCGCGCTCGGGCATAAGCCTTCGCGGCCCCGGCCTTCATGGACCTTTCGATCAGGCGTTGGCCTTCTCGTAAGCCTCGCGAATGCTCGCCGGAACACGGCCGCGGTCATTGACCTCGTAACCGTTTTCCTTGGCCCAGGCGCGGATCTGAGCGGTGTCCTGGCTGCCGCCGGAAGCGGCCCGCGTCTTTCCGCGCCCGCCCGAAGCACGGCCTCCGGTGCGGCGACCGCCCTTCACGTACGGGTCGAGAAGGCCACGAAGCTTGTCCGCATTGGCGGTCGTGAGATCGATCTCGTACGTCTTGCCGTCCAACGCGAACGTGACGGTCTCGTCCGCCTCGCCGCCGTCGATGTCATCGACAAGAAGGACCTGAACCTTCTGTGCCACCGGATTTCCTTTCATCCAATACTTGAGGGCCGGGGGTCTGCGGCGTCCGCCGTTTCGCCGTCCCCTGTTATATGCAGTACTGCAGTACGTCGGAAAGCAAACCGCTTTTGCCTGGAAAACACAAACCCCCGGGAGAGACCGACAGGGGCCACCCCGTCCGGAAACATGCGCGTTTCGGACATAGGGAACCTGGGCAGGGCCGAGCGGCGGAATCCTTGGCGATCACAGATGCAGAAGCATCCGACTGTTGCCCAAGGTGTTCGGTTTCACTCGTTCGAGACCGAGGAACTCTGCCACGCCTTCGTCATAGGAACGCAGCAGCTCCGCGTAGACATCGGTGTCAACGGGTGTCTCACCGATCTCGACGAAGCCGTGCTTGCCGAAGAAGTCCACTTCGAAGGTGAGACAGAAAACGCGGCGAACACCCAGCCAGCGGGCCGTCTCCAACAACTTCTCCAGCAACTGATGCCCGACGCCGGCCCCCTTCAGCCCGGGCTTCACGGCGAGAGTGCGCACTTCCGCGAGGTCTTCCCACATGACATGCAGGGCGCCGAAGCCGACCAGCTCGGCGTTGTCGTCGCGCTCGGCGACCCAGAACTCCTGGATGTCCTCGTAAAGCGTCACCGTCGCTTTGTCGAGCAGGATGCGGTCGCGGACGTAGGTGTCGAGCAGACCACGGATGCCGGCGACATCGCTGGTGCGGGCCCGCCGGACCGTGATGGCTTTTGCGGTGACTTCGGGGTTCTCGGCGGAGGGCCTCTTCGCGGACATGAGCGGACGCTATCGCCCGCCGTCCCGCGATGCCGAGTCGGGGTTCTCCATGGACGGCCCCTCGACCATCCGTACAGCGTCCTGCAGTGCCAGTCGCTGTTCCTCGCTCATCATCCCGAAGAAGGCGACGAGAGCGGCGGCGGGGTTGTCGCTCTGGGACCAGGCGTCGTTCATCAGTGCGGCGGCGTAGGCGGCCCGTGTGGAGACCGCCTCATATCGATAGGCCCGGCCTTCCGCCTCACGGCGCACCCAGCCCTTCTGATGGAGATTGTCCAAAACGGTCATCACCGTGGTGTAGGCGATGGACCGTTCCTGCCGAAGGTCTTCCAGGACTTCTCGAACGGTGACCGGGCGGTTCCACTTCCACACCCGCGTCATGACCGCGTCTTCGAGTTCTCCCAATGGGCGAGGCACAGCTCAGCACAATAGTGGGAGATCCGGCTATCGGCGTGACGGACGTGCTCTTTCGACGTCAAACAGCAACAAAAAGGGCGTACGACTCCGAAAGCGCGCTGGCTCGGAGAGTCGTACGCCGACGAGGGCGCGGCCGGTCAGTCGGCCTGCCTGGTCGCCTCCGCGCGCGCGAGCGCCGCGTCGACGGCCGCGTCCTCCTTGGCCTTGTTGGCCCCGCCCTGGGTCTTCACGATCACCCGGATCAGGCCGATGAAGAACGCGGCCATGACGACCGGGGGCACGAGCGCGGAGACATAGTCCATGCGTCCAGGGTAGCCACGCACGCACGGACAACTCGGGCGGGGTGCGGACTGTGCCGTGTCAGCCCGCGGCCAGGTGCTGCGGCGGGTTCGACGGGGGCTGGGCCGGCTTGCGGCGCGGGAAGACCTCGCCCGGGGTGGGGATGGGGCGGGAGGGCTTCGGGGCGGCGGGGGCCGGTTTCTCCGCGGGCTTCACCGGGTGCTTGGCCGGCTCCTTCCGCGGTGCGCGCTGCGGCTCCTTGGCGTCCTGTTCCGCCGGACCACCCAGGACGCCCCCACGAGGGACGCCGGAAGGGCCTGCGGACAGGCCCCCGGGCAACGCCAGGAGACGCGTACGGGAGGCGGGGACCACCGGGGCCACCGGAGTGCGCCGGGTGCTCGTGGCGCCCGCGAGACGGGCTCGTACGTCCCGTTCGGCCAGCATCTGGCAGCGGATCAGCAGCGCCGCCGCGACGGGGTTGCCGCGCAGCGCCCGGAGTGCGGCGAGATCGTCGGGGTCGGGCCGGTACCCGGCGCCCAGCGCCTCCTCCAGCAGGGTGAAGTAACCGGCGGCGGTGCCGGGCAGTGCGGCGCGGTAGCGGGCGAGGTCGGCCACCAGGAAGGCACGCAGCCGGGCCCCCTCGCGCACCGCCTCGTCGAGGGACTCGGCGAGGCGGTGGCAGTCCTTGATGTCCTCGGCCGAGGCAGGGGCGGGGTGAAGGGCGAGGGCGAGAGCGCGGCGGAGCACACGCAGCTCCTCCACGCCGAACGCCATGCCGCCGCGGGATCCGTATGGCGTGGGCATGCGGCGACAGTACGCGCTAATCAGACAAACTCGTCATAGCGGACGGGTGTGGCGCGAGGAGCCACCCGCCCGGACCTGCGGCGGCCGGGGGGCGGGGCCGCCGGGGGGCGGGGCCGCCAGCGGTCGGACCGCCGGACAATCGCAGCCGAGCGGTCGGACCGCCGGACGGTTGCAGCCGCGCCGTCGAGCCGTCAGGCGGTCGAGCCGTTGGACAGCCGGACCGTCGGGCGGTCGGGCGGTCGGGCGGTCGGGCAGTCACATGCGGGACACGTTCCGCTCGTACACCAGCCGCAGCCCCACCAGGGTCAGCCAGGGTTCGTGCTCGTCGATCACCGACGACTCCCCCAGCACCATCGGCGCGAGCCCGCCCGTGGCGATCACCGTCACCTCGTCCGGGTCCTGCGCGAGCTCCCGGGCCATCCGGCCCACGACGCCGTCGACCTGCCCGGCGAAGCCGTACACGATCCCGGACTGCATCGCCTCGACCGTGTTCTTCCCGATCACGCTCCGGGGCCGGGCCACCTCGATCTTCCGCAGCTGCGCCCCCTTCACACCGAGCGCCTCCACGGAGATCTCGATACCGGGCGCGATGACCCCACCGACGTACTCCCCGCGCGCGGACACCGCGTCGAACGTCGTCGCCGTACCGAAGTCCACGACGATGGCCGGTCCGCCGAACAGTTCGACGGCCGCCACCGCGTTGATGATCCGGTCGGCGCCGACCTCCTTGGGGTTGTCGGTGAGGATCGGCACCCCCGTCTTGACCCCCGGCTCGACCAGCACGGCCGGCACGTCGCCGTAGTAGCGGCGCGTCACCTCGCGCAGCTCGTGCAGCACGGACGGCACAGTCGCGCAGATCGCGATCCCGTCGATGCCGTCGCCCAGTTCGTCCCCGAGGAGCGGATGCATGCCCATCAGGCCCTGCAGCAGGACCGCCAGCTCGTCCGCCGTCCGGCGCGCGTCCGTGGAGATCCGCCAGTGCTCGACGATGTCCTCGCCGTCGAACAGCCCGAGGACGGTGTGCGTGTTGCCTACGTCGATCGTGAGGAGCATCGCGACTACTCCGCCTCGCGCAGATCGAGACCGATGTCGAGGATCGGCGAGGAGTGGGTGAGCGCCCCGACGGCGAGGTAGTCGACGCCGGTGTCGGCGTACGCGCGCGCGTTGGCCAGCGTCAGCCGCCCGGAGGCCTCCAGCGCGGCCCGCCCGTCCACGAGCGCCACCGCCTCCTCGCACTCGCCGGGCGTGAAGTTGTCCAGCAGGATCAGGTCGGCGCCCGCGTCCACGACCTCCCGCAGCTGGTGCAGGGTGTCGACCTCGACCTCGATCGGCACGTCCGGGAAGGCCTCCCGGACAGCCTTGAAGGCCTGCGCGACGCCACCGGCGGCGACCACGTGGTTGTCCTTGACCAGCGCCGCGTCGGACAGCGACATCCGGTGGTTGACCCCGCCCCCGCACCGCACCGCGAACTTCTCCAGCGACCGGAGCCCGGGAGTCGTCTTGCGCGTGTCCCGCACGCGTGCCTTGGTGCCCTCCAGAGCGTCCGCCCACGCGCGCGTGGCGGTCGCGATGCCGGAGAGCCGGCACAGCAGGTTCAGGGCGCTGCGCTCGGCGGTGAGGAGGTCACGCGTGCGGGTGGTGACCGACAGGAGCTTCTGTCCGGCCTCCACCCGGTCGCCGTCCTCGACGTGCCGCTCGACCTCGAACTCGTCCGTGCAGACCACCGAGACGACCGCCTCGGCGACCCGGAGGCCGGCCACGACGCCCGCCTCGCGCGCGACGAAGTCGGCGGTGGCGACGGCGTCCTCGGGGATGGTCGCGACGGTCGTCACGTCCACGCCGTGGTCGAGATCCTCCTGGATGGCGACGTTGGCGATGTCCTCGACCTCCACCGGGTCGAGCCCGGCGTCGGCCAGGAGCTGCGCGAGCGCGGGGTCGAGCCCGCACTCCAGGTATTCCTCGTCGCCGCCGTCGGCGGTGCCACAGGCACAGCCGTCGCCGCAGCCGCCGGACGGGGCGAGGGAAAGGTCGTCGGTGCTCACTGGTGTCACTGCTCCTGAGGATGCTGCCGGGTCGGGGGGAAGTCTGCGGTATCGGTGGTGCGTACGGCGAGGGTCCGGTCCGGATTCAGCTGTACGACGATGTGGCGGCGCCATGCCCTGTCGTCCCGGTCCGGCTTGTCCTCGCGCCAGTGGCAGCCGCGCGTCTCCTCGCGCTGCAGGGCCGCGGCGGTCAGGACACGGGCCACGCACAGGAGGTTGGTGGCCTCCCAGGTGTCGACGCCGGGCTCGGCCGTCTTGCCGTTCTCGGCGAGGGCGTCGCGGGCGTCGGTGTGCAGCCGCTGCAACTGGTCGGCGGCCGTGGCGAGGGAGTCGGCGGAGCGCAGTACGCCCGCGCCCCGGGTCATGATCCGCTGGATCGCGAACCGCGTCTCGGGGGCGAGCAGCGGGTGCGCGGGCCTCTCGGACCGCTCGACAGGGGCGGGCACGCGCGCGTGGAGGCCGGCGCGGCTCCCCGTGATGTCGGCGGCGATGCGCTCGGCGTAGACCAGGCCCTCGAGGAGGGAGTTGGAGGCGAGCCGGTTCGCGCCGTGCACACCGGTGCAGGCGACCTCGCCGCACGCGTACAGGCCGGGGACGGTCGTACGGCCACGGGAGTCGGTGCGCACGCCGCCGGAGGCGTAGTGGGCGGCCGGTGCGATCGGGATGGGCTCGGTGACCGGGTCGATGCCGTGGGCGCGGCAGGCGGCGAGGATCGTCGGGAAGCGGTGCTCCCACATGTCGGCGCCGAAGTGCCGGGCGTCGAGGAACATGTGCTCGGCGTCCTGCTCCTGCATGCGCTGCGTGATGCCCTTGGCGACGATGTCGCGGGGTGCCAGCTCGGCCAGTTCGTGCTGCCCGGTCATGAAGCGCACGCCGTCGGCGTCGACCAGGTGGGCGCCCTCGCCGCGCACGGCCTCGGAGACGAGCGGCTGCTGTCCCTCGGCGTCCGGGCCGAGGAACAGCACGGTGGGGTGGAACTGCACGAACTCCAGGTCGCTGACCTCGGCGCCCGCGCGCAGGGCGAGCGCGACGCCGTCGCCGGTGGACACGGACGGGTTGGTGGTCGCGGAGAACACCTGGCCCATGCCGCCGGTCGCGAGGACGACCGCGGGGGCGTGCACGGCGCCCACGCCGTCGTGCTGGCCCTCGCCCATGACGTGCAGGGTGACGCCCGCCGTGCGGCCGTCGGCGTCGGTCAGCAGGTCGAGCACGAGCGCGTTCTCGATCGTGCGCAGTCCTCGCGCGCGTACGGCCTCGACGAGTGCCCGGGAGATCTCCGCGCCGGTGGCGTCACCGCCCGCGTGCGCGATGCGGCGGCGGTGGTGGCCGCCCTCGCGGGTGAGCTCCAGGTCGCCCGCCTCGGACTCGTCGAAGTGCGCGCCGGTCTCGATCAGGCGGCGTACGGCGTCGGGTCCCTCGGTGACGAGGATGCGGACGGCCTCCTCGTCGCACAGGCCCACACCCGCGACCAGGGTGTCGTCCAGGTGCTGTTCGGGGGTGTCGCCCTCGCCGAGGGCCGCGGCGATGCCGCCCTGCGCCCAGCGGGTGGAGCCGTCGTCCAGGCGGGCCTTGGTGACGACGACGGTCCTCAGGCCCTCGGCCTCGCAGCGCAGGGCCGCGGTGAGGCCGGCGACGCCGGAGCCGACGACCACGACGTCCGCGTCGATGGACCACCCGGGGGCGGGGGCGTGCAGTCGTATGCCTGTGCTGGTCACGCGGCGGCTCCGAAGGTCAGGGGGATGTTGTCGATCAGCCGGGTCGTCCCCACCCGGGCGGCGACGGCGAGGACGGCCTCGCCGGTGAAGTCGTCCTCGATCTCGGTGAAGTCGGACGGGTCGACGAGCGCGAGGTAGTCCAGGGCGAGCGGCGGGTCCTGGCGCGCGGCGTCGTCGAGGATCAGGCGGGCGGCCGCGCGGACGGACGAGGGGGCTCCGGGCAGGGCCTTCGCGACCGCGTGCGCGTCGGCGGCCGCGCGGGACTCGCCGAGGGCGCTCAGGGCCTCGGCACGCGCGTGTGTGGCGGGCACTTCTCGGGCCCGGGCGCGCAGCGCCTCCTGTGCCGCGTGCCGGTCGCGGCCGGCGAACAGGGCTCGGGAGAGCGCGAGTGCCGTGCGCCGTTCCTGCGGGCCGAGGTAGCGGTTGCGGCTGGAGAGGGCCAGGCCGTCGTCCTCGCGCACGGTGGGCACGCCGACGATCTCGACGCCGAAGTTCAGGTCGCGCACCATCCGGCGGATCAGGGCGAGTTGCTGGGCGTCCTTCTGGCCGTAGAGGGCGATGTCGGGGCGGGTGAGGTGGAGCAGTTTGGCGACGACGGTGAGCATGCCGTCGAAGTGGCCGGGGCGTGAGGCGCCCTCCAGGCGTTCCCCCATCGGGCCCGCGCTGATGCGCACCTGGGGCTCGCCGCCGGGGTAGACCTCGTCGACGGAGGGCGCGAAGACGGCGTCCGCGCCGGCGTCCTCGGCGATCTTGAGGTCGGCGTCCAGGGTGCGCGGGTAACGGTCGAGGTCCTCGCCCGCGCCGAACTGGAGGGGGTTCACGAAGACCGTGACCACGACCTCGCCGTCCGGTCCGGCGATCTCGCGCGCGGTGCGGATCAGCGTGGCGTGGCCCTCGTGCAGGGCGCCCATGGTCATCACGACGGCGCGGCGGCCCACGCGCGTGCGTGCGTGCAGTTCACCGGCGGTGCGCAGCAGGGTCGTGGTCATCGGGTGTCTCCCTCGGCGCCGTTGGTCCCGGTGGCGAGTACCCCGAGGAGGTCCTCGGCGAGCTCCGGCTTGAGCAGGCCGTGGGCGAGCGCCCGGTCGGCGGTCGCGCGGGCCATCGCCAGGTAGCCGGCGACGGTCTGCGGGGCGTGCTTGCGCAGTTCCGTGATGTGCGCGGCGACGGTGCCTGCGTCCCCGCGCGCGACGGGTCCGGTGAGGGCCGCGTCGCCTGAGCGCAGGGCGTTGTCGAGGGCGGCGCCGAGCAGGGGGCCGAGCATCCGGTCGGGTGCCTCGACGCCGGCCGAGCGCAGCAGCTCCATGGCCTGGGCGACCAGCGTGACCAGGTGGTTGGCGCCGAGGGCGAGGGCCGCGTGGTAGAGCGGGCGCATCTCCTCGTCGATCCACTCGGGCTCGCCGCCCATCTCGATGACGAGGGCCTCGGCTGCCAGCCGCAGTTCCTCGGGGGCGGTGACGCCGAAGGAGCAGCCCGCGAGGCGCTGGACGTCCACGGGGGTGCCCGTGAAGGTCATCGCCGGGTGCAGGGCCAGCGGCAGCGCTCCCGCGCGCAGGGCGGGGTCCAGGACTTTCGCGCCGTAGCGCCCGGAGGTGTGCACGAGCAGCTGCCCCGGCCGCACCGCACCGGTCTCGGCGAGGCCCTCGACGAGACCGGGCAGGGTGTCGTCGGGGACCGTGAGCAGCACCAGGTCGGCGCGCTGCAGGACGTCCGCGGGGGTGACCAGCGGGACGTCCGGGAGCATGAGCGCGGCCCGCCGCCTGGAAGCGTCGGAGACTCCGGAGACGGCCACCGGACGGTGTCCGGCGAGCTGGAGGGACGCGGCGAGCGTCGGCCCCACCCGGCCGGCGCCGACGACGCCGACGGTGAGCCGCGCCGGGCGGTCCTTGCTGTCTGGCTGTTGGACTGTAGTCACGCGACGGCGGCCTTCCCGTTCCAGTCCGCATCTGGGTACCGGACGATTTCTCGTCATGTTAACGCGATCGGTTCGAGGGGCGTCCGGTTGTCCACAGGCTGTGGGTTTCCGTGTGGGCCGGGGAGCGCGGAAATCCGGGTGCCCGCGCCCGGGGCGCACGAGATGATCCGCGCATGAGTGACACAGCGGAGCAGAGCGCGGAGCAGGCGGCGGACGAGGCCCGGCCGGAGCGGCTCACGGAGGAGGAACGGCTCCTGCGCCGCCGCGCACGGCGCATCAGCGCCTA
Source organism: Streptomyces sp. NPDC048523 (assembly GCF_043199815.1). Taxonomy (NCBI): domain Bacteria; kingdom Bacillati; phylum Actinomycetota; class Actinomycetes; order Kitasatosporales; family Streptomycetaceae; genus Streptomyces; species Streptomyces sp. NPDC048523. The sequence goes on along the minus strand of NZ_JBICWQ010000005.1, from coordinate 739,574 downwards.
CCACAGCGCAGAGCGCACGCTGGCGCGTCTGGGACTGCTCGCGCCCCTCCGCGAGCGCCTGGCACTGTTCGACGAGGCGCACACGCTCTACGACCTGGACGAGCCGGGCGACCTCTACGGCAACGGCATCGTCGAGGCCCTGGAGGAGAAGGTCGCAAAACTCCTCGGCAAGGAGGCGGCCGCCTTCTTCCCGACCGGCACGATGGCCCAGCAGGTGGCGCTGCGCTGTTGGGCGGGCCGTACCGGCAACCCCACCGTCGCCCTGCACGCCCTGGCCCACCCCGAGGTGCACGAGCGCGACGCGTTCAGGGAGGTCTCCGGTCTGCGCCCGGTCCGTGTGACGAGCGAACCGCGGCAGCCCACGGCCGACGAGATACGCGGCTTCGAGGAGCCCTTCGGGGCGCTGATGCTGGAACTGCCCCTGAGGGACGCCGGTTTCGTGCTGCCCACCTGGGAGGAGCTCACCGAGGTCGTGGAGGCGGCACGGGAGCGGGACGCGGTGGTGCACTTCGACGGGGCACGCCTGTGGGAGACCACCGTCCACTTCGGCCGCCCCCTGGCCGAGATCGCGGACCTCGCGGACAGCGTCTACGTGTCGTTCTACAAGTCCTTCCAGGCCTTCGGCGGAGCCGCCCTCGCCGGCCCGAGGGCCCTGGTCGAGGAGGCGAAGACCTGGCGGCACCGCTACGGAGGCGCGGTCTTCCAGCAGTTCCCGACCGCCCTGTCGGCCCTCGCGGGCCTGGAACACGAACTGCCCAGGCTGCCCGAGTACGTGACCCACGCGCGCGTGGTGGCCGCCGCGCTGCGCGAGGGGTTCGCGCAGGCCGGGGTGCCGTGGGCGCGGGTCCACCCCGAGGTGCCGCACACGTTCGACTTCCAGGTCTGGCTGCCGTACGGCGTCGACGAGCTCTCCGAGGCGGCGATCCGGCAGTCGGAGGAGACGGGGACGGCCCTGTTCGTCCAGCCCTGGGACGCGAAGGGCCCGGGCCTGTCCATGACCGAGGTCTACGTCCGTGCCGCCGCCCTGGAGTGGACGGCGGCCGATGTGAAGGCGGCGGCCGCCGACTTCGTCGCCCGGCTGCGGGAGGTCGGCAACCAAGAAGTCGGCGGCCAGGAGGTCGGCCGCTAGGGAGTCGGCAGCCGGTGTCCGGGCCGTGTCTCAGGCCTGGCCGCCCGCGCGCACCAGCCCCGTCTCGTAGGCGAGGACCACCACCTGCACCCGGTCCCTGAGGCCGAGCTTGGTCAGGATGCGGCCGACGTGGGTCTTCACCGTCGCCTCCGACAGCACCAGCCGGGCCGCGATCTCGCCGTTGGACAGCCCCTGCGCGACGAGCATCATGACCTCGCGTTCGCGGCCGGTGAGCCGCTCGAGTTCCTTGTGCTGGGGCTCCTTGCCGGTGGTGGGCAGCATCGGTGCGAACCGGTCGAGCAGGCGCCGGGTCGTCGAGGGGGCGACCACGGCGTCACCGCTGTGCACCGAGCGGATCGCGGTGAGCAGTTCGCCGGGGGGCACGTCCTTGAGCATGAAGCCGGAGGCGCCCGCCTTCAGCCCGGAGAAGGCGTACTCGTCGAGGTCGAAGGTGGTCAGGATCAGCACCTTCGGCGGGTCGGGCTCCGAGCAGATGCGGCGGGTGGCCTCCACACCGTCGAGCTTGGGCATGCGCACATCCATCAGGACCACGTCCACGGCGGTCGCGCGCAGCACCTGGAGGGCCTCCACGCCGTCGCCCGCCTCCGCGACGACCTCCATGTCCGGCTGGGCTGCGAGCACCATCCGGAACCCGGTGCGCAGCAGCACCTGGTCGTCGACGAGCATCACGCGGATCGTCATCGGGCCTCTTCCGTTTTCTCGGGGTCGTACGGCGGGTCGCCAGGGGGCGTGACAGGTGTCAACAGGGGGCGTGCGTCGGTGTCAGTGCGCCGGTTTGAGCGGCAGCAGCGCACTGATGCGGAATCCTCCGCCGGGGCGGGGGCCCGCGTCCAGGGTGCCGCCGACCATGCCGACGCGCTCGCGCATGCCGATCAGGCCGTGGCCGGCTCCATCGGCGCCGCCCTCCTCGTACAGCTCGTGCGGGGCGCCCTTGCCGTCGTCCTCGACGAGCAGGCCGAGACCGTCGTCGAAGTAGACCAGGCGCACACTCGCGCCCGCGTTGGGGCCGCCGTGCTTGCGCGTGTTCGTGAGCGCCTCCTGCACGATGCGGTACGCGGTGAGCTCGACGCCGCTGGGCAGCGGACGCGGGGTGCCCTCGATCTTGAAGTCGACGGGGAGCCCGGAGCCGCGGCACTGCTCGACGAGGTCCTCGATCTGCTCGACGTCGGGCTGCGGGACGTACTCGCCGCCCTCCTGGTGCTCGCCGGTGCGCAGCACGCCCAGCAGGCGGCGCATCTCGGCGAGCGCCTGGCGGCCGGTCGAGGAGATGGTCTCCAGGGCCTTCTTGGCCTGGTCGGGCGCGGCGTCGAGGACATAGGCGGCGCCGTCGGCCTGGACGACCATGACCGACACGTTGTGCGCGACGACGTCGTGCAGTTCGCGGGCGATCCGGGCGCGCTCGGCGGCGACGGCGACCTTGGCCTGTGCCTCGCGCTCCTTCTCCAGGCGGGCGTTGCGCTCCTCGAGCTGCGCGAAGTAGGCGCGGCGGGTGCGGATCGAGTCGCCGAGGACCCAGGCCAGGGCGAAGGGCACGGCCTGGAAGACCATGAGGGCGACATTGCCGAGGCCGCTGGTGTTGTCGTTCCACCAGCGCAGCTGCGCCACGGGAGCGGCGCACAGGCCGACCGTCAGCGCCAGCCGGGAGGCCCAGCGGGTGCCCGTGGCGGCGACGGTGTAGACGATCACCAGGAAGGCGAAGTCGGCGGGCGTGGTCTGCACGTCCAGGACGACCTGCGCGAGGCCGAGCCCGATGGCCAGCAGCAGCATCCGCTCCGGCATACGCCTGCGCAGCGCTGTCACCAGGCACAACAGCAGGACGATCGGAATGATCGCCAGGGGGGACTCGGTCCCCCGGGACTCCTCACGGGTGGTTTCGCTCGCGAGCGAGATCCCGAGCAGGAAGACGGCCCAGAAGACGTCGACCCCTGTCGGGTGCCTGCGGAGGAAGTCATAGAGGCGTTGCACGTAACCCAGCGTAGGGAAGCGGGATGTGTGCAGGGGTCAACCGGAGGACCGATCCGTACCGCTCGCGCGTACTCCCCAAGGTGGAGGCCCCGTTCCCCGGTGCGCCTAGCCTGGCGACGTGACCGATGACACGACGGGCGGCTGGACCGGCTGGCGGGCCGCCACCGAGGCCGCGCTCTACGGCCCGGACGGCTTCTATCGCAGGCCGGAGGGGCCCGCCGGACACTTCCGTACGTCCGTGCACGCCTCCCCGTTGTTCGCACGGGCCGTGGCCCGGCTGCTGTGCCGCCTCGACGAGGCGCTGGGCCGGCCCGCCCGGCTCGACTTCGTCGACATGGCCGCGGGGCGGGGCGAGTTGGCCACCGGTGTCCTCGCCGCGCTGCCCGCCGAGGTGACCGCACGCACGCGTGTGTACGCCGTCGAGGTCGCCGACCGCCCGGCCGCCCTCGATCACCGGATCGAGTGGCTGTCCGAGCCGCCGAAGAACATCACGGGGCTGCTGTTCGCCAACGAATGGCTGGACAACGTACCCGTGGAGATCGCCGAGACGGACTCCTCCGGCGTACCGCGACGGGTGCTCGTACGACGCGACGGCCGCGAGCGTCTCGGGGAACCGGTGGCCGGTGCGGAGGCCGAGTGGCTGGACCGGTGGTGGCCGCTGCCGGCCGAGGAGGGACTGCGGGCCGAGATCGGCCTGCCCCGGGACGAGGCGTGGGCGTCGGCGGTCGCCGCGGTGGACCGGGGGCTCGCGGTCGCCGTCGACTACGCCCACACGGCGTCCTCACGCCCCCTCTTCGGGACGCTCACCGGCTTCCGTGACGGGCGCGGGACGGCACCCGTACCGGACGGGTCGTGCGACCTCACGACCCAGGTGGCGCTGGACGCGTGCGCGCTCCCCGGGGGGCGCGTGCGGACCCAGCGCGATGCCCTGCGCGCCCTGGGCATCGAGGGCACACGCCCCTCGCTCTCACTGGCGTCCACGCACCCCACGGAGTACGTGCGCGCCCTCGCCCGCGCCGGAGAGGCCGCCGAGCTCACCGCGGCGGGCGGGCTCGGCGACTTCGGCTGGCTGCTCCAGCCAGTGGGCACGCCCTGTGCGGACCTACTTGTCGATGTCCCCGACCACGAAGAACAGTGACCCCAGGATCGCCACCATGTCCGCCACCAGCGTGCCCGGCAGCAACTCGACCAGCGCCTGGATGTTGTTGTACGACGCCGAGCGCAGCTTCAGCCGGTACGGGGTCTTCTCGCCCTTGCTGACGAGGTAGTAGCCGTTGATGCCGAGCGGGTTCTCGGTCCACGCGTACGTGTGCCCCTCGGGCGCCTTGAGGACCTTGGGAAGGCGCTGGTTGATCGGCCCGGGCGGCAGCTCGGCGAGCCGGTCGAGGCAGGCGTCGGCAAGGTCGAGGGCGTTGTGGGTCTGCTCCAGGAGGACCTCGAAGCGGGCGAGGCAGTCGCCCTCCTCGCGGGTCACCACCTTCAGGGTGTCCTGGAGCTCCCCGTAGGCGAGGTAGGGCTCGTCGCGGCGCAGGTCGAAGTCGACGCCCGAGGCGCGCGCGACGGGCCCGCTGACGCCGTACGCGTGGACGGCCTCGGGCGCGAGGACGCCCACGTCCCGGGTGCGGCCCCGGAAGATCTCGTTGCCGAGCACCAGGTCGTCGAAGCGGTCCATGCGCGAGCGCACGGCGGAGACCGCGGCACGGGCGCGCGTGCTCCAGCCGGCCGGAAGGTCCTCCTTGAGGCCGCCGACCCGGTTGAACATGTAGTGCATCCGGCCGCCGGAGACCTCCTCCATGACGTTCTGCAGGACCTCCCGCTCCCGGAACGCGTAGAAGACCGGGGTGATGCCGCCGAGTTCCAGCGGATACGAGCCCAGGAACATCAGGTGGTTCAGCACCCGGTTGAGCTCGGCGAGCAGCGTGCGCGTCCACACCGCGCGCGTGGGGACCTCCATGCCGAGCATGCGCTCCACGGCGAGGACCACGCCCAGCTCGTTGGAGAAGGCCGACAGCCAGTCGTGGCGGTTGGCGAGCATGATGATCTGGCGGTAGTCGCGCGCCTCGAAGAGCTTCTCCGCGCCGCGGTGCATGTAGCCGATCACCGGCTCCGCGCTCAGGATGCGCTCGCCGTCCAGGACCAGCCTCAGGCGCAGGACGCCATGGGTGGACGGGTGCTGCGGTCCGATGTTCAGCACCATGTCGGTGCTCTCCGCGGCGCCGCCGATGCCGACCGTGGTCTCCGTCGTAGGAGTCATGGACACAGTCTCTCCTACGTACGCTGGCCTCATGGAGACGGGGAGCGGGCAGGACACAGAGGTCGCGGGCGACGAACCGGTGTGGACCGGGCTGCCGCGGGGGCTGCTGCGGATGCGGCGGCTGTTGCTGGTGGTGTGGCTGGGACTGCTCGCGGTGGCCCTGGGGCTGCTGCTCGGGCTGTTGTGCGGGCCCCTGTGGGCGGCCTTCGCGCTGCTGCCGCTCGGCCTGATGGGCTGGGGCTGGGTGCTGCTCGGCCGCAACTGGCGCTCCTGGCGCTACGCCGAGCGCGCCGACGACCTGCTGATCAGCCGGGGCGTGCTATGGCGCGAGGAGACCGTCGTGCCGTACGGCCGCATGCAGCTGGTGGAGGTCACCTCCGGGCCGGTGGAGCGGCACTTCGGGCTGGCCAGCGTCCAACTGCACACGGCGGCCGCGGCGACCGACGCGACCATCCCCGGCCTCGTCCCGGCCGAGGCGGAGCGGCTGCGCGACCGGCTCACCGAACTCGGCGAGGCCCGATCGGCGGGCCTGTGACAGCGCCGGGCGTCGACGGCGCCGTAGCGGAGAAGCCGGAGCAGGAACCCGTCGCCGAGCGGCGGCTGCATCCCATAACGCCGCTCAGGCGGGCGTGGGCGCCGGTCGCCGTCGTCATCGGGTGGGCCGTGCACGACCCCGACCAGGCGCAGCGCCAGCTGACCCGGCTGACGACCACCACGCTGCTGATCGCCCTCGCCGTCATCGTCCCGGCCGCCGCCCTGTACGGCTTTCTCACCTGGTGGTTCACCCACTTCGCGGTGACCGACAGCGAACTGCGCATAAGGACCGGCCTGTTGTTCCGGCGCACCGCGCACATCCGGCTGGAGCGGATCCAGGCGATCGACGTCACCCAGCCGCTCCTCGCGCGCGTGGCGGGTGTCGCCAAGCTCCGGCTGGACGTCGTCGGCACCGACAAGAAGGACGAACTGGCCTTCCTCGGGGAGGGCGAGGCGCGGGACCTGCGCGCGGAACTCCTCGCGCGGGCCGCCGGGTTCGCCCCCGAGACCGCGCACGAGGTCGGTGAGGCTCCGGCGCGCGAGCTGATGCGCACGCCGCCGCGTGATCTGGCGCTCTCCGTCGTGCTGACGGGCGCCACCTGGGGCACTCTGGTCGCCACCCTCGTCGTTCCGTCGCTGCTGTGGATGGCCACCCACAGCCTGTGGACGGTCCTCGCGACCGCCGTACCGCTGCTCGGCGCGGCGGGGGCGAGCAGTGTGGGGCGGTTCGTCACCGAGTACGACTGGACGGTGGGCGAGTCCCCGGACGGGCTGCGCATCGACCACGGCCTCCTGGACCGCACCCACGAGACGGTGCCGCCGGGGCGCGTGCAGACCGTACGGATCGTGGAGCCGCTGCTGTGGCGGCGGCGCGGCTGGGTGCGCGTCGAGCTGGACGTCGCCGGGTCGTCCAACTCCGTGCTGGTGCCGGTCGCCCCGCGCGAGGTCGCCGAGGCGGTCGTCGCACGCGTGCTGCCGGGGGTGACCGTGCCCCCGCTGCAGACGCTGTCACGGCCCCCGCGGCGGGCCCGCTGGTGCGTGCCGCTGTGGTGGCGCGGCTACGGACTCGCCGTCACGGACGCGGTGTTCGCCTCCCGTCAGGGGCTGCTGCGCCGGCGCCTGTCGCTCGTCCCGCACGCGAAGGTCCAGAGCGTACGGCTCACGCAGGGGCCCTGGGAGCGGCTGTGGCGGGTCGCCGACGTGCACGTGGACACGGGAGCCAACAAGACCGTCACGGCCCGCCTGCGGGACGCCCAGGAGGCCGCGGAGCTGCTCGGGGCGCAGGCGGAGCGGTCACGGACGGGACGGAGAGGGGCACGGCCCGACCGCTGGATGGTCTGACCGTGCCCCCGCGAGCATCTGTATGTCCGTCAGGAGACCGCGTCCGTCAGGAGACCGCGCTGCGCAGTCCCTGTACGTCGATCTGTTCCGTCTCGTCGTGGGCCGTCAGGTCGATGACCTGGCCGATGCCCCGCGACTCCTCGCCGGCCGGCTTGAACTCCGCCTCCGCCTCGGCCTTGTGCAGGGCGAGGGCCTCCTGGCCGACGACGTCGGCGAGGTCCTCGTTCTGCACGGCCTCCAGGGCGTCCCGCGAGGCCCCCGACTTGGTGCCGAAGAAGTCGAACCCGCCCTCGACCCGTGGGCGTCGCACGGGGGCCGCGGGTGCGACCGCCACGGCGGTCGGCGCTATGAAGTGCCCGGCGGGCCGCTGCTGCGGCTGGGCGGCGGCCCTCGCCGTGGTGGTGGCGGCCGCACGCTCATGCACGTCGGCCGCCTCGGGCTTCCCCCGCGCCTCGTCCTCCTGCGCGGCCTCCGCCTCGGTGCCGGCGGGTTCCGCCGCGGCCGAACCGGCGTTCGCCGACTGCCCCTTGTCGACCTCGGGATCGGCGTCGTCCTTGGCCTTCGTCCCGATGGCCCCGTCGCCGCCCTCGTCGAGCCGTTTCAGCGCCGCGTTCGCCCGCAGGAACAGCCGGGACCCCTCCGGGGAGAAGATCGCGGGCCGCTCCGGCTTCTCCTCGGAAGCCTCCGCGGCCTCCGAAACCTCCGCAGCCTCCGCCCCGTCCGCGACCTCCACGGCATCCGAAGCTTCCGTCTCGGGCCCGTCCTCGGCAGCCACCGCCACGGTCTGCGCGTCGGCCCGCTCCCCCGACGGCAGCGCACGTGCCGGGGCGGCCTCTATCTCCAGCAGTCGGCGGCCCTCCAGGGCGCTCGCCCGCTCGGTCTCCGCCGTGGCGTACCGCCGCAGCAGCGCCGCGTGTTCATTGCGCAGGCCCGCCAGCTCCGCGCGCTTGGCCCGCAGCCGCTGCTCCAGCTTGACGCGCAGCTCCCGCGACTCCTCGAGATCGGTCTCGAGTTCGGCGACCCGCTCCTCGTGCCGCCACTCGTCGCTCGCACGCGCGCGCGTGAGGTCGGCGACCTGTTTGCCCGCCTGCGCGTCCCAACGGCGCATGACGGCCGCCCCGACGACCGCGACCGCCGCGGCGAACGCGGCTATGACGCGCAGCACGGCCTGTTGCGAGAACACCCAGGGGCCGAAGGCGCAGACGAGGGAGACGCCTGCGATCGCCGACGGAGGCAGCAGCCTGTGCAGAGGCGGGGAATGGCGGTGACGTCCACGTGGCATGGCCAGAAACTTACCGCGAGTAGGCGAACCTTGGTGCCCCGCCCCGTAAAAACACCGCCACCCCGCTGCCTTCACACGACATCAGGAATCCGAGGAGCCACCGAATTCCGCCTATTGATCACTCATCGCTCACTCGTCGCTCGCCGACCGGCCACTCAGCCGCTCACTGACCCACTCCAAGGTCGCCGGGATCTCGCGCCGCCAGGTGTTGAAGTTGTGCCCGCCGCTTTCGAGGATGATCGACGAGATCCGAGTCGTTTCCGTCGCCTTCACCCGCTCGATGAACTTCAACGTGTCCTTGTAGTTCGCCTCGCCCACCCTGCTGCTGGTGACGAGCAGTGAGGTGTCGGGGGCGGGCAGGTGCTTGAGGCACCACCACAGGTCGGCCCGGCCGCGCAGCGTCTTGTCACCGTGGAACAGGTCGCCCGTGGTGGGGTCGACGGGCGCCTTGTAGTACGGGGACAGGCCCGCCCCCGCGGCGTACACCTTGGGGTGGTGCATGGCGAGCTTGAGCGCGCAGTAGCCGCCCGTGGAGTCCCCGATGATTCCCCAGCTCCCCGGTTCCCTGCCCACCCGGTAGTGCGCGGTCACCGCTTCGGGAAGGTCCTTCGCGAAGAACGACTCGGTCTGCGGACCGTCCGGAACGTCCGCGCACTCGGTGTCGCGCGGCGGCGCCACCGTCGGCCGCAGCATCACCAGGATCATCGGCTGCATACGGCCGTCCTTGGCGAGTTCCAGAGCCGTGCGCGGAAAGTGGAGTTTGTCCACCAGCGCTCTCGCGGTGCCCGGATAACCGGTGAGCACGACGGCCGCAGGGAAGGTGCGCTTTTGATAGCGCGCCTGGAAATACTCCGGCGGCAGATAGACGTACGCGGGACTGGCGATGTGGCTCGTGGGGCCGACGATGTCGACCTTCTGTATCTGCCCGACCGACGACGGCCGAAAGCCGCCCCTGCCGGGCACGTCCCCGATCTCGGTCACCTTCAGGGGCCCGCTCGACCGGATGCCCGGGGTGTGGTCGACCACCACACCCTGGTCGGTCTCCCGGCCGAACAGGTCGGCCCAGGAGGCGTAGAACCCGAAGGCATGGTTGGCGGCGAGGCCCGCCGAGACGAAGAGCATGAACTGCGTCGCGAGCAGCAGCCCGATGCGGCCGCCGACGGACCGCCAGCCGCGGCGCGCCAGTCGTGGCCAGAGCCACACCGTGCCGGCGAACAGTGCCATGGCGGCCAGGACCGCTGTCACCAGCGTGTTGTTGCTCGTGAGACCCATTGCTTGCTTCCGCTTTCCTCTGCCTTTGAAACGGCTTTGAGGAGGTGAGTGAACCTCTCCTCCCGAGACACCGTCCTAGAGGGCGCAATGTCGCCGGATGCCCGAATCAGGGCTCCGGATCCAGAGTCACTCGCAGAACCATGGGATGCGATGTCTGTCAGGACAGATGAGGAAATGTCGGGCGGGGTTCCGATCCGATCAACACGGCTGCGGCGTGCACTGCACGGACCGCGCCCCGAGGCCGTCCCCGTCCTCGTCGCCAGAGCCTGCGCGCTCGTAGGCCTGCTGGACGTCGCCGCCGGCGTCTTCCCGCGCTTCCGGCACAGCCGTATGCACACCATGGCCGAGGTACTGCCCGGCGCGCTGGGCCCGTTCGCGGCCGCGCTCTCGCTCAGCACCGGCGTGCTGTTGCTGCTGCTCGCCCACGGCCTCCGGCGGCACAAGCGCCGGGCCTGGCGGGCGGCCGTGGTGCTGCTGCCGGCGGGCGCGCTGGCGCAGTTCACCTACCGCCACTCCCTCGTCGGGGCGGCCATCTCGCTCGCCCTGCTCGCCCCGCTGCTGCGCCACCGCGACCAGTTCAGGGCGCTGCCCGACCCGCGCAGCCGCTGGCGCGCACTCGCCAACTTCGTCCTCATGGGCGCCGGTTCCCTCGCCCTCGGGCTGATCATCGTCAGCGCCCATCCGAACCGCATGGTCGGAAACCCGAGCCTGGCCGATCGCATCACGCACGTCCTGTACGGCCTCTTCGGCTTCGAGGGCCCGGTCGACTACCAGGGCGACACCTCGTGGACCGTCGGCGCCTCCCTGGGCGCCCTGGGCCTGCTCACGGCGATCACGACGATCTACCTCGCCTTCCGTCCCGAGCACCCCGCCGCACAGCTCACCGAGGAGGACGAGTCCCGCCTCAGGGCGCTCCTGGCCAAGCACGGCGGCCGCGACTCCCTCGGCCACTTCGCGCTGCGCCGCGACAAGGCCGTCGTCTTCTCGCCCAGCGGCAAGGCGGCGGTGACCTACCGCGTCGTGTCCGGGGTGATGCTCGCCAGCGGCGACCCGATCGGTGACGTGGAGGCCTGGCCGGGCGCCATCGAGCGCTTCATGGACGAGGCCAGGGCGCACTCCTGGACGCCCGCCGTCATGGGCTGCTCGGAGACCGGCGGCGAGGTCTGGACCCGCGAGACCGGCCTGGACGCCCTCGAACTGGGCGACGAGGCGGTGGTGGACGTCGCGGATTTCTCGCTCGCCGGCCGCGCGATGCGCAATGTCCGCCAGATGGTCAAGCGCATCGAGCGGGCCGGTTACGAGACCCGCGTACGGCGCGTCCGTGACCTCGGGGAGACGGAGCTGGAGCGGGTGAGGCAGGCCGCCGACGACTGGCGCGGCACCGACACCGAGCGCGGCTTCTCGATGGCCCTGGGCCGCATCGGCGACCTCGCCGACGGCGACTGCCTCATCGCCACCGCCCACAAGGCCGACGACCAGCCCGGTCCCTACGGCGACCTCAAGGCGATCCTGCACTTCGTTCCGTGGGGCGCGGACGGCGTCTCGCTGGACCTGATGCGGCGGGACCGCTCGGCGGACCCCGGCATGAACGAACTGCTCATCGTGGCGGCCCTCCAGGCGGCCCCGAAGCTCGGCATCACGCGTGTGTCCCTCAACTTCGCGATGTTCCGCGCGGCGCTGGCACGCGGCGAGAAGATCGGCGCGGGGCCGGTGCTGCGCGCCTGGCGGGGCCTGCTGGTGTTCCTGTCCCGCTGGTTCCAGATCGAGTCCCTGTACAAGTTCAACGCGAAGTTCCAGCCCCGCTGGGAGCCCCGCTTCGTCGTGTACCGGGCCTCAGGAGACCTGCCGCGCATCGGCTTCGCCGCCATGCAGGCCGAGGGCTTCGTCAACCTCGCCCTCCCGCTGCCGCGCTTCCTGCGCCGCCGCACGCACACCGCACGCGCGTGTGCCCACGCGGTCGCGGAACGGGACGTCAGAGCGGCCTGACCCACAGGCCGCGCGGTACCCCCGCTCCCTGCTGGGCCTAGGCTGAACGCATGAGCAAGCAGAGCGGACGCGGGCGCGTCGCCGGCCTTCCCCCTTGGGACCGCTGCGCGGTCATGGGAGTCGTGAACGTCACCCCCGACTCCTTCTCCGACGGCGGCCGCTGGTTCGACACCGCGGCCGCCGTCAAGCACGGCCTGGCCCTCGTCGAGGAGGGCGCCGACCTCGTCGACGTGGGCGGCGAGTCCACCCGCCCCGGCGCCACCCGCGTCGACGAGGCCGAGGAGCTCCGGCGCGTCATCCCCGTGGTCCGCGGCCTCGCCGCCGAGGGCGTCACCGTCTCCGTCGACACCATGCGCGCCCGTGTCGCCGAACAGGCGCTCACCGCCGGCGCGGCCCTCGTCAACGACGTCAGCGGCGGCCTCGCCGACCCCGCGATGATCCCGGTCGTCGCCGACGCGGGCGCCCCCTTCGTCGTCATGCACTGGCGCGGCTTCCTGGAGGGCGGCAACGTCAGGGGCGTCTACGACGACGTCGTCGCCGAGGTCGTCGACGAACTCCACGCGCGCGTGGACGCCGTCCTCGCGGGCGGCATCTCCCCCGACCGTGTGATCGTCGACCCGGGCCTCGGCTTCTCCAAGGACGCCGAGCACGACCTGGTCCTCCTCTCCCACCTCGACCGCCTGCTCGGCCTCGGCCACCCCCTGCTCGTCGCCGCCTCCCGCAAGCGCTTCCTCGGCCGTGTCCTCGCCGGGCCCGAGGGCGCCCCGCCGCCCGCGCGCGAGCGCGACTCCGCCACGGCCGCCGTCTCCGCCCTCGCCGCGCACGCCGGCGCGTGGGCGGTGCGGGTGCACGAGGTGCGTGCCACGGCCGACGCGGTGCGAGTCGCCCGTGCCGTGGAGGGGGCCCGGTGAGCGCCCCCCACACCGACGTGGAACAGGTGGAAGCCGCCAACACCGCCTTCTACGAGGCGCTGGAGCGCGGCGACTTCGAGGAGCTGTCCTCGTTCTGGCTCACCCCTGCCGACCTGGGCGTCGACGAGACCTACCACGACCCGGCGGACGTCGGCGTGGTCTCCTGCGTGCACCCCGGCTGGCCCGTGCTGACCGGGCGCGGCGAGGTCCTGAGGTCGTACGCGCTGATCATGGCGAACACGGACTACATCCAGTTCTTCCTCACGGACGTGCACGTCTCCGTGACCGGCGACACCGCCCTGGTGACCTGCACCGAGAACATCCTCAGCGGTGGCCCGGCACCCGAGGGCGGCGAGGAGCTCGGCCCGCTCGTCGGGCAGCTGGTGGTCGCCACGAACGTGTTCCGCCGCACCTCGGAGGGCTGGAAGATGTGGTCCCACCACGCCTCGCCGGTGCTGGCCGAGAACGGCGAGGACGAGGACGAGGAAACCCCTTCCTGAGCGGCCTTCCTGACCCGCCCGGACCAAGAAGTGGTTGGGATCACGAAGCCCCGGGTATGGGCGGCTACCAGCCCGTGAGCAGTGGCCCCGTGGCCCGGCCCTGTCAGTGCTCGCAGGTAGATTCGTTCGAGGCCGGGGTACCGCCCGCACACGGTACGGACCGGCCGTCACCGACGATTGCAGGAGTGATTCGCGTGGATCGTGTCGCGCTGCGCGGCCTGAAGGCCCGCGGGCACCACGGTGTGTTCCCCGAGGAGCGCAAGGAGGGCCAGACCTTCGTCGTGGACCTCGTCCTCGGGCTGGACACCCGGCCGGCCGCCGCCGACGACGACCTGACGAAGACCGTGCACTACGGCATCGTGGCGGAGGAGGTCGTGGCCGTCGTCGAGGGCGAGCCCGTCAACCTCGTCGAGACGCTCGCCGAGCGCATCGCCCAGGTCTGTCTGAAGCACCAGCGGGTAGAGGAGGTCGAGGTCAGGGTCCACAAACCCGACGCACCGATCACCGTGCCCTTCGACGACGTGACCGTCACCATCACCCGGAGCCGAGTATGACCGCGTCCTTCGCCGCGGGTCACAGCGACCCGACCGTACAGCCGGTGCCCGCCTCCGTCGTGCAGCGGGTGGACGCCGCCGACGTCACCCTCCACAACCCCAAGCGCGCCGTGCTCTCCCTCGGTTCCAACCTCGGCAACCGTCTGGAGACCCTCCAAGGGGCCGTCGACGCCCTGGAGGACACGCCCGGCGTCCGCGTCAAGGCCGTCTCCCCGGTCTACGAGACCGAGCCGTGGGGCGTGGACGCCGACAGCCAGCCGTCCTATTTCAACGCGGTCGTCGTGCTGAAGACCACGCTCCCCCCGTCCTCCCTGCTGGAGCGGGCCCACGCGGTCGAGGAGGCCTTCAACCGGGTGCGGGACGAGCGCTGGGGCCCGCGCACCCTCGACGTCGACATCGTGACGTACGCCGAGGTGGTCTCCGACGATCCGGTCCTCACCCTGCCGCACCCCCGCGCCCATGAGCGCGCGTTCGTCCTCGCCCCCTGGCACGACGTGGACCCCGAGGCACAACTGCCCGGCCACGGCCCGGTCGCAGCACTCCTCGACACCGTCACGCGAAACGGCGTGGAACCCCGCAAGGACCTGGAACTCCGGCTGCCCGAATAGCCGTTAAGGTCAAGACGACCACAGTCCGTGGGACCGCCCAAGGACCTCGGGGGAGCTGAAGGGGCACCGTGAAAGAGCTGCGCATCAGGCTGCTGGCCGGCGTGTTCGCCGTGGCCGGGCTCCTGTCCTGGGCGGGCGCCCGCCTGTGGAACTCGGTCGGGACCCTGCCCAGCGTCCCGCTGGCCGCCCCCATCGTCCTCGCCCTGATCGCCGTGGTCCTGATGGCCACGGCGCTCTCCCTGCGCGCCCGCCTGAAGGCCCAGCGCGAGCGCGTCCCCGAGGCGAAGGGCGTCGACCCCCTGATGGCGGCCCGCGCGGTCGTCTTCGGCCAGGCCAGCGCCCTGGTCGCCGCCCTCGTCTCCGGCATGTACGGGGGCACCGGCGTCTTCCTCCTGGAATCCCTCGACATCCCCGCCCGCCGCGACCAGGCCATCTACGCCGGGTTCTCGGTCCTCGCGGGCATCGCGGTGATAGCGGCGGCGATCTTCCTGGAGCGGGTGTGCAAGCTGCCGGAGGACGACGACCGCAACACCGGGGCCCCGTCGGCGGCCTGACAGGCCGAGCCGTCAGCGCGCCAGGATGAGGCTCATCGCCTCGTTCCGCGTCGCCGCGTCCCGCAGCTGACCGCGTACGGCCGAGGTGAGGGTCTTGGCGCCGGGCTTGCGGATGCCCCGCATCGACATGCACATGTGCTCGCACTCGATGACGACGATCACGCCCCGCGGCTCCAGGATCTCCATGAGGGAGTCCGCTATCTGCGTGGTGAGTCGTTCCTGCACCTGCGGCCGGCGGGCGTAGACGTCCACGAGCCGGGCCAGCTTGGACAGCCCCGTGATCTTGCCGGTGGTGGCGGGAATGTATCCGACGTGCGCGACGCCCCGGAACGGCACGAGATGATGCTCACAGGTCGAGTACACCTCGATGTCCTTCACGAGCACCATCTCGTCGTGCCCCAGGTCGAACGTCGTGGTCAGCACGTCCTCGGGCTTCTGCCACAGCCCCGCGAATATCTCCCGGTAGGCCCGCGCCACCCGCCCCGGCGTCTCCCGGAGCCCCTCGCGGTCCGGATCCTCGCCGACCGCGATCAGCAGCTCGCGTACGGCGTTCTCGGCGCGCTTCTCGTCGAACTCGCCGATGGAGCCCTCGCTGTCGAGCGTCACGGGGTCGGTCATCTGGTGCCTCGTTCCTAGAGTCCTCACGGCCGAAAAACGCCGCGGCCCCCCAGGCTAAAACCTGGGGGGCGCGGCATCCATTCCGGGCCCGGTGAGGTCACCGGCGCGAAAGGGGCGAGCGTCAGCTCTCGGGGCGTTCCTCGGGAACGGGATCCGTGGCCTGCTCCGACGCGGTGGCCTTGGCGGTGCTGATCGCCGGGGTCGCGCCGTTGGCGCCGTTCGTCAGTGCGAGCTCCCGGGGGGAGAGCACCGGCGGGCGGGTGGAGGGCGTACGCCGGGAGGAACCGGTCCAGGCCGGCCGCGGCGGACGCTTGACGATGGGAGCGAAGATCTCGGCGATCTGCTCCTTGTTCAGCGTCTCCTTCTCCAGCAACTGGAGCACCAGCTGATCGAGGACGTCACGGTTCTCGACCAGGATCTCCCAGGCCTCGTTGTGCGCCGTCTCGATGAGCTTCTTGACCTCTTCGTCGACCAGCGCGGCGACCTCTTCCGAGTAGTCACGCGGGTGCGACATCTCGCGGCCGAGGAACGGCTCGGTGTTGTCGCCACCGAACTTGATGGCGCCGAGACGCTCGGTCATGCCGTACTGGGTGACCATCGCGCGGGCCGTTGCCGTGGCCTTCTCGATGTCGTTCGCGGCGCCGGTGGTCGGGTCGTGGAAGACCAGTTCCTCGGCAGCGCGGCCGCCCAGCATGTAGGCGAGCTGGTCGAGCATCTCATTGCGGGTGGTCGAGTACTTGTCCTCGTCCGGCAGGACCATGGTGTAGCCCAGAGCACGGCCTCGGGAGAGGATCGTGATCTTGTGGACCGGGTCGGAGTTCGGGGAAGCCGCCGCGACCAGGGCGTGTCCGCCCTCGTGGTACGCGGTGATCTTCTTCTCCTTGTCCGACATGATCCGGGTCCGCTTCTGCGGGCCCGCCACCACACGGTCGATCGCCTCGTCGAGCATCGAGTTGTCGATCAGCTTCTTGTCGCTGCGGGCGGTGAGCAGGGCGGCCTCGTTGAGGACGTTGCTCAGGTCCGCACCGGTGAAGCCCGGCGTGCGACGCGCGACGGCCGACAGGTCGACGTCGGGCGCGACCGGCTTGCCCTTCTGGTGGACCTTGAGGATCTCCAGACGGCCCTGCATGTCCGGGCGGTCGACCGCGATCTGGCGGTCGAAGCGGCCGGGGCGCAGGAGAGCCGGGTCGAGGATGTCGGGCCGGTTCGTCGCGGCGATGAGGATCACGCCGCCCTTGACGTCGAAGCCGTCCATCTCGACGAGCAGCTGGTTCAGCGTCTGCTCGCGCTCGTCGTGACCGCCGCCGAGGCCGGCGCCGCGATGGCGGCCGACCGCGTCGATCTCGTCGACGAAGACGATCGCCGGGGCGTTCGCCTTGGCCTGCTCGAACAGGTCACGGACTCGGGAGGCACCGACACCGACGAACATCTCGACGAAGTCGGAACCGGAGATCGAGTAGAACGGCACGCCGGCCTCGCCCGCGACGGCGCGCGCGAGCAGGGTCTTGCCGGTGCCGGGGGGGCCGTACAGCAGTACGCCCTTGGGGATCTTGGCCCCGACCGCCTGGAACTTCGCCGGTTCCTGGAGGAACTCCTTGATCTCGTGGAGCTCCTCGACGGCCTCGTCCGAGCCGGCGACGTCCGAGAACGTCGTCTTCGGGGTGTCCTTGGTGATGAGCTTCGCCTTGGACTTCCCGAAGTTCATGACCCGGGAGCCGCCGCCCTGCATCTGATTCATCAGGAACAGGAAGACGACCACGATGAGGACGAAGGGGAGCAGGGAGAGCAGGATCCCGACGAAGGCGTTCTGCTTCGTCGGAGAGACGGTGTACCCGTCGGGGATCTGCTTGTCCTGGAACTTGGTCTGCAGCGTGTTGGCGATGGTCACGCCCTGGTCGCCGATGTAGCTCGCCTGGATCTTCGAGCTGCCCTCGACCTTTTCGCCGTCCTTGAGCTCGACCTTGATGGTCTGCTCGTCGCCGGTGGTCAGCTTGGCTTGTTCGACCTTGTTGTCATTGATCGCCTGGACGACCTGGCCGGTGTCCACCGTCTTGTAGCCGCCGGACGAGCCGACGACCTGCATCAACACGACCACGGCAAGGACGGCCAGCACGATCCACATGACCGGCCCACGGAAGTATCGCTTCACGTCCATCCATACGGAGCGGTGTCGCCCCGTCCCTCCTGCCATAGTGAGTTTGATAAGACAGTTCTTCTGACGGTACCCCAGCATTGTGGACCGAAGCCGCACAGGAGTGGCTGACGAACCCGTCTGCTCCCTCCAACGGCGCGAAACCCGCTGGGGTTCCCGATCGTCTTACAGGGCTTGGGCTATCTGGCTCAGCCGCCGTAGACGTGGGGCGCGAGCGTACCCACGAACGGGAGGTTGCGGTACTTCTCGGCGTAGTCGAGACCGTAACCGACGACGAACTCGTTGGGGATGTCGAAGCCGACCCACTCGACGTCGATGGCGACCTTGGCGGCGTCCGGCTTGCGCAGCAGGGTGCACACCTTGAGCGACTCCGGCTCGCGCGAGCCCAGGTTCGACAGCAGCCAGGACAGGGTCAGGCCGGAGTCGATGATGTCCTCGACGATCAGGACGTGCCGGCCCTTGATGTCGGTGTCGAGGTCCTTGAGGATCCGCACCACACCGGAGGACTGGGTGCCCGCGCCGTAGGACGACACGGCCATCCAGTCCATGGTGACGGGGGTGGACAGCGCCCGGGCGAGGTCGGCCATGACCATCACCGCGCCCTTGAGGACGCCGACGATCAGGAGGTCCTTGCCCGCGTACTCCGCGTCGATCTTCGCGGCGAGCTCCACGAGCTTCGCGTCGATCTCTTCCTTGGTGATGAGTACCTCTTTGAGGTCGGCACCCATGTCTTTCGCGTCCACCCGCATCACTTTCGGTCGTCCCACCAGCGCCGCCCGTCGCCCCCCGCAGGAGGCAGGGAGTCAGCCTTGCCGAATCACCAGTCTGCCACCCTGCCGCTGGGCGACGACCTTGCCCGGGAGATTGATGACTCCCTGGCCGCGCCAGCCGGTGATCAGCCGGTCGACTTCCTCGATGTGGCGGGCGAACAGCGATCCGGCCGGGGCGCCCGCCTCGATGGCCGCCCGGCGCAGGATGCGGCGGCGTACGGCGGGCGGCAGCGCGTAGAGCTTGGCGCACTCCAGGAGGCCGGCGGCGTCGCGTACGGACGCCTCGGCCTGGCGGGCCCAGCTGTCGAGGGCGTCGGCGTCGTCGCGGGAGAGCTGGGCCGTACGGGCGAGGGCCTCGACGACTCCTTTGCCGAGGGCCTTCTCCAGGGCGGGCAGGCCTTCATGGCGCAGCCGGGAGCGCGTGTAGGCGGGGTCGGTGTTGTGCGGGTCGTCCCACACGGGCAGCGACTGGACCATGCAGGCCTTGCGGGCGGTCTGCCGGTCGAGCTCCAGGAAGGGGCGGCGGTAACGGCCGTCGGCCCCCGAGACCGCGGCCATCCCGGACAGCGAGCGGATGCCGGAGCCGCGGGCGAGGCCGAGCAGGACGGTTTCGGCCTGGTCGTCGCGGGTGTGGCCGAGCAGGACGGCGATCGCGCCATGGCGTTCGGCCGCGGCGTCGAGGGCGGCGTAGCGGGCGTCCCGCGCGGCGGCCTCGGGTCCGCCTTCGCGGCCGACGCTCACGGCGGTGGACTCGACGGGATCCAGGCCGAGTTCGCGCAGCCTGAGGACGACTTCCTCGGCGCGCAGGTCGGAGCCGGGCTGGAGGCCGTGGTCGACGGTGATGCCGCCGGCGCGGATGCCGAGCTTGGGAGCCTCGAAGGCGAGGGCGGAGGCGAGGCCCATGGAGTCGGCACCGCCGGAGCAGGCCACGAGCACGAGCGGCGACGGCGGGCGCTGCCCGGCGGGAGCATGATGGGCGTCAGAGGCGTGATGGTCGTTGAGGAGGTCGTGGAGGACGCGGCGGACCGCCAGGCGTATCGCCGCGACCGCAGGATGGGGACCCATGTCCGGTTCCCTTCATGAAGTTTTCGGGGGGTGAGCCCGAGGTTCGGTCACTCAGAGTGTGTAGATGGTGACAGAACCGGGGCGTTCCCCGAGCATTGCACGCCTACCCATCGCTCACGGTCCCTCGGACGGGTGATTGAAGGGGCGTTCGCCTGCCGTCGGCCGGATTCCTCTCACGACGTCCGTACGCGGTTCACGACTCGGCCTTGCGGTGCACCCGCGCGACCCAGTCCGCCGGTTTGGCGATCTCCGTCTTGGTCGGGAGTGTGTTCGGGGAGGTCCACACGCGGTTGAAGCCGTCCATGCCGACCTGGTCGACGACGGCCCGCACGAAGCGTTCGCCGTCGCGGTACTGCCGGAGCTTGGCGTCCAGGCCGAGCAGCTTGCGCAGGGCCATGTCCAGGCGGGACGCGCCCTTGGCCCGCCGTTGCTGGAACTTCTCGCGGATCTCGGCGACGCTCGGCACGACGGCCGGGCCCACTCCGTCCATGACGAAGTCGGCGTGGCCCTCCAGGAGGGACATCACGGCGGTGAGGCGGCCGAGGATCTCCCGCTGGGCCGGCGTCTGCACGATCTCCACGAGCGAGCGCCCGCCGTCGTCCTCGTCCTCGCCCTCGGGCCGTCCGCCGGCGAGCGACTGGGCGGCCTCCCGGATGCGCTCCAGGACCGTCATGGGGTCGACCTCGGTCTCCCCCAGGAACGACTGGATTTCGCCCTCCAGGTGGTCGCGCAGCCAGGGCACGCCCGTGAACTGGGTGCGGTGCGTCTCCTCGTGCAGACACACCCACAGGCGGAAGTCGTGGGGCTGGACGTCGAGTTCGCGCTCCACGTGGACGATGTTCGGGGCGACCAGGAGGAGTCGGCCGCCGCCGTTCTCGCCCGCCGGGAGTTCGCGGGTGGCCGGGGCGAAGGTCTCGTACTGGCCGAGGACGCGGGACGACAGGAACGACAGGAGCATTCCGAGTTCGACGCCGGTCACCTTGCCGCCGACGGCGCCGAGGACCGCGCCGCCGGGGGTGTTGCCGCGCCGCTCCTGCATCTTCTCCAGGAGCGGTTTGAGGATCTCCCGGAACCCGGCGACGTTCGCCCGGACCCAGCCGGGACGGTCGACGACGAGGACGGGTGTGTCGTGGACGCCTTCCGTCCCCATCCGGGTGAAGCCGCGGACGTGTTCCTCCGAGGCCTTGGCGTGCCGGCGCAGTTCCGCGACGACGGCCCGGGCCTCGTCGCGGCTCACGTCGGGGCCCGGCCGTACCAGTCGGGTCGCGGTCGCCACCGCGAGATTCCAGTCGACCATCTCGGCACCACCGATGCTCGTCATGCGTCAACCGTACGTGAGCGCTCCCGCTTGGGGCAGGCCGCGCGGGCGGGGAAGCGGACGCCGGGTCAGCCGCAGCCGCAGGCGGCCAGCGCCGAGGCCGTGCGGTCCAGTGCGCTCTGCGCCGCTCCCGGGTCCGTCGTGTCCGAGGCCAGGAAGGCGAAGGCCAGCAGCCGGCCGTCCCGGTCGACGACCGTCCCCGCCAGGGTGTTCACCCCGGTCAACGTGCCCGTCTTCGCCCGTACGACGCCTGCCGCGCCGTCGGTGTAACGGCTGCTCAGAGTGCCGGTGAAACCGGCCACCGGGAGGCCGCTGAGGACCGGGCGCAATTCCGGGTGGGCCGGGTCGCCCGCCTTCACCAGGAGGGATGTCAGCAGGTTCGCCGTGAGCCGGTCGGCGCGGTCGAGTCCGCTGCCGTCGTGGAAGTCGGCGCCGGCGAGCGGGAGTCCGAGTTTCCTGAGCCGGTCGCGGATGGCGTCACCGCCGCCCTCGAAGTCGGCGCGCTGCTTGTCCGCCACGGCGGTCTGGCGGGCGAGCGCCTCGGCGATGTCGTTGTCGCTGTTGGTCAGCATGCGTTCGACCAGGGCGGACAGGGGCGGTGAGGAGACCTCGGCGAGGTCCTGGGCGCGGCCGGTCGCCTTGGAGGGGCCGGGGGACGTCGTCCTGATGCCGTCGTCCGCGAGGAACCGCGCGAACGTGCGGGTCGCGTCCGTCGCCGGGTCGCTCACGCGCGCGACGGGGCCGCTCGCGGAGTCGTCGGTGCGGGCCTCGTCCACCATCAGGGCGCTGACCGGGGCCAGGTTGTCGTTGACCCCGATCGGGTGGATCTCGGTGCCCGCGTAGAGGGTCTTGTCGTAGGAGAGCGTGACGGTCGTGATGTGCCGCTTCTTGAGGGCGGCGGCGGTCTCCCGGGCCAGTTCGCGCAGGCTGGCCCAGCCTCCCCCGTCGTCCGCGCGGGCGGTGAGCGTGGGGTCGCCGCCGCCGACGAGGACGAGTTCCCCGGTGTCGGGTTCCAGCATCGCGCGCGTGGTGAGGCGGTGGTCGGCGCCGAGGGCGGACAGGGCGGCGACGGCGGTGGCGATCTTCGTGGTGGAGGCGGGGGTCAGCGCCGTGTCGGCGCCCGTGCCGTAGAGCCGCTTGCCGTCGGCGACGTCCACGACGACGGCCGTGCGGCGGGTGCCGAGGGCCGTGTTGCCGAGGAGCGGCCCCAGGACGTCGGCGAGGGCCTTGCCGGTCGGCGCGGACTTCACGGTGACGACGGCCGGGCCCAGGCCGGTGAGGACGGACGCGGCGCTCGGGGCGGGACGCGGGGCCGTGGCCGACGTACCGGAATCACCGCCGTGATCTGCGCCACCCGGTTGCTCCAGTGCGACCGCCCGGTCCCGCTCGGCCGTACGCTGACCCGAGGAGTCCCACGGACCGGCGGCGGTCGCCACGGTGGCGGCCAGCGCCAGACCGGCGCCGGCGGCACCGGCGGTGTACTGCCAGGTCTTGGCGGACTTCGGCCTGCCCACCCCGGCAAGCCGTGTGACCTGCGGTTTCACAGCTTCGGCGGTCCGAGCGAGATACGGCCGTACGGTGTCCGTGGCCCGGGTCAGTCCTGGTCGTACGGCGTCCGCGGCGCGTGCCAGACGCGGTCGTACGGCGTTCGCGATCCGCGTCACCCGCGGTCCCGCGGCCCGCCAAGGCCTCAGTTCAGGCACGACCAACAGCCCCTTTCGCGATCACACACCTGCGTGAGGGACACTTAACCACCAGAACTATGTGTTGATCATGGAGGAGTCACCGGTGGAGTTCGACGTCACGATCGAGATCCCGAAGGGTTCGCGGAACAAGTACGAGGTGGACCACGAGACCGGTCGGATCCGCCTGGACCGTCGACTCTTCACCTCGACCGCCTACCCGACCGACTACGGCTTCGTCGAGAACACCCTCGGCGAGGACGGCGACCCGCTGGACGCGCTGGTCATTCTTGACGAGCCGACGTTCCCGGGCTGCCTCATCAAGTGCCGTGCGATCGGCATGTTCCGCATGACGGACGAGGCGGGCGGCGACGACAAGCTGCTGTGCGTCCCGGCGACGGACCCGCGTGTCGAGCACCTGCGCGACATCCACCACGTCTCCGAGTTCGACCGCCTGGAGATCCAGCACTTCTTCGAGGTCTACAAGGACCTGGAGCCCGGCAAGTCCGTCGAGGGCGCCGACTGGGTCGGCCGTGTCGACGCGGAGGCCGAGATCGAGCGGTCCTACAAGCGCTTCAAGGACTCGGGCGGCCACTGAGCCTGTGTCACGGACGGGCCGCACGCGCACGCGTGCGGCCCGTCCGCATGCCCGCGCATACTGAGGCCTACGGAATGTGTCGTTCAGGGAGCGTTACTCAGTGACGGAGGCGGAGCACCGCAAGCCGCAGTCGGACGAGGCCAGGAGTTTCTACGACTCCGAGATCACGTCCGAGTTCACCCTTCCCCACGGGCTCGCCGTGCCGAGAACCGTCGTCGGCGGCGAGCCGGAGACCACGTCGGAGTTCGCGGTGCCGAAGGGACTGGACGTTCCGCAGCCGTCGGTGGCGGAGCCGGAGGGGTCGGCGTTCAGTACGCCCCGCACCTACAGCGCGAAGGACGCGCCGCCCGCGTTCACCCCGCCGGCCGGCATACCGGTGGTCAGTCTCACCAAGGACGTGCCCTGGCAGGACCGGATGCGCACGATGCTGCGGATGCCGGTGGCCGAGCGGCCCGCCCCGGAGCCGGCGCAGAAGACCGAGGACGACGCCGGCCCGGCCGTCCCGCGCGTGCTCGACCTGACCCTGCGGATCGGCGAGTTGCTGCTCGCGGGCGGTGAGGGCGCCGAGGACGTGGAGGCGGCGATGTTCGCCGTCTGCCGGTCCTACGGCCTGGACCGCTGCGAGCCCAACGTCACCTTCACACTGCTGTCGATCACATACCAGCCGTCGCTCGTGGACGACCCCGTGACGGCCTCCAGGACGGTGCGGCGGCGCGGTACCGACTACACGCGCCTCGCGGCCGTGTTCCAGCTCGTGGACGACCTCAGCGACCCCGAGACGGCCATCTCCCTGGAGGACGCCTACCGGCGGCTCGCGGAGATACGCCGCAACCGGCACCCGTATCCGACCTGGGTGCTCACCTCGGCGAGCGGGCTGCTCGCGGGCGCGGCCTCGATCCTGGTCGGCGGTGACCTGCTGGTGTTCGTCGCGGCCATGCTGGGCGCGATGCTCGGCGACCGGCTGGCGTGGCTGTGCGCGGGGCGGGGGCTGCCGGAGTTCTACCAGTTCACGGTCGCCGCGATGCCGCCCGCCGCGATCGGGATCGCGCTGACGCTGGCCCATGTGGACGTGAAGGCGTCCGCGGTCATCACCGGTGGGCTGTTCGCGCTGCTGCCCGGACGGGCGCTGGTGGCGGGCGTCCAGGACGGCCTGACCGGCTTCTACATCACCGCGTCGGCCCGGCTCCTGGAGGTCATGTACTTCTTCGTGGGCATCGTGGTGGGCGTGCTCGTGATGCTCTACGTCGGGGTGCAGCTGGGGGCGCATCTCAACCCCGACGAGGCGCTGTCGACGGTTTCGCGGCCGCTGTGGCAGATCGCGGCGTCGATGCTGCTGTCGCTGACGTTCGCGGTGCTGTTGCAGCAGGAACGATCCACCGTGCTGGCCGTCACACTGAACGGCGGTGTCGCGTGGTGTGTGTACGGCGCGATGCGCTACACCGGCGAGTTCTCCCCGGTCGCCTCCACCGCCGTGGCGGCGGGGCTGGTCGGGCTGTTCGGGCAGTTGCTGTCCCGGTACCGGTTCGCGTCCGCGCTGCCGTACACGACCGCGGCGATCGGGCCGCTGCTGCCGGGTTCCGCCACGTACTTCGGGTTGCTGTCGATCGCCGGGAGCCGGGTCGACGAAGGGCTGGTGTCCCTGTCGAAGGCGGCGGCTCTGGCCATGGCCATCGCCATCGGCGTCAACCTGGGATCCGAGATTTCCCGGCTGTTCCTGAGGGTCGGTTCCGCGGGGAAGCGGCGGGCCGCGAAGAGGACGCGAGGGTTCTGAGAGCCGGTGACCGCGGGCTCGTCGTGGTCGGCCGCACTGTTCCCCGCGCCCCTTGAGAGTCTCAGTAGCCCTCGTTGTAGGGGTACTGCTGGTTCTGCTGCCCGTACTGCTGCTGGTTGCCGTATCCCTGGGGGTACTGCTGGGCGTAGGGCTGCTGCTGGCCGTAGTACTGCTGAGGCGGCTGCTGCTCGTCGTTCGACGGGATGCGGCGGAGCTGGGTCGTCGCGTCGTCCATGGGCTGGTACGGCTGCTGGGGCGGGGCCTGGGCCGCGGCCTTCTTCTTCTTGGAGCGCTCACGCAGGTACTCGATGAGGATCGGGACCACCGAGACCAGGACGATCAGGACGAGGATCGCCTCGACGTTCTTCTTGATGATGTCGATCTGGCCGAGCCAGTAGCCGGCGAGGGTGACGCCCGTGCCCCAGGCCACGCCGCCGATGAGGTTGTACGTCAGGAAGGTGCGGTACTTCATCCGGCCGGCGCCCGCCACGATGGGGGCGAAGGTCCGCACGATCGGCACGAAGCGGGCCAGGACGATGGCCTTGGGGCCGAACTTCTCCATGAACTCGTGGGCCTTCTCCAGGTTCTCCTGCTTGAAGAGCTTGGAGTTGGGGCGGCTGAAGAGCCTCGGCCCGAAGAACTTGCCGATCATGTAGCCCACCTGGTCGCCGAGGACGGCGGCCAGCACGATGAGCGCGCACACCAGCCACAGCGGCTGGCTGATGAAGTTCCCCTCTGCCACGAAGAGGCCCGCCGTGAACAGCAGGGAGTCGCCCGGCAGGAACGCGAAGAGGCCCGACTCGGCGAAGACGATCAGCAGGATGCCCGGGAGACTGAAGGTCTGGATCAGATAGTCGGGGCTGATCCACTCGGGGCCGAGCGCGAGCGTGGTCACGGGATTGTGGCTCCTGCGTGTGGGGATCGGGGCGGGGACTGGCTGCCTCAAGTATCAACGCAGCCATGGTGGCCCAGGTTCCATGGGCGTCCCCAGGATGCACTGTGCCCCGTCCGGGACAAAGCTGTGAGCCATGGGTATTGACGAATACGGCGGCGGCCAGGGGCCCCAGCCAGACGTGCTCGTGGTGACGACGAACGACGTGCCGGGCCACCGGGTCCAGGAGGTGCTGGGCGAGGTCTTCGGGCTGACCGTGCGCTCCCGGCACCTCGGCAGTCAGATCGGTGCCGGGCTGAAGTCGATGGTCGGCGGCGAGCTCAAGGGGCTCACGAAGACGCTGGTGCAGACCCGCAACCAGGCCATGGAACGGCTCGTCGAGCAGGCACGCGCGCGTGGCGCGAACGCCGTGCTGATGTTCCGCTTCGACGTGACGGAGGCGGCGGACCTCGGCACGGAGGTGTGCGCCTACGGCACGGCGGTGGTCCTGGCCCGGGAGTGACCCGTACGGGACCCCGGGCCAGGACGGTCACGAGGTGTGCCGGGCGGCGTTGGTGAGGATCGCGTCCTTGAGGTGCTCGGCCAGGCCCTCGCGCATCGAGTCGTAGTACGCCTTGAAACGCTCGTCGGAGACGTACATCTCGGCGAGACACGTGTGCATCTCGTACGGGCACTCGAAGTACCAGGTGCTGATGTGCCGACGGTGTTCCTCGGCCAGGTCCATGGCGCGTTCGCCGGTCGGGGGCTCACCGGCGGCCATCAGGGCCGTGTAGCGCTGCTCCCAGTCGTTCACCGCGGCGGTGATGCGCTTCCAGTCGTCCTTGGTGTAGCGGGCCGCGCGGCGCTGAGACTCGGCGTAGATGTCCGTGCCGCCCCACCGCTGTTCCGCCTCCTCGGCGTACTGCTCGGGGTCCTTGTCCCCGAACACCTCGAACCTCTCCTCCGGCGTGAGATCGATTCCCATCGTGCGTGCCTCCATGGCGTGCTCCACGGCCGCCGCCATCTTCTGCAGCTTCTCGATCCGGGCGGTCAGCAGCTCGTGCTGCCGGCGCAGGTGCGCGCGCGGGTCCGCGTCCGGGTCGTCGAGCAGGGCGGCGACCTCGTCGAGCGGGAAGCCGAGCTCGCGGTAGAACAGGATCTGCTGCAGCCGGTCGAGGTCGGCGTCGCTGTAGCGCCGGTGGCCCGCGTGGCTGCGTTCGCTGGGCACGAGCAGGCCGATGTCGTCGTAGTGGTGCAGTGTGCGCACCGTGACGCCGGCGAAGCCCGCGACCTGTCCCACGGAGTAGCTCACTTCGTCCGCTCCCTTCTCGGTACGCGCTCCACGGTGGTTCCTCACGCGACGTGAGGTGCAAGTCCGTAGGGACACCTCCGGATGTCCCGCCCGTTATGTCCGTTTATCGTGAGCTCGTGGCCCAGGACACCGCGCAGCAGGCATCCGCCGCCCCGGCGACCCCGGCGCGCGCCCTGCTGCCGTTGATCCTCCCCGCTCTCGTCGTCGGGGTGGCCGCGAGTCTGCTGTTCCTTGGGGTGAGCGCGGCAGCCGAGCAGCTCCAGCACGTGCTGTGGCGGAACCTGCCGGACGCGCTGGGGGTGGGCCGGTACTCCGTGCTGTGGATGCTGGTCATGCTCACCGCGACCGGGGTGGCCGTGGGTCTGGTGGTGTGGAAGGCGCCCGGGCACGCCGGTCCCGATCCGGCGACCACCGGGCTGGACGCGCCCGTGCTGCCGCCCGCCGTGCTGCCGGGGCTCCTCCTGGCGACCGCGCTGATGCTCGCGGGCGGGCCGAGCCTGGGGCCCGAGAACCCGATCATCGCGGTGAACGTGGGGCTCGCCTTCTGGCTGGGGCGCAGGCTGATCCCGCGGATGCCGGGCGCAGTGTGGCCGGTGCTGGCGGAAGCGGCGACGATCGGCGCGCTGTTCGGGACGCCGGTGGCGGCGGCGCTGGTGATCTCCGAGGCACTGGCCGGCCGGCAGCTCAAGGGTGCTCTGTGGGACAACGTCTTCGGCCCGTTGGTGGCGGCCACGGCCGGCTCCTTGACGACCACTCTGGTGGCCGAGCCGAGTTTCGACCTGCATCTGCCCGCGTTCGGGCTGCCCGGCTGGGGCGACCTGCTGGCGATGCTGGTGATCGCGTCGGCCGCCGCCCTGCTCGGCATGGCGGCCGTGCTCGCCCTCCCGTACGTCCACGGAGCCTTCGCGCGGTTGCGGCACCCGATGCTGATGCTGCCGGTGGGCGGGCTCGTCCTGGGGCTGCTGGCGGCCGTGGGCGGCCATCTGACGCTCTTCAAAGGGCTCGAGGAGACCGGGGAGCTGGCTGCCGATCCCGACGGCTGGTCGGCCGGGCAGTTCGCCACCATGACGGTCGTGAAGCTGGCCGCGCTGCTCGTCGCCACCTCCTGCGGCTTCCGGGGCGGGCGGATCTTCCCGGCCGTGTTCGTGGGCGTCGCCTTCGGGCTGTGCGCGCACGCGCTCGTGGACGCCGTGCACCCGGCCGTCGGCGTGGCGGCCGGAGTGCTGGGCGTGTTGCTCGCCATCACCCGACAGGCCTGGGTGAGTCTGTTCGTCGCCGCCGTGCTGGTGGCCTCGCCCACGATCCTCGCGCTGCTGTGCATCGGCTCCCTCGCGGCCTGGCTGCTGGTGACGGGGCGGCCGCAGATGCAGTTGCGCGAGGACGGAACCCCCGTCCGCTGACCCACGTTGATCCCTTCAGGAGGCACGCCCATGCCACTGCACAAAGGACCCGAGAAGCCCGACGAGCGCCCGTTGTCCGTCAATCCCTTCTACGGCGAGGCCGATCCGGTCGGCGGCATGACCGAGGCCCCGCCCAAGCACCGGCTCCCCACCGCTCCCCTGCCGCCGTCGACCGCCTACCAGGTGGTCCACGACGAGCTGATGCTCGACGGCAACTCCCGGCTGAACCTCGCCACCTTCGTCACGACCTGGATGGAACCGCAGGCCGGGGTCCTGATGGGTGAGTGCCGGGACAAGAACATGATCGACAAGGACGAGTACCCGCGCACCGCCGAGCTGGAGCGCCGCTGTGTGGCGATGCTCGCCGACCTGTGGAACGCGCCGGATCCCTCGGCGGCGGTGGGCTGTTCGACGACCGGATCCAGTGAGGCGTGCATGCTCGCGGGCATGGCCCTGAAGCGGCGCTGGGCGCAGCGCAACGCCGACCGGTACCCGGGTGCGCGACCCAACCTGGTCATGGGGGTCAACGTCCAGGTCTGCTGGGACAAGTTCTGCAACTTCTGGGAGGTCGAGGCCCGTCTGGTGCCCATGGAGGGCGACCGTTTCCACCTCGACCCGCAGGCCGCCGCCGAGCTGTGCGACGAGAACACCATCGGGGTCGTCGGCATCCTCGGCTCCACCTTCGACGGCTCCTACGAGCCCATCGCGGACCTCTGCTCGGCTCTGGACGCCCTCCAGGAGCGCACCGGTCTGGACATCCCCGTGCACGTCGACGGGGCGTCCGGTGCCATGGTCGCGCCCTTCCTCGACGAGGACCTGGTGTGGGACTTCCGGCTGCCCAGGGTCGCCTCGATCAACACCTCCGGGCACAAGTACGGGCTGGTCTATCCCGGGGTCGGCTGGGCGCTGTGGCGGGACAAGGAGGCCCTGCCCGAGGAGCTCGTGTTCCGCGTGAACTACCTGGGCGGCGACATGCCGACCTTCGCACTGAACTTCTCCCGCCCCGGCGCCCAGGTCGTCGCGCAGTACTACACCTTCCTGCGCCTGGGCCGCGAGGGCTACCGGGCCGTGCAGCAGTCCACGCGGGACGTGGCCCGGAGCGTCGCCGACCGCGTGGAGGCGCTCGGCGACTTCCGGCTGCTGACCCGCGGCGACGAACTCCCTGTGTTCGCGTTCACGACGGCCCCGGACATCCAGGCGTACGACGTCTTCGACGTCTCCCGGCGGCTGCGCGAGCGGGGCTGGCTCGTGCCGGCGTACACCTTCCCGCCCAACAGGGAGGACCTGTCGGTACTGCGGGTGGTGTGCCGCAACGGCTTCTCGGCCGACCTCGCCGAGCTGTTCGTGGAGGACCTGGAGCAGTTGCTGCCCGAACTGCGCGCGCAGTCCCACCCGTTCACCAGGAACAAGGGCGCGGCGACCGGCTTCCATCACTAGGACCCCGGGCCCACGGCGGATGCGGCAACGCCGCTGGTGCCCCGGGACCAACCGGCCCTAGCGGCTCAGCCTGGCGAACCTGCGGACCGCCGACGGAAAGAAGACCGCCAGCAACACCACCGGCCACACCACCGCCGCCCACACGTGCCCCGGTTCGCCGCCCGGGCCGCCCACCAGGTCCCGGACCGCCGTTGCCGTCTGGGACATGGGGTTCCAGTCGACGGCCGTGCCCAGCCAGCCGGGCATGGAGTCGGGGGTTGCGAACGCGTTGGACAGGAAGCCGACCGGCCAGACCAGGATCTGCACGGCCTGCACCATCTCCGGCTTCCCGGCGACCATCGCCAAGTGGATGCCGATCCAGAGCATCGCGAAGCGGAAGAGCAGCAACAGGCCCACCGCGGCCAGGAGTCCGCCGGCGCCCCCGTGGACCCGCCACCCGATCGCGTACCCGACGCCGATCATTGCGGCCAGGCTCAGCACGGACTGGAGCATGTCGGCGGCCGAACGGCCCACCAGGACCGCCCCGTTGGCCATCGGCATGGACCGGAATCGGTCGATCACGCCCTTGTTGAGATCCTGGGTGACGGCGATCATGGTCGCCTCCAGCCCGAACGCCATGGTCAGCGCGAGCATCCCCGGGACCAGATAGTCGACGTACTCCCCCTGGACGCCCCGGCCGCCGCCGACGAGATAGCCGAACATCAGCAGCAGCATCACGGGGAACACCAGCCCGACCAGGACCCGCACCGGCTGCCGTGCCCAGTGGGCGAGTTCACGCCGGGTCATGGTCCAGGAATCGGTCAGTGCGTATGTGCTCACGCGGCCTCCTTCACTCGGCGGTCGTCACCGGTGAGGTGCAGGAACACCTCGTCCAACGTGGGCCGGCGCAGGACCACGTCCTCCGCCTCGATACCGGCCACCTCCAGGGCCCGTACGACACCGGAGAGCGCCGCCATCCGGTCGGTGACCGGGGCGCTGAGCAGCCGGCGGTCGGGGTCGACCGAGACCCCGGCTGCGTCGAGCGGCAACAGGGCGACGGCCGCGCCCAGTTGGCCCGCGTCCCGCAGGACCACGTCGATGCGGTCGCCCGCGGTGCGCGCCTTCAGCTCGTCCGGCGTGCCGTCGGCGACGACCCGGCCCCGGTCGACGAGGGAGATCCGGTCGGCGAGCTGGTCGGCCTCCTCCAGGTACTGCGTGGTCAGCAGGACCGTCGTACCGCCGCCGACCAGGGAGCGGACCGCGGCCCACACCTCGGCGCGGCCGCGCGGGTCGAGGCCGGTCGTGGGTTCGTCCAGGAACAGCACCTCCGGGTCGCGGATCAGGGAGGCCGCGAGGTCCAGGCGGCGCCGCATACCGCCGCTGTAGGCGCGGACCGGCTTGCGGCCGGTGTCGGCGAGGCCGAAGCGCTCCAGGAGTTCGGCTGCGCGCACACGCGCGTGGCGAGCGCCCAGGTGGTACAGACGGCCGAACATCTCCAGGTTCTGGCGGCCGCCGAGCTCCTCGTCGAGGGCCGCGTGCTGGCCGAGCAGGCCGATGCGCAGCCGTACGTCATAGGCATCGCGCTCCACGTCACGGCCGGCCACCTCGGCGCGGCCCTCGTCCGGGCGCAACAGGGTGGACAGGACGCGGACCAGGGTGGTCTTTCCCGCGCCGTTGGGGCCGAGCACGCCATGGACGCTGCCGCGCGCGACTCTCAGGTCGAGCCCGTCCAGGGCGGTCTTGTCGCCGTACCGCTTCCGCAGGCCTTCCGTGACGATCACGTCGGGCACGTCGGTCATCGGGCAACCTCCAGGATCACAACGTAGTCAAACTTGACTACCCTTCCAAAGTAACGCCATCGACCACACTCGTCAAACTTGATTAGCCGACGTCCCCGGGATGCCGTTCCCCCGTCGCGTACGGGTTCTCCTCGCCCTCGGCGAGGACACCGACGAACGGCTCGCCCTCCCCCGCGAAGGTGTACGCCCCGCCCTCGATGCGGGCGATGAGCCCCTGGGTCCACTCGGCCTCGGCGTCGGCCGTGTGGAGCCAGAGGTTCATGATCTCGCCGATGTGGCCGAGCTGTTCCGGACCGTCCTCGGGGACGTAGTGCTCCGTGACCGAGGACCGCCACGCCTCGATGCCGCGGATCCGCTCCTTGAGCAGCGCCACAGCCTCGGCGCGCGGCAGTTCGACGATGAAGCCGATGGCCGCCGACTTGACGTCCATCTTCTGGTCGTACGAGGTCAGCGCCTCGCGCACCAGCCGGAAGCACTCCTCGGTGCCGGCCTCGGTGATCTCGTACTCCGTGCGCGGCGGACCGCCCGCGGTGGACGGCGCCGTCTCGTGCTCGATCAGCAGCCCCTGTTTCGCCATCTGTTTCAGGGCGTGGTAGATCGAGCCGGGCTTGGCGTTGGACCACTCGTGCGCGCCCCAGTACTCCAGGTCGTTGCGCACCTGGTAGCCGTGGGCCCGCCCGTGCTGGCGGACCGCGCCGAGCACGAGAAGTCGGATCGCTGACATGCGGTCCAGGTTATGGCCTCACTTTTCGGCGAGCGCCACCAGCTCGAACGCGGTCTTCCCGTCGAGGGACTCGCGGATGATGTCGGCGTGCCCGGCGTGGCGGGCCGTCTCACGGATCAGGTGCAGCAGCACCCAGCGCACGGAGACCCGGCCCTCGGGCGGGAACCAGGGCTGGTCGGGGAGCGGGAAGGTGTCGTCGAGGCTCGGCACCGAGCGGGCGAACGCCTCCGTCTCGGCGGCCACCTTCTCCCAGTAAGCCAGCTGCGAGGCGACGGTCTCGTCGCCGACCAGGGCGAAACACTCGTGCCAGTTCGACTGGTCCCGCTGCACAGCCGGGTCCTCGCCCTTGGCGCGGGCGATCCAGCTCTGTTCGACCTCGGCGACGTGCTTGACCAGCCCGGCGAGGGAGAGCTCGCTCGCGCTGGGCCTGGCGGCGGCCTGCTCGTCCGTCAGTCCGAGCACCGACCGCCGGATCCCGCCGCGCTGCTCCTCCAGGAAGGCCAGAAGCGCCCCGCGCTCGTCGCCGTACTTCTCCGCGGGAACGTGAGTGACCATGACAGCCGCCTTTCGTCGGGCTCGGGGGCCTTCCCCGTCACCTACGAAGCTACGGCCCCTTCAGGACAGGTTCTGTCCTGAAGGGGCCGTGGCGGCGGTCGTTCTCGGCGGATCAGAGCGGATCAGAAGGGGAAGGCGCTCCGGCCGTGCTGGACCGAGATCCACTTGGTGGTGGTGAAGGAGTCCAGCATGGTGTCGCCGTTCAGGCGGCCGATGCCGGAGTGCTTCTCGCCGCCGAAGGGGACGATCGGCTCGTCGTGGACGGTGCCGTCGTTGACGTGGAACATGCCGGTGTCGATCTGCTTGGCGAAGGCGACACCGCGCTCGATGTTCGCCGTGTGGACGGCGCCGCTGAGGCCGTACGGGGTGTCGTTGACCAGGCGGACGGCTTCCTCCTCGCCGTCGAAGGTGACGAGGAGGGCGACCGGCCCGAAGAGCTCCTGCTTGAGCAGGGGCGAGTTCGCGGGCAGGTCCGTCAGGACGGAGGGCTCGACCAGGTTGTCCGTCCTGGTGCCGTGGATCAGCGCGGTCGCGCCCTCGGCGAGCGCCTGCTCGACGGCGCCCGAAATGGCCTCCGCTTGCGAGGAGTTGATGACCGGGCCGATGACCGTCTCGGGGTCGCGCGGGTCGCCGGCCTTCAGCGTCCGCACCTTGGCGACGAACTTCTCGGTGAACTCCTCGGCGACCGTACGGTCGACCAGGACGCGGTTGGCAGCCATGCAGACCTGGCCCTGGTGGACGTACCGGCTGAAGACGGCGGCGTCGACCGCGTAGTCGAGGTCGGCGTCGTCGAGGACCACCAGGGCGCTGTTGCCGCCGAGTTCGAGGACCGAGCGCTTGAAGTGCGAGGCGCAGACGGTGGCCACGTGGCGGCCGACCTTGTCGGAGCCGGTGAAGGAGATGACCTTCGGGACCGGGTGCTCGAGGAAGGCGTCGCCGATCTCGGCGATGTCGGTGATGACGACGTTGAGCAGACCGGCGGGCAGCCCCGCGTCCTCGAAGATCTTCGCGACCAGGGAGCCGCCGACGATCGGCGTGTTCTGGTGCGGCTTGAGGACGACGGCGTTGCCGAGTGCGAGCGCGGGGGCGACCGACTTGATCGACAGCAGGAAGGGGAAGTTGAAGGGGCTGATCACGCCCACGACGCCGACCGGCACGCGGTAGACGCGGTTCTCCTTGCCGTCCACCGGCGAGGGGAGGATCTTGCCCTCGGGGCGCAGCGACAGCTGGATCGCCTCGCGCAGGAACTCCTTGGCGAGGTGGAGTTCGAAGCCGGCCTTCAGGCGGGTGCCGCCGAGCTCCGCGATGATCGCCTCGGAGATCTCCCCCTCGCGCTCCTCGATCAGCCGGAGCGCCTTCTCGAACACCGCGCGGCGGGCGTAGGGGTTGGTCCCGGCCCACTTCTTCTGCGCACGGGCGGCGGCCCGGTACGCCTCGTCGACCTCATCGACCGTGGCTATCGTGATCGACGCGAGCTTCTCGTCGTCGTACGGGTTGAAGTCGATGATGTCCCAGGAGCCGGTGCCCGGGCGCCACTCACCGTCGATGTACTGCTGGGCCAGGTCGGTGAAGTACGACGACATGTGATCCCCAAATCACTAGCAGACACACGATCAACGTCACGGTCTGATCACACGTCATCGTACTTGCGGGATACGCCAGTTGGGCACGCTGAGCGAACTTCTGGGGAGAACCCTCGGGGGGTTGGTGGAGATCCCGCGCGCTCAGGAGAGCTGGAGGAGGCCGCGCAGCAGATCCCGGCTCTCGTCCGGGCCAGGGCTGTCCTGCTGGAGTTCCTTCATCGCCTTCTCGTACTGCGTGACGTCCTCGCGCTTGTCCAGGTAGAGCGCGCTGGTGAGCTGCTCCAGGTAGACGACGTCCGTCAGGTCGGACTCGGTGAAGCTGAGGATCGTGAAGGCGCCGCTCTCGCCGGAGTGCCCGCCGAAGCCGAACGGCATGATCTGCAGCCGGACGTTGGGACGTTCGGAGATGTCGATGAGGTGCTGGAGCTGTCCGCGCATCACCTGGCGGTCGCCGTACGGGCGGCGCAGGGACGCCTCGTCGAGCACCACATGGAACTCGGGACCGCCGTCGTCGGCCAGGTACTTCTGCCGCTCCAGGCGCAGCGCCACGCGCTTCTCGACGTCCGCCGCGCTCGCGCCCTTCATTCCGCGCCGCACCACTGCACGTGCATACGCCTCGGTCTGCAGCAGGCCGTGGATGAACTGGACCTCGTAGACGCGGATGAGGGAGGCCGCGCCCTCCAGACCCACATAGGTGGGGAACCAGCTCGGCAGGACGTCGGAGTAACTGTGCCACCAGCCCGCGACGTTGGCCTCGCGGGCGAGGGAGAGGAGCGAGGCCCGCTCCTGCTCGTCCGTGATGCCGTACAGCGTCAACAGGTCTTCCACGTCACGCGTCTTGAAGCTCACCCGGCCCAACTCCATCCGGCTGATCTTCGACTCGGACGCGCGGATCGAGTAGCCCGCCGCCTCGCGCGTGATGCCCCGGGCCTCACGCAGCCGCCTGAGTTGCGAGCCGAGCAGCATCCGCCGCACCACCGATCCGGGCTCTCCCGCGCTCACGTTCGCCAGCCTCCCCAACGTCTTCAGGGGCCGAAGTCTGCCACTAAAACACTCCGAGCAGTACTCGTCCGATTACAGATATGGAAAGAAGCCAAAGATTCTGCACAGTACCGAGACAGGTAGAGGGGAGGAAGAGGCAAGAACCTGTAGAGAAGATGGCGGAAAAAATGGCCAACAAGCGGTACGGGTAGGGCCAATTCGGTCACGTGCACGTGCATCTGCACCTTGCATCTGCATCGCTCATCCGAAACCATGGTCCCGCGCAACCGCTGCATCGCAACGACCGCGAGTTCCCGGGAGTGCCTCGCATGGGGATGAATGGATCGACCATGCTCGAGCCGTTACGGCAGGGCCTTCCGCCGCTGGATCCCGCGGCCGTGTCCGACGCCGCCTCCTGTTCCCTGCCCGCCCGCTACGAAGCGGTGGGCGACGCCCGGAGGTTCACTCGCAGAACGCTCGACCAGTGGGAACTGGGCGACCACTTCGACGACATCTGTCTCGTGGTTTCCGAACTGGTCACCAACGCGCTGCGGCACGCGGTGCCGGCGAACAGCGTGCACACCGTGGAGCACAATCCGCCCGTGCGGCTGCACTTGATGCGGTGGACCGGGCGACTGGTGTGCGCGGTGCGCGATCCCAGCCAGGAGAGTCCGGTCGCCCGCGATTCCGAGGACTTCTCGGCGGAGTCGGGGCGCGGACTGTTCCTCGTCGACTCGTTCAGCGACAGCTGGGGATGGCACCCGATGGCGGGAACACTGGGCGGCAAGCTGGTCTGGGCGCTGTTCCGGCTCCAGCCGCACGCCGGGCCGGCCGCGGGTTCCACCGAGTGATGCACCGCGACGCTTTACGAGGCCACGATTCTACGCGCGTTACACGCTGTACTGTGGCACTCACCCCCGGTCACCTGTAGGTGACCGGGGTCAGCCCGCTATCAGGTGGTCGAACTCGCCGTCCTTGATGCCGAGAAGCATCGCCTCGATCTCCGCGCGGGTGTAGACGAGCGCGGGGCCGTCCGGGAAGCGGGAGTTGCGAACGGCAACTCCGCCGTCCGGAAGGCGCGCGAACTCCACGCAGGAACCCTGCGAGTTGCTGTGCCGGCTCTTCTGCCAGGCCACCCCCCGCAGATCCGTGGCCGTCATGCCGTTGTACACGTCGAGGTCCACAGGTCGCTCCCCGGTGGTGCGGTGGCCCTTGTGGCCAGTGATGCAGTGGTCAACTGGTCCGGATCATAGCTCTGTTCACTTGCAGATGCATGAGCAGATGCACGTGCACGCGGGGTGTTCCCGTGGTTACAGATGTGACGCCCGGGGCGCTTGATACGTTCCATTGTGTGCCCCGGTGCCCGCATCACCTGTGTCCGCCCGCCCCCGTCCATGATCGTCCGGGCTTTCGGCCGAGCGGGACCGTCGGGATCGAATCCCTCGTGCACTAGGAAGAGACGCGTCCCGGGCCCTTCCTGTTCCACGTTCCATGTGACGGTCCGGTGCGCGGAGTTGGCCGGATCGGGGTCGGTCACCGGAGGCTTGGCGTCCGGTGCGGCAGTTCGGGCTCGGTGAGGGCACGCCAGACCTTGGCGGGCGGGGCCGTCTCCAGTCGGTTGATGCACTGCCGGTCGGAGCGCTGCCCGGATACCAGGCCGGCCTCGCTCAGCACCCTCAGGTGCTCGGACAGGCTCGGACGCCGCACGGCGAAGTGGCCGCCGGCCAGAGCCCGGACGGGGGCGCGGCCCACCATCACACAGCAGTTGCTGCACCTCACGGCGTACGGCGCTCGCGAGTGCGGCGAAGACGCGGTCCGGCCGGCCTGGGTGGTCTCGGTGGTCTCGGTGGTCCCGGGCTCGACTGCATGGTGCGGTCACGCCGTTCTTCCGGGCCGGGCCGGGCTCGAAGCCGCCCGTGCCCGGCCCGGAGAGCGGGTCAGGCCGAGGACATCGGTGATTCCCTGCGCGTCGCGCGTAGGGAATCACCGACCTGGCTGCTCACCTGCTGGAGTAGGGCAGCAGTGCCATCTCGCGGGCGTTCTTGATGGCGCGGGCCAGCTGTCGCTGCTGCTGGGCCGACACGCGGGTGACACGGCGGCTGCGGATCTTGCCGCGGTCGGAGATGAACTTCCGCAGCAGGTCGGTGTCCTTGTAGTCGATGTAGGTGATCTTGGCTTGGTCCAGCGGGTTGGGGCGGTCCTTGGCGGGCTTGCGTTCGGGCTTGCGGGGCATGGCGGGTCAGACCTCCAGGAGGGTGTCGAAGGCGGGCGGGAGGCGTTTCCAGGCGTCGCGCCCCGCGGAGTACTCGGCATCGGTCAGCAGGCAGGACTCCAGGAGGCGTTCGAGTCCGTCGCGGTCGAGGCCGGGCGAGGTGAAGACGAGGTGCTGGCAGCAGTCACCGTGCTCGGGGTGCCAGTCCATCGCGGCGGCCGCCCGGCGTACCGGCGGGACCATGTCCCAGGCCGCGTCCGGGAGCGAGGCCAGCCACGGCCCGGCGCTCTCCACGCACAGGGCACCGCCGGCCGCGTCCCAGTGGAGCAGCACGTCCGGCTTGTCGGCGAGCCAGAACCGGCCCCGGCTGCGGGCGGCCGCGCAGGTGACGTCCTCCAGTGCCTCGTACAGCCGCTCCGGGTGGAAGGGCCGGCGCCGGTGCCAGACGAGCGTGGCGACACCGTGGGCGTCGGCCTCGGCGGGCAGCAGGGCACAGGCGGGATGCTGGGCCGCTGCGGCGGCCTCCACGTCGAACCCGGCGAGGGCGGCACGGGCGAGAGGTGAGTGCGCGCGGTGCCGTACCAAATGGCGGGTGCCCGCCTCGTCGGCCGGTTCGCCGTCACGGATCGGCACCCGGTGGGCCGTCGGGTGGAGTTGGGTGAGGAGTTCGTGGTCCTCCTCGTCGGCCTCCGGGGAGTCGAGGACGGCGAGGACGGGGGCGTACTCCAGCTGGCGGGCGAAGGTGTCGGCGACCGTGCGCTGGTCGGTGGCCGCGGCGGCGAGGCCGCGGTCGGCGAGGTCGTCGCCGTTGCCGAGGCAGGGCAGGACGAGGGCCGGGTCGACCGCGGTGATCACGCCGGTGACCGTGAGCCCGGCGGCCGCGACCACCTCGGCCATCGCCTTGGGCTCGACGGAGTCCCACAGCTCGACGACCGCGAGGCGGAGCGTCCCGGCCGCGTCCAGGCGGCGCAGCTCCGGGACCAGGTCCTCCCGGAGCGCGCAGCAGGCGCAGTCGTTGACCAACGGTGTCTCGCCTGCGGACAGGATGCCGGTGGCGTCGCGGACCGTCCGTACGACGGTGCCGGCCGCGGCCGTCGCCAGGTCGTGGTGGAGGACGACGCTGCCCGGCACGTCGGCGAGCAGCTGCCCGACGGCCGCCTTGCGCGCGTCGGCGTGCAGCCCGCCGACGATCACGACGGAGAGCATCAGCCCTGCTTTCCGTACCGGCGCTCGAAGCGCTCCACGCGGCCCGCGGTGTCCAGGACGCGGGCCGTGCCGGTGTAGAAGGGGTGGCTGACGTTGGAGATCTCGACGTCCACGACCGGGTAGGTGTGGCCGTCCTCCCACTCGATCGTCTTCCCGCTCGCCGTCGCCGAAAGGGTCGAGCGGGTGAGGAAGGCATGGTTCGCGGCACGGTCACGGAAGACGACCGGGCCGTAGGACGGGTGGATTCCCTCGCGCATGGTCAGCGCTCCTCTCGGAAGTCGACGTGGCGGCCGACGACCGGGTCGTACTTCCGCAGGGTCATACGGTCCGGGTCGGTGCGGCGGTTCTTGCGGGTCACATAGGTGAAGCCGGTCCCGGCGGTGGACCGGAGCTTGATGACCGGGCGGAGTTCGTTGCGTGCCATGCTGGTATCTTACTGAAAATGAATTCCATTTACATCCCCACTCCGAGAGAGGTGCGTCACCCGTGTCCGCCCACTGCATGCTGACCGGCGCCCAGCCGGGCTTCGGCAACCGCATCTCCCACTCCCACCGGCGCACTTCGCGCCGTTTCGACCCCAACATCCAGTCCAAGCGCTACTGGCTGCCGAGCGAGGGCCGGTACGTGCGGCTGCGGCTGAGCACCAAGGGCATCAAGACCGTCGACTCGATCGGCGTCGAGGCGGCCGTGGCGCGGATCCGCGCGCGCGGTGTGCGGGTCTGAGGGGAGCACCGGTATGGCGAAGAAGAGCAAGATCGCGAAGAACGAGAAGCGTCAGGAGATCGTCGCGCGGTACGCCGTACGACGGGCCGAGCTGAAGGAGATCATCCGCAGGCCGTCGTCCAC
Source organism: Streptomyces sp. NPDC048523 (assembly GCF_043199815.1). Classification (NCBI taxonomy): domain Bacteria; kingdom Bacillati; phylum Actinomycetota; class Actinomycetes; order Kitasatosporales; family Streptomycetaceae; genus Streptomyces; species Streptomyces sp. NPDC048523. Next base: position 699,784 of record NZ_JBICWQ010000005.1, on the reverse strand, counting down.
GGACGCCGAACGGCTCGCGGCGCGGGAGGAGTTGCGGCGGCAGCCGCGGGACGCGAGCGCCACGCGCGTGCGTAACCGGGACCAGGTGGACGGGCGGCCGCGCGGCTACTTCCGGGCCTTCGGACTGTCCCGGGTGGGACTGCGGGAGCAGGCGCACGCGGGCTATCTGCCGGGTGTCCGCAAATCGTCCTGGTAGCACTCACGGGTACCCGCTGGTAGCTTGCTGCGGTCGTCTGGCCGACCGCTACAGCTTGGGAGCTTCCAGTGACTTCGGCGATCTTCTCGCGCACTGTGTCGGGTCGGCGGGCCGGGCTCGTGGCCGCGGCTCTGGTGGGCGCACTCGCCCTGACCGCGTGCAGCGGCGGGGGCTCGGACGACGACACGTCGCCCAGCTCCAACGCGCCGGTGTCGCCCTCGGCCTCCTCTTCCGGCGGCACCGGCGGCACCGGCGGTACGTCGTCCTCGGCGTCCGGCGAGGTCGCGGGCAACTGGCTGGCCACCACCCGCGGCAAGGCGGTGGCGCTCCTGGTCAACGGCGACCGGGCCGGGCTCTTCGTCACCGGCGGCACGGTGTGCAGCGGTACGGCGAGCGCGGACAGGATCCGCCTCAAGTGCTCGGACGGCAGCACGGACCGGGCCGAGGGGACGGTCGAGTCGGTGGACAAGACCACGCTCAAGGTGAAGTGGTCGGGCGGAATCGGCACCGAGACCTACACCCGCGCGGAGGGCAACAACCTGCCGAGCGGTCTGCCTACGGCGGGTCTCGGGTCGTAGGGGTCTCGGGCCGCACGCAAGCCTCCCGCCGTAGCGGAACGTGTCGGTGGGGGTGGACAACCGTGGCGTTCTGCCATGCGTGATGATCCATGCACCGGATCGCTCACACCAGAGGACTTCACATGCGCGCCGCCCCCCTCACCGTCACCGCCCTCGCCGCCGCCCTGCTGTTGACCGGCTGCTCCGGTGACGGTGACAGCTCCGGCGGCGGCAACGCCGTCGCGAGCCCGAGCAACGGCACCACGTGCCGGATCGCTCACATGGACGTGGAGGTGGGACCGGCCAACGTGGCCCCCGCCGCCGGGGACACCGGCAACATCCCCGTCACGCTCACCAACCAGAGCGCCGACTGCACGCTGGACGGCTTCCCCGGCATCGACCTGAACGCCGCGGACTCGTCGGCGAGCGTCCCGCCCGCGGAAGGCGCGAAGGCCACGAAGGTCACCCTGGCCAAGGGCACGGCCGCCACCTTCACCCTCACGTACACGCGCGGCGAGGCCGGCGCCAAGGCGAGCCTCGACGTGAAGACGCTGGCCATCGGCCTGCCCGGCGCGGACACCCAGAAGAGCTTCAAGTGGTCGTACGGACCGGTCCAGGGCAAGAGCGACAACGCCGGCGACCCGAACGTCTCCGTCGGCGCCTTCACTCAGGCCGGGGACTGAGCCGGGGCCGGTTGCCGACCTGCGCCCGGTCGGCCGCCCGGGCGCCCTCGGTCCAGCCCGCCTCGTCGCTGACACCGCGCAGCCGGGTCGTCGTGGTCTGCGGGAACATCTGTTCCATATGGTCGGTGACGGCGACCTCGCGGGAGGCGAGGACCGGCAGCAGGTCATCGGTCACCGGGGCCTCGGCGGCCGTACGCAGGCGGTCTCCGACGCGGTGGGCGTAGGCCGCGAGGAAGGACTGCCGGAAGGTTTTGGTGCGCTTGCGGCCGGCCGCCCGCTGGGCCGCCTCCGCCGTCGCCATCGCGGACTGCGCCTGCACGAGCAGCGAGGTGTACAGGAGTTCGACCGCCGCCAGGTCGCCCTCGAAGCCGACGACCGTGGAGAAGGCGAACGGTTCGTTCCACACGGCCCGGCAGTGGTTGGCGGTGGCGACCGCGTCGAGGAGCACCGCCTTCGCCTGCTCGTACGGCGGCTCGACCCCGATCCGGCAGGCACCGGGGCTGTCCTTCGCGGGCGCGCGGGCGTCGAGCAGCGCCTCGTCGACACTGTGCCGGGCCATCAGCTCCTGCGCCTTGGCGGTGAGCGCCTCCGCCTCCTCGGGGTAGCCGGTCGCCTCCGCCTTGGCGAGCAGGGCGCGGATACGGCCCAGCATGCGGGCGTCGCCCTTGTGCTCCCGCCGGGGCTCCTCCAGCGGTTCCAGCGCGGGCAGGCGCAACAGCAGGCGGTACAGCTCCAGTACGGCGGTGGCGTGCGTGAAGCGGTCGGGGCGGGCGGTGTTCCCGTCGGACTCGTGCGACTCGGAGAGCTGGGCGAGCTGAGCGGTCCAGCGCGGGCCGCGCGGGCGGTCGTCGGGGGCCTGTGCGCGGATCAGGGCCGTGGCGAGCCGCACATGCGTGTCGTCCAGTTCGCGTCGCACGATCCGTACGACATCGGCGGGCTGCCAGCCGCGCCGCCAGGCCTGCGCCACGAACTCGGCGCCGCGCCGGGCCAGTTCGGCGTCGGAGGCGGGGTCGGCGGCGAGGAGGGAGGCACCGGCGTCCAGGGCGGTGTCGTCGTCGGCGTAGAGAGCGGCACGGAAGGCGCGGTCGACGGTGCCGGTCGTGTCGCCGGTGGAATCGCCGGTCGTCCCGCCGGTCGTCCCGCCGGTCGGACCGCTGCTGTCCTTGGCGCCGCGCCTGCTGTCGCTCTTGTCACCGGGTCGGCCATGCGTCTTGCCACCGACCTTGCCGCCGACCTTGTCACCGGTCTTGTCACCGGTCTTGCCGCCGCTCGTGCCCCTGCTCTTACTCCTGCTCACGCGGCGATCGTCTCACTCTCCGAAAATCGGTCGCCCACGCGCGTGTGCCGCTTCGAGCATGGCGGCATGGTGGACATGTCTCTGTACGCGGCCTTTCTCGTCGCCGCCTTCGCGCTCTGTGTCACTCCCGGTCCCGACATGATGTTCATAGTGGCGATGGGCGGGCGGGGCGGGCCCGCCGCGGGGGTGATGGCCGCGTTCGGCGTGGCCTGCGCCATGCTCGTGCACACGGTCGCGGCGGCGCTCGGACTGTCGGCGCTGTTCAACACGCTGCCGACGCTGTACCACGTGCTGCGGTGGGTGGGAGCGGCCTATCTGCTCTACCTGGCGGTGAAGGCGTTCCGGGATCGGTCGGTTCCGGGTGAGGACGGGGACACCACAGGCGGGGCGGGGATGCGGCGGGCCTTCTGGCAGGGAGCGGTCACCAATCTGCTCAACCCCAAGGTGATCCTCTTCAACGTGGCGTTCCTGCCCCAGTTCGTGAACCCTTCGCTCGGCCATGTCCCGGGGCAGTTGCTGCTGCTCGGGATCACGCTCGTGGTCATGGGCTTCCTGTGGGACGGCGGCGTGGGGCTGCTCTCCGGGCGGCTCGGGAACGTCCTTCGGCGCAGTGCGCGCGTGAACCGGTGGATGAACATCGTCTCGGGGACGGTGTTCACGGGGCTCGCGGTGCGGCTGGCCGCTTCACCGAAGTGAAGAAGTAGAGGCAACCTCTGGTTGACACCCCCTCACTGACAACCTACGGTTGACAGCATGACGACGAACCCCAACATCACGTCATCCGTACGGCTCGACGACCTCATCACGGCCATCAAGAAGGTCCATCCCGAGCCCCTCGACCAGCTCCAGGACGCGGTGATCGCCGCCGATCACCTCGGGGAGGTGGCCGACCATCTGATCGGCCACTTCGTGGACCAGGCCCGGCGTTCGGGCGCCTCCTGGACGGACATCGGCAGGAGCATGGGGGTCACCCGGCAGGCGGCGCAGAAGCGGTTCGTGCCGAAGGAGTCGGCGGACCTGTCGGCCGACCAGGGCTTCAGCCGGTACACCCCGCGGGCCCGCAACGTGGTGATGGCGGCCCACAACGCGGCCATCGCCGCCCGTAACCCCGAGGGCCGTCCCGAGCATCTCGTCCTCGGACTGCTGGCCGAACCTGAGGGCCTCGCGGCCAAGGCACTCGTCGCCCAGGGGGTCACCCTCGACGCCGTCCGCCGGGCCGCGACGGGCGCGCTCCCGCCGGCCGCCGAGGAAGTCCCCGAGCTCATCCCGTACGGCTCGGCCGCCAAGAAGGTCCTGGAACTCACCTTCCGCGAGGCGCTCCGGCTGGGCCACAACTACATCGGCACCGAACACATCCTGCTGGCCCTCCTGGAGTTCGAACACGGCACCGGCGTCCTGTCGGGCCTCGGCATCGAGAAGAGCCCGGTGGAGGGCGCGATCGCCGAGGAGCTGGAGAAGTACGTGACGTCGCAGGGCGGAGAAGGGGGCGGGGGCGAGCAGGGCTGAGGGGAGCGGCCAGGGGGTGTGGGCGGCGAGGCTCGGCCGGGGCGGCCGGGACATCCGCGCAGATCCTGCCGGGCGAGGGCTGCCTTGTTGGGCGGGGCCGGCGGGTAAGTCTCCCGCAGGGGGCGTAAGGGGCACTTTCCGCGCGGCGGCGCCGGATGCCCGTCCTGCTCGCTCGGGCCGCGCGCACGGGCGCGTCGTGTGCCACACGGCTCGCGGGTGTCATGTGCCTCGGGAGCCGGGAAGTGGCCGGCGAAAACCCCGAACCCCACCCCCACGCGGGCGGCCTCGGACGGCTCGCCCAGAGACTCACGGATCAGCCCCGGACTCAGGCGCTCGTGAAAACCAGCTCGGGCGGAGTCGCGGGGCCGTGAGAGCCATGAGAGCCGGGAGAGCCGCCAGGGCCCCTGATGTCCGGAAGGTCCGTTGTCAGAGGTGCCTGGCAGACTCGCAGGTATGACCGACCGCTGGGCTCTCGCTCCGGCCGAGGACGGTGGCGTGGAGGTGGCCGCCCTCGGGGCCGACGGGCTGCCCGTCGGGCCGGTGCGGCGGGAGGGGGACCTCGCCGAGGCCGTGCGGGGGCGGCCGGAGGTGGCGCGGTGGGTGTGGCGGTCCACCGCCGAGGTCTATCCGCGGCTGCTCGCCGCGGGGGTGCGCGTGGAGCGGTGCTACGACATCGAGGACGCCGAGACCCTCCTGCTCGGCCACGCGGGGCGGTACGGGGAACCGCGGTCGGCCGCCGCCGCCCTGGCCCGCCTGCGCGGCGGCCCCGTACCGCCCGACCCGCCCCAGCGCGCCGCCGTACCGGGTTCGCAGTCGTCCCTGTTCGAGCCGCAGAGCGTCCATGTGCCGCTGACCGACCTCGCCGAGGTCTACGCCGACCAGCAGCGGCGGCACGACGCCACCGCGCACCCCGACCGGATGCGGCTGCTGACCGCCGCCGAGTCGGCGGGGATGCTGGTGGCCGCCGAGATGAACCACGCGGGGCTGCCGTGGAGCGCCGAGACCCACCGGCGGGTGCTGCACGAACTGCTCGGCGAGCGGTACGCCGGCGGCGGCGAGCCCCGGCGCCTGGCCGAACTGGCCGACGAGGTGTCCGCGGCCTTCGGGCGCCGGGTGCGGCCCGATCTGCCCGCCGATGTCATCAAGGCGTTCGCGCAGGCCGGCATCAAGGTGAAGTCGACCCGCCGCTGGGAGCTCGAGTCCCTCGACCATCCGGCAGTCAAGCCGCTGGTCGAGTACAAGAAGCTGTACCGCATCTGGGTCGCCCACGGCTGGTCCTGGCTCCAGGACTGGGTGCGGGACGGGCGGTTCAGGCCCGAGTTCCACGCGGGCGGGACCGTCACGGGCAGATGGGTCACCAACGGTGGCGGTGCCCTGCAGATCCCCAAGGTCATCCGGCGTGCGGTGGTTGCCGACCCGGGCTGGCGGCTCGTCGTCGCGGACGCCGACCAGATGGAGCCGCGGGTGCTGGCGGCCATCTCCCGCGACCCCGGGCTCATGGAGGTGGCGGGACGCGAAACCGACCTCTACCAGGCCGTCTCCGAACGGGCCTTCTCCGGCGACCGCGCCCAGGCCAAACTCGCCGTGCTCGGCGCGGTCTACGGCCAGACCTCCGGCGACGGCCTGAAGAACCTCGCCGCGCTCAGACGCCGCTTCCCGAAGGCGGTCGCGTACGTCGACGACGCGGCCCGCGCGGGCGAGGAGGGCCGGCTGGTGCGGACCTGGCTGGGGCGGACGTGCCCGCCGGCCGCCGGGGCGGGTGACGCGGAGGAGGCGGGCATCCCCCAGGACGACCCGGCCGGGCAGCCCGCTTCCGGCGAGGACGGCTGGGCCCCCGGGTACGCCTCCACCAACACCCGTGCCCGCGGCCGCTTCGCCCGGAACTTCGTGGTGCAGGGCAGCGCCGCCGACTGGGCCCTGCTGCTGCTCGCCGCACTGCGCCAGGCCTGTGCGGGAATGGCGGCCGAACTCGTCTTCTTCCAGCACGACGAGGTGATCGTGCACTGTCCCGAGGAGGAGGCCGGGGCGGTCGTGGCGGCGATCGGACAGGCGTCGGACCTGGCCGGGCGGCTGACGTTCGGCGAGACGCCGGTGCGGTTTCCGTTCACGACGGCGGTGGTGGAGTGCTACGCGGACGCGAAGTGATCACCGACGCGAAGTGATCACCGCGAAGTGATCACCGTAAACAGGAGTCGTCGAGCAGGGCGATGAGCTCCTGGAGCACCGTCTTCTCGTCCGTGCCGTCCAGCGCGTCGAGAGCGGCCCGCCACTGTTCGTACGCCTCCTCGGTCCTGCCCCGCTCGCGCAGCAGGAGTCCGTGCTGGTGGCGGGCGAGGGCGCCGGTGTAGCGGTCGGCGCGGGCGTCCGCGCGGCGCAGCAGTTCCGCGCACTCGGCGGCGGCGCGCTCACCGTGGCCGGTCAGGCGCAGGGCGCGGACCAGGCCGAGACGGCTCTGCGACTCGCCGTGCCAGTCGCCGGGGCTGCCGAGGATGCGCAGGCTCTCCTCGAAGTGGGCCACCGCGGCGGCCGGTTCGCCGAGGGTGAGATGGGCGTAGCCGATGTTGCAGTGCGCCGAGTGCCGTACGACCACGCTGCCGGCCTCCTCGCCGATGGCGAGCGAGCGGCGGTGCTGCTCGATGGCGGCGCGCGGGTCGGTGTGCTCGTACAGGTTGCCCAGATTGCTGTGGGTGACGGCCTCGCCGAAGGGGTCGTTCAACTGCGGTGAGTAGGTGAGGCTCTGCCGCAGTGCCTCGCCCGACTCGGCGTACCGGCCCAGGCCTTCGAGCAGCAGACCCCGGTTGTTGAGGCAGCGGCGCGTCCAGGAGTCCCTGCCCAGCCGCCGCCAGATGGCGAGGGCCTGGTCGTTGAGGGCCAGGGCCTCGCTGTGCCGGCCGGTCAGGAAGTGCAGTCCGGCCAGGTCGCCCAGGGCGCACGCCTCGGCCTCCTCGTCACCGAGCCGCCGCGCCACCGTGAGCGCGGCCCGGCCGAGTACCTCCGTCTCGGCGACCCGGCCGCTGCGCTGGAGGAAGGGCGAGAGCAGTCGCAGCAGGGTGGAGACATGGGCGGCGGCGCGTTCGTCGGGGGTGTCCGCGTGCCGTTCGGCCAGGGCGACGATGTTCTCCAGTTCCGACTCGCACCAGGCGAAGGCCCTCTCGGAGGAGGGGAACGGCGGGATGGCCAGCACATGCGCCGCGTGCTCCGGTGGCTGCGCGGCGGTCGGGCGGCAGCGGTCCTCCAGGTCGAGGCCGGGTTCGGCGATCGCGATGAGGGCGCGTTCGGCGACGGCCGCGTACCAGCGCAGAGCGGTGCGGGCGATGTCGGGGGCGTGCCCGGTGCGCGCGAGTTCCCGGGCGAAGTCGCGGACCAGGCCGTGCGGGGCGTAGCGGCCGTACGCCGTCTCCTCCAGGAGGGCCACGTCGACGAGGCGGTCGAGCGCGTCCTCGGCCCGGGTCTCGTCGCCGCCGTCGGCGCCGAGGAGGCGGGCGACGAGGGGGACGCCGTAGGTGGGCAGGTCGAGGGCGCCGATGCGGCACAGGGCGAGGGCGGCGTCGCGGTCGGAACGGCGGCCCGAGGCGGCGAGGGCGTCGTGGGCGACGGCCAGGGAACGGCGGACGGAGAGGTCGTCGTACTCCAGATGCCGCAACCGGTCCTCGGTGGCGGCCAGTTGGTCGGCCAGGACATCGGGGGTGAGGGCGTGCCGGGCGGCCAGGCGGGCGGCCACGACGCGCAGGGCCAGGGGGAGGCGGCCGGTGAGTTCTATGAGGGGGTGGGTGGCGTCTATAAGGGTGGTGGGGGAGGTGGTGGGGGTGCCGGGAGCGGAGGTGGCGCGGGTGCCTCCGTGAGTGGGTCCGCCGTCAGTGGGTCCGCCGTCAGAGGATCCGCGGTCGGCGGGTCCGCCGTCGGCGCCGGGGCTGTCCCGGCCGTCACGGCCCGACACCGCGCGCAGCAACTCCGCGCTCTCCTCGGCCGAGAGCGGGGAGAGCGGGAAACGGTGGGCGTCGTCGAGGGCGGTCAGGGGGGAGCGGCTGGTGACGATCACCGCGCAGCCGCCGCCGGCCGGCAGCAGCGGCCGTACCTGAGCGGCGCTCGCGGCGTCGTCCAGCACCATGAGCGTGCGGGTGGGCGCGAGCAGCGAACGCAGCAACGCGGCTGCCGCGTCCGGGTGTTCGGGGATACGGCGCGGGTCGGCGCCGAGGTCGCGCAGCAGGGCGGTGAGGGCCTGGGACGGGGTGAGGGGGGTCATGCCCGGGGTGGCGCCCTGGAGATTGACGTAGAGCTGGCCGTCAGGGAAACGTTCCCGCAGCCCATGGGCCACATGCAGCGCGAGCGCGCTCTTGCCGACGCCGGCCATACCGCTGACGACGCCTACGGCCGGGCCGTCGCCCAGGGTGAGGGCCCGGCGGAGGTCGTCACGGGCGGTGACACGGCCGGTGAAGTGGCCTGGGGGTGGGGGGAGTTGGGCGGGGCGAGGGAGGGGGGTCTCGGCCTCGGGGGCGGGGGGCGACGAATGGGCGGCGGGGCGCGACGAATGGGTGGCGGGCGGGGCATCTTCGCGCGTAGCGGCTACGGGAAGGGCGCCGGAAGGGACGCCAAGAGGGGCGCTGAGGCGGGAACCGGGAGAGGCCGGCCTGCTCTCTTCCCGTGACTCACCGAAGTCAACGGCAGCTCCCGAACGGCCCGTTGCGCTCTCACCACCGGTCCGGTCGGACCCGTCGCCCCGAACAGCACCCCCACCCCGGGCCCCCGCCTCGGCCCGCCCGCCGCTGTCTCCCCCGCGCAGCACCTCCACATGTGCCTCGCGGACCGCCGGGCCCGGTTCCACGCCGAGTTCCTCGACCAGGCGGGTGCGCAGGTCGCGGTGGACGGCGAGGGCCTCGGCCTGGCGGCCGGTGCGGTGGAGGGCGAGCATCAGCTGGCGGTGGTAGGACTCGCGCAACGGGTGTTCCGCGGCCAGTGCGGAGAGTTCGGGGACGAGGGCGTCCGGCCGGGTGTCGGCGAGGGCGAGCTCGGCGTCGTAGTGCCACTCCAGGAGGAGCAGCCGGGCCTCCTCCAGGCGCTGGACCAGGGCGTATCCGGCGAGCTCGGAGGGGACCCCGCTGAGCGGTGCGCCCCGCCAGAGCGCGAGTGCCGCCGCGCATTCCCGGACGGTCTCGCTCCAGTTCCCGTCGGCGTGCGCGCCGCGGGCCCGGGCGGCGTGGCTCTCGAAGACCTGGACGTCGAGTTCACCCGGCGCGACGCGCAGCAGATAGCCGGGGGCCACCGCCTGCAGCCGTTCGGGGTCGTCGAGCAGCCGTCGCAGCCGGGAGACGTGGTTGTGGAGCGAGGCCTTGGCCGAGGCGGGCGGGGTACTCCCCCACAGTGCCTCCTTGAGGGAGTGGGTGGAGACGACCCGGCCGGCTTCGAGGAGCAGCGCGGCCAGCAGGATCCGCTGCTTGCGGCTGCCGACGACCCGGACACCGGCGCCACCCTGGCCGTCGTACAGAATCGGCGGCCCGAGCAGTCCGAACCGCAGCCCCGACTGCGATCCGCGCCCCATCACGCCGCCCACTTCTGGCGGAAATCCGCCCTCTTCACGGCGGTTTCCCGCCAGCCGTCCGATGCCGGCCACTGCCGGAATCCGTTGTCGCTCCGCGGTTGCACACCGTCGGTCCCCCATCGCCGCCGTCGACTTCGCGCCAACCGGCGGACCACCACACGTAGATGCGTTGGCCACATGTTAGCGATTTGTTGGCGCAACCTGATGTGATCACATCATCGGATCTGGCCCGAGGGCGCGCGCGTACGACGCGCAACTCGGGGGAGTGTCGCCGTCGCGGCCGGATCCGTGGGACGCGAGAGGGTCCCGGTCGGTGGAGGTGAACGACCGGGATCCTCGTCCTGTCCCCGGACCAGGGGCCCTCAGATCACGGGCGGGCGTCCCAGCCGGGTGAGGTGCCACACCGTTCGCCACCGCATCGGCCGCCGTTCACCGGCCGGTTCCCGCAGGCCCTCGACGAACCCGCCGAACCACGCGCGCAGTCCACTCGCCGACCGGATCCGCAGCAGGGTGAGCGCCGTCCACACACCGAGATGCACGGGGATGAGCAGCAGGGGCAGTCGGCGGCGCACCAGCCAGACCCGGTTGCGGGCGTTGACCCGGTAGTAGATGGCGTGCCGGGCCGGTGAGGTCTTCGGGTGCTGGAGCAGCAGTTCGGGCGCGTACAGGATGCGCCAGCCGCGGTCGGCGGCCCGCCAGGCGAGGTCGGTCTCCTCGTGGGCGAAGAAGAACTCGGCGGGCCAGTCCCCCGTCTCGGCGAGCATGGCCGTGCGGAAGGCGTGCCCGGCGCCCAGGAAGCCGGTGACATGGCCGCCGCGCATCGGATCGGAGGTGCCGACGCGGGGCACGTGCCGCTGCTGGGTCTCGCCGCTCTCGTCGGCGATACGGAAGCCGACGATGCCGAGCCGCTCGTCTCCCGCGAACAACTCCTGTACGCGGCGCAGCACATCGGCGTCCACGAGCAGGCCGTCGTCGTCGAGTTCCACTACGGCGTCCACGTCGCCGAAGTCCCGCAGCCGGGCGAGCGCCACGTTCCGTCCGCCGGGGCAGCCGAGGTTCTCCTCGACGTCGACGGTGGTGACCTCGCCGGGCAGGGAGAGCCGCTCGGCGAACTCGGGCAGCCGGCAGCCGTTGCCCACGATCACAATCCGGGCCGGCGCGATGTCCTGCTTGGCCACGGACCGCAACAGGGCGTCGACCTCGTCGGGGCGGTTCCCCATCGTCACGACGGCTACGGCGATCCTCGGTGAGGACTTCAGGTACGGGGAAGTGTGGGGTCTGTGTGTCACGTCCGTCGGTTCTCCCTCCGTCGCACGAACTTCAGTCCCGACCAGTCCTCCCCCAGCGCCGCGACCTTCACGTCGACGACTCCGAGCGGGAGGAAGACCTCCCGCAGGGCGTTCTCGGTGATGTCACTGACGTGCCCGGCGGCCCTGCGCGGCCAGGCGATCCACAGGGCGGCGTCGTCCGCGAGGCCGGCGACCAGTTCACCCGCCTCGGCGGCGAGCCGCGCGTACTCGCGGTGGAAGGCGAGGACGACATCCGCGCCGTGCGAGCCGCCGACGGCGACATCGCAGTCGTCGGGCAGGCCGGGGATGTCCCACCCCTCGGGCGCACCGTCGAGCCGGACCCGGTGCCCCGCCTTGATGCCGAGCTTCTTGGCGAGGGGCGTGACGGAGTAGCCGCCCGCCGACCCGGTTCCTGACATACGGCACCTCCGCGCGCTGGCCCAGCCCGGTCCACCCCGTCGTGACGAACCCATGGTGACGAGCCCATCCTGACGGACCCATGGTGACTGGCCGCGCGGAAGATGTCCGCCCGGACACGTCGTCACGGGGGAGCCGGCCCGAACCGTCTGCGCCAGCCACCGGACCGGACACCGTCCCGGCGCCGGTTCGTCCTGTCCCGCACACGTCGAAGGCTCGTCGAACGAGACGCCGTGCTGGGATTGCTGGGCTTCCACGACGAACTGGACAACCGCCCCGGCCGGCCGAACGGATCGATACGCAAGGAAGCCAACCCGCACTACGTGGAAACGCACCGCGTCTCATTGCCCGACGCGTTCCTCCACGCTCGTACCTGAACCACGAACCGAAACCGACCGCACGGCAACTGGGGCTGGAGCTGGAGCTGGAGCAGCAAAGGACAAAGAAAAACCCCAGGTCACGGCGAGTGAGTCCTGAGGTTTCTCAGAGCCGCCTTCGGGATTCGAACCCGAGACCTACGCATTACGAGTGCGTTGCTCTGGCCATCTGAGCTAAGGCGGCGCGCCGTCCGCACCATGGTGCGGTCAGCAACGTCGGCAAGTCTACACAGTTTCGGGGGGTGCTCCGAACCAGCCCCGGCGTGCGGTGTCCGGAGCCGTTCGTCGGTCCGGGGAGGGGGTCACGAGCACCGTTTCCCGTCCGCCGGCGGGGTCCCGCGGAGCAGGTACGCGTTGATCGCCGAGTCGATGCAGGCGCTGCCGCGGCCGTACGCGGTGTGGCCGTCGCCCTCGTAGGTGAGCAGGCGGGCCGAGGTGAGCTGGGCGGCCAGGGCGCGGGCCCAGCGGTAGGGGGTGGCCGGGTCGCGGGTGGTGCCGACCACGACGATGGGGCGGGCGCCCCGCGCCTCGATGCGGTGGGGCTCACCCGTGGGCCGCACCGGCCAGTACGCGCAGCTGAGGGAGGCCCAGGCGAGGCCCGCCCCGAAGACGGGGGACGCCTTCTCGAAGGTCGGGACGGCCTTCTCGACTTCCTCCGGGCCGGCGTAGGCGGGCGGGAGGTCGAGGCAGTTCACCGCCGCGTTGGCGGACATCAGGTTGCTGTAGCGGCCGTCGGCGTCCCGCTCGTAGTAGCTGTCGGCGAGGACCAGCAGCCCCGCGCCGTCGTTCTCCTTCATGGCCGAACTCAGCGCCTCCCGCAGCTGCGCCCAGGAACTCTCGTCGTACATCGCCGCGATCACACCGGTCGTGGCGAGGGCCTCGCCGAGGGTGCGGCGGTCCGCGTCGCCGGTGGGGATCGGGTGCGCGTCGAGATTCCTGAAGAAGGCCCTGAGCCTGCGGCCGACCTCCGCGCTCGGGGTGCCCTTCGCTCCGAGCGGGCAGTCCGGCTGCTGCACACAGTCCTTCGCGAACGACTGGAACGCCGTCTCGAAGCCCGCCGTCTGGTCGAGGTTCACCCGGCGCGCGGGCAGCGAGGGGTCCAGCGCGCCGTCCAGCACGAGCCGCCCCGAACGGCCGGGGAACAGGCCCGCGTACGTCGCCCCGAGGAACGTTCCGTACGACGCCCCCACGTAGTTCAGTTTCGCGTCGCCCAGTGCCGCCCGCACGATGTCCATGTCCCGGGCCGTCTCGACCGTCGACACATGCCGCAGCAACTTCGCCGAGTGCGCGCCGCACTGCTCCGCGAACTTCTTGTAGGCGCTGACGAGTTCGGTGGTCTCGCGCGCGTTGTCGGGAGTGACGTCCGTCTGGGTGTACGTGTCCATGTCCCGCCCGTCGAGGCATGCGACCGGCTCACTGCGGCCGACTCCGCGCGGGTCCACCGCGACCATGTCGTAACGGGCCCGCACCTCGGCCGGGTAGCCGATCCCGGCGTACGCCTGGACGTAGCCGACCGCCGAGCCGCCCGGTCCGCCCGGGTTCACGAACAGCGACCCGAGGCGCTTGCCCGGCCCGGTGGCCTTCTTGCGGGCGACCGCGAGCCGGACGTCCCCGCCGGCCGGCCGGTCGTAGTCGAGCGGCGCCCTCAGCGTGGCGCACTCGAAACCGGGGATCCCGCAGCCGTGCCAGCGCGCCTTCTGCCGGTAGTACGACGACAGCGCGGCCGGTGTCGACTGCGGCAGCGCGCCCAGGGCCACGTCGGCGGCCGAGGTGGCCGAACTCGTCGAGGCGCCCGCGGAGCAGGCGGAGACGAGGAGCGCGGCGGCCAGAAGGGTGCCGACGGTGCGGAAGGAGCGGGAGCTGCGCCTGGTCTGCATCAGGCGAGCGTAACTCTGTGCAGTTTACTGATTGCAATCCGTGTAAACAACGCCTCGTACGAGTGACGTGGTCAACTCCGGTCAACTCCGCTTCAACCGGCTCTGAGCGCCATCGTCATGGCCTCCACCGCGAGCAGCGGGGCCACATTGCGGTCGAGGGCGTCGCGGCAGGCGCCGATCGCCTCGATGCGGCGGAGTGTGGTCTCCGGGGTGCTGCTGCGGGCGAGCCGTTCCAGGACGTCCTCGGCGTCCGCGTTGGCGATCGCCACCCGGGAGCCGAACTGGAGGGCGAGAACGTCACGGTAGAAGGCGGTGAGGTCGGTCAGGGCAAGGTCGAGGCTGTCGCGCTGGGTACGGGTGCGGCGGCGCTTCTGCCGGTCCTCCAGGTCCTTCATCACGCCCGCCGTGCCGCGGGGCATGCGGCCGCCCTGGGAGGCGCCCATCGCCGCCTTCATGTCCTCGGTCTCCTTGCCGTCCACCTCCTCGGCGAGCTGCTTGGCGTCGTCGGCCGCCGCGTCGACGAGTTCCTGCGCCGCCCTGAGACAGCCGCCGATGTCCTCGACGCGCAGGGGCAGCTTCAGCACGGCGGCACGGCGCTCGCGCGCGGCCGGGTCGGTGGCGAGGCGGCGGGCCCGGTCGACATGGCCCTGGGTGGCCCGGGCGGCGGCCATCGCGGCGGCCGGCTCGACGCCCTCGCGGCGCACGAGCATGTCGGCGACGGCCGCCACGGAGGGGGTGCTCAGGTTCAGGTGGCGGCAGCGGGAGCGGATCGTCGGCAGGACGTCCTCGATGGACGGCGCGCACAGCAGCCAGACCGTGCGCGGGGCGGGCTCCTCCACAGCCTTGAGGACCGCGTTGGCCGACTTCTCGTTCAGCCGCTCGGCGTCCTCGACGAGGATGATCTGCCAGCGGCCGGTCGCCGGTGAGGTGAAGGACTTCCTGACGGTGTCCCGCATGTCGTCGGCGAGGATCTGGGTGCCGACGGCGGCCACGGAGGAGACGTCGGCGTGGGTGCCGATGAGTGCCGTATGACACCCGTCGCAGAACCCGCAGCCGGGGACTCCCCCGAGGGCCCGGTCCGGACTGACGCACTGCAGTGCGGCGGCGAAGGCCCTCGCCGCCTGGTTCCGGCCCGCCCCCGGGGGGCCCGTGAACAGCCAGGCATGGGTCATCTTCGACGCCTCGGGCGGCGGGGCACCGGTGGCGACGGCGGTGACCAGGGCGTCGGCGTCCCGAGCGGCGGCCGCGAGCTGCTCGCTCACCCTCTCCTGGCCGACCAGGTCGTCCCATACGGTCATGGGTCACGCCGCCCTTTCGTCATCTTTCGCGCCGGCTGTCCATTGCCCTTGGGGTCCATTGTGGGGGCGAGCACTGACAACCGGCGTGGCCTCTCAGCGCCTGCGACGGCGATCGTCCCTGGGCTCGTCGTCATGCGGCCCGAGCAACTCGTCGGCCAGCGTGGGCAGATCGTCCAACGGAGTCTCCTCCGCCCAGTCCGACCGGGCCCTGCGCCGCGGCGTCCCCTCCGCGTCGACCTGCGGCAGCTCACGCGTCCGCTCCTCGTCCCGGAAGTACGCCGGCGGCACCCGATCCGAAGGCCCCTCCCCCGGCGTCGGAGGCACGGGAGGCAGCACGGCGGTCTCATCGGCCGCACCCGGCGGCACGGGAGGCAGCACCGCGGTCTCGTCGGCCGCACCCGGCGGCACGGGAGGCAGCACCGCGGTCTCGTCCGCAGCACCCGGCGGCACGGGAGGCAGCACCGCGGTCTCGTCCGCCGCACCCGGCGGCACCGGAGGCTGAGGCAGCTCGGCCGTCACCTCGGCATCGGAGGTGGACCCACCGGAAGTCCCACCTGCGGACGCATCCTCGTCGTCCTTCTCCATGGGCACCCGAGGCAGCACGGCCGTCTCCTCCACCGGTCCGCCCGAGGCGTTCGTCGGCGTCACCACAGGCGTGGGTACGGTCGCCGCGTCCATGCCCACGGCAGGAGTGGCCGCCTGCTTGGGCCCCGCCTCCGCCGCCAGGGCCGCGGCCTCGGCGAGCCGCCGGGCCTCCTCGGCCCTCAGCAGAGCCGCCTCGGCCTTGCGCTGCTTCTCCAGCCGCCGCTCCTCGGCCTCGGCACGCAGTCGCGCCTCCTCCTCGGCCCGCTTGCGGGCGGCCTCCTCCTGGGCCTTGCGCCGCGCCTCTTCCTCCGCGCGTGCCTTCTCCTCGGCGAGGAGCCGTGCCCGCTCCTCCTCGGCCCGCCTGCGCGCTTCCTCGGCCCGCAGCCGGGCCTCCTCCGCCTGGCGTTCCGCCTCGCGGCGCTGGGCCTCTTCCAGCTCGCGCCGCTTGCGCTCCTCCTCCTCGGCCTTCAACCGGGCGAGCTGCTCCTGGCGCTCACGCTCCAGGCGCTCCTCCTCGGCCTTGCGCGCGGCCTCTTCCTCGGCCTTGCGCCGCGCCTCCTCCTCGGCCTTGCGGCGGGCCTCCTCCTGCTCCCGGATCTCCTGCTCGGACAGCGGAAGCATCTGGTCGAGGCGATGCCGTACGACGGTCGTGACGGCCTCGGGCTCCTGCCCGGCGTCCACGACCAGGTACCGGCCGGGGTCGGCGGCGGCCAGCGTGAGGAATCCGGAGCGCACGCGCGCGTGGAATTCCGCCGGCTCCGACTCCAGCCGGTCCGGCGCCTCGGTGAACCGCTCGCGGGCGATCTCCGGGGACACGTCCAGCAGGACGGTCAGATGCGGTGCCAGGCCGCCGGTCGCCCAGCGGTTGATGCGGGCGATCTCCGTCGGGGACAGGTCCCGCCCGGCGCCCTGGTACGCCACCGAGGAGTCGATGTACCGGTCGGAGATCACGACCGCGCCGCGCTCCAGCGCGGGCCTGACCACGGTGTCCACGTGCTCCGCGCGGTCCGCCGCGTACAGCAGCGCCTCCGCGCGGTGCGAGAGCCCGGTGCTCGACACGTCCAGCAGGATCGACCGCAGCCGCTTGCCCACCGGGGTCGCCCCCGGCTCGCGGGTCAGCACGACCTCATGGCCCTTGGCCCTTATCCACTCGGCGAGCGCCTCGGCCTGGGTGGACTTCCCGGCCCCGTCGCCGCCTTCCAGGGCGATGAAGAAGCCGGAGGCGGCGGGCACCGCTTCCGGGTCGTCGCCGCCGAGCAGCGCGTCCCGCAGGTCGTGCCGGAGGGGTACGCCGGACCGGTCGTCGACCTTGGCGAGGACCAGCGCGGCCACCGGCAGCAGGAGCGCGCCGACCAGCATCAGGGTGAACGCGGCGCCGCCGTGCGCGAACACGAACTTGCCGTTCTCCAGCCGGTGCGGTCCGACCGCCGCGGCGACCACGGGGGCGACCAGCGCGCCGAACGCCACGGCAACCCGCACGACCGCGTGCAGATGCTCGGTGGTCCGCGCCCGCCGGTATTCCTCGGTCTCCTGGTCGAGCAGGGTGTGCCCGGTGTTGGCGGCCACACCCGCGCCGACACCGGCCAGCGCGTCGATCAGCAGCACGGTGGTGACGTCCGGGACGAGCCCGGCGGCCAGCAGGGCGATCCCGGTGAAGGCGATCGCCAGCGCGAGCAGCCGGCGCCGGGACAGCGAGACCAGCACCTTGGGCGCCGTACGGATGCCGATCACGACGCCGCCGGTCAGCGCGAGCACCATCAGCCCGTACATCACCGGGCCCCCGCCCAGGTCCTTGGCGTGCAGCACGGCGACGGCCACCGCGGCCGCGATCGCCCCGGCGACGGCCGCGCAGGCCGGCACCAGCAGCGGGATCGCGCCGGTACGGCCCTTGTCGACGCCGGTGCCCGTCTTGGGACGGCGCAGCCCCTCCAGCGGCGAACGCGCGCGCGGAGTGCGGGTGGCGGGCAGTTCCAGGAAGGTCAGCAGGGACAGGGACGCGGCGAACAGCCCGGCCGCGACATACGACGCAAGGGCCGCCTGGTGCTGGCCGAACCAGTCGATGCCGGAGCCCAGCAGATTGTTGAGCAGGCCCGCGGCGACAAGGGCGGCACCGGCCAGCGGGATCGCCACGAAGGTCGTCCGCAGCGACAGGCGGCGCAGCGCGTCCAGGTGGTCCGGCAGCGGTCGTACCGTCGCCCCCTCCGGCGGAGGAGCCGGCAGCAGGGCGGGCGCCGCGCTCTCGCGGCACACGGTCCAGAAGCGCTCGGCGACTCCGGCCACGAAGACGGTCACCAGGAGCATCGCGAGGGCGTCGTCCGGCATCCAGTCGACCCACAGGGGCGCGACGATGAGCAGCGCGAGCCTGACTCCGTCCGCGCCGACCATGGTCCAGCGGCGGTCGAGCGGCCCCTCCTGCGACGTGAGCGAGGTCAACGGGCCGAGCAGGACGGCGCCGAAGAGCAGCGTCGCCAGGATGCGCGTACCGAAGACGGTCGCCACTGCGAACGCCACGCCCCGGTAGCCGCCGCCGAAGGAGCCCTCGGCGATCGCCGCCTGAAGGGCCAGCAGCACCAGCACCAGGAGTGCGAGGGTGTCGCCGATCCCGCCGACGAGCTGGGCGCTCCACAGGCGTTTGAGCTGGGGCCTGCGCAGCAGGGCGCGGACGGCGCGCTCGCGGGAGTCCGCGACCAGGGCGTCGTCGGGGGCCGGGTCAGGGGCCGTTGGCTGCTCCGCACGGGTCATGCATTCAGCCTATCGGGAGCCACCGACAGCCCGGGGAGCGCGTCCTGACGTGCGCACGTCCCGACACCAAAGTGATGCCGGGACGTTCGCATTGCGAAGTTTCAGTGGAGGAACAGCGGTGTACTCAGTCCTCGGACGCCGCCTTCGACGCCGTCGCCTTCTTCGCGGTGGTCGTCTTCTTCGCCGTCGTCTTCTTCGCGGCCGTCTTCTTCGCGGCCGTCGTGGTCTTCTTCGCCGCGGTCTTCTTGGCGGCCGTCGCCTTCTTGGCCGGAGCCTTCTTGGCGGGCGCCTTCTTCGCCGTCTTCTTGACGGGCGCCTTCGCCCGTTTCTCGGCGAGCAGTTCGAAACCGCGCTCCGGGGTGATCTCCTCGACGCTGTCACCGGAGCGCAGGGTCGCGTTGGTCTCCCCGTCGGTCACATACGGTCCGAAGCGGCCGTCCTTGACCACGACCGGCTTCTCGCTGATCGGGTCGGTGCCCAGCTCCTTGAGCGGCGGCTTGGCGGCCGCGCGGCCACGCTGCTTGGGCTGGGCGTAGATCGCCAGCGCCTCTTCCAGCGTGATCGTGAAGAGCTGGTCCTCGGTCTGCAGCGACCGCGAGTCCGTGCCCTTCTTCAGGTACGGGCCGTAGCGGCCGTTCTGCGCGGTGATCTCCTGGCCCTCGGCGTCCTTGCCGACGACACGCGGCAACGACATCAGCTTCAGGGCGTCCTCGAGGGTCACCGTGTCCAGCGACATCGACTTGAACAGCGAGGCCGTACGCGGCTTCACGGCGTTCTTGCCGGTCTTCGGAGTGCCCTCGGGGAGCACCTCGGTGACGTACGGGCCGTAGCGGCCGTCGCGGGCGATGATCTGGTGGCCCGTCACCGGGTCGGCGCCCAGCTCGAAGTCACCGCTCGGCTTGGCGAGCAGTTCCTCCGCGAGCTCGACGGACAGCTCGTCCGGCGCCAGGTCCTCGGGCACGTCCGCCCGCTGGTGGTTCTCGGAGTCCTTCTCACCGCGCTCGATGTACGGGCCGTAGCGACCGACCCGGAGCACGATGTCGTTGCCCACCGGGAACGAGGAGACCTCGCGCGCGTCGATCGCGCCCAGGTCGGTCACCAGCTCCTTGAGGCCGCCGAGGTGGTCCCCGTCGCCGTTGCCGGCGTCGGCCGCACCGCCGGTGGTGGAGCCGCTGTTCGGCGATGTCTCACCGAAGTAGAAGCGCCTCAGCCACGGCACGGACTGCGCCTGACCGGCCGCGATGCGGTCGAGGTCGTCCTCCATCCGGGCGGTGAAGTCGTAGTCGACGAGCCGGCCGAAGTGCTTCTCCAGGAGGTTGACCACGGCGAAGGACAGGAAGGACGGCACCAGTGCCGTGCCCTTCTTGAAGACATAGCCGCGGTCGAGGATCGTGCCGATGATCGACGCGTACGTCGAGGGGCGGCCGATCTCGCGCTCTTCGAGCTCCTTGACCAGGCTGGCCTCGGTGTAGCGGGCCGGGGGCTTGGTGGCGTGCCCGTCGACCGTGATCTCCTCGGCGCTCAGGGCGTCACCCTCGGCGACCTGGGGCAGCCGGCGCTCGCGGTCGTCGAGCTCGGCGTTCGGGTCGTCGGCGCCCTCGACGTAGGCCTTGAGGAAGCCGTGGAAGGTGATCGTCTTGCCCGAGGCGCTGAACTCGACGTCGCGGCCGTCGGCGGCGGTGCCGCCGATCTTCACGGTCACGCTGTTGCCGGTCGCGTCCTTCATCTGCGAGGCGACCGTGCGCTTCCAGATCAGCTCGTAGAGCCTGAACTGGTCGCCGGTCAGGCCGGTCTCGGCGGGCGTGCGGAAACGATCACCCGAGGGGCGGATCGCCTCGTGCGCCTCCTGGGCGTTCTTGACCTTCCCGGCGTAGGTACGCGGCGACGAGGGCAGGTAGTCGGCACCGTACAACTGGGTGACCTGGGCGCGGGCCGCGGTGATGGCGGTGTCGCTGAGGGTCGTGGAGTCCGTACGCATGTAGGTGATGAAGCCGTTCTCGTACAGCTTCTGGGCCACCTGCATGGTCGCCTTCGCGCCGAAACCGAGCTTGCGCGAGGCCTCCTGCTGGAGGGTCGTCGTACGGAACGGGGCGTAGGGCGAGCGGCGGTACGGCTTGGACTCGACCGAGCGGACCGCGAACCGGGTCTGCTCCAGGGCGGCGGCGAGCGCGCGGGCGTTCGCCTCGTCGAGGTGGAGGGTGTTCGCGCTCTTCAGTTGTCCCAGGGAGTCGAAGTCGCGGCCCTGCGCGACCCGCCTGCCGTCGACGGTCTGGAGGCGCGCGACCAGCGACGACGGGTCCGAGGAGTCCCCCGCGCGGCCGGTCGCGAAGGTGCCCGTCAGGTCCCAGTACTCGGCAGAACGAAACGCGATGCGCTCGCGTTCCCGCTCGACGACGAGCCGGGTGGCGACCGACTGGACACGGCCGGCCGACAGGCGCGGCATGACCTTCTTCCACAGGACCGGCGAGACCTCGTAGCCGTAGAGGCGGTCGAGGATGCGGCGCGTCTCCTGGGCGTCGACCAGCTTCTGGTTCAGCTCGCGCGGGTTGGCGACGGCGGCCTGGATCGCGGCCTTGGTGATCTCGTGGAAGACCATCCGCTTGACCGGGACCTTGGGCTTGAGCACCTCCTGGAGGTGCCAGGCGATGGCCTCGCCCTCGCGGTCCTCATCGGTGGCGAGGAAGAGCTCGTCGGAGTCCTTCAGCAGGTCCTTGAGCTTCTTGACCTGGGCCCTCTTGTCGGCGTTGACGACATAGATGGGCTCGAAGTCGTGCTCGACGTCCACGCCGAGGCGGCGGACCTCGCCGGTGTACTTCTCGGGCACTTCTGCGGCGCCGCTGGGGAGGTCGCGGATGTGCCCGACGCTCGCCTCGACGACGTATCCGGGGCCGAGATAGCCCTTGATCGTCTTCGCCTTGGCAGGCGACTCGACGATGACGAGTCGGCGGCCGCCCTGTGCGGGGTCGCTGGTCGGGGACAACTTCGCTCTTCTCTCCGGTCGACGCTGGGGGTATCCCCAGGCCTTGGTTCCCGGGGTCGGGTCGTGCTGACGCTGCGGAGTGTGACGGTACATCCCGCCCCCGTGTCAAACGGGAAAAGCCCGCAACGGCCACTCGAACGGTAACCCGACTACCGCCATTCCTGCCGCCCGGAGTACCCACCGGCCTTTTCGGTCTCATCCGGAGGGTGATCTCCCTCTTACCGGTCGGCCTGCTCGCGAAGACCTCCCGGGAGCCGTCCTAGAGGCCGGTCAGGCACCACGCGCCGAGGGCCAGCGCGATGAGGGCGGCGAGGGTCGCCAGGGCCGCGGATGCGACGGGACTCACACCGTGGGCGACGGGCTCGCGATGCCGTACCCGGGCCGCGGTCCACACCAGCAGCCCTCCTCCGAACAGGGCGAACACCATTCCCGTGAAGATCGCCGGTCCGCTCTCCATGATTGTCCGTGCCCCCTGTTTCTCCCGTCCGCGCGTGCGGTTCCGGTGGAGACTGGCACGCGCGGACGGCGGGCGGACGAACCCCGGGTGAACGCCGTGCCGCCACGACCGCGGACCCCCTTGCCGGCCCCGCCCCACCGCCACCTCTGGCTACGCCGGACGCTCACAGAAACCGACCGGATTCAGACCGCGCCGGGTGGGGGTGTCTCCCCCTCGACTCTTCTTGTTGCCGGTCAGGCCGGATTGTTGTCGGTCAGGCCGACCGGGACGGCTCCAGGAACCCCTGCTCCACCAGCAGCCGGATCTGTGCGGGCGTACGGTCGCGCAGCATGACCGGGTCCTCGTCCATGAGCTGGGCGATCGCGTCGAGGATGCGACCCGCGCTGAGCGAGCCGTCGCACACGCCGACGAAGCCCGCGCCGACGGTGTCCACCTTGGTGGCCCGGCGCATTCCACGGTGCTGGCGCAGCACGACGTGCTCCGGGTCCTCCGCGCCGGGCAGTCCGACCTGCTCCTGGACGATCTCGGGCACGAGTGTGAAGTGGGCCTCCAGCAGGGCCGCGTCGTCGTTGGCGCGCAGGTAGTCGAGGCGCTCGAAGTGCGCCCGGACGGTGTCGCCGAGCGGCTGCTCGACCGGGTGCGGCCACTCCTCCACGGTGATCGAGGGCTCGGCGGAGCCCGTCCTGCGCAGGGTGATCCAGCCGAAGCCCACGGCCCTCACCTTGCGCGCCTCGAACTCGTCCAGCCACGCGTCGTAGAGCGCCTGGTACTCGGCCGGGTCGCCGCGGTGGTCACCGGCGTCCCTGAGCCACAGCTCGGCGTACTGCGTGACGTCCTGCACCTCGCGCTGCACGATCCACGCGTCGCACCCGCGCGGCACCCACGACCTGAGCCTGTCCTGCCAGTCCTCCCCCGCGACCTGCTGCCAGTTGGCGAGGAACTGCGCGAACCCGCCCTCGTTCAGCAGCTCCCCCGCCCCCTGAACGACCGAGCGGCACAGATCGTCCCCGCCCATCCCGCCGTCGCGGTACGTCAGCCGCGCGCCGGGCGAGATCACGAAGGGCGGGTTCGACACGATGAGGTCGTACGTCTCCCCCTGCTTGACGGGCTCGAACAGGGAGCCCTCCCGCAGATCGGCCGCCGGGGCACCGGACAGGGCCAGCGTGAGCGCGGTGATGTGCAGCGCGCGCGGGTTGAGATCGGTCGCCGTCACGCGCGTGGCGTGCTGCGCGGCGTGCAGGGCCTGGATCCCGGAGCCGGTGCCGAGGTCGAGGGCGGACGAGACGGGCGTACGGACCGTGATGCCGGCCAGGGTCGTGGAGGCACCGCCGACGCCGAGGACGACGCCCTCCTCCCGGCTGCCGATGCCACCGGCACCGCCGACGGCACAGCCCAGGTCCGACACGATGAACCAGTCCTCGCCACCGGGGCCCCCGTACGGCCGTACGTCCACGGTCGCGGCGACCTCGTCCGCGCCGGCGCCGACCAGCCAGCCGCTCTGCAGACACGCCTCGACGGGCAGGACGTCCGCCACGCGCGCGTGGGGCACCGGCTGTTGGAGGAGGAACAGGCGTACGAGCACCTCCAGCGGGGTGTCCCCGCGGGTCGCCCGGAGCGCGGGGACGGTCTCGCTGCGCGCGAGGGCCGCGTAGGCGGGGGCGCCGAGCAGTTCCAGCAGCCCGTCTGCGGTGAAGGAGGCCCCGAGGAGGGCGTCCCGCAGCCGGACGGTGACATCGGGACGGCCGGGAGCGGGAGCGGCGGGCAGCGTGGGCAGACTGGAGGTACTCACGCCCCCATTGTGGCCCGCGGCCGCCGTCCGCACCCGCCGCCCGCCACGCCTCGACGATCGGCTCGCCGCGAGGCGACCCCGCTCGGCCGCCGGCTCCGGCCGCTCAGCTGTCCGTCGCCGAAGCGGACCCCGTCGCTGACGTGGACGCCTGCTTGCAGCCCGGCTGATCGGCCAGGGCCTGCTTGGTGTCGCCCGACTCCAGGTCCTTCAGCGCGGCGAGCGCGGTCTGACGCTGTGTCTCGACCTTCTGCATCTCGGCGGAGACGTCCTTGAGACCGGTCGCGAACTTCGCCTGGTCCTTGGTGTTGAGCCCGTCCACCTGCGTCTTCATGTCGGCGTAGGACGCCGAGAGCGTCGTGAGCTGCTTGACGGCCTCCTGGAGCTTCTTCGCGCCGTCCTCGGCACCGGGAGGCGCCCCGGCGTTGCGGATGACCGTGGCGCGCGCCTTGTAGCCGTCGGACAGGTCCTGGAAGGCCTGGGAGTCGGCCTTCTGGAGCTCCGCCGGGGTGCTCTCGGTGTCCTCGGCCGCCTTGGTGATCGCGTCGTAGGCCGCCGTGATCTTCTTGTTTTGGGCCGGCACCAGGTCGCAGACCTTCTTGGCCCAGGCGTCGAGTTCCTTGTTGTCCTCGCTGCCGCCACCGCATCCCGTCAGCGCCAGTACCAGTACCGCACTGCCGGACAGTGCGGCCGCGAGCTTCTTTTTCACCGGATCGGTCCCTTCCGTGGCCTCTCAGCCCCCGGACCTTACACAGCACACGCATGACATCTGCGTCCTGAATGTCACTAATAGACACCTTTCATCAGCATTCGCCCCAGGAGAGAGAAGCCTCACGGCCGAGCGGCGCGCACGCACAGGGCGGGCGTGCGGCGCATGAACGCGCGCCGCCCGCCCGCCCCTTGAGCTGGGACTCGTCGGTGGGCCTACGAAACCACCGCGGGATCCGCCGACTTGGCCGCCTTCTTCTCGTTGCCTTCGTCACCCACGGCGATCCCGCGCCGCTTGGAGACGTAGACCGCGCCGGCGATCACGAGGAACGCGAGGACGGCGATGAAGATCCGCACGCCGATGCTCTTGTCCTCGCCGTAGCTGAACTTGATCACCGCCGGAGCGATCAGCAGCGCCACCAGGTTCATCACCTTCAGCAGCGGGTTGATCGCGGGGCCCGCGGTGTCCTTGAAGGGGTCGCCGACGGTGTCACCGATCACGGTCGCGGCATGGGCCTCGCTGCCCTTGCCGCCGTGGTGACCGTCCTCGACGAGCTTCTTGGCGTTGTCCCAGGCACCACCGGAGTTGGCCAGGAAGACCGCCATCAGGGTGCCCGCGCCGATCGCGCCCGCGAGGAACGCGCCGAGCGCGCCGACCCCGAGGGTGAACCCGATGAAGATCGGCGCCAGCACGGCGAGCAGACCGGGCGTGGTGAGTTCGCGCAGGGCGTCCTTGGTGCAGATGTCGACGACCTTGCCGTATTCCGGCTCCTCGCTGTAGTCCATGATCCCGGGATGGTCGCGGAACTGCCGCCGTACCTCGTACACCACGGCACCCGCCGACCGCGACACCGCGTTGATCGCCAGCCCCGAGAAGAGGAAGACGACCGCGGCGCCGGCGATCAGGCCGACGAGGTTGTTGGGCTGCGAGATGTCCATCATCAGGCTCATCGGCGCGCCGTCCCCGCTGAGCTTCTCGCCGACGTCCTGCGCGCCGGTCGTGATGGCGTCACGGTACGACCCGAAGAGCGCCGATGCCGCGAGGACCGCGGTGGCGATGGCGATGCCCTTGGTGATGGCCTTGGTGGTGTTGCCGACGGCGTCCAGGTTGGTGAGCACCTGCGCGCCCGCGCCCTCGACGTCGCCGGACATCTCGGCGATGCCCTGCGCGTTGTCGGAGACCGGCCCGAAGGTGTCCATGGCGACGATCACACCGACGGTGGTGAGCAGGCCGGTGCCGGCCAGCGCCACCGCGAACAGCGCCAGCATGATCGAGGTGCCGCCGAGCAGGAACGCCCCGTAGACGCCGAGGCCGATCAGCAGGGCGGTGTAGACGGCCGACTCGAGACCGATCGAGATACCGGCGAGGACGACGGTGGCGGGCCCCGTGAGAGAGCTCTTGCCGATGTCCTGGACCGGGCGGCGGTTGGTCTCGGTGAAGTAGCCGGTCAGCTGCTGGATGACGGCGGCGAGCAGGATGCCGATCGCCACGGCGACGAGCGCGAGGATCCGCGGATCGCCGTCCCTGCCGCTGATCGCCGTGTCGGTGACGCCGTCGAGGTCGGCGTACTTCCCCGGCAGGTAGACGAAGACGGCGATCGCCACCAGCACGAGCGAGATCACCGCGGAGATGAAGAACCCGCGGTTGATCGCGGACATGCCGCTGCGGTCGGCGCGGCGCGGGGCGACCGCGAAGATGCCGATCATCGCGGTGATCACGCCGATCGCCGGGACGAGCAGCGGGAAGGCGAGTCCGAAGTCGCCGAAGGCCGCCTTGCCGAGGATCAGCGCGGCGACCAGGGTCACGGCGTACGACTCGAAGAGGTCGGCCGCCATGCCCGCGCAGTCGCCCACGTTGTCGCCCACGTTGTCGGCGATGGTCGCGGCGTTGCGCGGGTCGTCCTCCGGGATGCCCTGCTCGACCTTGCCGACCAGGTCGGCGCCGACGTCGGCGGCCTTGGTGAAGATGCCGCCGCCGACCCTCATGAACATCGCGATGAGCGCCGCGCCGAGACCGAATCCCTCCAGGACCTTCGGCGCGTCGGCCGCGTACACCAGCACCACACAGGAGGCGCCCAGCAGACCGAGCCCCACTGTGAACATGCCGACCACGCCGCCCGTACGGAAAGCGATCTTCATGGCTTTGTGCGAGACGGCGGTGAGATCCTTTTCCGGCTCGCCTGCCGCCGGAGTGGCTTCTCGCGCCGCCGCGGCCACACGCACATTGCTGCGCACGGCGAGCCACATGCCGATATAGCCGGTGGCCGCCGAGAAGCCGGCGCCGATCAAGAAGAACAGGGATCGGCCTGCGCGCTGATTCCAGTCGTCCGCGGGCAGCAGCATGAGCAGGAAGAACACGACGACGGCGAATACGCCGAGCGTGCGCAGCTGGCGTGCCAGATAGGCGTTCGCGCCTTCCTGGATGGCCTTCGCGATCTTTTTCATGCTGTCGGTGCCCTCGCCGGCCGCGAGCACCTGGCGTACCAGGACGCCTGCCACCGCGAGCGCCGCCAGGGCGACGACCGCGATGACCGCGATCAGCACCCGGTTGTCGTCGGTGAGCACCGCAGCCGCGAAGGTTGTGGGCTGGTCCAACTGATCAGGGGTAGAAAGCCCCGCCATTCGTCCTCCTTGACGCTTGGGCTGAGCTCAAGATGTGGACGGATTGTAGGTACCCCGTCCTGATCAAAACAGGGCGCGGTAAACGGAATTCGCCTTTACAGAACCTGAAAGCAGTAATGCCCCGAAGGCATTCATGGCCGATATCTTGATCGTGAATCAATTCACGAAAGGCATCGCACCAGACCACTGTAGGCACAGAAAGCCCGAGCCGACATGCGGAAGGGCCCCACCGGTGTGGTGGGGCCCTTCCGCATGTCGAACAGAAATCTGATTCGAACGGGGAGAAAGTCAGGGAAGCGCTACGGCCGGCGGCATGGTCGGCCAGGTCATACGGATCTGTCCGCCGTGCTCCCCTGCGGTGACCTCGACGTCGTCGACGAGGCCGCTGATGACCGCGAGGCCCATCTCGTCCTCCTCGGTCTCCACGTCGGGCTCCTCGCCCGGCGCACCCGGCGCCCGGTCGCCCGGGGCCGAATGGGGTGCCTCGTCGCCGACCTCGATGGAGAACTGCTTCTCCTCGTCGATCAGCAGCACCTGGACCGGCGCGGTGATGCCGCCGTTCTGGTGCAGTCCGACGGCACGGGTGCAGGCCTCGCCGACGGCGAGCCTGACCTCGTCGAGGACGGCCTCGTCCACTCCGGCCCTGCGCGCCACCGCTGCCGCCACCAGTCGGGCGGTCCTGACGTGCTCGGGCAGCGCGCTGAAACGGAGTTCAACGGTGGCCATGCGTCCCCCTCGGAACTACGGGCGTGCTGTCGGGGGACCGGGCCGCCGAAAGCCCGGACCCCCTTCTTTTGCTTCTGTCGGCGTCCTTCTGCCGATCCGGGCACGGGCCCGGGAACGGATCAGTCGGTCGCCGCCACCGCTTCCTCGACCGAGGTGTGGATCGGGAACACCTTGGTGAGGCCGGTGATACGGAAGATCTTGAGAATGCGCTCCTGGTTGCAGACCAGGCGCAGCGAGCCCTCATGGGCACGCACCCGCTTCAGTCCGCCGACCAGTACGCCGAGCCCGGTGGAGTCGAGGAAGTCCACGCCCTCCATGTCGACGACAAGGTGGAAACTGCCGTCATTCACCAGCTCGACCAGCTGCTCGCGCAGCTTGGGCGCGGTATATACGTCGATTTCGCCACCGACCCTGACGATCGTGCGATCGCCGATGGTTTCGGTCGACAGAGACAGGTCCACGGATCCTCCAGCACCTTGCTATCGAGCGGTCGCCCCTCGGGACACCTCGGCTTGAAGCCCCCGGACGGTTCGCCAGCCGCGATGGCATTCAATCACTTACCGGCAGGCGTGCACGACGCCTTGGTCCCATTGTCCGTCACGCCAGTGACACACTCGGTGCCGATGGCCAAGAATCTCCGATCCGATCGACCCTCGGCGGACACCGGTTCCCGCCCCACGCCGAGCACGGTCCTGGACCGGCTCGCCGCCGGGCCGAGCCGGGGTGCGCGCATCACTCATACGGAGCACTTGCCCCCACGTGCGGGTCGCCATGCCGTCTGGCCCGACCGGATCCGCTCGGAGGTCATCGCGGTCGTCCAGGCCTGCGGCATCGAGCACCCCTGGGCCCACCAGGCACGCGCGGCAGAACACGCCCTGGACGGCGAGTCGGTCGTCGTCGCCACCGGCACCGCCTCCGGCAAGTCCCTGGCGTACCTCGTGCCGGTCCTCTCCACGCTCCTGGACGGCTCCGAGGCCCCGAACGGCCGCGGCGCCACCACGCTCTACCTGTCCCCCACGAAGGCCCTGGCGGCGGACCAGTGCCGTTCGGTGAAGGAACTTTCACAACCGCTGGCCAATTCCGTACGCCCCGCGGTCTACGACGGCGACACGCCGTTCGAGGAACGCGAGTGGATCCGCCAGTACGCCAACTACGTGCTGACCAACCCCGACATGCTGCACCGCGGGATACTCCCGTCCCACTCCCGCTGGTCCTCCTTCCTGAAAGCGCTCAAGTACGTCGTCATCGACGAGTGCCACACCTACCGGGGCGTGTTCGGCTCCCACGTCGCCCAGGTGCTGCGCCGCCTGCGCCGGCTCTGCGCCCGCTACGGCTCCTCCCCCGTCTTCCTGCTGGCCTCCGCGACGGCCGCCGAGCCGTCGGTCGCCGCCCGCCGCCTCACCGGCCTTCCGGTGGTCGAGGTCGCCGACGACGCCTCACCGCGCGGCGAACTGGTGTTTGCCCTCTGGGAGCCCCCGCTCACCGAGATGCAGGGCGAGAAGGGCGCCCCGGTCCGCCGTACGGCCACGGCGGAGACGGCGGACCTCCTCACCGACCTCGCCGTGCAGGGCGTGCGCTCGGTCGCCTTCGTGCGCTCCCGGCGCGGCGCCGAGCTGATCGCCGTGATCGCCCAGGAGCGGCTGGCCGAGGTCGACCGATCCCTGGCCCGCCGCGTGGCGGCGTACCGCGGCGGCTATCTCCCCGAGGAGCGCCGCGCCCTGGAACAGGCCCTCCACTCGGGAGAGTTGCTGGGCCTGGCCGCCACCACCGCCCTGGAACTCGGCATCGATGTCTCGGGGTTGGACGCCGTACTGATCTCCGGCTACCCCGGCACGCGCGCCTCCCTGTGGCAGCAGGCGGGCCGGGCCGGACGGGCGGGCCAGGGCGCCCTGGCCGTCCTGGTCGCCCGCGACGACCCCCTGGACACCTACCTCGTCCACCACCCGGAGGCCCTGTTCGACCAGCCGGTGGAGTCCACGGTCCTCGACCCCGACAACCCGTACGTCCTCGCCCCCCACTTGTGCGCGGCCGCGGCGGAACTGCCGTTGACGGAGGAGGACATGGAGTTGTTCGGGCCGGAGACCGAGAGCCTGCTGGGGCAGTTGGAGTCCGCGAAGCTGCTGCGCCGCCGTACCAAGGCCTGGCACTGGACCCGCCGGGAGCGGGCCGCCGACCTCACCGACATCCGCGGGGAGGGCGGCCGGCCCATCCAGATCGTCGAGTCGGGCACGGGCCGCCTCCTCGGAACGGTCGACGCGGGCTCCGCCCACACCGCCGTCCACGAGGGCGCGGTCCACCTCCACCAGGGCCGCACCTATCTCGTCCGCTCCCTGGACCTGGAGGACTCGGTCGCCCTGGTCGAGGAGGCGAACCCGTCGTACTCGACGGTGGCCCGTGACACGACGGCCATCTCCGTCCTGGAGACGGACGTCGAAGTCCCCTGGGGCGAGGGCAGGTTGTGCTACGGCTCCGTCGAGGTCACCAACCAGGTGGTGTCCTTCCTCCGCAGACGTCTGATCACCGGCGAAGTGCTCGGCGAGACGAAACTCGACCTCCCTCCTCGTACGCTCCGTACGCGCGCGGTGTGGTGGACGGTCACCGAGGACCAGCTCGACGAGGCCCGGATCAACCCGGAGATCCTCGGCGGCGCCCTGCACGCCGCCGAACACGCCTCCATCGGCCTGCTGCCCCTCTTCGCGACCTGCGACCGCTGGGACATCGGCGGCGTGTCGATCCCGCTGCACCCCGACACGCTGCTCCCCACGGTCTTCGTCTACGACGGCCACCCGGGCGGCGCGGGCTTCGCGGAGCGCGCCTTCCACACCGCCCGCGCCTGGCTCACCGCCACCCGCCAGGCCATCGCCTCCTGCGAGTGCGACGCCGGTTGCCCTTCCTGCATCCAGTCCCCCAAGTGCGGCAACGGCAACGATCCGCTGCACAAGAGGGGTGCGGTGCGGCTCCTCACGGTGCTGTTGCGGGGGGCACCGGAGGAGAGGCCCTCCGGGGAGCAGGAGGGGCACCCTGAAGTCCTGGCACCCGGGCTTCAGGACCGAGGGCCGGACCGAGGGCCGGACCGAGGCTCGGCAATGGCAGAGCCTCCGACGGAACCGGCCCCGCAGGCCCCGCCCGCGCCCTGACCTCCGCCGTGAACGGCCCCCGCCCCGAGGCCGCCGTCACGTCGGAGACCTCACCGACCATCACGCACCGCACGAGCCGCGTCCCCTGCTCCCGCGCCACGTCCTCCGCCCGAGCGCAGGCCACCGCCGGTCCGTCGGCCCAGTGGTCCGCCGCCGCGAGCGCCGCGAGATCCGCCCCACCGGCCGCCCGATGCCGTACGGCGACGGCCTGCCCGAGGGCCAGCACGGCCCCGAACACCACACACAGCACCGCGATGGCACCGACACTCCAGACCGTGGCGGAACCCCGGTCCGAACGGGCCACACCTACCTGAGCACCGGCGAACCGGACGGCCCAGCGACGGCCGCGGGCCAACAGGGCGTTGACGAAGCCGACCGTGGAGAATCGGGCGCGGGCGAGGCCGGCGCCTTGGACGAACGAGGAGGACGCGACGCCCACCTGCGCGAACAAGGCTTTCGCGAACCGCAGGGTGGCGAGCGGGGGGTGGACAGGCCCCACCTTCGCGAACCAGACGCCGGCCACGCCCGCCCACGCGACCCGCACGTCGGCTACGCCCGCCCCAGCGAACCGGGCTTTCGCGGACCGCAGGATGCAGACCCTGGGGTGGGCGGCCGTCGCCTTCGCGAACCAGGCGCCGGCGACGCCCGCCCACGCGACCCGAGAGTCGACTACACCCACCCTTGCGAACCGGGCGTTCGCGGACCGGACGGCGGCGAACCCAGGGTTCGCCCACCGCGCAGCGCCCAAGCCGGCGTTCGCACACCGCGCGGCGCCCGATCCGGCCTTCCCGAACCGCACGGCGTCCGACCCCGCGTTGTCGAACCCCCCGCCGCCGCACCGAGCGCCCGCGGAGGCCCCGGCGGCAGCCTCGCGCTCCGAAGGTCCGCCGCTCATCCCCCTTCCCCCACCGTCGACTCCACCAGGGCCACAGCTTCCTCCCGCACCTCGAAGGGCAGGCCGTGCAGTGCGGGTGGCTTCGCCACGACCACGACACGGACCCGGTCACCCTCCCGCGCCACCGTCACCTCCGCGTCGCGCGGTGCCGTGTCCCGAGCCACCCGGACGACCGCCTCGTCGGGATCCTCGCGGGCCGCCGCGCGGGCGCCCGTCCTGGCCGCGTCCACGCATTGGATCTGGGCGGCCACCACGAGCAGCCCCCACACCAGCGCCATCGCGAACATCACCAGCACGGGCAGCACCATCGCCGACTCCGCCGTCACGAACCCCTCGTCCGCCGCCCGTTCACGCCTTCGCATCGAGCGCCCGTTTCACGATGGCCTGGAGTTCCGCGCTGACGGCGCCGCTCGTGACCACCTTGTAGAGCACCACCGCGAACGCCACCGCCGCGACGATCCCCATCGCGTACTCGGAGGTGACCATTCCCTCGTCCCCGCGCATCGACCGCAGCCGGCACATCGTCCTGCACACCAGGGCACCCATCCGCGCCCGTACCGTCTTGTACATCTCAACCCCCGTAAGGATCAGTCCTGTTGATTACTGTCTGACTGCTCGCCCGACTGTTCGTACGTCTGCTCAGCGACCCTCGGCCGTCATCGCCCACCCCCTCCCAGCACTCCTCCCGCGAGCCCGATCACGATCGGCAGTACGCCCACGGCGATGAACGCGGGCAGGAAACACAGCCCCACCGGCGCCGTGACCAGTACGGCGGCCTTCCGTGCCCGTGCCGTCGCGGCGCGCCCCCAGTCGGCGCGGGCGTCCGCCGCGAGCCCGGCGACCGGCCCGGCCGCGGGCAGTCCGGTCACATCGGCGCGTTCCAGCAGCCGGGCCAGCGCCCCCGCGCCCGGTGTCGAGGCGAGCCTTCGCCATGCCTCGCCCGGTTCGCCGCCGAGCCGTACCTCCGCTGCCCCGCGCGCGAGTCCCTCCCCCACGGGGCCGCCCAGCGCCTCGCCCACGGCCTGGGCCGCGATCACGGGACCGGCGCCCGCCGCGATACAGGCGGCCAGCAGATCGGCGGCGAGCGGTAGCTGCCGGGCCGCCTCGCGCGCGTCGGTCTCCCCGGCACTCACGCCGGCCGGCTGCCTCAGACGCCACCGCCACGCCCCCGCCGCGACGACCAGCCCGACCACGGCACCGGCGACACCGCCGACCAGCACCCACCCGGCACAGCCGACGCCGAGCACGGGCAGCCACCGCCGAGCGAACTCACGCCCCTCGAACCGCGGACCCTCGGCCGTGGTCTCCGCGGCGGCCAGCAGTTCCCCGAGGCGCCGCCGCAGTCTCCGCTCATGCCGCACCGCCGCGGCCCACCGGGCGAGCCAGGCGACCACCAGTGCTGTCCCCAGAACCGCCCCCAGCCTGTGGAAAACTTCCGCGCTCATGCTGCCTCCGCTCCCCGCACGATCCGCGTCGCCCACCACATCCCGACGCCCTCCAGCAGACCGCCGACCAGCAGACAGCCCAGCCCGGTCCCGGTGTGCAGAAGGACGTGCAGGGGATCGGCGCCGAGGGCGGCACCGAGGCTCAGCCCCAGTACCGGCAACCCGGCGAGCATCCACGCCGTGGACCGCGCTCCCGCCAACTGGGCGCGCAGATCGGCCCGTTGGTCACGCTCGGCCCGCAACGCCCCTTCGAGCCGATCGAGCCCGGCAGCGAGCCCCGCGCCCTGGTCCACGGCCACTCGCCAGCACGCGGCAAGCCCCAGCAGTCCCTCGGCGCCAGGTCGCCTGGCCGCCGCCGCGAGCGCCCCCGGCACATCCCCGCCGAACCGGGCCGCCGCCAACAAAGCGGCCTGTGTCTCCCCGAGCCCACCGATCGTCGGCACCCCAGACCTAGCCCCGGACCCAGACCCGGACCCAGCGCCGCCCCCAAGAACTCCCGCCGCCCCCGACCCGGACCCACCCGAGCCGACTCCACCGCTTCCCGCCTCCTCGAAGTCCCGCACACCCCGCACCAGCGCCTCCCCCGGCTGGCGCCCGGCCCGCACCTCCCCGGCGATCACCGCGCACAGCGCGATCACCGCGGCCGCCCGCCGCTCACGCACCCGGCGCTCCTCCCGGCCCAGCCGCACCCGCCGCAGCAACGGCACTCCGGCCGCCCCCGCGAGGACCGGCAGCACCGAGGCCCCCAGCACGGCCAGCACCAGCCCGGCGGCCGCCGCCCACCACTCGAATCCCAGCCGCCCACGAATCCGCCGCAGTTCCTCCTCCAGCCGCCGCCACGGCGGGGGCCCGACTCCCCCCACCCCGCCTCCGGCCAGCAGCATCTGCGCCCGCCGCGCCCCGGAACGCCGACCGCCCCACAGCCACACGGCCATCCCGAGGCATCCCACAGCCACTCCCGCCGACCCCACCGACATCTCCCCCATCCCGATCACCACGTCCTTTCACCGTCCGAATCGTCGGAGCCATCCGAACCGTCCGAGCCCGCTCGTCGCCACACCCGTCGCTGCCATCCGCCCAGGTCATCCGCCCTCCCCTCGCCCCCGCATCGCCTCCCCGAGCAGCCCCCGCAGCCGCTCCCACCCCCGTTCGTACGCGAACGCCTCCGCTCCCCACCGCAGCGCCGGCACCGTCCGCACCAGCCCGGTGGAATCCCGCTCCAGCACCCGCACCTCGGCGATCCGCCGCCGCCCGGCCCGGTCCCGCACGAGATGCAGTACGACCGACAGCGCGGCCGCCAACTGGCTGTGCAACGCCGCCCGGTCGAGCCCGGCTGCCGTACCCAGTGCTTCCAGACGGGCGGGTACGTCGGCCGCCGCGTTGGCGTGCACGGTCCCGCACCCGCCCTCGTGGCCCGTGTTCAGGGCCGCCAGCAAATGCACGACCTCGGGCCCGCGCACCTCACCCACGACCAGCCGGTCGGGCCGCATCCGCAGTGCCTGTCGCACCAGGTCCTCGAGCGTGACGTGCCCGGCGCCCTCCTGGTTGGCGGGTCTCGTCTCCAACCGGACGACGTGCGGATGGTCCGGCCTGAGCTCCGCCGAGTCCTCCGCGAGCACGATCCGCTCACCCGGCCCGACGAGCCCCAGCAGCGCGCTCAACAGGGTGGTTTTCCCGGTGCCTGTCCCGCCGCTGATGAGGAAGGACAGCCGCGCGTCCAGCAACGCCCGCAGCACCCGGTCCCCGCCCGGCGGCACGGTGCCGGCCGCGATCAGTTCGTCCAGCGTGAACGCGCGCGGCCGGACGACTCGCAGTGACAGGCAGGTGCAGCCGACGGCGACCGGAGGCAGCACCGCGTGCAGCCGCGTTCCGTCCGGCAGCCGGGCGTCCACCCAGGGCCGTGCGTCGTCGAGGCGCCGCCCCGCCACCGCGGCGAGCCGCTGCGCGAGTCGTCGTACGGCGGCCGCGTCGGCGAAGGAGACGGCGGTCAGTTCGAGTCCGCCGCCCCGGTCCACCCAGACCCGGTCCGGCGCCGACACGAGCACGTCCGTCACCGACGGGTCGGCGAGCAACGGCTCCAAGGGTCCGCTGCCGACCAGTTCGGACCGCAACCGCTCGGCCGCGCCCAGCACTTCGGCGTCCCCGAGGACCCGTCCCTGCTCCCGCAGCGCCTGTGCCACACGCGCGGGCGTCGGTTCGGCCCCGCTCTCGGCCAGCCACTGCCGTACGCCGTCCAGCAGCCCGGAGGCCGTGTCCGTGCCGGCCGCCGCGGAGGCCGTGGAAACACCCACCGGGGCTGTCCGCGGCCGCCCGACCGTGGCGACCGGCGCCTCACCCGACCGTCGTCGCTCAACGGGACCCGCTGCCAAATCACCCGTCCGCCGCACCTCGGCAGAGCCGACCCCGGCGCCGTCCACCCGTTGGAACCCCGCAAACCCGGAGGACCCCGAGAACCCGGAGAACCTGGAGAACCCGCTCATGCCGACCCCGCCCCCGGCCCCGTCCCCGCCTCGGTCAACGCCCGCTCCCAGAACTCCTTGCAGAACCGCGCCAGTGGCCCCCGTACCGCCGCCCCCGGTGGTGATCCGCTCCCCTGTGACCGCTGGAGTGCCGACTCGACCGGGACCTCGCCCACCAGGGGCAGGCCGAGCAGTCGGGCCACTTCGCGGTCGTCGAGGCCGGGTGCGTACGGGCCGCGTACCGCCACCCGCAGGTCGCGCAGGACCATCCCGACCGCTGAGGCCACGCGGCCGGCCGCGGCGACGGCGCGCAGCTCGGCGGGGACCACGAGGATCCCCAGGTCCAGCTGGGCGAGGGCCTCGGCGACGCCGTCGTCGAGGCGGCGGGGCAGGTCGACGACGACGGTGCCGCCCCTGCGCCGGGCCGCCGCGAGCACCGCCCGGACTGCCTGGGGCGGGACGGCGATCCGGTCGCCGCGGTCCCAGCTCAGGACCCGCAGCGAGTGCAGCCGTGGCAGCGACTCCTCCAGGGCGCCGCCGCCGACCCGCCCTCGCGAGGCGGCGAACGCGGGCCAGCGCAGCCCCTCGGTGCTCTCGCCGCCGAGGAGTACGTCGAGTCCGCCACCCAGTGGATCGGCGTCCACCAGGAGCGTGCGCAGGCCCTCACGCGCGGAGGTGACGGCGAGGGCACACGCGAGCGTGGACGCTCCGGCCCCGCCCCGGCCTCCGATGACGCCGACGGTGAGGGCGGGGCGGCCGACGCCCTCGGTGACGTCGGCGATCCGGTCGACGAGCCACTGCTCGCCGTCGGGCAGCATCAGGACGTGATCGGCGCCGATCTCGACGGCCCGCTTCCATACCCCGGAGTCGTCCTGGTCTCGGCCCACCAGCACCACTCCGCGCCTGCGGGCGGCCCCGCGCACCCGCCGTGCGGCGTCGTCGCCGACCAGGATGAGCGGGGCGGCCTCCCAGCTGCCTCTGGGCTGCGGCACCCCGTGATGGACCTCCGCCGTCGCCCCGGCCGCCGCGCACAGCCGCAGCAGGTCGTCGAGCAGATCCTCGTCCTCCGTGACGATCAACGGCCGGCCCGGCCGCCCTCCGGCGGCGGGCTGTCCCTCGTGTGTGACGGCTGCGGTCACGGTCTCCATCCCCCTTCACCGCGCCACGCGAGGCCCCTCCAAGGGCCCGCACGGCGCCTCTTCCGCAGGGCCCCTTCGGCCCCGCGGTTCCCATACATGTGAAGAACCGGCAACCGGCCTCCATATGAACGGCCGATACGAACCGGCCAAACACACCCGACAAACCAGAACCGGCCATGAAGTCGGCAGGAGCGGGACGTGTGGGAATCACGGTGCAGCGATCCGGGAAATCGTGTGGATCTTGGTCAATAACTGTGGACAACTCCGCGCCTGTGAATATCGCCGTCACCCATACCGGTGAGGTCGTGGCGTCTGCCTACGCCTTCCACAGAGCAGTGCGGTGACTACACGCAGTGACGAATCATGAGCATGCCGAAGGGACGGCCCCAGCCGTCTCGGTGCGGTCGCACAACCGCGCAGGGAAGAGGAAAAACACACCCGGACATGCGACGACCCCCACCGGGGGGGAGAGTGGGGGTCGCCTTCACGGCCGACTCGGGGGGGGAGGAGCCGGACCGCGTTAGCACGGTCGCGAACGATCCGTGACTTCCATGGTGTACCCGAGAGCCCTCTCAGGCAAACCCACGCGCCTCACCTTACGCCGAATGGGCTGCGCCTATGCTCGGGGTCGTGGAAAACCACTCCTTGCCCCGCACAGCTGCCTTCTTTGACCTGGACAAGACGGTCATTGCGAAGTCGAGCACGCTCACGTTCAGCAAGTCGTTCTACCAAGGCGGGCTGATCAACCGCAGGGCCGCCTTGCGGACCGCATATGCCCAGTTCGTCTTCCTCGTCGGCGGTATGGACCACGACCAGATGGAGCGCACCCGCGAGTACCTCTCCGCGCTCGTGCGCGGCTGGAACGTCCAGCACGTCAAGGAGATCGTCGCCGAGACCCTCCACGACCTGATCGACCCGATCATCTACGACGAGGCCGCCTCCCTCATCGAGGAGCACCACACCGCCGGCCGGGACGTCGTCATCGTCTCCACGTCCGGCGCCGAGGTGGTCGAGCCGATCGGCGAACTCCTGGGCGCCGACCGGGTGGTGGCGACCCGCATGGTCGTCGGCGAGGACGGCTGCTTCACCGGCGAGGTGGAGTACTACGCGTACGGCCCGACGAAGGCCGAGGCCGTCAAGGAGCTGGCGGAGTCCGAGGGCTACGACCTGGAGCGCTGCTACGCCTACAGCGACTCGGCGACCGACCTGCCGATGCTCCAGGCCGTGGGTCATCCGCACGCGGTCAACCCGGACCGCGCACTGCGTCGCGAGGCCCTCGCGCGCGGGTGGCCGATTCTCGATTTCCACCGGCCGGTCCGGCTCAAGCAGCGGCTGCCGGGATTCGCCGTACCGCCCCGCCCGGCGCTCGTCGCGGTCGCCGCGATAGGAGCGGCGGCGGCGACGGCGGGCCTCGTCTGGTACGCCAATCGGCGGCGGTCGACAGTCGCCTGAGGCGATTGCGGCCACTTGACGCCTATTTGAGACCAAAAGTAAAGAACGGCGGCCAGGGGTTCCGCTTGCCCGGGTCCAGGAGTACAAAGGGGTTAACGGCCCGCGAGACCAAGGACATCCGAGAGGATCACCTTAAAAACGCATTTGGCCCCACGGACCGAGCATGAACACCGGGCACCCACGCGACGTCGACCCGTCGATTACGGGCCAGCCGCACCAGGGACGGGCAAAGTTCCCGACCTGATGGGCAATATCTCGAGGACGCTTGGTAACACGGTGAACATGCCAGCGGCGGTACGAGTCCTCGTACCGCCGCAACCCTGTTCCAGGGGCTCTACGCCGCTCCCCGCTGGAGCGCCTCGCACACCGCCGTGGACTCGCGCGCACCCAGTTCGATCGCGCTGCCGCAGTGGGTGATCCAGGCGGCCATGCCCTCGGGAGTGCCGGAGACGTAACCGTCGAGCGCCGCCAGATAGGCCGCGCGGCCCAGTTCCGCGTGACCGACCTCCGCGGGGCAGACCGATTTCGGGTCAAGGCCGCTGCCGACCAGGACGATCCGCGCGGCCGCGCGCGCGACCAGGCCGTTGTGGGAGACGAAGGGCCTCAGGGCGAGGAGCTCTCCCTGCACGACGGCGGCCGTGACCAGGGCCGGGGCCGAACCGCCCGCGATGATCAGCTCGGACAGGCCCTCCAGCCGGCCCGAGACCTCGGCCGCACCCGGCAGGGGCAGCTCGATGAGCGGTTCGTCGACGCTCTCGCCGGCCTGGCGGGGACGCCCGATCTCGGCGCGGTCGGATGCCGCGGCGACCAGGTGCAGCCGGGCCAGCACCCGCAGGGGCGACTGCCGCCAGATGGACAGCAGTTGGCCGGCCTCGGCGGTCAGCCTGAGGGCCGCGCCCATGACCCGCGACTCGTCGTCGACGCTGAAGTCCGAGCGTCGGCGCACCTCTTCGAGAGCCCAGTCCGCGCCGGACAGTGCGGCCGAGCCGCGGGCCCCGCGCAGGGCGGCCTCGGAGGTGATCTCGTTGCTGCGGCGCCGCATGACACGGTGTCCGTAGACCCGGTCCACGGACTTGCGCACGGACTCCACG
This sequence comes from Streptomyces sp. NPDC048523, assembly GCF_043199815.1. Classification (NCBI taxonomy): domain Bacteria; kingdom Bacillati; phylum Actinomycetota; class Actinomycetes; order Kitasatosporales; family Streptomycetaceae; genus Streptomyces; species Streptomyces sp. NPDC048523. Next base: position 660,527 of record NZ_JBICWQ010000005.1, on the reverse strand, counting down.
GACTCGGCCACGCCGGGCAGCGAGCCCAGGGCCGCGAGCGGATCGGCGTTCGCGCCTGTCGTACTCATGAGTACGACATTACGCAACCCAGCGGCACACCCCTCGATGGAGTGGTCTTCTTCACGCCCGACTGCCACATAAAGCTACCACTCGACTACTCTTTGTGAACATGAAAATTGCTTTCGTCGGGAAGGGCGGCAGCGGCAAGACGACCCTGTCCTCCCTGTTCATCCGCCATCTCGCGGCCACCGGGGCACCGGTGATCGCCGTCGACGCCGACATCAACCAGCACCTGGGGCCGGCGCTCGGCCTGGACGAGGCGGAGGCGGCCGCGCTGCCCGCCCTGGGCGAGCGGCTGCCGCTGATCAAGGAGTACCTGCGCGGCACCAATCCGCGGATCGCCTCGGCCGCGGAGATGATCAAGACCACCCCGCCCGGCGAGGGCTCGCGGCTGCTGCGGGTGCGCGAGGACAACCCGGTTTACGAAGCCTGCGCCACGCCGGTGGAACTCGAGGGCGACATCGTCCGTTTGATGGTCACCGGCCCCTTCACGGACGCCGACCTGGGGGTCGCCTGCTACCACTCCAAGACGGGGGCGGTGGAGCTCTGCCTGAACCACCTGGTGGACGGGCGGGACGAGTACGTCGTGGTGGACATGACGGCGGGCTCGGACTCCTTCGCCTCCGGCATGTTCACCCGCTTCGACATCACCTTCCTCGTCGCCGAGCCGACCCGGAAGGGGGTCTCCGTCTATCGCCAGTACAAGGAGTACGCCCGCGACTTCGGCGTCGTCCTGAAGGTCGTCGGCAACAAGGTGCAGGGGCGGGACGACCTCGACTTCCTCCGCGCCGAGGTCGGGGACGACCTGTTGGTGACGGTCGGGCACTCCGACTGGGTACGCGCCCTGGAGAAGGGCCGGCCGCCCCGGTTCGCGCTCCTGGAGGATGTCAACCGGCGTGCCCTGCACCAGCTGCGGACGGCCGCCGACGCGACGTACGACCTGCGTGACGGGCAGCGTTACACCCAGCAGATGGTGCACTTCCACTTGAAGAACGCCCGGTCCTGGGGCAACGAGCGCACGGGGGCCGATCTGGCGGCGCAGATCGACCCCTCGTTCGTCCTCGGCGAGAGCGCGGTGAGTGCCGCGAGCGTCTGAAGCAGCCGCGCTGTCCGATGCGGCGGCAACCGCCCGCCGACTACGGGCGCTTGGCCGCCGGTGCCCCCGGTACGCCCTTCGGTGCCGGGGCGGGCCGGCCGGACAGGAAGGCGGCCCAGCCCTGCTTCGGCGCCTCGCCGACCCTCAGAGCGCGCAGCTTCTCCAGGGTCCTCGGGTCCTGTGCGTCCAGCCAGTCGGCGAGCTGCCGGAAGGAGACGCAGCGCACGTCGGGCTTGTTGCACACGTGCTCGATGGTCTCCTTGACGGCGCGCATGTAGGTGCCGCCGTTCCAGGACTCGAAGTGGTTGCCGATGATCAGAGGCGCGCGGTTGCCGTCGTAGGCCCGGTGGAAGCCCTGGAGGAGGCCGTCGCGCATCTGGTCGCCCCAGAACTCGTACTTGGCGGGGTCGCCCTGGGTCCGGGTGCCGGACTGGTTGACCATGAAGTTGTAGTCCATGGTGAGCTGCTCGTAGGAGTGCCCGGGGAAGGGCACGAGCTGCATCGACAGGTCCCACAGACCCTGCTTCTTCGCTGGCCACAGCTGCTCGTTGACCCCGCTGGTGTCGTAGCGGAATCCCAGCTCGCGGGCGGCCTTCATGAAGTTCTTCTGGCCCTCCAGGCAGGGGGTGCGGGCGCCGATGAGCTCCCTGTCGTAGTCGAAGGGCAGCGGGGAGGCCTTCGTCATCCCGGTTTTGGTCTTCCAGGACTTCACGAACCTCTTCGCCTGGGCGATCTCGTCCTTCCACTCCTCGACCGACCACTGGCCGACCCCGCCGCCGCTGCCGCAGAAGTGGCCGTTGAAGTGGGTGCCGATCTCGTTGCCCTCCAGCCACGCGAGGCGCAGCTGCCTGACGGTGTCGGCGATGCCCTGCTCGTCGTTGAAGCCGATGTCGGAGCGGCCCGGGGAGTGCTGCGGCGGCTTGTACTCGTCGCGCTTGTCCTCCGGCAGCATGTACACGCCGCTCAGGAAGTACGTCATCGTGGCGTGGTTCGCCTTGGCGACCGCACGGAAACGGGAGAACAGCTTCTGGCTGTCCTCGCCGGCGCCGTCCCAGGAGAACACCACGAACTGCGGGGGCTTCTGACCGGGCTTGAGGCGCTGGGCTCTCGGCAGGTGCGGCTGCGCTCCGGTGTACGCGGTGGAGCCGTCACCGATCAGACGGAACACCCGCTTGGGCGGGACCTGGAGGGGCTTCGCCTTCTGCGGGCCGGCGGCTCCTCCCTCGGAGACGTCGGAGCCGGTCGCGCAACCGGCGAGCGAGGCGGCGCAGACCGCGGCGACCACGGCTCCCGCGGCAATCCTGTGGGTGGCGGCCATGTTCCGCCCACCTTCTTCCTTCTCTCGGGGCAACGACAGCGCCGCCAAGTTCGCATGGGCCCGAGGAGGGATTAGTACGACAAGCCGATGAAATTGCCACTTCACCCATTCAGGTGGACACTTCACCCATTTGCCCGGAAAGTCTATGCCAGCCCTTTACTCTGCATTACGATCCATTTACCGAGCGTTGATTCATCCCGCCGCTGCACGCCGTGACCCACGGCCGCGACCCGACCCCCGCCATCGACGGGGGACCACCTGTTCCGCGACCGCGCTGCCCCGGAGGAGACGGGAAAAATGTCAGCCTGTGTACCCACCCGAGCCACCGACCCGAGCGACTCGCACCACACGAGGCGCATCCACCCTGCCCACAGCCCCCCGCCGACCCCGCCCCGCCGCTTCCGGATCGCGGGCGCCGACGTGTCGGCCTCGATCGCGGTCTTCCTGATCGCCCTGCCCCTGTCCCTGGGCATCGCCCTCGCCACCGGCGCTCCCCTTCAGGCCGGCCTCGTGGCCGCCGCCGTCGGAGGGATCGTCGCCGGCCGGCTGGGGGGCTGCCCGCTCCAGGTCAGCGGCCCGGCCGCCGGACTCACCGTGGTCACCGCCGACCTGATCCACCGCTACGGCTGGCGGACGACCTGCGCCATCACCGTCCTCGCCGGAGTGGTCCAACTGGGCCTCGGCTGCCTGCGGGTGGCCCGTACCGCGCTCGCCGTGAGCCCCGCGATCGTGCACGGCATGCTCGCCGGCATCGGCGTCACCATCGCCGTCGCCCAGTTGCACATCGTCCTCGGCGGCACCCCGCAGAGCTCCGTCCTGGACAACCTCCGCGCCCTGCCGGCCCAGTTGGCGCACCTGCAGCCCGCCGCCGTCTCGGTGAGCGCGCTGACCCTGACGCTGCTCCTCCTCTGGCCGCGCATCCCGGGCCGGGCGGGCCGGCTCCTGCGCAGGATCCCGGCGGCGCTCGTGGCCGTGGCCGGAGCCACCACCGCCGCCTCCCTCGCCGGGCTCGCCGTGCCGAAGGTCGATCTGCCGTCCTGGAGCAGCCATGCCCTGGCCGGACTGCCCGAGGGGCCCGTGCTGGGGCTCGTCGCCGCCGTGCTCACCACCACGCTGGTGTGCAGTGTGCAGTCGCTGCTGGGTGCGGTGGCCGTCGACAAGCTGGCGGCCGGCCGACCCGACCTGCTCGCCGCGAGCACCGGTCCAGGTGGCAGACCGCGCGTCGGCCGCTCGGAGCTGGACCGCGAACTGCTCGGACAGGGCGCCGCCAACATCGTCTCCGGCTCCCTCGGCGGACTGCCCGTCGCCGGTGTGGCGGTGCGGAGTTCGGCGAATGTCCAGGCGGGTGCCGTCAGCCGGAACTCCACGATGCTGCACGGCGTTCTCGTAGTGATCGCCGCGCTGCTGATGGTCCCGGTCCTCGAGTTCATCCCGCTCGCCTCGCTCGCCGCCCTGGTGATGGCCGTCGGCATCCAGATGGTGTCCCTGCACCACATCCGCACGGTGACCCGCCACCGAGAGGTCCTGGTGTACGCCGTCACCACCCTCGGCGTGGTCGTGTTCGGCGTCCTGGAGGGCGTGTCGCTGGGCATCGCCGTCGCCGTCGGAGTCGCCCTGCACCGCCTCACCCGCACCCGGATCACCCACTGCGAGAGGGAAGGAGTCCATCACGTACACGTACGGGGGCAGTTGACGTTCCTCGCGGTGCCCCGGCTCAGCCGGACCCTGCATCTCGTGCCCCAGGGGGCGGACGCCGTCGTGGAGCTGGACGGGTCGTTCATGGACCACGCGGCGTACGAATCGCTGCAGGACTGGCAGAAGACGCACACCGCGCAGGGCGGTTCCGTCGAGCTGACCGGGCGCAGACCGGGCACGCGCATCGCCGAGCTGTCCGACTCCGACCACTGCCGCTGCCGCCCCTGGACGGCCTGGCGCAACCACCAGTGCGAGCGTCCCTACACCGCGCAGCCCGCCGGACAGGCCAGCGCGTCCGGCGCACCCGGTGCCGCGCAGGCTCCGGGCGGGTCCCGCGAGTCGAGCGGGTCCGAACTGGCGCGTGGCATCAGCGCGTTCCAGCGCAACACCGCGCCGATCGTGCGGGGTGAGCTGGCCCGGCTGGCGCGTGAGGGCCAGCAGCCGGACCAGCTCTTCCTCACCTGCGCCGACTCGCGGCTGGTCACCTCGATGATCACCTCCAGTGGTCCGGGTGACCTGTTCGTGGTGCGCAACGTGGGCAACCTCGTCCCCCTGCCCGGTGAGGAGAGCGGGGACGACTCGGTGGCGGCCGCGATCGAGTACGCGGTGGACGTGCTGAAGGTGCGCTCCATCACCGTGTGCGGGCATTCCGGCTGCGGGGCCATGCAGGCTCTGCTCACCTCGGAGCCGGGCGGCGCCCGCACCCCGCTGCAGCGGTGGCTGCGGCACGGACGGCCCAGCCTGGAGCGGATGGCCGACGGCAGCCGGCCCAGGGCCAGGCTCGCCGGGCGGGCCCCCGCCGACGCGGTCGAGCAGCTCTGTCTGACCAACGTGGTCCAGCAGTTGGAGCAGCTGAGCGCCCATGACTCGGTCGCCCGGGCCCTCCAAAAGGGGGAGCTGGAGCTGCACGGGATGTACTTCCACGTGGGCGAGGCCCAGGCCTACCTGCTCACCGGGGCGGCCGGGGACGGGCTGTTCGACCATGTGGAGGCGGCGGCGGACCTGTCGGCGTGAGCCTCGCGGTGTGCGGCCCCTCCTTCAGGAGCCGCACACCGCTCCCTAGGAACCGCTCGGCGTCGGCTTCACCGGGACACAGGGCTCGACGTCGGCCCCGGTCGGGTAGACGTCGACCTTGTGCGGCTCCGACCCGTCGTTGAAGTTCACGAAGACCAGCACATTGCCACGGTGCAGGGTGAGCTTCCGGGCCCAGTGGAGGGTGGAGATCGGGACGCGCTCCCCCTGAGGAGCCTGTGCCCAGATCACCAGGTCCCCCGCGCAGACATAACCGGGACGCAGGATCTGCACGTCCACCTCGATGCCGTTCGGGCGCAGCTGCCGTGCGAGTGCGCGCTGGTCGTCGACATCGATGTACTGCTCATGGGCGGTGAGCGTGACGGTTCCGTCCTCGTGGCGCTCGAGCGCGTACGCCGGGGACTGGGCCGGCGTGCCCGGCGACAGCACCACCGCGAGCCCGGCCGCCGCGCAGAGCCCCGCGGCCATGGCGATCCGGCGCCCCCTGAACACAGGACGCCGTGCGACCGGCACCGGCACCGGCACCGGCACCGGCCCAGGCACGGACTCCCGTCGCTCGATCTCCCCCTGCAACTCCACCAGCAGCCGGTCCTCGAACGTCGTCCTCGTCGTCATGCCTCTCCCCCAGTTCCTTCCGTGACGATTCCTCCGGTGACGTACGGCGGTGCGGCGCCCTGCGGCTTCCCGCCAGGGGATTCCGCCGCCGCGCGCAGCGACTTGCGCGCCCTGTGCAGCCGTACGCGCGCCGACACCTGGCTGATCCCGAGCGCCGTCGCGGCCTCGCCGACCGTGAGTTCGTCGACCGCGACCAGTTCCAGGACGGCTCTCTCCCCCGCGGGGAGCCGTTCCAGTGCGGCCAGGGCGCGGCGGCCAGGGCTCTGGGCGTCGAGCTTGTCCTCCAGGCGGGCGATGTCGTCGGCCGCCAGCAGCCGCCGGCCCGAGATGCGCCGGTCGCGGTCGGTCTCGCGGGCGACCCGACGGCGCTCCCCGGCGACCACGTTGCGCGCGATGCCGTACAGCCACGCCCGCTCGCTGCCCCTGGACGGGCGGTAGGTGTGGGCGGAGTCCAGGACCGCCAGGAAGATCTCGGCCGTCAGGTCGGCGACCGTATGGGGGTCCGCGACACGCCGGGCCACGAAAGACGTCATCGCGTCCACATGGCGCCGGTAGAACTCTTCGAAGAGCTGTGGGTCGCGAACCGCGGCCCGCGGACCGCCCCGTATCCCCTCCACTCGGGCTCCCTTCTCGTCGAGCTTCTCGTCGAGCGTCGGTGCGCCGGACGTCGGCGACGCTTCACCCGTACTTGGGCGGGAGTGTGAAAGGCGTTACAGGCACTGAACTCCGCCTGGTCGGCGTACGTGGGTACGGATGACCATGGCCGACGGACTCGACCCGCACAGGTCTAAACCAATTTCCGGTCGACCCTTGTCATCGCACCCCCGGTCTGATGAGCTGTGGCCTGGGACACAACGGACACCCTGGGAAAGGCAGATGCCGTGAGCAACGAAAGCCTGGCCAACCTGCTCAAGGAAGAGCGCAGGTTCGCACCCCCCGCCGACCTGGCCGCGAACGCCAACGTCACGGCGGAGGCGTATGAGCAGGCCAAGGCTGACCGACTCGGTTTCTGGGCCGCGCAGGCCCGTCGACTGAGCTGGGCCAAGGAGCCGACCGAGACCCTGGACTGGTCGAACCCGCCGTTCGCCAAGTGGTTCAAGGACGGCGAGCTCAATGTGGCGTACAACTGCGTCGACCGGCATGTCGAAGCGGGGAACGGCGACCGGGTCGCCATCCACTTCGAGGGCGAGCCGGGCGACAGCCGCGCGATCACCTATGCCGAGCTCAAGGACGAGGTCTCCAGGGCCGCGAACGCCCTGCTGGAACTGGGGGTCCAGAAGGGCGACCGGGTCGCCGTCTACATGCCGATGATCCCCGAGACCGCCGTCGCGATGCTCGCGTGCGCCCGGATCGGCGCCGCGCACTCCGTGGTCTTCGGCGGCTTCTCGGCGGACGCGCTCGCCACCCGTATCCAGGACGCGGACGCCAAGGTCGTCATCACCTCGGACGGCGGCTACCGGCGCGGCAAGCCGTCCGCGCTCAAGCCCGCCGTCGACGAGGCCGCCGACAAGGCCGGGAACGTCGAGCACGTGCTGGTCGTCCGCCGTACCGGCCAGGAGGTCGCCTGGAACGACAGCCGGGACGTGTGGTGGCACGAGATCGTCGACCGGCAGCCCGCCGAGCACACCCCCCAGGCCTTCGACGCCGAGCAGCCGCTGTTCATCCTCTACACGTCCGGTACGACGGGTAAGCCGAAGGGCATCCTGCACACCTCCGGCGGCTACCTCACCCAGACCGCGTACACCCATCACGCCGTCTTCGACCTCAAGCCGGAAACCGACGTCTACTGGTGCACGGCCGACGTCGGCTGGGTGACCGGGCACTCGTACATCGTCTACGGCCCGCTCGCCAACGGCGCCACCCAGGTCATGTACGAGGGCACGCCGGACACCCCGCACCAGGGCCGTTTCTGGGAGATCATCCAGAAGTACGGGGTGACGATCCTGTACACGGCGCCGACGGCGATCCGTACGTTCATGAAGTGGGGCGACGACATCCCCGCGAAGTTCGACCTGTCCAGCCTGCGCGTCCTCGGCTCGGTCGGTGAGCCGATCAACCCCGAGGCGTGGATCTGGTATCGCAAGCACATCGGCGCCGACCGCACCCCGATCGTGGACACCTGGTGGCAGACCGAGACCGGCGCGATGATGATCTCCCCGCTGCCGGGCGTCACCGCGGCCAAGCCCGGTTCCGCGCAGACACCGCTGCCCGGCATCTCGGCCACCGTGGTGGACGACGAGGCCCGGGAAGTCCCCGACGGCGGGGGCGGCTACCTGGTCCTCACCGAGCCGTGGCCGTCGATGCTGCGCACCATCTGGGGCGACGACCAGCGCTTCCTCGACACCTACTGGTCGCGCTTCGAGGGCAAGTACTTCGCCGGTGACGGCGCGAAGAAGGACGACGACGGCGACATCTGGCTGCTGGGCCGCGTCGACGACGTCATGCTGGTCTCCGGCCACAACATCTCGACCACCGAGGTCGAGTCGGCGCTCGTCTCCCACCCCTCGGTCGCCGAGGCGGCCGTGGTCGGCGCGGCGGACGAGACGACCGGGCAGGCGATCGTCGCCTTCGTGATCCTGCGCGGCACGGCGAACGCCGAGGACGAGGGCCTCGTCGCCGACCTGCGCAACCACGTCGGCGCCACCCTCGGTCCGATCGCCAAGCCGAAGCGGATCCTGCCGGTGGCCGAGCTGCCCAAGACCCGCTCCGGCAAGATCATGCGCCGGCTGCTGCGGGATGTCGCCGAGAACCGCCAGCTCGGTGACGTCACCACGCTGACGGACTCCACGGTCATGGACCTCATCCAGGCCAAACTGCCGGCCTCGCCCAGCGAGGACTGACCGGCTTCCTGAACAAGGGGGGTGCCGGGCGGGGGAACGCGCCCGGCACCCCTTTTAGCTAAGCTAAACAAAACAAAGTGACCCTCATGGTGTGCCGGGAAGTCTGGTCGGCGAACAGCTCAGCCCTGCCCACCGACCGGAGGTCCCCCTGATGCCCGCGCCCACGCGTAAGGTCCTCGGCCGTCTCTCCCTGCCCGAGCGCACCTTCGTCGCGGACGCGCTGCGCACCGAGACGGTCGGCGGGGTGCTCCTGCTCGTCGCCGCGGTCGCCGCGCTGATCTGGGCGAACGTCCCCGCGCTGCACGACAGCTACGAGAGCGTCAGCCACTACCACCTCGGCCCCGCGGCCCTCGGACTCGACCTGTCCATCGCCCACTGGGCCGCCGACGGACTCCTCGCGATCTTCTTCTTCGTGGCCGGCATCGAACTCAAACGCGAGCTCGTCGCCGGTGACCTGAAGGACCCCAAGGCGGCCGCGCTGCCCGTCGTCGCGGCCCTGTGCGGCATGGCCGTACCGGCGCTCGTCTACACCCTCACCAACCTCACCGGCGGTGGCTCCCTGGCCGGCTGGGCCGTGCCCACCGCCACCGACATCGCCTTCGCGCTCGCCGTGCTCGCCGTCATCGGCACCTGGCTGCCGAGCGCGCTGCGCGCCTTCCTGCTGACCCTCGCCGTCGTCGACGACCTCTTCGCGATCCTGATCATCGCGGTCTTCTTCACCGCCGACATCGACTTCGCCGCGCTCGCCGGCGCGGCCGCCGGCCTCGCGGTCTTCTGGGCGCTGCTGCGCAAGGGCGTACGCGGGTGGTACGTCTACGTTCCGCTCGCGCTCGTGATCTGGGCACTGATGTACAACAGCGGCATCCACGCCACCATCGCGGGCGTCGCGATGGGCCTGATGCTGCGCTGCACCAGGCAGGAGGACGAGAAGGTCTCCCCCGGCGAACGCATCGAGCATGTCGTGCGGCCGCTCTCGGCGGGCCTGGCCGTTCCGCTGTTCGCCCTCTTCAGCGCGGGTGTCTCGATCTCCGGCGGCGCACTCGGCGATGTGTTCACCCGGCCGGAGACGCTGGGCGTGGTGCTCGGGCTGGTCCTCGGCAAGGCGCTCGGCATCTTCGGCGGGACCTGGCTGACGGCCCGCTTCACCCGGGCCTCGCTCAGCGACGACCTCGAGTGGGCCGACGTGTTCGCGGTGGCGACCCTCGCCGGCATCGGCTTCACCGTGTCGCTGCTCATCGGGGAGCTCGCCTTCGACGGCGACGCGACACTGACCGACGAGGTCAAAGCCGCCGTACTCCTCGGCTCGCTCATCGCGGCCACTCTCGCCACCGTGCTGCTGAAGCTGCGCAACGCCAAGTACCGCAGGCTGTACGAGACCGAGGAGCGCGACGAGGATCTCGACGGCATTCCGGACATCTACGAGGAGGACGACCCGGCGTACCACCTGCGCATGGCGGCGATCTACGACCGCAAGGCCGCCGAGCACCGCCGGATCGCCGAGCGCAAGACGGCCGAGCGGCTTGCCGAAGTGACGGGCGGGGCAGGCGAGGAGGACCACCGTCGGGCATGATCTGACGGGACGGTACAAAAGACACGGCCCATACACAGTCACGACCCACACACAGTCACGGCCCATTCAGAGGCAGTGAAGAGGGAGACCGCGATGAGCGCACCCGACGGCAGCCCGGTCGGCGCCGAACGCAGCATCGGCCAGCTGTTCGCCTCGGCGACGACCGAGATGTCGGCACTGGTGCACGACGAGATCGCGCTGGCGAAGGCGCAGCTCAAGCAGGACGTCAAGAAGGGCGCGATGAGCGGCGGCGCGTTCAGCGTGGCCGGCGGGGTCCTGCTGTTCTCCCTGCCGATGCTCAACTTCGCCCTGGCGTACGGCATCCGGACGTGGAGCGACTGGAACCTCGCGGTCTGCTTCCTGCTGTCCTTCGCCGCCAACGTCCTCGTCGCGCTGGTCCTCGCGCTGATCGGTGTCGTCTTCGCGAAGAAGGCGCAGAAGAGCAAGGGGCCGCAGAAGGTCGCCGCGTCGATGAAGGAGACGGCGGGCGTGCTCCAGAACGCCAAGCCCCACCCGCGGGCCGACAGCGACACCAAGGTCCTGGAGGAGCGGGTCCGCAACGCGAAGGCCATCGAGGCTGTGGCACGCTCGTCGTCATGACCGATCCCGCCGCTTCTTCGGCGCAGCAGCCCGCCTCTCTCGTACGGCCCGACGGTCCCTGGACGCACCGGGACGTGGCCGCCAACGGCGCGCGCTTCCACATCGCCGAACTGGGCGACGGACCGCTCGTGATGTTCCTGCACGGCTTCCCCCAGTTCTGGTGGACCTGGCGCCACCAGCTGGAGGCGCTCGCCGACGCCGGCTTCCGGGCCGTGGCCATGGACCTGCGCGGCGTCGGCGGCAGCGACCGCACTCCGCGCGGCTACGACCCCGCCAACCTCGCCCTGGACGTCACCGGCGTGATCCGCTCGCTCGGCGAGCCGGACGCCGCCCTGGTCGGCCATGACCTGGGCGGCTATCTGGCGTGGACGGCGGCCGCGATGCGTCCCAAGCTGGTACGCCGGCTCGCGGTCGCCTCGATGCCGCATCCCCGGCGCTGGCGCTCGGCGATGCTCTCGGACGTCAAGCAGACCCGTGCCGGTTCCTACATCTGGGGGTTCCAGCGGCCCTGGGTCCCCGAGCGGCGGCTGACCGCGGACGACGGCGCCCTGGTCGCCGAGCTGATCCGGGACTGGTCCGGCCCGCGGCTGCCGGACGACAAGGTGGTGGAGACGTACCGCAGGGCGATGTGCATCCCCTCGACGGCGCACTGCTCGGTCGAGCCGTACCGGTGGATGGTGCGCTCCCTGGCGCGTCCCGACGGGATCCAGTTCAACCGGCGCATGAAGCGGCCCGTCCGCGTGCCGACCCTGCATCTGCACGGCTCGCTCGACCCGGTGATGCGCACTCGCAGTGCGGCCGGGTCCGGGGAGTACGTCGAAGCGCCGTACCGCTGGCGGTTGTTCGACGGGCTGGGGCACTTCCCGCACGAGGAGGATCCGGTCGCGTTCTCGACAGAACTGATCAATTGGCTGAAGGATCCCGAACCCGATCGGTGACCGTTTCGCCGCGCCAGGTGTCCGGATCTGAACGCCTGTCACACGAACGGTTACTTGCCCGGCGCATAGGCCAATTGGGGGGCGTGGGGGCGGTTATCGACCTTGGGGCGGGGGCACACGTCCGGGTATGGGCTGGACGCACGACTACGGTGACGTGGCACGCAATCGACGCTCGGGCGCTGCCCTGAGCTCCCACCATCAGGGCGGTGCCCCGCAACTGCCGGGCGGCACGGATCTGAGGGTGGGTATCCCGCGCATCCTGCGCCGCCGGGCCCGCTGGGTCTCGGTGCGGCTGCGTCACCCCCGAGGCTGACGCAGCCGCCCCGGGGCACTCACAACGCGCAGCTGTCGCTGTCCACCTGCTGGTTCGCGGTGCGTCCCTTGGCGATGTCCTCCTGGATCTCGTCCGCGGTGAGCGCGTAGCCGGTGTCGGGGTCGTCGAGCGACTTCGCGAAGACCACGCCGTACACCCTGCCCTCCGGGGTGAGCAGCGGGCCGCCGGAGTTGCCCTGGCGGACGGTCGCGTAGAGGGAGTAGACGTCGCGGTCGACGGTGCCGCGGTGGTAGATGTCCGGTCCGTGGGCGTCGATACGTCCGCGCACGCGCGCGGAGCGGACGTCGTACGCGCCGTTCTCCGGGAAGCCCGCGACGATCGCGCTGTCCCCGCTGGCGGCGTCCTCGGACGTGAACCGCAGCGCGGGCGCGTCCAGATCGGGCACGTCCAGGACGGCGATGTCGCGCTGCCAGTCGTAGAGGACGACCGTGGCGTCGTACTTCCTGCCCTCGCCGCCTATCTGGACCGTGGGCTCGTCGACGCCGCCGACGACATGGGCGTTGGTCATGACGCGGCGGTCGCCGAAGACGAAGCCGGTGCCCTCCAGGACCTTGCCGCAGCTCTGCGCGGTGCCCATGACCTTGACGATGGAGCGCTGGGCGCGGATGGCGACGGCGCTGTGCACGAGCTCGGGGTCGGGCGGCTGGACCGCCTTGATCGGCTCGTTGGAGAACGGGCTGAAGACCTGCGGGAAGCCGTTGTCCGCGAGGACCGAGGTGAAGTCCTTGAACCAGGTGTCCGCGTCGGAGGGCAGCACCTCCTGGACGCCGAGGAGCACCTTGGAGCCGCGCACCTCCTTGCCCACCGTGGACATCGTGGTCTGCGCGAGCATGGCACCGATCAGCCAGGCCACCAGGAGCATCGCCACGACGTTGACGAGGGCGCCGCCGGTGGCGTCGACGGCACGCGCGGGTGACCAGGTGATGTACCGGCGCAGCTTGTTGCCGAGATGGGTGGTCAGGGCCTGGCCGACGGAGGCGCAGACGATCACGATGACGACGCCGACGACAGCGGCGACCGTGCCGACCTCCGCGTGGTCGGTCAGCGCGTCCCAGATGACGGGGAGGGTGTAGACGGCGACGAGACCGCCGCCCAGGAATCCGATCACCGACAGGATGCCTACGACGAAGCCCTGGCGGTAGCCGACGATCGCGAACCACACGGCGGCGACCAGCAACAGGATGTCCAGCACGTTCACCGGTTCGAGCCTCGCCTCATCACTTCGCGTTCACCACAGGTCGGCCGGTCGGGGGCTGTCCCGGGAAGACACAGCACGGACGCCACCCTGTCATGCGCGCCAGTCGAGCGGGACCTGCTTCTCGCGGTCCCAGGGGCGCTCCCAGCCCGCGAAGTGCAGGATCCGGTCGATGATTCCGGCGGTGAAGCCCCAGACGAGGGCCGATTCGACCAGGAATGCCGGACCTCGGTGTCCGCTGGGGTGGACGGTCGTCCCACGGTTGCCGGGATCCGTGAGATCCGCCACGGGAACCGTGAAGACGCGGGCGGTTTCATTCGGATCGACGACCCCGACCGGGGTCGGCTCGCGCCACCAGCCGAGCACCGGGGTCACCACGAAGCCACTGACCGGGATGTACAACTTGGGCAGCACGCCGAAGAGCTGGACCCCGGACGGGTCCAGGCCGGTCTCCTCCTCGGCCTCGCGCAGGGCGGCCCTGAGCGGCCCGTCGCCCTGGGGATCACCGTCCTCCGGGTCGAGCGCGCCGCCGGGGAACGACGGCTGCCCGGCGTGCGACCTGAGGGAACTCGCCCGCTCCATGAGCAGCAGCTCGGGCCCGCGCTCGCCCTCGCCGAACAGGACCAGCACGGCCGACTGCCGCCCCGCGCCGTCCGCCGGCGGCAGGAAGCGGCTCAACTGGAGCGGCTCGACCGTCTCCACGGCGCGCACCACCGGGTCCAGCCAGCTCGGCAGGCCGTCCTTGCTGAGCGTCGCGCCCGTCGTACCGCTCGCCCGTGTCATCGCCACCCCCGTCTTTCTGCACTGCCCAACGCCCGAGGGACCCTGGATCGTTCCATCCGGACATCACACCTGCCCGCCAACGGGGGCCCCAACAGGGAGCGGCCCCCGCTCAGGGCTCCGGTTCGGATCAGGGCTCTGATTCGGCTTGGCACTCCGGCCCGGCTTCGCGCTGCGGTTCGGCCCGGAGCTGCGGTTCGGCCCAGAGCTCCGGTCTGGACCGGCACCTCGGTTCGGCTTCGGACTCCGGTTCTGCCTGGCACTCCGGCCCGGCTTCGCGCTGCGGTTCGGCCCGGAGCTCCGGTCTGGACCGGCACCCCGGTTCGGCTTCGGACTCCGGTTCGGCCCGGAACTCCGGCCCGGCTTCGCGCTCCGGTTCGGCCTGGAATTCCGGTCGGGCCCGGCACTCCGGCCCGGCTTCCCGCTCCGGTTCGGCCTGGAATTCCGGTCGGGCCCGGCACTCCGGCCCGGTCTGGTTGTTCCGGCCGGGCCGGAGCTACTGTGCGGCCCGGCACGCCCGCCCGACGGGACATCTCAGCCCAGCCCAGCAGCCCTGTCCGCTCCGGTGCCACCGCTCGGCCCGGCGCTCCTACTGCCCCGACAGGCGCCCCCACCCGCCTCGGCACTGCGGCCCAGATCGGGGCCACTTCCCCGGCAGGCGCTCCCACCCGACCGGACACCTCAGGCCAGCCCAGCGGCCCTGCCCAACCCAGCACCACCGCCCGGCCCGGCGCCACTTCCCAGGCAACTGCCCCGGACCGACTCGGCTCTGCCACCCGGCCGGGCGCTCCCGCCCAATCCGAGGCCTCGGCCCAGCGCGGCACTCCCGCCGCCCTACGGCAGCACCCACCCGTACGGCGCCACCCCGTACGACCGGTCTCCACGCCCCGCCGGGCTGCCCTGCCGACCCGTACCCGTGCTCCGCGCAGCTCGGACGGACGCAGCGCGTGGGCGATCCCGGTGAGCCGGTGCGGCCCGTCGCCCCGTGCCGGTGCTCCCGGGCATGCCGTGCGCATCCTCACCCGGTGGCCCCCAGCGGCGGTGCGGCCTTTCCACCCGCGTCCAGGTAGGCCTGCGGGGGATTCAGCCGCTGCCCCGGGAAGCCGCCCTTCTCGTACTTCAGGAGCTTCTGCGCCTTCTCCGGGTCCGTCTCGCCCTCGCCGTAGGCCGGGCAGAGCGGGGCGATGGGGCAGACGCCGCACGCGGGCTTGCGGGCGTGGCAGATGCGGCGACCGTGCCAGATGACGTGATGCGACAGGTCCGTCCAGTCGCTCTTCGGGAAGAGCGCGGACACGGCGGCCTCGATCTTGTCGGGGTCGGTCTCGTCAGTCCACTGCCAACGCCTGACCAGCCGCATGAAGTGCGTGTCGACGGTGATGCCGGGCCGTCCGAAGGCATTGCCGAGCACGACGAAGGCGGTCTTGCGACCCACACCGGGCAGCGTGACGAGGTCCTCGAGCCGGCCCGGGACCTCACCGCCGAAGTTCTCCACCAGGGCCTTGGACAGCCCTATCACCGACTTGGTCTTGGCCCGGAAGAACCCGGTCGGCCGCAGGATCTCCTCGACCTCCTCGGGGTTGGCCGCGGCCAGGTCCTCGGGGGTCGGGTACTTGGCGAACAGCGCGGGGGTCGTCTGATTGACCCTCAGGTCGGTGGTCTGCGCGGACAGGACCGTCGCCACGATCAGCTGGAAGGGGTTCTCGAAGTCCAACTCGGGGTGCGCGTACGGGAACACGTCCGCGAGCTCGCGGTTGATGCGCCGGGCGCGGCGCACGAGGGCGGTGTGCGACTCGTTCCTCGGCGGCTTCGCGGCAACCGTCTTCGCGGCAACCGCCTTCGTGCCGACCGTCTTCGTGGCCGAGGCCTTCTTCACCGTGGCCGCCGCCTTCTTGGGAGCGACAGTCGCCTTCTTCACGGCGGCGGCCTTCCGCACGGGAGCCGCCTTCTTCGCCGCCGTGTTCGCGCTTTCCTTCGCCGAAGCCCTCTTCTCCACCGGAGCCTTCCCTGCCGCTTTTGCCGTTTTCTTTCCACCCCCGGCGCCCTGTTCGCCGACAGCGGAATCTCGACGTGCAACCACCCGTCCAGCCCCCTCGGCCTGTGCTCTCACCGGCGTTTTGGACACCCGGCCAGCCTAGAGCCCGGCACTGACATACGCGCCGGACCTCGAAGACCGGCCCCCAATTGGACCCCTGCCGCTTACCCCGGGACATGTGTGCGGCATCCTTGTGACAGATCACACTGTTTGGACCGTCCGGCAAAATGGGCACCGGGTTCCCCTGGTACCAAGGGGGAACAAGATCCCCTGAGCAGGTCGACAAGGAGAGAACTCGTGGACGACGTTCTGCGGCGCAACCCGCTCTTCGCGGCACTCGACGACGAGCAGTCCGCGGAACTGCGCGCCTCCATGAGTGAGGTGACGCTCGCGCGTGGTGACTCCCTGTTCCACGAGGGCGACCCGGGCGACCGGCTCTACGCGGTCACCGAGGGCAAGGTGAAGCTCCACCGCACCTCCCCCGACGGCCGCGAGAACATGCTGGCCGTTCTCGGCCCCGGCGAACTCATCGGCGAGCTGTCGCTCTTCGACCCGGGCCCGCGCACGGCGACCGCCACCGCGCTGACCGAGGTCAAGCTGCTCGGCCTCGGCCACGGTGACCTCCAGCCCTGGCTGAGTGCGCGTCCCGAGGTGGCCTCCGCGCTCCTGCGCGCCATCGCGCGGCGTCTGCGCAGGACCAACGACCAGATGTCGGACCTGGTCTTCTCGGACGTGCCGGGCCGTGTGGCCCGCGCGCTGCTCGACCTCTCCCGCCGCTTCGGCGTGCAGTCCGAAGAGGGCATCCACGTCGTCCACGACCTCACGCAGGAGGAGCTGGCCCAGCTGGTCGGCGCCTCCCGCGAGACGGTCAACAAGGCCCTCGCGGACTTCGCCCAGCGCGGCTGGCTGCGCCTGGAGGCCCGCGCGGTGATCCTCCTGGACGTCGAGAGGCTCGCCAAGCGCTCGCGCTGAGCACGGATCGTCGTACGACGGAGAAGGGCCCTGCCGTGTGGCAGGGCCCTTCTCGTTCCCCGACAGGCCGCCGGCCCGCAGGCGACGGACGACACCGCCGTGGACGAGACCCCACCGACTCCCACCGACCCCGGCCGGGCTTCGGCCACGTTCGGCCCCACACGGGCCGCCCAGGGCCGTAAATGAGCTGTCCCCGGGCCTGCCCCCCGGCACAGTGATCGCATGGCCGCCGAAACACTTCCCCCTATCGCCCCCAAGGGACTCGACGCCCAGGGCTACATCGAGCGCGAGGGCTCCCTCGGACGGATCCCGCAGCCCTTCCGCCCGGTCGTCGCCGCCGCGCGCGACCGGGTGCTGGACCTGTTCGGGCCGAGGCTGCACAGCGCGTACCTCTACGGCTCCGTCCCGCGCGGCACCGCGCGCGTGGGCCGCAGCGACCTCGACCTCCTGCTCGCCCTGCGGGACGAGCCGACCGACGCGGACCGGGAGGGCGTACGGGAGCTCGGGCAGGCGCTCGACAAGGAGTTCCCGCAGATCGACGGCGTCGGAACGCTGCTCCACAGCCGGGATCTCCTGCTGAGCGACGTGGAACGACACGACCTGGGCTGGTTCGTGGCCTGTCTGTGCACCCCGCTGCTCGGCGACGACCTGGCGGAGTACCTGCCCCGCTACCGCCCCGACTCCCTCCTGGCCCGCGAGACCAACGGCGACCTCGCCCTCCTGCTCCCCCGCTGGCGCGAACGGATCGAGGCGGCGGACTCGGACGAGACCCGGACCCGTCTCGTCCGCTTCATGTCGCGCCACCTGGTCCGCACCGCGTTCACCCTGGTCATGCCCCGCTGGAACGGCTGGACGAGCGATCTGCGAGAGATGGCGGAGGTCTTCGCCGCGTATTACCCGGACCGCGCCGACCGGCTGAGAACGGCGGCCGCCCTGGGCCACGCCCCGACCGCCGACACGGCCGTACTGCGCGCGTACGTCGACGACCTGGGCCCCTGGCTGGCAGCCGAGTACACGCGCGTGCACGGCACGAAGACCCCTAGATGAGCCCGTGCTCCTCCAGATACTCCAGCTGGGCCCGCACCGACAGCTCGGCGGCCGGCCAGAGCGACCGGTCGACATCCGCGTACACGTGTTCCACGACGGCACCGGGCGTCCGGTATCCGTCCTCCACGGCCGTCTCGACCTGGGCGAGCCGGTGGGCCCGGTGGGCGAGATAGAACTCCACGGCACCCTGGGCGTCCTCCAGGACGGGCCCGTGGCCCGGCAGGACGGTGTGGACGCCGTCGTCGACCGTCAGGGACCTCAGCCGCCGCAGGGAGTCGAGATAGTCGCCCAGGCGGCCGTCGGGATGGGCCACGACGGTCGTACCGCGCCCGAGGACGGTGTCACCGGTCACGACGGCCTGATCGGCCGGGAGATGGAAGCACAGCGAGTCCGCGGTGTGCCCGGGAGTGGGCACGACCACGAGCTCCAGCCCGCCGACACGCACCACCTCCCCCGCGCCGAGCCCTTCCTCCCCGAGCCGCAGCGCGGGGTCGAGGGCCCGCACCTCGGTGCCGGTCAGCGCGGCGAAACGGACGGCGCCTTCGGCGTGGTCGGGGTGGCCGTGGGTGAGCAGCGTGAGCGCGACACGCTTGCCTGCGGCCTCGGCGGTGTCGACGACGGCACGCAGATGCCCCTCGTCGAGCGGCCCGGGGTCGACCACGACCGCGAGCTCGGAGTCCGGCTCCGAGAGGATCCAGGTGTTGGTCCCGTCCAGGGTCATCGCGGAGGCGTTGGGCGCGAGGACGTTGACGGCCCGTGGGGTGGCGGGGCCCGAGAGGACCCCGCCCCGTGGCTGGCCGGGGAGGGCTGCGGCGTCGGTCATGCGGAGGCTCCACCGGTCGGGATGTGTTTGGTGAACTCGTCGTGCCCCGGCCAGGAGAGCACGATCTCGCCGTCCACCAGCCGGGCCTGCGCGAGCACAGGGGTCAGATCACGGCCGGGGGCGGCGGCCAGTGCGGCGGCGGCGCTGCCGTACGCGGTGAGCTGCCGCAGCGTGGCGATGGTGGGCGGCATCATCAGCAGCTCGCCCTTGTCGTAGCCGTCCGCCGCGTCCTGCGGCCGGATCCACACCGTACGGTCGGCCTCGGTGGAGGCGTTGCGGGTGCGCTGGCCGTGTGGGAGGGCGGCGACGAAGAACCACGTGTCATAGCGACGGGGTTCGAACTCGGGCGTGATCCAGCGCGTCCAGGCCCCGAGCAGATCCGACCGCAGCACGAGCCCCCGACGCTCCAGGAACTCCGCGAAGGACAGATCCCGCGCCACCAGAGCGGCCCGGTCCGCCTCCCACTCCTCGCCCGTGGTGTCACCGACCACCGACTCGGCCGTCGGCCCGGCGAGCAGGACGCCCGCCTCCTCGTACGTCTCCCGCACGGCCGCGCAGACGATCGCCTGAGCCGCCGTCTCGTCCACCCCGAGCCGAGCCGCCCACCACGCGCGCGTGGGGCCCGCCCAGTGGATCTGGTGCTCGTCGTCACGGGGGTCGACGCCACCGCCGGGATAGGCGTAGGCGCCGCCCGCGAAAGCCATCGAGGCCCGTCTGCGCAACATGTGCACGACGGTTTCGGCCGCCGTGTCCTTCAGCAGCATCACGGTGGCGGCACGTCTGGGCACGGCCGGCCGAAGCGAGCCGTCCGCGAGCGCGCGGATACGGTCCGGCCATTCCGCTGGGTACCACTGCCCGTTTGCCATGGCCGGAGGCTAACTCCTGACGGCCGGATGTTCGAGAGGGGGCGCCTCGGGGGGTGCCGGGTCAGGTTGTGGGGCGGGTGCGGATGAGTTGTGGCTGGTCGCGCAGTTCCCCGCGCCCCTGGGTCGGACTCGTGCACCCGCGTACGGCGGCGAGGGGACGGGGTGACCCACCCACCGAACCGCACGCGCTACACACGCCCCCACCGGAGCCAAGCAGGCCGCCGCAGGCATCCAGGGGCGCGCGGAACTGCGCACAACGCCCGCCCCCAACGAACCCGCACCCGAACCCGAACCCGGTCAACCCCCGGCCAGCTCCACCTGCACCTCGACCTCGACCGGCGCATCCAGCGGCAGCACAGCCACCCCCACCGCACTCCGCGCGTGCACACCCGCCTCGCCGAGCACCTCGCCCAGCAACTCGCTCGCGCCGTTGATCACACCCGGCTGCCCCGTGAAGTCCGCCGCGGACGCCACGAACCCCACGACCTTCACCACGCGCGCGATCCGGTCCAGATCACCGGCCACGGACTTCACCGCCGCCAGCGCGTTCAGCGCACACGTACGGGCCAGCGCCTTCGCCTCCTCGGCCGTGACCTCCGCGCCCACCTTCCCGGTGACCGGAAGCTTGCCGTCGACCATGGGCAGCTGACCCGAGGTGTACACATACACCCCGGACTGCACGGCCGGCTGGTACGCGGCCAGCGGCGGCACCACCGCCGGCAGCGTCAGCCCCAGCTCGGCGAGCCGCGCCTCGACCGCCCCGCCCTCACGCACGCTCACGCCGTCTTCTCCCGCTTCAGGTACGCCACCAGCTGCTCGGGGTTGTTCGGCCCGGGCACGACCTGCACGAGCTCCCACCCGTCCTCGCCCCAGGTGTCCAGAATCTGCTTCGTGGCGTGGACGAGCAGCGGCACGGTCGCGTATTCCCACTTCTTGGTCATGCGGCCGACTTTAGCCGCTGCTCACCCCCGGGTTTCAGCCGCTGTTCCCCGCAGTCGGCACCCGCGTTATCCACAGCCTCCTGCTTAGGTTCGCCGCCGACTGGTTACGCTCGAATACGTGAGCAGGCTCCAGGTCGTCAGCGGCAAGGGCGGGACCGGCAAGACCACGGTCGCCGCAGCCCTCGCGCTGGCCCTCGCCACCGAGGGGAAGCGGACGCTTCTCGTCGAGGTGGAGGGTCGCCAGGGAATCGCGCAGCTCTTCGAAACGGAGGCGCTGCCCTATGAGGAGCGGAAGATCGCCGTCGCTCCAGGGGGCGGGGAGGTGTACGCACTGGCCATCGACCCCGAACTGGCCCTTCTGGACTACCTCCAGATGTTCTACAAACTCGGCGGAGCGGGACGCGCCCTGAAGAAACTCGGCGCGATCGACTTCGCGACCACCATCGCGCCCGGCCTCAGAGACGTCCTGCTGACGGGCAAGGCGTGCGAGGCGGTCCGCCGTAAGGACAAGTCCGGCCGGTTCGCCTACGACTACGTCGTGATGGACGCGCCCCCCACGGGCCGTATCACCCGCTTCCTGAACGTGAACGACGAGGTCGCGGGACTCGCCAAGATCGGCCCGATACACAATCAGGCGCAGGCCGTGATGCGAGTGCTGAAGTCCAAGGAGACGGCCGTCCACCTGGTGACCCTCCTGGAGGAGATGCCCGTCCAGGAGACCGCGGACGGCATCGCCGAACTACGGGCCGCCCGTCTCCCCGTGGGCCGGATCATCGTGAACATGGTGCGCCCGGAGGTGTTGGACGGGGACGACCTGGAACTCGTACGGACGGTACGGCGTTCGGCCGTGGCGAAGGCGCTGTCCTCGGCCGGACTCGGCGGCGCCCGCCGCGGGGGCAACGCGGAGAAACTGGTCGACCCGCTGATCCAGCAGGCCGAGGAGTACGCCGAGCGGTACGACCTGGAGCACGAACAGCGCTCGGTTCTCGGCGAACTGGGGCTGCCGCTGCACGAACTGCCCTTGCTGACCGAGGGCATGGACCTGGCGGGTCTGTACGAACTGGCCACCGAGCTGCGGAAGCAGGGGATGTCATGAGCCCGGACGCCGACCGGTACGACCGAACGTCCCAGAATCCGCCCCCGGACCGCCACCACCGCCTCTCCCCCGCGCCCGTGCTCGGCCTCGACCCCCTGATCGACGATCCGAAGACCCGGATCGTGGTGTGCTGCGGCTCGGGCGGCGTCGGCAAGACCACGACCGCGGCGGCCCTCGGCCTGCGCGCCGCCGAGCGGGGCCGCAAGGTGGTCGTGCTCACCATCGACCCGGCACGCCGGCTCGCCCAGTCGATGGGCATCGACTCGCTGGACAACGTGCCACGCCGGGTGAAGGGCCTCGACGACTCCGCGAGCGGCGAACTGCACGCGATGATGCTCGACATGAAGCGCACCTTCGACGAGATCGTCGAGGCGCACGCGGACGCCGAGCGGGCGGCCACCATCCTGAGCAACCCCTTCTACCAGTCGCTCTCGGCGGGCTTCGCGGGCACGCAGGAGTACATGGCGATGGAGAAGCTCGGGCAGCTGCGGGCCCGGGACGAGTGGGACCTGATCGTCGTCGACACACCCCCCTCCCGTTCCGCCCTGGACTTCCTGGACGCGCCGAAGCGGCTCGGCTCCTTCCTCGACGGACGGCTCATCCGGCTGCTCACCGCCCCGGCCAAGCTCGGCGGACGGGCGGGGATGAAGTTCCTGAACGTCGGGATGTCGATGATGACCGGCACCATCGGCAAGCTGCTGGGCGGTCAACTGCTCAAGGACGTCCAGACGTTCGTGGCCGCGATGGACACGACCTTCGGCGGGTTCCGCACCCGCGCGGACGCCACGTACAAGCTGCTCCAGGCGCCCGGGACGGCGTTCCTGGTGGTCGCGGCCCCGGAGCGGGACGCGCTGCGCGAGGCCGCGTACTTCGTGGAGCGGCTGGCCGCGGAGCGCATGCCCCTCGCCGGTCTGGTGCTCAACCGGGTCCACGGCAGCGGCGCCGACCGGCTCTCGGCCGAGCGGGCGCTCGCCGCCGCGGAAAACCTCGAAGCCGCCGAGAGTCCCGAATCGGTGGCACATCCCGAGCCCGTGGAAAATCTTGAAGAGCCCCGCATTGTCGATCAGGAGGGCGGGAAAGCTGGACTTCGTAACTCTCCCGACACGTACGGCAGTTCAGAATCTCCCGCTTCCGAGGCACCGGCTCCTGACGCAGGCTCCCCCGCCGACCCGAAGAACCCGAGCCCGGAGCGCACGGAGAGGCTCACCGCAGGCCTGCTGAGGCTGCACGCCGACCGTATGCAGCTGCTCTCCCGCGAGCAGCGCACGCGTGACCGCTTCACCGCGCTCCACCCCGAGGTGGCGGTGGCCGAAGTGGCCGCGCTGCCCGGCGATGTGCACGACCTCGCGGGGCTGCGGGACATCGGAAACCGGCTCGCGGCCGGGCGACCGGAGCTGCCCGAGGCTGCCGTGGACTGACCCGAGGGGTGCTCCCCTCGGCGCCCCGAGGGGTGTCCTCCTCGGCGCCGGGGGTGTCCTCCTCAGCTCACCGCCGCGTAGTTCTCGTAGAGCTCGTCGTCCTCGAGGGGCAGGATGCCGACGCCCCTCTCGTACTCCGTGCGCGCGGTCTCCAGCAGCCTGCGCCACGAAGTGACGGTCGGCCGCCGGCGCAGCAGTGCGCGGCGCTCGCGCTCCGTCATGCCTCCCCACACGCCGAACTCGACGCGGTTGTCCAGCGCGTCGGCGAGGCACTCCGTACGCACCGGACATCCGGTGCACACCGCCTTCGCCCGGTTCTGCGCTGCTCCTTGAACGAACAGTTCATCCGGATCGGTAGTGCGGCAGGCCGCCTGCGCACTCCAGTCGACTACCCAGCCCATACCGGCGCCGTCCTCTCCCGAATCGAGGCTCCCCCACGGCGGCAGCGGCATATTCACCGCCGCCAGTTGAGGACGTTACGGAAGGCAGGCACAGCGCAACACCCCCTTCGGGCCCAATCTTGAATGGCCCGAACGGACTATGCGTAAGCGGCAGATCACCCGGGGGAGTGAGCCCGCGACATACATGACTATCCCGGCAAACCAGGACACTTGTCTTGCGTCACAACGGGCACCTGATGACACACGAGGCGGATTCGGACACGTCCCCACCGAAAAAATCGGGGAACATCCGGAACGATTCGGGGTCGCCGGACGTATTGATACGTGGCCCTACTGCTGTGACAGTTGAGAGCAGCTTAGGCCAACGCCTGTGCGCGTGTCCGGCGAATGAGAAGGTAGGGCGCTCCTGTCGCCATGCCCGCTCCGGTGCGGTCGTACCCGCTTCCGTCGCGCTTCTGTCGCCATGCCGTGACACGGGCTCCCTCTGAACGCTCATGAGTACGGATTAGGCTGCCCCCTATGTCGAAGAAGCGCTCGGGCGGCGGTCTGTCGCCCACGCAGCAGGCCGCCAAGTTCCTCGGTGTCAGTGTTCTCGCGGGAGCGGTGATGGCCGGCATCGCGCTGCCCGCGGCCGGCGCGCTGGGGCTCGCGGCCAAGGGGTCGGTGGAGAGTTTCGACGAACTCCCGACGAACCTGAAGACCCCGCCGCTGAGCCAGCGCACCACGATCCTCGACAGCGAGGGCGGCACCATCGCCACGGTGTACTCGCGCGACCGTACGGTGGTCGACCTCAAGAACATCTCGCCGTACATGCAGAAGGCGATCGTCGCGATCGAGGACTCGCGCTTCTACCAGCACGGCGCGGTCGACCTGAAGGGCGTCCTGCGCGCGCTCAACAAGAACGCCCAGAGCGGCGGGGTCGCCCAGGGCGCCTCCACCCTGACGCAGCAGCTCGTGAAGAACGTCGCGGTGGAGGAGGCCGGCGACGACCCGACGAAGGTCGCCGAGGCCACCCAGCAGACCATCGGACGCAAGATCCGCGAGCTGAAGTACGCGATCCAGCTCGAAGAGGAACTCGGCAAGCACAAGATCCTCGAGAACTACCTGAACATCACCTTCTTCGGCCAGCAGGCGTACGGCGTCGAGGCGGCCGCCCAGCGCTACTTCTCCCGGCACGCCAAGGACCTCAACCTGGAGCAGTCGGCGCTGCTCGCCGGCATCGTCCAGTCCCCGAGCCGCTACGACCCGGTCAACGACGAGGCCGAGGCGACCAAGCGGCGCAACACCGTGCTCCAGCGCATGGCCGAGGTCGGCGACGTCTCCCAGGCGGAGGCCGACAAGGCCAAGGAGCAGCCGCTGGGCCTCAAGGTCAGCAAGCCGAAGAACGGCTGCATCACGGCGGTCAAGGGCGCCGGCTTCTTCTGTGACTACGTCCGCCAGGTCTTCCTGACCGACCCGGTCTTCGGCAAGACCCAGGAGGCCCGGGCCAAGGTCTGGAACCAGGGCGGCCTGACGATCCGTACCACCATGGACCCGCAGGCCCAGAAGTCGGTGCAGAACTCCATCAAGGACCACGTCTACCAGGACGACCAGGTGGCCACCGCCGCGACCATCGTCCAGCCGGGCACCGGCAAGGTTCTGGCGATGGGCCAGTCGCGGCCGTACGGCATCAACAACAAGAAGAACGAGACGACGCTCGACCTCTCGGTCGACCAGGACATGGGCGGCGGAGCGGGCTACCAGCCCGGTTCGACGTTCAAGCCGATCGTGGCCGCGGCTGCCATAGAGGGCGGCAAGCCGGCGACGCAGATCTACCCCTCGCCGTACAAGATGGACTACCCGGCCCCGGTCCAGGCGTGCAACGGCAAGGTCTGGAACGAGAAGGGTGTCTCGGTCTCCAACGAGAACGAGTCCGAGGTCGGACCGTACGACATGAAGACCGCGACCGCGAAGTCGGTCAACACCTACTACGTGTCGTTGATCAGCGACATCGGCATCTGCCCGGTGACGGAGATGGCCGCCAAGATGGGCGTCGGGCGGGCGGACGGCGGCAAGATCCAGCAGGCCCCGTCGATCGCCCTGGGCACCCAGGAGGTGTCCCCGCTGACGATGGCGAACGCGTACGCGACCTTCGCCGCGCGCGGGATGTACTGCACCCCGGTCGCCATCGAGTCGATCACCCAGCGGGCCGGCGAGAAGTCGAAGTCCCTCCAGGTCCCGAAGTCGACCTGCTCGCGGGCGATGTCGGAGAACACCGCGGACACCATCAACACGCTCCTCAAGGGCGTCGTCGAGGACGGCACGGGCTCCGAGGCGGGCCTCGGCCCCAGCCGTGACAGCGCGGGCAAGACGGGTACGACCGACGAGCGCTACGCGGCCTGGTTCGTGGGCTACACGCCGAACATGGCCGGCGCGGTCTGGGTCGGCGACCCGGCGCACAAGCGCAAGATGCAGAACATCACCATCGGCGGCATCGGGTACGGAAAGGTCTTCGGCGGCAAGGTCCCCGGCCCGATCTGGCGGGACATGATGACCGGCGCGCTGGAGGGCAAGGACGCCCCGCAGTTCAAGACCGTCTACATCCCGGACATGCCGAAGAAGGAAGACCCCGACAAGGGCGACGACGGGGACAACGGTGACAACCGCGGGAACGACAACGGCGGCAACGACAACGGTGGGAACGACGGCGGAGACGACGGCAACACCACCTTCCCGACGCCGACCTTCTCGATCCCGGAGAACTTCATCCAGGGCACGACCAACGGAAACAGCAACGGGAACGGGAACGGCGGCAACGGGGGCGGGCGCGGCTGACGCCCGCAGGCGTACCTACAAATGAGAGCCCGGTCCCGCTGATCATGCGGGACCGGGCTCTCGTCCATGGGTACGCCTGGCGGGGCGGACGGGCGCTCAGCCGGCCAGGAGCTTCTTCACCGCGGCGGCGACCCGGCCGCCCTCGGCCAGGCCCGCGACCTTCGGGTTCACGATCTTCATGACGGCACCCATGGCCCGCGGCCCCTCGGCCCCGGCCGCCTTCGCCTCCTCGACGGCCTGGGCGACGATGTCGTTCAGCTCCTCGTCGCTGAGCTGCTTGGGCAGGTATTCGGCGAGAACCCCGCCCTCCGCCTTCTCCCGCTCGGCGGACTCGGCGCGACCACCCTGGGCGAAGGCGTCCGCGGCCTCGCGGCGCTTCTTCGCCTCCTTGGCGATCACCTTCAGGACCTCGGCGTCGGACAGCTCGCGCTTCTCCTTGCCCGCGACCTCCTCGTTGGTGATCGCGGCGAGCGTCATCCGGAGCGTCGAGGAGCGCAGCTCGTCACGCCCCTTGATCGCGACGTTGAGGTCTTCCTGCAGCTTCGACTTGAGCGTGGTCATGGGTTTGATTGTCGCAGGTGCGGGGGAGGGGGGCGTGCGGATTTATTGGGTGGGGGTGGGGGTGGCTGGACTTGCGGGGTGGGTGTGGGGGGTGCCTCGCGTTGTGGGCTGGTGGGGGGGGCCGGCCTTGTGGGACTGCGGACGCCGGCATTACGGGACAGTGGGCCCCCGGCATTACGGGACGCTGGACGCCCGGTCAAGGATGTCCTCGTGATCTGACACGATGGAGACATGCGCGCGCGATACGGAGTCCCCTTGGGAATCGCGGCGGTTGGCGCCGCCGGCCTCGTCTACTCGGCGGGGTTCGAAGCCCGTTCCTTCCGGCTGCGGCGAGTGACGGTCCCCGTCCTGCCGTCCGGCATGCGCCCACTGCGGGTGCTCCAGATCTCCGACATCCACATGGTCGGCGGCCAGCGCAAGAAGCAGCGATGGCTGCGATCGCTCGCGGGCCTGCGCCCCGACTTCGTGATCAACACGGGCGACAACCTGTCGGACCCGGAGGGCGTGCCGGAGGTCCTGGACGCGCTGGGCCCGCTGATGGAGTTCCCGGGCGCGTACGTCTTCGGCTCCAACGACTACTACGGCCCCAAGTTCCGTAACCCCGCCCGTTACCTGTACGAGAAGACCCAGGGCCGCCACGGCCTGAACGGCAACGCGCCCGCCGTAGGGGTCATCCACAACCCGTGGGAGAACCTGCGGGACGGCTTCGACGCGGCGGGCTGGCAGAACCTCACGAACACGCGGGGCATGCTGAAGATCGAGGGCGTGTCGGTGGAGCTGACCGGCCTGGACGACCCGCACATCAAGCGGGACCGTTACGCCGAGGTGGCCGGCGGCCCGTCGGGTGCGGCCGACTTCTCGATGGGCGTGGTGCACGCCCCGTACCTCCGCGTCCTGGACGCCTTCACCGCCGACGCCTACCCGCTGATCCTCGCCGGCCACACCCACGGCGGCCAGCTCTGCCTCCCCTTCTACGGCGCCTTCGTCACCAACTGCGACCTGGACACGGACCGCGTGAAGGGTCTGTCCACGCACGAGGCGGAGGGCCACAGGTCGTACCTCCACGTGTCGGCGGGCTGCGGCACGAACCGCTACACACCGGTACGGTTCGCCTGCCCGCCGGAGGTGACGTTGCTGACGCTGGTGGGCCGGGAGTAGTCGTACGGGAAGGTGTCCGGGGAGTGGGGCATTAACCCGCACAGCCCGCCCGTATCGCCCCTTTTGTCATGTCTGTCTAGCGTGAGGGCATGACCACGCCTATACCGCGGAACATCCCGGACCTCCCCGCCCTCCCGGGCATGCCCACCTTCCTGCCCTCGCCCGTCCCCGCCACGGCGGTGGTGGCTCCCGTACGCCATCCCGTGGCCGCCGCCTTCCGCGTGCTGGTGGCACTGGTGGCCGCGGGGGCCGTGACCGTCGAACTGCTCCTGAGCAGCGCGGTCCGCACTCTGAGCTATTTCTCGATCCAGAGCACGATCCTGCTGGCGATGGTGCTCCTGCTGTCGGCCCGCAGGGCGTGGAGCGCCCGCCGCCCCCTGCCGTCCGCCCTGACGGGCGCGGCCCTCCTCTACGTCACGATCACGGCCCTGGTGCACCACCTGCTGCTGGCGAACGCGGCAAGCCCCTTCTCCCTGACGGGGGCGGCGGCGAACCCGGCGGGCTGGCACGCGGTGACCGCCCACCTCCTGAACACGGCGATCCCCGCGGCGGCGCTGGCGGACTGGCTCCTGCTGACGCCAAGCCGTCGCCTGCACCTGCGCCAGGCGGCGACGTGGCTGCTGTACCCCCTGGCGTACCTGCTGTTCTCCTTCACCCGAGGCGAACTGATCCCTCCGGGCAACCCGGTCCGCTACCTCTACCCCTTCCTGGACGTGGACCTCCACGGCTACAAGAACGTCCTCGGCAACGCCCTCCTCCTCGGCCTCTCCTTCTACGCCCTCGCGATCCTCCTGGTAGCCCTGGACCACGCCCGCCCGAACCCCACCCGCCACCGCGGCAAAACCGGATTTCGTCTCCAGCCACCGGTGGGCTAAAGTAAACGACGTCGCCGCGATGAGCAGCGACGATCGGGGTGTAGCGCAGCTTGGCAGCGCGCTTCGTTCGGGACGAAGAGGTCGTGGGTTCAAATCCCGCCACCCCGACGCTGGTCAGAGGCCACCTAGTAAATTTACTAGGTGGCCTCTTTCATGCCCGGGGGGCCAAACAGGGGGCCAAACGAATCCGGTCAGGCCACCGCGTCGCCCTCTCCTTCCTCCTCCGCATCCTCCCCTTCCTGATCTTCGGCGAAGATGTCGTCCATCGCTTCGGCGCCCTCAGTGATGACCGGCCGGAGCTGCTTGCGGTAGACCGCCTCTGTGGTCGCCTGGCTGCTGTGACCGACCAAGAGCGCGATGCGTTCCAGCGGGATGCCATGGTCGGAGAGCAGGGACACGAAGCTGTGCCGGAGCTCCCGCGGGGTCCACTCAGGCTTCAGCCCGGCCTTCTTCACGATGGCCTTGAAGTCTCGCCGGACGTTGGCCGCGTCGAGTGGTTCGCCGCTCCGGGTCGTGAAGACGCGGCCGGTCGGGCTCCACTCCATCCCCCGCGATGCCCGCTCCTGCTTCTGCCATCGCATGTGCTCTTCGAGGACGTCGACCACCTGCTTCGGCAGAGCGATGGTCCGGCGGCTCTTCCTGGTCTTGGTCTCACCGTGCTTGCGGACCGAGCGCCACACCGCGACGTGCGGCGGGGCCCCGTCCTTCGGCTCCAGGAAAACGTGATCCCAGGTGAGAGGCCGCGCCTCTTCCGTGCGTACACCGCTGAGCAGTGAGAGCACGAGGTAGGCGTACAGCCGTGACGGGCGCGCGGCAATGAGTACCGCTTTCGCCTGCTCCAAGTTCAGCGCCTTACTCGGTCGGCCGGGGCGCCCCTCCGGGGCGGTGACGAGCAGGGCGACGTTCCGCGCGGCCTTGTCCCTGCGCTGAGCGTGGGCGACGGAGCGGCGCAGAATGGCAAGCAGGTCGCGCAGGCTTCGCGTCGCGAGGAATTCGGCCCTGTCGTCCAACCAGTCGTCGACATCGTCCGCGCTGAGATCCTTCAGCTTGGCCTTGCCGATGAACGGAATCAGGTGCTTGTTCGCCATCGAACGGTTCTTGCCGATGGTGCCTTTCTCGTCGCGACCCTTGAGTCCACGCTCCAACCAGTCGTTCACCGCGTCGGCCACGGTGTAGTTCGCCGGGGCCTTGACGCCGGTCTGCATCTCCTTCTTCAAGTCTCGGATCTTGTTGCGGACTTCGGTCTTCGTCTTGCCGTACACCTTCGGTCGACGGCGCTTGCCGTTCGGGGCGAATCCCAGGGACACGGCTCCCACATAGCTCTTCTTGGCGGGGTCCCAATAGATCGTGTCCGCACCGTGGCCTGCCCTTTGGGCTCGCTTCGGGGTCTCGCTCATGTTCTGTTGTTCCTCCATAAGACAGGGCCGCGCCCTGATGGACGCGGCCCTGTAGATCTGCGGTGAAGGTGATTCAGGCGGTGGCTTCTGCCTCGCTCTTGAGGAGTTCGACGTACCGCGCGATGTACTCCGGCGGCACGAGTCGGCGGCGGCCGATGCGGACGGTCTGAAGGCGTCCGAGGCGGATCTCCTCGTAGACCATGGAGCGTCCGATCCTGAGTGCCTTGGCCGCTTCTTCGGGGCGATATAGGAGCTGTTCGGCAGGTTCAGCAACGGTGGCCATGCGGCGGTGCCTCCTCGGCAGGGTTCCGGGGACGGTGGCCCCCTTCCTGTCAGGTCCGCTACTTCCGCTACCTCCGCTACCTCCCTGGTCAGGGACATGATCCAGGTAGCGGATAGGGGTAGCGGTAGCGGATGGAGCCGCTACCGGCCCCGGGTTCGTGACCGCGGGGCGGGTAGCGGATGGGGTGTTGCGGTAGCGGATGCGGAGCGGCTTGCCGCTACCCAGAAACCGCCTCTGAGCTGCCCGGTAGCGGAGGTAGCGGAAGTAGCGCACTTTCCGCGGGGGGTGGGCAGTAGCGCTGCCACGCGTCGTGCAGATCGCTCGCGTAGTAGCCCTTCATGACGCTCCCGCCTGCCTTGATGTTGCGGGCCGCGATGGGTGTGTTGTCCGCGGTCATGTACTCGCGCAGCATCCGAGACAGCCCGCGGGCATCGAGCGGCTTGCCGCTCATGTCCGCCCACGGCGCCTCTTCGAGGCTGTGCAGCCTGTCGAGGATGGCGACTGTGGGCAGGCGGTCGATGCCGTTGAACACGTAGTCGCGCAGGTCCGTGAGCAGGCGGATGCCGATGCTGCCCTTGTCGCTGGTCTTGGCCGCATTCACCAGCTCGATGCACGCGGTTCGGACCCGCTCCGGCCACGCGCCGCCCGCGGCGTCCGCGATGGCGAGCAGGGGTTCCCACACGTCCGCGGGCCGGTCGCTGATGCCCTCCGGCAGTGCCGGGAACACCCCGTCGACCAGGTGGCGCACGGACTGTGCCCATGCGGCGAGCCGGTCACGCAGCGCGTGGCCCTCCTTCTCGTGGATGCGCTGCCGGAACGGCTCAACCCGCTCGTTCGGTGCCCGGCGGCGCATGCGGACGATGACCGAGCGGGTCAGGATCGTGTCCGGCAGCGAGCCGAGACCGGCGACCGCGACCCCGCAGAACGACGGGAACTCCTGTACCTGCTGATTGGAGCCGTCGCCCACGCAGCGCCACATGACGCCGGAGCGGCGGTGCCCAGCGTTCAGGAACCCGCGGAGCTGTTCGTTCTCCCCGGCCTTGGGGCCAAAGACAGTGTCGATCTCGTCGAACAGGATGGTCGGCCGTCCCTCCATCCCGGACACCGCACGGAAGAGCGCGGAGGCCGAGGCGTTGACCGCCACCATCGGTTGCGGCACGAGGGTTTCTACGATCTCCAACGCGCGGGACTTGCCCGAACCCGGCTCCGGCGACAGGAACGCGAGCCGCGGTGTGGAGTCAAAGCAGTCGAGCAGGTGCGCGTGTGCGTCCCACAGCGTCACGGCGACGTACGCGGCTTCGAGCGGGAAGATGTTGAAGCGTCGGTGGAAGGCTTCCACCTCATCGAGCAGTGCGGAGCCGTCCATGGCGGGTGCCGGCGGGTTGGCGCTCATGCCGCCTGCCTCCCTTCCTGGTTGGTGCGGAGCGGGCATACGTCGCGGTGGGCGGTGTGGTCTTCGATCAGGGCGAGCACCTTCGTGTGACCGACGGCGCTGCGGTCCCTGCCGCACAGGCACTTCGAGGTGGCGGTAGGCACGGCGCCGAGGGGAGCGCAGATGCACAGCCACGCGATCGGGTACCGGCCATCACCCCGGCGCGGGTCAGGACGAAGAGCACTTCGGACGCCCTTGCGGGCGGCGCCTTTCGGCTCGCCCACGGCCGGACCGGGTGCGGCTTGTGCGGCGGCACCCGGACCGGTCGGGGTGGCGGGAAGGCTCTTCAGTGCATGGCGGGGCGGGGTGCTCATGCCGCCCTCCCCTGACCGTTGCGGGCAATCGACCAGTTCAGACCGCTGCGAATGGTCGCTTCACACGACCGCGGTGACAGACCGGCCTGCTCCCCCGCCCACTGAAGAGCCTCCTCAACCTGCTCCCTGGGAAGGTCGCCCCACGCGATGAACCGCCCCAAGGCTCGCGCCGCCCGCAGCAACGTGGCGTTGCGCTCGCCCTCCGGGGCCTGTCGCACAGACGCGGTTTCCGCGTTCAGGCCCGCTGCGGCGTAGCTGGACGCCCGTACGGACGATGGTGCAGCCGTTAGTGCCCGCGAAGTCTGACGGACCGTCAGGCAGGCGTACAGCCAATCGGGCAGGGGTGCGGGCGGCGTGTCGTTGACGACCGCGTAGGCGCCCGTGGGGGTGAGGCTGCCGGGTGCAACGACGTAACCACCCCACGCGCGGGTGTCGATGCGCTTGCCGAGCCGTCCGGCAGTGTTGCCGAGCCGGATGCCGGACGGGGCGGTGAAGTACAGGTGGACCCCACCGCTCGCGGTCCGCACCGTACGGGTGGTGGGGACGGCGTGCCCGGCGCGCTCGCAGAGCGCCGTGAAGGTCGTCACGCCGTTAGGCGTGTCCGTACCGCTCTTCCGCTTGGGCATGTCGAGGTCGACGACGACCAGCCCGGACGGGCCGGTCGCGATGCCGACGTTGAACGGCAGGTCGCCCCACGCGCGGCGGATGCGGTCCGGGTCGATGGTGGCGCGCTCTTCCCAC
The DNA here is from genome assembly GCF_043199815.1 of Streptomyces sp. NPDC048523. Lineage (NCBI taxonomy): Bacteria > Bacillati > Actinomycetota > Actinomycetes > Kitasatosporales > Streptomycetaceae > Streptomyces > Streptomyces sp. NPDC048523. The sequence continues at coordinate 627,283 of NZ_JBICWQ010000005.1, read as the reverse complement.
TTGCGGTGACCGCCCGCGCAGTCCCCGATGCCGGGGCAGACGTCCTCACCATGCAGGGCCGGACGCTTGTCGCCGGGACGCAGCGGGAGGACGGCCCATCCTCGCTCCGCGGCATCCAGGGCGGCGAACAGGAGGTGACGGTTCATGCCGTCACCCCCGTCACGCTCGATGGGATGGCATGGGCCGGACGGCCCTCGCCGAATGACGCTCGTTGGGTCATGCTGGATGTCTCCTGCTCTCTTGGAGGGACTGGAGAACCGGGGCGGGCGCAGGCTTGTGGTGAGACGGCGCCCGCCTCGGGCGTAGCTAGCCGTGGAAGTGGTTGCGCTTGAAGACGGCCTTGCGGATGTTGACCGTGGTCCCGCTGCCGTGGCCGCTCGCGCTGAAGACCTGTACGGCGACCCAGCCGCCGAAGATGACGGCGGCGAGGGTGATGAGCTGAGTGATGAGCGCGGTCAGCGCGGTGATGAACGCGGTCAGCAGGAACAGCCCGCCGCACACCGCGCCGAACCCGATGCCCCCGAGGGCGATGTTCACCGCCGCGCGGGAGACGGGCGGCTTGACCGCAACGGGTTCGGGCTTGATGGGTTCGAGGGTGTAGCCGGTGACGACACGGCCGTCCGGCAGGACGACGCTCGTCACAGCCGGGATCGTGCCCGGCTGCATCGGTACGACCGGCGCCGACGGCATCGGGGCGAGCGGAGTGGGCCGGTGGACTTCCACGGTCGCCTCACGACGGCCGGGTACGAGGTTGGCGTGTTCGTGCACAGCGAGCCTCCTTCAGTTGCCGAGGGCGGACAGGGCGTCGGCGGACGCCTGCACGAGGTTGTGGATGGGCTCGTACGCGCCGGTCCCGGCGACGAAGAACCCGAACAGGAACAGCACGATGGCCGAACCCCCTCCGGCGGACTTGGTCTTGACGGCGAGGGCGGATGCGGCGCCGAACAGCAGGACGGCGGAGATGTTCAGGATCATCGGGAGCCTTCCAGTCAGGGGGTGTTCGTACCGGCGCGGTAGATGCGGGCCCAGCGGTTGTAGAGCCAGCGGCCGACGCGTATGCGCTTGCCGGTGGCCTTGCAGCGGCGGCAGTCCTTGCCGCGCTTCATGCGGCCCTTGCGGTCGGTCTTCATCGCGAAGCCCCAGCCGTTGCACTTGCGGCAGTTGCCGAACGGCGAGGCAGCGCACACGGCGACGTAACACAGCGTTACGCCAAGAATCAGGGTGATAGCGAGCAGGACAGGGGTCATGACGGGCCCTTCCAGGCGGGTTTCAAGGGTTTCCGCAGGTGGGCCGCTATCCGCTAGCGGCCTGATCAGAGCAGGTTTGGGGCGCTAGCGGGGCCGCTAACGTTAGCGGGGTGTGCCGCTAGCGCTAGCGGCCCCGGACAGTCAGCCCGCGTCCCGCTTTCCGTCACGCTCCGCAATCGCGGCGACGATGTGGGAGCGGTCGATGCCGCGCCGGTTGACGACCTTGCCCTTGACCCGGCGGCCCACCTGGATCGTGGAGACGCCGTGCGGCTTCAGGGCCGCGGCCAGTCCCTCGGGGTCCCAGCCGTCGTAGACCTCCTCGCGCAGCTCTGCGAGCCGGGCGACGACGGTCTCGGACCACACCTTGGGCTCATCGGCCGGCACAACGGCGAGAATGTCGCGCAGCAGGTCATACGCGCTGGTGACCGGCTCGGGTGCCTCCCCGAGCGCGTGCCCGGACAGCGTGCCCGCTTCCTCGCGCAGGCGGCGGGCGCGGGCGCCGATGGCTTCGGCGCCCTGGCCGTCGATGTAGACGGAGCGCACGATCCGGGCGTCGGAGCCTTCACCGACGAAGTAGTGAATGCCCTTGTCACCCCAGGCGAACATGGTCGCCCGCACGCCCCGCTTGTACGCGGACGTGCCGAGCACCATGTCGTTTTCGAGCTGACCCATGACCTTCAGGCACCAACGCGCCGACGCGTTCGCGCTGATGCCGGTGGGCAGCGCCTTGGCGTCCGGGCGCTGCGTGGCGAGCAGCAGCACGATGCCGGTGGCCGGACCGCGCTTGACCAGGTCGGTTGCGATCTCCTCGAACTCCTTGGCGTGCTCGGGGTGCTCGAACAGGACCTGGCACTCATCCACTCCGATCACGATCGGGTGCAGACCCAGGGAGCGCTTGTCGGCGAGAGTGCTGGTCACCTTCGACTCCGGGCAGACATCCCGCGGAAGCGAGCGGATCACCTTGGTACGGCGCCGCAGTTCCTCGCGCAGTGCCCGGAAGTCGTTCAGGCAGTACTCGATGGACTCGTCATCGTCGCCCGCGGCGTGGCGGTGGGAGACGGCGTCACCGACCGGGTCCAGGTCGCCCGTGCCCTTCATGTCGTAGGTGTGCAGCTCCGCGCGCGGGTCCAGCGCAGCGATGAGCAGCAGGAGCCTGAGCAGGAAGGTCTTGCCCATGCGCGGGATGGCGCCGATGACGCCCGCGATGTACATCAGCGTCGCTTCGACCCAGCGTCCACGCTGGTCAGTGCCGTAGGCGACCGGCTTGAACAGGTCCACCGAACCCGACTTGAGCAGCGGCCACTTGGGCTGCTTGGCGCGAGACATGTCCTGATCCCCCACCCACAGCACGAGGTGACCGGTGTGCTCATCCGGTACCGCCTCGGGCCACACGCACCCGAGCGGGCGGCGCAGGCCGGAAGCGAGCCGGTCGCGACGCTCAATGACGTCGGTCACCGTGACGCCGTACGGGAGGTTGCCCTCCGCGCGCCATCCGGGGCCGTCACGGGTGATCGGGGCGGTGAACTCGAACCCGTCGCGCCCCTTGGCCTGCGCCTGGTTGATGGCGGGGATACCGAGAGCACCCAGCGCCCGCAGCACGATGTCACTGGTGAGCTTGACCGCCTTGGGCAGTTCCACGGCGCGGTGGATGACCGGGGCATCCGCGCGGCGTCCGGCGAACCCGAGCGCCATGACGACCGCGCTCACCGACACCGCCTGAAGCCAGTCGGGGGCCAGCACGTAGATGGCGAGCGCGGAGCCGAGCCCGACGAACATGGCGAGCACGGCAACGAGGGTGCGCAGTCGGACCCGTCCATCGCGCTGCCGCGACAGCTTCAGGTACTCCGCGGCGTCCTCACGCCGGACCGCGGCGAGCCGGACCGGTTCGCCCTCTCGGTCGGCCACCCAACGCATCGTGCCGCCCACGAACCGGGCGGCGCCGGTCGGGGCTTGCAGGGCGAGCCGGGCGGCGTAGACCGGGGCACGCAGCGCGTGATACCCGGCAGCGTGGGCGTAGTGACGGGCCACCCACGCCGTGGCAGTCCGCAGTTCCGCCACCGACCGCAGCCACACGGGAACGACCGCACGGCGCTGGGCACCGAGTAGCCGACCGAGGTAGCCCGGACCGGTGGCCGTCGGGGTCGGCAGGTCGACCATCACGCGCGCGGTCGGGTCGCCCGACTCGGCACCCGACCGACCGGTCTCGGAGTCGGCCGACGGGTCGGAGTCGGGTCGGGCGGTCGGGTCGGCCGACTCGGTACGGGCCGACCGCGCCTTGTCGAGGTCGACTACCTCGCCCCCGGAGTCGGCACTCATCTCCGCTTCGAGTCGGTTGAACAGTTCGTTGTCGTCGTCGGGGTGCTTCACTGAACGTCCCTTCCAAGGGGAGGAAAGGCGGGGCCCGGCCGTCGCTGTAGGAGGTGGGCGGACGGGCCCCGCCGGATCGTGATGTGCAGGTCAGGCGGCGCGCTGTTCCTCGGGGTAGGCGCAGGGCACGCACATGCCGAGCGACGTGGGGATGACGTATCCGGCGTCCTGTCGGCAGGCGGGGCACGTGCGGCGGGCACGGTTCGCCTTGGCGAGCGCGGCCCACTTGCCCGGCGTCATCGGCCGGACGGGCTTGGCGCGGTCGACGCGGTAGAGGTAGGCGACCAGCGGGCCGCGCCTGTAGCGCGGGCGCATGATCTGCGCCGCGATGGACTGCCCACCGGGCCGTAAGCCGCGGGCCCGTAACTGCCGTTTTGTGGCGAGCCCGTCGGGGGCGTAGCGCCACGGGTAGGTGGGCAGTCCGTGCCTCGCGCCGGTCGGGTCGAAGCACTTGGCGAACATCAGGCAGCCTCAGCCGATGCGTCATCCTGACGCGAATCGGTAACGGCGTTTTCGTCGACCGCGTGCAGCGGACGGCCGTCGACGCGCTCGCCCTTCAACTGCTCCCGCAACTTGCGGGCGTTGGCCTGCGAGACATGCAGCGTGGTGCGCAGACGGTCCGCGGTCAGCTCCGCCTCGGTCCACTCAGCGGTGACCGTGCGCGCCTCGGTCAGCGCCTCCTCGAAGGTGCGCTGAGCCGTGCCCTTGGCCTTGGTGGTCGTCCGGCGACGCGGACGCGGCTTGGGCTCAGCCGGGCGTGCCGGCGGATTCTCCACCGGGGGCGGCGCGGGCGTCTCCTGCTCGGTGGCGGGGGCGAGTTCGCCCATGCGCAGCATCACGCGCTCGCGCCGCGGAGTCTTCGAGCGCCACTTGCGGCCGTAGCGCTCGCGCAGGTCCGCGCGGGCCAACTGCCGTTCCTTCTCCCGCGCCAGCGCCTCCGAGTAGGAGGTGACCTCCCACAACGTCATCCGGCGCCACAGCGCGAAGGTGGAGGGGAAGGCCAGCAGCCAGCGAGAGAATCGGATCTTTTCCATGCGGCGGCCGGTGGCCGCGCCGATGCGGACGGCGTAGATGTGCGCGCCGATCTCGGAGAAAACCACCCACAGCAGCGGCATGGTGCCGTGCGCGACCTTGGCCCACACGTCGTGTCCGGCCGCGATGTTCAGCCCGCAGGTGATCAGGGTGAGCACCCAGGGCACGAACCGCACCCAGGCGAGCGCCATGTCCATCCGGATCAACAGCAGGTTGGCCACGGTGAACACCGGGATAGCCACGTCGATACCGACCGGCAGCATCCACGCCTCGCTGAAGCCCCAACGGGCCGCAGCCTCGGACACGGCGTCGAAGGAGGAGATCAGACCGAGCGCACCGACTCCGGCCGCGGCGAGCGCGCCGATACCGGCGAGCCCCATCTCAGGCTTTGTCAGTGGCGGTACCCCGGGGGCGGGCATCTGGGGTGCAGAGTGGGTGCTCATGCCGCACCTCCCGCCGTGATCAGGGCCGCGATGATGAGCAGCGCGCCGCCCGCACAGGTCAGGTCGACCGCGCGCTTCAGGCCGGTGAACTTGGCCACGGCGATGCGGGACAGGACCGCAATGTCCGCGGCCCGGTCGTTAGTCAGGGTGGCGGTGATCTCGTCCGCGGTGAGCGTGGCCCACAGCGGGAAGCCGTGACGGCCGCCAAGGTTCGGGCGCACCGACCGCAACAGCAGACCGGCCGCCGCAACCAACAGAGCCATCCCGAGACCGCCCACGATGCAGGCGGGGAGGTTCAGCGGCATGTCCTTGGCGACTGTCCACGATCCGGCGAGGACCGCACCGACGAACGCGAGCAGGAGACCGGTCTTAGTGTCGGTCCGTGCGATCTCCGCCTTCACCTCCGCGTGAGCGGCGGCAAGCATGGTGTCCTGGGCACTCATGCGGCCACCCCCTTGCGTGCCGCGCGGCGGCGCCGGGCGGGGCGGGTAAGGGGCGTGACGTCGAACAGGTCCGGGTTCTCCTCAATGACCTGCGCGGCGATGCGGATCAGGTCGTCGGGAAGGCCGGGGTCGTCGGCGAGGATGTCGCGCGCCGCGTCCTCGCGGGCTGCGCGCTCTTCGTCCGTCTCGCCCTCGACCCCGAGCCACAGCTCAACCGGGGTGCCGAGCGCCAGCTCCGCGAAGTCCGCGGCAGAGACGGCCTGTTGGTGGCCGATGTACGTACGCATGACAGCTCCTGAAGTGGGAGGGACACGGAGCCGGAGAGCCGCAGGCGTTTGGTGAGACGGCGACTACTCCGGAAGAACCCGAGCCGCAACACGGCAGGGGAAAGTGCCCCGACCGGGAGTCGAACCCGGCCTGCGACCATCGGGGCGGAAGTGCGAGAGATCAGCGGTTGCGGACGCGGCCAGAGACGCTGTCGGCGGACACGCTGAGGTGGCGGGCGCCGGAGATGCGGACGTCACCGGAGACGCTGCGCGCGCTCACGTGCCCGGATGCGGCACCGGTCGCCTGCACCTCGATGTCTCCGGAGGTGGTGTTCAGGGTGGCGGTGCGGCCGTCGTACAGCCCTACCTCGATGTCACCGGACACGGACTGCGCGGTCACCTGCTCGGTGACCCGGCCGACGTTGATGTCTCCCGAGGTGGTGTTGGCGGTGAGCTGCCGAACTCCGTCGGCGTCCAGGTCGCCGGAGACGGAGCGGAACTCCATGCGCTCGATGTAGCCGGACACGAACGCATCCGCGGAGGTGGCAACCACGGCGAGGGACGACCCGGCGGGCAGCATGACCGTGGCCGTGATCGGGCTGACCGTCTGGGCGTTACTCATCCCGCCGGAGACGACGCGGCCGTTGATGATGGTCACGCCGGTCATCGAGCCGTAGACCGTGCCGACGCTCTGCACGATGCGGTTGCCTCGGATGCTCTGCACCATCACGTTGCCCGGCATCTCCGGAACCTCGATGGCCAGCGCCTGCCCGTCCTGGTGGGTGCGGGCCTGGTTGACCGCGTCGGCCGCGGGCCCCGTGCTGTCCTCGGTGTGCAGCGTGATGCGGGCGGTCGTGATGCTGTTGAGCACCTGCACGTGGACGTTGCCGACGGGCAGCGACAGGCCCAGCACGATCGGGCCGGAGGTCTTCGAGTCAAAGGTGCGCTCGGTCATGGGGATGCTCCCAGGTTGTTGGAGTGGGACCTGAAGTGCGCGAAGGCGAGACGGCCGCGGCAGTGAGGTGGTGAGACGGCGGCCGTCCCGCAGCGCCCCGACCGGGAGTCGAACCCGGCCTACGACCATCGGGGCGGTAGTGCATGTCTCCTTCATCGCGACCGCGCTCCCGTGTCAGGTAGAGCTGTCCGGCCTCGAAGTAGGCGTATGGAGACGTGACCTTTCGGTCTAAGCCCTCCGGTTAATGACAAGGCGCCGGGTCGCCTCCCCCCGTCCAATGCGGGGCTCCTGGTCGTGCGGTCTTGCAGGTCAAGCACTTGCAGGCGCAGTCCGGCGAAGCCCTTTCGGGCTTGCCGTGCTGACATGTAACAGCGTGTACTAGCACGTACCACGGCGCAAGAGGGCCGCGAAGATTCGTGCTAGGTCGTACTAGGGGTGGGTACGCTCGATGGCGTGATGAGCGCTGAAATCTCGAAAGACGACCCCAGACCGGAATCCGAGCAGGCGGCCGACATTCTGCGGCAGGAGATCTTGCGTGGCGACATCAAGCCGGGGGCCCACGTGGGTTCCGTGCGAGACTTGGCCACACGGTTCAAGATCTCGGGAATGACGGTGCAGCGCGCCCTTGCGATCCTCCGCGAGGACGGGCTCATCCTGACCACGTCGCGCGGCAGCTACGCCCGCGATCCGGAGCAGTCCACCGAAGCCAGCGAAGCCGACGCGGGTGTCGACCTTCCCGAAGTCCTGCGTCAGCTCGAACATCTCACCTCCCAAGTCTCGGAACTTCGCGGCAGGCTCGAAGCGCTCGAAAGCCGCTCCGTGCCGGGTGGTGCTTGATCTGCAACCAGCATGCGCGGAACGGGAGTTGAGAGGTAAGTGACAGCCAGGGGACGGAAGATCGGAGGAGGGGACATGTCAGGTGACACCCGCCTGTCACCTTCCCTGTCCCCCCGCCTCACGCGCGAGACTCAGAGCAGGCACTCGGAGGAGGGCGCATGAACGACGACAGGCCCGCATGGGCGCGGCGTATCGCTGCCGAACGAGCGGCCCGCGATTGGTCGCAGCGTGACGCCGTGAGGGCACTGCGGGGGCACGCTCCGACAGAGCTGCCCGCGGAAGAAAGCATGATTCGCCAGTGGAAGCGCTGGGAGTCAGGCCAAATGCCGAACGACTTCTACCAACCGATCATCGCGGCCGTCTTCGGTACCGTGACGCACGCGCTCTTCCCGGCGCCTGCCCGGCGAGACGGGGACACGGAGATTCTGGCTGCGTCCGGCATGGAAACGCTGGAGATCGTGAGCCGCCTCAACCGGTCCGACGTTGACAACGCCACGCTTGATGCCTTGCGGATCACGGCGGACCGGCTCGCGTCGGAGTACCCGTTCATGCCGAGCGAGCAGCTTCTCATCGAGGGGCGGCAGTGGCTGCGCCGCGTCGTTGAACTCCATACGAAGAGCCTCACGCTCGCGCAGCACCGCGAGGTTCTCGCACTGTCCGGTTGGCTCGCGCTGCTTGTCGGCTGTGTCGAGTACGACACGGGCGACCGGCACGCGGCCGAATCGACGCGACAAGCTGCACTCTCCCTCGCGACCGAGGCAGACCATGCAGAGGTTGCCGGATGGGCCCACGAGATGCGGGCATGGTTCGCTCTCACGACCGGCGACTACCGCGGCGTCATCGCGGCAGCGCGGGCCGGAGCCGAGACAGCAGCGCACCACGGGGTGGCCGTGCAGCTTGCTGCCCAGGAAGCAAAGGCGTGGGCGCGGCTCGGAGACCGCCGGCAAGTCGAGGTCGCCTTGGACAAGGGGCGGCGAATCCTTGAAGGGATGCCGTACCCGGAGAACCTGGACAACCACTTCGTAGTGGACCCGGCCAAGTTCGACTTCTACGCGATGGACTGCTATCGACTGGTCGGTGAGGACAAGCTCGCGCGCACGCTCGCCGAAGAGGTACTGAGGGCAGGAACGGACTTCGACGGCATCGAACGCTCGCCCATGCGCAACGCTGAAGCCCGCGTCACGCTGGGCGTAACGGCGGCGCGTGAGGGCGACTTGGAACAGGCACTCCTCATGGGTGAACGGGCCCTCGAAGGCGACCGGCAGTCGGTGCCGTCGCTCATCATGACCAGCCGGGAACTTGCCGCCGAGATGCGGCGGCGGTACAGCTCCGAGCCCGCGGCGCAGGGCTACCTGGCGCGCCTTCACTCTCTTGCCGAGCAGAAGCCCGGATTCATGCCCCGCTGAATCCGGGCAGTCTTGCCCCATGTCCGACAACGTCGCCCGGATCATCGCGGGGGCCAGTGCCGCCTTCACCGCTACCAGCATGGCAATCTCCTACGCCACGTTCCTCAGAGTGAGACCCCGGTTGAGGGTGAGGCACTTCTTCGAGGAGGTGACCAGGTTTCATGCCAGTGGGGAAACCACTAGCTGCCACCTCATAATTCAGATCCGCAACCACGGCCAGACAGCGGTGAAGCTCTCAAAGCCGCTGGTGCAGTTTCGTCAGAGCCGTCTTCACCGGCTGCTCAACCCCCGTTCTGATCGCAGGGGATGGGACGAATACACCTGGTCCCCGTCTATCGCCGAAGCATCTGACGCGGTCGTGGATGCCTTCGGCGGGGTCCGATGGAATCTGCTTCTTCCGGATACCCACCTGAGGACATTGGCCCCGCGTGGTGCTCGCTTGCGGGTCGGAGTGGAGTTGCCCTCGGGCGTCGTCGTCTACGGCCAGTGGCACTGGAAGCCTTGGCGCCTTCCCTCCCCTCAGGGTGAGTTGGAGCAGCATCGCCAACTCTCGTTTGACGACCTCGGCTCCGAGTCGTCGCGTTGAGTCCTGCAAATGCGCCCTGGACCAGCTCATTCTCCGGCACAAGTACGTGCCGACCGGGGGGCCAAACGGGGGGCCAAACAAAGCGGCCGGAAGAAGACAGTCCCGGACTGTAGTGGACGCCGCCGGAGCCGAGCGTGCAGGTCAGTAGCCGCGAACCGAAGTCACAACGGGGTCCAATCGCGTTCGGGACGAAGAGGTCGTGGGTTCAAATCCCGCCACCCCGACAGCAGGTCAGAGGCCCATTCGCTTGATCGCGAATGGGCCTCTGTCGTACCCGGGGGACAAACGAATCCGGTCGGGCCACCGCATCGTTCCCTCCTTCCTCCCTTTCCTGTTCTTCGGCGACGATGCGCTCCAGCGGGTGCCGTGGTCGAGGTGAGGATTCGTGAGTTTTTGCGGTGGCGAGGGACCAGTCGAGCGCGCCGTGACGGACACGGACACGGACACGGACGGAGTGTGCGGCGTCCAGGTGGCCTCCGTGATCTCCATGACGACGGCCCGGTCCCATCCTGCACCGGGCCCGCGGCGGTTCCCTCGGCCCGGTCGTCGGCGACGGGGAGCATGGGTCGGATCCGCATGTTTCCGCGGGCGGCGCGTCTCGCCGGGGGTGCCTGGGGCGGTATCCGCCGAGAAACAGCGCACCCCGTGGTTCGGGGGCCCTGTTTCCGGGGTGCGAATTCCCGATGCGTCGGGTTGGCAGCATGCTGTCAGTACGCGGTCGGGCCCTTAGTACGGCGGCCGTCGTCGTGTTTGGCTGCTGAAGGCGCCACGGACACCGACGATTTCGGGAGACCCGCAATGGAGAAGTACGGCGAGAGCCTGTTCACTCTCGATCGGGACGAGGAAATACGGCTGCGTCTGCTCGCCGAGGTCTTCGATCCGCTGTGCACCCGCACGATGGACGCGCTGGGCGTGGCCAGGGATGCCCGCTGTCTGGAAGTGGGTGCCGGTTCCGGGTCGGTCGCCCAGTGGCTGTGCGGCAAGGCGACGGACGGCGAGGTGGTCGCCACCGACCTCGATCTGACGCTGCTCGACCGGGTGCCGGAGCCGCGGCTGCGTCGGCTGGTGCACGACGTCACCACCGACCCGTTCCCGGACGGCTCGTTCGACGTCATCCACGCCCGGCTGGTGCTCAGCCACCTTCCGCAACGGGAGGAGGTCATGCGCCGGATGCTGCGGTGGCTGCGGCCCGGCGGGTTCGTGCTGATCGAGTCGTTCTGCTGGTTCCCTGTCGAGAGTTCGCCGAACGACACATACCGCAAGGTGATGCAGCGCTGGAGCAACCTCATCTGCGGGACGCTCGGCACGGACAGCTGGTGGGCACGGTCCCAGCCGGGCTCGTTCCTCGGTTACGGCTATCGCGATGTAGGGGCGAACACGGTCACGCAGAACCTTCGGGGCGGAACGCCGCTCGCGGACTTCTGGCGGCTGACGGTGGACATGTCGAGGGAGCAGTTGATCGCGGGCGGATATGTGACGCCGTACGAACTCGACGAGTTCTACGGTCTGCTGCGCGACGACACCTTCTGGGATCTGGCGCCCGCGCTCGTCCAGGCATGGGGTCACAAGCAGCCGGCTGCGCTCGGGTGACCATCGGCACCGCACGCTGTCCTTCGTCCGCACCGACACCCGCTGGGAGCGCCGTGTCCATGCCATCCACGCGGCTCACCACCGCACGCCCGGGCACGGCCGTCGAACGGCGGCCACCCCGCGTCGGGCTCATCTCCTTCCTCAACTGCCGCCCGCTCCTCTGGGGTTTGGAGCGCTCGGAGCTTCTCGCCGGGCTGGACCTCGTCTCGGACTCGCCGGAGTCGGTCGGCGCGGACCTGGTCGCCGGGCGGCTGGACCTCGGCCCGATCAGCCTCGCCGACTACCTGCGGCACACCGAGGACCTGCTGCTGCTCCCGGGGCTCGCCATCGCGGCCGACGGTCCCGTCATGTCCTGCAACATCGTCAGCCGTCGCCCGCTCGAGGAACTCGCCGCGCCGCGGGTCGGACTGACGTCCACGAGTCGTACGACGGTGCTGTTGGCGCGGTTCCTGCTCGAGGAGCGGTTCGGGCTGGCGCCCCGCTACTTCACCGGGCCGCCCGACCCGTCGGCCCTGCTGCGCGGGGCGGAGGCGGCCGTCGTCATCGGTGATCCGGCGTTGCGGGTTCACTTCGACGGCCTCCCGGACGGTGAGCCGTCGGTCGTCCACGACACCGCGGCGCTGTGGACCGAGTGGACCGGGCTGCCCACGGTGTTCGCCGTCTGGGCCGTCCGCCGGGAGTATGCCGAGCGGCAGCCGCACAGGGTCGCCGCCGTGCGCCGGGCCCTGCTGTCGGCCCGCGACCGGGGGCTGGCGGAGCTGGAGCAGGTGTCCGCCGAGGCCGCGGGCACGTTCACCGCCGCCCAACTGCTGTCGTACTACCGGACGCTGCGCTTCGGCCTGGACGCGGACGGGCTGCGCGCGATAAGCCGCTTCGGCGACCTGGCCGCGCGGCGCGGGCTGGTCCCGGGGGACTGGGCAGTGCGGCGGTTCGAGGGGGAACGGTGAACCGCGTCTCAGGAGCGGCGGGGACGCGAGACGATGCCGAGTGGGTGCTGCGGCGGATCCTTGACGCGGAGGTGCGGGCCGATCCGTATCCGCTGTACGAGCAGGTCCGGGTCGCGGAGCCCGTATGGGTGCGGGGGCGGCCCGTGGTCGTGTTCGCGTCGCACGCGGCCTGCCGGGAGGTCCTGCGGGATCCGCGGGCGAGCAACGACCGCCGGCACTCCCTGCTCTTCCGGCAGACGGGGCCGGCCGACGGCAACAGGACGCCGAGTCCTCCGGCGGAGCTGCCGTCCTTCCTGTTCATGGACCCACCCCGGCATACCGCGCTGCGCCGGCTCGCCGCTCCCGACTTCACGCCTCGGGCCGTACGACGACTGACCCCGATGATCCGGGAGCTGATCGACGACCTGCTGGACGAGGCGGCGGCCAGGGGCCGGCTGGACGGCGTCGCGGACCTCGCGTCCCCGCTGCCCGTGACGGTGATCTGTCGGGTCCTGGGCATCGGCACCGGTGAACGCGAGTGGTATCGCACCCGTTCCTCGCTGCTCGGCCAGGCGGTCGACCCCTATCTCGCGTTCCTCGGAGTGCCCGCGCCCGGCCTGGCCCGGCGACGGCGGGCCGAGGCCGAACTCACCGAGTTCTTCAGCAGGTTGGCGGCCGAGCGGCGGGCCCGGCCGCGCGACGACATGATGTCTCGGCTGCTGGCGGCGCAGACCGACGGCGAACCTCTCACCGACGAGGAGGTCGTCACCACCTGCCGGCTGCTGCTGAACGCAGGGCACGAGACGACGGTCAGCCTCATCGCGAACGGTCTACTGGCCCTGCTGGACCGGCCCGAGACCCTGGCCGCGTTGCGCGACGACCCCGGCACGGCGGCGCCCGCCGTGGTCGAGGAGATGCTGCGGCTCCAGCCGCCACTCCAGCTCGTGCATCGGCACGCCCGCGAGGACATGGAGGTGCGGGGCACACCCGTCCCGCGCGGCACGACCATGGTGCTGCTCCTGGCCGGAGCGAACCGGGACGGTGCCGTGTTCGGCGGCTGCCCGCACGCCTTCGACACGACGCGGGCCGAGGGGCCGCAGCATCTGTCCTTCGGACTGGGCCCGCACTACTGCCTCGGTGCGCCGCTGGGCCGGCTGGAGGCCGAACTGGCCTTCACCCGGTTCGCCCAGCGGGTCGTGGCGCCCCGGCTCACCGCCGGGCCGCCGGGCTACCGGCCCCATGTCGTCCTGCGCGGCCCCACCTCGCTGCCGCTGTCCACCCAGGGGATCCGCGACCGCCGTACGCCGTGGGAGGCCGCGGAACCGGAGACGTGAGACACCCTGGAGCGGGGGCATGACCGCGCCGACGGTGGCGGCCGCCGCCCGCACGACCGAGAGCGGACGTCCCAGAGGGCGACTCGTTCATGGGCCGCGTTCCGCAGGCGTGACGGCGGCTGCCGGAGGGCCCTCTCGCCGTGGACGCGCGCGGGACAGGGTGCTTCCTGCCCGCCCGCCGTCCACCCGGTGTGGAACCGGCCGCAGTGCCAGGACGCGGAATCGGAGCTCAGCGCCGGCGCAGTGCCAACACCGCGTTGTGGCCACCGAAGCCGAAGGAGTTGCTCAGGGCCAGGTCGCCGTGTTCGGGCAGGGGGCGGGCGACGTTCCTGACCACGTCGAGCGGGATCGCGTCATCGAGGTTGTCGCAGCTGATGGTCGGCGGAATCACCGCGTGATGCAGGGTGAGGACCGTCGCCACCGCCTCCACGCCACCCGCCGCTCCCTGCAGGTGCCCCAGGCTCCCCTTGAGTGCCGTGACCGGAACCGGTACGACGCCGTCCTCGGTGCCGAAGACGGTGCGCAGCGCGGCCGCCTCCGCGAGGTCGCCCTCCACGGTCGCCGTGGCGTGCGCGTTGATGTGCGCCACGTCGGTGACTTCGGCGCCCGCGTTCGTGACCGCCCGCCGCACCGCGGCCGCGATTCCGCGGCCGGTCGGATCCGGCGCGGCCAGGTGGTAGGCGTCTGCTGACAGACCCCAGCCCGCGGCCTCGCAGTAGATCCGGGCGCCCCGGGCCAGCGCGTGCTCCTCCGACTCCAGCACCAGCACGCCCGCCCCCTCACTGTTGACGAAGCCCTCCCGGTCCTTGGCGAACGGGCGGGACGCGCCCCCGGGTTCGTCGTTGCGGGCCGACAGGGCGCGCATCGCGGTGAACGCGGCCATGACCTCGGGCGTCACGGCGGCCTCCGCTCCACCGGCGAGCGCGATGTCCACATGGCCGTACCGGATGCGGTCGATGGCCTGCCCGATGGCCTCGGTGCCGGACGCGCAGGCACTGACCACGGTGCGGGCCTCCCCGGTGACATGCAGGTCGAGCGAGACCTGTGAGGCCGCCTGGGAGGGGACCGTCATGGGCGCGGTGAGCGGTGGGACGTACCGCACGCCCTTGTCCCGCAGCCGCCTGTCCCCGTCGACGAGCACCGAGGCGCCGCCGATGATGGTGCCGAGGCTGACCCCGACCCGGTCGGGGTCCAGACCGCTGTCCTGGGTGCCGCCCGGGGCGAACCCGGCATCCTGCCAGGCCTCGCGGGCCGCCAGCAGCGCGAACTGGGCGGCCCGGTTCATGCGCCGCGCCTGCGGCTTGGGCAAAAGCTGCGCCGGGTCGTCGGGAACGGTGCCCCCGATGCGGATCGGATGGTCGGCGAACTCGGGTGCGTCCAGCGGACGGATGCCGCACCGGCCCGCGTTCAGCCCCTCCCAGAGGGTGTCGGTGCCGCGTCCCAGCGGGGTGATCGCACCGAGACCGGTAACGACCACACGTCGGCCACCCGGTATGCGCGCACAGGTGATGTTCCCCATGGCAAGAGGCTTCCCTTCACTTGATTGTCTTCTCTGTCGTGTTCTCGTGGACGGTTGAACGTCCGTGTAGGGGCGAGACTTCAAGCGCGCTCACGTCACCAGGAGCCGATGACGCTCCGCCTGACGTCGGGTCCGATTGAGTAACATGAACGGGGGCATACACGATGGAAGCTGACGGACCGGACATATCTGGACCCGTGCATTCCGAACCGACGGAATTCCAACTGGAATTCGCCGATCTTCCGGCGCTACTGCGCGCCTGGCGCGCGGAGGCCGGCGCGAAGCTCGGCCGCGCGAAGTCCCTGCCGCAGAAGGAAGTCGCCTGTCGCATGGGCGTCAGTGAGCGCTGGTACCGCGCTCTGGAGAGCGGGGCCCAGGTCCCGCTCACCCTGGACACACTCACGCGTCTCGCCGATGCCCTCGCCCTCGGCCCGGACGAACGTACGGCTCTGTACTGGTACCGGTTGACCGAAGTCACGGACGAGGACCAGACGCAGCACGACGACGGCAGACTCGCCCGCTTGAAGGAGTTCGTCGATGCGCAAACGGCTTTCCCCGCCTACCTCATCGACCACGCGTGGAACGTGATGGCGTACAACACACTCATGGCCGAGTGGTTTCCATGGGTACGGGAGCCGAGAGCCAATCTCCTGCGCTGGGTGCTGGAGAATCCGGAATCACGTGAACAAATAGTGGAGTGGAAGCAACAGGCTTCGCTGTACCTCGCCCAATTGAGGTTCGCGCTGGTCCGACGTCCGGATGATCCGACGCTCAAAAAAGCACTGACCAGCGTATTACGCGATCCTGCGTGCCAGGAACTGTGGGATACCGGACCTCGCATCATCGCGTTTCGGCAGGGCGGGCGGTTCCGCCTCACACTCCCCCATGTTTCGCAGACCGAGTTGGTTGTCACCGCCCAAGTCCTCCTCCCCGCTTACCGCCCAGGAGCCCGCTTGGTGGCACTGATGCCGACGTAATGGCGGGCTCCCCGAGGTCACTCTACACAGAAAGTCTTTGCTGAGAAGCGGCAAGTTTTTACCGCTTGACAAGCCTTCGACCACGCCTGCAACCTCGGTCCGAGGCCAGCAGAAGCAGCCGGGCACGGCGGTGTTCGTCGGCGATACCTTTAAGTACGGGGGAGGATACATTCGTGTTACATGCGACCAGGACTTGCGCGAGAGCCGAATATCGGTCACGCGACGGGAGTGGCGCCATGGAAAACCACCTGCTGCTCGGCACGGACACCGCCCGGACGGCACTGCAGCCACTGACCGACTCCGACGCGTTGGCGGATCTGCTGGACACCTTGCGCGGCCACCGGGTGCGGGAGTTTCGCCTCGCACTGCCCCGCCGGCCCTATGACCGTCAGGTCAGGAAGCAGGCGGTGCGGCTGAGCGCCGAACTCGCGGGCCGCGGAGCGCAGGTGCGCGTTCTGCACCTCCGGGACGACAGCCGGGATCCCGCCTACGCCGATGACACCCGGCGGATCGCCGCGGCCGGTGCGCGGATGCGGGCGCTGCCGCACCTGCCGGTGTGGATGGCCGTCGCCGACCGGGACCTCGCGATCGTGCCGCCAGATCCCGGGCTGGGCGATTCCTCGGCGACGCTGCTGCGAGGGCGCGTGCTGGTGGAGGCGTACCAGGCACTCTTCGACCAGGTCTGGGCGCGCTCCGGTCCGCCGCCCTGGGCGCCGGCCGAGGCGGAGCGAGACGCGCTGAACGAGCGGGAGCGGGAGGCGCTGGTGCTCCTCACCGCGGGGCTCACCGACGAGGGCATCTCCCGGCGGACCGGCCTTTCGGTACGTACGGTCCGCCGGACCATCGCGGGAGTGATGGCCAAGTTGGGCGCCCAGAGCCGCTTCCAGGCGGGAGCCGAGGCGGTCCGTCGGCAGTGGATCTGACACCGGCCGATCGGAGGCGGCCCGCCGGCTGAGAACCACCTCGGACCGGCGGGAAGCGCCTGCCGCCGGGGGTGGGCTCGGGCCGAGCGGGAGGCATCCACCGGCAGCGGACCGGACTGGACGTGAGCGATCCGCCGCCCGCCCGACTGCGGCCTCGGCGCCGTGACCGGGCCGCCGGTGTCCCGCGCCTACAGTCCCGTCCGCGCCAGGTCCCCGTCCGCGTACCGTTCTCCGCTCGGCGGGGTCAGGGCGTCGAGCCGGGCGAGCTGGTCCGGGGTCAGGGTGACGGCGTCCGCGGCGGCGTTCTCCTCGACGCGGGCCACCCGCTTGGTACCGGGAATCGGGACGATGTCGTCTCCCTGCGCCAACAGCCAGGCCAGCGCCACCTGTGCGGGCGTGGCACCCGCCACCGCCGCGACGGCCTCCACCTCGTCGACCAGACGCAGGTTCCGCTCGAAGTTCCCGTCGGCGAACCGAGGCGTGGTCAGCCGGAAGTCACCCGGGTCGAGCTCCCTGGTGGAGCGGATGGCCCCGGTGAGGAACCCGCGGCCGAGCGGCGAGTAGGCGACCAGCCCGATGCCCAGCTCGCGGAAGACCGGCAGTAGCGATTCGGCGGGCTCCCGGGACCACAGCGAGTACTCGGTCTGCACGGCGGACACCGGGTGGACCGCGTGCGCGCGCCTGACCGTGTCCACGCCGGCCTCGGAGAGCCCGATGTGCCGTACCTTGCCCTCCCGCACCAGCTCGGCCAGCGCGCCCACCGTGTCCTCGATCGGCGTGTTCGGGTCGACGCGGTGCTGGTAGCAGAGGTCGATGCGGTCCGTACCCAGCCGCCTGAGGGAACCCTCGACCGCCTTGCGCACATTGGCCGGTGAGCTGTCGATCACGTTGGGCCCGGCGCCGTCGTGCGAGACGAGGCCGAACTTCGTGGCGATGACGACCTCGTCACGCCGCCCGGCGACCGCCCGGCCGAGGAGCTCCTCATTCACGAACGGACCGTAGATCTCGGCGGTGTCGAGGAAGTCGACGCCGAGGTCGAGCGCCCGCCGAATGGTGCGTACCGCCTCCTCCTCGTCGCTGCCCGCTCCGGTGTAGTAGTCGGACATCGTCATGGCACCCAGGCCTATGCGTGACACGTCGAGCCCGCCGAGCGAAACGCGCTGCACTGCGACCACGCTCCCTTCCTGTTCCGTCGACTTCGCTTACACCCAACCACAGTCGGGCGTGCGCACCGAATCATTCCAAGGTTTCTGGCAGGTTACTGCCGAAGAACAAGGCTCCGAATTCGGTAAGGGTGTGGCCGTCGTGGCAGCAACAGGCCATGAGCCTTTCGGTCACCGGGTCCCCGTGTTTGACTCATATCGGCCCGCCGGTGCGGTGCCGCGAAAACAGACGGAGACTGTAATGCCGAACATGATGCTCGGACCCATGCAGGTCGACGGCTCATTCGAGAAAGAGCAATTAACCCGATGCATGGGTATTGAAATCGTCACCTGTGAACCGGGACTTGTGGTGGGCACCATGCCCGTTTCCGGAAACCGTCAGCCGGTGGGAATTCTGCACGGCGGCGCCAACGCGGTGCTCGCCGAGACCCTCGGTTCCGTCGCCGCCTTCCTGTACGCGGGCCCCGGCGGCAACGCGGTGGGCGTCGACCTGTCCTGCACCCACCACCGCTGGGTCTCCTCGGGGACCGTCACCGGAGTGTGCCGGCCCCTCAACGAGCGGCTGTCCGTGGCCTCGTACGAGATCGTCGTCACCGACGACTCGGGACACCGGACCTGCACGGCACGGCTCACGTGCGCCATCCGGCGCGGTGGTGGCCGCGGACGCCCCGGCACCCGTACGGCATCCGCCCGGCAGACCTCACCGGCAGACACCCGACGATCGGAGCACCGATGACCACGAGTTCAGCGCGGACCGTGCTGGCGTCCGTCGACGACCACCTGGGCCCCGCCGAGCAGCGCTTCTTCGGGCGCGGCTTCCGCAGGGTCGGCTACGACATCGGCGCCACCCATCTCGCCCGCACCGCGGCCGGCACCGCACGCGTGCGTTCCTCGGTGGGCGTCCACTACCCGGCGGACTGGTCGAAGAAGGCGGCGGGCACCGATCTGCGCCCGCACTTCAGCACCGTCGACGGGATCGTCGTCGCCGCCCAACTGGCCGAGGCATGCCTGAGCGGTACCGGAGCGGACCTGCGGGACGCCTGGCTGCGCAAGGTGCGGATAACGGCCGGCGCCACCCCGCAGGAGGATCTCGGCCGGCTGCCGGCCGAGGCGACGCTGCGCCGCACCGACCCGGTGCCCCAGGACGCCTCCCGGGCGGTGTCCGTGGTGGACTGCGCCGTCGGCACCATGCGCCTGCGCTGTGAAGTCGAGCACGCGCACGCCCCCGAGGCCGGCCGCCCCGCGCCCGAGGAGCGCACCCACCCCGGCCTGGACGCACTTCTCGGTCCCGCGGAGAACCGTTACTTCGGCGTCGGCTTCACCGCCCGGCGGCAGTACGTCCGTGACGTGGAGGTGGACCACCGGACCCTGAGCGCCGTCGCCACCCTGACCGTCGCCCAGGAGAACGGGGCGCCTGTGCCCACCGCAGGGCTGGAGGGCGCGCACCAGCCGTCGGTGTCGGTGATCGACGCCTTCGTGACGGCCCTTCAGCTGGCCCAGATCATGCTGTACGACCTCGACGGCATGCGCCGCCAGGACAGCGACACCCTGTGGATGCGGCAGACCACGCTCACCGCCTCCCGCCCGGACCGGCCCGCCGAAGGAATTCCGGTGAGCACCCGGCTGGACGATCCCGGTCTGCTGCGCATGGGCGGCGACACCTGGCGCACACTGGACGTCGTCGCCGAACTCGCCGGCCTCCGGGTGCGGTCCGTGCTGGCCCACCGGCTCCCGGAAGGGACGGCGGTGGCATGAGCCGGGCAGCGGTACTCGCCGGCGTGGGCGGTTACGTGCCCCCGCGCGTGGTGACCAACGACGAACTCGCCCAGCGTCTCGACACCTCCGACGACTGGATCCGCACCCGGACCGGAATCGCGCGGCGCCATGTCGTCGACGCGGGTACGACCACCGGCGACCTGGCCGTCGAGGCCGGTCTGCGGGCGTTGAAGAACGCCGGTGCGGACGGCGCCGACCTGGTGATCGTCGCCACCACCACACCCGACCGCCCCTGCCCGGCGACCGCCCCGGCCGTCGCCGCCCGCATGGGTCTGACCGATGTACCGGCGTACGACGTGGCAGCCGTGTGCTCCGGTTTCGTCTACGGTCTCCAGGCCGGCTCGGCCGCCGTGACCGCGGGATTCGCCGAGCGGGTCCTGGTCATCGGCGCCGAGTCCTTCAGCACGATCCTGGACCCCGCCGACCGCACCACCTCCGTCATCTTCGGCGACGGCGCCGGCGCGGTGCTGCTGCGGGCCGGCGAGCGCGACGAGCCCGGTGCGGTGCTGGACGTGCACCTCGGCAGCGACGGCTCGATGGCCGACCTGATCACGGTGCGCGGTGGCGGCAGCGAGGAGCGGTCCCGGGGCGGGCAGCCGCGACCCGAGGACCGGTACTTCCGGATGGAGGGGAAGTCCGTGTTCTTCGCTGCCGTGCGCCGCATGGCGGAGTCCTCGCGCACGGTACTGGCCCGCACGGGCTGGGAGCTCGCCGACGTGGACCGGCTGGTGGGCCATCAGGCGAACACGCGCATCCTCCACGCCGTCGCCGACCAGCTCGGCCTGCCGCCCGAACGGGCGGTGCTGAACATCGAGCGCGTCGGAAACACTTCCGCCGCCTCCATCCCGCTCGCCCTCGCCGACGCCATGGCCGACGGCACGCTGACGGCGGGCGACCGGGTGCTGCTGACCGCCTTCGGCGGCGGCGCGACCTGGGGCTCGGCCACGCTGACCTGGCCGGATCTGCCGGTCGGCTGAACCAGCCACTTCCACCAGCAAAACCCTTCTCTCCATGAACAGTTGAGGTGACCCATGACCGGTTCCGTGACCACGATGATCATCGACATTCTCACCGGCAAGTTCGAGATACCGGCGGAGGACGTGTCCCAGGGCACCGCCTTCGAGGACCTGGCGGTGGACTCCCTGGCGCTGCTGGAGATGTCGCTGATCCTGGAGAAGCGGCTCGGCGTCTCCATCGAGGAGGGCGTACTGACCGCTCAGCAGACCGTCGACGAGGCCGCCCGTGTGATCGAGTCCCTCGGCGCTCCGGCGGTCGCCGGGCCGACCGCGGCCTGAACGCACGGCAGGCCACCGTCATGCGTGTCGTGCTGCTCCGCCACGGAGAGACAGACCGCAACACCGCGGACCGGTTCCAGGCGCAGGCCGACATCCCGCTGAACGAGACGGGCGTACGGCAGGCGCAGCAGGTCGCCCGCTCGCTGCGTCCCGGCGCCTGGGCCGCGGTGTACTCCTCGCCGCTGTCCCGGGCCGACCGGACCGCCGCGTACTGCGCGGACCGGCTCGGTGTGCCCCACCTGCGCCTCGACGGACTGCGCGAGCGGCATCTGGGCATCCTCGACGGCCAGGACCGCGCGGAGTTCGCCCGACAGCACCCGCGCACCATGCGGCGGCTGCTCACGGACCCCGGCTACGCCCCGGCCGGCGGCGAGACCGGCCACGCGGCGCTCTCCCGCTTCGCCACGGCCCTGCGCACCATCGTGGAGGCCGGCCGGCGGGGTTCACCCCGGCTGCCCGTCCTCGTCGTCACCCACGGCGGCGTGCTGAACCTGCTCACCCGGGCCCTGACCTCCGCCGTGGAGGTGCCCGGGGTCCTGGTCGGCACCTGCGCCGCCGTCTGTCTCGACACCGGGCGCATGCCCGAGGGACACCCGGCTGCCGCACTGCGCCGGTGGAATGTCGCGCCGCACGAGTGCGAGGACGTCTCCACCCCCGTGCACCCCCTTCCGTTCGTCGACCTGGACGAACTCATCACCAAGGAAGTGACCCGTACATGAGCATCGAGATCACCGTCCTCTTCGACGTCGTACCGGACCGGATGGAGCAGGTCACCGCCGCTTTCCGGGAGTTGTGTGCCGCGACCCGGCAGGAGGAGGGAGCCCTGCGGTTCGACGCCTGCCTGTCCGAGGAGCACGAGAACGTGGTCGTGCTGGTCGAGGACTGGGCCGACCAGAGCGCCATCGACCTGCACATGAAGCAGGAGTACGTCGCCGACTTCCTCAGGAAGGTCGACGGCGCGTATCTCCGGGCGCCGTACGTCCACCGCCTGCGTCCCCTCGACGCCTGAGCCATGACACGCGACATGCAGCGGCCGCGCGTCCTCGTCGTCGGCGCCGGTCCCGTCGGGATGGTCCTCGCCAGTGAACTGCTGGCGCACGGGGTCCGGGCCGACGTCATCTCCAAGCTCCGCCGGCAGAGCCCCCACTCCCGCGCCACGATCCTCTGGCCCCGCGTCCTGGAACTGCTGGACCGCGTGGGCGTGGGCCGGAAACTGGTCGACAGCGGTCATTACTTCGACCAGATGAACTACTACTCGAACAAGAAAATGATCGGTCTGATCCGGTTCGACCGGCTGCGGGGCGTCGGCTATCCCTTCGCGATCACCATCCCGCAGTGGCGCACCGAGGCGATCCTCGAAGAGCACCTGACCTCCCTCGGCGGCACCATCGACTACGACACCACGTTCGTCGACGGCAGCCGGCACCCGGACGGCGTGGAGTGCACGCTCCGGCTGCCCGACGGCACCGCGCAGACCCGTACGTACGACTACGTCGTCGGCGCCGACGGCTACAACAGCGTCGTCCGCGAGGTGTTCGGTTTCCGGTTCACGGGCCGGACCCTGCGCACCCGGCTGGCCATCACCGACGCCGAGATCCTGGGCGAGACCACCAGCAGCGAGGCGGCGTACTACCTGACCCGCACCGGGAACATGGTCCTGGCTCCGCTGGGCGACGGGATCTTCCGGGTCGGCGCGAGCGTGCCCGACGACTACACGGGCGACACCCCCGACCGGGCCTTCTTCGAGAAACTGCTCGCCGAACGCGTCCCCGGCGCCCGCAGGCTCGGCGAGATGAAGTTCAGCGGTGTCTTCACCGCGCACGTCCGCTCGGCGAGCACCTACAGCAGCGGCCGGGTCTTCCTCACCGGCGACGCTGCGCACGCGATGAGCCCGTCGGGAGCCCAGGGCCTGAACACCGGCATCCAGGACGCGGTCAACCTGGGCTGGAAACTGGCCGGCGTGGTGGGCGGCACCTACCGCCCCGAACTGCTGGACAGTTACGACGTCGAGCGCAGGCCCGCCGTCGACCAGGTCTCCGCGCTCTCCACCCGCCTGGCCAGGGTCGGGCTCTACCCCACCCGGCGGCAGACCCTCGCCCGCGACGCCGTCTACCGGCTGGGCACCCGCACCCAGGCACTGGAGAAGCTGCTCGCGCCCCGGCTCGCCCAGCTCGACACCCACTACGGTTCCCGCCCGAAGCGGCGTTCCCTGGTGCCGGGAGAACGGCTGCCGCTCGGCTGGCGGGAGTCGAGCACCGCCCCCGTCCTCGCCGTGGACCGATACACCGTGCTGCTCTGGCCAGGTGTGCAGTACCGCTACGAGCGCTGGGCCGCGCTCGTCCGGGAGCTGGGCGCCCAGGTGCCCGCGGCGGCCGTCACCGATCTGGGTGGCCGCCCGCCCGGCCCCCTGCCGGCCAAGCTGCCTCGCGAGGCGCACGCCCTGGTCGTACGGCCCGACGGTCACCTCGACGCCCTGGTGCCGCTCGACGACCGCACCCCCACATCCGCCGTACGGGCGGTCGGACAGGCCCTCGCCCGGCATGTGCGGCCCGAGCCGGCCAAGGCGCCGGAACTCGCCGTACTGCCCGCCTGACACTCCCTGACCTTCCCTCGTGGAAGCACCTCTTCTCAGCAACAGAAGGAGCCCCACCATGACCACCGCCCCCCGCGTCGCCCTCACCGACGTCGCCGACATGACGCCCGAACAGCTCGCCGTGTACGAGAAGTTCCAGTCCAACCTGACCCGCGCGCTGCTGCTGACCAAGAACTCTGCCGCCGCCCATCTCGCGCTCGGCGGCACCTTCACCGTCGGTCTGCTGAGCCTGCTGGACCGCGAGGTGGTCGTGCTGCGCGTGGCCAAGCTGCGCGACAGCGAGTTCGAGCGTCTGCTGCACTACCCCCTCGCGAAGAAGGCCGGCCTGGAGGACACCGAGATCAAGGCGATCGAGGACGCCCTGTACGACGAACTGCCGCCCGCCCGGGCCGCCCTGGTCCGCTATGTCACCGACTGCATGGTCGACCACAAGGCGAGCGACGAGGCGTTCTGGGCGCTGCGCGAGCACTACTCGCAGAACGAGATCGCCGAGATCACCCACCTCGCCGGCCACAGCGCCATGACCGCCATGTACCTGGCCAGCCTGGACATCCCGCTCGACGAGGGCATCGCCTCCTGGGGCCGGCTGACCGAGGTCCAGGACGAGGTCAAGAGCTGACCCGCGCCCACCGCCCGACCCGAGAGGAAGAATCTTGCAGTACGTGCGGCTGGGCTCGTCCGGCCTGAAGGTGTCCCGGCTGGCGCTGGGCTGCATGAGCTACGGCGAGCCCGGGCTCGGCACCCACCCCTGGTCGCTGCCGGAGGAGGAGAGCCTCCCGTTCCTCGCCCAGGCTCTCGACCTCGGCGTGAACTTCTTCGACACCGCGAACATCTACTCCCTCGGCACCAGCGAGGAGTTCCTGGGCCGCGCGGTGCGCAAGCTGACCCGGCGCGAGAACGTCGTCATCGCCACCAAGGTGTACGAAAAGCTCACCGACAACCCGCTGTCCGGGGGCCTGTCCAGGTCGGCGATCCTGCGCGAGGTCGACGCCAGCCTGCGTCGGCTGGACACCGACTACATCGACCTCTACATCGTCCACCGCTGGGACTACGAGACGCCTGTCGAGGAGACGATGGAGGCACTGCACGACATGGTGCGCGCGGGCAAGATCCGCTATATCGGTGCCTCGTCCATGCACACCTGGCAGTTCGTGAAGGCGCAGTACGTCGCCGACCTGCACGGGTGGACCCGGTTCGTCAGCATGCAGAACCACTACAACCTGATCAACCGCGAGGAAGAGCGGGAGATGTTGCCGTACTGCCTCGCGGAGGGCGTCGGCGTCACCCCGTGGAGCCCGCTGGCCCGCGGCAGGCTGACCCGCGACTGGGACACGCAGTCGGCGCGCACCGCGGGCGACCCGGTCCAGGAGCGCTTCTACGGCCCGACCGAGCGGGCCGACCGAGCGGTCGCCCGGGCGGTCGCCGAGATCGCCGACGCCCGGGGCATCCCGATGGCTCAGGTGGCCCTCGCCTGGCTGCTGCGGCAGCCGGCCGTCACCGCGCCCGTCGTCGGCGCGACCAGGAACCACCACCTCGAGGACGCGGTGGCGGCCCTGGACGTGGTGCTCGACGACGACGAAGTGACCCGGCTCGAGGCGCCCTATGTGCCGCACGCCGTCGTGGAATACGTCTGACCGACAGGCAGGTGGAGGAACAGTGGGAATAGCAGACTTCGCTCTGGCGATGCCGAGCGGGAAGAAGAGTGTCACCGAGGTCAGCCAGGAGTCCGGGTACAGCGTCGAGAAGCTCGGACAGATCCTGCCGTCGGGGAAGTTCTCGGTGCTCGCGGAGGGAGAGACCTCCTGGGGCCTGGGCCGCGACGCCGCGGCCCGGCTCCTGGCCAGGAACCCGGTACCGCTCGACGACATCGGGCTGGTTCTGTACGCGGGCTCCAGCGAATGGGGTACGCCCTTCTGGTCCCCCGCCGCCAAGATCGCGCTGGAGCTGGGGATCCGGCAGGCGCACTGCTACGAGGTCTCCAACTTCTGCAACGCGGGCATGGTGGCCGTGCAGCTCGCGGACGACCAGGTGCGCGCGGGCACGCACAAGTACGCCCTGGTGATCATCGCGGACCGGCTGAGCGAGCTGGTCGAGTACGGCACCGGGTACATCGAGCTGTTCAACTTCGCCGACGGCGCGGCCGCCGTCCTGATCTCGACCGACGCCAAGTACGAGGTGCTCGGCTCGGCCCACCACACCGATCCGCAGTGGGTGGACTCGTACTACGGCGAGATCAAGGGCGGCGAGATCAAGGTCGAGCGGGGCGAGAAGCTCGACGGGCTCGGCACCGCTTTCATCGACAACTTCACCACGCTGACGTACCGGGTCCTGGCCCAGGCCGGACGGGAGGTGGCCGACGTGGCGTACTTCCTGGTCACTCACGGCAACCAGGACACTCACCGCACGTACCTGAAGGAACTGGGCGTGGATCCCTCCCGCAGCGTCTTCCAGTACGAGCTCGACGGACACCTGGGCGGCGCCGACCCGTTCCTCGCCCTGGAGGAGCTGGAGCGGGACGGCCGGATCTCCTCCGGCGACCTCGTGGTCGTGGCGACGGCCGGGTCGGGCTTCACGTGGGGGGTGACGGCGATCCGGCGGACCTAGCTCGCGTGCGGCCATGAGAACGCCCCCGGTCTTCGAGGACCGGGGGCGTTCTTCGTGTCCGTGCTGCTCAGCGTTGGTGCACAGAGTCCAGATCCACCGTGAGGAGCTGCAGCGCGGCCTCGTGCGGGGAGTCGGGCTCCGCGTGGTAGAACTTCAGGATGTTGCCGTCCTGAAGATCAGCGGACTGGTACATCAACTCCAGCTCACCGACGACCGGATGGTCGAAGAGCTTCGTCCCCTCGATGCAGTTGGACACCCGCTGACGGCACCAGAGCGCCGCGAACTCCTCGCTCTGGATGGTCAGTTCCCCGATCAGCTCGGCCAGCCGCGGATCGTGGCGGTGGTTCCCGGAGATGAACCGCAGGTACGTCACGTTCGACTCGGACTCCGCCGCCCAGTCCGAGTACAGCGCCTGGACGTTGTCGTCGAGGAAGTTCATCTTGATGATGTTGGGCCGCCGTCCGGCGTCGTCGGGGACGCCGAAATCGAGGTGCGGGGCGAACAGCCGGTGGTACAGCGAGTTCCAGGCCAGGATGTCGCAGCGGTAGTTCAGCACGGCCGCCGCCACTTGGCCGAGCGAGGCCATCAGCATTTTCGTACTCGCGCTGAGCTGGTCGTCCTGGGGCGCCGACTGATGCGGATCCTGCACCGGCGTACCGATCTTGAGCAGGTAGTCCCGCTCGTCGGCGCCCAGATCCAGGGCGCGGGCGATGGAGAGCAGAACCTGCGGGGATGCGTGCGCGGTCTGGGACTGCTCGAGACGCGTGTAGTACGTCTGACTCACCCCGGCGAGCGCGGCCACCTCCTCGCGGCGCAGCCCCGGGACCCGGCGTGAGCCGCTGGTCCGCAGGCCCATCTGCTCGGGCCGGACGCGCTCGCGCATCTGTCGCAGGTAGCTGCCCAGGTCCGTGTTCACTATCTGGTCCACCCTTCTCATTATGAAGTCCCGTACGGCAGGGGCAATGGCGCCTCGTGCACGGTGACCGGTGCCACAACGGCCGGGAGGGCGAAGTCTCGCCGCCCTCCCGGCCGTGCCGGCTGCCGGTGCTGCGTGCCGTGGGCCGCTACTTCTGTGCCTGCTTGCGGCGCAGCACCAGCCACAGCAGGAGACCGACCGCGACCTGGGAGAAGCCGGCCACACCGATCGCCGTGTGGATGCCGGTGAGTTCCTCGGCCCCGGTCACGGTGCCCTGACCGATGACGCCGGCGAAGACCGCGCTGATCAGCGGAATGCCGATGGCGATACCGACCTGCTGGCTCTGGGTGGCCATACCGGTCGCCATGCCCTGGGCATCGGCGTCGACGGACGAGGTGGCGATGACCATGAAGCACAGGGCCGCCAGCATGGAGAAGAAGGCGTTCACGAACTGAGTGACGATCAGCGGGACCAGCCAGTACGAGTCCGAGGTCGCCCACATCGCCGGCAGCATGAACGCGCCCTGGAGGAAGAGGGAGACCCCGAGCATCGTGCGCGGCGAGACCCGCTGGAGGATGCGCGGACCGACCGTGCCGGCGATGATCTGGCCCACACCGATGCCGAGCAGCACCAGACCGGCGACCAGGGACGACAGGCCGAGCACGTTCTGGACGTACAGGCCGGTGAAGAAGATCAGCGCGGTCTCGCCGCCGAAGATGAACAGGGCGGCGACGTTGCCGAAGGCGATGTCGGGCTTCTTCAGGATCTTCACCGGTACCAGGGCGTCGGTGGTACGGCTCTCCACCGCCCAGAAGGCGGCGAGCAGGGCGGCGGAGGCGATGAGGGTGACGCCCGCCACCAGGTCGAGACCGTCCTCGCCGACGCGGGTGACACCGTAGATCCCGGCGAACAGGCCCAGGGTGATCAGCACCGCGCCGGGCAGATCGATCCGGCTGCGCTGTTCGGCGCGGCTCTCGCCGACGACGATCGGCACGACCACGATGGCCGCGATGGCCACGGGGATGTTGATGAAGAAGGCCCAGCGCCAGGAGAACACGTCCGTGAGGACACCGCCGAGGATCGCACCGACGCTGAAGCCGGAGCTCATCATCACGCTGTTGAGGCCGAGCGCGCGGGTGCGCAGGCCGGGCTCGGTGAAGGTGGTGGTGAGCAGGGCGAGCGCGGCGGGCGTGACGGCGGCGGTGGCCAGGCCCTGGAGGGTACGGGCGATCAGCAGCATCGCGGCCGAGTCCGCGACGCCGCCGATCAGCGAAGAGACGGCCAGGACGACCATCCCGGCGGTGAAGATGCGCCGCCGTCCCACGTAGTCACCGACACGTCCGAACACCAGCGTGCATCCGGCGGCGCACAGTGCGAACGTCGTGGTGATCCACTGCAGGCTCCCCGTGGAGAACCCGAGGGACGTGCCGACCTCCGGCAGCGCCACGTTCAACACGGAGAAGTCGGCGGCCATCATGAACTGCGACGCCAGCAGCACGACCAGAGCGGCGACCTGGCGTCCGTTCATGTGTACGGCGGTTGGCTGCGCGGCGGTGGCCGTCGCGGTGGTATCAGCGGTAGTCATGCTCCCAGGCTCCGGTGCACGGCCCACCCCAGCCAGATCCCCCTTGACAGCACTCCTGGGGAGACTGTCACTGGCAGTGTCACCCTCACCGAAGGCACCCGGAGCCGGACATCCCCCGCAGGCCGGCCGAGGGGCACACCCTTTCAGGCCTCGCGCAGGGCGCGCTCTCACCCCCGACCCGAGGTCAGTGCGGTGCCGGACCGGTGGGCGGGTCGGTGGTGGCCGCGTCCTTCAGGGCCGACAGGAGGCAGCGCAGGGCTGGCTGGTCGAGGGCGGTCTCCCGGGCGACCGCCGAGATCACCCGGACCGGTTCGGGGTTGCGGACCGGGCGTACGACGACACCGGGGTGGCGGCCGCGCAGCCCCAGTCCCGGCATCAGACCGACACCGAGTCCGGCCGCGACGAAGCCCTGCGCGGTGGCGTAGTCCTCGCTGCGGATGACGAAGTCGGGGCTGAACCCGGCCGCCGCGCAGGAGTCGATCACCGGCTCCAGACAGGGGCCGGGCGGCTCGCTGCCGACCCACTGCTCCCCGGCCAGCTCGTTCAGGTCGACGACCTCCCGGTCCGCGAGCGGATGCCCCAGGGGCAGAACGGCGGCGTACGGGTCGTCGAGCAGGTGGACCAGGCGGAAGCCGTCCGCCACCCGGCCCCGCGCCTGCACGACCACCGCCAGGTCGGCCCGCCCCCGCACGACCTCCTGCAACGGGTCCTCGGGGTCGGCGAGTTCGAGGTCGACCCGTACACCGGGGTGTTCCACGCGGAGCCGGGCGAGGGCCGGGGCGACCAGCGTGGAGCCGGCCGTGGCGAAGTAACGGACCGACAGCGTGCCGATGCGTCCGGCGCGCAGGTCGGCGAGGGCGCTCTCCGCCTGGGCGACCGCGGAGCTGATCAGCGCCGCGTGCTCGGTGAGCAGCAGACCGGCCGGAGTGGGCCGCACCCCGCGCCCGACCCGTTCGAGCAGCGCGGTACCGGCCTGCTTCTCCAGCGCCGCCACCTGCTGGCTGACGGCGGACGGTGTGTAGCCGAGGTGGGCCGCGGCCGCGGTGACCGTCCCGCTGGTGACCACCGCACGCAGAACCTGGAGGCGCCTCACATCAAGCATGTAGCACAGCTTAACAAACCAGTTAGAACCATTTGCTTGTTCTCACAGGTCGGCTGGGGCATCGTCGACGAAGGGGACCACCGGACGGAGGAAGCATCGTGAACAGTGACCGTGGGACACGGAGTCTGCGGGGCGGAGTGCGGGTGGCCGTGCTCGCCCTGCTGTGGGGTTCGACCTACCTCTGGATCGAACTGGCGCTGCGCGGGCTCTCCCCGCTCCAGGTCACGTTCGTCCGCTGCCTCCTCGGCGCGCTCGTCCTCACCGTCGCCTGCTACGCGTCGGGCCGGCGCATGCCCCGCGGCCGCACCGTCTGGCGTCACATCGTCGTCGCGGCCTTCTTCTGCAACGCGCTGCCCTTCGCCCTGTTCAGCCTGGGCCAGCAGACCGTCGACTCCGGCCTCGCGGGGGTCCTGAACGCCACGACCCCGCTGTGGTCGATCGCCCTCGGACTGGCCCTCGGCTCGGAGCGTGGACTGCGCCCGGTCCGCCTGGCGGGACTGCTGCTGGGTTTCACGGGCACGATCGTCATCCTCGCCCCGTGGCAGTCGGCCGGGGCCACCGGCTGGGGAGCCCTGGCCATTCTCGGCGCGGCCGCCAGCTACGCCGTCGCCTTCACCTACATGGGCCGCACCCTGGTGCGCAGGGGCACCCCCACCATCTCGCTCTCCGCCGCCCAGCTCGTCGCCGCGAGCGGGCTGACCGCCGTCGCGCTGCCGATCGGCGGCCTGGAGTCGATCGACCCCGGCCCGGCGGTCGTGGCCGCGGCCCTGGTCCTCAGCGTCTTCTGCACCGCGATCACCTTCCACCTCACCTACCGGATCATCAACGACGAGGGCGCCACCAACGCCGCGGTGGTCGGCTATCTGCTGCCCGTGGTCTCCGTGCTCCTCGGCGCGGTCGCCCTGGGCGAGGGCCTGAGCGTCCGGGTCGTACTGGGCATGGCTGTGGTCCTCGTGGGGGTCGGGATGACCCGCCGCAAGGACACGTCGGCGCCCACGGTTCCGGACGGGGCCGACGAGGAAACAGCCGAGGACGGGCCCGGTGAGCGCGTGCCCACCGAGAACCCGCACGCCCAAGCCCCGGCCACCCGTCGCCCCGCGCTGGAGAACGCGGGATGACCTCCGGCGAGCCCCGGCTGCGGTCCGCGTACCGCGAGCCGGCCGAGGGCACGGTCCGCACGCACCTCACCCACGCCCTCCGGCCGGGGCAGCCGCACTTCGCGGGGACGCGGGTGTCACGCCATCGGCCATGAGCAGGCGGACACGGACCCGGGCCCCGCCGCCTCCGCGGGCGACCACGGCCTGGAGGCGTACGTCCTGGGACGCGACCGGCGGCGTGAAGAACCGCTGCCGTCGGGCATCGGACATCCACCCCCGGGACGATTGCGCAAGCTCTAAACTGTCGCCGTGGACGCAGCGGAGACAGTGGAGACGGCCGAGGTGACCGGCTGGGAGGTCGCCGTCCTCGACGGCGGACCGGCCGACGGGATGCGGGTCAAGGTGGCCGACCGGCCCCGGGTCGTGCAGGTGTCGTACCCCTGCCGCACGGAGGGCGCGCCGTCCGGGGTGCGGGTGGAAGGTGTCTACGTCTACCGGCTCGATCACGGCGTGACGGACGAACCCCTGCGGTACGGCTTCGACATCGCCTGTCCCTGACCTGGTCAGTGGCAGGAGAGCACACCCGCGCGGTGGCGCTCGTGGCGCCTCCTCGCCGCCAGCAGGCCCACGGCGTACAGGGCGAGGACGGCCGCGAGCAGTCCGTAGTACACGCCGGGCAGGGGGCCCAGGCCCAGGGCCGCGCCCGGCGGGGACGCGGGCAGGAGCAGACCGGTGGCGGCCAGTGCGGCGGCCGACCAGGTCACCGGGCCCGGCCGCCGGCCGCCCCTGCCGAGTGACCCCGGGGACAGCAGCACCATCACCACGGCCTGCGTCAGCAGGTTCTCCGTGAACCAGCCCGAGTGGAACAGTGCCTCGTCGTCGCCCGGCCCCCGCAGGGCGAAGGCCAGAACACCGAAGGTCGCCAGGTCCGCCACGGCGTTCAGGGCACCGAAGCCGACGATGAACCGGAGCAGTTCCCGGGGGTCCAGGACGGTCGGCCGGCGCAGCGCCGACGGGGCCGGACGGTCGTGGGCGAAGGCCGGTTGGGCCGCGTCGAAGCACAGGTTCTGGACGAGGACCTGGGCCGGGAGCATCGGCAGGAAGGGCAGGAGGAGGCCCGCGGAGAGCATCGCGATCACGTTGCCGAGGTTGGAGGAGAGCGTGATGCGCAGATACGTGGCGATGTTGCCGCCCGCGTGACGGCCGGCGGCGACCGCGTGGCCGATCGCGGTGAGGTCCTTCCCGGCGAGGACGAGGTCCGCGTTCTGTCTGGTCACCCCGGCCGCGTCGCGCGGGGCGATGCCCACGTCGGCGGTGCGCAGGGCGGGCAGGTCGTTGACGCCGTCGCCGAGGAATCCGACCGTGTGGCCACCGGCCTGCAGGGCCCGGGTGACGCGGGTCTTGTGCTCGGGCGTGCAGCGGGCGAACACGGTCGTACGGCGGGCCAGTTCGGTCAGTTCCGGGTCGGTGAGGGTGTCGAGGCGTTCGGCGGTGAGGACTCCGGCCACCGTGATCCCCAGGTCACGGCAGGCCCGGACCGCGGTGCCCGGGTGGTCGCCGGTGAGGACCTTGACGGTGACGCCGCGCCCGGCGAGCTGGGCGAGGGCTTCGGCGGCGGTGGGGGCGAGGTCGTCCCGGAGGGTGACCAGGCCGCGGAAGGCGAGGCCGTGTTCGCGGGGGCGGTCTCCGGCGGGGAGTTCGGTGGTGGCGACCGCGAGGACGCGCAGCCCGTCCGCGGCCTGCGCGTCGGCCAGGTCGCGCAGCCGGGAGCGCTCGTCGTCGGACAGGGAACAGCGTGGCAGTACGGCGTCCACGGCCCCCTTGGTGATCAGGGTGTGCGTGTCGAACCGGCCGGGGGTGCGGACGACCACGGTGGCCAGGCGGCGGGCCGGGTCGAAGGGGAGGGCCGTGACACCGTCGTACGCCATGAGGGTGTCCTCGTCGGCGGCGGTGAGCAGGGCCTCGTCCAGGGCGTCGGGGGCGGGGAGGTCGGCGAGCTGGAGCGACCACCAGGCGGCGGCGGCCGCCCAGCGCAGTACCTCGGGCTCGTCGTGGCCCTCGGCGTCCAGGGCCCGGTGGACCACCGGGCGGTCCCGGGTGAGGGTGCCGGTCTTGTCCACGCACAGCACGTCCATGGCGCCGATGTCGTGCAGGGCGGGGAGCCGTCCGACGATGACGCCGTGGGTACGGGCCAGGAGGGCGGCGCCGCGGGCCAGGCAGGTGGTGACGAGGACCGGCAGCATCTCCGGGGTCAGGCCCACCGCCACCGCGACGGCGAAGGGGAGGGTCTCCAGACCCCGGCCGCGCAGAGCGGCGTTGGCCATGAGCACCAGGGGCGGGGTCAGCAGCGCGAACCGGATCAGGATCCAGGAGACGCCCTGGACGGAGCGTTCGAAGCTGGTCGCCGGGGGTTTTCCGGTACGGCGGTGGGCGGCGCCGAAACGGGTGTCGCCGCCGGTCGCCACGACCACGGCGGTGGCGCTGCCGGAGGCCACACTGCTGCCCTGGAAGCAGTACCGCGGGTCCTGGAGGACACCGCCCTCCCCCGGCCCGTCCTCCGCGGACTTCTCCACCGGCGCGGACTCTCCGGTGAGCGCGGCCTGGTGGACGGTGAGTCCGCTCGACCGCAGCAGTCGTACGTCCGCGGGGACCAGGTCGCCCGGGCCGAGCCGTACGACGTCTCCGGGGACGAGTTCCTCGACCGGGATCTCCCGGGTGACCGGGGGCGTGTCCTGGCCGGCCCGGCGCTGAACGGTGACGGTGGTCGCCACCAGGCGGCGCAGTCCCGCCGTGGAGCGGCCGGCCCGGTGCTCGCCGGAGGACCGCAGGACACAGCTCACCACGACCAGCAGCAGGATCACCGAGGCGGTGCCCCAGGCGAAGACGGCGGCCGACACCAGTCCCAGACAGAGCAGCACCGCGGTGAAGGGGTCGCGCAGGCTCCGTGCGAACAGGCGGGGCCAGGAGGGGTCCCGGGCGTCCGGAACCGCGTTCTCACCGAACCGCGCCCTCCGCTCCTCGGCCTGCGCCTCGGTCAGCCCCCGCGGCCCGGCACCGAGCCCCCGCAACACCTCGTGAAGACTCCCGCCACCATCGGCCGCAGAAGGCAGAACCCGTAGGACGGGAAGGCCCGGCGAGGGAGCACCGGCAGGAGCGCCGGAGGCGTTGGGAAGCGCGGCCACGGACGAAGTCTCGTCCTCCCCTCGCCCCCCCGACTGCTCAGACACCGGCCTCGCGCAGTCGGTCCGACGGGCCCGGGGAGGTCTCCCGGGCGGTCAGCTGGCCGACCATGACGCGGACCACGGTCACGATGTCGGGGTCGTCGATGTAATAGATCTGCCTACGGCCCTCGCGGCGGGACCGCACCAGCCCCGCGAGCTTCAGTTTCGCCAGGTGCTGGCTGACGGCGGGGAGCGCGCCGCCGACCCGGTCGGCGAGGTGGGTGACGTCGCTCTCGCCCTGGGACAGCGCCCACATGATGTGCAGCCGGGCGGAGGAGGCGAGGAGTCCGAACACCGCGGCCGCCTCGGTCAGCACCTCGACGGACGGGTCCTGGAAACCGCCGACGACCTTCGCCACAGCCCTCTCCCGTCACCTCGGAACGTCCGGCCAAGTGTAGGGGCGGCACCGTGACCGTCCCGCTTCGTCCGGTACCGGTCCCTCCCCTCGTGGGGACCGGTACCGGAGGAAGCGGGTGACCGTGAGCGGAATGTGGCCGAGAACGTACGGCGCGCTGGTTGGCGTGCGGGGCGCCGGACTGGTGGCCTGTCATGGCGTCGCCCGATGGCTCCGCCGCAGGGTCATGATCCTGCCAGCCAGGGGGCCCACAGAGGAGGTTCGGGTGCCGAGAACAGTGCGTTACCGCAGGTCAGACATATAAAGTGGGTTTTCCGGTCCGGATTCAGCCGCGAGGGAAGTAAGGGGTGGAAGACCTTGAGCTCCGACTCAGGAGCACGCACGGCCTTCGCGGAGCGTCTCGCCCTGTTGTACCGAGAGGCAGGGAATCCGCCCCTCAAGCGGGTGTCCGAGGGAGTCGGCCGGCTCCAGCGCGTCGACGAGCGCGGACGCCCCGTCCGGGTGTCCGCACAGCGGATCAGCGACTGGCGCCGGGCCCGGAACGTGCCCGCTCAGTTCACCGCCCTCGCGGCCGTGCTGCACATCCTCATTCCCGAGGCCCGGCGGATCAGTCCCACCCCCGTCTCGGCCGGTCTGTACGACCTCGGCCAGTGGCAGCGGCTGTGGGAGCGCGCGCTGGCCCCGGACGAGGACGAAGGCCCCCCGCCGGAGCCTCCCGCCGGGGTCTGCCCGTACCGCGGTCTCGCCTCCTACCGGCGGGAGGACGCCCGCTGGTTCTTCGGCCGGGAACGCAGCACGCAGGCACTCCTGGAGCTGCTCGACTCGGCGGCCGGGACCGGCAGCGGCGGTCTGGTGATGCTCGTGGGCGCCTCGGGGGCGGGCAAGTCCTCGCTGCTCAACGCCGGTCTGGTGACCGCCCTGGAAGAAGGGGAACAGGCCGGGGAAGCGAGCGGCCGGGCCATCCTCCAGCTCGTGCCGGGCGCCGATCCGCTCGCGGAACTGACCCGTCGTATACCCGAGCTGGGACCGGTCGTCTCCGCCGCCGGGACCGCCGGTCCCGACATCGACCACCCTCCCGAATTCGCCCACGCGGTGCGGGAAGCGGTCGCCTCGTGGGCTCAGCGCGAGGCCGCCGCCGCCCGGCCGGTGATGATCGTCGACCAGTTCGAGGAGGCGTTCACCCTCTGCTCGGACGAGACGGTCCGGCGTACGTTCGTCCAGGTGCTGCACGCCGCGTGCACGCCCGCAGGCCCGGACGCGCCCGCGCCCGCCCTGGTCCTGCTCGGCATCCGCGCCGACTTCTACGAGCGCTGCCTCGACCATCCCGAGCTGGCCGACGCGCTCCAGCACCGGCACATGGTGCTCGGGCCGCTCACCGGCGGGGAGTTGCGTGAGGCCGTGACGGGTCCGGCCCGGGCCGTGGGCCTGGAACTGGAGCCGGGGCTCGCGGAGCTGATCGTGCGCGAGGTGAGCGCCGACGGTCCGCGCGGGGCGCACGTCGCGGGCGTCCTGCCGTTGCTCTCGCACGCCCTGCTCGCGACCTGGCAGCGCCGCAAGGCGGGCCGGCTGACCGTGGCCGGCTACCGCGCGGCCGGCGGTATCCAGGGCGCGGTCGCGGCCACCGCCGAGCGGGCCTGGTCCGGCCTGGACCCGGCGGCGCGTACGGCGGCCCGGCTGCTGCTGCTGCGTCTGGTGCGGCTCGGCGAGGACACCCAGGCCACCCGCCGGCGCGGGACCCGGCGCCAGTTGGCAGCGGAGTCGACCGACCCCGGCAAGACCGAGGAGTCGCTGGAGGCCCTGGTGCGGGCCCGGCTGGTGACGCTGGACGCGGAGACCGTGGAGATCACCCACGAGGCGCTGCTGACGGCGTGGCCGCGGCTGCGCGAGTGGATCGACGAGGACCGCAGCGACCATCTGCTGCGCCAGCGCATCGAGGAGGACGGCCGCTCCTGGGAGGGCTCGAACCGCGACTCCTCGCTACTGTACCGGGGTTCGCGGCTCGAACAGGCGCGCACCTGGGCGAAGTCCGCCGGGGACACCTATCTGACCCGCAGCGCGGTGGAGTTCCTGGCCGCCTCGGTCCGGCTGCGCCGGCGTTCGGTCCTGATCGCACGGGGCGCGGTGTCGGCGCTGGTCGTCCTCGCGATGGTGGCCGTCGGGTCGGCGGTGGTGGCCTGGCAGCAGCGCAACGACGCCGTGTTCGAGCAGGTCGTCGCGGAGGCGGACCGCGTCCACTCCACGGATCCGTCGCTGTCCGCCCGGATCGACCTGGTCGCGCACCGCCTCAGGCCCGACGACGAGGGCACCAACACCCGGCTGATCTCCATCGTCAACGCGCCGCTGGCCACCCCGCTCACCGGTCACACCGGCGCCGTCTACCTCACCTCGTTCAGCCCGGACGGCAAGCTTCTCGCCACCGCGAGCTACGACCGGACCGTCCGGCTGTGGGACCTCGGCGACCGCCGGCACCCCAAGGCGCTGGGCGAACCCCTCGCCGGCGGCACGAGCTGGGTGAGCAGCGCGGTCTTCAGCCCGGACGGCAGAACGCTGGCCAGCGCCGGGGACGACGGGAGGATCAGGCGGTGGGACCTCACCGACCCCGGTCGGCCGAAGCCCCTCGGCGCTCCCCTGACCGGTCACCGCGGCACCATCTACCTGATCGCGTTCAGCCCGGACGGGCGCACGCTGGCCTCCGCCGGCGAGGACCGCACCGTACGGCTGTGGAACACCCGCGACGCCAAGGAGCCGCCGGTCGTCCTGACCGGGGCCGGCGCCGCCGTGCGGTCCGTGGCGTGGAGCCCCGACGGGCGCACCCTGGCGGCCGGTGGGGACGACAACACGGTCCGGCTGTGGAACACCGGCGATCCGCGGCGGCCCCGGGCGTACGGCAAAGTGCTGAAGGGGCACACCGGTCTGGTGCACTCGGTGGCCTTCAGTCCGGACGGGACGGAACTCGCCACCGGCAGCGCGGACGACAGCGTGCGGCTGTGGGACGTGAGCGACCCCGCCCACCCGGGCCCGGTCGGCTCACCGCTCACCGGCCACAGCGGTCCCGTCTGGTCCGTGGCCTTCAGCCCCGACGGACGCCTGCTCGCCGCCGCCAGCGCGGACAGCACGGCGAGCCTGTGGAACGTGAGCGATCCCGCGTACCCCTCCCAGGTCGGCGAGCCCCTGGCCGGGGCGAGCGGCGAGATGTACGCGCTGGGCTTCAGCCCCGACGGCCGCACCCTCGCAACCGGCAGCGGCGACAGCAAGGTGCGGCTGTGGTCGATCCCGGCGGGAGACCTGGTGGGCAGCAGCGGGGCGTTCCGGCGGGACGGCGAGGTGCTCGCCACGGCCGGCCGGGACGGGCGGATCCGGCTGTGGAACGTGACGGACCCGGCCCGGCCCGTGGCCCTGGGCAAGCCGTTCACCCCCGTGGCCCGCGACCCGGACTCCCAGGTGTTCTTCTCCCCCGACGGCCGCACCCTCGCGGTGCTCACCACCGGCCGGGTCCACCTGTGGAACGTCACCGACCCGGCCCACCCCGTCCCCTACGGTCCGGCGCTCGTCCTGCGCACCCGGTTCATGGGTCCGGACGCACTGGCGTTCAGCCCGGACGGACGCACCCTGGCCACCGCGTACGACAGCCGCAGCCTTCAGCTGTGGGACGTCACCGACCCGGCCCACCCGGTCTCCCACGGTCCGATCACCGGCCACAAGGGGTACATCGACGGCCTCGCCTTCAGCCCGGACGGCCGCACCCTGGCCAGTGGCAGCGCGGACGGCACGATCCGGCTGTGGAAGGTCACGGAGCCGGCCCGTCCCGCCCTGCTCCGCAAGCCGCTCACCGGGCACACCGGGCCCGTCAACGTGCTCGTCTTCAGCCCGGACGGGCACACCCTGGCCAGCGGCGGCAACGACGACGTGGTCCGGCTGTGGGACGTGACCGACCCCGCGCACGCCGAGCGGACGGGCGAGGCGCTCACCGGGCACACCGAGGCGGTCGTGTCGCTGACCTACAGCCGTGACGGCTCCACGCTGGCCAGCGGCGGCAACGACAACACGGTCCGGCTCTGGGACGTGGCCGACCCGTCCGCGGCCGGCCCCATCGGGCAGTCGATGAGCCCCAGCGCCAAGACCGGCAGCTTCCTCTCCTTCAGCCCCGACAGCCGCATGCTCGGGATCTCCAGCGGCGCGGACACCATCCGGCTGTGGGACCTGGACGTCGACGACGCGATCAGCCGCATCTGCGCCACCACCGAGAACGTCCTGACCCGCCAGGAGTGGCAGGAATACCTCCCGCGGCTCTCGTACGACCCTCCCTGCGGCTGACGCCCCTTACGTGATCCCGATCACAACTTCTCCACCCGCCTGAGCAGTCCGCTCCCGCTGTTCCCTTTGCCTTGTTAGTCTTGGCCACAGCCCGACCGCTGGTGCATCCCCCGTCGCCAGCGGTCGGGTCTTCTCATGCGTGGGACCGGCTCACTTGTCGAAGCCGAGCTCCAGCATCCGGATCGCGTTGCCCCGCAGCAGCTTGTAGGTCACGTCCTCGGACAGCCCGGCCACGTGCTCCCACGCGACCTCCTTGGTGTGCGGCCAGGTCGAGTCGACGTGCGGATAGTCGGTCTCGAAGGTCGCGTTGTCCACGCCGACGGTCTCGATGGCCTCGATGCCGTGCTTGTCGCGGAAGAAGCAGCAGAAGATCTGCCGGTAGTAGTACGTCGACGGCGGCTCCGGGATCAGGTCCTTGACGCCGCCCCAGGCCCGGTGCTCCTCCCAGACGTCGTCGGCGCGTTCCAGGGCGTACGGGATCCAGCCCATCTGGCCCTCGCTGTACGCCAGTTTGAGCCTCGGGAACTTCACCAGGACCCCGGAGAAGAGGAAGTCCATCATCGAGGCCATGGCGTTGTTGAAGGACAGGGACGCCTGGACCGCGGGCGGCGCGTCGGGGGAGGCGGCCGGCATCTGGGAGCTGCTGCCGATGTGCATGTTGACGACCGTCCCGGTCTCCTCGCACACGGCGAAGAACGGGTCCCAGTAGCCGGAGTGGATCGACGGCAGCCCCAGGTGGGTCGGGATCTCGCTGAAGGTGACGGCCCGCACGCCCCGTCCGGCGTTGCGGCGGATCTCCGCGACCGCGAGCTCGATGTCCCACAGCGGGATCAGGCACAGCGGGATCAGCCGGCCGCCGCTGTCCCCGCACCACTCCTCGACCATCCAGTCGTTGTAGGCGCGCACACAGGCGAGCCCGACCTCCTTGTCCTTGGCCTCGGCGAAGGTCTGCCCGCAGAACCGCGGGAAGGTGGGGAAGCACAGGGAGGCCTCGACATGGTTCATCTCCATGTCCGCCACCCGGGCCTTGGGATCCCAGCAGCCCCGCCGCATCTGCTCGCGGGTGATCCCGTCGAGGGTCATCTCGTCCCGCGAGAAGCCGACGGCCGCGATGATCCGCTTGTACGGGAAGAGGTCCCCCTCGTACTCCCACCAGTCCGTGAGCTGGCCCTCCGGATCGGTGGTGAACCGGTACTTCCCGCCGACGTACGCGAGGTCCCCGATGCCGGCGGTGAGCGGCTTCGGCCCCCTGTCCCGGTACTTCGCCGGAAGCCAGGTCTCGAAGAGGTGCGCGGGCTCGATCACGTGATCGTCCACGCTGATGACTTTGGGGATGTCCCTGGTGCCCGGTCCCGTTCCGGTTCCGCTCTCGGTGGTGACGGCCATTGCCTGCCCCCTAGCCGGTATCTGATGGGTCGTCAGATGCAGGCTAGGGGGAGGGCCCTGCCACGGCAAGGGCCATCAGGGGGTCGGGCGCACCGGGGCCGGAGACCGCCGCCGTCGGTTGTTCCAGGTCCAGTCGTTCCAGGTCTAGTTGTTCCAGGTCTCGTCGTACGGGTCGTGCGGCGTCGGGACCGGCTTGGCCTCCGTGATCTCCAGGTACGGGATCGGGCGGCCGTTCACCGTGTCCTTGGTCCGCTTGGCCGTGTAGGTGCCGGTGACCTGGAGCCAGCCGTCCGGTTCGAGGACCGGCGGGACCTGCCCGGTGAGGCCGACCTTGACCGGCTGGGCGTCCGCCGCGCAGCAGTTGAGGGCCATGCGGACCAGGTAGGGCGTGCCGGAGTGGTCCAGGGCGACGAACCCGGTGATGGTGATCTGCCGTCCGGCCAGGCCCCGGCCGTGCTCGTAGACCGCGCGGCCCGCGTAGTCGGCGAGACCGAGCCGCAGGGGTCCGCTCGCCGGGAGCTTCATATAGCCGTACGACTGCTGCAGGGCCGTACCCGTGCGCATCGCGCTGTAGGAGCCGAGGGCGGGCGGGGCGACGAGGATCAGGGCGAAGAGGGGCAGGACCAGGAGCCAGGAGACGCGGGGTTCGCGGTGCGCGTGGTCCTGCTCCCCGGCCTTGGCCCGCCACTCGTACCAGGCCGTCGCCAGCGCCGTCGCGATGAGGACGACGCCGGCCGCCAGGACCAGCGGGCGCAGCCCCGCCTTGACGTAGCGGAGGTAGAGGTCGGTGAGGCCCGCGTGCAGGAGGGCCGCGCCGAGGAGGAACAGGACCGCCGACTGTGCCTGCCGGTTCACAGCATCACCAGCCCGGTCAGGACCGAGACCACGATCGCCAGGGCGAGGGTGGCGGGGGCGAAGCGCAGGGCGAAGGCGCGGCCGAAGGTGCCGGTCTGCATCGCGAACAGCTTGAGGTCGATCATCGGGCCGACGACCAGGAAGGTCAGCCGCGCGGTGAGCGAGAACTGGGTGAGCGAGGCCGCCACGAACGCGTCCGCCTCCGAGCAGATCGACAGCACCACGGCGAGCGCGGCCAGGGCCAGCACGGCGATCACCGGGTTCTCCGCCGCCGTACGCAACCAGGTCTGCGGGACGACGGCCTTCAGGGTCGCCGCCGCCATCGCGCCCACCACCAGGAAGCCGCCCGCGTGCGTCACGTCGTGCCGGACCGAACCCCAGAAGGCGGCCCCCTTGCTCTGGCCCTCGTACGCGTGGCGGGCCGGCGGTTTCAGCAGGTCCGTGCGGCCCAGCCGCAGCCACAGCCAGCCCATCGCGCACGCCACCAGCAGGCTCGCGACCAGCCGGGCCACGACCATCCCGGGATCGCGCGGGAAGGCGATGGCGGTCGCCGTCAGCACGATCGGGTTGATCGCCGGGGCGGAGAGCAGGAAGGCGAGGGCCGCGGCCGGAGTGACACCGCGCCGGACCAGCGCGCCCGCCACCGGCACGGACGCGCACTCGCAGCCCGGCAGCACCGCGCCCGCGACCCCGGCCACCGGCACCGCGAGAGCAGGGTTCTTCGGCAGGGCGCGGGCGAAGAACGACGGCGGCACGAACACCGCGATCGCCGCCGACAGCAGCACCCCGAGCACCAGGAAGGGCAGCGCCTGGACCAGCACGGCGACGAACACCGTCATCCAGCTCTGCATGACCGGCGCGGCAAGGGCTCCCCGGATCGGCCCCTGGAGCAGCACCACCAGCAGCATCAACAGGGTCAGCACGAGGGGCGAGTCGAGGCGCCGCCCTTCCGCGTCCGGTGCCGGACTCCGGTCCTCGCCGGTGTCCCGCGTGGGCGGGGGCGCTTTGGTGATGACGGCCACGGCCGGGATCCCTCCGGTGGTGAGGTGCTGGTTCCCCTGCTGGTGCGTACGGCGGGGAAGGTCCGTTTGCTCAGAGTGCGCGGGGGTTTGGGGAATTCTTGGCAGACCGGACGAGCCCACGGGACCCGGCCGTGGCACCACCCGCCCCGGTGAGGCAGTCTTCTCCCTCGTGGGGAGCGTTCCGAACCAGAGTCCAGGGCTGCCGGGCGACGCGGCCGCGCACATGGTGGTGTGCGGGGACGACGGGCTCGCACACCGTCTCGCGGCCGAGCTCAGAGGGGTCTACGGCGAGCAGGTCACGCTCGCCGTGCCGGCCTCCGAACGGTCCGTGCGGCCACCGGTGGTGGTGCGGGCCCGGTCCGCGTCCGCGCTGCTCGACCGGGTGGTGACCCGCGCCGCCGGCCTGACCGGCAACGGCAACGGCGGTACCGCTCCCGTCGGCGAACCCCCGGGCGGCATACGGCTCATGGAGGCCGCCGAGCCCAGTGAGACGGCGCTCGCCGAGGCGGGCGTGGAACGCGCGGACGCGCTCGCGCTCGTGTACGACGACGACGAGACCAACATCCGCGCCGCTCTCACCGCCCGCCGCCTCAACCCCCGGCTGCGGCTGGTCCTGCGGCTCTACAACCGGCGCCTCGGCCAGCACATCGAGGAACTCCTCGACCAGGCCGCCGCGTTGGCCTCCGGCGAGCCGGCCGACGGGACCGGCTTCGACGCCTCCACGACCGTGCTCTCCGACGCCGACACCGCCGCGCCCGCACTGGCCGCCACCGCCCTCACCGGCACCAGCAAGGTCCTGCAGACCGGCGGCCTGCTGCTGCGGGCGGTCGAACGGCCGCCGGCCGGGGCCGGGGTGAGCCCCGATCCGGGTCTCGCCACGCTCGCCCTGCTCTCGCCGACCGACAGCACCGGGGCCGCCGGCGACCAGGGCCCGACACTGCTGCCGGACGCGGCAGCGGTACGGGACGGCGGCGGACGCGCGACCGTCGCGCTGGAGCAGGTGTCCTACGCCGGGCCCGCGCTGCCCGACGGGCGGGGGGTGATGCCCTGGTTCGCCTCGCTGTTCTCGCGGCGGCTGCGGTGGTCGCTGGCCGGGATGGTGGGGTGCGTGGTCGCGCTCGCCGTCGCGCTCTCGCTGGTGACCGGGATCCATCCGCTGCGCGCGTTCTATCTGACGCTGCTGGACCTGTTCGCGATCGACGACCCCGC
Source organism: Streptomyces sp. NPDC048523 (assembly GCF_043199815.1). NCBI lineage: Bacteria > Bacillati > Actinomycetota > Actinomycetes > Kitasatosporales > Streptomycetaceae > Streptomyces > Streptomyces sp. NPDC048523. The sequence continues at coordinate 583,939 of NZ_JBICWQ010000005.1, read as the reverse complement.
GATCGGTCAGTCCGTCGGGCGCCAGATCCTCCAACTCCTGTCCGGGTTCGCCGGTCTGCTGCTCCTCCCGGTGCTCCTCGCGGCGGTCCTGGAGGCCCTCGGCACCTTCCGCACCGCGTCCTCCCTGCGCAAACCGCCCCGGGGTCTCGGCGGACATGTCGTGCTCCTCGGGCTCGGCAAGATCGGCACCCGGGTGCTGACCCGGCTGCGGGAGCTGAACATCCCCGTGGTGTGCGTCGAGTCCGACCCCGAGGCCCGCGGACTGGCGACGGCGCGGCGGCTGCGGGTGCCGGTGGTGCTCGGGGACGTCACCCAGGAGGGGGTCCTGGAGGCCGCCAAGATCCACCGCGCGCACGCACTGCTCGCGGTGACCAGCGCGGACACGACGAACCTGGAGGCGGTGCTGTACGCCCGGGCCGTGCGGCCCGACCTGCGGGTGGTGCTGCGGCTGTACGACGACGACTTCGCGACCGCGGTGTACCGCACCCTGCGGGCCGCGCACCCCCGTGCGTCCACCCGCAGCCGGAGCGTCTCCCACCTGGCCGCCCCCGCATTCGCCGGGGCGATGATGGGGCGGCAGATCCTGGGGGCGTTCCCGGTCGAGCGGCGGGTGCTGCTGTTCGCCGCGGTGGACGTGGGCGGGCATCCCCAGCTGGAGGGGAAGACGGTGGGGCAGGCCTTTCGAGCGGGTTCCTGGCGGGTACTGGCCCGGGAGGAGTCCGGGGACTCTCCGGGACTGGCGTGGGACCTGCCGGACACGTATGTGCTTCAGGCCTCGGACCGGGTGGTGCTGGCGGCCACCCGGCGGGGGTTGGCGGAGTTGCTGGGACGCAGGGGGCGGGTGGGTGCGTAACCGTACGCGAAGGATGTGCCGGGTCAGGTCGTTGCGCGGCTGCGGCTTGGTGGGGGCTGGTTGCGCAGTTCCCCGCGCCCCTGAGTCGGTGCACTCGAAGTCGGCCGAGCTGTACCCACTCAAGGGGCGCGGGGAACTGCGCGACCAGCCCCCACCGCCCCGCAGACGGAATTCCTACCGTCGCGACCCCAAATACCTCTCCGCGAAGTCCAGTTCCAGCCTCACCTGCTTGATCCGCTCGTCCACCACCAGCGAACCGTGCCCGGCGTCGTACCGGTACACCTCGTGCACCGCCCCCCTCGACTCCAGCCGCTTCACATAGTTGTCGACCTGACGGATCGGGCACCGCGGGTCGTTGACGCCCGCCGAGATGTACACCGGCGCCTTGACCTGGTCCACGTACGTCAAAGGGGACGACGCCTCGAAGCGCTCCGGCACCTCCTCCGGCGTGCCGCCCAGCAACGTACGGTCCATCGCCTTCAGCGCCTCCATCTCGTCGTGGAACGCCGTGACATAGTCCGCGACCGGCACCGCCGCGATCCCGAGGGCCCACGCGTCCGGCTGGGTGCCGAGGCCCAGGAGCGTGAGGTAGCCGCCCCAGGAACCCCCGGTGAGGATCAGCCGGTCGGGGTCGGCGAGGCCCGAGCCGATCGCCCACTCCCTGACCGCCGCGATGTCCTCCAGCTCGATGAGGCCGACCCGGTGCTTCAGCGCGTCGGTCCACGCGCGCCCGTACCCAGTGGAACCGCGGTAGTTGACCCGGACGACCGCGTACCCGTGGTCCACCCATGCCGCCGGACCCGCCGCGAACGAGTCGCTGTCGTGCCAGGTCGGGCCGCCGTGGATGTCGAAGACCGTCGGCAGCGGACCCGTCGTCCCCGCCGGCCTCTGGACCAGGGCGTGGATCCGGCCGCCCGGACCCTCCACCCACACGTCCTCCACCGGCACCGAACCGGGTGACTTCAGACCCGGCGGGTCCAGCACCACCTCACCGGTCGTCGAGCGCACCGCCGACGGCTCGGCGGCCGAGGACCACAGGTACTCCACGCTGCCGTCGGGACGGGCCGTCGCCCCGGAGACCGAGCCGGGCGGGGTCGGGACCTTCTCCAGCTTGCCGCTCTCCAGGTCGTACCTGAAGAGCTCGCTGCGCGCCTCGAAGCTGTGCGCGATGAGCAGGCCCGTGCCGTCCGGGTACCACTCGGCGCCCACGTCCCCGGGCAGGTCCAGGGCGAGGTCGGTCTCCTCGCCCGTGGCCACGTCCCACACCAGCGGCTCCCAACGGCCCCGCCGCTGATGGCCGATGAGCAGCCGGGTGTCGCCGTCGACCGGGGCGAAGCCCAGGACCTCCAGGCCCAGCTCCCGGGTGCCGCCCTCGGTGTCGTCGAGCTCGGCGACCGCCCTGCCGTCGGGGCGCACCACACGCAGCGCCGAGTGCATCGCGTCGCCGTGCTCGGTGTGCTCGATCGCGATCAGCGAGCCGTCGCGGGAGATGTCGCCGACGCCCGCCGACTCACGGTGGCGGTAGATCTCCACCGGGTCCTCGCCGCTGCGCACGAGGTGGATGGAGGTGCCCTCGTCGTCGGTCGAGCGGCCCACGACCGCCGTACCGCCGTCCCGGCCCAGGGCGAGGCCCGCCGGGTAGGAGGCGTCCAGGCCCGGCGCGGCGAGCTCGTCCGCGCCGCCCTCGAAGGGCTGGCGGCGCCAGACGCCGAACTCGTCGCCGTCCTTGTCGTCGAACCACCAGATCCACGCGCCGTCCGGGGAGAGCACGCCGTCCGTGGTGCCGTTGGGCCGGTCCGTGACCTGACGCTGGACGCCGGTGGCCCGGTCCCAGGCGTACAGCTCGTACGTCCCCGTGGCGTTGGACACGAACAGGGAGCGGTCGGGGGCGTCCTCCGCCCAGTCGGGCAGCGACACCCGCGGCGCCCGGAAGCGCTTCTCCCAGTCCGGCATCTCGTTGTTCCGCCCGGCCGCGGCGGACCCGTTGCTCTCAGTCATGACCCCATACTGCCTGCCTTCACAGACGATCCGTAGACGAGGTCCCCAGCCTGTGGACAACTTCTACCAGCCGCTTACCCGAACCACCCACGACCAGGTCGGAAAGCCCGTCGCGGACCTGTTGTCAGTGCCGGGGTGCAGACTCGTCCGCATGACCGATCTGCGCGAGACTGTCGAGAGTTTCTGGACCTCCCTCGAGGCCCGCGACTGGAGTGCGTTCGCGGACACCCTCGCCGAGGACATCGTCTACACCCTGCCGCAGTCCCGTGAGCGCATCACCGGGCGGGAGCGGTTCGTCGAGTTCAACCGTGAGTACCCGGGCGACTGGCATCTGCGGGTCGAACGGATCGTCGCCGAGCCGGACCAGGTCGTCACCTGGATCCACTTCACGGCGGGTCTCGAGGAGATGTACGGCATCACGTTCTTCACCGGGGACGAGAGCGGCCGTATATCCGTCATCACCGACTTCTGGCCGGAGCCCTACGAGCCCCCGGCGGGCCGGGACCACCTGACGGAGAGGTTCTGACCCCGCGCCCCTGCGGCCCGGGGCGGCCCCGTACCGTGGGAGTGTGTACCGGTTTCTGCTGACGCCCCGCTGGTTCGGCATCACCCTCTTCGTGCTGCTCGCCATCCCGTTCTGCCTCTTCATGGGGTCGTGGCAGCTGAGCCGGTTCGAGGACCGGATGACGGAGAGCCGGGACGCCCAGCAGTCGGTCGTCACCGACGAGCGGGAGGCCGCGCGGCCGCTGGCCGAGCTGCTGCCGGTGAACAAGGCGACCTCCGGCAAGCAGGCCACCGCGACCGGCCGGTACGACAAACAGCTGCTCGTCCCCGACCGGCAACTCGACGACCGCCAGGGCTACTACGTTCTGACGCTGCTGCGCACCGACGGCGGCAAGGCACTGCCCGTGGTCCGGGGCTGGCTGCCGGGCACCCCCGACCCGGCGAAGGTCCCCGCCGCGCCGAAGGGCGAGGTCACCGTCACCGGTGCGCTGCAGGCCTCGGAGACCCCGGGGGACAACGGCGTCAGCGCGCAGGGCGGCCTACCGGCCGGGCAGACCGCGGCGATCAGTGCGGCCTCCCTGATCAACCTCGTGCCCTACGACGTGTACGACGCGTGGGTCACCCTCAACACCGGCGACTCCGGGATGAAGGCCGTACCGGCGACCGCGCCCGCCGACAGCGGGCTCGACCTCAAGGCCTTCCAGAACCTCGGCTACACCGGCGAGTGGTTCGTCTTCGCCGGCTTCGTGCTCTTCATGTGGTTCCGTCTGGTGCGCCGCGAGGTGGAGTTCATCCGGGACGCGGAGCTGGGGATCCTCCCGGACGACGACGGGCAGCGGTCCCAGGAGCAGCCGCAGGAGAAGGCGAGCGCCTGAACCCGGGCGTCCCCCGACGCCCGTCGCCCCGTCGGGGCCCGTTCACGCCGTCACGACGAGGCGAGCACGCCCGTCCAGTACACGACCCCCGCGCACGCGTTGGTCACCGCCGTGGACACCGACGGTCCGCCGCCCTCCGCCGTGTTCGTCACCAGGACGCTGCCGTCGGCCGTGCCGTCCGCCGTGAGGAGCTGGGTGGAGGTGCCGGTGTCGCCGCCGGTGGAGGAACCACCGTCGCCGCTGGAGCTGTCCGGGGACGTCGTCGGGTCGGGGGTGGGGTCCGTCGAGGGTTCCGTGGTGGGGCAGGTCTCGGACGGCACCCAGGCGAACTTCACGTCGTAGGAGGAACCCGGCTGGAGCAGCAGCGGGGAGACCTCCTGGGACGGGTCGGGCAGCCCGGCCGAGGCCGCGTCGCCGGACACGTGCCGAGCCGGGCTGATCTTGCCGCTGTCGGCCGCGCCCTGCGCGCTCAGTGTCACGGTGCCGGGACCGTTGACCGTGCAGGCGGCGGTGGAGCCGTTGGTGATGTGGAACGTGCCGTAGACCGTGCCGGAGGCGTCGGGCACCGCGGTGCTCGCCGTGGGTGTGCCCAGCTGTGCGGCCGTACAGACCGGGGCGCTCTCGGTGGTCGTGGCGGACGGGCCGGTGCCGCTGCTCGCGCCGGTGGTCGCGCCCGCGTTCTTGCCCTTGTCCTCGCCCTTCGGCGTGCCCTTGCCCTTGTCCTCGGTCTTGGTCGAGGAGCCGCCGGAGGTGGACTCGCCGCCGTCCTCCTGCTTGCCCTGGCCCGCGCCGCCCTGCGCCTGGGAGGTGTGCCCGGCGTTGGAGGTGTTAGCGCTGGTGCCGGTGGAGGAGACGTGCACGACGGCGGGGATCGCGGTGCCGCAGAAGAGGGCCGCGGCGGCCATGCCGACGAGGGCCTGCCTCTTGCGTGCCCGCCGGGCGGGCACCGCCCTACGCAGATGGTCCAGGGTGCCGTCGCGCGGCTCCATCTCCCGGACCGCCTGGTGCAGCATCCGTCGCAGTGCCAGCTCGTCCGAGTCGAACTCCCCCGTGGAGCTCAGATCGTCGGGGCCCTGATTCACAGTTCCGTTCCCAGCGTGCGATTGCTTGTGCTCTTGCCGCGCCGCCCAGGTCGGCTCGTGCGTGCCTTCCCCGGTCGGCTCATGCCACGCGTAAGGCTCGTGGCGCCGTCCCTCTGATTCACCTTCGCCGCTCACACCGGCTCCTCCATCGCGACCCGCAGTGCGGCGATCCCCCGGGAGCCGTACGCCTTCACGGAGCCCAGCGAGATGCCGAGCGTATCGGCGACCTGGGCCTCGGTCATGTCCGAGAAGTAGCGCAGCACGAGGACCTCGCGCTGACGGCGCTGCAGGCCCTTCATGGCCTTGATGAGCGAGTCGCGCTCCAGCAGGTCGTAGGCCCCCTCCTCGGCGCTCGCCATGTCGGGCATCGGCTTGGACAGCAGCTTGAGTCCGAGGATGCGCCGGCGCAGGGCCGAGCGGGAGAGGTTGACGACCGTCTGGCGCAGGTACGCGAGCGTCTTCTCCGGGTCGCGGACGCGTTTGCGTGCCGAGTGGACGCGGATGAAGGCCTCCTGGACGACGTCCTCGCAGGAGGCGGTGTCGTCGAGCAGGAGGGCGGCGAGACCCAGCAGGGAGCGGTAGTGCGCCCGGTAGGTCTCCGTGAGGTGGTCGACGGTGGTTCCGGCTACCGCCGTGTCCTCGGCGTTCTCGGCTCCGTCACGCTGACTGGGTATGCGGGCGGGCCGCGCTGCGGGCATGGGGGCGATCACCGGCATGCCACCGGGAGCCCCGGGCCTGCGGGGCCTGAGGACAGCCGCGCCGCTCGGCGCGGCAGGGAAGTCGAGTACCTGAGCCACGACAGTTGGACACACTCACCCCGGTGAGGGTTGTACGCGGCCGTCCATCTTCTCTCAGGCAGCACAACTGACCGTGCGTCGAACGCGCTCATGCCCTACCCGCTCTTCCCCTGTGTCCCGAGTGCCGAGGCGTCCCCACGCCTCGCCTGCATCCCCGCGCCCCTGAAAGGGCGTTCGCAAAGACGCTCCCCGCCCTTCGCGCGGTTGCGGAGAGCGGGGAGGAAAATCTTCGGACGCCCAGGCGCCGGGATCAAGTGGTACGGACCATTAGTCGCACCACATGTCGCACACAGATCCTACAAAGCGTTTCGGTCATGGCCAGGGCTTTTCCCGTAGGCACAAGTGCGTACGGGAGATTCGCCGCGGGACGCACGTCACACGAACTCGGCCGCCACGAGCTCCGCGATCTGCGCGGTGTTGAGCGCGGCACCCTTGCGCAGATTGTCTCCGCACACGAAGAGTTCGAGCGCGGTGGGGTCGTCGAGGGCCCGCCGGACCCGCCCGACCCAGGTGGGATCGGTGCCGACGACGTCGGCGGGGGTGGGGAACTCCCCGGCCGCCGGATCGTCGAAGAGGACGACTCCGGGGGCGGTCGCGAGGATCTCGCGCGCCTTGCGGACGGTGACCTCATCCTCGAAGCGGGCGTGGACGGTCAGGGAGTGCACGGTGACCACCGGGACCCGCACACAGGTCACGGCGACCGGCAGCCTGGGCAGGCCGAGGATCTTGCGGGACTCGTCCCGCACCTTCATCTCCTCCGAGGACCACCCGTCCTCGCGCAGCGACCCGGCCCACGGTACGACGTTCAGCGCGACCGGCTCCGGGAACGGCCCGGTGTTGTCGCCGACCGCCCGCCGTACGTCACCGGGGTGCGTGCCGAGCTCGGTGCCGGCGACCAGGGACAGTTGCTGCCGCAGCGTCTCGACGCCCGCCCGTCCCGCACCGCTGACCGCCTGGTACGAGGACACCACCAGCTCCCGCAGCCCGAACTCGGCGTGCAGCGCGCCCAGGGCCACGATCATGGACAGGGTCGTGCAATTGGGGTTGGCGATGATCCCGCGCGGCCGCATCCGGGCCATGTGCCCGTTGACCTCGGGCACGACGAGGGGCACGTCCGGGTCCATCCGGAAGGCGCCGGAGTTGTCCACGACGACGGCACCGCGGGCGGCGGCGACCGGCGCCCACTGCGCGGCCACCTCGTCCGGTACGTCGAACATGGCGACGTCGACCCCGTCGAAGACCTCCTCAGCGCCCTCGGTCAGACCCACCACCTCGACCTGCTCCCCGCGCACGGCCAGCTTGCGGCCGGCCGAGCGCGGAGAGGCGATCAGTCGGATCTCGCCCCAGATGTCCGCGTGCTGGGACAGGATCTGGAGCATGACCGTGCCGACGGCTCCGGTCGCCCCCACGACCGCGAGCGTCGGTCGTACGGTCATCGCCCGGTGCCCCCGTAGACGACGGCCTCGTCGCTGTCGGAGTCGAGCCCGAAGGCGCTGTGCACGGCGCGGACGGCCTCCGTCACGTCGTCGGCACGCGTGACGACCGAGATGCGGATCTCGGAGGTCGAGATCAGCTCGATGTTCACGCCGGCGTCGGACAGGGCGGTGAAGAAGTCGGCCGTGACGCCCGGGTTGGTCTTCATGCCCGCGCCCACGAGCGAGATCTTGCCGATCTGGTCGTCGTAGCGCAGCGAGTCGAAGCCGATGCCGGACTTGTTCTTCTCCAGGGCGTCGATGGCCTTGCGGCCCTCGGCCTTGGGGAGCGTGAAGGAGATGTCCGTCAGCCCGGTGGAGGCGGCGGAGACGTTCTGCACGATCATGTCGATGTTGATCTCGGCGTCCGCGATCGTACGGAAGATGACCGCGGCCTCACCCGGCTTGTCCGGCACGCCGACGACCGTGATCTTGGCCTCGGAGGTGTCGTGCGCGACACCGGAGATGATGGCCTGCTCCACCTTCTTGTCCCCTCGCTCGATCGGCTCACTGCTGACCCACGTGCCCTGGAGTCCGCTGAAGGACGACCGGACGTGGATCGGGATGTTGTAGCGACGGGCGTACTCCACACAGCGGTGGAGCAGCACCTTCGAACCGGAGGCGGCGAGCTCCAGCATGTCCTCGAAGGAGATCCAGTCGATCTTCTTCGCCTTCTTCACCACCCGCGGGTCGGCGGTGAACACGCCGTCGACGTCGGTGTAGATCTCGCAGACCTCGGCGTCGAGGGCGGCGGCGAGCGCCACGGCGGTGGTGTCGGAGCCACCGCGCCCGAGCGTGGTGATGTCCTTCTTGTCCTGGCTGACGCCCTGGAAGCCGGCGACGATGGCGATGTTGCCCTCGTCGAGGGCCGTACGGATACGGCCCGGCGTGACGTCGATGATCCGGGCTTTGTTGTGGACCGAGTCGGTGATGACGCCGGCCTGGCTGCCGGTGAAGGACTGGGCCTCGTGGCCCAGGTTTTTGATCGCCATGGCCAGCAGTGCCATGGAGATCCGCTCTCCGGCGGTCAGCAGCATGTCGAACTCACGCCCGGCAGGCATCGGCGATACCTGCTCGGCGAGATCGATCAGCTCGTCCGTCGTGTCGCCCATCGCGGAAACGACGACGACCACCTGGTGGCCGTTCTTCTTCGCTTCGACGATTCGCTTGGCGACGCGCTTGATGCCCTCGGCATCGGCTACGGAGGAGCCTCCGTACTTCTGCACGACAAGGCCCACGTGCGCTCCTCGCTCAGTCCGTGTGTGTCGGCTCAGTTTAACGAGCGCCCGAATTTCACCTCCGCGGTATCGCATCGTGAGATTCGCACGCCCAGGTCAGCGCCTGCCCATGCGCGGACCCGGGGAAAAGTGCACCGCGTCACATGGCCCTGTGAGGTCCGTGTGTCCCCTGTGGCGACTGTGAATTAAGTTTCAAGGATTAGGGTGCGGGTGTGCGCGTACTCCTGGTGGAAGACGATGAGCCGGTCGCCCAGTCCCTGAGACGAGGCCTGACCCGGTACGGCTTCGAGGTCGAGTGGGTCTCCACCGGCGGGGCCGCGCTCGGCCACCAGGCCCCCTACGACGTCGTCCTGCTCGATCTCGGACTGCCCGACACCGACGGTCTCGACGTGTGCAGGGCGCTGCGCGAGCGCGGTGACGTGCCGATCATCGTGATCAGCGCGCGCAGCGACGAGACGGACCGGGTGGTCGGCCTGGAGCTCGGCGCCGACGACTACGTGACCAAGCCGTTCGGGGTCCGTGAGGTCATCGCGCGGATACGGGCCGTGATGCGGCGCGCGCAGCCCCGTACCGAAGCCGCGGCGGGCCCCGACACCTACGGCTCCCGCCTCACCGTCGACCGCAAGGCCGCCCGCGTCCGTCTCGACGGCGAGGAGGTGCCCCTCGCGCCCAAGGAGTACGACCTGCTGGCCTTCCTCACCGAGGAGCCGGGCGCGCTGATGTCGCGCGAGCAGATCATGGAGGCGGTCTGGGACGCGAACTGGTTCGGGCCGACCAAGACGCTGGACGTGCATGTGGCGGCGCTGCGGCGCAAGCTCGCCGGGGCCGTCGTCATCGAGGCGGTCCGGGGCGTGGGCTTCCGGCTGGAGATCGCCAAGGACGACGGGGTCTCATGAACCGGCAGCTCATCCGGAGCTACATCCTGCTGGTCGCGGTGGCCATCTTCCTGTTCACCGTCCCGGTCGCCTTCACGCTGACGAAGCAGTTGCGGGACGACACCCGGCAGTCGGTCCTGCGCGAGGCGAACACCATGGCGCTGCTGCTGAGCAACGGCAGCAGCACCTCGTGCGAGGCCCTGACCGAGGTGGCTAGGGCGTACGGCGACGTCGAGGCGACCCCCACCGCGCGCTGCGACCCGAAGCTGCCGGTCCCCGCCGCGGACGCGGCGCTGAAGCGGGCCGTGGAGAAGGACGAGTCGACCACCGACTGGGGTTCCGACTTCGTCTGGGGCAGACATCTGACGGTCACCGTCCCCGCGGACGACGACGCGGCCGTACGGATCGTCTACCCGACCTCCGACATGACCAGACGGCTCTGGCAGATCTGGGGCTTCAGGGCCGCACTCGCCGTGCTGGTCCTCGCGGCGGCCGCCGCGATCGGCGCCTACGCCGCCCGCCGGATCACCGCACCCCTGCGCGAACTCAACTCCATGGCCAGCAAGTTCAGCGACGGCGACCTGACCGCGCGCTCCCCGGTGACGGGCCCGCCGGAGACGCAGACGCTCGCCCGGACCCTGAACCAGGGTGCCGAACGGCTGGACACGCTGGTGGCCTCGCAGCGCATCTTCGTGGCCGACGCCTCGCACCAGCTCCGCACCCCGCTCACCGCGTTGCGCCTGTCGCTGGACAACATCGCGGACGCGGTGGACGACGAGTTCGTCCGGGAGGACGTGGAGCAGGCGACGGCGGAGGTGGTCCGGATGAGCCGACTGGTCAACGGCCTGCTGGTGCTGGCGCGGGCGGAGGCGAAGGTGGCCGCCGCGGAGCCGTTGCCGCTCAGGGACATCGTGGACGAGCGGCTGACGGTGTGGAGGCCGGCCGCCGACGAGCGCGGAGTCACCATCGCGCTCAGGGGGAGTGTTGTCGACGACCGGCCGTCTGTGTTGGCCGGCCCCGGTCATCTCGACCAGGTGCTGGACAACGTGCTCTCGAACGCCCTGGAGGTCTCGCCGGACGGCGGGCGGATCACCGTCGAGGTCGAGTCCCGGGCGGACAGGGTGGTGCTGTCGGTCCTTGACGAGGGACCCGGCATGTCCGACGCCGACAAGTCCCGTGCCTTCGACCGCTTCTGGCGCGGTCAGGGCCTGACCGGACGCTCCGGTTCGGGCCTCGGCCTCGCCGTCGTCAAACAGCTGGTGACCGACGACGGCGGGACGGTGACGCTGGCGGACGCGCCGGGGGGCGGGCTGAAGGTGGAGATCAGCCTTCGGGCATCGCCGAGGAGTGGTGGTTGACGATCTTCCAGACGCCGTTGCGCTTCTCGTACTCGTACGTGTAGCGGGCCTCCACGACGCGCTTGGCGCCGCTCTTCGGGTCGGTGAGCGTGAACTCGTAGACGCCGGTGTCGATCGCGGAGTCGGTGTCGAGGACTCTGACGATCGTCTGGACCTTCTCGCCGACCGGCTTGTTCGGGAGGAAGTGCTCGAAGTAGTCGACGATCTGCGCGTGGTTGGTTCTGACCTTGTTGGAGACGGTGGGCAGCAGGACCGCGTCCTTGGCGTACAGGTCCGCCACCTTGTCGGGGTCACCGGTCTTCAGGGCCGCGTTCCAGGTGGTGAACAGGCCCGCGATCTCCTTCTTGGTGGGCTGCTTCGCGGCGTCCGGCCCGGCGGTGGCGACGACGGTACCGACGGTCCCCACGGCGACGATCGCGGTCGCGGTGACGATGGCTGCGCGCTTGGTTATGGACCGACGGTTCATCGCTGTCTCCAGTGCGGTGAGAGGCTGTGCTGTGAAGTGACTCCAGCCTCTCTTCACGCTGGTTAGAGCCCGTGCAGCCCAGGTACAGGGCGGAGACAGCAAACGTCCAACTCACGCACGGTGCCCGCCCGTTCGCTGTCCGCGCAGCAGCCCGACGCCGGCGCCGAGCGACACCACGCCCATCCCGGCGGCGGTCATGACGCCCTGGACCCCGTCCACGAGGAACGGCGCGACCGCGGCGACGGCGAGGTTGAAGAGGAAGAGGAACCACAGGACGGGGGTGGAGGAGAGCAGGGCCTTCATGGCGGTTTTCCTTCGGTACGGGGTGGTTGACCTGGTGAGATCAACGATCCCGTTCCACGGAGGCCGTCACGAGGGGGTGCGCTCCCGGACCCGGGGTGTAGTGGGATACACCTTGCCCGTGACGGGTGACGTGTTGCTGACGGCCATCGTGCTGCTGGGTTCCTGCGTGCAGTGGCTCACCGGGATGGGCTTCGCGCTGGTCTCCGTACCGGCCCTGGTCCTGCTCCTCGGCCCGGCGGAAGGCGTGCTCCTCGCCAACTGCGCGGCCGGGGTGATCTGTCTGATCGGCTTGGCGGGCGGATGGCGCCTGGTACGCCCCCGCGCGATGCTCCCCTTCTGCCTGGCAGCGGCCTGCACGGTCCCCGCGGGCACCTGGTTGACCCATCAACTCCCGCAGGCATGGCTGCTGTTGGTCATGGGTGCGCTGGTGACCTTGGCCGTACTGCTCGTCATGCAGGGCGCGCGGGCGGCCGCGCTGCGCGGCACCCGGGGCGCCCTGTTCGCGGGCGCGGCGGGCGGCTTCATGAACTCCGCGGCGGGAGTGGGCGGCCCGCCGTTCTCCCTCTACGCGGTCAACGCGGGCTGGACGGTACGGGAGTTCGTCCCGAACGCGATGTTCTACGGTGTGATCGTGAACGCCTTCTCAGTGGCGTCGAACGGGATGCCGGGGCTGAACCGGGTGCAGTGGGCCCTCGTGATCGCGGCGATGGGGGCGGGCGGCCTGATCGGCAGGGGGCTCGCGCCCCGTATCCCGGAGAACCGGGCCCGCTTGCTGGTGCTGTCGCTGGCCCTGGCGGGCGGGGTCACGGCCGTCGGGAAGGGACTGTGGGGTCTGTGATCAGTCCGCGAACTCCTTGAGGGACTCGGTGTCGAGGGTGATGTTCACCGGCTCGGGAAGCTTGACAGTGGCACCGAAGGGCAGCTTCTCCTCGTGCCGGTACCGTCCGTCCTCGGGCTGGTCGAAGACGACGACGGAGCAGTCGTCGCGGTCGACGAGGAGGTAGACGGGGATGCCTGCGGCGGCATAGCCGTCGGGCTTGTCGATGCGATCACGCCGATTGGTGTCCGAGTCGTGCGAGGTGATCTCGACAGCCATCAGCACGCCGTCGGCTTCCGACCACTCGCCGTGCCCCTTGAGGCCGCCCTTCGGTACCAGCACTCCGTCCGCGCGAGCACGGCCCCTGCGGTAGGCCTCGGTCTTGAGTCCTCGCTCCGGATGAAGCCTCAGGTCGGGACGCGCCTGCATGCACCGTTCCAGAAGCCACATGTAGATCTCGCTGTGGTTGCCGTCCGGCACGGGCTTGACCTGTACCTTCCCCTTGATGAACTCCAGCCACACGGTTTCCGGGGCATGGCGTTCCAACTGCTCGAACTCCTCGACGGACATCTGGGGCTGCTGCTCGGTACTGGGGATCATGACGTCGCCTCCTCGACTCCATGGTGCCCCGACCGGCGCCTCCTGCACGCTCACAGCAGCCCCGCCGCGCGGCGCAGGGCGTCCACGCGGTCGGTGACGTCGATAACCTCGTCGGCGCCGGGTAGACCGCCCCCGTCGCGCGGTCCTGGGAGGAAGGTGTCCGGGACGGCGCCGTAGACCGGGCCGTCCGCCTCGACCAGTTCGATGCACTCGCGGCACAATCCGCTCACGATCTCCGTGGTGCGCTCGTCGGCGTCGCACAGACCGCAGGCCATGATCACGCGGCTGACGCGGGCGCGGCGGGCGGCCTTCTGCCGGATCTTCGCCTTCTTCGGGGGCATCTTGCTCTCCAATCGTTTGCGGGCGAATCCGCCCGGGTTTTCGACGGTGGACGGCAGCCCGTCGGTCAGGGCCTTGGTGATGTCGTGAGGCGTCGCGCCGAGTGACAGCCACTCGGCGGCGAGGGGTTCGAGGGAACGGCAGTCGGCGTCGGAGAGCGGCATACGGGCATGCGCGTCGCGGAGTTCGGCAAGGGTCTGGTAAGCCTCGCTGGGCTGCTCGGCGACCGCGGCCTCTTCCGGCTCGGGCTGCCCGGTCTCTACGACGGATTCCTCGACGTCTTCGACTCGCGCCAACCCCGGCATGTGGTCCTCGGTCACGTCCTTGCCGTGCCGCTCCTGCGCGAAGTCCTCCCACCACTCGGTGGACCTGCGGGTACGCGACCAGTACGTGCGCGTGACCCACCGCATCGAGGCGTCCTCGACGGTGATGTGCTCCTTGATCCAGCGCAGGTGGCCGGCGAGGGTGATCCGCCCCAGCGAGCTGCGGACGGCCTGCTGGCCGTAGCGGGGGTGCGCGGCGGCGATGGCCTTGTAGCCCATCGCGTGGCCCTCTTCGAGATGGTCGACGAAGACGGCGATCTCGCGGTCGCGGGGGCTCAGATGTGCGAAGTCCGGGTCCGCGTGCGGGTCTTCGTCACCGGCAGAGCGCTTGCCGTAACCCGTTTTGGCCATGGGGTGGGACGGGGACGGCAGGGCAGGACTAGGCTGGGCGTAAGCCACGATCGAGTTCCGTTCGATCCGTAGGTCAGGCCCCGGAGCCGGTGTTGGCGCACCGACCGGGGCCGAACTATTTGCTTGTGTTGCCGCGAACCTAGAGCGGCTTTACGTTCCGGCGCAAGCCGATCACAGAACGTCACCCGTTCGAGGTACGACGCCTCAACTCACGTACAGACTTGGTTGGTTGGGTTGGATTTTCAACCAGACCAAAAACCGGAAAACCCCATGGAGGAGCTCGAAGCCCGAGGCTCAAGCTCCGGGCTGAACTGCGGAGATGAACGCCTTCCAGGCGGGGGCGGAGAGGGTCAGCTCGGGGCTCACGGTGAGCTTGGAGTCACGGATGTGGATGCGGGTGGCGAACGCGACTTCGAGGCAGGCGCCGCCTTCGGAGTCGCTGTAGCTCGACTTGACCCACTTCAGTTGGTCGCTCATGTCTGGTCCACCATCCGCTCGACGAAACGGGCCGACTCATCGGGACCGAGAGCCTGCGCGCGGATCATGCTAAGTCGTTCGGTCGCACGGCTCACGGCTTCCGGAGCCGCCGACAGCTCGCCCCCCAACTGCCCTTCTGTGTATGCGAACCACTCGTGGTCACGAGTTTCCAACCGGACCACAGGTCCCATGAAGGCGGCAGGGACGGCCCGTTCGAAGGGGAGCACCTGCAACACGACGTTCCGCAGGCAGGACACCTCCAGCAGTCGGCTCAACTGTTCCGTGTCCACCTGGGGAGCGCGCAATACGGCCTCGTAGAGAACGAAGCTCAGAGCCACCGGCGGCTTGCGACCGGTGAGAATCGTCTGCCGCTCCAGACGGGCCGCGATCCGTTCCTCCACCGTCCCCTCGTCCAGGGGCGGGATGTGATTTTCCATCAGCGCCCGCGCGTACCCCGGGGACTGCAACAGCCCGGGGACGTACATGGTCTCGTACCACCAGAGACTGATCGCCTCCTTCTCCCGCTCCATGAAGTCCTGCGCCCGCGCCGGGAACTTCTCCCGCTGCAGAAACTCCTTGGCCGCGCTCAGCAGCCCCTCCGCCCGGCACAACTCGTCGGCCACGTCCAGCACGCGAGGCGTCGGCATCCGTACGCCCTGTTCCATGGACTTGATGGTGTCCGGGGAGTAGTTGGACGCGGCGGCCAGCTCCTCGCGGGTCACGTTGGCCTTGATGCGCCACCGCTTCATCTGGTTGCCGCCGTAGCGCCAGTTCACCGGCGTCTGGGACACAGCACGCACCTCCGACCGATACACACCGGCGTGTATCACCTCAGTCACTACCGAGCGTAGCCTCGCGACCGCCACCGTGTGACCATGACGAACGCAATCGACCCCTTCGACTGGGTCCCCGCCTCGGGCCACCAACTCCGCCTTGCGGGCGTGCACTTCGACGCCGTGCGGATCGAGGGGGTACGCGGGGAGCTGGTCGCGGCTCAGCTCATCGAGGCCGCCGACGGAGACGCGGGGCCCGTCGTGTGCGAGGTGACCGGGTATCGGTGGATGTACTTTCTGCTGGCGCCGGGCGAAGTGCGCAGGCACCGCTGGCCCCTTGGCGTGCAGCGCTTCGGTGAGCGGGGATCACGTGCTGTCACGTACATCGGGGTTCCCGCGCTGGACGGGAACACCTGGCCCCTGCGCTGGTACAGCGAGCCGACGCCGACCGCCCCCTATGTCGACGCCGGGCTCCTGACCTGCGTGGTCACGAACGCCGCACCCGCGCGACCCGCGTCCCCCTGATCCGGGCGCCCAGAGCACGGGCGTACTCGCGCACGGTCCGTAGGTCATGGATCTCGCCGCGATCTGTCTGGGTGGCCCATGCGGGGAGGCCCCGTGGGCCGACGCCGATCACACCCGCCCCCCGAACAGCGCCACCAGCCCGTGGTCCAGTTCCGCGCCCACCGTCTCCTCGTCCGGGGCGACGACCGTGTACGTGCGGGCCAGGAAGCGGGTCAGGTCCGCGGTGGGGAAGCCGAGGACGGCGACGCCCTGCGCGGCGTGGAACTCCACGTACGTGTGGCCCGAACCGGCCGGGCGGACACGGACGTTGCCGAGGCCGGCCGGACCTCGCAGCCCCTCCCCCAGCAGCGTCCTGGCGAACGTCCACGTCGTGGCCTCGCCGTCGACCGTGACGTGGGGCGGGAAGTCGATGTGCACGGCCGGTGGTTCGGCGGAGGTGTAGCGCAGGGTCGCGGGGATCGCGAGCTCCTGGTCCGCGGCCGTGATCAGACGGGCGCCTGTCGGCTGCTGGAGGGTCACGTGCACGAGGAGCTCCAAGTCGGCGGGGGCGCGGGCCTGGTGTGGCCGTTTGTGGTGAGACCACCCCAGTGCCCGCGTATCACGCCGTTCGTGAAGCCGGCTCGTATGACTCGTGTCACACAGGAGCTACGAGGAGCTACTTCGGGGACTGCAGCCCCAGCGGGCCCGCGATCTCCTCCACCATCACCTTGCCCGCCTCGAACTCCAGCGTCTCGTCGCCGATCGACTGGTCGGTGTCGAGGCCGTCCAGCTCCGCCAGCGGCTGGTTCAGGCGGACATGGGCCACGATCGACTGGAGGGCGCGCAGGGTCGCGGACGCCGTGGAGCCCCAGTTGGAGAAGTACGAGAACTGCCACCACCACAGGGCCTCCGAGGTGCGGCCCGCGCGGTAGTGGGCCATGCCGTGGCGCAGGTCGGTGATGACGTCGGTCAGGTCGTCGGAGATCCGGGCCGGCACCGGCGCCTTGCGGGGCTCGTAGGGGTCGAAGACCTCGGAGTAGACGTCGATCGGCTCCAGCAGCCGGGCGAGGTTCTCGCGGAGATCGTCCACGTCGGCGTCCGGGCCCGTGTCGGGCTCGTAGCGCTCGTCGGGGACGATGTCCTCGTGGGCGCCCAGACGGCCGCCGGCCAGCATGAGCTGGGAGACCTCCAGGAGCAGGAAGGGGACGGCCGAGTCGGGTTCGTCGCCCTTGGCCACCTCCATGACGGCCACCAGGAAGCTCTCGACCTGGTCGGCGATCTGGACCGCGAAGTCGTCGGGGTCCTGCGCGTGCAGTGTGGCGTCAGACATCTAGGAGTCGTCTCCCCTCGAAGGCGCGGCCGAGGGTCACCTCGTCCGCGTATTCCAGGTCGCCACCCACCGGGAGGCCGCTGGCCAGGCGGGTGACCTTGAGGCCCATGGGCTTGATCATGCGGGCGAGGTACGTCGCTGTGGCCTCGCCCTCCAGGTTCGGGTCGGTGGCCAGGATGAGCTCCGTGACCGTCCCGTCGGCCAACCGCGCGAGAAGTTCTCGTATCCGCAGGTCGTCCGGACCGACACCCTCGATGGGGCTGATCGCGCCACCCAGGACGTGGTACTTGCCGCGGAACTCACGGGTGCGCTCGATCGCGACCACGTCCTTCGGCTCCTCCACCACGCAGATGACGGTGAGGTCGCGCCGGGGGTCGCGGCAGATGTTGCACAGCTCTTCCTGCGCGACATTGCCGCAGGTCGCGCAGAAGCGGACCTTCGCCTTGACCTCCATCAGGCACTGCGCGAGACGCCGTACGTCCGTCGGCTCCGCCTGGAGGATGTGGAAGGCGATCCGCTGCGCGCTCTTGGGACCGACGCCGGGCAGCCGCCCCAGTTCGTCGATGAGGTCCTGGACCACGCCTTCGTACAACGGACTGCCGTCCTTCCTGGGTTCCTTGCGATACGTACGCTAGTTGGCCGATGCCCGCCAAAGAAAGACGGGCACCGGGAAAGACCGGCCTCCTCCTAGAAAGGCAGCCCGGGGATACCGCTGCCACCGCCGCCGAGGCCCTGGGCGAGCGGGCCGAGCTTCTGCTGCTGGAGGGTCTGGGCGTTCTCGTTGGCCGCCTGGACCGCCGCCACGATCAGGTCGGCGAGGGTCTCGGTGTCTTCGGGGTCCACGGCCTTCGGGTCGATCTTCAGCGCGCGCAGCTCGCCGGCGCCGGTGACGGTGGCCTTCACCAGACCGCCGCCCGCCTGGCCGTCGACCTCGGTCCCGGCGAGTTCCTCCTGCGCGTTCGCCAGGTCCTGCTGCATCTTCTGGGCCTGCTGGAGCAGCTGCTGCATGTTGGGCTGGCCACCACCGGGGATCACGATCAGCTCCTGTGCTTTTCGCCTTGGTCTTCCGTCTGTGACGAGCCTACGTGTTCCACGTGGCCGTCGCCCCAGCACTCTTTCGAGTGAGTCGACCTGGAGTCCTATACCTGATCAAGGCCCTCTTCCGAGCGGAAAAGCAACCAAAGCACCCCCTTCGCCACCCATTGGGCGGTAGGAAGGATCCCCGCACATCAGCATCAGGCGTCACGCAGGGTGACCGATCAGTAGGGAGCGCCGGGTGGGTCAGCCGGAGATGCAGCCCGAGGGCCCGCCCCAGGACGGACGGGCCGATCTGGCCGGGCGGACGTTTCCGCTCGGCGACTGGGGCGAGCCCGCCGTACGGCTGGACGAGCTGTACCGGTGGGTGGAGCACGGGGCGCTGGAGACGACGTCCTGGTATCTCGCGGACCGGGTGGGGAAACGGCGCTGTGCGCGGGCCCTGCGGGGCGGGGCCGCGGCGGGGGCGGTGACCGGGGCCGTGCTGCCGTTGGTGGGGCTGACGGGAGTGGTGGGCGCCGAGCTCGCGCCCTGGGGCTATCTCGCCCTTCTCCTCGCGGTGGCCTGCGTGGCCGTCGACCGCTTCTTCGGTGTGACCTCCGGCTGGATAAGGGACGTGGCCACCGCTCAGGCCGTTCAGCGCCGCCTGCTCGCCCTCCAGTTCGACTGGGCCTCGGAGAGCGTCCGCGAGGTGCTCGGCCCCACGGAGGGCACGGCCGCCGAGGCCACCGAACGCTGCCTGGGCGTGCTGCGCCGCTTCTCGGAGGACGTGACGGAGCTGATCCGGGTGGAGACGGCCGACTGGATCGTGGAGTTCCGCAACGGCTCGACCCCGATGGGCATCCAGGGCGCGGTGACCTCCGGGGGCCGCCAGGACCAGGGGGGTCCTCAGGGGCGCTTCCCCCTCCCCCCGGGACCACCGACCCGCCCGAACATGCCCCGGCAACGGCCGCCGGAGCCTCGGTGAGAAGTGGTCAGGAGTGGGGACGGGGTCAGGGCGATGCCGAAGGTGCGGTCGGTGCGACGGCGGGGCCCTCGTCGGCCAGGACGCCGTAGACCGCACCGCCGGCGCCCAGTGCCACCACGAGCGCCGTCGCGAGAAGCGCCACCGTGACGGCACGACTGCGGTGATCCGCCTCCGGCTCCGGCGGATACGGCGTCAGGTAGGTGCCCGGCGTGGAGCGCTCCCGGGCGTGGGCCTGCCCCTCGCCGTCCGCCGGTCCGGCGGCGCCGTGTTCCTCCATCGCAGGTCCTCCCCCGAGACCTCGCACCTGCACGACACGTCCCAGTGTCTACGTCCGTCCGCCGTCCGTCGAGAGCTGATCGAGCACCTTGGACAGCCGCTCCAGCACTCCCACGGCCTCGGCGAGTTCGGCTTCTCCGAAGGCCTGCGCGAGCCGGTCGGCGAAGGCCGCGTGACCCGGGTCGATCCGCCGCACGGCGGCCAGTCCCGCCTCGGTCGGCGTGAGGAGCTTGGCGCGCCGGTGGGCGGGGTTGGGCCGGTACTCGGCCAGTCCCCGCTCCACCAGCAGGTCGGCGATCCGCTGCACGCTCTGGCGCGTGATGCCCATCTCCCGGGCGATCCCGGAGACCGGCAGCGGCTGCCGGAGCACCGCGCCGAGCACCTGCCACCAGGCGGCGGTGAGCCCGGAGGGGCCCGCCAACTCCTCCGCCAAGGACAGGAATTGGCCGTTGAGCCGGAACACGCCGAGAGCGCTGCGGCTGAGCAGGTCCTGGCGCTCCCGGCTCACTCGGCGGCCGCCTTCTGCAGCACGGCGTAGGCCTGCGGGTCGGAGTCGTGGAACAGCCGGTACCAGGCGTCCAGCACCTCGCCCTCGTACACCCCGAGCAGCCGGAAGATCTCCCGGGCGAAGGCGACGGGCTCGGTGGGTCCGGCGGTGATCAGGGCGCCGTCGGTCACGGCGTCCGCGTCGACGTACCGCGCGCCGCCGCCGTAC
This sequence comes from Streptomyces sp. NPDC048523, assembly GCF_043199815.1. Lineage (NCBI taxonomy): Bacteria > Bacillati > Actinomycetota > Actinomycetes > Kitasatosporales > Streptomycetaceae > Streptomyces > Streptomyces sp. NPDC048523. Next base: position 563,611 of record NZ_JBICWQ010000005.1, on the reverse strand, counting down.
CCCGTGGCCGCCAGATAGAAGGACACGGCGCTGGTGTGCTCCCGGTCGTCGAACAGGCCCTCGCGCGCGAGACCCGCGGTGGCCCCGCAGATCGCGGCGACGGGAACGCGGGCGTCGAGGAACTCGCGCGCCTTGCGGGCGAAGGGGGCGAGGTCGTCGGAGGTGTCCCAGAGATCGGCGCCCGGGAGGATCAGCAGGGAGCTGTCGGAGGGGTGCACGTCGTCCAGGGCGCACGCGGGCCGGATCCGCAGGCCGCCGATCGAGGTCACCGGCTCGCGGGTCGGGCCGACGGTCCGGATCTCCCGTCCGGCGCGGGCGAGGTAGGCGGTGGCGTGCCCCGTCTCCCAGTCGGCCCAGGTGTCGTAGACGGCGAGATGCACTGGCTTGGCATTCACTGCGTCATTCATGACAACATGCTGTCATTTCGACAGCATGTTGTCAATCACTCGACCTGGACAACCTGTCGCGGAAAGCCCCCGTCCACAGACAGGACGCCGATACCGCTTCCGTATCGCGGACATTTACGCTCACTCGCATGACTCCTCAGCCACACCCCGAGGCCGGCGCCGCCGTGAAGGCCGCGGACCGTGCTCATGTGTTCCACTCCTGGTCCGCGCAGGAGCTCATCGACCCGCTCGCCGTCGCCGGTGCGGAGGGCTCGTACTTCTGGGACTACGACGGGAACCGCTACCTCGACTTCACCAGCGGGCTCGTCTACACCAACATCGGGTACCAGCACCCGAAGGTCGTCGCCGCGATACAGGAGCAGGCGGCGACGATGACCACCTTCGCGCCCGCCTTCGCGATCGAGGCCCGGTCGGAGGCGGCCCGGCTGATCGCCGAGCGAACGCCCGGGGACCTGGACAAGATCTTCTTCACCAACGGCGGCGCGGACGCGGTGGAGCACGCCGTGCGCATGGCCCGGCTGCACACCGGGCGGGCCAAGGTGCTCTCCGCCTACCGCTCGTACCACGGGGGTACGCAGCAGGCCGTCAACCTCACCGGGGACCCCCGGCGCTGGGCCTCCGACAGCGCCTCCGCCGGGGTCGTGCACTTCTGGGCGCCCTTCCTGTACCGGTCCCGCTTCTACGCCGAGACCGAGGAGCAGGAGACCGCGCGGGCGCTGGAGCACCTGGAGACGACCATCGCCTTCGAGGGGCCCGCCACCGTCGCCGCGATCATCCTGGAGACCATCCCCGGCACCGCCGGGATCATGCTGCCGCCGCCCGGTTACCTCGCCGGTGTCCGCGAGATCTGCGACAGGTACGGGATCGTCTTCGTCCTGGACGAGGTCATGGCCGGGTTCGGGCGCACCGGTGAGTGGTTCGCCGCCGACCTGTTCGACGTCACGCCCGACCTCATGACCTTCGCCAAGGGCGTCAACAGCGGGTACGTGCCGCTCGGCGGTGTCGCCATCTCCGGCGCGATCGCGGAGACCTTCGGGAAGCGGCCGTACCCCGGCGGGCTCACCTACTCCGGGCACCCGCTCGCCTGCGCCGCCGCCGTCGCGACGATCAACGTCATGGCGGAGGAGGCGGTCGTCGACAACGCCAAGCATCTCGGTACGGCCGTCCTGGAGCCCGCGCTGCGGGAGCTCGCCGAGCGGCACCCGAGCGTCGGCGAGGTGCGGGGCGTGGGCATGTTCTGGGCCCTCGAGCTCGTGAAGAACAAGGAGACCCGCGAGCCGCTCGTGCCCTACAACGCGGCGGGCGAGGCGAACGCCCCGATGGCCGCGTTCGCGGCCGCCGCGAAGCAGCAGGGCATCTGGCCGTTCGTCAACATGAACCGGACGCATGTCGTGCCGCCGTGCAATGTCGGCGAGGCCGAACTGAAGGAAGGGCTCGCGGCGCTGGACACCGCGCTCTGCGTGGCGGACGAGTACACGGAGTAAAACTCGCGCTCCTTCGAACGCGTAAGGTGGCGTGCCCGTAGACATATGTACGAGCACGCCATCTGCACCTGCGCGAGGGAGGCGCCCCGACGATGCCCGGCAGCAGCGGTAACGGTGCCGTCACCCGCAGCACCCTGCGGCAGCAGATCGCGGACGCGCTGCGCGACGAGGTACTGGCGGGGCGGCTCCAGCCGGGGCAGGAGTTCACGGTGAAGGAGATCGCCGAGCAGTACGGCGTCTCCGCGACCCCGGTCCGCGAGGCCCTCGTGGACCTGTCGGCGCAGGGGCTCCTGGAGGCCGACCAGCACCGTGGCTTCCATGTGCACGAGTACTCCCTCGACGACTTCCGCGGCATGATCGAGGCCCGCAGCCTGGTCACCGACGGCATGTTCCAGGCGCTCGACTCCGGCCACCGCATCCTCGAGGAGCTGGACGAACCCCGTACCGCCGCGGCGGTGGCGGGCGTGCGGCGGCGTGGCGAGGAGGCCCAGCGGGCCGCGACCGCGGGCGACCTGACCGTACTGATCGGCTACGACCTGCGCTTCTGGCGCGAGCTGAGCGTCCTGTTCGGCAACCCCTATCTCGCCGACTTCCTGCACCGGCTGCGCGTGCAGACCTGGGTGTGCACGGTCCAGCACCTGCGCCGGCTCACCGATCTGCGCGGCAGCCTGTGGTCCGCGCACCCCGAGGTCGCCGACGCCCTGTACCAGCGGGACACCGCGACCGCCCGCAAGCTCCTCAGCGCCTACAACGGCCACTATCTGACCCTCATCGAGGGCCTCACCGCCGACTGACGGCCCCCGGCACGGGTAAGGGACCAGCACGACCCGCTTCCACGACCCGCACAAGGGGCCCCGCCCGGGGACTCCAGCGACTACCCTTCCCTGACCACCGTGTGACGATATCCGCGCACCGCGAGTATCCGAGGAGCTGTCTTTTGGCCTGTGACCTGTGGCTGGTGCCGCTTGTCGACGTGTTGTGCCACACCCCGGACAACCCGTTCGCCGAGGAACTCGCGCAATACAACAAGGTGCTCACCGAGGCCGGATTGCCGCCGGTGCCGGTGTACCAGTACATGCCGGGACTGTCCGGCGAGGTCGCCCCGGTGGCCGGTTTCGACTACGACGCCCTGCACTTCCTGCGCCGGGCCTATCTGCTCCAGGTCTGCGGGCTCCCGGTCACCCCCGTGGACGAACTGGGCGGTGACTACGAGCAGTTGCTGGAGATGTTCGAGACGACGGCCCAGCAGTCCCATCTGGTCTGGCACTACGACCACGCGGGCGCGTACGTCCCCGTCGACTTCCCGCATCCCCTCGCCAACGACGAACTCCTCGCGGGCGGCGGCCCGTTGGGCTCCTCGCAGGCCCTGCTGCGGGAGCTGGAGTTCGTGGCCCCGGTCATCGGCATCGATCCGGCCAATCCGCCGGCGCCCCCCGAGCCACCGCGCGCCCCCACGGAACTGGAGGAGCCGGCGGTCCCCGCGCCGTACGACCCCAGTCCCTTCGCCCGTGAGCGTCATGTCTGGCTGGGGCTGCACGCGGCGGCGACCAGGAGTCTCGCCCAGGGCTCGATGATCATCTTCAGCTGAGGGTCAGCGCCCCAGCTGGGAGAGTCCCTTCTGGACGTCCTCGTAGTTCATCACCGGGGTGTAGCTGATCTTGGCACCCAGGTTCATAAAGAACGGCTCACTGAGCACCGGCATCAGTGAGCTGTCCTCCATGTCGAAGAACAGGAAGGCGGTGCGCTGACCGTTGTCGGTGGTGAAGTAGGCCGCTTCGGGCTTGATCTGTTCCATCGACTGCTCGATCAGCTTCGACAGAGTGCCGTGACTGATGGCTTCGTTCGCTTTCTCGGTGTCCATGCACACCTTGAGCAGTACGCGCATCGCACTCACCTTCTCCAGGTCGACAGGCTGGGATGCACGGTCCAAGAATATGCCCATATGCGGCATTTCTCCCTGCTACGGGCCATGTGGGAAGCGCGCCGTCTCGCGGAGGTTGAGTACCGCTACTCAGGCGGCGGGCGGCGGACCCCGGCATCGTGGAGGGCACGGACGGAGCCCACCGCTCCACGAAGACTTCCTGGGGGATCTCGATGAACCGCTCGCGCTACTTCCTCAATCCGCTCGCTCTCGGCTACCTGCTCGTCGTGGCCGCCGTCCTCGGCTGGGTCGGCGTCGACGCCCTGTTCGTCGACCACGCCGACGCGAGCCTCGCCGGGGTCTGGGCGTTCCTGGTCACGGCCCCCGCCTCGCTGCTGTTCGTGATGCTGCCGGGGGTGTGGGCCTGGGCCGGGATCGCCGTCGGAGCCGTGGTGAACGCGGCCGCGCTCGGGGCGGCGTACCGGAGCGTCTCCGGCCGGGGCCTGCGCCCCACGGCCTGAACCACGGCTGCGGGAAGGCTACTTCCGCCTTCCCGCAGCCCGCCCTCCACATCGCCGGCGCCGGTGAACGGAACGGGGTCCCGGTCGGGCGGCCGGGGATCTGTCGTGCTCAGGGTGTGCTCGCGAGCGGCTTCGACGCGGGGGCTTCCGGGTGAGGCGTGGTGTGGTCCGGGAGGGCGGACCGGGCCTGCCGGCGCAGGATCGCCACCCAGGTGAGGGCGGCCACCGCCGTCACGGTCAGAGTCGCCAGCAGCAGCGTGGTGTGGGAGCCGGCGCTGTCGGCGGCCCGGGCGACGGGGTTGGCGAGGCCGAGGCGGTCGGCCAGCCAGCCGACGGCCGCCGTGCCGGTGAGCGCCGCGCCGGTCAGCCGCAGCGCGGGCTGGACCCTGAGGCGGGCCAGCACCAGCAGCGAGGGCAGGGCGAGGCACACCAGCAGGAGCTGGACCAGTTCGATGCCGAGGTTGAAGCCGAGGAGGCTGGTCACCAACTGGCCCGTGGTCAGCTGCATTTCGGCCAGCACGAACGAGAACGCCATGCCGTGGCCGAGCCCGAACACCCCGGCCACGAGCGCCTCCTTGCCGGGGAAGAGGGGCCGGACGGCGTGGATCGCGCCGACCAGGATGCTGGCCGCGATGAACGCCTCGACCGGCCAGGCCGGGACGTGGAGACGGCCCAGCGCGGTCGCGGCCAGTGCGACGGAGTGCCCGGCGGTGAAGGCGAGCGTGATACGGCCGATGCGGGTCAGGGCTTTCCTCGGGCCCACCAGACCGTTCCAGCGCCCTCCCCTTGCCGCGAGCGGTGCCGGCAGCAGCAGGATGAGCAGGAACAGCAGATGGTCGGTGCCGGTGAGGATGTGGTCGCCGCCGAGTTCGAGCATGGCGACGAAGCCACGCCAGGCGCTGCCCTCACCGAGGTCGACCTTCAGCGCCGGGACCTTCAGGGTCCGGGTGTCGACGCGGATCGTGCCGACCTGGGTGGTGCCCTCACCGTCGACCTGCCCCGCCGCCCAGTCCTGACGGACCGTCACCAGTACGGTGTGTGTGACGACTTGGTGGACGACGACGTCGTAGCCGAAGGTGAAGTGCCGTACGTCGGTGGCGGCCGGGGGGGTGAGTTCGGCGCGGGCGACCAGCTCGCGGTACTCGCCGGTGTCGGTCTGGACGGCTCGGCTCAGGGTGAGGCGGCCGATGGCGACCTGCCAGGTCCGGCCGTCGGTGGCGGTGGGAAAGATGTGCGCGACCAGGTAGGCGCGGATCGCCCCGGTCCGGGCGGTCAGCGTCTTGTCGGACACGTCGATCCCGCTGGCCCGCGCGAACTCCCCGACGGGGATCTCCAGGCGGGCGGAGACCGAGTGCTCGTACACGTCGAGCTGGACCACCGAGTGCGGCATCGGATGCGCGGCGGCCGGCGACGCCCCTGCGAGGAGCGCCGCCGGTACCGCGATCGCGATCCCGGCCACCCAGCGGAGCGCTGTGTTCAGCCAGTTTCGCGGTCCGGTCATGAGAAGGAGAACTCGCTGCCGTAGTCGCGGGTGTGGTCGCGGTACACGGTGTGGTAGTGGATCTGGTCCCGGTAGACCACGCCGTCCTGGCAGACGAACTCGATCCACACGCCGGGGCCGTCGATCCGGACGTAGTCACCCTGGGTGTCGAGCCCGGTGCCGCCGGAGTAGCTGACGTAGGTCTGGTTCAGCTCGTGCTCGTACGTCTTCATGAGCTGCCTGGCCGTGGCGTCGTCCACATCGGCGACCCAGGGGTGGATGGCCGCCAGGACCAGCTTCTTCTGCTTGGCCGACAGCGAGCTGACCTTGACACCCTCCTTGGTCGTCGGGAAGTCGCCGTCCTCGCTCGGGCCGAGCAGCACGTCTCCGAAGGACTCCGACAGCTTGGCGGCGGCAAGCTGCTCGGTGGTCAGGCTGCCCGTCAGCTTGAGCAGGCCGTCGCGGAACTTCGCCATCGGGGAGTACGTGGTGCCGTCGTCGTCGGTCCAGGAGCTGGGCTCGACGCCGGTGAAGAAGGGGCTGGCCCCGGCGACCTTGCCGTTCTTGTACGTGATGTTGACGGCGAGGTGGTGGCCACCGAAGTGCAGCTGCCAGGTGCCGGTGGTCGAGGGAGTGCCGAGGAACGCCAGGAAGTAGATGCCGCTGCCGTAGCCGCCACCGCCGCCACCGGGACCGCCCGAGGGCGGGGTGCCGGTCGGGACGTCGGTCGGAACGTCCGTGGCCGTCGGGGCGGCGGAGGTGGCGTCCGTCGGGGCGGCGGAGGCCGAGCTGGTGCCCTGCGCGGAGGCGAGCACGTCGTCGGCCTTGAGGGTCTGGATGACGTGCTCGTAGCCGGTGTCCTTGCCGGACCCCAGGGCCACCTTCAACACGTTCTGCAAGGCGGCGAGTTGGTCGTCGGACAGCGAGCCGGTCTGGATGCCGGGGCGGCAGGAGGAGCCGCACGGCAGGTTCGACCAGGCGGTCGCGTTGGCCTGGGTGAAGTCCAGGACCGTCTTCGCCTGCTGGTCGGAGTCGAGGGTGTTGAGGAAGGCGTTGGCGGTGCTGACCACGGCAGCGGTGCCAGTGGCCTTCTTGTCGACCGCGAAGTGGGCCGCCGCCTGCGTGTTGTCGGTGGTCGCGGCGTTCGCCGCCACGAATCCACCACCGACGAGGACGACACCGGCGGCGACTGAGGCCACGGTTCGCCATGTGCGCCGCCTGCGCGCCTGACTGGTTCTTTCCCTACTCACGAACACTCCCTGGGGACTGGGGCTGGGATGGACGCGCGCGCTGCCGAGAGAACTATCAGCAAAATTGTTGACAGCTCAATGCGCGCGCGTCCGAGCCACGTCCCTTTTGGGAGAAGTGCGACGCATATCGAAGAAATAAGCATGGCCTGCTGACAGGCTGCGCTTATCGCGCCTTCAGTTGGCGAAACTTCAACGACTTCAGGAGAAGACCGCCGTACCGCCCTGCGTCAGCTTCCAGTTGGTGACCGCGAAGTCCTTCGGGTCCAGCGCGCCCTTGGAGGTCACGTAGTCGATCATCAACTGGCGGATCTCATTGGTGGAGCTGTAGGCGATGTCGGCGGCGGCGATGTGCGGGTAGCCCGAGCCGCCGTTGGCCCGGTAGTTGTTGACGGCGACGACGAAGACCTGGCCGTCGGCGACCGGCGTCCCGTTGTAGGACAGGTTCTTGATGCGGGAGCCCTCGGCCGCCGCGATGTCGATGTCGTACGAGACACCCGCGGCGGTGTCGTACATGTAGTCCCAGAAGCTGTTGGCGTTGGTCAGCGTCGCGGTGTCCACGGCCGTGCCCGCGGGCACCTGGTGGTAGTACTTCGCCGCGTACTCCAGGTAGTCCTTGAGCTGGGCGCCGGTGAGCTTCTTGCCGTAGAGGGTGTTGTCGTAGATGTAGAGCCCGGCGATGTCCTTGATGGTGACGCTGCCCGCGGGGATGTCCGCGGTGCGGGAGAAGGGCGCGGCGACCGAGATGAGGGGCAGGGCGGCGTCGGCCGTCGAGAGACCGGCCTTCACGGTGTCCATCTGGACCTGGTGGATGAAGTCCATGATCGGGACGTCCTTCCAGCAGGACTCCGCCGCGGAGAGGTCCTCGGTGCAGGTGCCGACGGACGTGTTGACGTACTTCACGACCAGCTCGTGGTCGGCCTCCAGGAGCTTTTTGATCTCCGGGTCCTCGTCGACCGTGTTGGGGTTCAGGGTCTGGGCGGTCTTCTTGGTGACCTTCCACTGCCCGCGCACGAGTTCCAGCTCGAAGTCGAAGACGCTGAGCCGGTAGCCCCAGCAGTACGGCTCGGACAGCAGGACGTCCTCGCCGGTCTCGTCGTTCTTGACGGTGTACGACGGCACCTCGACGTGGGTGTGGCCGACCAGGATCGCGTCGATGCCGGGGACCTGCTGGGCGACGAGGTTGGAGGCGTTCTCGACGTACGGGAGCTCGTCGCCGTACGAGGAACTGCCGTCCAGGCCCGAGTGGTCGGTGAGGAAGACGACGTCACAGCCGAGGGCGCGCAGCCGGGGCACGTACTTCTTCGCCTGCTCGACCAGGCCCGGGAAGACCATCTTCCCGCTGACGTTGTCCTTGTCCCAGATGGCGATGCCGGGGTTGGTGAGGCCGAGGATGCCGACCTTGATGTCGGGGGCACCGGGGACGCAGATGCGCTTGACGGTGTACGGCTGGAAGGCGGGCTTCAGCGTCTTCGCGTCCAGGGCGTTGGCGCCGAGGAGCGGGAAGCGGCACTGGCTCTCGAACTTCCGGAGCATCTCGATGCCGTAGTTGAACTCGTGGTTGCCGAGGGCGGCGGCGTCGTAGCGCATGTGGTTCATGGCGACGGCCATCGGGTGCTTCGGGGCGCCCTTGGCGGTGATGGGCTGCACGCGCGCGAAGTAGTAGGCCAGCGAGGTGCCCTGGATGATGTCGCCGGCGTCCACGAGCAGGACGTGCTCCTCGCCCTTCGCCGCGCGCTGCTGCTTGATGAGCGTGGCGACCCGGGCGACGCCGACGGAGTTGCCCTTGCTGTCGGAGTACGCCTTGTCGAGGTAGTAGTCCCAGTCGAAGACGTGGCTGTGCAGGTCGGTGGTGCCGAGGATGGAGAACGACCAGGTGCGGTTCTGCTTCGCCACCGGTCCGCGTTCGGCGGCCTCGGCGGCGGGCGCGCCCACCGACCCCGCGACGGCCACGGCCGCACCGGTGACGGCCGACTTCTTGACGAACGCGCGACGGTTCAGGGGACTGACGGGCATGGCGGGACTCCTGGAACGGGAGAGGGAGGGGAGACGGAACTACCCGCGTAGATAGTCCCGTCCCGCCGGTCGCGCACGGAACCAGGAGCAAGCCATGGGCCGGTCAAGGAAGTCCATGACCGGCCCAACAGCCTGCGAACAAAAGGGATTTACAGGAACGAGTTGATCTCGATCGTCTCGTCCCGGCCCGGGCCCACGCCGATCGCGGAGATCGGGGCGCCGGACATCTCCTCCAGCGCCTTCACGTAGTCCTGGGCGTTCTTCGGGAGGTCGGCGAAGGTCTTGGCCTTCGTGATGTCCTCGCTCCAGCCGGGCAGGTACTCGTAGACCGGCTTCGCGTGGTGGAAGTCGGTCTGGGAGTACGGGAGCTCCTCGACGCGCTCGCCGTCGATCTCGTACGCGACACAGACCGGGATCTGCTCCCAGCCGGTGAGCACGTCGAGCTTGGTGAGGAAGAAGTCGGTGAGGCCGTTGACGCGCGTCGCGTACCGGGCGATCACCGCGTCGAACCAGCCGCAGCGACGGTCACGGCCGGTGGTGACACCCCGCTCACCGCCGATGCGGCGCAGCGCGTCGCCGTCCGCGTCGAAGAGTTCCGTGGGGAACGGGCCCGAGCCGACACGGGTCGTGTAGGCCTTGAGGATGCCGATGACCCGGCTGATCTTCGTGGGGCCGACGCCCGCACCCGTGCACGCCCCGCCCGCGGTGGGGTTGCTGGAGGTGACGAAGGGGTACGTGCCGTGGTCGATGTCCAGGAGCGTGCCCTGGCCGCCCTCGAACAGGACGACCTTGTCCTGCTCCAGGGCCTGGTTGAGCACCAGGACCGTGTCGGCGACGTAGGGCTTGAGCCGGTCCGCGTAGCCCAGCAGTTCCTCGACGACCTGGCCGACCTCGATGGCCCGGCGGTTGAAGACCTTGGTGAGGAGCTGGTTCTTGCCGTCGAGGGCCGCCTCGACCTTCTGGGTCAGGATCGACTCGTCGTACAGGTCCTGGATCCGGATGCCCACGCGGTTGATCTTGTCCGCGTAGGTGGGACCGATGCCGCGACCGGTGGTACCGATCTTGCGCTTTCCGAGGAAGCGTTCCGTCACCTTGTCGACGGTGACGTTGTACGGCGTGATGATGTGGGCGTTACCGCTGATCAGGAGCTTGGAGGTGTCGACGCCTCGGTCGTTCAGTCCGTTCAGCTCGGAGAACAGGACCGACGGATCGACGACGACACCGTTACCGATGACCGGGGTGCACCCCGGAGACAGGATTCCGGAAGGGAGGAGGTGGAGGGCGTACTTCTGATCGCCCACGACTACCGTGTGGCCGGCGTTGTTGCCGCCCTGGTAGCGCACCACATAGTCCACCGAGCCACCGAGCAGGTCGGTCGCCTTTCCCTTGCCTTCGTCACCCCACTGAGCACCGAGCAGCACAAGTGCGGGCACGCGCGTACACCCCTTCCGGGCGGGGCATGTCCAAGGTCGGGGGCGTACGCGTACGGTTCCTCCGTCGCGTGCACCACGGCCGTCGTCGGCCGCTGCCCGTTGGACCCGGATGCCCCGGAATAGACGAAGCCCCTGGCGCAATAGCGCAAGGGGCTCTTGCACCAAGATGCTACCCGAGGAAGCGAGGCATGGCCGAGGTGGCGACTTCCGCGACGTCCGATCAGCTGCTGGTGGTCATCGACCCGATCGCCCGGCAGACGGACAGCGAGTCCGTACGGATCGTGAAAGACGTGCTCAGCGCGGGTGCGGCGACGAAGGTGAGTCTGCCGGACGGACCCGAGGAGTTCGCCCGGGCACTGGCCCGGCGGGGCTCGCGACGGCTCGTGGTGGTCGGCGACGACCGGGCCCTGATGCGGACGGTGCTGCTGCTGCACCGGCAGCGGGAGCTGGCCGAATGCGTGCTGTCGGTGGTGCCGGTGGGTCCGATGCTCTCGGTCGCCCACGCCCTCGGGGTGCCCACGGGGGCGGTGGCGGCCGCGCGGGCGGTCCTGGACGGGGCCGAGCGGCGCCTGGACATGCTGGTGGACGACAGCGACGGGGTGGTCCTCGGCGCCCTGCGGATCCCCGCGCCGGCCGCGCGTCAGGAGCCGCTGGAGGCCGCGCGGCCCTGGCTGCGGACCTGCCAGTCCCTCGTACGGACCCTGGTGCCGGCCCGTCCCGCCCGGGAGCCCGCGCCCGCCGTCCCCGGGCCCTCGCGGCTGCGGGTGGAGGTGGACGGCGTGACCCTGGTGGACCTGGACCAGCCCCTGGAGGCGGTCTCGGTGACCCCCGGCTCCGGCGACGGCCTGGCCTCCGTGGAGGTGCGGCGGCTGTCGGTCGGGGCGGAGGCCTCCCCCCTGCTGGCCACCGGCAGGACGGTGACGGTCACCGGGGCGGATTTCCGGTACCGGGCCGACGCGGGGGTCGGCGGACCGGTACGGAGACGGACCTGGACGGTGCGGGAGGGGGCGTTGGGGTTGATGTTGCCGGGGCGGTGAGGGGTGGGGGCGACGCCGGCCGGTGTGTCGGAGACCTCGGACTCACTGGGCGCGGATCACCTCCGCCGGCGGCATGCGCAGCGCGCGGCGGGAGGGGACTTCCATGGTGAGGAACGCCGTGACCATGACCGTGAGCGCGGCGGCCGGCAGGAGCCACGCCGGTCCTGCGGGCCAGGGCCGGCCGAGGAAGCCCTGGCCCAGCAGCGCCAGCGGCAGCGCGGACAGCAGCAGGCCTCCGGCGAGCGCGGCGGCGGCGATGACCGCGGCCTCGCGGCGCATCATCGCGCGGATCTGGCGGGGCGTGGTGCCGGCCAGCCGCAGGGCCGCGAGTTCCGTGCGGCGCTGGGCGGTCGCCGCGACCAGCTTGTTCGCGATGCTCAGCAGCAGGTAGGCGAGCAGCACCACGATCACGACCAGGTTGATCCACACCTCGGGCGGGGTGTCGCTCCCGCCGGGCGTGGCCCGCGTGGTGGACAGGGACAGGCCGGGACGTGCGGCGGCCAGCGCCGCGAGCCGGTGTCCGGCATCGGCGGTGCCGCCGGTGCGCACGAGCACGCTCTGGGCCAGGTCCGTGGTCGTACGACCGGCCGCCAGGTCGTGGGAAAGGACGATCGGGCCGAAGCCCAGGCCCCGGGAGTAGACGGCGACGACCCGGGCGACGACCCGCTTCCCGTCGCCGAGGACCAGGTGCACCCTGCTCCCGGTCCCGGCTCCGCGGGTGCGGGCCGCGTCACTGCTCACGGCCACGGTGGCGCCGGTGAGCCAGTCGAGGCCGCCGTCCCGTACCCCGAGGTCGAGGACGTCCGTCGCGTCCGGCGTGAGGATCATCGCGGACGCGGCCTCGGTGTCGGGCTCCCCGAACCGCTCGTACTGCCACACGGCCGTGGTCGTGGTGACCGGCGCGGCCGCCCGTACGCCCGGTGTGTTCCGTACGGCGGTGAGCGTGCCCTCGGGCAGACCGCCGAGCGCCGGCGCGGTGAGCCGGTAGGTGGCGAGCGTGCCGGTGTCCGTGTCGTGGGAGGTGGCGGCCATGACGGTGGTCTGGGCGAAGGTGTACGTCAGGACGAAGACGACCGCCATGGCGAGGGGGCTGACGATCCCGGCGTTGCGCTGGGCGTAGGCGCGGAGGTTGGCCGTCGCGAGCCAGGTCGGCGCGGAGGCCCCGGCCCGGGTGCGCCGGGACGCGGCGTCGCCGAGCGCCTTGATGAGGGCGGGCCCGGCCAGGGCCAGGCCGATCGCGCCGAGGATGCCCGCGAGGGACGTGGCCGAGGCGCCGATGACGGTGCGCGAGAACAGCGGGACGACCGAGAGGGTGCTCGCGGCGGCGAAGAGCAGCAGGCCGATGCGGGTGCGCACGCGGGACGGGGTGCGCGGTTCGCTGCGGGACTCGGCGACCGCCTCGGTGGCCGGCATGCGCGAGGTGCGCCAGGACGCGGCCCGGGCGGACAGCTGCACGGAGGCGGCGGTCAGCACCAGGGCGGCGAGGGCGGGCAACGGGCTGACGGTCAGGGGGAGTTCGGCCGGCAGGACGCCTCGGTGGGCCAGTACGTCGTGGAACCGGCCCGCGAGCAGGTAGCCGACCGCCACGCCGGGGACGAGGGCCACGCCCGCCACGACGGACGACTGCGCGGCGGCCAGCCGCCGTATCTGCCTCGGCGTCGCGCCCACCGCCCGCATCAGCGCCAGGTCGCGGCGCTGCCCGGCGATCGCCACGCCCAGCGCGCCCGCCGTGACGAACCCGGTGATGAGCAGGACGATCCCGGCGAGCGAACCGGACAGGAGCACGAGCAGCGAGCGGGCCGCGCCGATGCCGGGCGAGACCGCGTTGCCCCGGTCCCCGCCGGTGACGACCTTCAGGCCGGTACCGGCCACCTGCTCGCGGACCGCCTCGGCGACCCGGTCGGCGGCCCCCGGCGCGGTCGTCAGGCCGATCAGGTCGACGGTGCCGGCGCGCGGCCCGTCACCGGCCCGGCCGGCGAGCCGTACGGCGGTGGCGTCGGCGAAGAAGACGCCCGCGCCCGGTGTGCCGACCACGGCGGAGACGCGGTAGGGCGTGGCGGCGCGGCCGTCCGCGACGACCTCGACCCGGTCGCCCGCCTCGATCCCGGCCGCCGCCGCGGTGGCGGTGTCGACGGCGATCTCGCCGGAACCGGCCGGGGCGCGGCCCGCGATGTGCGGCGCGGCCAGCAGCTTCGTCGAGGACCAGCCGTGGCCCCCCGTCCCGGGGTCGTCACCGGCCGGTACGACGCGGCCGTGGGCGTCGACGAGAGCCGCCGGGAAGTCGACGGCGCCGACCGCGGCGGTGACGCCGGGCAGCCCGGCCAGCCGCTCTGTGAGCGGGGCCGGGACGGTGGCCCGCTCGGGCAGGGCGAGGGGCAGGTCGCCGCTCGGACGGAACTCCTGGTCGGCCGCCACCACGACGTCCGCACCGGCGAGGCGGCCGGGCGGCAGGTGGGAACGCACGCCGGAGTCGGCGAGGACGGCGGTGGCCGTGATGAGCGTGGCGCCGCCGAGGACCGCGCAGGCCACGGCGAGCAGGGCGGTGATCCGGTGGGCGGCCATGCGTACCGCGAGAGGGAACATGGTCGCTCTACCTCTCCGCCAGCGCGACGAGCCGGTCCGCGAGTTCGGGCGCGGTGGGCGCGTCCAGGGCGTCGACCACGCAGCCGTCGGCCATGACGAGGGTGCGGTGGGCCTGGGCCGCGGCTGCGGGGTCGTGGGTGACCATCACGACCGTCTGCCCCAGGTCGTCGACGAGGGCGCGCAGCAGGTCGAGGACCTGGTGGGCGCTGCGCAGGTCGAGCGCGCCGGTCGGCTCGTCCGCGAACACGACGGCCGGGCGGGCCGCCAACGCCCGTACGACGGCGGCCCGTTGCTGCTGGCCGCCGGAGAGCTCGGCCGGGCGGTGGGTGAGCCGGTCGGCCAGACCGACCCGCTCGACCAGGGTGCGCAGCCAGTCGGCGTCGGGACGGCGGCCCGCGAGGCGCAGCGGTAGCGTGATGTTGTCCTCGATGCTGAGGGAGGGGATCAGGTTGTAGGCCTGGAAGACGAAACCGACGCGCTCGCGGCGCAGTTCGGTGCGGCGGGTCTCGTTGAGCCCGGCGATCTCGTGGCCGTCGATGCGGATGCTGCCCGTGGTCGGGGAGTCGAGCCCGGCGGCGCAGTGCATCAGGGTGCTCTTGCCGGAGCCGGAGGGCCCCATCACAGCGAGGAAGGTGCCGCGCCGCACGCTGAGCGAGACGTCGTCCAGGGCCCGTACGCCGCCCGCGTACGTCTTGCCGACCCGCTCCAGCGCGATGGCGGGCGTCTGCCGCGCGGTGAGCGGCGCGACCGGGGCGCTCACTTGTGCCCCCGCAGATTGCGCACGACCAGGGTGCCGGCACCGAGCACGGTGACGGCACCGCACAGCAGGTGCACCCAGGTGCGGGCACCGCCGAAGGAGGCGGCCATGTTGGCGACGGTGCTGACCACCACCACCGCCCACAGCACCGAGCGCAGGACGCCCCCGCGGGAGACGCCGCTCGGGGCGTCCGCGGGCGGGCTGTCGGCGGGCGGGTCGGTCAGCCGGTAGGGGTTCGGGTGCGTCATCGCGCTTCCTCAACTCGCGCCATGTGTACGGCTCCTGCCGTCACCCCACCGACGCTATGGATCGGCACCCCCCTGCGCCGATCCCGCAGTCCGCCCGGTTCGGGGTACAGCAGGCTGTACTTCCCGCCTGGTCGGCGACTCGCTGAGCACGCCTACGCCAGTGGAGCCACCGCGTCCGACTCGTCCTTCAGGGCCACCCCCGTGGCCCCGAGTTCCCGCGCCCGCGCCATCAGTCCCGCCAGCTTTGCCGCCGCCCCCTCGTAGGAGAGCCCCATCGGGGGCCGGATGTTGGACAGGCAATTGCGGTCGGCGTCGGTCGTCACGCCCGGCACCGGCCGGTACGTCAGGTACGCGCCCAGCGAGTCCGCCGCCGACATCCCGGGACGTTCCCCGACCAGCACCACCACCATGTCCGCCCCCATCGCGGAGGCGATGTCGTCACCCAGCGCCACGCGGGCCTGCTCGGCGAGGACGACAGGAGCGGCGGACCACGACGGCAGACGCTCCACCGTCCGCCCTACGACGGCCGCCGCGTGCTCGTGCACCGCCCGGCTGGACAGCCCGTCGGCGACGACGAAGACCACGTCCCACTCCCCCACGGGCAGATGGGCCCGGTCCGTGGGGTCGAGGCGGCGGCCCAGGTCCGGCCGCTGGAGGTAGGTGAGCCGGTCCGGAGCCGAGCTGCGCACCCGTACCGTCGGCGTCCCGCTCAGCGCCGCCGCGATCACGTCGGGGTCGAACGGCGAGTGCACGGCGTCCCGGGCGGCCGCGTGCGCCGCCTGGAGTTCGAGGCGGTGCCGGGTGGGGAGGGCCGAGCCGGCCCGGCCGAGGCCGATGCGGGCCTGGGTGCGCTGCCGCAGCGACGACCACAACTCGCTTGTCTGTCCGGCGACTTCGTCACTTGCCTGTACGACCACTTCGTCACTTGCCTGTACGGCCACTTCGCTCATGCCGCCAGCTCCTTCCCGATGGCCGTCAGCGGGTGGGTCGCCCCGGTCGTCTCGCGGATCCCGCCCTTCTCGTCCAGCAGCCCGATCGAGTCGAGCCAGCTCTCGAACTCCGGTGCCGGGCGCAGGCCCAGGACCTCTCGGAGGTACAACGCGTCGTGGTAGGAGGCGGACTGGTAGTTGAGCATGATGTCGTCGCCGCCCGGGGTGCAGATCACGAAGGACGCGCCGGCCACGCCGAGCATCGTGAGCATCGTCGCGATGTCGTCGTCGTCCGCGTCGGCGTGGTTGGTGTAGCAGATGTCCAGGCCCATCGGCAGACCGAGCAGCTTGCCGCAGAAGTGGTCCTCCAGGGCGGCGCGCAGGATCTGCCGGCCGTCGTAGAGGTACTCCGGGCCGATGAAGCCGACGACCGTGTTCACGAGCAGCGGGTCGTAGCGCCGCGCCACCGCGTAGGCCCGGGCCTCGACCGTCTGCTGGTCCACGCCGTGGTGCGCGTCCGCCGACAGGGCGCTGCCCTGCCCGGTCTCGAAGTACATGACGTTCCGGCCGACCGTGCCCCGCTCCAGGGCGAGGGCGGCCTCGTACGCCTCGTCGAGCAGCCCCAGTGTCACCCCGAAGGACGCGTTCGCCGCCTGGGTCCCCGCGATCGACTGGAAGACCAGGTCCACCGGGGCGCCCCGGGACATCAGGTCCACGCTCGTCGTCACATGGGACAGCACGCAGGACTGGGTGGGGATGGCGTACCGCTGGATCACCCCGTCGAGCAGTTCCAGCAGGTCCCGTACGGCCTTCGGGCTGTCGGTGGCCGGGTTGATGCCGATGACCGCGTCGCCGGAGCCCAGCAGCAGTCCGTCGAGGAGGGCCGCCGCCACGCCCGCCGGGTCGTCGGTCGGGTGGTTGGGCTGGAGCCGGGTCGCCAGCCGTCCCGGCAGCCCGATCGTCGAGCGGAACGCGGTGACCACACGCACCTTGCGGGCCACGGCGACCAGGTCCGCGTTGCCCATCAGCTTGGAGACCGCGGCGACCATCTCGGGCGTGAGCCCGGGCGCGAGGGCGGCCAGCGCCTCCGCGTCGGCGCCGGGAGACAGCAGCCACTCCCGGAACTCGCCCACCGTCAGACCCGCCACGGGCGCGAAGGCGGCCGCGTCGTGCGTGTCGAGGATCAGCCGGGTCACGTCGTCCGTCTCGTACGGGATCAGCGGCTCGGCCAGGAACGTGGCCAGCGGTACGTCCGCCAGCGCCCAGCGCGCGGCCACCCGCTCCTGTTCGGAGGCGGCCGCGAGTCCGGCCAGCCGGTCGCCGGAGCGTTCGGGACTCGCGGCGGCGAGCAGACGGGCGAGGGTGTCGAAGCGGTGGTGTCGACCGCCGAGTACGGACGTGTAGCTCATGGCGAGGACGCTACGAGCCGCGTGTTGCGGTCAGATTTCTAAAGGTCTGGTTGACAAACATTTAACGCCCCGAGACCCTTGCCCGACTCATTCGGTCTACAGAGTTCCGGTCCAGTACGTAGTGGACGAGCAAGGAGAGGGGCCAGTCCGATGGCAGTGGACGAGGGAGTCGCCCCAGCGGCGAGAACAGACGAGGGCGGCACGGTTCACCGGCTGAAGCCCAACGCCATCGGCCTGCTGGGCGTGGTGTTCATGGCCGTGGCGACCGCCGCGCCGATCACCGCGATGACCGGCAACGTGCCCTTCATGGTGTCGGCGGGCAACGGCATCGGGGCGCCCGCGAGTTATCTCGTCGCAATGGTCGTCCTGGCAATCTTTTCCGTCGGCTTCACCTCGATGGCGAAGCACATCACCTCGACGGGCGCCTTCTACGGCTTCATCTCCTACGGCCTGGGCCGCACGGTGGGCCTCGCGTCGGGACTGCTGGCCACCTTCGCGTACGTCGTCTTCGAGCCGGCGCTCATCGGCATCTTCTCGACGTTCGCGACGGGAACGCTGAAGGACCAGACCGGGGTGCACATCCCCTGGTGGGCGTTCGCGATCCTGATGCTCGCCGTCAACGCGATGGGCACCTGGTTCGGCGTCTCGGTCGCCGAGAAGCTCCTCGTGGTCCTCCTGGCCACCGAGGTGACGGTCCTCGCCGCGATGGCGATCTCCGTGGCCTTCCACGGCGGCGGTCCGAACGGCTTCAGCCTCGACCCGGTCAACCCCGTCAACGCCTTCAAGGGCACGTCGGCCGGCCTCGGTCTCTTCTTCGCCTTCTGGTCGTGGGTCGGCTTCGAGTCGACGGCGATGTACGGCGAGGAGTCCCGTAACCCGAAGAAGATCATCCCCAAGGCGACGATGATCTCCGTCCTGGGCGTCGGCGTCTTCTACGTCTTCGTCTCCTGGATGGCCATCTCGGGCACCGGCGAGTCGAACGCCGTCAAGGTCGCCACCGCCAACCCCCTCCAGCTCTTCTTCGGCCCCACCGAGCAGTACGTCGGCCACTGGGCGGTCGACGTCATGCAGTGGCTGATGATCACCGGCTCGCTCGCCTGCGGCATGGCCTTCCACAACTGCGCCGCCCGCTACATGTACGCCCTGGGCCGCGAGGGCGCCCTGCCCTCGCTGAAGCACACGGTCGGCCGCACCCACCCCCGGCACGGCTCCCCGCACGTCGCGGGCCTGGTCCAGACGGTCGTGACCGCCGTACTCCTGCTGGCGTTCTGGGCGGCCGGCAAGGACCCGTACAGCGGCACGTACGTCCTGCTCGCCATCCTCGGCACCATGGCGATCCTGATCGTGCAGGCCGTGTGCTCCTTCGCGGTGCTGGCGTACTTCCGCACGCACCACCCGGAGAGCCGCCACTGGTTCCGGACCCTCACGGCCCCGCTGGTCGGCGGCGTCGCCATGCTCGCCGTGGTCGTCCTGCTGGTCTCCAACATGAGCGCGGCGGCCGGCACGGAGTCCGGTTCCCTGGTCCTGAAGGCCACGCCGTGGCTGGTGGCGGCGGTCGCGGCCCTGGGCATCGGATACGCGCAGTACCTGAAGCGGCGGTCGCCCGAGCGGTATCTGCTGCTGGGACGGACGGTGCTGGAGGAGACGAAGGAGCGCTAGGGGTTCGCCGCCGTTCGTGGTGCTGGGCGGCGCCCTCACTCGATGTGGCCGGTGTCGGGGTCCACCTGTGCGAGGAAGTCCCGTACGGCCTCCTCCAGTTGCTCCGTGTCGGAGGGCACCGGTGGGTGGGTGCTGAACCCGAACCCGTACCCGGGGTCGGGCCCGGTCAGCCACGTGAAGTTGTAGGTGCCCGGCTTGCCGGCCGGACGGCTGACCTCGAACTCCTCGCCGTCCACCGACATCCGCCACGACTCGTCCGCCGCCATCAGCACCTGCTTCCCCGGATCCGTACGTTCGGCTCAGGCCACCTTGAAGTCGGCCGCCTTGGTGTCCAGAGTCGTGTCGCCGTCCTTGGCGGTGACCAGGACGGCCACGTGCCACTGGCCCTTCGGGGAGCCCTCGGCATCAGCGCGGGTGACGGCGACCTTGTAGGTGCACCGCTCGACGTCCCCGCCCGAGGGCTTGCAGACGGCGGACTCGACACCGGCCATGTCCTTGGCCGTCAGCCCCTTCTTCGCGAACTCCGAGTTCGCCGGCCAGGCCAGCACCTTCACGCTCTTGACATCGGAGGACGCCGTGACGTCGGTGGTGAAGGTCAACGAGCCGTCGCGGTCGGCGGCGGGAGCGGTGTAGCGGGCGGTGCTGTGGGCCAGCGACGGCGACTGGTCCCCGGCGTAGGCGAGGGCGAAGGCACCGGCACCTCCGAGGACGACGACACCGGCAGCGACGGAGACAACGATGCGACGTGACATGAGAATTTCTCCTGACAGGCTCAGTTGGATCCCACCGGCGCTCTCGTCGGCGCCGTGCACCCCATACTGGTCGCGCGGCGAGCGCCGGGTATGAGCACGCGTACTCAACTGCGGCCTGAGTAACGGCTGTTGCCTCAGCCGCGGGTACCGGCGTGGACGCTCAGTCCCTCCAGCCCCCGGATCACGAAGTTCGGCTTGCGCTGCGGCTCCGCGGCCAGGGTCAGCGCCGGGGCCTTCTCCAGCAGGGCCGTCATGGAGGCGGCCAGTTCGATACGGGCCAGGGGGGCGCCGATGCAGTAGTGGATCCCGGCGCTGAAGGAGATGTGCGGGTTGTCGGCGCGGGTGAGGTCGAGGCGTTCCGGGTCCGGGAAGGTGGCCGGGTCGTGGTTGGCGGAACCGAAGAGCAGGGCGATCTCGGCGCCCCTCGGGATGGTCGTCCCGTCGATCTCGATCTCGTCCAGGACCCAGCGTTCGAAGAGCTGGAGGGGGGTGTCGTAGCGCATGAGCTCTTCGACGGCCCGCGGGACGAGGGAGTGGTCCGCGCGCAGGGCGGCCAGCTGCTCCGGGTTCCGGAACAGGGCGTACCAGCCGTTGACCGTGGCGTTCACGGTGGCCTCGTGACCCGCGTTGAGCAGCAGGACACAGGTGGAGATCATCTCCTGCTCGGTGAGCCGGTCACCCTCGTCGTGCGCGGCGATGAGCCCCGAGATCAGGTCGTCCCCGGGCTCCTTGCGCCGCTCGGCGATCAGGTCGCGCAGGTAGTCGGAGAACTCGACCGACGCCCGTACCGCCCTCTCCGCAACGTCCTCCGGCGGGTTCAGCTCGTACATCCCGCAGATGTCCGCCGACCAGGGCCGCAGCGGCGCCCGGTCCGACTCCGGAATCCCCAGCATCTCGGCGATCACGGCGACGGGAAGCGGCTCGGCGACATCGGTCAGCAGATCACCGCCGCCCTCCGCGACGAGCCGGTCCACCAGCTCACCGGCCAGGTCGGTCACATACGGCCGCAGCTGCTCGACGGTACGCGGCGTGAACGCCTTCGACACCAGACGCCGGATCCGGGTGTGGTCCGGCGGCTCCAGGTCGAGCATCCCGTGGTCGTTGAGCGTGTGGAACGGCTCGTGCTCGGCAGGCGGCGCGCTCCGCCCGAAGTCCTCGTGCGTGAACCGGTGCTGATACGTCCGCCCGAGCCTGCGGTCCCTGAGCAGCGCGGAGACGTCCGCGTGGTGCGGGACGAGCCACTGGTTCGTCGGCTCGAAGTACTGCACCCGGCCCTTGGCGCGGAGCTCTGCGTAAGCGGGGTACGGGTCGGCGAGAAACGCCGGGTCCCAGGGATCGAAGGCGGTCATACGGGGACGCTAGCCCGGGAGACGGCCTTCTGACCAGGGGTGTTCTTTCAGGTGGTCGATGAGGGCAGTGAAGGCGGGGGCGGGAAAGGAGAGGGTGGCTCGGGCGGGGGCCTTGGAGTCACGGACGGCTATGCGGGAGCGCAGTTCGGCGATCTCGACGCAGGTGTCGCCCTCGCCGCCATCGGAGTACGTGGACTTACGCCAGTTCATCAGAGTTCCTTCGCCATGCGGTGGATGAAGTCGCGCGACGCGATCGGGTCCAGCGACGCGCTCTCGATCCTATGAATCAGCGCCCGCATTCGATCCAGCTGGATTTCGGCATCGATGAACGCGACGCCGGTGGGCGAGTCCCGCATGCCGGTGTCCAGCCGGGACACGGGACCTCCGGCATACATCATCGACGCCCCGGAACCGGCAAACCCGTCCTGATCAGTGGGGATGACGCGCACGGTGGCGCAGCCCCGCTCGACCATGGACAGGATCTGCCGGAGTTGGGCACGCGACGACTCACGGTCCGCGACTCGAAGACGTAGCGCCATCTCATGGACGATCGCCTGGTAAGGAGTGGGGTTGTCGCCCTCGATGACCGCACGGCGCCTCATCCGGTACTCCACCTTCACGTCTACCTGGCTGTCGGGCAGCCCGGGGTTCATGTAGGCGAATACCGCACGGGCGTAGTCCGGCGTCTGAAGCAGCCCGGGGACACGGGTGATGACGATGTCTCGCAGGTACGTCGCATGGTGCTCTGTCTCTGCCACATCCAGGTTCACCTGAGGCAGGACTTCCCGGTACTCCTCCCACCAGCCACGCGTGCGATCGGTCGCCATCGCCACCAGCGCCTCGACCAACGCATCGTCCATACAGGCGTAGTTGGAGGCGAGTCGACGTACGCGCTTGGCGCTCACGCCCACGGTGCCGGACTCGATCTGACTCATCTGGACGGGGTCGGCCTCCAGCAGCTCCGCAGCCTCCCGAGCCGTCAAACCCGTCGCCTCGCGCAGTTTTCGCAGCTCAGCACCCAGTCTCACACGCCGGGCCGTGAGATGCCTCTTCGGCGGCAACCGGCGCCTCCTCGCTCCAACTCCCCCGCGAACGTCCCTCGTTCGAGCGTCAGAATACGACAACGGCTTGCAGTTTCCTAAGCATAGGAAATACCGTCGGTGACGCGACGCACACGCTGCGGAATCCCGGGGTACCGGAAGCGCACCGCCCCGTCCTGCCATGACGGGCGCGACACTGCCACCACCCACTGACCGCAACCCCCCACCACCTGAACGGAGTTGCCGCATGCCCGAACCCTGGGAGTACGTGCTCCACATCCCCAACGACCCCCGAGCCGTCACCGTCAGCCGCCGCACCCTCCGCCTGATCCTGACCATGCACGGAGCTGCTCGCCACCGAACTGATCTCCAACGCCGTACTGCACACCAAGGGTCCCGCCGCCCTACGGGTGCGCTGGTCGCCGCCGGGAACCCTCCGCCTCGGCGCATGGGACGCGGACCCCGAGCCACCCGAGCCACCGGCATCCCTGAACCAGCTCACCGACGCCGAGAACGGCCGCGGCCTCGCCCTGGTCCGCGCCTGCGCCGACCTGTGGGGCTGGCAGCCCCTGTCCAGGAACGGCAACCGCGGCAAGTACGTGTGGTGCGAACTGGCCGCGGCGTGAGCCGGTCCCGACGAACGCGGTGCGCAAGCCGCAGCCGACGGCGGAATCGTCCGGGTACGGTGAGAGCGACACTGCGAAAGGGAGCCGACGCCATGACTACGCGACCGGCAGAGTCCGGCCAGCCCCACCTTCCCCCCATGCGCACCATCGGGGAGCTTCGTGCGGCCCTGACCATGGGCTATGGCTTTCCCGGGGACGCCGATGACTTCGAGGCCGAGCTGGCTCGTGAGATCAACCATGCCGATCCGGCTGATCTTTCCGGAGTCGTCCGCCTTGTCGAGGAGTTCCGTGGCCGGGTCGCAGCGCGCCAGGATCCCGACTTCGATCCGGCCGTCGCCGCAGCCGTCGCAGAAATCCGTGCCGAGCGGGGCAGCGATCGGTGAGCGACGACCAGCAGCCGGTCGTCGCGGAGATCACCCGTGAGGCACACACCCGCTGCCTCGCCATCGGCCGCGGGACACTCGAGGCCGTCGAGGCCCTGCGAGCCGAACTGGAGAAGAACCCGACACTCGGCCGGCGAGCACAAAGTGCCGTCGGAGGCATGAAGCTCTATACAACGCGCCTCGAAGGCACGGACGCCCGTCCCCCGCTCACGGTCACCTATGTCTACGACGCACCGCCTCCCGAGCCCGGCCTGATCCGCATCGCGCTCGTGTCACCCGTACGCTTCGCCGGAGGTGGCACCGAACTCTGACTCGGCGGTGACAGCCGACCTCGTCACCCCGGCGTCACCAGCCGCGCCTCGTATGCGAACACCGCCGCCTGGGTGCGGTCCCGCAGCCCCAGCTTCACCAGGATGCGGCTGACGTGGGTCTTGATCGTCGACTCGGCGACCATCAGGCGCTCGGCCATCTCCGAGTTCGACAGGCCCTGGGCGATGAGGATCAGGACCTCCGTCTCGCGGTCGGTGAGGTCGCCGTAGGCCGAGTGGGCCGAGGCCATGAGCCTCGGGGACTCGGAGAGTTTGGAGAACTCCGTGATCAGGCGTCTGGTGACGGAGGGGGCGAGGAGGGCCTCCCCGGAGGCCACCACCCTTACCCCTTCGGCGAGTTGACGGGCCGAGGCGTCCTTGAGGAGGAAGCCCGAGGCTCCCGCGCGCAGGGCCTGGTAGACGTACTCGTCGAGGTCGAAGGTCGTCAGGACCAGGACCTTCGCCGTGCCGTCCGCCGCGACGATCTCCCTGGTCGCCTCGATGCCGTTCAGCTCCGGCATCCGGATGTCCATCAGGACCACGTCGGGGGCGAGTTCACGGACCCGGTCCACCGCCTCGCGGCCGTTGACGGCCTCGCCGACCACCTCGATGCCCGGCATCGCGTTCAGGAGGACGGAGAAGCCCTCGCGGACCATCATCTGGTCGTCCGCGACCAGGACCCGGATCGTCATGCCTCACCCTCGTCCCTGAGCGGCACCGGCAGCGGCACCGGGAGGAACACCGCCACCTCGTACCCGCCCTCGTCCGTGGCGCCCGCCGTCATCTCACCGTTCAGCATGGAGACCCGCTCCCGCATGCCGGTGATGCCGTGGCCCGCGCCGGGCGAGGGCTTCAGCAGCGACAGCTCGGGCCGCGGGCCGTTGACTATGCGCAGGCCCAGGCCGCCCAGGACGTATCCGATCTCGACCCGTGCGCTCGCCCCGGGGGCGTGGCGCAGGGTGTTGCTCAGTGCCTCCTGCACGATCCGGTACGCCGACAGCTCGACGCCCTGCGGGAGTTCGCGCACCGCGCCGGTGACCGCCTTGTCGACGCTCAGGCCCGCCTCCCGCACGTTGCCGAGCAGGGCGTCCAGGTCGGCGAGGGTGGGCTGCGGGGCGTCCGGTGCCTCGTAGTCCTCGGCGCGGACCACTCCGAGGACCCGGCGCAGCTCGGTCAGGGCCGCCACCGCGTTCTCCCGGATCGTGGCGAACGCCTTCTCCAGCTCCGGGGGCGGGTTCTCCACCCGGTAGGGCGCGGCCTCCGCCTGGATGGCGACGACCGACATGTGGTGGGCGACCACATCGTGCAGCTCGCGGGCGATCGTCGTGCGCTCCTCCAGGAGCGTGCGGCGGGAGCGCTCGTGCG
This sequence comes from Streptomyces sp. NPDC048523, assembly GCF_043199815.1. NCBI lineage: Bacteria > Bacillati > Actinomycetota > Actinomycetes > Kitasatosporales > Streptomycetaceae > Streptomyces > Streptomyces sp. NPDC048523. The sequence goes on along the minus strand of NZ_JBICWQ010000005.1, from coordinate 538,717 downwards.
CGGTCACCGTCTGCTGGGCGGTCACCGTCTCCTGGGCGTCACGGCGTATGTGCCAGACGCTGACGGCGAGCAGGGACAGGGCGGAGACGAACAGCAGCTGCACCGTGTCGGAGCTGTTGTAGTGCCCGCCGCTGAAGGCTCCCTCCCACATCAGGCCGTAGACCCCGGTCAGCAGCCACATCCACGCCGCTGTGCGCGGCCTGGTGCGTATGGCCACCAGCGTGAGCACCATGAGGTGGCAGGCGAAGCTGCCGTCCAGCCAGGGCCACTCGTCCCAGGCGGTGAAAGCCACCGCGTAGGTGGCCGCGGTCGCGCCCATCGAGACCCAGAAGGCCAGGACCGGCCGCACCATGGTCAGCAGTACCGGGGCCAGGGCGAGCACGCCGACGAAGAGACCGGTGACCTCGCCGGTGTCACTGTTGGCCGAGCCGATGAGCATCGCGACCAGGCCGGCCGCGGTGATCAGCACGTGCGGTGTCCAGGCCGCGTACTCCCGCGCTCGGCCGGGCAACCTGCGGGAGAGCCCCCTGTCGACGCGCATCGGGGGCAGCGGGCGATAGGCGAGGGCATTGCTGATCAAGTCCTGCCGCAGGCCACGCAGGGCGTCCACGGCAGCCCTGAACTCCGGGCTGCGGGGCTGGTACGCGTCGAACTCGCCGCTGTCCCCGTGCGGGGGTGTCATGTATGTCTCGGTCGTCTCGGTCACAGTCAAAAAGGTAGGCGCGGGCGGCGGTCACCGTCGTCACCAACGAGACGGGTCCTTCGGCATCCCTCTCAGGTACTACGGGTACCGGAGGTCGCTGATCAGTAGCCCGACGGCCGCACCAGCCCCGACTCGTACGCGAACACCGCCGCCTGCGTACGGTCCCTCAGGCCCAGCTTCACCAGGATGCGCCCCACGTGGGTCTTCACCGTCTGCTCGGCCACGACCAGCCGCTCGGCGATCTCCGCGTTCGACAGGCCCTGCGCGATCAGGGCGAGGACCTCCGTCTCCCGCTCGGTCAGCTCGCCGACCCGCCTCTTGAGCGGGGCGCGGGGCCGGTTGTCGAGACGGGAGAACTCGGCGATCAGCCGCCGGGTGATGCCGGGCGCGAGCAGCGCGTCCCCGGCCGCCACCACCCGCACGGCCTCGGCGAGCTGCTCCGCGGAGGCGTCCTTCAGCAGGAACCCGGAGGCGCCGGCCCGCAACGCCTCGTAGACGTACTCGTCGAGGTCGAACGTGGTCAGCACCAGGACCCGGATCTCCGGGCGCTCCCCGGTGATGCGGCGGGTGGCCTCGATGCCGCCCAGCTCGGGCATGCGGATGTCCATCAGGACGACGTCCGGGACGAGTTCGTCGACCTTGGCGATCGCGTCCAGTCCGTCGACCGCCTGCCCGACCACCTCGATGCCGGGCTGGGCGCCCAGCAGCACGCCGAAGCCCTGCCGGACCATCTGCTGGTCGTCGGCGATGAGTACGCGGATGCTGCCGCTCGTGCCGCTCGTCATGCGGTGGTGTCCTTCGGGTCGGTGAGCTGGTCGGGCGCGGCCGGGGGTGCCGTCGGAAGATACGCGGCCACCTCGTAGCCGCCGTCAGGGCGGGGGCCGGCGCGCAGGGTGCCGCCGAGCATCGCGGCCCGCTCCCGCATGCCGAGCAGGCCGTGTCCCGCGCCCGGGGAGGACGGCACGCTGCGGGTGGGCCGTGAGTTGACGACCCGCACGTCCACCCCGTGCACGTAGTGGACGAGCGCGACGGAGGCGGTCGCGCCGGGCGCGTGGCGCAGGACGTTGCTCAGCGCCTCCTGCACGATCCGGTACGCCGACAGATCCACGCCGGGCGGCAGCGGCCGCCGGGCACCTCGCACATCGACCTCGACGGCCGTTCCGGCCGCCCGGGTGTTCTCCACGAGCGCGTCGAGCCGGTCGAGCGTGGGCTGCGGCGCGTGCGGGGCGGTGCCGGTGGCGGGGTCGGCGGCCTGCTCGGGCGTCTCGGGATGCTCGGCCCTCAGCACGCCGAGCACCCGGCGCAGTTCTGTCAGTGCCTCCAGCGCGTTCTGCCGGATGCCGTCGAGGTTCTCGCGGAGCTCTTCGGACGGGTTCTCGACGAGGTGCGGGGCGACCTGCGCCTGGATCGAGATGACGGACATGTGGTGGGCGACGACGTCGTGCAGCTCGCGCGCGATCCGGCTGCGCTCCTCCAGCAGGGTGCGACGGGCCCGCTCCTCGGCGGTGAGTGTGGTCTGCCTGCCGAGTTCCGCGCGGGCCTCGCGGCGGCCACGCAGAGCTGTGCCGAGCAGCACGACGACCACGATCAGTGAGATCGCGAGCACTCCGGTGGGCGAGTACTCCGCCTTGGAGTCCGCCAGTCCCTCCAGGAGCAGAGTGACCAGTACGGTCACGGTCAGCGCCTCCGCGGAGACGCGGGTGGGCACCCGCAGCGCGAGCAGCAGCATGACGAGCAACTGGGCGATGATCCCGGCCGCGGTCCAAGGCCAGGTGAACGAGTAGCCCGCCTCCATCCGGACGTACACCGCGACGGCGCCCACCACGGCAGCCACCGTCGACAGCCACCAGGCCGGAACCGGCCGCCACATCGCGAGGACCACCGCGCCACCCTGCCCGAGCGCGAGCAGGAAGGCGTACCTGGCGTCCAGATGCCCGCTGTCATTGAGCTGGGCCGCGCCGCCGAGTGTGATCCCGAACGCGGCCATGCACAGCACACCGTGCGGCAGCCACCGCAGCCAGACCGACGGCGGCAGCGGATCGGCCCGGAGCGTGCACAGGTCGGCGCGCAGCACCCGCAACCAGCGCTGCACCCGGCCCACGACCACCTGCCGGCCCCCCGTCTCCCTCACGCCGACCACCCTAGGCATGACGCGCCTCCTCCGTTGCCACCCGATCGGTACGGCGGTGGACCCGGATCACCCGTGACGGACGTCCCCCGCCCCGGCGCGGTCCCTGCTCCAGGGAGCGGAAGGCCGACCGGCACACCGCCAGGACGAGGACGAACACCGGGAGCCAGGCCAGCCGGGCCGCCACCCAGCCCAGTGAGTCGGGCACGGTGTGCAGACCGGGGAGCCTGCCGAGGACGAGGCCGGTGGCCGTGGTGGCCATCAGCGCCGTCTGGTGCCACAGGAAGATCGTCATGGCGGAGAGGTTGACGAACGCCACCGCCGCCCAGGCCACGGGGCGTGGCATACCGCCGCGCAACCGGTCGCGCAGCAGCAGGGCCAGACCGCACTGGGCCAGACCGAAGGTGACGGCGGCCAGCGTCGGCGGGTTCAGGTTGGAGGCCTGGGCGCCCGGCACGCCGACCATCGACGCCGGATACCCCGCCCACCCGACGAGCACCGCGGTCGCCACCGCACCGCCCCCGAACAGCACCCATCCCACGCGCCGTCCCTCCAGCTCGCCCCGCGTCCAGGCCGCGCCCAGGGTGTACGGCACCAGCCAGCCGGCCGCCAGGTTCACCCAGCCGAGCCAGTCGGGCCCACCCAGCCCGAAGCGCACGATGTCCACGTGCAGGACGATGGCCAGCGGCCACAGCGGGTGGAGCCGCAGCAGCAACGGAGTCACGGCCGTCAGCGCGCTGAAGACGAGCAGGAACCACATCGGGGACAGGGCGAGTCTGACCAGGGTGCGGACCGTCTCGAATTCGGCTCCCGTCAGCAGCAGGGCCGTCGCCGCCACCGTCCACAGGGCGAGGACCGCGGCCACCGGCTTGAACAGCCGCGACAGACGGCTCGTCAGCCACTGGCCGTACGTCGTCCCGCGGGCCCGTGCCGAGATGTAGCCGCGTGTCGCCACATGGCCGCCGACCAGGAAGAACACGGCCAGTGTCTGGAACGCCCAGGAGATCGGGGCCAGCCACGGCATGTGCTGCAGCGGGCTCGCGGTATGCAGGGCGCCCCCGTCGGCGACCAGGGCGGTCACCAGCCAGTGGCCGAGGACGACACCGAGGATCGCGAAGGCGCGCAGGGCGTCGACGGCACGGCCCCGCTCGGGAGGTGTCACCGCGTCGATCCGGTCGGCGGCCCGGCGTATGCCGTGAGCGCCCTGGCGTATGCCGTGAGCGCCCTGGCGTATGCCGTCAGCTCTGTGACGTATGCCGGCGCGTACGCCGTCCCCGGTGTGGTGGGTCTCAGGCACGGGTCACCTCCGTGGTGTCTCCGAGGACGATCCGGGCGAGGTTGGTCAGGGAGACCGAGCCCGGGCTGAAGTAGTCGCTGTGGCCGCCCTTTCCGGCGGCGAAGACGCGGGCGCCGAAGGCCGGGGAGACCGGGTCGGTGCCGAATCCGACGGTGACGCCGAAAAGATCGCTCCTGACGTGGGGGACCTCGCCGACCCAGTCGTCCTTGCCCCTGGCCGCCCAGACCCGGGCGGGGGTGTGCAGGGCCGAGGCGGTGCCGGTGCCCGTGCCGGGGCTGCCGATGAGAGCCAGGTCGTCGATGTCCAGGTGGGCGGCGGCCCTCGCGCAGACGACCGTGCCGTAGGAATGGCAGACGAGGGAGACGGTGGTGGCGCCGGCGAGGACACCCCGGAGCCGGCCTATGAACGCGCGCAGGTCGGGGGCCGCTTCGTCGGCCCTGCCGGTGGTCAGGACCGTGGTGCTGACGGTGTCCGGGGTGCGGTAGCCGAGCCAGGCGACCACCGCGGTCCGGGTGCCGTGCGGGGCGGTGCCGGTGAGCTGCCGCCGCAGGGACGCCGCCGTCGCCCGGAAGCGGTCGTAGGTGTCCAGGGAGGTGTCGGAGCCGGGGACCAGGACGGCCACATGGTCGGCGCGGGCCAGGTCGCCGAAGACCTCCGTCACCCTTCCGGGACCCCGGCCGTCGAAGGTGAGCAGGTGGCGGTTCGGGGCGGCCAACTCCCGGTCCGCCGCGGCACGGTGGCTGTCGCCGTGGGCCGCGGCCATGCGGGCGGCCTCGGCGGCGACGGCGCTGTTGGCGGCGTAGATCTCGTCGAGGTTGGCGGCGGTGGGCTTCGGGAGGGTTGCGGGGAGCGGGGCCGGGATCTCGGGGCGGGCGGCGGCGGAGAGAGGGACCACCACCGCGGCGGTGATGACGGTGGCGAGGAGGGCCCGGCGCCAACGAGGGGAGCGCCGGTCGTCTGCCCTGTCCTGCCGCGCGTCACGGCGGCGGCGCTCGCGCCGGCCCCTCCAGCTGCTCCCCACAGTCCTCGTCCCTTCCCCTGCGGACACGCCCGGCCATCGGGCTTGCCTGGAAGGGAAGTTACGGAGCCACGGCTGTCGTCCGCGTCACGCCAGGGAGCTCTTTGGCGCCGTAGCTCTCAGGTATTACGGGTATCACCGGGAGGGGCGGATAGCACCCAGGAGGGGCGGAAACGGCTGCCGGGGGCCGCCCTCACCACGCCAACTGCGCGATCTCCTCCGCCACCACCGCGCACGCGTCCGCCGCCGGGTCGATCAGCGGGAAGTGGCCGACGTCCTCCAGCAGCGTCAGGCCGACCACCTCGCCCGCCTTGGCCGCCGCGTCCGCGTACGCCTCGGCGACCGCCTGCGGGACGACCGTGTCGCTGCGGCCCTGGACGAGGGTCGTCGCGATGCCGGTGGGCAGCAGCAGAGCCGGGTCGGCGTAGGGCACGCGCGCGCTGAACTCCTCCTCGCCGCCCAGGAGTTGACGGCACGCCCCGCCGCACACGTCCAGCTTGTCGGCGACCGTGAAGTCGGCGATCGGGGCGAGGGCGACGACCCCGCGCAGGGGCGCCGGCCGGTCGATGCGCCAGGCGGCGTCGGCCGGCAGGAGGTGCCGGGCCGCGGCCCACAGCGCGAGGTGGCCGCCCGCGGAGTGACCGGTGACCACCATGCGGCGCGGGTCGGCCTGCGGGAGGAACTCCCGCACGAACCCGGGAAGCGCGTCCATCGCGGCGGCCACGTCGTCGAAGGTCTCGGGCCAGCGCCCGGCGACGGGGCCGCCGTCACCAGCGCCGACGGCAGCGTCCTGCGCCGGAAGGGAGACACCGCCCCGCCGGTACTCCACATTGGCCACCGCGAACCCCCGCCGGGCCAGGAAGTCCGCGAACGGCGTCACATGCCGCCGGTCGTACGGCGCCCGCCACGCCCCGCCGTGCAGGACGACCACCAGGGGCGCGAGACCGCCCCCGGGGGACACCGCCGCGCGCGGGGTGTAGAAGTCGATCACCTGGTCGGGGTCGTCGCCGTACGCCGCGGTGGCGTCGGGGTCGACCGCCGGGTGCGAGAAGGCCGACTCCTCCTCGGCCACGGCACGGGCTTCGGCCACGGCACGGGCTTCTGCGGCGTCGTCCGGCATGCTCCAACCTCTCAGCGCTGAAACGGATCTGACGGACCGTGAAGCATCCGGGAGGAGAATCCGGCCGTTGGCCGGGACGCTATCAGGCCGATGACGTGCCCGGACGCGGCGGTGGCGGCGACGAAGGCCGGGGTGTACGTCACCCCGGCCCGGCACCACGACACACCTGTCAGCGGACGAGCGTCTCCCCCAGCACCCGAGCCAGCACCCGCGCCGCCCGCTCCACGTCCGCGAACCCGACGTACAACGGCGTGAAGCCGAACCGCAGCACGTCCGGGTGCCGGAAGTCGCCCACCACACCCCGCTCGACGAGCCGCTTCATCACCTCGCCCGCGTCCGCGCAGCGCAGCGCGACCTGGCTGCCCCGCTGCCCGTGGGCCAGCGGGGTCACGCACTCGACGCGGCCCTCGTCGACGTACGACGAGACGCACTCCAGGAAGAAGTCCGTCAGGGCGAGGGACTTGGCGCGCACCGACTCGACCGGGACCCCGTCCCAGACCTCCAGCGCCGCCTCCAGGGCGAGCATGGAGAGGATGTCGGGGGTGCCGACCCGGCCCCGCAGCGCGCCCTCGGCGGGAGCGTAGGACGGGCTCATGCCGAAGGGGTCGGCGTGCGAGGTCCAGCCCGGCAGCGGGGAGTCGAAGCGGTCCTGGTGTTCGCGGCGCACATAGAGGTACGCCGGTGAACCGGGGCCGCCGTTCAGGTACTTGTAGGTGCAGCCGACGGCGAGGTCGACGCCGTGCGCGTCGAGACCGACCGGCAGGGCGCCCGCGCTGTGGCACAGGTCCCAGACGGCGATCGCGCCCGCCGCGTGCACGGCGGCCGTGAGACCGGGCAGGTCGTGCAGGCGTCCGGTGCGGTAGTCGACGTGGTTGAGCAGGACGGCCGCCGTACGGCTGCTCAGCGCGCCCGGCACCTCCGCCGGGGTCACCGCCCGCAGGGTGCAGCCGGTCATCCGGGCGGCGGACTCGGCGATGTAGCCGTCCGTGGGGAAGGTGGTCGCGTCGACGACCACCTCGTCACGACCGGCAGCCGGACCGCCCGCGAGCCGCACCGCACCCACGAGTGCCTTGAAGACGTTGACACTGGTCGAGTCACCGACCACGATCTGCCCCGCCGCCGCCCCGACCAGCGGGGCGATCCGGTCACCGATCCGCTCGGGCGCGGTCCACCAGCCGCTCTCGTCCCAGGACCGGATCCGCAAGGACCCCCACTGGCGGCGTACGACATCCTCGACGCGCCCCGGGACGGCGGCCGGGAGCGCGCCCAGCGAGTTGCCGTCCAGGTACACCACCTCGTCGAGGACGAACTGCGCGCGCAGGCCAGCCAGTTCATCACCGGCGTCCAACTCCCGTGCTTTAAAAGCGAGTTCAGACATGAGACCGCGCCGTCCACAGCTCCGGGAACACGTTCTTCTGCGCGCGCTTCTCCAGCCAGGCCACCCCGGCGGAGCCACCCGTGCCGGTCTTGGAGCCCATCGCGCGACGGGTGGCGACGAGATGGTCGTTGCGCCAGCGCCACACCAGCTCGGCGACATCCGTCAACGCCTCGCCCAGGCGGGCGAGTTCGTCGTGCTCGGGGCCGGAGTAGAGGGCCGTCCAGGCGGCCTCGACCTCCTGCGACGGCTCGTACCGGCGCGAGACGTCCCGGTTCAGGACTGCGGAGGGGATCGCGTGCCCGCGCCGCGCGAGCAGCCGCAGCACCTCGTCGTACAGGCTCGGCTCGTGCAGCGCCTTCTCCAGCTCGGCGTAGACGCGGGGCGCGCCCCGGTGCGGGACGAGCATGGACGCGGACTTGTCGCCGAGCAGGAACTCCATGCGCCGGTACATCGCCGACTGGAAGCCGGAGCCCTCGCCGAGCGCCGAGCGGTAGGAGTTGAACTGCGCGGGCGTCAGCTGGCCGAGCGGCTTCCAGGAGGCGTTCAGCGCCTCCAGCTCACGGACGGATCGTTTCAGCGCGGCAACGGCCGTGGGCACGTCGTCGGCGCGCAGCGCGGCCGCCGCGGTCTCCCACTCGTGCACGATGACGGTGAACCACAGCTCCATGACCTGGGTCGTGACCAGGAAGACCATCTCTCCGGGATCGTCGGAGAGGGTGTGCTGGAGGTGGGTGAGCACGTCCGCCTTGACGTAGTCCTCGTACGGCGTCGTGCCTTGGAAGTCGAGATGCGGGGTCTCCGGCTCGTACGTTTCCTGAGCCTCGTGGGACGACATCGCTGTCTCCTGTGTACTCCGGGTAGCGGTCCGCCCTGCCGTTACCGACACGGGGCCCCGGTCCCCGCCGGGCATCCTCTTTCATGCTCCCCGGAAATGGCAAGGCCCGCCTGGTCACACAGGCGGGCCCGGAGAACGGTGACGGATCAGCCCAGCGTCTCGGCCGCCGTGAGCGAGGAGTCCTTCAGGAACTGCGTGCAGCGCTCGTACTCCTCCTGCTCGCCGATGGCACCCGCGGCACGGGCGAGGGCGTGCAGGGCGCGCAGGAAGCCGCGGTTCGGCTCGTGCTCCCAGGGCACCGGGCCGTGCCCCTTCCAGCCGCTGCGGCGCAGCGAGTCCAGGCCGCGGTGGTAGCCCGTACGGGCATAGGCGTACGACTCCACGACGCTGCCCCGGTCGAACGCCTCGTCGGCCAGCTGCGCCCAGGCCAGCGAGGAGGTCGGGTACTTCGCGGCGACGTCCGCGGGGGCGGTGCCGTTCGCCAGGAGCTCACGGGGCTCCGGGTCGTCGGGGAGGTGAGTCGGGGGCGGGCCCCCGAGAAGGTTCTCGTGAATGGACATGGGTCCAGTGTCCCTCGCCGGGGACGGCTTGCCCGCTACGGGTCCGTGGGGGGCGGTGGCGCAGACGGCCTACGCCAGTCGCCCGCGAGCCCGCTCCCCCTCCAGCGGCGGCGACAGCACGGCCCCGTACGTACGGCACTCCGGCCGACGACACCCCGGCGGCAGCGACCGTACCGTCGCGAAGGCCACCACAGACCCCACCACGAGCACCCCCGCGCACACCGTCATCGCCCGCTCGAACGCAGTGTCGAACGCCGTAGGCGACCGGTACGCCTCCTCCCCCATCCCCGTGACCAGCGGCAGTGCGGCCACCGCGATCAGGCCCGCCGCCCGGGCGGCCGCGTTGTTGATACCGCTGGCCAGCCCGGCCCGCGAGGCGTCCACCGAGCCCAGCACGGTCGCCGTCAACGGGGCGACCAGCGTGACCATGCCGGTGCCGAGGACCAGGAGGGCCGGGACCACATCCAGCAGGTACGACGCCCCCGGCCCGACCCGCAGCATCAGCAGCATCCCCGCCGCGCACAGCAGCGGGCCCACGGTGAGCGGGATGCGCGGCCCGATGCGGTCGGCCAGGGCGCCCGAGCGGGCGGAGAACAGCAGCATCAGGACGGTCGTCGGCAGCAGGGCCGTACCGGCCTGGAGGGCCGAGTAGCCGACCACCACCTGGAGCTGGACGGCGCCCAGGAAGAAGAACCCGCCGAAGGCCCCGTACACGCACAGGGTCACCAGGTTGACCGCGGTGAACTGCCGGGACGCGAAGATCCCGAGCGGCATCATCGGGTCGGAACGGCGCTTCTCGACGGCGACGAAGGCCACCCCCGCGGCCACGCCCGCGACCGCCGTGACGGCGACCAACACGGACCCGGAACGCGCCTCGATCAGCGCGTACGTCACCAACGCGAGCGCCAGCGCGCCCAGGACCGCGCCGAGCACGTCGAAGCGCCCGTGGTCGGACCGGCCGTCCGCGGACTCCGGCACGTGCCGTACGGCGATCGGCGCGCACAGCAGGGCCAGCGGGACGTTGAGCAGGAACACCCAGCGCCAGCCCGGCCCGTCCACCAGCCAGCCGCCCACGAAGGGACCGACGGCCGCCCCGACACCGCCGAACCCGGACCACAGGCCGACGGCCCGGCCCCGGTCGTCGGGGTGGAAGGAGGCCTGGATCAGCGCCAGCGACCCCGGTGTGAGCAGGGCGCCGCCCACCCCCTGGAGGGCCCGGGCGGCGACGAGGACGCCCACGTTCGGGGCGAGGCCGCACAGCAGGGAGGCGGCCGCGAACCACACCACCCCGACCACGAAGACCCTGCGGCGGCCGTACCGGTCCCCGAGGGAACCGCCGAGCAGGATCAGCCCGGCCAGCGTCAGCATGTACGCGTTGACCGTCCACTGGAGGGAGGCGAGGTCGGCGTCCAGGTCGCGGCCGATGGCCGGCAGGGCGACGTTGACGACGGTCGAGTCCAGCAGCGCCATGCTGGAGCCGAGGACGGTGGTGAGCAGGATCCACTTGCCTTGCGGCGAGGCCAGCCGGACGTCGGACATGACCCCAGGTATACAGCGAGCCCGGTGCCGTGGCACCGGGCTCACCGCAATCGGCCTCAGCGGGCCTTACTTGATCTTCGTGCCCGCCGAGCGCAGGTTCTGCGTCGCCTCGACGACACGGGCGGCCATCGACGCCTCGGCCAGCTTGCCCCAGGTCCGCGGGTCGTAGGTCTTCTTGGAGCCGACCTCGCCGTCGACCTTCAGGACGCCGTCGTAGTTGCGGAACATGTGGTCGGCGACCGGACGCGTGAAGGCGTACTGGGTGTCGGTGTCGATGTTCATCTTGACGACGCCGTTCTCCAGCGCGGTGCGGATCTCCTCCTCCGTGGAGCCGGAGCCGCCGTGGAAGACGAAGTCGAACGGCTGGGCGCCGGCCGGCTTGCCGAACTTGGCGGCCACGCCGTCGTTCAGCTCCTTCAGCAGGTCGGGGCGGAGCACGACGTTGCCCGGCTTGTACACGCCGTGGACGTTGCCGAAGGAGGCGGCCAGCAGGTAGCGGCCCTTCTCACCGAGACCGAGCGCCTCCGCGGTACGGATGGCGTCGTCGACCGTCGTGTAGAGGGAGTCGTTGATCTCGTGGGTGACGCCGTCCTCCTCGCCACCGGTCGGGGTGATCTCGACCTCGAGGATGATCTTCGCGGCGCGGGCGCGCTCCAGGAGCTCCTGGGCGATGGAGAGGTTGTCGGCGAGGGTCTCCGCCGAGCCGTCCCACATGTGCGACTGGAACAGCGGGTTGCCGCCGGCCTTGACGCGCTCCTCGGACACGGCGATCAGCGGGCGTACGTACCCGTCGAGCTTGTCCTTGGGGCAGTGGTCGGTGTGCAGCGCGACGGTGACCGGGTACTTCTCGGCGACGATGTGCGCGAACTCGGCGAGGGCCACGGAACCCGTGACCATCTCCTTGCTGTACTGGCCGCCCAGGAACTCGGCCCCGCCGGTCGAGATCTGGATGATGCCGTCGCTCTCGGCCTCCGCGAAGCCGCGCAGCGCAGCGTGCAGGGTCTGGGTCGAGGTCACGTTGATGGCCGGGTAGGCGAACCTGCCTGCCTTCGCCCGGTCGAGCATCTCGTTGTAGACCTCGGGAGTTGCGATCGGCATGTGTCCGCTCCTTGTATCTGCGGGTTGGCGTACTGCGTGCTTACGGCCCTGACCTAGACCTTGTGGGGGGGTTCGACGTCATCGTCGGCCCCATCCTTCCAGACTTGGCCGGATGGTCCATCCCGTGGTCAGGCCAGTCCCAGCTCGTCCTTCGAGTAGGCGAAGAGGTACGGCACTCCCGCGCCCTGCTCGATCTTCTCCGCGGCGCCCGTCGCCCGGTCCACGATCGTCGCGACCGCGACGACCTCCGCGCCCGCCTCGCGCACGGCCGCGACCGCCTCGAGCGGCGAGCCACCGGTGGTGGAGGTGTCCTCGACGACCACGACCCGGCGGCCCGCGATGTCGGGGCCCTCGACGCGCCGCTGCATACCGTGCGCCTTGGCCGCCTTGCGCACGACGAAGGCGTCCAGGCGCTTCCCGCGCGCGGCGGCCGCGTGCAGCATGGCGCCGGCGACCGGGTCGGCGCCCATGGTCAGGCCGCCGACCGCGTCGAACTCCAGGTCCGCGGTCAGGTCCAGGAGTACCTGTCCGACCAGCGGGGCCGCCTCGCCGTCGAGGGTGACGCGGCGCAGGTCGACGTAGTAGTCGGCCTCCAGGCCCGAGGACAGGGTCACCTTGCCGTGCACCACGGCCTTGTCGAGAATGTGCTGCTTCAGGGCGGCGCGTGCGTCAGTCATGCCTGTCAGCTTAGAGGCGGCGCCAGCTCCAGGTCGTGGAGGCCTCCAGCGGCTCCAGGGGTGTGACCAGGCGCGGCAGGGTGTTCAGGCCGTTGGGCGGCCCGGTCTGCGGCTCCACGCAGACGGCGGCCTCCTGCTCGTCGTAGACCACGACCCATTCCTCGCGGCTGGCGACCTTCAGCTCCAGCTGCCCGGGCCAGGTGAGCGTGACGTCGACGCCGCCGGGCATGCCGAAGCAGTCGTCCCAGGGGCCCGGCTTCGGCTCGACGCGGTTGCCGGTGGGCAGGTGGTCGTCGCCGCGCTCCTCCTGCCAGGCGGCGGTGAAGTCGAGCCGCACGGGCTCGCCGCCGTCGAGGGTGCGGTTGAACCAGGGGTGCCAGCCGATCTGGGCCGGGAAGGAGGAGTCGTACGTCTCCACGGACATCGTCAGGGTCAGGGCGTCCGGGGTGAGTGCCGCGATCTGGGTGACGCGGCCCGTATAGGGCCAGGGCTCGACGAGGTCGTACGTGAGGACCGCCTCGTCGGCGCTGCTGCGGGCGACGGTCCAGGCGCCGTCGCGGGCCGTGCCGTGGATGGCGTGCGGCGGGGAGTTGAGCGGCAGTTGGTGGACGTCGGCCCCGTCACGGAACCGTCCGTCCCGGGTGCGGCCGCACCAGGGGACCATCGGGAAACAGCCGAACCGCTCGCCCTGGCGCAGCAGTTGGACGCCTCCGACTCGAAGTCCCCCGACCCGTCCGCCGTTTCCCGGCTGCAAGGTCACTTCCGCGTCGCCCGCGGTCAGTGTGATGTCTTCTTGGCTCACGGGACGACCCTACTCAACGGCGTTTTCTCAGGGCCCTTCCCACCACGATCGCCGATGCCAGGGCCACCGCCGCCGCAGGGGCTGCCCAGCGCAGGGGCAGGCCCGAGGCGACCGTCTGGGGAGCGGGGACGGGGGCGTAGCGGCCTCTCGGGGGCGCGTGGTCGACCTCTTCCGCGCTGCGGCCGATCATCGTGCGGCGGGCGTGGGCGGCCTCGGCCGGGGGGTGGACGGGCTCCGTGAAGTCCTCGACGAGGGGGGCGGGGGGCTCTTCGGGGGTGTCCACGGCCTCCGGCGTCTCGGAAGGCTCCTCGGTTTCCACCGGCTCCGTCGGCTCCGCCCGCTCCGGTTCCTCCGTCGTCTCGCCCAGCGCCTCCGCGAAACGGTTCAGCAGGCGTACGACCGCGGATCCCACCGCGTCCTGGGGAAGTTCGGTGACGCGCCCGTCCGCCGTGGCCGTGCCGTCGAAGGTGAGGGTCGTGCCGCCGTCCGTGTCGCGCAGGCGCAGGGTGAGGGCGAGCTTGACCGAGCCGGTGCCGCGGGTCTCGCCGGCCTCGCCCTCGACGGCGTAGGAACCGTCGTCCCGGGCCGAGACGTGTGCCGTGCCCCGGTAGGTGATGGAGTGGCTGCCGACCCGCACCTTCAGGCGCCCGGTGACGGGGTCCGCGCCGGCGTCCTGCTGGAGCCCGGGGACCGCCCGGGCCACCCTGACGGGGTCCCCGAGGGTCTGCCTCAGCCGCTCGACCGGAACCGGAACGAACACCTCATGCTCCATGGTTGCCGAGCCTACCCAGGGGCGACGGTCCTGCACCCCCGTTGGTGGAAAGTGACAGCGCCGTTCCGTCCCGCGGCGCGGATCAGTAGCGCGGATGCACCAACGTGGACGCCCCGAGGCCCCGGACCCTGGTCGCCTGTGCCGCCCTCACCGCCGCCCGCAGGGACTCCTCCGTCAGGGTCGTCGGCCGGGGCCCCCCAGGGTCCAGGGCCAGTGCCGGGCGCGGTCCCCGCGACGCCAGCACGAAGCCCCAGTCGCGGGGGGCGCGGGACGCCCCGGCCGTGCGGCCTGGTCCCGCGGCGAAGCCGGAGTCGCGGCCGCCGACGCGGTAGGGCGTGGTGCGCAGGCCCGCCGCGCGCACGGTGGCCTCCACCGTCCAGAAGACACGGGGGCGGGAGGCGACCGGCCCGGCGTGCACGACGAGACGGCCGCGGGGGGCCAGGACGCGGCGGACGAGGCCGTAGAACTCCTCCGAGTACAGCTTGGCGCTCGCGGTGCCACCGGGGTCGGGCAGGTCGGCGATCACCACGTCGTACGACGCCACGGGCGCCGGCGTCCGCAGCCGGCGGAAGGCGTCCGCCGTGCTGACGTGGAGGCGCGCGTCGCCGTAGACGTGGCCGTTGAGCCGGGAGAGCGCCGGGTCGTGGCGGGCCAGGTCGACCACCGCGGGGTCCAGTGCCACGATGTCGACCCGCCGTACCCCGGAGTACCTGAGCACCTCGCGGGCGGCGAGCCCGTCGCCGCCGCCGAGGACGAGCACGCGCGCGTGGGGGCCGTCCATCGCGGGGTGGACGAGGGCCTCGTGGTAGCGGTCCTCGTCTCGGCCGCCGACCCTCAGACGGCCGTCGACGTAGAGGTCGAGGGGGCGGCCGTCGGTGCCGCCGGTGAGGGCGATCTCGCGGACGCCGGTCTGCAGGGCGACGCGCACGTCCGTGCCGTAGACCGCCTCCCGCGCGGCCCGCTCGAAGTCGTCGACGAGGACGGTGGCGGTGGCGAGGACGCAGAGCACGGCGAGGTTGGCGACCAGCAGCAGCCAGCGGGCCCGGCGGGTCAGGTCGCGGCGGAACAGGCCGAGGACCAGGGCGCCGCCCGCGACCGCGTTGACCGCGCCGGTGAGCATCGCGCCGGTCAACTGGCCCAGCAGGGGCAGCAGGAGGAACGGGAAGGCCAGGCCGCCGACCAGGGCGCCGACGTAGTCCGCGGCGAACAGGTCGGCCACCGCGCCGCCGGCGTCCTGGCGGCGGATGCGCTGGATCAGCTCCATCAGCAGGGGGACCTCGGCGCCGATGAGCAGCCCGATGGCCAGGGAGAACGCGACCAGGAGCCAGCGCGGGCCGCTCGCCCACAGCCCGCCCCAGTCACCGGTCCACGCGAACACGGCGTACAGCGCCATCGCGCTGCACCCGCCGACCAGTGCGAGCAGCGCCTCGATCGCGCCGAAGGCGGCCGCCGCGTTCCGGCGCAGCCGCTTGGCGAGCAGCGAACCGATGCCCATCGCGAAGACCATCACGGACAGCACCACGGAGGCCTGGGTGACCGAGTCACCGGTCAAGTACGAGGCGAGAGCGACCAGTTCGAGCTCGTACACCAGTCCGCAGGCCGCGCAGACGAAGACGCACGCGAGCACGAGGAACCGTCCGGTGCGCTGCCGGACCGGCAGCCGCGCGGGCCCGGCCCAGGAGGGCGGAGCGCCGGGCGGGGCGGGGGCGTGCGGCTCGATCACGGTGCGACGTTACGTCACGGCTCCGGCACGCTTCGTCACCCACACGTGTGGAACCGGGAGTGAACCGGGGAAACAGGGGTTTGTGTCGCTCAACCCGACGTCCCGTCCCTCAACCCGTCGTCCCCACCGGGACCCTGACCCCGACGCGGGTCCGCGTGGCCACCAACTGCCCGTCCTGCGGATACGCGTGCCAGGTCCGCCAGTGCACCTGCCCCTCGTACCGCTGGGCCAGCAGCGCGGTGAACGCGTGCGGGCTGCCGGGAAAGACGCCGGCGAGGCCGTGCGGATGGTCGGACACCAGCGCGAGCAACTCCTGTGCCCGGCCCGCGAACTCGCCCGGTGACAGGGCCTCCACGCGCGCGGCGAACTCGTACTCCCAGTTCCCCACCCGCTTGGCCACGCCCAGCGGCAGCGGCGTACTGCTTCCGGCGATGCATGCCACCGTCTCCGAGCAGGTGCCCCGGTCCTCCTCCAGGAGCACTTGGTGGGACGCGCCGAGGAGTCTCAACTGCAGCTTTGCACCGCCGATTTCGAGGTCGAGCTCGGCGAGGGCGGGCAGCGGCTCCCGCCCCAGGGCCCAGGCGAGATCGGCCGCGCGCGTGTCGGTGTACGAGGTGTTCAGGGTCGTGAGCATGGATCGGCTCCGCTAGCACGCAAAGAAAGGGTGGTGTGGGGTACCGGCGCACCCGGGCGACTGTGGGGGGATCGGCCCGGTCAGCCCAGTCGGGAGGTCAGGACGTGTCCGCAGGACGTCCGAGGGGCTGCGTTGGTGGTTTAGAGGGAATCATGAACGGCGGTGCCGTCACAGGGTTTTTACCCAACTTCGGGGGGTTTCCATCCCTGCGTGGGCTCCCCAGCTCATCTGTTCAACCACGGCGCGCGCCACGGCGGCCAGAGCGTGCGCCGGGGCACCGGAGTGAAGAAACGACAAGCGGGGGCGTGCGGCCCGACCCAGGTCCGGCTGCACGCCCCCGCGTTCCCCCGCTCCCCCGGTTTCGGATGCGGTTCCCCCTGCGGAGCTCAGCTGCCCCGTGTCAGCTGCCTCCCCCGCATCCGCCCCCGCCGCCGCCGCAGGACGACCCGCCACCACAGGACGACCCGCCGCCGCAGGAGTGACCGCCGTGGTGGCCGCCGCCACCGGAGTCCGATCCGCCGCCGTCTCCCCCGGCCCACCAGCTGCCGCCGGCCGCGCCCGCACTGCCGCCGCCGCCGCTGTGGGCCCGCATACGCCGACGCGTCGAGCCGTTCCGGAACACCGTGGCCACCACTCCCACGAGGCACAGGACCAGGAACACCACCAGGATGAAGCCGATGACCATGGCTCACCCTCCTTCCGTTACCCCCTCGAAGCGACCCCCCGTGGGCGCCTCGCCGGTTGCGTGAGCTGGAGATGCCCTTCTGTCTCACGGGCCAAAGCAGAGTTGAGGAACTCCAGAGCTTGGGCGCAGGATGACCGGCATGACTTCCAGCGCACGCCCCCTGCTCAACCGCCGTCTCGCCGAGTTCGGGACGACGATCTTCGCCGAGATGTCCGCCCTGGCTCTGCGGACCGGCTCGATCAACCTGGGGCAGGGCTTCCCCGACACGGACGGCCCCGAGGAGGTCAGGGAGGCGGCCGTGCGGGCGCTGCGCGACGGACGCGGCAACCAGTACCCGCCCGGCCCGGGCGTGCCGGAGCTGCGCACGGCGGTCGCCGCGCACCAGGAGCGCCGCTACGGCCTGTCCTACGACCCCGACACCGAGGTCCTGGTCACCGCCGGCGCCACGGAGGCCATCGCCGCCGCACTGCTCGCGCTGGTGGAGCCGGGTGACGAGGTCGTCGCGTTCGAGCCGTACTACGACTCCTACGCGGCCTGCATCGCGATGGCGGGCGGGACCAGGGTCCCGGTCACTCTGCGCCCGCACGACGGCAGCTTCCGCCTGGACCTCGACGAACTGCGCGCCGCGGTCACCGACCGGACCCGCCTGCTCCTCATCAACACCCCGCACAACCCCACCGGCACGGTCCTCACCCGCGAGGAGCTGACGGCGATCGCCGAGCTGGCCGTGGAGCGGGACCTGCTGGTGGTCACGGACGAGGTGTACGAGCACCTGGTGTTCGACGACGCCGAGCACATCCCCCTCGCGACCTTCCCGGGGATGCGGGAGCGCACGGTCTCCATCGGCTCCGCCGGCAAGACCTTCTCCTTCACCGGCTGGAAGGTCGGCTGGATCACGGCGGCGCCCGGCCTGGTCTCGGCGGTCCGCTCGGCGAAACAGTTCCTGACGTACGTCTCCTCCGGCCCCTTCCAGTACGCGGTCGCCGAGGCCCTCGCCCTCCCCGACAGCTATTTCACCGCCTTCCGCGAGGACATGCTGGCCAAGCGGGACCTGCTGGCGGCGGGCCTCGCGGACGCGGGCTTCAAGGTCTTCAAGCCGGCCGGCACGTACTTCGTCACCACCGACATCCGCCCCCTCGGCGAGAGCGACGGCTTCGCCTTCTGCCGCGCCCTGCCCGAGCGCGCGGGCGTCGTCGCCATCCCGAACGCGGTCTTCTACGACCACCGCGAGGAGGGCGCACCGTTCGTACGGTTCGCGTTCTGCAAGCGCACGGAGGTCCTGACGGACGCGGCGGAACGGCTGCGCAAGGCCTTCGCCCGCTGACCGCTTCTCCACCAGGAACGTGACCGTCCCAAGCGTCGCTGCACCCACGAGGCCATTGACACGTGACTCGGAGTTCATCCAAGATCTCCACGCTGCCGCGACACTGGTCAACCACTGCGCTCCGCCTCTCGTTTCCGGGTCCGCCACGGAACCGGACCCTGAGCGGAGGCAGCGTGCGGACCGCACCCGGCGCCTCCGCCGAGCCGCTGAGCAGGCCCCGGAGGAGAGACGTGAACATATCCCGATCTGTCAGATCGCTCGCCGTTGTCGCGAGTGCCGCTGTGCTGTGCGCCGTAGCACCGGCGCCGGCCGCTGTCGCGGATGACATCGGTGCCCCGATCACGTTCGACGGCGTTTCCTCGGATGCCGGAGGCGACGGCTCGGTCAGTGCCGGGCAGACGATCGCCGGCACGACGGATGTCACCTTCACCGTGCACGGGGACCCGGACGACGAGCCGACCGAGGCCGTGGTCAGCATCACCGGCAGCACCGTGTACCAGGGCACCGGCACGGTCGAGCAGACCTTCAGCCTGAGCCCGGGAGACTGCCTGCCCTCCTGCACTCTGCACGCGTCCCTGGACACCGCCGCCACCCAGCAGTTCGGAGGCTCCGCGAACGGAGTGGCCGCGCCGCTGGTGGCCGACGGCGCGAACTCCATCGACGTCGAGGTGGACAGTCCCCGCCCGCGGACCGTCACAGCCCACACCACCGTCACCGTCGACAATGGGCGGCCGGTCGTCACCCTGCCCGATCTTCCGGGCGACGCCGCCTGGACCTCCCACCAGCCCGTGGGCCTGTCCGCGGACGGCGAGCTGTCGCTGCGCGCCACCGCGACCGGCGACAACGGAGTCTCGCGCGTCCGGTACTTCAGCTCCGGCAGGGCCTGGCCCGCCCCTGTCGACCTGACCGCCGCCCCGGCAGACGGCGCGACGTGGACCACCACACTGGACACGAGTGCGGTCCCAGCAGGCCTGTACGCCGGAGACCTCTACGTCGTGGCCTACGACAAGGACGGCCGCGCGGGTTCCCCGGTCCGGGCCGTCACCCTGGTCGACCACGGCTTCACCATCACGCCGAAGCTCGACACCGTCATCCGCCCCTACGAGACGCCGGTGAGCGTGGACTACGCCTACCCGTCGGCACTCAACAAGACGTTCCCGTCCAACCTCAACTACGCCTACCCGGTCAGCACCACCGTGTCGCTCGACGGCAAGGCGCAGGCGACGACGCCGGTCGGCGCCTACACCTACGAGGGAAACACCGAGGGCTTCCTCGCTGACGTCGGCCAACTCCCTTACGGGGCCCACACGCTGACGTTCGACACGGTCGACGACCGCGGCGCCCACGGCCGGACGGACCTGCCGGTCAGGGTGGTGTCCGAGGTCACGCCGACCTGGACGGACGGCTTCCAGGACTTTCCCACAGCGGGCAGCAGCCGGACTTACGCCGCCACCACATCCGCCGCCGACGGCGTCAGCCGGGCCGAGCACTGGGCCCTCGACGTCGACGGCACGACGTTCGCCACCGGCAGCTATCCCGCGCAGCCCTCCGGCACCTGGAAGGCCACGACCACCGGGGTGCACGACGTCACGCTGACCATCGTCTCCCAGTACGGCGACACCACCGTCAGCAGCGCGCCGATCCGCGTCCTGGCCGCCACGACGACCCAGCTGACCGGCCCGGCCACCAGCGCCTACGGCCACAAGGCGACCTTCACGGCCACCGTGACCCGGACCGGCGCCAAGCCCGCGGCCGGCGCCAAGGTCGGTTTCCAGTACAAGCGGGCCGGAACCACCGCCTGGAAGACCCAGGCGACCGTCACCGCGGACAGCACGGGCAAGGCCTCCTACACCACGACCGCCAGGTCCAACGGCGCCTGGCGTGCCGTCACCGCGCCGAAGAACCTGACGTGGGCGCCCTCGACCAGCAAGCCCCTGACCTCGCGCGTCAGGGCCGTACTCACGGTCAACAGGCCGGCTGTCACCGCTGTCCATGGCAAGCCCGCGTCCTACACCGCCCTCAGCTCCCCCTACGTCAAGGGGACCGCGCTGCGCTTTCAGGCCCGCCAGAAGGACGGCACGTGGGTGACCCTCACCAGCGCCACCCTTTCCACCAGCGGCAGCGCCACCGCGAAGATCACCTTCTCGCACACGGGGACGTGGACGCTACGGGTCTACCGCCCGGGCACCACCGACCTGACGGACACGTACTCCTCGTCCTGGACGGTCAAGGTCAGCTGATCCTCGTTCTGCACGGCTGGAGAGGGACCACACGGAAAGAGGGGCGCCCGCCCACAGGCTGTGGGCGGAGGCCGTAGGGGGTGTCGAAGGCATCCCGGACAGTAGCGGCCGCCCCCCTGATCTCGATCATGCGGAGCCCCAAGGTGACCTTCGAGGTCGGCGGTGTGCGCTTCGGCTGCCTGCTCGGCATGGAGATCCACTACCCGGAGTTGTTCGCCGAATACGAGAAGCTGGATGTCGACTGCGTCCTGTTCTCCACCAGCGGCACCCCGGGCAACACCGCCGCGCAGGCCCAGGGCCACGCCGCGGTCAACAGCTACTGGGTCAGTTTGGCGGTGCCGGCACAGCACAGCGCCAAGGCACCGTCCGGAATCGTCGCTCCCAACGGCGACTGGCTTGCCCGGTGTCCCACGGACGACTCGCCATCGGTAGCCGTCGTGAACCTGGACGACACTTCCGAGGCCGCCGCCGACGCAGTGACCTACGGGCGTCCCTGGCGTCGGGAGGCGCGCGCCGGCGTCCACACCGGGCACCAGGTGATCGATCCGCGCAGCGAAGACCGGACGGCGGCCTTCTAGCTCACGACCAGGATCCGGGGCGGGAGCGGCTGAAGACACCGGCGACCCAATGCTCGCTTATGGGGGGGCGGTCCCGCGTCGGAAAGTTACCCACAGGCTGTGGACGGGCGCCGCTCGCACCGGTGCCGCCGCAGACGGCCAGAGCCCGGCCCCGGCACGCGGCCGTGGTGGCCGGTGCCCTGGCCGGGCTCTCGTTGCCTGCGGCGCGTATCCGGTCATGTCAACCGATACGCCCCGGTAGCCGGAGGACGCCTACTCGTCGTCCTCGGGCTTCTCGGCGTCGTTGACTTCCTCCTCGAGGCCGAGCTGCTCGACGAGCCACTTGTCGAACTCGATGGCGGCGCGCACCCAGCTGACGGTCGAGGAGACGAAGTGCTCCAGGCTGACGCCGGTGCCGATGAGCATCTGCGCCTCACCGATCAGACGGACGGTGCCGTCGTCATGGGTGTGGCTGTAGACCTTGGGCCACAGGGTGCGCCGGTTCCAGTCGTCGATGGACTCCAGCAGCGTGGGCTTCTCGTCGATCTGGTGGGGCCGGTCGTAGAACGTCCGCACCGAGAAGACCTGCTGGTCACCCTCGCCACGGAACATGAAATACGTACGGAACTGCTCCCACGGCGCCGCGAGGTCACCCTCGTCGTCGACGACATACTTCAGCTCCATCTGGTCGAGGAGCTGCTTCACGAGATCCTGATCCGGGACGACGGGGCCCGCCGGTCCTTGGGGCTGCGGCTCGGGCTGGCCCCCGAAGTTCGGAATCGAGGACGGATCGATGGTCACCGTGAATTTCCCTTCGTACGGATTCCGCCATCCTCCCCCATCCGGGGAGGGGGGTGGCAAGCCCAGACGGAACCTGTCCTCCCAGGGCTGACATGATCCGGTCAGCCACGGTAAACAGGGGCTGAGGAAACGGGGAAGCCATGACAAAGACACAGATCGAGACGCAGATCGAGACGGTGCCGGAACAGACCGAGCCGGGCGGGACCAGATGGGGCGTCGTCCTGGCGATCCTGGCCGTGCCGACGCTGGTGGTGGGGGCCCTGATCGCGCTGGGGATCGCCTGGCTGTTCACGGACGACTCGGTCGCCGCGGACGTGAAGCAGACCTCGTGTGCCCAGGCGCTGGCCTTCGGCGGGGCGAAGCTGCCGGCCGGGGCGTACGACACCTGGTGCGGGATCGAGGCCGGGCCGGAGCCCCGCTACGACGCCCGCTTCCGGATGCCGCGCGGCGAGATCGGCGCCTGGGTGGCGGCCACCTTCCCCGAGGGGCCGCGGCTGCGGACCACGCAGTGCGGCGACGCCCAGGTCGACGCGTGCCTGAACGCGGGCCCGGTCGCCGGGCAGCGGGCCTCCGTGCAGATCGAGATCGTCCACGACAGCCACAAGTGGTCCGAGGTGCGGTTCCTGGCGTTCACGCCGTGAGAGCCGGGGCAAGGGCCGGAACGACCCCCGCCACGCCCCTAGGAGCACCTCGCCGATCGCCGGGCAGCGGGCCTCGTACGGATCGAGGCCGTCCACCACAGCCACAAGTGGTCCGAGGTGCGGTTCCTGGCGTTCACGCCGTGAGAGCCGGGGCAGGGGCCGGAACGACCCCCGCCACGCCGCTCAGAGCGTCTTGCCCGTCTCCGGACGGCCGGTCGCCGGTCCCACGATCAGACCGTCACCGAACGCGTCCACCCGGACCGTGTCGCCGTCCTTGACCTCGCCGGACAGGATCTCCTTGGCGAGCCGGTCGCCGATGGCGGTCTGGACGAGGCGGCGCAGCGGCCGGGCACCGTAGGCCGGGTCCAGGCCCTCGACCGAGAGCCAGTCCAGTGCCTCGTCGGTGATCTCCAGGGTGAGCCTGCGCTCGGCGAGCCGCTTGGCGAGGCGGTCGATCTGGAGGCGCGCGATGCGGCGCAGCTCCTCCTTGGTCAGGGCCGAGAAGACGACCAGGTCGTCGAGCCGGTTGAGGAACTCCGGCTTGAAGGAGGCGCGGACCACCTCGAGGACCTGCTCCTTCTTCTCCTCCTGGGAGGTGATCGGGTCGACCAGGAACTGGCTGCCCAGGTTCGACGTCAGGACCAGGATCGCGTTGCGGAAGTCGACCGTGCGGCCCTGACCGTCCGTCAGGCGTCCGTCGTCCAGCACCTGGAGCAGGATGTCGAAGACCTCCGGGTGGGCCTTCTCCACCTCGTCGAGGAGCACCACGCTGTACGGCCGCCTGCGCACCGCCTCGGTCAGCTGGCCGCCCTCCTCGTAGCCGACGTAGCCGGGAGGCGCGCCGACGAGCCTGGAGACGGTGTGCTTCTCGCCGTACTCCGACATGTCGATGCGGACCATCGCCCGCTCGTCGTCGAAGAGGAAGTCGGCGAGCGCCTTGGCGAGTTCGGTCTTGCCGACGCCGGTGGGGCCGAGGAAGAGGAAGGAGCCGGTGGGCCGGTCCGGGTCGGAGATCCCGGCCCGGGTGCGGCGCACGGCGTCGGACACGGCCTGCACGGCCTCGCTCTGGCCGATGAGCCGCTTGCCCAACTCCTCCTCCATGCGCAGGAGTTTCTGCGTCTCGCCCTCCAGGAGGCGGCCCGCCGGGATGCCGGTCCAGGCGGCGACGGTGTCGGCGATGTCGTCGGGGCCGACCTCCTCCTTGACCATGGTGTCCTTGGAGACCTCCTCCTCGGCCTCGGACGCGGCCTCCAGGTCCCGTTCCAGGGTGGGGATCTCGCCGTAGAGCAGCTTGCTGGCGGTGTCGAAGTCGCCGTCGCGCTGGGCGCGTTCGGCCTGACCGCGCAACTCGTCCAGCTTC
This sequence comes from Streptomyces sp. NPDC048523, assembly GCF_043199815.1. NCBI lineage: Bacteria > Bacillati > Actinomycetota > Actinomycetes > Kitasatosporales > Streptomycetaceae > Streptomyces > Streptomyces sp. NPDC048523. The sequence goes on along the minus strand of NZ_JBICWQ010000005.1, from coordinate 514,825 downwards.
TCCTTCAGTTCACCGACCCGGTTGAGGGACTGCTTCTCCTTCTCCCAGCGGGCGGTCAGGCCCCGCAGCTCCTCCTCCTTGTCGGCGAGGTCGCGGCGCAGCCGCTCCAGGCGCTCACGGGAGGCCGGATCGGTCTCCTTGACCAGCGCGAGCTCCTCCATCTTCAACCGGTCCACCCCGCGCTGGAGTTCGTCGATCTCCACGGGCGAGGAGTCGATCTCCATGCGGAGCCGGGAGGCGGCCTCGTCGACGAGGTCGATGGCCTTGTCGGGCAGGAAGCGGGAGGTGATGTACCGGTCGGAGAGGGCGGCCGCCGCGACCAGCGCGCTGTCGGCGATCTGGACCTTGTGGTGGGCCTCGTAGCGTCCCTTGAGTCCGCGCAGGATGGCGATGGTGTCCTCGACGGTGGGCTCGGCGACCAGCACCTGCTGGAAGCGCCGCTCCAGGGCGGGGTCCTTCTCGATCCGCTCGCGGTACTCGTCGAGGGTCGTCGCGCCCACCATGCGCAGCTCACCGCGGGCCAGCATGGGCTTGAGCATGTTGCCGGCGTCCATGGAGGAGTCCCCGCCGGCGCCCGCGCCCACGACGGTGTGCAGCTCGTCGATGAAGGTGATGATCTGCCCGTCGGAGTCCTTGATCTCCGCGAGGACCGTCTTCAGCCGCTCCTCGAACTCACCGCGGTACTTGGCGCCGGCGACCATCGCCCCGAGGTCGAGCGCGACGAGCCGCTTGTCCTTGAGCGACTCGGGCACGTCCCCCTTGACGATCCGCTGGGCGAGCCCCTCGACGACGGCGGTCTTGCCGACGCCGGGCTCACCGATGAGGACGGGGTTGTTCTTGGTACGGCGGCTGAGCACCTGGACGACCCGGCGGATCTCCTGGTCGCGGCCGATGACGGGGTCGAGCTTGCCGTCCCGTGCGGCGGCGGTGAAGTCGGTTCCGAACTTCTCCAGGGCCTTGTACTGGCCCTCGGGGTCGGCGGTGGTCACTCTGCGCCCTCCTCGGGCCTTCTGGAACGCTTCGAGCAGCTTCTTCGGGGTGGCGCCCTGCCGGGTCAGCACCTCGGCGGCCGGCCCGCCCTTGGCGGCGATGCCGATGAGCAGGTGCTCGGTGGAGAGGTACTCGTCGCCGAGGTCCTGGGCCCGGGCCTGCGCGTCGGCGATGGCGGAGAGCAGGTCGCGGTTGGGCTGCGGGGGCGCGACGGTGGACCCGGCCACGCTGGGCAGCGAGCCGAGCACCTTCTCGGCGCCGGCCCGCACGGCGGCCTGATCGGCGTCGACGGCGGCGAGCAGATCGACGATGTTCTCGTTGTCCTGTCCTTGGAGCAGAGCAAGGAGCAGGTGGGCAGGGGTGAGGTCCGGGTGTCCCTCGGTCACGGCCCGGTTGCTGGCCGCGTTGATGGCGTCCCGGCTCCGGTTGGTCAGCTCGGCATCCACTGGTCCGTACTCCTCCTCGGTGTCAGCTCCTGTACCGACTCCTGCGCTGACTCATTCAGCGTACATAAAGTTGAGTCTATTCCACTCAAGGCAGTCCGTGGGAGGGATCAGGGGCTAGCGTCCCGGCATGACCTCCTACGCCCAGGATCCGGGTGCCCCGGACCCGTCGTTCCTCAGCTTCTGGCGCGAACGGCATCTGTGCACACTGACGACACCGCGCCCGGACGGGAGCCCGCACGTGGTGCCCGTCGGGGTGACCTACGACCCGGAGGCCCGTCTCGCCCGGGTGATCACGAGCCGGACCAGCGCGAAGGTACGGCACGTGCTGGCGGCCGGCGAGAGCGGGGCGGCGGTGGCGGTGTGCCAGGTGGCGGGGCGGCGCTGGGCCACGCTGGAAGGGCGGGCGCGCGTGCGCACGGAGCCGGACCGGGTGGCGGACGCGGTGCGGCGGTACGCCGAGCGCTACGAACGGACGCCGGCGCCGAACCCGCTGCGGGTGGTCATCGAGATCTCGCTGACCGGAGCGATGGGGCATTTCTGAGCGGCTCGCGAGCGGCTTTCCGAGCGGCCTTCCGAGCCACGGCCCGATCACCCGATACCGCGAAATGTCGCCCAAAACTGCAGCGGCGTCACCGTGTTCAGGTCACGGTGACGCCGCTGCGGGGGGAAGCACCTGAGCGATCTGTTACGACGGGGGAATCGCGTCAGGCACTGCGGGGGGTGGCTGAGATGGTCCGGGGGGTGGGGGTTTCCGGTTCCACCAGCCGATGGTCTCGTTGGTCCAGGTTCACAAAGATCATTCCGTACCGGATGGCACACCGAACGGGCTGCGGCGCCCCCCGAGGCCGCCGCAGACACCGGTACGCCCGTACGTCCTCGTCCTCGTCCCGCGTGACGACCACCGGTTCGCCGAAGACAGTCACCATCAACGAGTCACCGGGGTGGGGGATCGCGGTGACCAGATCGATGAAGTGCCAGCCGGAGCGGTAGGCGGTGGCCATTTCTCTGCGGAAGGAGCGGTCGTCGGGTGGGGTGGTCATCGGCCTCAGTCCCACTTACTGTCAGCCGGGAACACGATCAGATCGTCATCCGCGACAACAACAGACTGCGCACCACCCGTCTCGCGCGCATCGCTCTTCGTACCGGAGAGGCCACTCAGAGTCCCGAAGGCCACAACGGCGGAGAAGGCGGCGACAAGCACCGAGCGAAGCATTCTCTTACGCATAGTCGGCTTCGTCCTCACTTGAAGGTCCCCTCTTCCCCCGTCGAGTAAGACGATGGCTCATTCAGGCACGTCATGGCCACACGATCGGTGCATCATGTTCCTGCATGTTCAGGACCCTGGGGGGTGGAGATTTGGCAACAAATGGGATTAAGGCGACACATCCCCATGCGATGACCGAGTTGTGTGAAGAGGGAACGCGCCTCTACGCAAACGCTCTGCGCACGGGACGAATCCTCCGAGCGGACATCGAGCCCGCTCCGTGTCTGATGGAATTCGCCCTTCTGCACCCCGACCCGGACGACGCGAACTGGCTGCGCCCCGTCTCGCCCGCCGTCGCCCTGGCGCAGCGCCTGCACCCCATCGAGCACGAGATCAGCGAGAACCGGCGGCTGTCGATCGCGCTCACCGAGGTCTTCGAGCCGTTCATGGCGCTCAGCGCGCAGGAGACCACCTCCACCCACTCGATCACCGTGCTGGAGGGCCTCGACCGCATCAACGCGGCACTCGACCTGGCCACCGCCCAGTGCCAGACCGAGATGCTCACGGTCCAGCCGAGCGGCCGCCGCAGCTCCGAGACCAGGCTCATGGAGGCGCTGGAACGCGACAGACCCCTCATAGAACGCGGTGTGCGGATCCGGACCCTCTACCAGCACACGGCCAGGTACAGCCCGGAGAGGCTCGCCTGGGTGGACCACTTCGCCGACGGGAAGGCCGAGTACCGCACCATCGACGAACTGGTGGAGCGCCTCATCATCTGCGACGAGACCGTCGCCTTCATCCCCACCCGTGACGACCGGCAGGTCGCCCTCGAACTCCGTCACCCCGGTCTCGTCCGGTACCTGATCAAGGTGTTCGAGTTCATGTGGAGCCGTGCCGTGCCCCTGAACGCCGGCGCCCCCTACGAAACGGCCCCCGACGGCATCACGGACATCCAGCACTCCATCGCCAAGCTGCTCGTGGAGGGCCATGTCGACGAGGCGATCGCCCGGCGGCTGGGGATGAACGTCCGCACGTGCCGGGCCCACATCGCCAAGCTCGCCACGGCGCTCGGCAGCGGCAGCCGCGCCCAGCTCGGCTTCCTCATCGCCCAGTCGGGCATCCTGAAGCCCGACCACCCGATGCCGGGGGGAGACGTCCACCCGTGAGCGGGGCGCACACCCACGGGCCGGAAGAGCTCTGCGAGGCGGGTCTGCACCTGTACACCCGTGCGCTGCGCGAAGGGCGGGTGAGCGCGAAGGAGGCGGACGAGGTGCCGTGTCTCGTCGACCTCGGTCTGCTGCAGCCGGACATCGAGGACCTGCGGTGGCTGCGGCCCATCGCCCCGGCCTTCGCCCTGCGTCGGCTGCTGCGTGGCGTGGCGGACCGCGTCGCGGACGAACGGCGCCGTGAGGAGCGGCTGGCGGCGGTGTTCGAGTCGCTGGCGGAGATCGACAGCCGCTCCACCGCGGTCGCGGACACCATCAGCGTCCTCAGCGGTCTCGACCGTATCGGCCGGGCCATTCACCGGGCCGTGGCGGACTCCTCGGGTGAGGTCCTCACCATCCAGCCGCACACCAGTCAGACCCACTCCCCGGCCGGGATCCACGCCGAGGCCTTCGTGCGCGACCAGGCCCTGCTCGACCGTGGCGGCCGTATCCGCACGCTCTACCAGCACACCCTCCGCCACGCGCCCAGCATTCTGTCCCGCTACGAGCGTCTGCGGGGCGATGTGGAGGCCCGCACCCTCGACGAGGTCACCCAGCGTCTGATCGTGATCGACCGCGCGGTCGCCTTCATCCCCGCCAACAAGGACCGCACGCTCGCCCTGGAGATCCGCCACCCGGCCATCGCCGACTTCCTCGCCACCACGTTCGACCGCCTGTGGCGCCTGGCCACGCCGATGTATCCCCGGGCCGTCCACCCGCCCTCACCCGAGGGCATCACGCCCCGCCAGCGCGCCATCGCCGCGCTCCTCATCGAAGGCCACACCGACGCCGTCATCGCCGACCGGCTCGGCATGAACATCCGCACCGCCCGCGTCCACATCGCCAAACTCGCGGCGACGCTCGGCAGCGAGAGCCGGGCCCAGCTCGGCTACCTCATCGGACGGTCCGGGATTCTTGACCGGGAAGCGTGATCGGGGACACCGCGGTGGGGCCGTCCAGGCCCACCTGCGCTATCCGCACGCCCAGTTGCGTACGACTGGCCGCCCCGAGCGTCTCCGACAGCCGGGCGATATGGGCCCGGCAGGTGCGCACGCTGATCCCCAGCCGTTCCGCGATCACCGCGTCCTGGTGGCCCTCGGCCAGCAGTGCGGCGATGGACTGCTCGCGATGGGAGATGCCCTCGATGCCGGTGTCGGGCAGAGGGGCGGTGAGGGGGATCGCCAGGCGCCACAGCCGCTCGAAGACCGTGACCAGGTACTCCACCAGCGCCGGGTGCCGCAGTTCCAGGGCGAGGGTGCGGTCGGCGTTCGCGGGGATGAAGGCGACCTTGCGGTCGAAGAGGATCAGCCGGTCGATGACCTCGTCCAGTGTCCGCGCCTGCACCGAGCCGCCCATCAACTCCAGGTAGTTCAGGAGCCCTTGGCCGTGCCGGGCGACGTGGGTGTAGAGGTCCCGCATCCGTACGCCCCGGCCGCGCAGCGCCAGCGCCCGGTGCAGGCCCTCCGTCAGCTCGTGCTCGGGACGGATGCCGCCGGGCTGGACCGTGAGGACCTCCGTCGTGCACGCCTCGGTCGCCTCGTCCATCGCGGCCTGGATCCGGGAGAGACCGTCGAGGACCCGGATCGCGGTCCCCTCACCGGCGCCCGGCACCAGACTGGGTCCCAGGCCCGCGTACCGCTCCACCGCCGCGACCGCCGCGCCCACCCGCCGCTGGCTCGCGCTGACCTCGTCGTGGACCTCGCGCAGCAGCCGGGTCATGACCTCCTGCGGTGCCGTCGGCACCAGCCAGTCCATGTCGTCGGGATCCGGGTGCAGCAGGGCCAGCTCCAGCAGACAGGGCACCGGCCCGGCGTCGGCGCGGGGCACGCGGCCGCGCCGTACGGCCCGGGAGTACACCCGGTCCCCGGCCTCGCACAGCCGGTCAGCACCGTGTGGATGGTCGTCCGTCCCGAGCCCGGTCATTGCCCATCCCACCCCCGGTTCCAGCGTCTACCGCCCTCTTGTCCTGTTTCCCCATCGGAGCGTCGAAGCCCCCTCGGCGGAGCAACTATGCGCGGCCCGGACCGGCTCCGCAACACGGCTCCTCGGGCCGAGGGCGCGGAAAACGGCCGGTATACCCCGTTACCTACGGCCCTCCCCCCGCCCTTCTGCAACAAGCTGACGGTGACGCGGCCACCCTCACGAGTGCCTCGCCGAGGCCCTTCACCCCCGGCCGGAACCGTCCGCTCCGCGCGTCAACTGCCGGAAACCACGCAGTGATCACCCCGTTACGTGCCGCACTTAACGTCAGGTCATGGCGGACATATTTGACGCATACGCGTTGGCCGACGCGTGGGACGAGATGTTCGAGCGGCCGGGCGAGGTCAGGACCGCCTACGAGCCGGTACTGGCCGCGCTCCAGCCGATCGAGCCGAGTGAACTCAGGTTCCGGGCCGACCAGATGGCCCGGGCCTTCACCGACCGGGGCGTGACCTACGCCTTCGCGGGCGAGGAGCGGCCCTGGCCGCTGGACCTCGTGCCCCGGATCCTCGACGCCCTGGAATGGGATCTCGTGCGCCGCGGGGTGAGCCAGCGGGTCCGGGCCCTGGAGGCCTACCTCGCGGACGCCTACGGGCCCGCCCGAGCCTTCGAGGACGGGGTCGTGCCCTGGCGGCTGCTGCTGAACTCCCCGCACTTCCACCGGGCCGCGCACGGGCTCGAACCCGTGGGCGGCGTGCGCATCCATGTCGCCGGCATCGACCTGGTCCGGGACGAACAGGGCGACTTCCGGGTCCTGGAGGACAACGTCCGGGTTCCCAGCGGCGTGTCGTACGTCATCGAGAACCGGCGCGCCATGACCCGGGTCTTCCCGTCCCTCTTCGCCGAGCAGCACGTGGTCCCCGTCGACGGCTACGCGCAGAAGCTGCTCGCCGCCCTGCGCGCCGCCGCGCCCGACGGCGCCCAGGACCCCCGGGTCGTGGTCCTCACTCCCGGCCCCAGCAACGCCGCCTACTTCGAACACGCCCTGCTCGCCCGGCTGATGGGCGTGCAGCTGGTCGAGGGGCACGACCTGGTGTGCCGGGGCAACCGGGTGTGGATGCGCACGACCCGCGGAGAGGTGCCCGTCCACGTCGTATACCGGCGCCTGGACGACGACTTCCTCGACCCGCTCCACTTCCGCCCCGACTCGGTGATCGGCTGCCCGGGCATCCTCGGCGCGGCCATGGCGGGTCATGTCACCCTCGCCAACGCGGTCGGCAACGGCATCGCGGACGACAAGCTGCTCTACACCTACGTGCCGGACCTGATCCGCTACTACCTCTCCGAAGAACCGATTCTCCCCAATGTGGAGTCCTTCCGGCCCGACGAACCCGGCCAGCTCCAGGCCGTCCTCGACCAGCTCGACCAGCTCGTCGTGAAACCCGTCGACGGGGCCGGCGGGCAGGGCATCGTCATCGGGCCGAAGGCCGACCGCGAAACGCTGGAGAGGACACGCAAGGCCGTGGCCGAGAACCCCCGCGGCTTCATCGCCCAGCGCCCGGTCGCTCTGTCCACCTCCCCCACCCTGGCGGGCGAACGCATGGCACCCCGTCACATCGACCTGCGCCCCTTCGCCGTCAACGACGGCAACGACATCTGGGTCCTGCCCGGCGGCCTGACCCGGGTCGCCCTCCAGGAGGGCAACCTGATCGTCAACTCCAGCCAGGGCGGCGGCTCCAAGGACACCTGGGTGCTCGCCGAGGGCCCCGCGGAACCGCCCACGCCCGCGAACGGAACCGCCCGCCTGGACATCGCCCCACGTCAGCACGGTCCCGACGGCACTCCCACCGTCGTACAGGAAGGAGGACAGCAGTGAACGACGTGATCCTCTCCCGGATAGCCGAGGCACTGACCTGGACCGGCCGGTACGTCGAGCGGGCCGACAACACCGGCCGGATCCTCGACGCCTATCTGCACCGCCTCCTCGAGGACCCGTGGCGCGACGAGGACCTGGCCTGCCGGTCGCTGTACGCGATCCTCGGCGTCGACGCGGGCGGCCCCCGGGTCGACATGCAGCAGGTCCTCGACCAGCTCGCCTTCGACGCCCGCTCCACCTGCTCCATCGAGGGCGCGCTCGGCGCGGCCCGGCTCAACGCCAGGAGCGCCCGTGAGGCCGTCTCCTCGGAGATGTGGGAGTGCCTGAACTCCACCTGGCACGCCCTGGCCGACCAGCGGCTCGCGGCCCGCCGTACCGGCCCCTACGCCTATCTGGAACTCGTACGGCGGCGTGCGGCCCTCTTCTTCGGGCTCGCCGACTCCACCATGAGCCGCGACGACAGCTGGCGTTTCGTCGTCCTCGGCCGGAGTCTGGAGCGGGTGGACATGACCGTGCGGCTGCTGTCGGTCCGGGTCCTGGACGCCGCCCACGCGCCCGACTGGCCGACCCTGCTGAGCGCCTCGGGCGCCGACGAGGCCTACGCGCGCGTGTACGGCGGTTTCGGCGACACCCCGCGCGTGGCCGAATTCCTGCTCCTGGACCGGGACTTCCCGCGCTCCGCGCTGCACGCCCTGACGACGGCGGAGGAGTGCCTGACCGCGCTCGGCCGCCCCCGTCAGGACCCCGCGCGCCGCCCCATCGGCCGGATGCGCACCCGCCTCGAATACCTCGACCTGCACGCCCTGGAGGAACAACTCCCGCTGCTGCTCGGGGACCTGCAGAGCGCCTGCATGGCTGCCGCGGAGGCGGTGGCGGAGCGGTTCTTCCCGTACCAGGGGCCCGTCGAATGGGCCCAGGAAGGAGCGTGAGCATGACCAGCCGCCTCCGGATCAAGCACGTCACGCACGTCTCGTACGCCCAGCCCGTCGCCTCGTCCCACAACGAGGTCCGCATGACCCCGCTGACCCTGCCCGCCCAGACCACCCTGGACTCCCGGGTCACCGTCAGCCCGGCCACGCCCACCTGGTCGTACTGGGACTACTGGGGCACCCAGGTCACCGGCTTCGACCTGATGGACCCGCACGGCCATCTCACCATCACGGCCTCCAGTCTGGTCGAGACCCACCCGGCGGGCCCGCTCCCCGTACCGCCCGCCTGGGCCGAGCTCGCCCGGCAGACCGCGGACTCACGCCTGTTGGAGTTCCTCGACCCGACGGTCCGGACGACCGTCCCGGCCACACTGGTCGACAAGGCACGGGAGCTCGCGGCCGGCCTCGACGTGCACGCGACGGCGGTCGCCGTGTCCGACCTCGTCGCCGACCGGGTCTCCTACCTCCCCGGCACGACGGGCGTGAACACCTCCGCCGCCGAGGCCTGGGAGCAGGGCGCCGGAGTCTGCCAGGACATCGCCCACGTCACCCTCGCGCTGCTGCGGGGCGTGGGCCTGCCGACGCGGTACGTCTCCGGCTATCTGCATCCCGAGCGGGACGCGGAGCTGCACCGGCCGGTCGCGGGACAGAGCCACGCCTGGGTCGAGTACTGGGCGGGCGAGTGGTGCGGCTACGACCCCACCAACCGGGTCCGGGCCGACGAGTCCCACGTGGTGGTGGGCCGGGGCCGGGACTACGACGACGTGACCCCGCACAAGGGGATCTACCGGGGGGTGCCGGGGGCACCGCCCGAGGTGACGGTGGAGTTCACGCGGGTGGCGTGAACTCCGGGGAGGGGCCGGTTACTGCAGGTCCGCCGCCGCGCAGGCGCTCTTGTAGTCCGAGGTGCAGATGTCCTTGACGGTGTAGATGCCGTCCTTGACGACCGTGCTCTTGATGTTGTCCTTCGTCAGCGCGACGACCTGGACGAGCTGGGCCGGGATGTCCTTGTCGGTGGGGCTGTCGACGCTGTCCGAGGCGAGGGCGTCGAACTGGATGCCCTTGCCCTGGACCTTCGTCACGGCCATCTCGGCGGCGGCCTCGGCCTCGTCCGGGTACGGCTTGTAGACGCTCATGTACTGCTCGCCCGCGACGATCCGCTGCACCGCGGACAGCTCGGCGTCCTGGCCCGTGATGGGCGGGAGCTTGGTCATGCCCGCGTCCTCCATCGCCTGGATGGCGGCGCCGGCCATGGCGTCGTTGGCGGAGTACACGGCCTTGATGTTGCCCTTGCCGATCGCGCTGATCGCCTCGGCCATGTCCTTCTGCGCGGTCTCGGGCTTCCAGCCGTCGACGTCGTACGTCTTGGAGATCGTCACCTTGCCGTTGAGCTCGGACATCGCGCCCGCCTTGAACTGCCCGGCGTTCGGGTCGGACGGCGAGCCGTTGATCATCACGATCTTGTCGGAGGTGTCGATGCCGGAGCCGATCGCCTCGATGAGGGAGCGGCCCTGCACCTCGCCGACGAGCTCGTTGTCGAAGGAGACGTACCCGTCGATCGGGCCCTCGGCGAGGCGGTCGTAGGCGATGACCGGAATGCCCGCGTCCTTGGCCTTCTGCACCATGCCCGCGATGGCGTGCGAGTCCACGGCGTCCAGCAGGATGACGTCGACCTTCTGGTCGATCATCTGCTGCATCTGCCCGGCCTGCTTCTTGGCGTTGGCCTCGCCGTTGGCGTAGACGGTCCTGCCCTGCTTGCTGGTGAGCTGGGCGACCTTCTTCTGGATGATCGGGTAGTCGAACTCCTCGTAGCGGGTGTTCGTCTTCTCCGGCATGAGCACGCCCACGGTGATGTCGTTGCCCTTGGTCGGGCTCGCCTCGCTCCCGCTCGCGGCGCCGAGCGCGCCACAGGCGGCCAGCGAGAGGGTCATCGTGGACGCGGCCACGGCTATGGCGATACGACGCATGGGGCTGCTCACTTCTGGTGCTTTCAGGACGCGGGCGCGGCATTGCGGCCCATGTGACTGAAAAGCCAACGCGGGGCCGCCCATCGACGTCAAGCGGAATCACTTAACGAGTGCGCAACGCCACTCTCCGCCAATGGTGTGAAGACTTGGCGCGAACACTAGTACAACCAACTTCACACCTCGCGAGTCGTGATCACAGCAGCCGCACAACTGCTGTTCCCCGTACGACCAGAGGACCGAATGAAGTCAGCCAGACGGACGACCGCAGCCGCCGTCGTCCTCGCCACCGCCGGCACCCTCGTCTCGCTGGCGGCGGCGCCCGCCCCGGCGGCCGTGTCGTGTGCCTCGCCCGTGTTCCAGCGCCAGTTCTACGCGAACACGAGCCTGTCGGGCGCCCCGAAGAAGACCGACTGCGACAGCGCGATCGACGACTCCTGGAGCGGCGCCCCGGTCACCGGCCTCCCGAAGGACAACTTCGGCGTCCGCTGGACCGTGACCCGCGACTTCGGCTCCGGCGGCCCCTTCGCGCTCGGCGCCACCGGCCTCGACGGCATCCGCGTCTACCTCGACGGCGTCCGCAAGATCGACCTCTGGAAGAACGTCTCCACCACAGTCGCCAAGACCGCCAACGTGACGATCCCGTCCGGCAAGCACACCCTGCGCGTCGACTACGCCAACTGGACCGGCGCCGCCAAGATCAAGGTCACGTACACGCCCCGGACCTCCGCCGACGTCGACAAGGTCAAGCCCCTCACCCCGACCGGCACTTCCGTCACGTACGACAAGGCCACCGGCACAGCCAAGCTCACCTGGGCGAAGAACAAGGAGATGGACCTCGCCGGCTACCGGGTCTACCGACGCCTGAAGGGCACCGCCTTCGGCACCAAGCCCCTCACGACGACGACCGGCACCTCGCACACCGACGTCCCGACACCCACCGGCGACACCTACTACTACGAGATCCGCGCCTACGACAAGGCCGGCAACGAGTCCGGCGGCACCGCCGACCAGGCCGTGACCACCGCCGACCGCACCGGCCCGGCCGCGCCCTCGGGGCTCACCGCACACGTCGATCTGTACGGAATGGTGGTCGTCTGGAACGCGGTGGCGGATGCGGCCGGCTACGAGCTGTACGAGAAGGACCCGGCCACGGGCTCGTACATCCTGATCCAGGAGCTCGCGGGGACATCCCACACCTATGGCGTTCCGGAGACGAAGGCCACCCATACCTACGTGGTGCGCGCCCACGACGCCGCGGGAAACACGAGCGCGTATTCGGCTCCGGTCAGCGCCGACGGCATCGACCGCACCGCCCCGGACAGACCGGAGAAGCTGCTGGCAGTGGTCTACGGGGGCTCGGTCGACCTCCATTGGGACGCGCCGCGCGATCGCACCGACGGCGAACTGACCAATGGCGCGCACTTCACGGTGCTGCGTTCGAAGGGAACGACGCTCGGGACCGACGCGGTGAAGGTCGCCTGCGAGTACCCGGACCACAGCACAGGCGGTGGTGAGGACTATTCCACGTTCGGGTGCCAGGACCTCGACTGGGAACTCGACACTGCGTACACCTACGGCGTCACCCTCACCGACGGCAAGGGCAACGCGTCGGCCGTTTCCGCGACGGTCACCGTCACCACCGCCGACCGCACTGCGCCGCTTCCCGTCACGGGTCTGACCGCGACTCCCCGAGCCGACGGGACGGTGCTGCGCTGGAACGCACCCGTCGACGACGACATCGCCTACTACGACGGCTGGATCGGCACGCGTCGCGACGACGGGACCGTGCGATGGCTCGACAGCTGCTTCGACGACGGGGCAGGTGACCCGCTGGCGATGCTGTGTGTCGACATCCCGGACGGCGAGACGCTGGTCTACGCGGTGACCGCACGAGACAAGTGGGGCAACTCGTTGCCGGTCACCGACCCGTCCGTTCCTACCGTGTCCTCGACGGAACTCGACACCAGAGCGGCCGAAAGCATTTACGCGGACAACGCGCCGCTGCTGGGCAGCGGAGGCTGGATCTGGACCTCCGAGGACATCACCGCGTTCGACTGGCGGTGCGAGGGCGATGTGTGTGCCGACATCACCACGTACCGGATCAGTCGCTGGGATCCGGTGACCCGTACTTACGGCCTGCTGGACACCGAGCCGGCCGTTCCGGGCACCTCGCGTTACACCTACCTCGACGAGACCCAACCGCTCGGACAGGTCTCGTACTACCGGGTCGTCGGTGTCCGCACCGACGGCACGGAGACGGCTGCCGCCCATCCCTTTCGGATCAGGCCGGACGTGGTCTGAAAACCGTCTCCCGCCCGACCGACCCTTTCATCGCTCAAAGCAAGAGGAACGTATGAACCCTGTCAGACGTACGACGGCCGGCGCGCTGGTGCTCGCCACCGCCGGCACCCTCGTCTCCCTGACGGCGGCGCCCGCCCCGGCGGCCGTGTCGTGTGCCTCGCCCGTGTTCCAGCGCCAGTTCTACGCGAACACGAGCCTGTCCGGCGCCCCGAAGAAGACCGACTGCGACAGCGCGATCGACGACTCCTGGAGCGGCGCCCCCGTCTCGGGCCTGCCCAAGGACAACTTCGGCGTCCGCTGGACCGTGACCCGCGACTTCGGCTCCGGCGGCCCGTTCGCGCTGAGCGCCACCGGCCTCGACGGGATGCGGGTGTACCTCGACGGCGTCCGCAAGATCGACCTGTGGAAGAACGTCTCCACCACGGTCACCAAGACCGCCAACGTGACGATCCCGTCCGGCAAGCACACCCTGCGCGTCGACTACGCCAACTGGACCGGCGCCGCCAAGGTCAAGGTCACGTACGCGCCGCGGACCTCCGCCGACGTCGACAAGGTCAAGCCCCTCACCCCGACCGGCACTTCCGTCACGTACGACCAGGCCACCGGCAAGGCCAAGCTCACCTGGGCGAAGAACAAGGAGATGGACCTCGCCGGGTACCGGGTCTACCGGCGGCTCAAGGGGGCCTCCTTCGGCACCAAGCCGCTCGGCACGACCACCTCCACCTCGTACAGCGACACCGCCCTGCCGGTGACCGGCGACACGTACTACTACGAGGTCCGCGCCTACGACAAGGCCGGCAACGAGTCGGGCGGCACCGCCGACCAGGCCGTGACCACGGTTGACCGCACCGGCCCGGCCGCGGCGACCGGGGTGACCGCGCTGGGCACCACGGCGGGCAACTCCGTCACGTGGCAGGCGTCCTCGTCCAAGGACGTCGACCACTACGAGGTGTGGGGAGCGCCCGTGGGGCAGTCCGACCCCGACGGGCCCGAGCCGGTCCGGGGGACCTCATGGACGGACGTGACGGCGGACGCCGGGACGGCGTACGCGTACAAGGTGCAGGCCGTCGACACGGCCGGGAACTTCGCCCCGGTCTCCGACCCGGCCACCGTCACCCGCCCCGTCGCCTCGGCGGTGCCCGCCCCGACCGGAGCCACCGGCACACCCGCCGACGCGTCCACCACGCTCGCGTGGCCCGCGGCCGACGGCGCCACCGGCTACCGCGTCTACCGGCGTACTTCCGTCAACGGCGCCTGGAGCCTGCTGGACAGCCCTGCGGGAACGTCGTACGAGGACACCTCCGCCCCGCAGGGCAAGGCCTACTACTACGTGGCCGCCGTCGACGCCCAGGGCGCCGACTCGGTGCCCTCCGCCGAGGTCACCGTCGACCGGCTCACCCCGGCCACCGCGACCGGCCCGGCCGCGCCGAAGCTGACCCTGGTCACGGAGGGAGTGCCGGCGCGCGCGCCCGTCCAGGTCACGGCGGCCCCGGGCACGGGTGACGAGGGACGCGTCCTGAAGGGGTACTCCTGGGAGATCTCGGGTGCCTGCGGCGACAGCGGCATCCGGTTCTCCACCACCGGCGCCCTCTCCTGGACGGCCCCCTGGAACGGTCCCTGCGTCGCCGAGGTGTACGCCGTGGACGCCTACGGCCGCCAGGGCACGCAGAGCGCCTCGGTGGAGTTCTTCAGCGGCCGTTGACACACACCACAGCCGCTGACGGCGCATGAAGAAGGGGCCCGGAGAGATCTCCGGGCCCCTTCTTCGTGCTGTGCCTAGTCCCTGGCCTTCTTCGGCCGCCACACCACCAGCGCGCTGGTCTGCTGCACCTCCTGGTACGGCACCAGGTCACGGCGGTACGACGCGTGCACCGCCGCCTCACGCTGCTGCATGGCCGCCGCGGCCCCTTCGACGGCCGCCTGGAGCTCGGCCACCCGGGACTGCAGCGCCGCGACCTGGTTCTCCAGCTCGATGATGCGCTTGATGCCCGCCAGGTTGACGCCCTCGTCCTGCGACAACTGCTGCACCTGGCGCAGCAGTTCGATGTCCCGGGCCGAGTAGCGCCGGCCCCGGCCCGCGGTGCGGTCCGGAGACACCAGCCCCAGACGGTCGTACTGACGCAGCGTCTGCGGGTGCAGTCCGGACAGCTGGGCCGCCACCGAGATGACGTAGACCGGGGTCTCCTCGGTCAGTTCATACGGGTTGCGTCGACGACCGTCCATCTAGATCATGCTCCCTTCGCGGCCTGGAACAGCTCCGCCCGTGGATCCTCACCCACGGTCGCCTCGCGATACGCCTCCAGCGCGTCACGAGCCTTCCCCGACAGCTCGGTCGGGACACTCACCTCGACGGTGACCAGCAGATCGCCCCGGGTGCCGTCCTTGCGGACCGCGCCCTTGCCCCGCGCCCGCATGGTGCGGCCGTTGGGCGTGCCCGGGGGCAGTTTCAGGGTCACCGAGGGGCCGCCCAGCGTCGGCACCTTGACCTCGCCGCCGAGCGCCGCCTCCGAGAAGGTCACCGGGACCGTCACCGTGAGGTTGTCGCCCTTGCGGCCGAAGACGGGGTGCTCAGCGACGTGCACGGTGACGTACAAGTCGCCCGCGGGGCCGCCGCGTTCACCGGGCGCCCCCTTCCCGCGCAGCCGGATCCGCTGGCTGTCGGACACCCCGGCCGGGATACGGACCTGCATGGTGCGGGAGGACTTGGCCCGCCCGGAGCCCTTGCAGATCTCGCAGGGGTTCTCCGCGATCAGGCCGCGGCCCTTGCAGTCCGGGCAGGGGTCCGTGAGGGAGAACCCTCCGCCGGAGCCCCTCGCCACCTGGCCGGTGCCCACGCAGGTCGGGCACACGCGCGGGTTGCCGTTGGCGTCGCCGGTGCCCGAACAGGCCTTGCAGGGGGCCTGCGAGGACATCCTGAGCGGGACCGTCGCACCCTCGATCGCCTCGGTGAAGCTGAGGGTGACCTCGGTGTCGATGTCCTGGCCGCGCCGCGGCTGGACGCGCGTAGTTCCGGAGCTGCCCCGGTTGAACAGGCCTCCGAAGACGTCTCCGAGTCCGCCGCCGAAGCCGCCGGCTCCCTGGGCCCCGCCCTGGGCGCCGCCTCCGAAGAGGTCGCCCAGGTCGAAGTTGAAGGAGCCACCCGCGCCGCCCGGCCCCGGACGGAAGCCGCCGTTGCCGAACAGGGCGCGGGCCTCGTCGTACTCCTTGCGCTTCTTGGGGTCACCGAGGACGTCGTTCGCCTCGGAGATCTCCTTGAAGCGCTCCTCGGCCTTGGTGTTGCCCTTGTTGGCGTCCGGGTGGAACTCGCGGGCGAGTTTCCGGTACGCCTTCTTGATCTCGGCCTCGGTGGCGTCCTTGGGGACGCCGAGGACCTTGTAGTAGTCCTTCTCGATGAAGTCCTTGGTGCTCATCCTCGACGTGCCCCCTTTCCGGTGTCCCGATCGTTCTCTTCGACCTCAGCCCTCCTCAGGGCCGTTGTCCTTGTCGTCGCCGGCCTCGGACCCGTCCTCGGCCTTGACCGTCTGCGCGCCCGGCTGCGGCTCGGCCACGGCCACCCGCGCGGGGCGGATGGTGCGCTCGCCGATGCGATACCCGGGCTGCAGGATCGCCACGCACGTCGTCTCGGTGACGTCGGGTGCGTAACTGTGCATCAGGGCCTCGTGGATCGTCGGGTCGAAGGGCTCGCCCTCCTTGCCGAACTGCTGGAGTCCCAGCTTCGCCGCCACGGTCTCCAGCGACTCCCCGACGCCCTTGAAGCCGCCGACGAGTTCACCGTGTTCCCGCGCGCGGCCGATGTCGTCGAGCACCGGGAGGAGCTCGGTCAGGAGGTTCGCGATGGCGATCTCCTTGACCGTGATCCGGTCCCGCTCCACGCGGCGGCGGTAGTTCTGGAACTCGGCCTGGAGCCGCTGGAGGTCCGCGGTGCGCTCGTCGAGCGCCTTGCGCGACTGGTCCAGCTGGGCCGTCAGGCCGGCGATCTGCGCTGTTGCGTCCCCGGCCGGGGCCGCCCCTTCTTCGGGGGCGGCCTTCGGCTCGGCGTCGTCGGGGGTGGCGCCGGAGGGGACGTCGGGCTTCTCGTCGAAGCCCGGGGTCTCCTCCGTCACGCGGCACCGTCCTTGCGCTCGTCGTCCACGATCTCGGCGTCCACGACGTCGTCGTCCGCCTTGGCCTCGGAGGCACCGGCGTCCTCGCCGCCGGCGGCCGCTCCGGCCTGGGCGTCGGCGTACATGGCCTGGCCGACCTTCTGGGAGACCGCGGCGACCTTCTCGGTCGCGGTACGGATCTCCGCGGTGTCCTCGCCCTTGAGCGCGGCCTTCAGCTCCTCGACGGCGGACTCGACCTCGGTCTTGACCTCACCGGGGACCTTGTCCTCGTTGTCCTTGAGGAACTTCTCCGTCTGGTAGACGAGCTGCTCGCCCTGGTTGCGGGTCTCGGCGGCCTCGCGGCGGCGGTGGTCCTCCTCCGCGTACTGCTCGGCCTCCTGGCGCATCCGGTCGACCTCGTCCTTCGGCAGCGAGGAGCCGCCGGTGACGGTCATCTTCTGCTCCTTGCCCGTGCCCAGGTCCTTCGCGGTCACGTGCATGATGCCGTTGGCGTCGATGTCGAAGGCGACCTCGATCTGCGGGACACCGCGCGGGGCCGGCGGCAGACCGGTCAGCTCGAACATCCCGAGCTTCTTGTTGTACGCCGCGATCTCGCGCTCGCCCTGGTAGACCTGGATCTGCACGGACGGCTGGTTGTCCTCGGCGGTGGTGAAGATCTCGGACCGCTTGGTCGGGATCGTCGTGTTCCGCTCGATGAGCTTGGTCATGATGCCGCCCTTGGTCTCGATACCGAGGGACAGCGGGGTCACGTCGAGGAGCAGGACGTCCTTGACCTCACCCTTGAGCACACCGGCCTGCAGGGCGGCGCCGATGGCGACGACCTCGTCCGGGTTGACGCCCTTGTTGGCGTCCTTGCCGCCGGTGAGCTCCTTGACGAGCTCGGCGACGGCGGGCATACGGGTGGAGCCACCGACGAGGACGACGTGGTCGATCTCGTTGATGGAGACGCCGGCGTCCTTCATGACGTTGAAGAACGGGGTCTTGCAGCGCTCCAGGAGGTCCGCGGTCAGCTGCTGGAACTGAGCCCGGGTGAGCTTCTCGTCCAGGTGCAGCGGGCCCTCGGCGGAGGCGGTGATGTAGGGCAGGTTGATCGAGGTCTCCGTCGAGGAGGACAGCTCGATCTTCGCCTTCTCGGCAGCCTCACGCAGACGCTGCAGCGCCATCTTGTCCTTGGCGAGGTCCACGCCGTGACCGGACTTGAACTGCTGCACCAGGTAGTCGACGACGCGCTGGTCCCAGTCGTCACCACCGAGGTGGTTGTCACCGTTGGTGGCCTTCACCTCGACGACGCCGTCGCCGATCTCCAGCAGGGACACGTCGAAGGTGCCGCCACCGAGGTCGAAGACGAGGATCGTCTGGTCGTCCTTGTCGAGGCCGTACGCCAGCGCGGCCGCGGTGGGCTCGTTGACGATGCGCAGGACGTTCAGGCCCGCGATCTCGCCGGCCTCCTTGGTCGCCTGACGCTCGGAGTCGTTGAAGTACGCCGGGACGGTGATGACCGCGTCGGTCACCTTCTCGCCCAGGTAGGACTCGGCGTCCCGCTTCAGCTTCTGGAGGATGAAGGCGGAGATCTGCTGCGGGTTGAAGGGCTTCCCGTCCAGCTCCATCTTCCAGTCGGTGCCCATGTGCCGCTTCACCGAACGGATGGTCCGGTCCACGTTGGTGACCGCCTGGCGCTTGGCCACCTCGCCGACCAGCACTTCGCCGTTCTTCGCGAAGGCGACGACGGACGGCGTGGTCCTGGCACCCTCGGCGTTGGTGATGACGGTGGGCTCGCCGCCTTCGAGAACGCTGACGACGGAGTTAGTCGTGCCCAGGTCGATGCCGACCGCACGTGCCATGGTTGATTCCTCCAGCTGACTTGAGTGGAACAGACTCAAGTGTGCACGACAGCCCCGGCTCGGTCAACAGACCTGAGTCGTCCAGGCTCAACTCTTATCCGTTCCTTACACGCAACTGGCCTCTGACCTGCGTCGATACCGGACGAGGCGCACTGCCGGACTTCACACGAAGGAGTGCGAGTACGACGACCAGGACGCCCCCGGCCACCCAGAGAGCGCCGGTCGCGGCGATCCACCCGAGGTGCACCAGGACCGCGACGAGTACCCCGCCGAAGGCCGCGACACCCAGCACGACGGACGCGCCCTGCGGAGTGAGCCCGAGCCGCCGCAGCCGGTGGCCGAGATGGTCGGGGGCGGCACGCAGCAGCGGCCGCCCGGACAGCAGCCGGGCCAGGACGACGAGCACGACGTCGGCGCTCACCACCGCCGTCAGCGCGAACAACACCCCCGCGCCGGAGCCGAGTTCCTGCCCCGCGCGGGTCGTCACGGCCGCGGACGCGAGCACGAACCCGGTGAACAGCGCCCCGCACGCGCCGAGTCCCGCACGCGCGGGATGCCAGTTGTGCATCAGGAACCCGGTCAGCGCGGCGGCCAGCACGCTCAGCAGCACGGCGAGCCCGTCCATCACTTCGGCCGCCGCACAGGCCCCCGCCCCGAAGGCGGTGACGACCCCGACGGTCCCGGCGAGCCCGTCGGCGTGGTCCAGCGCCTTGAACCCGAGGGCGACGAAGACGATCCAGCCGGCCGCGAGGAGACCTGCCGCCACCCCCGTCTCCTCGTACGGCACGACACACGCCGCCGCCACGGCCGTACCGCCCACGAGGAACCGTGCCTTGACCCGCCGTACGTCGGCGACGAGCCCGAGGAGGGCCACGCCGGCCCCCGCGACGAGCAGCCGTCCGACATCGGGCCCGAGCGGGGTCACGCCCCGCCAGTCCCCGACGAACGCCACGCCACAGGTGGCCGCCACCATCGCCACACCTCCGGACAGCGGCATCGGCCGTCGCCATCGCCGGTCGACGATCCCGAGGCGCAGGGCGGCCACCCGCAGCACGGCGGTGAGCACGGCGGCGAGGAGCAGGGCGGAGGTGGCGGCAAGGATCCCGTAGAGCACGAGCCTAAATTAGCGCCGTATGTACCAATTCATCACGAATAACACGATCGGGTTTTAAGGTAACCCTCAGCGATTCAGATCACTGCGTGCCCGGCTACAGTGCGGCGGAGGATGGGGGTAGTCTCAGACGGACTGCATAAGTTACCGCTTAGTAATGACGAGAATCCGTCCTCGCGGACCTCTCGTAGACCCCTCGCAGGCCCGAGGAGCCCCGAAATGCAACTCGCCGCGATCATCGTGTCGCTGGTCCTGACCGTGGTCGGCGTGGCACTGCTCGCACGCGCCATCGGCCAGTTCGTCCGGTACTTCAAGCTGGGCCAGCCGGTCCCCGCCGGAAGCAGGACCGACAACCCCTACGCACGCAGCGTGACGCTGGTGAAGGAGTTCCTCGGCCACACCCGGATGAACCGGTGGGGCGTCGTGGGCTTCGCCCACTGGTTCGTGGCCGTCGGCTTCCTGACCCTGCCGCCCACCCTCGCGCAGGCGTTCGGCCAGCTCTTCAAGGCCGACTGGGTGCTGCCGGTCATCGGCGCGTTCCTGCCGTTCGAGATGTACATCGAGTTCATCGGTGTCATGACCGTGCTCGGCATCGCCGCGCTCATCGTGATCCGCCTGCTGAGCCTGCCCTCCCGCCCCGGCCGCAAGTCCCGCTTCGCGGGCTCCAAGGCGGGTCAGGCGTACTTCGTCGAGTACGTCATCCTCACCATCGGCCTCGCCATCTACGTGCTGCGCGGCCTGGAGGGCGCGCTGCACCACGTGGACGGCTACGAGGCCGGGTACTTCGCCTCGTACCCGCTGGTCCTGGCCTTCAAGGGCCTGAGCGTCACCGCGCTGCAGAACCTCGTCTACCTCGTCGCGACGATCAAGATCGGCACGTCCTTCGTGTGGATGATCGTCGTCTCGCTCAACACCAACATGGGTGTGGCCTGGCACCGCTTCCTGGCCTTCCCGAACATCTGGTTCAAGCGCAACGCGACCGGTGAGACGGCCCTCGGCGGTCTCCAGCCGATGACGAGCGGCGGCAAGCCGATCGACTTCACCGACCCCGGTGACGACGACGTCTTCGGCGTCTCCCAGGTCGAGCAGTTCTCGTGGAAGGGCCTGCTGGACTTCTCCACCTGCACCGAGTGCGGCCGCTGCCAGTCGCAGTGCCCCGCGTGGAACACCGGCAAGCCGCTCTCCCCCAAGCTCCTCATCATGTCCCTGCGCGACCACGCGCACGCCAAGGCGCCGTATCTGCTGGCCGGCGGCGGCAAGACGATGGAGGGCGAGGAGAAGGCGTCCGAGGAGCAGCTGAAGGACGTCCCCGCGGCGGCTCTCGCGGAGGCCGAGCGTCCGCTGATCGGCACGGCCGAGGAGAACGGCGTCATCGACCCGGACGTCCTGTGGTCCTGCACCACCTGCGGCGCCTGTGTCGAGCAGTGCCCGGTGGACATCGAGCACGTCGACCACATCGTCGACATGCGCCGCTACCAGGTCATGATCGAATCGGCCTTCCCCTCCGAGGCGGGCACGATGCTCAAGAACCTGGAGAAGAAGGGCAACCCCTGGGGCCTGGCGAAGAAGCAGCGCCTGGAGTGGCTCAAGGAGGTCGAGTTCGAGGTCCCGGTCGTCGGCCAGGACATCGAGGACCTCACCGAGGTCGAGTACCTGTACTGGGTCGGCTGTGCGGGCGCCCTCGAGGACCGCGCCAAGAAGACCACGAAGGCGTTCGCCGAACTCCTCCACATCGCGGGCGTCAAGTTCGCGATCATGGGCGGCGACGAGAAGTGCACCGGCGACTCCGCCCGCCGCCTGGGCAACGAGCCCCTGTTCCAGGAGCTCGGCATGGAGAACGTCATGGCGCTGAACATGGCGTTCGGCGAGGAGCTGGACGACGACGGCAAGGTGGTCCCGGAGTCCGCCAAGCCGAAGTCCGCGAAGAAGATCGTCGCGACCTGCCCGCACTGCCTGAACACGATCGGCAACGAGTACCCGCAGCTCGGCGGCGACTACGAGGTCATCCACCACACCCAGCTGCTCCAGCACCTGGTGGACGAGGGCAAGCTGGTCCCGGTCACGCCGGTCGAGGGCATCATCACCTACCACGACCCCTGCTACCTGGGCCGCCACAACAAGATCTACACGCCCCCGCGCGAGATCATCGCGGGCGTCCCGGGCCTGCGCAACGAGGAGATGCACCGCCACAAGGAGCGCGGCTTCTGCTGTGGCGCCGGTGGCGCGCGGATGTGGATGGAGGAGCGGATCGGCAAGCGCATCAACAACGAGCGCGTCGACGAAGCTCTTTCCCTCAACCCCGACATCGTCTCGACGGCCTGCCCGTTCTGCCTGGTCATGCTCACCGACTCGGTCAACGGCAAGAAGAACGACGGCAAGGCGAAGGAGTCGATCCAGGTCGTCGACGTCGCCCAGCTGCTGCTGCAGTCCGTGAAGACCCCGGGCGACCCGCAGGACGCGGCGGAGGCGGAGAGCGAGCCGGAGCCGGAGCCGGTGAAGTAGCGCTCACGACGGTGCTGTTCGGCGCCCTCGGGTCCCACCGGGCCCGGGGGCGCCGCGTCTTTGCGGTCTCCGCGTCTTTGCGGTCTCCGCGTCTTTGAGGTCTCCGTGCAGAAGCGGTCTCCGCTCAGAAGTGGGTGGCGATCCCGAAGACCCGCCAGAGCTGAGCCATGTCGTGCCGGTCATGCTCCGAGGGCTCGTACCCCTGGTGGAAGTAGACCTGCTGCTCGGCGGACAGACACGGAACGGCCGTCCCGCCGATGCTCCCGGTCACGAAGCCGGCGGCCGGGTACGCGAAGGGCCGCTCCGGCTCCCCCGACGCCTGCACGGCGGAACCGTCCCCGGCGAAGACCAGCGGGTGCAGATCGACCTCCCGTCCGCCGGGAGCGGTGACCACGAACCGCACCGGCCGCAGGTCGAGGCTCTCCACGAAGCCCGCGCCTGCCAGGGCCGCCACCACAGCGGGCTCCTGCTCCCGCCGGTGCATCAGGTCCAGGTCGCGATGGTCCCGGGTCTGCTCGCCGACCAGCGCGTCGATCCCCCACCCACCCCCGACCCAGACCTCCGCCCCGGCCCGCCGCAACAGGTCCAGGATGTGCAACACCGCGTCCACGTCCACCACTTGACTCCAGGGTCGTACGGGGCTGTCGCCACCTGTCGAACACGTGCATCATTGCCGGGGTCGTTGTCCATGATGCTGACGGGGTGAACGGTGCGCGCGCGTAGAGGTGTTGTGGGTACGGCGGCCCTGTGTGGCACCCTCCTCCTGGCCGCCTGCGGTCCCACCCCGCACACCGGATCCGCGGACCGCACCCCGGTACGGAACGCCGACGCCCCGGCCCGACTCCCCGTCCCGAAGGGCAAGGGCAGCAAAACCCCGGACGACTTCAACGGCGACGGACACCGCGACCTCGTCCTGGGCGACCTGGTCAAGGAGCAGGCCCACGCCGACGACCCCGGCATCGGGATCGTCTACGGCAGCGAGCGCGGACTCGTCCCGGGCGCTCGGCAGTTGATCGCCCCGGCCCGGCAGGGCGCGGCCACCGACGGCCAACTCCCCGCCCTGTTCGACGCGGAGGCCACCTGCGACCTGGACAAGGACGGCTTCACGGACCTCGTCGTCTCCACCGACCCGCCCTACGACGGCCAGGGCCAACCCCCGGTCCCGCTCCAGATCCTCTTCGGCTCCCCGACCGGCCTGACCGCCAAGGCCGTTCACCTCACCGTCCCGCCCGCCGCCCGCGTCGGCAACGACTGGCCCGACCAGCCGGTCTGCGGCGACTTCGACGGCGACGGCGCGAAGGACCTGGTCCTGCATGCGACCGGCGGCCATCTCACCTACCTGCGCGGCCCGTTCACCCGCGCGGGTGCCCCCAGCGCCGCCGGCGCCCCGATCCGGTCGCCCGGCGAGGTCCCCACGGGCCCGGCCTCCGACGTCGACCGCGACGGTTACGACGACCTGATCGTCCGTACGACCCAGGGCACCGGCCCCTCCGCCGTCGTCCTCGGCGGTCCGGCGGGCCCGACCCGCACCGGAGCCGTCCTGCCGTCCGGCATCGACGTGGCCCTGGGCTCCTTCGGCCGCGGCAAGGCCCTGGACGCGGCGGTCGGCGCCATGGGAGGAACGTCACTGCGCTACGACCTCCCGACCGGGGCGAAGGGCTCCCTGTCCTCCCCCGGCTCGGTCCTGGACGCCGCCGACTTCGACGGCGACGGCCTGAGCGAACTCGTCTCCAGCGGCTCACGCCTGCGCGTCTTCCAGGGCCGTACGACAGGTCCGTCCACCAAGGCGACGGTCGTCGTCGAACCCCCCGCCACCGGCTCCACCCGGGTCGTCGCGGTCGGCGACTTCGACGGCGACGGGCGCGTGGACCTCGCCGTGCGGACGTACCGGAGCGAGACGAAGGACACCGTCGCGGTGTTCTCCGGCGCGAAGAAGGGGCTGGTCACCGCTGAGCCGTCCGTCACCTTCTCCACCTCGGAGTTCCTGACTGATTCATGACATCCGTACAACCCCGGTACACCGGCGAGGGTCTTCCGTGTCACCGAAACGATCGGCACCCGAGCAGGAGGACCCGCATGCCCCAGCCGCACCCGAGACGGATGCGACTCGCCCTCGCCACGGCCACCGCCGCCGCACTGACCGGCGGTCTGCTCACCTTCGCCGCCGCACCGGCGACGGCCGCGGACACCGACCACCACCTGGCGGACTTCAACGGCGACGGATACGGCGACGCCGCCTTCGCCGCCCCGTACGCGAAGCTCGACGGCAAGGGATCCGCCGGTTACGTGGCCGTGGTCCACGGCGGCTCCACCGGCCTCGACCCCGTCCACCACACCACGGTCGGCCAGGACAGCGCGGGCGTGCCCGACACGGCGGAGACCGACGACACCTTCGGTTCCGCCCTCGCCGTGGCCGACTTCAACGACGACGGCTACACCGACCTCGCGGTGGGAGCATCCGGCGAGGACGACGGCGAGGGCTCGGTGACGGTCCTGTGGGGCTCGGCGAGCGGCCTCACGAACGGCACCACGGTCACGGACCCGGCGCCCGCCGCACACGGCGAATGGGGCAGGACGCTGACCGCCGGAGACTTCGACGGCAACGGCACGGCCGACCTCGCCGTCGGCAGCGATTCCCCACACGTGTACGTCATCAGCGGTGGCGTCTCAGGGCCCGCTCAGCGGATCGACGTGCCCGAGCAGGCGTACGCCGTCGACGCGTTGGACGCGGGCGACACCAACGGCGACGGCAGGGCCGACCTGGTCCTCACCTACCGCACGAACCGGACGACGGACCCGTCGGGCAGCTGGTCGAAGGGCCTCGCGTACCTTGGCTCGCCCTCCGGCCTGGACACCTCGGTGCCGCGCCCGCTGAACGGCGGCACCTCCATCGCCCTGGGCGACATCGACGGCGACGGCTACGACGAGATCGCTCTCGGCAACGTCTTCAGCGAGGAGGACGACCACAGCGGCAGCCTGGGCGGCCGGGTCGTCGTGATCCGCGGCTCGGAGGGCGGCCCGGTCAACGGCGACGCCCCCATGGCCGAACTCACCCAGTCCTCCAGGGGAGTTCCGGGCGCGGACGAAGCCGGCGACGGCTTCGGAGGCGCGGTGTCCATCGCCGACGTCGACGGCGACGGACACGGCGAGCTGGCGATCGGCGTCGTCTTCGAGGACCTCGGCACGACCGAGGACGCCGGCGCGACCATCGTCATGAACGGCGCGGCGTCGGGCGTCTCCCGTGAAGGTGCCCGCACCTTCACCCAGAACACCTCCGGCATACCCGGCGCGGCAGAGGCGACGGACTACTTCGGCTCGGACGTGCTCCTGTCGGACGTCACCGGCGACGGCCACGCCGACCTCGCGGTCGCGGCCGGGTTCGAAGACGAGGGCATCGGCGCGGTGACGGCCCTGACGGGTGTGACCACGACGGGGGCGCGGACGTTCGGGCCCGGGAGCGTGGGCCGGCCGCGGGTGTACGGCGGCTTCGGCACGGGGCTCATCGGCTGAGGTGACGTAGAGGACGTAGAGAGGGGAGCCGTGCGGCCTCGCACATCCGCGTACGCCCCGTACGGCACCCCCCTGAGCGGCCCCCGACTCCTCTCTGACCGCCCCCTAGGGGATGTCACAGCTCGGCAGCAAAGCCGTCCCCGAAACGCCCGGCCGCGCCCGTCACTCTCCAGGACCAGGTACGTTCGAAGACGTGGCTGGATTCAGGATCGGACGCGGCCGGGACAACGGCGCTCCTCACACGCGACCGCAACAACCTCCGTACGGGCAGCAGGCGCCCCAGGGACAGCCGTACGGCTATCCCCCCGCGCCCCAGCCCCACCCGGGCCAGTGGACCCAGGGCGGCGGTGGGGGCTACGACGAGCCGGAGTACTTCGGCGACGGCGCGGGCCCCGGTAGTGCCCCGCACCCGCAGGGCGGCCATGACCCGTACGCGGCGAACAACCCGGGCCACACCCAGGCGTTCTCGGTCGGTGACGACCCCTACAACCAGGGCGGCACCTACCGCGCGGGCTCGGCCCCGGCCGGCCCCGTGGGCCCCCGCCTGCACTGGAAGGAACTCCTGAAGGGCATCCTGCTCTCGCCCAAGCAGACCTTCCTCCGGATGCGGGACTACACGATGTGGGGCCCGGCCCTCGTCGTGACCTTCCTCTACGGCCTGCTCGCGGTGTTCGGCTTCGAGGACGCCCGCAAGGACGCGATCAGCGCCACCCTGTCGAACGCGATCCCCATCGTCCTGACCACGGCCGTCGCCATGGTCCTGTCGGCGTTCGTCCTGGGCGTCGTCACCCACGCCCTGGCCCGCCAGCTCGGCGGCGACGGAGCATGGCAGCCCACGGTCGGCCTCTCCATGCTGATCATGTCCCTGACCGACGCGCCCCGCCTGATCGTCGCCATGTTCTTCGGCGGCGACGCGTCCTTCGTCCAGCTCCTGGGCTGGGCGACGTGGGTTGCGGCCGGCGCCCTGCTCACCCTGATGGTCTCCAGGTCCCACGACCTCCCCTGGCCGAAGGCGCTGGGCGCGTCGGCGATCCAGCTGATCGCACTGCTGTCGATCGTGAAGCTGGGGACGTTCTAGGTTCTTCGGCGGTTCTTCGGCGGTTCTTCCGTGGTTCTTCCGCTACGACGGACGCCACTCAGGCGTCGAGAACCTGCCCCGTACGCCGGACCACGGGCGGCTGGACGGACCACGGAAAGTTGATCCAGTCGTCCGTGCGCTTCCAGACGTACTCGCACTTCACCAGGGACTGCGACTTCTCGTAGATGACCGCGGAGCGGACCTCGGCGACGGCGTCGAGGCAGAAGTCGCGCACCAGCTTGAGCGTCTTGCCGGTGTCGGCGACGTCGTCGGTGATGAGGACCTTCTGGTCGGAGAAGTCGATGACGTTGGGGACCGGGGCCAGCATGACCGGCATCTCCAGGGTGGTCCCGACGCCGGTGTAGAACTCGACGTTGACAAGATGGATGTTCTTGCAGTCGAGGGCGTACGCGAGGCCGCCGGCCACGAAGACTCCGCCGCGGGCGATGGAGAGCACGACGTCGGGCTCGTAGCCGTCGTCGGCGATGGTCTGCGCGAGCTCGCGCACGGCGGTGCCGAACGCCTCGTAGGTGAGGTTCTCCCGCACGTCCGCGTTGCTCATACCTGGGTCCGGTGGAAGTTGAGGAACGAGCGGGAGGCGGTCGGGCCGCGCTGGCCCTGGTAGCGGGAGCCGTAGCGCTCACTGCCGTAGGGGAACTCGGCCGGCGACGAGAGCTTGAACAGACACAGCTGGCCGATCTTCATGCCCGGCCAGAGCTTGATGGGGAGCGTGGCGAGGTTCGACAGCTCCAGGGTCACGTGTCCGCTGAAGCCGGGGTCGATGAAGCCGGCGGTGGAGTGGGTGACGAGTCCGAGCCGGCCGAGGGAGGACTTGCCCTCGAGACGGGAGGCGAGGTCGTCGGGGAGCGTGATGACCTCGTACGTGGAGGCGAGGACGAACTCCCCGGGGTGGAGGATGAACGGCTCGTCCCCCTCCGGTTCCACGAGCCGCGTCAGATCGGCCTGCTCGATGGAGGGGTCGATGTGCGGGTACCGGTGGTTCTCGAACACCCGGAAGTAACGGTCCAGCCGTACGTCGACGCTGGACGGCTGCACCATGGATTCGTCGTAGGGATCGATCCGTACCCGTCCGGCGTCGATCTCGGCCCGGATGTCCTTGTCTGAGAGAAGCACGCCCCGAGGATACGCAAGGCGCGCGGACCGACCACCATCGGACGGCCCGCGCGCCTGGTACCTGATCTTCAGCGCTTCTCCAAGGTCACCGGAACGACGCTGCGAAGCCGGGCACAGCGAGGACACCGGACGAGCCGTCCGGGGCCGAGGCGCTCGGCCTGCTGCATCGGGAACGAAGCGGTGCTGAACACGTGCCCATCGGCACAACGGACGACGGTGCGCTCCATCAAGTCCTAGAGTCCCTTCCCCAAGAGCCGCGTCCGGCTGCTACTCGCCTGACGACAAAAGCCACATTACGGGATGGACGGGACGGTCCTCCAGGCGGCACTCCGACCCCGCCCGGCCCCTCTCCCACCTCTCCACCGTACGCCCCAACTCCCGCGCCCCGCAGCCCCGTCCCACCCCACGAACACACTCAGGCCCCACGGCTTCGGCGCCGGGGGCCTGGGATGAGGTAAAGTGACAGTGCGTTCCGACACCGGTCCGTTCGGCGTCACGCGCGGGTGTAGTTTAGTGGTAGAACATCAGCTTCCCAAGCTGAGAGTGCGAGTTCGATTCTCGTCACCCGCTCCATGAAACCCCCAGGTCATCGGCCCGGGGGTTCTTTGTTGTCTAGGCCGACGGGCGGGTCGCGCACCACATCTGGCCTCCAGGTGGCTCCTCTCTGTGGTGCACGGGACGGTTGCTCTGTTGCTCGTGACGCTTCGCACGCTCGGCACGGACCATGTCGTCGAGGCCGGGAGGCATCGTCTCGCTGCCGCTCCTCGTCGGAGTGCTGACAGATCAGCGGAGACTTCTCGGAAAACCGGCCCGCGCAGACCATCGTGTCCTTGAGGGTGGCCCCCGAGCGGGTCAAAGAGCGTTTACCCACACGGGCAGCAGCTCTGCGGCTTCGTCCTGGTCAGGCGCGAGGGCGGACAGGTGGTCGGCGAAGGGCGCCGGCTCGACGCCGCGCTTGCAGTCGATTCCCACGAGGCAACGGGTGCGGGGCGAGTCCGGCGATGAGGTGGCGACCTCTCTACACCGAGGAGCGCCCTAAGAAGTCACTGCAAGCAATGGACGATCTATGCGGGTTGCCAAGGCGCTTTTCT
This sequence comes from Streptomyces sp. NPDC048523, assembly GCF_043199815.1. NCBI lineage: Bacteria > Bacillati > Actinomycetota > Actinomycetes > Kitasatosporales > Streptomycetaceae > Streptomyces > Streptomyces sp. NPDC048523. Next base: position 485,617 of record NZ_JBICWQ010000005.1, on the reverse strand, counting down.
TCACGACCTGAATTGATCAGCCTCCGGGCGAGATCAGCAAGCACCGGGGGACACCAGTCAACTGCACCTTCTACGCAGAATCGTTAATCCTTGAGAAACGGCCGCGTCCATTGTTTCCAAAGATATCGATGGGGTCGATGCGACTAAATAATAGAGCACGCATTGGCTCTACTACTTGTAATCAAATCCTTCCTGGTCCTACCCTCACTTGAAGGCGCTGGTAACCACTGAAGCCGATCCACAAGGGGACACCCTGCGCGAGCGCTGTTGATGTTGTGACCCCCATGATTAACAACCACGCGGGAAGGGACACCCGCCTCGTGGACTGGAACACTGCCACCCTGCTGGCCTTGGCCATTTTCGGATTTGTAGCACTGTGTGTAATGCTCGCCATTTCGCTACTCCGACAACTGCCAGAACTGTTCGAAGCGTGGCACAAGGTGAGGCGCTCGTGGCGTGAGACAGGGGAAGCATCAGTCCCAGATAGCACGACGCGTCGGGATCACCAGGATTAGCCACACCGTAGCCGCACTGCAGAAGTGGAGAGAGAAGAAATGACCGATCAGCACTCTGACACCATTGAATGTGCCGCCGTAGCCGCTGGCGCAATCGGCGTCCCGGGCGTCTACTCCTTCGGGTTGGACGTATCAGTGGTAAGCGGAATTTGGGTCGGAATGCTCATGAAAATCGCCGAGGATTCCGGCCATCCGATCGACGGGGCATACGCCATGAAGGTCGCCACAGCAGTCGCTTCCAGCGTTGCTGGATACGTAGCCGGGAGTAAGGTTTTCATTCAAATTGCCAGGTGGTTTCCCGGAATGGGAACCGCCGCCGCAATGTCCGTCAATGTCACCCTCAACTATGTGTACACCAAGAGGCTAGGAAAGGCCTTCGCCGGATTCTTCGATCACTCAGACTTCGAATTGCTGGATGCTGCGGAACTGGTCTTGATCCTCATCCCGCTCATCGGCAAAGAGTGATCCATGCCGCTGTTGAGAAGCTGCGATGGTCGCGCAACCAATCCCGCCTGATCAGCCGGGCCATGACCACCAGCCTCAGCGAGTACGAAAGGCAAAGCCGATCATGGCCGCCAACCTTGCCTCCCTCGAACCAGCAGTCGACCGGACCCGCGCTTCTCACGCATCACGAAGTCCGCCGGGCACGTCGAGGCAGTGGCACACGAAGACACGCCACACTACGTGCCACAGACCATCGAGCAGTTGGCAAGCCAAATGTCCCGAGGTCTCGGCGAGCCGGCTCGCTGACATCCACCTTTGACATCAGCGTCGGCAGACAACAGCAGCCCTCTGCGAACGGCGTTGGCCTGACCGCCCGCGCCCCGAAGGCAGTTAGCCCAGACGTCGGCAGAGGACTGCTCCTCTAAGACTCCGTTTCTTATGGCGTGATCGTTCGTTGAGCCGTGCACGCCGGACCTGATTGAGCGGTTGGTGCCGGACGAGTTATGGACGCTGTTCCGGCGGGTGGTCCCGACGACGCAGGTCATACGTCCACAGGGCGGCGGGCGACGGCGGGCTGGTGACCGTGAATGCCTGGCGTTGATCATCTTCCTAGCCACCTCAGGGTGTACGTGGCGGCAGTTGCCCCCGGTTTTCGGCCCGGCCTGGCCGACGGTCTACCGGCGTTTTGCGCGGTGGAGCCGGGACCGGGTGTGGGCCAGGCTGCACCGCGTCATCCTCGACGAACTCGGCGCCAGAGGAGACTTGGATTGGTCGAGGTGCGCCATCGACTCCGTCAGTGTCCGGGCGGCAAAAGGGGGCCGCTGACCGGACCGAATCCGACCGACCGTGGCAAGCCGGGATCGAAAATCCACCTGATCACGGACCGGAACGGTCTGCCCCTGTCACTGGGTATCTCCGGCGCCAACATGCACGACAGCCTCGGTCTGAAGCCACTGGTGTGCGGGACCCGCCCATCCGCTCCCGCCGCGGACCACGCCGCCGACGTCCGGCCAAGCTCCATGCCGACAAGGGATACGACTATGACAGCCTGCGGCGATGGCTGCGCAAGAGAGGTATCCGCCACCGCATCGCCCGCAAAGGCATCGAGTCTTCACAGCGCCTCGGCCGGCACCGTTGGGTGGTCGAGCGGACCGTGTCCTGGCTGGCCGGGTGCCGCCGCTTACACCGCCGCTACGAACGCAAAGCCGAACACTTCCTCGCCTTCGTCGCCATTGCCGCAGCTCTCATCGCCCACCGTCGCCTGGCACAACGCCGGGCTGGACAGCCATCAGCCACGAACCGCTGCGAACAGGGCAAACCAAGACACGCCACAGCACCAGCAGCCAGCAAATCAGCACCAACTGACCACGTGAAACGCCGCTGAAGACCAGCCGGACTCTGTGCTGGTCCGAGCCCTGGTGCGGCCCTCACATGAGCCCGCATCGCATCAGCGCAGACGCTGGAGAAGTCGTAGAGCATGTCCCACACGGACTTGTCAAACCACAGAAAGTCGATCTTCTCCCCAGCATGGGTCTCCAGGACAAGACCGCCCCGCCACGAGTTGCGGTGCCACTCCTTCACGGCCGAGCAGGGCACCACCACATGTCGCCACAGGTAATGGCGGACGATCTCGCCTGGCCGGAGCACCACCCTGATCAGCGAGCACCGCCAGAAGAACGACGCCCAGGCCAGCACTACGGCACACACCAGGGCGCGCTGCCAGACCCCGCCGATCAATGAGTCCCTTGCCAAAACCAGGCCAGCGCAGACGGCAGCACAGGACAACCCTCTCAGAAGCCCGACACGCAGCCAACGCACCAGCTTGATCTGTGCTCGCCAATTCGGCCGGTAGCCCCGTATCCGCTGCACGATCGGGGTCCCGGGCCCGTACCAGTCACCCAACCCCGAGTGCCACAACCCCTCCGCCACGCCGTGACACTACCTCCAAATGAAACGGCGTCTAAAGGGTCGGAGGACGACGAGCAGGAGCTGGCCGCCGCCGGTACGGAGAAAGTGCACGTCACACGACTGGTCTCCTGCTGTGGCGCGGACGGTCCCGCGCATCGAGCGTGGTTGGGGTGGGGCAACGACGGCCCCGGCCGAGCTCATAGAACGGATCCTCATGCCCGTCACCGTGACAAACCACCGGGTACGCCACCAGTCCACCGTCCCCGCGAATAAGGACGAGTTCGTCGAACTCTTCGTGCGGGAGCGCGACGGCACGTCCCTTGGCCACCTCGACGAGCGCAAGGCCGTCCTGATGCTCCACGGCCGGAGTGTTCCGGTACTCGCGGGTTTTGATCTCGATTTCAAGTCGTACAGCTGGGCCGATGCGCTGGCGCACGCCGGTTACGACGTCTTCATGATGGATCTCCAGGGCTCGGGGCTGTCGCCGCGGCCGAAGATGGACGACCCTCGCAACGTCAGCCCTGGCCAGCAGGGCCTTCTGAAGCCGAGACCTCCGGGTTTCACACCGGGCCCGCCGAACTATCCGTTCCAGCTGACCAACTCGATCAGCGACCGGGACGACCTGAACGCCGTCGTGGACTGGATCATCCGCGAGCGCGGGGTGAACAAGGTCGCCTTCATCGGTTGGTCCGCGGCCGCGTTCACGATGGGGCCCTATGCGGTCAACAACCCGGGCAAGGTGTCGAGCCTGTTCCTGCTGGCGCCGATCTTCCCGCCCGAGGGCACGTCGAACGCCCCCGTCCCGCTGCCGCAGCCCGGCTTCCCGACGTTCGTGAGCACGAAAGACGGCACCTGGAACGGGTGGGGCAGCGAGGTGCACTGCGAGGGCCAGCGCGACGATGAGATGCGCGACCAGGTGTGGAACGCGATCATGAAAAGCGATCCGGTGGGCAGCACGTGGGGGAAGGTGGGTGAAGGGCTCAATCGCATCAGAAACTTCGTCCGGTGGGGCTGGAACAAGACCACCGCGGCGCAGGACGGCGTCCTCGGCGGCAGCGTGCCGGTCCTCATCGCGTACGGGGAGTACGACAAGCAGGTGAACACGTCGAGCGAAGATCCGGAATTCAACTTCTCGGTCCCCGCGCTCTACAAGGCCATCGCCGGCGACCGCAAGCTGATGGTCAAGCTGGACTGCGCCGGGCATTCGGTGGTGTGGGAGATGCAGCACGAGAACGTGCACGACCTCTCGAAGCACTGGCTCAAGCACCTGAAGGTCGCCGGCAAGACCCAGGGCATCTTCAACATGAACACCGACGGCGACATCAGCCCGGCTCCGTAGAACAGCCGATCCCTCGACCACGAACCCGTGGGGGCGCCCCGGGGCCCAACGCCAGCCCCTTGCGCCGTCGTCAGAGCCAGCACAGGCACCGGCGAGGCGGAGTGCGGAAGACCGCGAAATTCCCCAGGTGGAAGTTCACCGTGAGCTGTTTCCAACCTCAGCTTGAGCAGGTCAGATGCAAGGTGAGGACCGCACCCGCAGCAACCGCTTCAAGCGCTGAACACTTCACGAAGCGCTGCAGGCGGTCGCGAGCTGGCAGGTCGGAAACGACGACGAAAGGCGGATCAGCGCGCCGGCTCAGACGTGCCTCGCGCCTGGTCACGGCCGGCGACCACCAGGTATCCATCGCTCTCGGGGTCGAAGGTGGTGGACTGCACCGTGAGCCCCACGCTCCGCAACTGTGCCACGAGGTCCGCGTACCGGTAGGGCCAGATGGACAACCGCTCCGAGCAGGCTCGCACTGCCCCATCCGGCTCGATCTGGGCGACCACGATCTCGAGGAAGTGTTCCTGCTCCCAACGCTGCTCGATCTGCCAGTAGTAGCTGACGACCGCATCACGGTCGTTGCGGCGGATGAGTCGATCGCGGACGTCCACCCGTGAGCCGGCGGAGCGCACAAGCTCCCAGTTGCGTGACGTGAGCACGAGGCGTCCGCCCGGATTCAGCAGCCGCGACATCGCGTCCAGTGCGGTCAGGCGCCCGGCTGCGCCCTCAGCGTGCCCGAGCGAATTGCCGACACAGAACACCAGATCGAACGTGGAGTCCTCCAGGTGGTCGGGCAGCTCGTCCCAACTAACGTGGAGGGCTCGAAGCGAGACACCCTGCTCGTCGGCGGCCTTCTCGGTCCGGCGAACCATCCCACTGCTGGCGTCTGCGGCGACCACGTCAAGGCCAAGACTCGCAAGACCGACGGCGAGCTGGCCGGTTCCACACGCGCAGTCGAGGACGCGCGCGTTGGGCGGCAGAGAGCCCACGACATCGCTGTAGTAAACCGCGGCTGCCTTGGCGGGGGTCAACCTGTCGTCCCCGATCAGCCACTCGTATACGTCGGAAAGCGCCCCATAGCCAGCCACCGCGACAACCTCCATCACTCGACGACACGCGGACTGGACCGCGCCTGCGATTCGGACCTTGCGCCTCGCACTCTGCCGGGCCGTGTCAGCGAAGCATTGAGGAGGACCCAACCACTTCCGGCCGCTGAGACTCCACCGGATTTCGGGGGAAACCGCGGCACGCCGCACCGACGCAGGTCCCCACTCCACCGGCGCCCCATCGGCCACGATGGGGACCGCGGCCGGCACGCGCGCGTTCACTGCGGAGCGCTTTACGGGTCATCTCAATTGGTTAACTTCAAGATCTTCCTGGACTCCTACGGCCCAGTTGTCATCGCCGACGAACTCGTCGTCTTCCACCCGCAGGGGCGCACTCCGCTCCTGGAGCGCATGCACCAGATTCCCTTACCCAAGGCCGGCGACATCAGGCCCGCGGTCCCCACCCAGGCGCGCACCACGGGCGCACCAGATAGGACGGGGAACAGCAGGGACCCACGGTGAAAGCCGCCGGGTGCAGAACGACAGTGTCCAGGCCGTTCGCCCAGGTCACCGCAGCGCCCAATCGCCGACGGAGGGAGACCCGCGAAACGCGGCGACGGCCAGAGGCAAGCCGCCCCCATCGCAGCACGGCGCTGACCTGCCCTCGCACCTCGTCGTGGGTGGACGCAAACCTCCTGCGGAGGCGGGCACTTGAACCGTAGGAGCCTGCCATCAGAGCGGAAGGTCGCCAGGAGTACCCGAGCGGGCCTCGGCCTCATGGTGACTGCAACTACGACGCTGACATCCCACTCCGTTTTGCACAGCGTGACCAAGCCTGCCGACGTTACCGGCGATGCCGTACCTGCGGACGACGACCACCCTGACCGTGGGCGACCGAGCCCGTCCGTTGAGGCCTCAGCACAGCGCGTGGTCAGGGCCGTCCCCGCCGTAGATGGCGGGAAGCGGCGAGGCAGGAGGACAGCCATGTCGCCTCCTCACGGTTGATGATCAGGTCCGCAACGGTGATCATCCCGTCCATCGGGCCGTCGAGCCGAATCGAGTGGTCACCGACGAGGAACTTCTTCCAGTCCGCGTCGCTGTGCCAGAGCCGAGCGGTCTTCTCGCCCCGCCGCTGGGCGAACACGAGTTCCTCTCCGTACTCGTTCATGAAGTATCCGACGTAGTCCTTGTCGGTGATCTCACCGCCGCACAAGCGGGCCAGGAGTGGTTCGATCTCACGTGGTGTGTCGGTCATACGGCGGACTCCTCGTCCGGGTCGGGATCTGCGTCCTGCCGTGCCGATGACAGAGCCAGCATGCGGGAGGCTGAATCCAGCAGGGTCTCGTATGTGATCACTTCTATGCGCGCCTGGTGTGTGTTGTAGGTTCGCAGGGTTTCCGCGATCTCCTGGGAGGTGACGTTCCCGGTTACGTACCGCGGGTGCCCGATCACGACCGTCGCCGACGCCCGGCGGGTGTCGACTCCGTGCTCGGCCAAGATGCTCGGGCGGTTCTCGTCCATGGCCCGGAGGTAGTTCTGCGCCTGGGAGACCGCGCGGTGCGCCGGAGCGCCCAACATGAGGTGGCCGGAGCGTCGTATGACCAGGTCGTTGATGTTTGCGCGCTTGAGCTCCACCACGTGCAGGGAGCCGTCGCCGCGCAGGAGCGGGATGTCGAGGATGGCGTCCGGGGTGTACTGCCGGCGTGCCAGCTCGGCCACGTAGGCCCCGCCGAAGATCCATTCCTGGTTCTTCAGACAGGCATGGAGGGCACTCTCGGAGCTGTCCGGGTCTTCCACCGCGGTACGCAGGGCCGCCAGGCCGACCTGCCTGGCGCGCAGTTCGAGCAATTGGGCCAGCATGCCGGCGTCGACATCGGCCAGGACGTCGCTCATCATCCGGGCGGCCTCGGCGGAGGCGGGCCGGGGCAGGTTGCGGAGGACCAACTCCATGTGTCCGTATGCCTGGAGCTGCCTCGCCTCCTTGGCGGAAAGCCGGACCCCGCCCTCGCCGTCCCCGAGGCCCAGGTAGTCGACGGACTGGGCTATGCCGCGAAAGAGGTCACGGGCGTCGGCGGCGCTTGCACCGGGCTTGTCGCGGCACAGGACATCAAGGGCGGCGACCGCCCTGTCCGCACCCAGTGCGGCCATCCCGCGCATGTGTTTCTCACTGCGCTGTCGGGCTTCGTCGTCGTAGTAGTGCGTGAGGATGTCGAGGAACAGCTCGCCTCCGGCATAGGCGGCGAAGCGCTGAAAGCGCTGGGCGAATGCGAAGTTGCCCCGGATGATGGCCTCTTGGGCCACGTCCTCCAAGGCGTTCACCAGCGGCCTGCCCTTGCCGTACGTCCCACCGAGGCCACCCATGATGTGCAGCACCGCGTCGATGCGCTCCCGGACGCGCGCATCCTCGGTCAGTTCCCGTGCCGTCTGGACCAGTTGCCAGAGCGTGAAGCTGGATCGAAACGTCGTCACGCGGGCACACTAGGGCCGGCCACTGACAACCTCGCGTCAGCAGTCCCTGTGCACGCGCCAAGGCGTCCCCGACTGGACGTCCGACCGAGTCCGGCTCAACACCGTGCCCGTCCGAGAACGCACTCTGGCCGCCAGTCTTCGCGCCTCGTGCCCATAGCGTGCCGGTAAGAGGACGCCCCACGGTCAACAGCGGCGCGATCCGATGCACGCGACCGCCCGAGCAAATGCCATCTACGCAGGTTCTCGTCACCCGCTCTTTTGAAGCCCCTGCCAGCGACTGAGGCTGTGTCAATTAGACAGGTGGCTGCGGAGTGGGCAGGGAGGGATCCGTGGCGGCCATGTCATCCCCCGCAGGCGTGATCGGGAGGGTCGGCCTGGAAGCCGGCGATCAGGGTGTCGACGAGGAAGTGGAAACTCCGCGTGACGTCGCGGGACATCCTGAAGCTGCCGTCGCCCTCGAGGGTGACGAACCCGTGAAGTGCTGATCGCATGGCCCGTGCGGAGTCGACCACGCGCTCGTCGGGCAAGCCGAAACCTGCGAGGACGTCGAGCAGAACCTGCAGCGCCGCTTCGCTGACGCGGCGGTCCTCCTCGTCACCGGCCGCTGGAGCGGGGAGCGTGGCGGCGTAGCGGCCGGGATGCTCAAGGGCCCAGCGGCGGTAGCTGTCGGCGAACGCCCGGACCGCGTCCGGGCCGGAACGGCCGACGGACTCCCGGGCCAGCTGATGGGCGAACTCGCGCTTGGCCCGGACGGAGATGCCGTGCCGCAGTTCCTGCAGGGAGCCGACGTGCTTGTACAGGGACGGCGGCCGTACGCCGAGCCTGTCGGCCAGCAGCCCCATGGTCAGGTCGGCCAGACCGACCTCGTCGGCGAGCTCCGCTCCCGCCGCGACGACAGCGCTCGTGTCGAGGCCCGCCCTAGGCACGGGCGTGTGCTTCCAGGAAGGCCAGCATCAGGGACACCGTCTCCTCGGGGTACTGGTCGTGCGGGTAGTGGCCGGCTCCCTCGATCACCGCGAGCTCTCCGACACCGTCCGGCATCGCGGCCACGATCGCCTCGCCCTCGGCGCGCGGATCGACCCAGTCGGGGTCGAGCGAGCCCTGCACGATCAGGGCAGGGCACCGTACGTTGCCCAGCTGGGCGCCGGCGTCGGTCGGTGCCGACTGCCCCATCTTCTGCAGCGCCCGCATCCGGCCTGGTTCGCCCAGCATCGCCTCGACGCGGGCCAGCCGGTCGGTCCAGTCGGCCGGCTTTCGGCCCGGGTAGGCGTGGTCGAGGTAGCGGGACCACAGTCCCACCCTGCCGAAGAGGCTGGCGCCGAGCAGCCGGAAGGCACCCTTGCGGTAGCTCTTCGAGCGGAAGTCGCCGAGCTTGATCGACTGCGCGCGCGTGAAAGGGCCCAGTTCGACGATGCCCCTGACCAGGCCGGAATCCTGAGCGGCCGCGATGGTGGCGGCGCCGCCGGAGATCGAGTGGCCGACCAGGACGGCCGGGCCGCTGTCGATGTGGCGGATCACCGCGAGCAGATCGCCCGCGATGTCGGTGCGCGAGTACGAAGGCCATTGCGCGCTCGACTCGCCACAGCCCCGCAGGTCGACCGCGGCCACCCGGTACCCCGCCGCCACCAGACGCGGCAGGACGAACCTGTACGCCGCGCGGCTGTCCCCCATGCCGTGGGCCAGGACGATCAGCGGACCTTCTCCGGCGACCTCGTAGGCGATGGTGCCGCCCGGGACGGAGACGAACTCAGCCATGACATCTCCCAGCTCGCTCACGGCCATCCGTAAGCTAATTTGATTAGCTAGAAGCTAATGCCCATAGCCAAAAGGGTCAACCGCTGCCGGGCCCTGACGCGGCGGAGGCGTCGGTGAGGTCGGCTCCGGTGGCGGCGACACGACGGGCATGGCCGACGCCCCTCCAGTCCAGGCACATGACGGTCGCGTCATCCTGAAGACGGCCGTGGTGGGCGTCGACGACCGCCGCTATGAGTGTGCGAGCGGCCTCGCGGGGATGCAGATCGCGCGTGCGCACGATCAGGCCGGGCAGATCGAGGCTGCCGTTGCGCTCCAGCATGCCGTCGGTCAGCATCACCAGCCGGTCGCCCGGCCGTAGGTCCAGCGACTGGACCCGGTAGCTGTGCGGGGCGGGGAAGCCGAACGGCATGTCTATCTTCGGAGTGAGCTCCCGCACCTGTCCGTCCCGCATCCGCAGCGGCCAGGGGTGCCCGGCGTTGACGAACTCGGTGGTGCCGTCGATCAGGCTGATACGCAGGAGCTGGCCGGTGACGTAGCCCTGGCGGCCGTGCTCGCGCATGGCCCGGTCGGCCTGGCGCGCCTGATCGTCCAGGCCGCCACCGGCCCGGCGGGCCCGGCGCAGAGCGCCCACAAGCAGGGTGGCCAGCAGCGCGGCGTCGACATCGTGACCCATGGCATCGGTGACGGAGAGCTGGACCGTGTCCCGGTCGATCACGTAGTCGAAGGTGTCACCCCCGACGTGGTCGGCCGGCTCCAGCGCCCCGGCCACCGCGAACTGCGCCGCCTCGCACGCCAGCGACGCCGGGAGCAGCCGGTGCTGGATCTCCGCGGCCAGGCTCAGCGGGACGGTACGGCGGCCCCACTGGTACACGTCCGTGTAGGACCGGTTGGCGATGACGATGTACGCCAGGGCGTGCGCGGTCTCGCCGATCTCCCGCATCACCGTCGCGTCCGGTGCCGCGGGCAGGAACAGTTCGAGGAGCCCGATGGCGTCCCCGCGGTTGGTCACCGGGGCGACGATCCGCACCAGCGCGCCCTCGCCCCGCTCCACCACGCTGGGCCGCTGAGTGCGGACCACGTCGTCGTACACGGTGCCCCGCAGCATGATCCGCCGGGCAGGTTCGTCGGTCTCGACGCTGCCCGCCGCCCCCAGCCGTACGACCGAGTCGCCGGTGAAGTCGGTGATGAGGAACGACACCGACACCGCCCCGAGGTGCTCCTTGAGCATGCGCGCGACCACGTCGAGCGACTCCACGGGCGCCGCGGCCTCCGCCGCCGCCAACGTCCCGGCCAGAGTCATCGTCCTGTCCTGGCGACTGCCCTGGCGGCTTTCGTCCCCACGAGGGCGGGAGGTCCGCCCGCCGTCCGGCCCTCGTGCGGTCACGTCGGTTCCTCACTGCTCGATGACGCCCAGGACTTCACCAGGGCCGCCTTCGACCCGCGGTCATGCGGCGGCCAGGAGGATGGCCGTGTAGTGCGCGCCGAAGGCGGCGATGGTGAGGGCGTGGAAGACCTCGTGGAAGCCGAACCAGGCCGGTGAGGGGTCGGGGCGCTTGAGTCCGTACACGACGGCGCCCGCGGTGTAGAGCAGACCGCCGGCGACGACGAGTACGACGATCGCGGTGCCGCCGTTGCGTGCGAAGTCGGGCAGGTTGAAGACGGCCACCCAGCCCAGTGCGATGTAGCACGGGGTGTACAGCCACCGGGGGGCCCCGATCCACAGGATGCGGAAGGCGATGCCGGCCAGGGCACCCGCCCACACCACGGCCAGCAGCACCCGCTGCTGACCTGTGGGCAGCAGAAGGACCGCCAGCGGGGTGTAGGTGCCGGCGATGATCAGGAAGATGTTCGCGTGGTCCAGCCGTCGCAGGACCGCCTCCCCGCGCGGACCCCACGTTCCGCGGTGGTAGACCCCGCTGGTGCCGAAGAGCAGACAGGCCGACAGCGCGTACACCGAGCAGGCCGCCACTGCCGCCGCCGAGCGCGAGACGGCGATCAGGACGATGCCGCCGACCAGGGACAGCGGGAACACGCCGGCGTGCAGCCAGCCACGCATCCTCGGCTTCAGCGCGGCCGCCACACGCTCCGCCGCGCCTTCCGGAGCGGCGGCAGCCGGCCGGCCGGTCGGATCGGTCGCGCCGGTCGGATCGGTCGCGCCGGTTGGGTCGGCAGGCGCATCGACCACGGGTCGCAGGAGGTCGGGAGCGGTGCCGGGACGAGGCTGGGGATCGGTCCTGTGTTCCGGCGGCTGAGCATCTTCGGCGATCATGCGCCCGTATTCTGAGATCGGAGGATGAGTGCGGCCTGCCACTCGCTGCGGACTGCGGGTCAGATGCCGACCGTGTGCCGGGAGGCGGCGCGGCGGTACTCGGCGTTGATGCGCTGGGCTTCTTCCAGCTGGTCTTCGAGGACGATGATGCGGCAGGCAGCCTCGATGGGGGTGCCGTGGTCGACGAGTTCCCGGGCGCGGGCGGCGATCCGCAGCTGGTAGCGGGAGTAGCGGCGATGTCCGCCCTCGGAGCGGAGCGGGGTGATGAGGCGCGCTTCGCCGAGGGCGCGGAGGAAGCCCGGGGTGGTGCCGAGCATCTCGGCAGCCCGGCCCATGGTGTAGGCGGGGTAATCGTCGTCGTCGAGACGGCCGATGGGATCGTCTGCTGTCATCTCACCTCTCTGCGGAACGCGTGGAGGGGTCCTGGTGCCGTGCGGCACCAGGACCCCGGAGGAACTGCTACACCATCTGCCGGCCCTGGTACTGCGCCGGCCTTCTGTTTCCGCGGACCCGACCGAGATGCTGTCGGGGCTGCTGGGATCGCTGTTGCCTGACCGGAGACCACCTCGCTGTCGATGTCCTGCGGTACCCGGGCTCGAGACGTCCGCCCGGGCGATCCTGATGGCGCTCTGCTCCTCCGTTCTTCCCTCTGAAACCAAATCACTTGGCAAAACGGGTAATGCGTACTGCTCCGGCAGCCAGCCCCGTCGCCCGTCCTGCGTCTGCTCTGGCTTGGAACCCCACTGCCGAACCTCCCGGTGCGCGCGCCCGCAGCCGACGCCTTCACCGAGGTACTGCTCAGTGACTTCACTGCTGGGTACTGCCAACTCGGTACTGCCAACGGCGGCCCCTGATCACTGCGGGCCACCCGGTCCGGTCGTCAGCCCCGTCGCCGTACCGCAAAAACCCTGGCTTCGGAACTCCACCACCGGACCGTCCTGCGCACTGCAACTACGTGCTACTGCCCGGCAGTTCATGTCTGCCGGGCCCTTCTGTCTCTCTGGGCTACGAGAGAAACCATAACCATGGCGGCACCCAATGTCTACTCCGGCCACGATAGATTTTCGCGCGTCGGACCGTGTGGAAATCCACCTCGAACGGCGGTGGAGGGCCGACCGCGACATCGATGCTCCCCGCCCGGGCCATGCGGTGCTGCACCGCATGGATCCAGCGCCCCGCGTTCTTCGGCACCGGCACATGCGCTGTGAAGAAGCTCGGCGCGTTGCACCTGGCAGGACGTGATGGCCCCGGCATCGATGCCGGGAAGCGGCCTGGGACCGTGCCTCTACGGAGCCCGACGCCCCGTCACCCCCTCGGGAACACGGTGTCGCTGGCCGCGTTCACGAACGGTGCCGCCATGTCGATGAGTGTCGACGCGCCGTGCGCGAAGGGGGTGAAGGGGTCGACGGAACCCGAGGGGGTGTTCGGTTGCCGTCCGTCGGCCAGGGCGGGCGCAGCCCCTTGCAGGGTGACCAGAGCGACGAGCAGGACCGTGGCAGCAAGGCGGGTACGAGATCGCATGCCCGCTTCAACGAAGCGAATCCCAGCCGGTCACAGCGGCGCCGAAAGTGTGATCTCACGGAACTCGCACATTCCCATTCCGGTCAACATCGCACCTGACTGCATTCCTTCGGTGGATGCGTGCGGCCACCGGGCACGCCTCACCGGAATCCTCTTGTCCCGTCTCGGATGATCGTGGCCGATCTTCGTCCTTTCCCCGGAGGGTTCACGCTGCCATGGAATTCCGTCTGTCCGACGTGGAGCTGCCGCCCCTTTTCTGCCCACTGGAATCCGCGGTCCATCCCCGCGTCCGCCAGGTGGAGAAACGGGCCGTGCAGTGGATCGCCGACAGTGGCATGTGCGCGTCGGAGCGGGAAGAGGCCTGGGTCGTGGCGACGCACAGCGCCGACTTCTTCGCCCGGTTCGCTCCGGTGGCCGAGGACGACCGGCTGCTGGCCGCGTCCCTATGGGTCTACTGGGGCTTCGCGTTCGACGACGCCCGCTGTGACAACGGACCGCTCAGCAACCGTCCCGCACAGTTCAACGCCCTGGCAGGCCAGGTACAGCGGGCCTGCGAGAGCGGCTCCGCCCTGCCCGACGACCGGTACGCCCGCGCGTTGCAGGACATCATGAGCCGTTTCCGCTCCTTCGCGCCGCCCACCCAGGTCCGCCGGTTCGTGCACGCTCACCGGGCCTGGCTCTCGGGCGTGGCCTGGCAGATCGGCAACCAGGCCGCGGGCCGGATGCCGGGGCTGGACGAGTACCTGGCCATGCGCTTGCTGTCGGCGGGCGGGGAGCCGACGTTCGCCCTGCTGGAACTGGCCACCGGGGCCGAGGTGCCCGACCGTGACCTGCACGATCCGCGTGTGCGGGCGATGACCGAGCTGGCGATGATGCTGGCCTCCCTCGACAACGACCGGCACTCCCTGCGCAAGGAACTGGCCCGCGACCACGCGGACCAGAACATCTACTCGGTGCTGATGGCCGAGCGGGGCCTGCCGTTCCCACAGGCGGCGGAGGAGGCCAACAGGCTGCGCGACCGGATGATGCTGCGTTTCCTGGAGTTGCACGACCGGCTCCGGCCGACCGCCGGCGCGGATCTGGCGACCTACCTCCAGGGCCTGCGTCACGGAGTGCGCGGCAACAACGAGTGGGGGCTGCGGGTACCCCGCTATCTCAGCATCGGGCACTGGCCGGACGAGATGGAAGGCACTTCGCTGAACTGGGCCGACGGGCCGTCAGACACCCGGCCGGGCCCGGTCGAGGGCGCCCCCGGCATCGCCTGGTGGTGGGACACGGACCTCGGCTGATCCGGCACGGACCCAGCCACCACCCGCTACCGCCGGGCGGCCAGGTCCAGCGTCCACCAGGGACCGCCCGGCCCGGTGGTGATGCCGACGCCCGCGTGGGTGTAGCCGCAGGTGAGGATGATGGCGCGGTGCGGGGCGCTGGCCATCCACTGGGCGACCGCGGCGCCGGCGGTGGCGGGGCCGGCCGTGAGGGCCTCGCCGGTGCGGCCGGGGCGGTATCCGGCCGCCCGCATCCGGTCGGCCGGGCTGCTGCCGTCCGTGCCGGTGTGGGTCAGCCGCCGGTGGCGGGCCATGTCGGTGCTGTGCGCCTGGGCGGCCCGGGTGAGGGAGGCCCGCGGCCGTACCGGCGGGCAACCCGCTTCGGTGCGGTGCCGGTTGACCGCGGCGGTCACGTCGGCCGCGGGGCGACGGGCCGGCTGCCATCGGGTGGGAGCAGGCGGATGCCATCGGGGGATCTCGTAGGACGGCGGGCCGGGGACGGGTGGCCCGGCCCAGGCCATGGGCGTGCAGGCCAGCACCGTGAGGAGGACGCATCCCGTGGAAAGCGCCGTCCTGCCCGCTCCAGTCATGCTTTTCTCACTTTCTCTTTTTCGTGCCTTCGTGCCTTCGTGCCTTCGCGCCTTCCTGCCTTCGAGGGAACGCGGCATTTTCCGTCCGGGACCGCGCCCGGAAACAGCTAGGGTGAAAATGCTCCATTTCCCGCCATTCTCCATTTGTATCCCGGGAGGATTTACATGTCATTGCGGTTTCGCCGCCTGGTCGTCGTGTCACTTGCCGCTCTGGCCCTGACGGCGGGAGGCGCAGCCACCGCCGCCTCCGCCTCGGCGCTTCACCCCAGGACCGTGAGCGACGGCTTCGACGACGGCCCGGGCGGCTACCCGGGCGGACACGGACGGCCTCTGCACCTCGGGCCGTTCGAGTTCCCGCGCAGCGGCTCGATCTCCGGCGGCTTCCAGTGGGGCGTGCGGGACTAGCGAGGGCCCCATCGCGTACGGCCTCCTCCCGGGCGTCCGGCAGGGGGCCGTACGTGTGTCAGCGTTTGAGCGTGGCGGCGCTGGCCACGAGCACCAGGATCACGCAGGCCAGGATCAGCAGGGCGTCCCGGAGGAACAGTCCGGTGACGCCGGAGTGGGTGGCGGCCTCGCCGGCGGCCTGGACGGCGTAGGTCATCGGCATGATCCTGGCCGCGGCCGACAGCGCTCCCTGCATCTCGTCGCGTGGCACGAACAGGCCGCACACCAGGAACTGGGGCAGCACCCCGGCCGGCAGGAACTGCACCGCCTGGAACTCGTTGCGGGCGAAGGCGCTCACCAGCAGCCCCAGCGCCAGGCCCAGGAGGGCTCCGAGCATGGCGATGACCATCAGCAGGTAGGCGGGGCCCTTGATGTCCAGGCCCAGGGGGCCGACGGACAGCAGCGTGGACAGCACCGCCTGCAGCAGGGCCAGGAGGGCGAAGGCAACGCTGTAGCCGAGCACGATGTCGAGCCGTCGTACCGGCATGGTGAGCAGCCGTTCCGCGGTCCCGGTGGTGCGTTCGCGCAGGGTGGAGACGGAGGCCACCAGGTACATCACGATGACCGGGAAGACGCCGAAGACCTGGGGGCCGACTCGCTGGAAGGTCTGCTCGGAGCCGTGGAACATCAGCTTGAGCAGCACCATCAGCATGCAGGGGATACCCAGCAGCAGTGCGGTGCTGCCCTTGTCGCGGGAGACCTGCTGGAGGACCCGGACGGCGGTGGCGCCGGTGATGCTCGGGGAGAACGGCAGCCGGTCGGCCAGGCGGGCGCGGTTCACGGCCGGGCGTCCGTGGCGAAGAAGGCCCGTTCCGTGTCGGGCGAGGCCGGCTGGTCGATGAGGCCGGACAGCTCGGGGAGCATGCTCTGCGCGGCGGCGCGCTGCCAGGCCCGCGCCTCGGCGGCGGTCGCGGACTCGACCAGGTGCATGAACGCCTCTTCCACCCCCGTACAGCCGGTGTGCCGCAGCAGCGTGGCGCGATCCGTGCTGGCCAGCAGTCGGCCGGCGCGCATCAGCAGGAGCCGGTCGCAGCGGTCCGCCTCGTCCATGACGTGGCTGGAGATCAGCAGGGTGGTGCCCTCCCTGGCCAGCCGCTGGAACACCAGCCACAGCTCCCGGCGCACCATCGGATCGAGTCCTACGGTCGGTTCGTCCATCACCAGCAGGTCGGGCTTGTTCAGCAGGGCCACGGCCAGGGAGACCCGCGAGTACTGGCCGCCCGACAGGCGGGTGACGAGCTTGTCCGCGTAGCCGACGAGGTCGACCTCCTTGACCACGCGGACGACGGCGTCCTCCCGGTGCCAGCCCCGCATCCCGAGCGCGGCGGCGAAATAACGCAGGTTCTCCAGCACGGTCAGGTCCCCGTACACCGAGGGGGCCTGGGTGACGTAGCCGACGCGGGTGCGCAACTGCGGCGCGCCGACGGCGTACCCGAGGACCTGGACATGGCCCGCGGTGGCCTGCTGTACGCCGACGACGGACCGCAGCAGCGTCGTCTTCCCGCAGCCGCTCGGGCCCAGCAGACCCACGATGCAGCCACGGGGGATGGTGAAGGTGACGTTCGACAGGACCGGGTGGCTGCCTCGGACGACCTGGAGGCCGTAGGCGGACACGGCCGGCCCGTCACCGGGGAAGGCCGCGCTGGGTTCGGTCTGTTGCACAACTCCACTGCGTTTCGTCACGAAGATGTCCCGTTCGGGTGGTGGCGGCGGCATGGCCGGGCACAACCGTGGGGCGGCCACCGCACGGTCAACGGCCCATGGATGGCGAAGTCACGCCCGCATGCCGCCTTCTTTCGCCTGAGCCGGGGAGGCGAGGAGGCGGGAGCCGGTCAGGACTCCCGCCGGATCATCGACCAGGCGATCTCCTGCAACTGCCGGTAGGTGTCCGCCGTCGGCTGGGCGCACGCCAGCGCGCGCATCGCCGCCGCCAGCTGCCGGCGTGCCTCCTCCTCGGCCGCCTGCCGCCCGCCGGCCTGCTCCACCAGCTCCCGAGCCAGCTCCACCTCCTGCCCGTCCAGCGGGCGCGGCAGGCGGTACAGGGACCGCAGGTGCCGTGCGGCGGGGTCCGTACTCGCGAGAGCGGCCACCACGGGCAGCGACCTCTTGTGGGCCGCCAGATCGGCTCCGACCGGCTTGCCGCTGCGTGCCGTACGGCCCCAGATGCCCAGCAGGTCGTCCGCGCACTGGAACGCGGTGCCCAGCCGGCGGCCGAACTCCCGCAGCCCGCGTACCCGAGAGCTGTGCGCACCGGCCAGCAGCCCGCCCAGCGCGCAGGCGCACCCCATCAGGGACCCGGTCTTGCCCTCCGCCATGGCCAGGTACTGCGCCACCGACACCTCCGACGCTTCCTCGAACTCCACGTCGAGGCTCTGTCCCCGGACGAGGTCCGCCAGCGTGCCGACGAGTTCCTGGACCGCCACCGCCGCGTGCTCCGAGGGGGCGTCGGCGACCGTCCGGACCGCCGCGACCAGCAGGGCGTCTCCGGTCAGTACCGCCGCGGGGGTGCCGAACACCGACCACGCGGCCGGGCGGTGCCGGCGCAGGGCGTCGCCGTCGATGACGTCGTCGTGCAGAAGCGTGAAATCGTGCACCAGCTCCACGGCCACCGCGCCCGGCAGCGCGCTGTCCGCAGTACCGCCCACCGCCACCGCGGACAGCAGGGTCAGGGCGGGCCTGACCGTCTTCCCCCCACCGGAGACCGACTCCAGCGGAGTGCCGTCCGCCTCCCACCAGCCGCGGTGGTATCCGGCCACCCTGTTCTCGCTCGCGGGCAGGGTGGCCACGGCCGCCCGCAGCGCCGGTACCAGCAGGTCGTCAACCCAGCCCAGACGCGGAAACACGGTAGCGGGGGCCGGGTCGGTGAGCTGCGACATGCACTACTCCTTTTGACTGCGTGAACGGTGGTCCCTCGTCAGTCAAGCGGTGCCGACCGGCATGAAGACGGCGTGGCACAGCCGCGCGACGCAATGATCACCGGGGCGGGTGAGCCCTCATACGGTGCACTCAGCCGACAGTCTGAGGACCGCCGACGCCCTGCGTCCGCGGTCCTGCGAGCGAGGAGTGCGCGGGAAAGAGGAGTGCGCGGGAAAAGGGAGGACAGTGGGAGGAGCAGGCCGTCACTCAGGTCTTTGGCCGGAGCGCGTCGGCCACCTCGCTGGAGGTATCCCTTCGGGCTGGATCCCCGTGGTCTTTGGCGGTCCCCACCACGCCGGCCGGCGGATCTCACGCCCGGAAGGACACAGCGATCATGACCGATCAACCGTATGCACTGCCGGACGTGACGTCTCTCCTGGTGAGCACCGACTCCCTCGAACAGTTCCTCCGGGCTCTCGCGGAGAGTGCGCTGGCCATGGCGCCCATGGCCCAGGGGGTCGGGATCACCCTGGAGCGGCAGCGGCGGCCCCTGACCGTGGCCAGCGTGGGTACGAGCGCTCCCGAACTGGACGAGGCCCAGTACGGGCAGGACGACGGGCCCTGTCTCCAGGCGCTGCGCACGGGCGAGGAAGTCGTCGTCGCGGACATGCTGGGCGAGGAGCGCTGGGGCCCCTATCCGGCCTACGCGGCCGCCTGCGGTACGCGTTCGTCGGCCTCCCTGCCGATCGCCGCCCACACGCACACCGCCGGCGCCCTCAACCTGTACTCGCCGAAGGTCTCCGGGTTCACCGACGCCGACCTCGCCGGCCTGCGCGCGCTCGCCGCCCAGGCCACCGGGGCCCTCGCACTCGCGCAACGCATCGCCGACGCGCAGGAGTACGCCGCCGACCTCCAGACGGCGATGGAGTCGCGCAGTGTCATCGACCAGGCGATCGGCTTGATCATGGGGCAGCAGCGGTGCGTGGCCGACGAGGCGTTCAACCTGCTGCGCGCCGCCTCACAGCGCCGCAACGTCAAACTCCGGGACGTGTGCGCGGAGTTGATCAGGGACATCGGCGGGAGCCCGCCGTCGCCGGGGCGAGCCCTGCGGCCCCGGCCCTGACGGGTCCGCCGTCCCTCACCGGGTCACAGGCTGGACAGCACCTGGGGCGAGAGGATCTTGATCATGGTGTTGGTCCAGCGCATCTGCCGCAGGGTCTGCGGATGGCACGCGGACGACAGGTCCAGGAGGCCGTCGTCCCGGGTGGCCTGTGCGGCCTGGGCGAGCATCTCCCAGTACAGGGAGTTCTGCGCGGCGGCCAGATGGAGGTCCCGCAGGTCGCGCAGGAGGAGCAGACCGGGCTCCGGCCGGTGACCGAGTGACTCGGCCGCCTTCTCCCGGACCGCCGACAGCAGGCCCGGCGAGTGGTCCTTCGACAGGTCGCCGAGGCGCAGGCCGCGGTCCCGGCCGGTGTCGGCCAGGCGTTGGGCGTGTTCGCGGGACCAGTGGGCGAGGTCGGCGGCGACGTAGTGGATTTCGTGTTCGGTGCGGTGGCGTTCGGCCACCGTCGTCAGCTCCTCGGCCAGGTGCCGCTCGCCGTGGTGGAGCGCGCGCAGGGTGAGGTCGATGCCGGTCATGCGGTGCCCTCCTCGTCGCGGTCCCGGGAGGATGCGACCGACTGGGTGGCCAGGGCGCTGGGGCCGCCGGTCGTGGCGGGTACGGTGCCGGCGCGCGCGGGGGCGGACGCGGTGGTGGTCGGCGCCGGGGCGGTGTGGCCGTCGGCGGGTGCCACCCGGCGCAGCGCGGCCGCGGCGGTCTTGAACAGGGGCTGCTTGGAGACGGGGTCCCAGTCCGTGACGGTGGTCTCGTTCGCTGCGCGGGCGGGTGTGTCGCCGTCCGGGGCGTGCCCCGCCCTGGTGTCCCAGTAGCCGTAGTGGAAGGGGACGAACAGCAGACCGGGGCGGATGTCGGTGAGGCGCAGTCGTCCTCGTACGGCGCCCCGCGGCGTCGTCACCTCGACCAGGTCCCCTTCGTCCAGTCCGAGCCCGGCCGCGTCGGAGGCGGACGCCTCCACCCACACGTCGGGGGCCGCCGCGTTCAGTTGCGGGGCACGTCCGGTCTTCGTGCGGGTGTGGAAGTGGTAGAGGGTGCGGCCCGTGGTCAGCTGGAAGGGGTAGGCGTCGTCGGGCGTCTCATGGGGCGGCAGATACCCGGCCGCCTTGATCATGGCCTTGCCGTCGGGGTTGAGGGAGCGGTACTCGACGACCTCCTGGGAGGCGCCGGTGACGAGGTCCTTGCCGTAGCTCTCGCAGACGTCCGGGTGGGCCCAGGTGATGCCGTCGGTGTAGAGGCGTTCCGTGCCGTCGGGGGCGTCGTCGTTGCACGGCCACTGGATGCCGGTGCCGCCGCGCAGCCGGTCGTAGCTGAGGCCGGTGTAGTCGCAGGGCCGGCCGGCGCTGCAGCGTTTCCACGCCTCGAAGGCGGACTCGGGGTCGTGCCAGGTGATCAGGGGGCCGCCGTCCTTGTCCCGGAAGTCCATGCGGGCCGCGTAGTCGAGGAAGATGTCCAGGTCCGGCCTGGCCTCGCCGGGCGGTTCGACGGCCTTGTCGGACAGGTGGACCGTGCGGTCGGCGTTGGTGAACGTCCCCGTCTTCTCGCCCCAGGTGGCGGCGGGCAGGACGACGTCGGCGAGCTGCGCGGTCTCGGTGAGGAAGAGATCCTGGACGACGACGAGGAGACGCTCCTGCTCCAGGATCGAGCGGATGCGGGACAGCTCCGGCAGGGAGACCGCGGGGTTGGTGCCGCTGATCCACAGCATGCGGAGGGAGCCCTGCTCGGCGTAGCGGAACATCTGCATGGCGTGCGTGGGCGGGGCGTAGTGCGGGATCGTCCCGGGATCGACGTTCCACACCTTCGCCAGGTCGGCGACGTGGCTGTCGTTCTGCCAGTTGCGGAATCCGGGCAGGTCGCCGTCGGCTCCGCACTCGCGGGTGTTCTGGGCGGTGGGCTGGCCGTTCATCTGCAGCACGCCGGCGCCCGGTCGGCCGAGCATGCCGCGGATCAGGTGCAGGTTGTCGACCTGTACGGCGGCGGCGGTGGCCTGGTGCGACTGGTAGACCCCTTGCAGCACCGTGGACAGCAGCCGGTCGGCGGTGCCGAGGATCTCCGCGGCCTCGCCGATCCGGGCGGCCGGCACGTCACAGACACCGGCCGCCCACGCGGGGGTGCACTTCTTCACCCGGGAGGCGAGTTCGTCGAAGCCGACGGTGTGGGCGGCGATGTAGTCGTGGTCGACGCGGTCGGTACGGATGATCTCGTGGAGGAGCGCGTTGAGCAGGGCCACGTTGGTGCCGAGCCGCGGAGCCAGGTGTATGGCCGCTCTGCGCGCCACCTGCGTGGGGCGCGGGTCGACGCACACCAGGCGGGGCGGATCGTCGCCCTCCAGCCGGTCGAGGACGCGCATCCACTGCACCGGCTGCGTCTCGGCGATGTTGTGTCCGAACAGCGCGATCACGTCGGCGTGGTCGATGTCGTCGTAGCTGCCGGGCTGTCCGTCGCAGCCGAAGGACTCCTTCAGCGCCTCGGCGGCGGTGGCCGTGCACAGGCGGGTGTTGCCGTCCAGGTGGTTGGTGCCGATCCCGGCCTTCGCCAGCACCGCGAGCGTGTAGTACTCCTCCAGGAACAGCTGCCCGCTGGTGTAGAAGCCGATCGATCCCGGGCCGCGCTCGTCCAGCAACTCCCGGGAGCGAGCGACGATCCGCTGCATCGCGGTGTCCCAGTCACACGGCACGAGCCGGCCGTCCCGCCGGATCAGCGGCGTCGTCAGCCGGTCCGCCGAGGCGTTCGCCTGCCAGCCGAAGAGGTCCTTGGGGCCCAGCCGGCCATGGTTGACCCGGTCCCGCGCCCGGCCGCGGACGCCCACCATCCGCCCGCCCATCACCGCGATGTCCATCGCGTCCCCGTCGGAGTGCAGGATCGACGCGGCCTGCACCCACCGCTGCACCATGCCCTGGTCGACGCCCTCCTCCAGGAAGGCGTCCACGCGATCGGGCCACGGCTCGTGCCGGCCGTACGGAGTCCGGCTTCCCCACGGCCGGGCGATCCGGTCCACCGAAGCATCCATGTCCGCCTCCCTGACGAACCCCCCGACGCTCCCCGCCGCCTGACGCGTCCACGCGTCTCACCGGTACCCCTCGCCGCGGTCGCGTAACGCCGAACTGCGCCGTCGGGGGGGCTGCGGACCCTCACGGGATCCTGTACGGCGAACGGGCCCGCAGGGGAACCCCGCAGACCCGTCCGCTCCGTCCGGTCAGCGCACTACCTGAGACGAGCGGGACGCCTGATGCCTGCGCGCCCCGCCTTCTCGATCCGCTCCGGTCCGGCGTTGTCGCGGTCCTCGTCCCTCGCGGCCCAGTCCCTGGGCTGCAGGAAGAGCATCTCGCCGGTGCCCGGCACGATGATCGCGCCGCCGAAGGGCTCGTCACCGGCGAACCAGACGCCGTCCGTGATGCCGGCAGGCCACCGACCACGGCCCAGGGCGTCCCTCGCACGCAGCGTGAAGGGGGTGCCGCTCTGATCTCCGAGGCGCAGGAAGAGGGTGTGGGTCGACTCCATGCCGATCTTCTCGACCGGGGCGCGGAATTCCAGCGGGTAGGTCTTGAACACTCGTGAGCACTTCCGGGCCAGGTCCATGCGACCGGCGAAGAGGAACAGCGTCCACAGGAGGCCGAGCATGCCGATGATGGCCACCGGCAGCAGATACCCGATCCGGGTCACGAAGATCTGGCCCCACAGCAGCAGGAACACCGGGAAGAACTTGAGGAATTTCTTCAGCGTGACGCCGTAGTGGTAGCGCACCGCGCCCCGGAAGTCCGTTCCGTCGGTCGGGTACGGCGCGGGCGGGGTGTCCGAGACCAGATGATCTCTCCGTCGATCTCGCTCCGTCATCCGAACGGGCTCCTTTCCTCTGCCCCTGAGCCGGAATCCGGGAACGGCCCGGGCGCGTTGTCCACTTCGGCCGGGTCCGGTGCCGCCGGGTCTTCGAACGTCACCGTACGCGCGACGCCGAGCAGCACGCCGCGGTAGTCGTCGGCGAGCTCCACCGACGCGGTGACCAGCTGCACGGTGATGATCGACGAGGTGCGAGGAACCGGGATCGCCACCGTGCCCTGCCAGACGGTCCCCTCCGCGGGGCCTTCCTGCCCCTCGGGGGGAGCTGTCGGCGCGACCGTGGTCCGTTCCGTCTCCCACAGGTATCCGGTGCCTGCGGGCAGCTCCACGGGCACGATGCCGTTGTCCGGCCCCGTCCCGCCGTCCCCCAGCATCTGGAGGAGCACGGCTTCGGGGTGCGCTCCCGAAGTCGGGACGGTGGAGACGGTGAGGACGGACAGCGTGGGCTCGCCGCGCTCGTCCGGGTGCATGCCGAGAGCGCACCCCATCACGGCCTGGCTCCGCAGCATCGTCAGGACGACGGAGTAGAGCCGGAACACCTGGTCGGCGCGGTCCCGGACGGCATCGGGCAGTGCGTCGAGCTGCCGGGCCACCTCCTGGATGCCCTCGGGTGACGGCTGGAGGTCCAGCCGGAGGTATCCGTAGGGCAGCCCGTACCAGAATTCCGGCTTGGGCTCGGCCTCCACCGTGTCGAGGAATCCGTTCACAGCCGAATGCCTCCGATCAGTTCACCGATGTCCTCCGCGATGGCCAGCGCGCCGCTCTTGAAGCCGGTCGAGGCGGCCGCACCCTTCGTGATCTCGGACGCGTCGTGTCCGGGGCCGTTCTTCGGGAACACACCCAAGGTTTCCAGGGACGACGCCATGTTCGCCGCCACGTTGACGCCGTTGATGCCGTACTGGAGCGCTCCGGTCGCGGGGTCGGTCGCCACGTCGAGAGCCTTGAAGTTGAACGCGGGCACGATCTCCCTGCCGAATGCCCCCAGCTTCGAGCCGACCGACAGGGCCTCGCCGCCCTCTCGTGCGACCGCCGCCGCGAGACCCGCCTCGCTGCCGGCCCTGGCGAGGGCGCCGACTCCGGGCACCATGCCGAGGGTGTCACCGACCATGGAGCCCCACGCGAACGCGCCCTCCTTCCAGCCGTACTCGCCCATCAGCGAGTCTCTGAAGTCCTCGCTGGCGAGGTTCTTGGCCATGGACACCGCGCTCGCCGCGACCGCGATACCCGCGAAGACCGGCGCCAGCGGGGTGGGGAGCAGGGCCAGCAGCCCGGCGATGGCGCCGATCGTTCCGGCGTGCTCCACGAGGAACTCGCCGACCGCCTTGAGGCCCTCGCCGATGGCGCTGAGGGTCTTGCTGAACCACCCCGGTTCCTTGGGGGCCAGCTTGTCGTCGGCCTCGTCGAGGGTGCGGGCGACGGCCTCGGCCGCGTCGGTGTGGGTGCCCTCCAACTCCTTCGCCTTCGCGATGACGTCGTTGTAGGCGGTGTTGGCGGTGTTGAGGTGGGTGGTGGCCTCGTTCAGTTCGCGCTCGGCGGTACGCAGGCGCTCCGTCGCGGCATCCGCCTCCGCCTGGCTGGGGTATTCCTTGCCGGCGAGCTTGAGGTCCGGGTTCCCCTTGGCCTGGTCGTAGCGGCTCCGGGCCTTGTCGGCGTCGGCCTTGTTCTCGCGCGCGGCATCGTCGTACTTCTTGGCCAGGTCGCGGTGGGAGGTGAGGTCGCCTTCCCATGTGCCGAGCGCCGCGGCGGCTTTCTCGAGCGACTGCCCGGCGTTCCTCATGGCGGTCTTGAGGTCGCCGTCCAGGGTGTCGCGGAACGCGCTCGCGGCGTCTCCCTGCCAGCTGGAACTCGCTCCGAGCAGATACTCGATCTGACGGTGGCAGTTGTTGAGGGTGTCGGCCGCGGACTTCACCTTGCGGTGGAGGGAGGTGACCTGCTCGGGTACGCCGGGGACCGGGTTCCAGCCGAGGCTCGGGTAGGGGTTGTCGGCCACCGGTTACTTCCCCCCGGTATTCGCGGCGTTGGTCTCTTCCATCTTCTTGAGGGCCTTCGAGAGGTTCTCCTCGAACTGCTTGTAGCTCAGCGCGGTCTTTTCCACGCCTTCGTCCACCGCTTTGATCATGTCCTTCAACTGGCCGGTTCCGTACTTCCACTTGTTCTGGAAGGTTTCACACGCCTCGTCCAGCCGCGGAGTTCCGATCTGCTCGGCGCCGACAGCGGAGAGCGCTTTGCGGGCTTCCTCCAGATCAATCACAGACTGCTTCAATACCCGGCCAAAAGAGTCCAATTGGCCGAGATCGACCTTGAATTCATCCGCCATGAGGCGACCCCCTTCTGAGACTGCGACAGACGTTCCACCAGCTGCCGACGCGGGCCCCAGACTAAAGTATGGGCAAAGAGGCGTTGCCGTCGTTCCCTCTGCGAACGAGCAACGCCCGGACGGTGAGCTTGAGTTGGCCGGACGGACCGGCCGAGCCCGGCTCCGAGGGAGAGAGCTCCACACCGGCGGAAAAACGCTGCGGTCACGGCGTCGGCGAGGGCAGGGTCGAGCGTCAGCGCCTGGCAGCGGACACGGACGGACTGGGCCGCGCCCAGGCGGTAGGCGGTTCCCCCGCGATCTCCGGCACCACGACACGACGACACGGCCCCCGTCCGTCCAGCCCCGCAGGTCGTCGACCGCGCCGAGGGCGGCCGGGATGACGGCCCTGTGCTCCGGATGAGCCGAGTCCGGGGCTGCCACAGAAGCCGGACGTGTCGGTGATGACAAGGGGCACGCGAAAAAAGCCGGTCTCACGCCGGACGGCTTCCCGGTGAGCGCCGGCCCCCCGGGTCGTGTCTCAGTCGCGTGTGAGTCGGGCCAGGTGAGCGTCCAGGGGGTGAACACCCGCGGGCAACGGTTCCCGGGGGCCCGGGTTCCACCAGCGGATCGCCATGATCTCCTCGTTGGCCTGGAAACCCCGGATCGTGGTGGTGCTGCCGGCGAACAGGGCCGCGTACTCGGCTCGACGGTCCGGCGCGAGGACGAAGCCCGCGTATCCGATGAACCGGAGCGGGCCGTCGGACACCTGACCGCTCTCCTCCGACAGCTCGCGTGCGGCCGCCTGACGAGGAGATTCCCCGTCCTCGATGCGCCCACCGGGCAGTTCCCAGTGCCGGCGGTACCGGTCGAGGACCAGGAGGACACGGTCGGCGTGCCAGAGGGCGACCAACGACGCGGGAAGCGGGGCGTCACCCGGTGGCGCTCCCTCTGTGCCGCGGACGAACGTGACCAGGGCGTTGCCGCGGTTGTCGACCACGAGCGGTGGATCCGTGAAGTCGGGCATCTCACCATGCTCCCCGGCCGACACCCCTGGAAACCGATCAGTTTTTATTCTGTCGGAATCGGGTTAATCTCGCAGTATGACCACCGAAGCGAAGCCGAGCCCCCGAGAGCGGTTGCTGAACGCGGCGGCCGCGCTGACCTACCGATCCGGTGTCAACATCGGCGTCGAGGCGCTGTGCAAGGCGGCGGGGGTGTCCAAGCGCTCCATGTACCAGCTGTTCGAGAGCAAGGACGAGCTGCTCGCCGCGAGTCTGGAGCAGCGTACTTCCGACTATGTGGCGACCCTCCTGCCCGCGGCGGACGACGACCGTTCGCCCCGGGAGCGGATCCTGCACGTCTTCGCACAGGTGGAGTCGCAGTCGGCCGCGCCCGAGTTCCACGGCTGTCCCTACCTGGCCGCACAGATCGAGCTCAAGGATCAGAACCATCCCGCGAGCCGGGTGGCCCACCGGGTCAAGGAGAACCTGACCGCCTACTTCCGCGGAGAGGCCGAACAGGGCGGGGCCGGCGATCCCGACCTGCTGGCCCGGCAGCTCAGCCTGGTCTTCGACGGTGCCAGCGCACGGGCGGGAATCGGAGCCGACAAGCTGCCGGGGCTCGTCGCCCCCACGGTGACCACCCTGCTCGACGCGGCGGGCGTCCGCTGACCTGGCCGAAGGACAACGGACGACGGCCGCCCCGCCGGAGGACCGCCGTACGACGGTCAGGCCGCCGCGGCGCCACGCCCGTCGCGCTGTGACGCGGCCAGGTAGGCCACGAAGCCCAGGATGGCGAGTGTCCACGCCAGCGTGACCGGCTCCAGGCCCAGCGCGAGGCCGCCGCGGGAGCGGTTCACCGCCATCCAGTCGGCGAGCGAGGCACCGAGGGGGCGGGTGATGACGTACGCGGCCCAGAAGGCGGTCACCGCGTTCAGGCCGCTGAAGCGGTGGGCCAGTGCGGGCACACAGATCGCGGCCGCGAAGAGGAGGACCGAACCCAGGTAGCCGAGGCCGGCGGTGGCGGTGAGGTCGCCCGCCGCGGTGCCGAGGGCGAACGTGGCGAGGACGGCCGCCCAGTAGAACGTCTCGCGGCGGCGGGTGCGGATGCTGTGGATGGACAGCGTGCGCTCGCTCGCGTACCAGAGGACGAAGACGGCGGCCAGGACGGCGAGGAACGCCGGAGCCGAGACCGCGTAGGGGACGCCGAGGCCGACGTGCAGGACGTCGGCCGCCATCGTGCCGAAGATGCTGACCATGACGACGGCGGTCCAGTAGACCCAGGCGATGTGACGACGGACGGCCAGCTGGAGGGCCAGGGCGGCGACCAGGGCGACGGCGCCGGCGGCGACCGCCGGGACCGGGCCGAGCACGCGGGCCAGGAGGTCGGACGCCGTCTCTCCCATGCCGGTGGTCAGCACCTTGATGACCCAGAAGCAGGCGGTCACTTCGGGCACCTTGTTCGCCATCGGGCGCAGGGCACGGCGGGACCGGTCGTCCGGGTCGTCCAGGTCGTCGAGGAGGTGCGATGTCGTCATGGCCCGCACGATGGCATGGTCAACCGCCCTCTTCCCAGACTGCTTTGCCATAGTTTTTGGGGTTCTGGTGGTTGAGTTTCCCCGCAGACGGCCGCAGATGGCCGGGGCAACCTTTACCTGCGCGTCCTGGTCGTCGGCGTGGGCTCCGGGCCGTCTGCGCGCAGGGGGTCGTGACCGGGCTTCGGTGGGTCGGCGACCACCGTGCCCTTCTTGTGGTGGCGGGGCACGACGTCCTGGGGGAACGTCAGTTGCTGGTTCATCCACTTCAGGGCGGGGGGCATCTCCTGGACCCAGGTGGGGAAGTTGTGGCTGCCGTGCTCGGGCTCGATCGACGCGACCCGCATGGGCGCCTTGACGGCCCTGATGAAGGCCTGCGTCTGCGGATAGCCGCGCTCGCCGTGCTTGCTCTCGGCCACCAGGACGGAGACCGCGGGGACGGGCAGGTGCTTGAGCCGCCACATCAGGTCGTGGCCGTTGATCCGCTCGGTGCGCTCCGGGCCGTTGCCGAAGAGGTTGCCGGTCGTCGGGTCGTCCTTGACCTTGTAGTCGGGCGACAGGGCGGCGGCCGTCGTGTACACCTGCGGATCGCGCATCGTCAGCTGCAGGGCGCAACTGCCGCCGGAGGAATAGCCCATGACCCC
This sequence comes from Streptomyces sp. NPDC048523, assembly GCF_043199815.1. NCBI lineage: Bacteria > Bacillati > Actinomycetota > Actinomycetes > Kitasatosporales > Streptomycetaceae > Streptomyces > Streptomyces sp. NPDC048523. The sequence goes on along the minus strand of NZ_JBICWQ010000005.1, from coordinate 456,784 downwards.
CCACGCGCTGGCGTCATGGCCGACCCGGTAGGCGGACTTCAGGGCGTCGGGGAGGTCCTTGGCCAGGAAGGTCTCGGTCTGCGGACCACCCGGCACGTCCACGCACTCGGTGTCGCGCGGCGGGGCGATCGTCGGCCGGATCATCACCATGATCGTCGGCTGCATCTGCCCGCTCTTCTGCAGTGCCCCGGCCGTCTGGGACACCCGCAGATACTGCGCGAGGTTGAAGATGCTGCCCGGGTAACCGCTGAGCGCGACGATCACCGGGAAGCGCTGGCGCTGGTACGCCTTCTGGAAGTACTGCGGCGGCAGGTAGACGAACGCCGGGTCGACCACGCCCGTACGGCGGCCGATGACCTTCACGGACTCCACCCGCCCGTTCACCGCGGCGGGGCCGGTGGGCAGTCCGCTGACCCGGCGCAGCTGCTCGTCGGTGGCGGGCTGCACCAGGGCGCCCTTCACGGCGACACCGTCCACCGTCCCCGCGCCGGCGGTGCCTCCGTAGTTCCCCGCCTGTGTGACCCCGACGGGGGCCGTCTCCACGTGGCCGAAGAGTTCGCCCCAGGATCCGAAGAACTGGTACGACGAGTTCAGCCAGCAGGCGAACGCGGCGACGATCACCACCTGGGTCGTACCGAGGGCCACCAGGCGTCCTAGCACCTGCAGCAGCCCCTGCCGGGCGAACCGTGGCCACCACCAGACCAGCAGTGCCACACACACGGCGGCGAGTGCCGCCATCACATACACGGTCGTCTCGCTGGTCAGACCCATACCGGTTGATCCCCGATTTCCTACCTGTGCGGTTTCCTTCACACAGAAGGAGGGGTGGGGAATCCTCCGCGTTCCCCAATTAGTGCAAAAGGGGTGGTGATGCCGCCCACTCGGCCGTGTCCCCGGCCTGCCGTCCCATAGTGCTCGCCCGCGGGACGAGCCGGTGCGAGTCGCGTCACCGCCGTCTCCGCGATCATCTTCTTGTCCGGCCGGCGCGGCCGTCGTCCAGAAGGCGTCGTCCACCGCGAGCTCCCAGCAGTGGACGCTCACGGACGCGGGAGGCGGCTACTACAAGCTCGTCAACAGCGGCAGCGGCCTGGTGGCGGACGTCGCCTCGGCCTCCACCGCCAATGGCGCGCTGATCGTGCAGTCGGCGGACAACGGCGCCGATGACGAACTGTGGCAGGTCGTGCGGATTAACTGACCCGTGGAGGGGTCCGGCCGAGGCCGGACCCCTTATCCTCTGCTCTAGATCCCGAACAGTGGTCGAGATATCGAACAAGAGAGGTGGGGCGCCATGCCCGAGGAACCCTGCGTCGTGGGTGTCGACTACGGCACCCTGTCCGGCCGTGCCGTCGTCGTCCGCGTCCGTGACGGCGAGGAGCTCGCGTCGGCGGAGCACGTCTACCCGCACGCGGTCCTGGACCGCGAGCTGCCGGACGGCACCCGGCTGCCCCCGGACTGGGCCCTTCAGGTGCCCTCGGACTATATCGACGTGCTGCGCACCGCGGTACCCGAGGCCCTCGCCCGCGCCGGTGTGGCGCCCGAGCAGGTCATCGGCATCGGCACCGACTTCACCGCCTGCACGGTCCTGCCGGCGCTCGCGGACGGCACGCCCCTGTGCGAGCTGCCCGAGTACACCACCCGCCCGCACGCCTACGTCAAGCTGTGGCGCCACCACGCGGCGCAGGGCCAGGCCGACCGGATCAACGCACTGGCCGCCGAGACGAAGGAGCCGTGGCTCCACCGCTACGGCGGGAAGATCTCCTCGGAGTGGGAGTTCGCCAAGGCGCTGCAGGTCCTGGAGGAGGACCCGGAGATCTACCGCCGCACGGAGCGGTGGGTGGAGGCGGCGGACTGGATCGTGTGGCAGCTGTGCGGCACGTACGTCCGCAACGCCTGCACCGCCGGTTACAAGGGCCAGTACCAGGACGGGGGCTATCCGTCGCCCGCGCATCTGGGGACCCTGCACCCGGACTTCGCCGGTTTCGTGACCGACAAGCTGGACCAGCCGATCGGGCAACTCGGCGATCGGGCCGGGACGTTGACCGCTGAGGCCGCCGCCTGGACGGGGCTGCCCGAGGGCATCACGGTCTGCGTCGGCAACGTCGACGCGCATGTCACCGCCCCCGCGGCAGCGGCCGTGGAGCCGGGCCAGATGGTCGCCATCATGGGTACCTCCACCTGCCATGTGATGAGCTCCGACCAGCTCGGCACCGTACCCGGCATGTGCGGGGTCGTCGACGGCGGCATCCTGCCGGGCCTGTGGGGCTACGAGGCCGGGCAGAGCGGCGTCGGCGACATCTTCGCCTGGTTCGTCCGCACCGGATTCCCCGCCGAGTATGCCGAGAAGGCCGCGGCGGCCGGGCAGTCCGCGCACGAGTACCTGACCGAGCTGGCCGCCCGGCAGAAGGTCGGCGAGCACGGACTCGTGGCTCTGGACTGGCACAGCGGCAACCGCTCGGTGCTGGTCGACCACGACCTCAGCGGCCTGCTGGTCGGCCAGACGCTGTCCACCCGCCCCGAGGACATCTACCGCGCCCTGCTGGAGGCCACCGCCTTCGGCACCCGCATCATCATCGAGGCGTTCGAGGCCGCCGGCGTGCCGGTGGCGGAACTGATCATCGCAGGCGGCCTGACGAAGAACGCGCTGCTGATGCAGATCTACGCCGACGTCACGCGTCGCCCGCTGGGCGTCATCGGCTCCACCCAGGGCCCGGCCCTCGGTGCGGCGATGCACGCCGCGGTGGCGGCCGGGGCATACCCCGACATCCAGGCCGCCGCCCGGTCCATGGGCAAGGCCGACCGCGGCGTCTACCAGCCGGACCCCGAGCGCGCCGCGGCCTATGACCGTCTCTACGCCGAATACCAGGTGCTGCACGACTACTTCGGCCGCGGCACCAACGACGTCATGCGCCGCCTGCGCCGCCTGCGTACCGAAGTCTCCACCTCCTCCTGAAAGGAAAACCGTCATGGACAGCAACACCACCACCGACATCACCGCCCACTCCGGTCAGGAGATCTGGTTCCTGACCGGCAGCCAGGGCCTGTACGGCGACGACGTCCTGCAGCAGGTCGCCCAGCAGTCCAAGAACATCGCCGACATCCTCGGCGGCCCCGGCAAGATCCCGGCCCGCATCGTGTGGAAGCCCGTCCTCACCGACGCCGACTCGATCCGCCGGATGTGCCTGGAAGCCACCACCTCCGACAGCTGCGTCGGCGTGATCGTGTGGATGCACACCTTCTCCCCGGCCAAGATGTGGATCGCCGGCCTCAGCGCCCTGGACGTGCCCCTGCTGCACCTGCACACCCAGTACAACCTGTCGCTGCCCTGGCCCAGCATCGACATGGACTTCATGAACCTCAACCAGGCCGCCCACGGCGACCGCGAGTTCGGCCACATAGAATCCCGCGTCGGCGTCGACCGCAAGATCGTCGCCGGACACGCCACCGACCCCCGCGTCATCCGCCGCATCGCCGCCTGGACCCGCGCCGCCCTGGGCCGCCACGCCTCACGCACCCTGCGCCTGGCCCGCTTCGGCGACAACATGCGCGACGTCGCCGTCACCGAAGGCGACAAGGTCGAGGCCCAGCTGCGCTTCGGGTTCTCCGTCAACACCTACGGCGTCAACGACCTGGTCGCCGTCGTCGACGCCGTCGAGGACAAGGCAGCCGCCGAACTCGCCGCCGAGTACGTCGAGTCCTACGACGTCGTGCCCGCCCTGCGCCCCGGCGGCATCCGCCACGACTCCCTCCTGTACGCGGCCCGCCAGGAGATCGGCCTGCGCACCTTCCTCACCGAGGGCGGCTTCACCGCCTTCACCACCAACTTCGAGGACCTCGGCGGCCTGCGCCAGCTCCCCGGCCTGGCCGTCCAGCGCCTGATGGCCGACGGCTACGGCTTCGGCGGCGAGGGCGACTGGAAGACCTCCGCCCTGCTGCGCACCCTGAAGGTCATGGGCCAGGGGCTGCCCGGCGGCACCAGCTTCATGGAGGACTACACCTACCACCTGGGCCCCGGCACCCCCCGCGTGCTCGGCGCGCACATGCTGGAGGTCTGCCCCTCCATCGCCGCCGACCGCCCCAGCTGCGAGATCCACCCGCTGTCCATCGGCGGCCGCGAGGACCCGGTCCGCCTGGTCTTCGACGCGGCCGAAGGCCCCGCCGTGGTCGTCGGCCTCTCGGACCTCGGCGACCGCTTCCGGCTGACCGCCAATGCCGTGGACGTCGTAGGCCCCAGCGAGCCCCTGCCTCAGCTCCCCGTGGCCCGGGCGGTGTGGAAGCCGCGCCCCTCGCTCGCGGAGTCGGCCGAGAGCTGGCTGCTGGCCGGCGCCCCGCACCACACCGTCCTCAGCTCCGCCGTCGACCTCGAAACGCTGACCGACTACGCCTCGATGGCCGGCGTCGAACTCCTCACCATCGACGAAAACACCCGCACCGAGCAGTTCGCCAAGGAAATCCGCTGGAACGCCGCCTACCACCGACTGGCCCAGGCCCTGTGACCGGCATCGAGGGAGACAAGAGCGTGCGTGTCCGCGAGGGTCTGCGCCAGGAGGTCCTGGAGGCCAACCTCACCATCCCCCAGGTCGGCCTCGCGACCCTGACCTGGGGCAACGTGAGCGGCGTCGACCGCGAGGCGGGAGTCTTCGTCATCAAGCCCTCCGGGGTCCCCTACGAGGCTCTGACGATCGACGACCTGGTGACGGTCCGTCTGTCCGACGGCGCGGTCGTCGGAGGCCACCTGCGTCCGTCCACCGACACCGAGACCCACCGCTGCCTCTACCGGGCGTTCCCCTCCATCGGCGGGGTCACCCACACCCACTCCACCCACGCGGTCGCCTTCGCCCAGGCCCACCGCGACATCCCCGTCCTCGGCACCACCCACGCCGACACCTTCAACGGACCCATACCCGTCACCCGCGACCTCACCAAGCAGGAGTGCGCCAAGGACTACGAGTACAACACCGGCCAAGTGATCGTGGATCTGCTGGACGGAGATGATCAGCGGGCCGTCGAGGTTCCCGCCGCCCTCGTCGCCGGCCACGGCCCCTTCACCTGGGGCGCCACCGCCCGCAAGTCCCTGGAACACGCGATCATCTGCGAGGCCGTCGCCGACATCGCCCTCCACACCATGTCCCTCAACCCGACCGCCCCACCGCCCCAGCACCTCCTGGAGCGCCACTACACCCGCAAACACGGCCCCGACGCCTACTACGGCAACCCGGAGGCCCCGCTCCCGAGACAGTGAGCGGCGAGAGCGGGGGCCCGGCCGGACCGGGCCCCCGGTCTCGTTCTACTGGTCGAAGTAGCTGAGATCACCCACGGTCCACGCGCTGACGTCCTTGATCGCGACGCGGTACATGCCTCCCGTCTCCGGGATACCGAGGCTTCCCTGCAGGATCCGGGCGAGATGGAAGTGCAGATGGGTGGGCTGGGCGGGCGCCCCGTCGTGGTCGGGCCGGTCCCCTCCCGGGTCACGGGAGAAGACGTCGGAGAACGGGCCGAGGCGGTCCGAGTCCTTCAGCACCTCCGCCACGCGCTCCCGCCACACGGCCTCAGGAGCCAGCCGGCCGGTGATGACGGCACCGCCGACGACCACGGTCAACGACATCTGATTGCTTCGCTCGGACTCCACAGCGGTGGAGAGGGCGACGAGCAGCTCGTCAGGGTTCGACATGAGAGCAGATCCTATTCAGTCCCGGAACCGGCCTGCGGTCCGGGCCAGCAAATCTACTCTTGCCAGAGTAGACATCCTGAGCCGACATGGTTACGCTTCATATCGTAGACATGGTCGAAAGAGACCCGGCAGACACGAACTGGCGGGTAGTGGTAGACGAAGTTCGCAGGTCAGTGCGGCTCTCGAGCCTCGAAGCCAAGGCGTTCCCAGGATGGCGACGAGGCTGAGGGCCGCACTGGGCGGCTCGCACATCAAGGAGCCGCCGGCGCAGTACCGATCCTCCGGGGCCCCGATGCCGTACGGCATCGGGGCCCCGCGCGCGTCGAAGCCGCCGTCACGTCGAGTGCCCGCCGACTCGGGGAACCGGGCGTGTTGAGCGGGTGAAGCCTGTGCCCGTGGTCGTGTCGCGGGGCATGCATGAAGCTCGCCGCCGCACCCGGACGAGTCGGCGGACACGACGCGCTGGAGGCGAGTGATGAACCAAAGAGCTGCCCAAGCCGAACCCACCACCCACAGGGTCCCCGTCCTCATCGTCGGCGGTTCCCTCGTCGGCCTGTCCACCTCGGTCTTCCTGGGCCGACTGGGCGTACCGCACATGCTGGTGGAGCGGCACGCCGGCACCTCCATCCACCCCCGTGGCCGCGGCAACAACGTGCGCACCATGGAACTGTTCCGGACGGCCGGCGTCGAGCCGATGATCCGTCAGGCCGCGGCCACCCTGGCCGACAACCACGGGATCCTGCAGACGCCCACCCTGGTCGGCGACGCGGGCGAGTGGCTGTTCAAGGAGATCGACGCGGGCGGCGGACTGGCCCGCTTCAGCCCCAGTTCATGGTGCCTGTGCAGCCAGAACGACCTGGAGCCGGTCCTCCTCGACCACGCCACGCGGCTCGGCGGCGATCTGCGGTACGCCACCGAAATGCTGTCCTTCGACTCCGGGCCCTCCGGCGTCACCGCGATCCTCAAGAGCCGGGAGACCGGCGAGCACACCACCGTCCTGGCGGACTACCTCGTCGCCGCCGACGGCCCCCGCAGCCCCGTCCGCGAGCAGCTCGGCATCGGCCAGAGCGGTCCCGGTGACCTGTTCAGCAACGTCAGCATCACCTTCCGCTCCCGCCGCCTCGCCGACGTCGTCGGCGAGCGCCGGTTCATCGTCTGCTACCTGACCGACCCGGAGGCCGACGGCGCCCTGCTGCCCGTCGACAACCGGGAGAACTGGGTCTTCCACGCCCCCTGGCACCCCGAACACGGCGAGACGCTGGAGGAGTTCACCGACGAGCGGTGCATCGACCACATCCGCCGCGCGGTCGGCGTCGCCGATCTCGACGTACAGATCACCGGCCGGGCCCCCTGGCACGCCGCCCAGCGCGTCGCCCGCAGCTACCGGTCGGGGCGCGTCTTCCTGGCCGGCGACTCGGCCCACGAGATGTCCCCCACCGGGGCGTTCGGCTCCAACACCGGTATCCAGGACGCGCACAACCTCGCCTGGAAGCTCGCCGCGGTCCTCGGCGGCTGGGCCGGGGAGACGCTCCTCGACTCCTACGACGCCGAGCGGCGCCCGGTGGCGGAGGCGACCAGCGCCCGCGCCGCCGCCCGGTCGGCCGAGCACAGCCACCCCGGCTACGCCCCGCCCCCCGGCACCGGTGGCGGCCCGCAGCGCGGCATCCTCAACGTGGCCCTCGGCTACCGCTATCCGCAGGGCGCGGTCGTGGGCGCCGATCCCGCGACCCCGGTCGTCCCGGACCGCCTCGACCTGTCCGGCGAACCCGGCAGCCGGGCACCGCACCTGGCGGTGCGCCACCAAGGGGAACGGATCTCCACCCTGGACCTCTACGAACGCTCGCTCGTCCTGCTCAGCGACGCCGAGGCAGCGAGCGGCTGGCACGAGGCCGCCGTCCGCCTCGCCGCGGAGACGTGCGTCCCGCTGACGTCGTACCGGCTGGGCGAGGGACCGGGCGCCGAGCTGACGCCCGAGGGCGGCACGGACTGGTCGGCCGCGCACGGTACGACGCCCCAAGGCGCCGTACTGGTAAGGCCCGACGGGTTCGTGGCCTGGCGGTCGCAGGGGCCGGTCGCGGATGCCGAATCGACGCTGCGTCAGGTGCTGAGCACCCTGCTCGGATCCGTCTGACATTCCCCCGGATGCGGGTGTGTTCACCCGGGTGAGCGCCTTGAGTGGTGGCGGACGCCCGGGTGACTGACGGTGGATCACGTCGGGGGCGGGCCACCTCAGCTGACGAAGCAGCAGCTGCCCGGCCACCGACGGAAGGAACGTCACATGCGCTCTGCCCGCATCCTCCTGACCACGGCGGCGGCCTCGGCCGTCCTCGTTCTCGGCGCACCCGGCGCTCACGCGGCCGGGGACGACTGGGATTCGTCGGACTCCTCCTACAGCAAGGAGCACACCAACCCCAAGTACGACCCGGAGACCTACAAGGACAAGGACAGCGAGCAGGGCCGGGAGTCCGGTGGCGGCAAGCACGACGGTGGCGGCTGGAGCGGCAGCCACGAGAAGCCCAGCGGCGGCATGCACACCGGCGGCGGCGGGCTCGCCTCCCCGGCGGTCACCACGGGCGGCCTCGCCATGCTGGTGGTCGCCGGAACCGGCCTGTACGCGGCACGCCGTAAGAAGTTCGCCGGAAGCATGGCCTGACCGATGCCGGACGCGATAGCCGCCGTGGCCGCCACGCGTGTGCCGCGTGGCGGCCCGGCCGGCCCTCCCCGTGCCCCGTCCGCCTGATTTGCTGCCGTGCCCTGGTGAGGTGGTGCCCGATGGCAGTTCGTCCTTCTCCCCCCGCAGACAGTCCCGGCCAGGACGATCCCGCCCCGACCGGGGACGGGTCCCACACCAAGCTGATGCTGGCCGCCACGGCACTCCTGGTGCTGGCCGTGATCCTGTTCGGCGGAAACGACGGGTCGTCCGCCGACGCCCCCCGGCCGCCGCGGGCCCTGCCCACCGCCGTATCGGCTCCACCCGCACCGCCCGGACAGGCGGCCGGGCAGCCGGCCGGCAGGCAACTGCCGCGGTCCAGACCCGAACGCCTGCTCATTCCGAAGATCGGGGTCGACGCCCCCTTCACGGACCTCGTCATCGGCCCCACCGGCCGGCTCGAACCTCCTCCCGCCGGCGACACCAACCTCGTCGGCTGGCACGCCAAGGGCGTCTCCCCCGGGGAACCGGGCACCGCGATCATCGCCGGCCACGTCGACACGAAGACGTCGGCGGCCGTGTTCGTGAACCTCGGCGAACTGGAGGAGGGGGACGTCTTCCACGTCGACCGCGCCGACGGGCGCCGAGCGTCCTTCGTGGTCGACAGCGTGGAGACGTTCGAGAAGGACAACTTCCCCAGCCGGCGCGTGTACGACGACACGGCCCGGCCCGAGGTGCGGCTCATCACCTGTGCGGGTGACTACGACCGTTCGGCGAAGGACTACACGGACAACCTCGTGGTCTTCGCCCACCTCCTCTGAGCCCCCCTCACCCGCCCCGCCCCGCCCGGCTCCCGGGCCGCCGGTCACCCCCACGGTGCATACGAGTCGCGCGCTTCCCGGGGCGGGCTGACGATCGAGGAACGCCGACGTCACGCCCCGTGGCCGACGTTCGCCCGCCTTAGCCCCCGAAGGAGATGTGCGCAGGATGACCACCACGTCCGACCGTGTTTCGAAAGCGCCCACGCAACAGGCGTCGCAGCGAGTCTCCCAGTCCGTGTTCGACGGCTCCAGGCTCCGTGTCGTCCTGCTGGTCGACGTCTACGACGGGGCCCAGCAGCAGTTCCTGGAGGCGTACGAGAGTCTGTGCAGTCAGGTCGCCTCCGTTCCCGGACATGTCAGCGACCAGCTGTGCCAGTCCATCGAGAACCCCTCCCAGTGGCTCATCACCAGCGAGTGGGAGAGCGCCCCGCCGTTCCTCACCTGGGTCAACAGCGAGGAACACGTGCGGATGGTGCAGCCGCTGCACAGCTGCGTCCGGGACACCCGGTCGCTGCGCTTCCACATCGTCCGCGAGACCGGCGGCCCGGCGGTGCCGACCGGGCCCGGGAAGCGCCGACTCCAGGCGGCGCCCAGGATCGGTGACGGGGTCATCCGCCACGCGCTCACCTTCACCGTCAAGCCGGGCAGCGAGACCACCGTCGCCGAGATCCTCGCCGGCTACACCTCGCCGGAACCGCGGGTCGACGACACCACCCGGCTGATCCGCACCTCCCTCTTCATGCACGGCAACCGGGTCGTCCGGGCCATCGAGGTGCGGGGCGACCTGCTCGCCGCGCTGCGCCACGTCGCCCGCCAGCCCGAGGTGCGGGCCGTCGAGGAAGCCATCAACCCCTATCTGGAGCAGGACCGGGACCTGGACGACCCCGAGTCCGCCCGGGTCTTCTTCACCCGCGCGGCGCTGCCCGCCGTCCACCATGTGACGGCCGGACAGGAGAGCCCGGAGGCCGTGCGGCACGCGCTGTACTACCCGGCCCGCGAGGGCCGCGGCATGCAGCTGGCCGAGCTGCTCGCCCGGCAGGACGAGGCGGCGGCGGACGATCCGCGGGGACCGGTGCTGCGCAGCACCATCTTCCAGCGCGACGACGTCGTGATGCGCCTGGTCGACGTGCGCGGCCCCCTCGACGGCGACCCCGGCCCGGTGCTCGGTCTCACCGATCACGGCCGGGCGGCCGAGCTGACGGCGCTCCTCGACGGCGAAGCCCTCGGGGTGGACGGTCCGGCCCTGCGGGACAGCACCCCCGCCCACCTCCTCGCGGTCTCCCGCATGGACCTCGTCACCGACCGCCGCGCGCCCGAGGCCTGATCCACCTGCTCGGGCCGTGACCGGCCACGCCCTCATGTCGAAGCAGCACATGTTCGGAGGAACCTCGTGATCAAACGTCATCCCGGAGTGGTGGACCTCAGCGAGGTCGAGCCCAACACCCGGCGCGGGGGCGATCTGCGCGCCCTGCTCACCCCCACCACGGTCGGCTCCACCAGCGGTTTCATGGGTGTGGCCATCGTGCAGCCCGGCGACCGCATCGCCGAGCACTACCACCCGTACTCCGAGGAGTTCATCTACGTGGTGTGCGGGCAGCTCGAGGTGGACCTGGACGGTGAGCCCCATGAACTGCGGCCCGAGCAGGGGCTCCTGATCCCGTCCCACATGCGGCACCGCTTCCGCAACGTCGGCAACGTGGAGGCCCGCATGGTCTTCCACCTCGGCCCGCTGGCCCCGAGCCCGCCGCTCGGGCACGTCGACACCGAGGACGCCGACGGGGTGCCGATCCCCGTGGACGCGGTCCACGCCGGGGCGGCCGAACAATCCGGGTTGCGCTCATGAACAGGCGCGTGGCGGTCACCGGCATAGGAATCGTCGCTCCGGGCGGTATCGGCGTCCCGGCGTTCTGGGACCTGCTGACCAGCGGTCGTACGGCGACCCGCGGGATCACGTTCTTCGACCCGTCGGAGCTGCGTTCGCAGATCGCCGCCGAGTGCGACTTCGACCCGGCGGCCCACGGACTGGACGCGGAGCAGATCGCCCGGAGCGACCGTTACCTCCAGTTCGCCCTGGTCGCCGGCGAGGAGGCGGTACGGGACTCCGGCCTCGACCTGGCCGCGGAGAACCCGTGGCGGGTCGGGGTCTCGCTGGGCACCGCGGTCGGCGGCACCACCCGGCTGGAGCACGACTACGTCCTGGTCAGCCACGGCGGGCAGCGCTGGGACGTGGACCCCCGGGAGGCAGGTCCGCACCTGCACCGGGCGTTCTCCCCCAGCACTCTCGCCTCGGCGGTGGCGGAGCGGTTCGAGGCGCGCGGGCCGGTGCAGACCGTCTCCACCGGCTGCACCTCGGGGCTCGACGCCGTCGGATACGCCTTCCACACGATCGAGGAAGGCAGGGCCGACGTGTGCATCGCCGGCGCCTCCGACTCGCCGATCTCCCCGATCACCATGGCCTGCTTCGACGCGATCAAGGCCACCTCCCCCAGCAACGACGACCCCGCCCACGCCTCACGCCCCTTCGACGCCCGGCGCAACGGGTTCGTCATGGGCGAGGGCGGCGCGGTGCTCGTCCTGGAGGAACTGGAACACGCACGGGCCCGCGGCGCGCGCGTGTACTGCGAGATCGGCGGCTACGCCACGTTCGGCAACGCCTACCACATGACCGGTCTGACCGGTGAGGGCCTGGAGATGGCCCGGGCCATCACGGACACCCTCGACCAGGCCCGGCTCGACCCCACGGCGATCGACTACGTCAACGCGCACGGGTCGGGCACCCTGCAGAACGACCGGCACGAGACGGCCGCGGTCAAGCGGGCGCTGGGCGCGCACGCCTACGACACGCCCATGAGCTCCATCAAGTCCATGGTGGGCCACTCCCTCGGCGCGATCGGGGCGATCGAGGTCGTCGCCTGCACGCTGGCCCTGGCCCACCAGGTGGTCCCGCCCACCGCGAACTACGAGACCCCGGACCCCGAGTGCGACCTGGACTACGTGCCGCGCGTGGCCCGCGAGCGCAAGCTGCGCAGCGTGCTCTCCGTGGGCAGCGGGTTCGGCGGCTTCCAGTCCGCGGTGATCATGACCCTGCCGAGGGAGAGGACCGAATGAGCGCACCCCAACCCCGGCGCGCGGCCGTCACCGGAATCGGCGTGGTCGCGCCCAACGGAATCAGCACCGAGGCCTTCTGGAAGGCCACCATGGAGGGCGTCGCCGTCCTGGACCGGATCACCCGTGACGGGTGTGAGCACCTGCCGCTGCGGGTGGCCGGTCAGATCCGGGACTTCGATCCGCCCTCGGCGGTCGAGGAGCGCTACCTCGTCCAGACCGACCGGTTCACCCACTTCGCGATGGCCGCGGCCGACCTGGCGCTGGACGACGCCGGGCTCGGCCGGTCCGACACCGACGCCGCGCCGTTCTCCGTGGGCGTGGTCACCGCCGCCGGTTCCGGCGGCGGCGAGTTCGGGCAGCGCGAGCTGCAGCAACTGTGGGGCAAGGGAAGCCGGTTCGTCGGGCCGTACCAGTCCATCGCCTGGTTCTACGCCGCGAGCACCGGCCAGATCTCCATCCGGCGCGGCCTCAAGGGCCCCTGCGGGGTGGTCGCCTCCGACGAGGCGGGCGGTCTGGACGCCCTGGCGCACGCGGCGCGGGCCGTGCGGCGCGGCACCGACGTGATGGTGGCCGGCGCGACCGAGGCGCCGCTGGCCCCCTACTCGATGGTCTGCCAGCTCGGTTACGAGGAGCTGAGCACCGTCGCGGAACCGGACCGCGCCTACCGCCCGTTCACCACCGCCGCCTGCGGATTCGTGCCCGCGGAGGGCGGTGCCATGCTCGTCGTGGAGGCCGAGGCATCGGCCCGGGAGCGGGGCGTGCCCGTGCGGGCCACGCTGGCGGGACACGCGGCCACCTTCACCGGCGCCTCCCGCTGGGAGGAGTCCCGGGAGGGGCTGGCCCAGGCGATCCGGGGTGCCCTGGACGAGGCCGGGTGCGCACCGGAGGAGATCGACGTGGTCTTCGCCGACGCCCTCGGCGTCCCGGAGGCCGACCGTGCCGAAGCGCTGGCGATCGCGGACGCCCTCGGCCCGCACGGCACCCGCGTGCCCGTCACGGCACCGAAGACCGCCATCGGCCGGGCCTACGGTGCGGCGCCCGTGCTGGACGTGGCCGCCGCGGTGCTCGCGATGGAGCACGGACTGATCCCGCCCACCCCCAACGTCTTCGACGTCTGCCACGACCTCGACCTCGTCACCGTCCGCGCGCGAGCCACCGAGGCGCGTACGGCACTGGTCCTCAGCCGAGGGCTCATGGGGTCGAACGCGGCGCTGGTGCTACGGCGCGGTGCCGCGGACGCCTCCTAGCGAGGCTGCGCGAACACAACACCACACAAGGAGAGGAACGCCATGAGTGACCGCATCACCGTGGAAGAGCTGGCCGAGCTCATGAAGAAGGCCGCCGGCATCACCGTCGCCCCCGAGGAGCTCGAGCAGCGCAGCGACTCGGGCTTCGACGCCTTCGGCCTCGACTCGCTCGGTCTGCTCGGCATCGTGGGCGAGCTGGAGAACCGGTACGGCACCCCGATGCCTCCCGACGCGGAGAAGAGCAAGAGTCCCCGGCAGTTCCTCGAACTCGTCAACAGCGCGCTTCTGGCAGGAGCCTGAGATGACCGGACACACGCAGAACGAGATCACCATCGCGGCCCCGCTGGACCTGGTCTGGGACATGACCAACGACGTCGAGAGCTGGCCGCAGCTGTTCAGCGAGTACGCCTCCGCCGAGATCATCTCCCGGGAGGGCGAGCGGACCACCTTCCGGCTGACCATGCACCCCGACAAGGACGGCAAGGTGTGGAGCTGGGTCTCGGAGCGGGAGCCGGACCGCGACACGCTCACCGTGCGGGCCCGCCGGGTCGAGACCGGGCCCTTCGCCTACATGAACATCGTGTGGCAGTACGAGAAGGTCCCCGAGGGCACCCGGATGGTGTGGACGCAGGACTTCGCGATGCGGCCGGACGCACCGGTCGACGACGACTGGATGACGGACAACATCAACCGGAACTCCAAGGTCCAGATGGAGCTGATCCGGGACCGCATCGAGAAGGCCGCCGAAGAGCGCCGGCCCGTACAGATGCTGTCCGACTGAGCGGGACGGAGAACATGACGATGCACCAGTCCCTGATCGTCGCCCGTATGGCCCCGGAGTCGGCCCTGGACATCGCCAAGGTGTTCGAGGAGTCGGACCGCGGCGAACTGCCGCACCTCGTCGGGGTCGCCCGGCGCAGCCTGTTCCAGTTCGACGACGTGTACCTGCACCTCATCGAGTCCGAACAGGACCCCGGGCCCGCCATCGCCAAGGCGGCCGGACACCCCGAGTTCCGGGACATCAGCGAGCGCCTCGCGGCGTACGTCAGCGCGTACGACCCGGCGACCTGGCGGTCACCGAAGGACGCGATGGCGCGGTGCTTCTACCGCTGGGAGCGGGACGCCGCCTCCTGACCCGCCGTTCGCCGGGCACGCACCGCGCGTGCCCGGCGAGGGTCGGTCAGGCGGGGATCGTGCAGTCGAACGCGTGCAGATAGGGGTTGACCGGGCGGACGTCGTCGATGACCAGGCCCGCCTCCGTCAGCCTGCGGGTCAGACTCTCGGTGGTGTGCTTGGCCCCTCCGACGTTGAGAAGCAGCAGCAGGTCCATGGCGGTGCTGAACCGCATCGAGGGCGAGTCGTCGACGAGGTTCTCGATGGCCACGACCCGTGCTCCCGGACCGCCCGCCCCGATGACGTTGCGCAGGGTGCGGGTCGTGCTCTCGTCGTCCCACTCCAGGATGTTCTTGATGATGTACACGTCGGCCTGGACCGGGACGGCCGTACGGCAGTCACCGGGCACCAGGCGCACCCGGTCCGCGAGCGCGCCGCCCGGACGCAGCCGCGGGTCGGCGTTCTCCACCACGCGCGGCAGGTCGAGCAGGGTGCCGTGGAGCGACGGGTACTTCTCCAGCAGGCTCGCCACCACATGCCCCTGACCGCCACCGATGTCGGCGACGGACGTGCTCCCCGACAGATCGAGGAACTCGGCCACATCCCGCGCGGACTGCACGCTGGAGGTCGTCATGGCGCGGTTGAAGACGTCGGCCGACTCCGGGGCGTCCTCGTTGAGGTACTGGAAGAACTCCTTGCCGTAGAGGTCCTCCACGACGTTGCGGCCGGAGCGCACCGCCTCGTCCAGCATCGGCCACGCGGCCCAGGTCCACGGCTCGGTGCACCACAGCGCGATGGCGCGCAGGCTGTTCGGATCGTCCTCGCGCAGCAGCCGGGACATGTCGGTGTGGGCGAAGGTCCCGTCCCGCTGCTCGGCGAAGATGCCGTAGCAGGACAGGGCGCGCATGAGCCGTCGCAGCGTCCTGGGTTCTGTCTTCACCGCGGCCGCGAGGTCCTCCACGGCCAGGGGGCTGTCGTCGAGGGCGTCGGCGACGCCCAGCCGGGCGGCCGCGCGGAGGGCGGCGGCACAGGCCGCGCCGAACACGAGTTCCCTGAGCCGCATGGACGGCGGCGGGGTCTGAGCGGCCTCGGCCGTCCGAGTGGTCTGAGCGGTCGTCATGGGCCGCCTTTCTTCTTCGAGTTCCTGGATCGCCATGGCCGGTCAGCACATTCCGGCGGGCCTGGAGGCCCGGCAGGTGTTGTGTTCGAAGGTGTTGTCCTTGCCCGCGTCCGTGTTGACGAGGTCCGCCGGGGCGTTGTCCTCCAGCACGTTGTCGGAGATCCGGTTCCGTTCGCTGGGGGTGCCCACGAAGCTCTTGAACAGGACGATGCCGCCCGACAGCGAGGAGGCGCCGGCGTTGCCGATGACGCGGTTGCCCGTCACCAGAGCGTCCTCGGTACCGGTCAGCACGATGCCGGAACCCTGCAGCGCGTCCAGCCGCGCGGTCTTCGGGCACGACTTGTTGTTCTTCACGACGGAGTTGTCGCGCACGGTCAGCGCGCCGGCCCGCGGCTTGTTCTCGTCGCCCACGACGAAGACGCCCGCGCAGTTGCCGGTGAGGTGGTTGGCCGCGACGGTGAGGTTCCTCAGGCGCCGGACGGTGAGGCCGATCCGGTTGCCCTCCAGGCGGTTGTGCTCGACCAGGGTTCCCCCGGTGTCCGCGGCGCCCGCCTCCTCCTTGATGGTGTTGGCGAGGAACAGGCCGGCGTCGCCGTTGTCCCGGGCGGTGTTCTTGCGGAACACCCCGTGCACGGAACGCTCCTGGGCGATCCCCCACACGCCGTTCTTCACCGCGGTCACGTTCCGTACGGTCAGCCCGTCGGTCGCCATGGCGAACACGCCGGTACTGGTGAAGCCGGTCACGGTGAGGGAGGCGATGGTGACGCCCTCGACGTCGTGGTCCTTCGTACCGAGTACGCAGATGCCGTTGCCGGCCTCGGCACACTTGCCGGTCTTCTTCGGGGCGGGCTCGATGACGGTGCTGCGGCCCATGCCGCTCAGGGTGATCCCGGGCGTGCTCACCATGACGCTCTCGCGATAGGTACCCGGGGTCAGCAGGACGGTGTCGCCCGGCTCGGCGGCGTCCACCGCCTGCTGGATCGACTCTCCGGGGAAGACCACGTGGGTCATCTGGTCGGCGGCGACGGGCGGGGCGGCCCCGAACACCGCCCCGATGATCGCCACAGTGCATGCCAGGCGGGAGATATGAAATCTCATCATATTCGGCACGGTATGGCCTGAAAGGTCGTAAATGAGCGGGATAGTCCATCCGGGGGCGTGTCACGGGTGCGGTCCGCCGCGGGCGCCGGATGTGACGTTCATCGTGATCGCGGGGTTCCGGGGCGTTCGCCGCCGTGCCGGCCCCCGATGCCGATGACCCCGGCAAATCCGCCATCACCGGAGGTCACAGGGCTGCGGGCGGAGCGCGCGGGAGGTAGGCGGCGCCCAGGGGAGCGCAATATCTGCGCCCGCTGAATGAGATATAGGACCGGGGCACGGCGAGTATTCCCCGAACGTCGGTGCGGTCCACAATTATCGCCCCGACGGGGTCGATCACCCCGTGCTACTGTCGATCTCAGTTGCAGGTGTGGTTGCCACAAGGTTTTTTCCGACGGGTTAATCAGCACGGCGACACGGGATTCACGCAGGGTGAATTCCGAAACCGCCTCCGAAGGAGAAATGACATGGCTACTGGCACCGTGAAGTGGTTCAACGCGGAAAAGGGCTTCGGCTTCATCGAGCAGGACGGCGGCGGCGCCGACGTCTTCGCCCACTACTCCAACATCGCCGCCCAGGGCTTCCGTGAGCTGCTGGAAGGCCAGAAGGTGTCCTTCGACATCGCGCAGGGCCAGAAGGGCCCGACGGCCGAGAACATCGTTCCGGCCTGACGCTCGGCACCGCCGCGCTAACTTCGCAGCTGGGGCCCGCACCTTGCGGTGCGGGCCCCAGCTCGCGGCATTTCAGGGCGCATCACACACATCGCCTCGGCCCGTTCTCGCGATTCTCTGCGCCGCTCACCGGCTGCGGGAATTCCTTGATACGTGCCGCATCAAGGAAGGTTTCGCATGAATCGCACGCGCTCAAATCCCACCCGTGGCCGCTCCGGCGCTCCGTACCGTGGTTCCAGGACGAACGGAAATCGGCAGACGGTGCAGGGCGAGTTCGCCCCGCCGAAGACGATCACGCCCGCGCTGCCCGCGGTCGAGGCGTTCGCCGACCTCGACATGCCCGAGCGGATGCTGGCCACGCTGGGCCGTGAAGGCGTGACCGCGCCGTTCCCGATCCAGGCGGCGACCCTGCCGAACGCCCTGGCCGGCCGTGACGTCCTCGGCCGTGGCCGCACCGGCTCCGGCAAGACCCTCGCCTTCGGCCTCGCCACCCTGGCCCGTACGGCCGGACAGCGTGCCGAGCCGCGAAAGCCCCTCGCCCTCGTTCTCGTCCCCACCCGTGAGCTCGCCCAGCAGGTCACCGACGCGCTCACCCCCTACGCCCGCTCCGTGAACCTGAAGCTGGCCACCGTCGTCGGCGGCATGTCCATCGGCAGGCAGGCCGGTGCGCTGCGCGCCGGGGCCGAGGTGGTCGTCGCGACGCCCGGGCGGCTCAAGGACCTCATCGACCGCGGCGACTGCCGGCTGGACGACGTGGCCATCACGGTCCTCGACGAGGCCGACCAGATGGCCGACATGGGCTTCATGCCGCAGGTCACCGCCCTGCTCGACCAGGTGCGTCCGGGCGGGCAGCGGATGCTGTTCTCCGCCACCCTGGACCGCAACGTCGACAAGCTGGTGCGGAACTACCTGCACGACCCCGTCGTCCACTCGGTGGACCCCTCGGCCGGCGCGGTCACCACGATGGAGCACCACGTGCTGCACGTGCTCGACGCGGACAAGCACCGGACGACCACCGAGATCGCGGCACGGGACGGCCGGGTGATCATGTTCCTGGACACCAAGCACGCGGTGGACCGGCTGACCAAGCACCTGCTGAGCAGCGGCGTGCGCGCCGCGGCCCTGCACGGCGGCAAGTCCCAGCCACAGCGCACGCGCACCCTCGCCCAGTTCAAGACCGGACACGTGACCGTGCTGGTGGCGACCAACGTGGCGGCGCGCGGGATCCACGTCGACAACCTCGACCTGGTCGTCAACGTCGATCCGCCCACCGACCACAAGGACTACCTGCACCGCGGCGGCCGTACGGCCCGCGCCGGCGAGTCCGGCAGTGTCGTCACCCTGGTCACCCCGAACCAGCGCCGCGACATGAGCCGGCTGATGGCCTCGGCGGGCATCACCCCCCGGATCGCCCAGGTGCGTTCGGGCGAGGAGGAGCTGAGCCGCATCACCGGCGCCCAGGCGCCTTCCGGTGTCCCGGTCGTCATCACCGCGCCGCAGGCGGAACGCCCCCGCCGCACATCCTCGTCCTCGTCATCGTCTTCGTCCCCGTCCCGGGGCCGTCGTGGACGCCGGGGTCAGGCGGGAACGGGCCGTCCCGCGGGCGAAGCGGGACGCCGCAGCGCGCCGCGCCGGACCGGCTTCGGCTCCGCCGCCTAGGACGGCTGCGCCGGACCGCTCAGGACCCCACCCCCTTCCCCGTAGGAGACACCCATGACGCCGACCCAGACGCCACACGTGATCTTCGACCAGCAGGGGCCCGGGCCCCGGGTCAGTGACGACATGACGGTCGAGGTGGCTCTGTCCCTCATGGCCGGTGCCCGTGTCGATCACCTCGTCCTGTGCGACGGGGACGAGCAGCGCACGGGTGTCATCACCCTGGCCGGGCTCGCCGTTCTCCGGGACAGCGC
The DNA here is from genome assembly GCF_043199815.1 of Streptomyces sp. NPDC048523. NCBI lineage: Bacteria > Bacillati > Actinomycetota > Actinomycetes > Kitasatosporales > Streptomycetaceae > Streptomyces > Streptomyces sp. NPDC048523. The sequence goes on along the minus strand of NZ_JBICWQ010000005.1, from coordinate 437,378 downwards.
CGCCTACACCGACCGGCTCCAGCTGCGGGAGGTCCTCGGCCTCGCCGGCTGATCCACCCTCAGGCCCGATGGGGCCCTGCCGACGCGCGTCGGCAGGGCCCCATCGTCGTATCCCGGCACGTTCTTCACGTCGAAGGATGTCTGCGTCACACGAGCGCCAAAATCTCCTCTTGTCAGAGTAGACATTGGCTCCTGCCACGGTTACTGTTTTTCTCGTAGACATGGTCAAGCGAGGAAAGAACGGAGGACAGACGCCATCAGGATCGCCCGGCCCGACGTGTTCGGCCCGGGTACCGCAAGACCCCGGATTGGATGGTGGTCCCCGGTCACGCAGCCGCGATCCCCGCACCCCTCCCGTCACCGGGCCGGGTAGCGGAAACAGAAGGTCGGCACAGCAACAGGGCCGACAGATGGTGTTGAATTCCCTTCGGGGCCCCGGTGCCGTACGGCATCGGGGCCCCTCGACGCGTTGCACAACGAGGTGACATGACAGCAGATATTCCACTCGGCGACCGCCTGGACGACGACGACTACCCCGCCTACACGATGGGCCGGGCGGCAGAGATGCTCGGCACCACCCCGGGATTCCTCCGAGCCATCGGGGAGGCCCGGCTGATCACTCCCCTGCGCTCGGAGGGCGGACACCGCCGGTACTCCCGCTATCAGCTGCGGATCGCCGCCCGCGCCCGCGAGCTCGTCGACCGCGGCACCCCCATCGAAGCCGCCTGCCGCATCGTCATCCTCGAGGACCAGCTCGAGGAAGCTCAGCGCATCAACGCCGAGTACCGCCGCGCCGCGAACTCGACCGACAACTCCGGGTCCCGCGCCGGCTGACTGCGCGGTGGTGTCACCAGCTGACGGCGTCGTCCATCGACTGCTGCCAGTAGGTGACCTCGAGCGAGTCGTCCACGTAGACGCCCTTCGCGGACAGCGGCGGGTGGGCGGCCGTGCCGACGCTCCCGTTGCCGGAGCGGCCGTGGAAGTAGACGGTCAGGGATTTCGCTGTGTAGCCGTTCGCGCTGCTGCCGTCGGTCGCGGACAGGCTCACGGAGGCGTAGCCGGACTCGCCCGGCGCGAGCGTGACGACCGCCTGCGGCTTCGAGGCCTCGATGACCGGGGGCACGGACTGGGCCTCGCCGAAGCGGACCGCCGGGTAGCCGTAGAGGTAGCAGCTCTTGCTGCCGGTGTTGGTGACCGTGAGCAGCATGTGGTTCACCGGACGGGTCAGAGGGGCCGCGACCGTCCTGGTGGTGGAGCCCTCGCAGGTGACCGGCCTGCCCGCCGCGGAGGTGGGCGCCTTCGCCGGCCCGGAGGTGCGCACGGCGGATGTCGCGGTGCCGCCGGTGGACCCGGCGCCGGAGGACCCCGTGGAGGCCGACGGGCCGGTGACGGCCGAGGAGCCCGAGGGAGCCGTGGTGGCGGAGGCCGTGGCCTCGGAAGAGACCGCGGTGGAGGGGCTCGTGCCGGCCGCGCGGCCCTCGTCCTCGGTGCCTGTCCCGTCGTTGCACGCGGTCAGCGAGAGCGCGGCGAGGACGGTGGTCGCGGCGGCGGCGACGAGACGGGTGCGGGAGATCTTGGACATGGTGCGAGTGCCCCTTCGGAGTTCGGGTGGCGTGGTGATTGGATGACCGAAGCTTGTGAGGTGATCCGTCCCGACCGCCACGCTCAGCGGGCAGTTGGGGACACTGGAACGCCGAAATGGGCTCTGACCAGGGGGAACGCACTGCCCCTGGAACGCTTTGCCGGGATGCGGGGGGTTGAGGGGAACGGGTGTCAGGGGCAACGGGGACCGACCGGCCGGAGGCGTTCGCGCAGTTGCTGCGGGAACTCAAGGACCGGTCGGGGCTGAGCTACGGGACGCTCGCCAAGCGTCTGCACATGAGTACGTCGACGCTGCACCGCTACTGCAACGGCACCGCCGTGCCGGTCGAGTACGCCCCGGTGGAGCGCCTCGCGCGGGTCTGCCGGGCCACACCGCAGGAGCTGGTGGAGCTGCACCGGCGCTGGATCCTGGCGGACGCGGAACGTGGACGCAGGCCGGACCAGGTCACGGCGAAGGATGCGGGTGAGACCGCGACCGGGAACGCCGAGCCCGTTGTCGTCGACACCCCGGTCGACACCCCGGTCGACGCCGCTCCCCCTCGTCCTCGCTCCTGGCTCCGCCGTCGCCGTACCGTGCTGATCGCGTCCGTCGCGGTGGTCGCCGCGCTGGCGCCCGTCGCCTACGCCCTGCGCCCGGTGGACACCCGCGCCGGGGACACCACGGCGCCGGCGTCCACCGGCACCCTGGACACCGGGCCCACCGCGCAGCCCTCCGCCGGCCCGTCCGCCGGCGCGAGCACACCCGAACCGTCCGCGTCGGCCACCGGCTCTCCGAGCGGGACGGCCGGTTCGAAGAGCACCGGGTCCGGCACCTCGAAGGGCGGGGGCAAGCAGGGCGCCGCCCCGGACACCGCCGCCGGCGTCCCGCTCACCGTCGGCGTCCGTCCCTACGTCTACGCGGACCCGTGCAGCCAGCACTTCCTCGTGGACAGCGACCCCGAGCAGGTCGGACCGCCGGCGCCCGAGCAGGACGCGCCGCGCTGGGCCGCCGCCTACGGGGCCGTCTCCTCGGGCGAGCAGCAGATCGCGCTCACCGTCCAGGGCACCGGCGAGGAGACCGTCGTACTGAACGCCCTGCACGTCCGCTTCCTCACCAAGGGCGCGCCGCTCGCCTGGAACGACTACTCGATGGGCGTCGGCTGCGGAGGCGGGGTCGGCACCAAGTCCTTCGACATCGACCTGGACAACGGCAGCCCCACGGTCACCGCGAAGAACGGCCAGCGCGACTTCCCGTACAAGGTCAGCGAGTCCGATCCGGAGGTCTTCTACGTCACCGCCCGCACCAAGGCGCACGACGTCCGCTGGGACCTCAGCCTCGACTGGTCCAGCGGCGGCCGCAGCGGCACGGTCCACCTCGACGACGACGGCAGGCCGTTCCGCACCAGCGCCGACGTGGGCCGCCCGGGCTACGACTATCCGCTGGGCGGCGGCGAGTGGATCGAGCGGACGGGCGGCTGATCCGGGCGTCCGCCGCGGTTCACAGCAGTTCGGGCTGCGGCTGCGGCGCTCGCGCCTGCGGGGTCAATGGTTCCCACCGGGCCACGGTCCGCGTGTAGCCGTAGATCACCGAGCCCATCGCCAGCAGGAGAAGGGGGCCGGCCAGCCACGGGTACTCGGCCATCTGTACCGGCAGGTAGCGGTACGACAGCAGGAGCGCGAGGAAGACGGCCGCGCCGTAGGCGGTCAGCCGGAGCCCGGAGCGGTCCCAGCCGCGGTCGTAGGAACGCAGTCCCGCCTCGATGGTGAGGGTGAAGACCACGCCGGCGACGAGGTCCACGCCGTAGTGGTAGCCGAAGCCCAGCGTGGCGCAGAGGGTGGCGATCAGCCAGAAGGTGCCCGCGTACCGCAGGAACCGGGGGCCCGTGCGGGAGTGGATGAGGATCGCGGTGGCCCACGCCGTGTGCAGGCTGGGCATGCAGTTGCGCGGGGTGACCGCGTCGAACGGTATGGAGTGCGGGGCGGCTATCGGCGGCGGTGTCTGCGGCCACAGGTTCGCCACCGCCCAGCTCCCGTCGCTCGGTATCTGCGGCGACCACAGGGCGATGGACGCCCAGTGGTCGGTGCCGGTGCCGTAGGCGAAGACCGGGCCGACCACCGGGAAGATCATGTAGATGGCCGGTCCGAGCAGGCCGATCAGCAGGAAGGTGCGCACCAGGTGGTGGCGCGGAAAGCGGCGCTGTGCCGCCACGTGCCGCAGCTGGAACAGCGCGACGACCACCGCGGCCACCGCGAGCTGGCCGTAGATGGTGTCGAGGAAGTTGAAGCCGACCGCTCCGGTGGCGGTGACGAGCCGGCCCATCAGCCACGACGGGTTGCCCAGGGCGTGGTCGGCGTCGGCGAGGTACGGGTCGAGCACCTGCGGCCGGCTCTTCGCGGTGATGAGCAGCCAGGTGTCACCGGTCTTGCGGCCGGCCACCAGCAGCAGGCCCAGCCCGACGCCCTTCAGCAGCAGGACCCGTTCCGGGCCGGTGCGGCGGGTGAGGGCGATGACCGCGCAGCCCACGATCACCCACAGCGCGCCGTTGCCGAAGGGGTGGCCGCGGGTCACCTCGATGTCGCACACCCACCGGACCACCGCGAAGGCGAGGTCGATCCCGATCGCGGCCCCGATCGCGGCGAACCGCTGCCGCCAGGTCAGCACCACCGTCATCAGTGCCAGGCCGGCGTACAGCAGGGGGCCCGACTTGGGCGGGCACACGAACTCCCGTGCCTGGGTGGTGAGCGGTCCCGGCAGGCCGTAGTGGTGGGCGGCGCACTCCATCGCGATGAAGAACCCGAGAGCCACGACGGCCCCCACGGCCCAGAGCCTCGCTCGCGAAGGAATCCGCGGTGGCATTTCTATCACTTTCAGCCAGTTTCACTAGATGCTCGTCAGAACCGCCTGCCCGACTGTGGAAGAGGGAAGGAGCGCCGTCCGGGTTCCTGTGTCCACCCTAGGAAACCCGGCCGACCGAAGATGCAGGGTATGACATGGCAGCACTAATCGAACACCGGACGGCGAGGGTCCGGCCTGTTGTCACGAGATGGCTCTCAGCCCGCCGTGGGCCGGACGGCGCAGTTCGTCGACCGCCCGGTCCGTCGCCTCGTCCGCGGGGAGGAGGACGACCAGCTGCTGTGCGTCAGCGGAGAGCTCGAGGGTCTCACGGACCAGCCGGAGTTCGGGTCCGGAGGGATGCCGCAGCCGGAGGTCGCCGCGCCGCGGCACGACATGGCGGTTCAGGCGACGGGTGAGTTCGGGGCCCGCGACGGGTGCGAGTTCCGCGGTGAACCACTCGTGGGAGTCGAGGGACGGCCCCAGCCACAGGTCGAAGGCCCGCTCGTCCGCGATGTCGTCCCAGTCGGTGAAGAACGACCGGGCGCGGGGGTCGGTGAAGACGTACCGGGTGAGGTTCGGGGTGTCGGAGTCGAGCAGTCCGGTCCCGTTCGTCACCGCCTCGAACGCGCCGGTGTGGGCGAGGACGTCGCCCATCCGGTTGGTCACCAGGGCGATGCCCGGCTCCAGCAGGCGCAGTGTCCGCAGTACGGAGGGCCGTACGTGACGCGACGGCGGGGCGGGCCGGGCCTGGTGGGCCATGCACTCACCGCCGCTGATCTTCGTGAGGTAGCGCAGGTGGGTGCGCTCGGCGGCGTCGAGGCTGAGCGCGTCGGCCAGGGCGTTGACCACGGCGATCGAGGGGTTGCGGTCGCGGCCCTGCTCGATGCGGGTCAGGTACTCGACGCTGATGCCGGCCCGGGCGGCGAGATCCGAGCGCCGCAGTCCCGGTGACCTGCGGCGGCCGTGGTCCGGCAGACCCAGCGACTCCGGCTGGATACTGTCCCGCTTGGCCCGGACGAAATCCCCCAGTGGTGTCCCCATGAACCGAGCATAGGTTCCGGACCGCCGCCTGCGCAGGGCCCAGGGTGGCCCTGCGGGGGCCAGCCTCAGCCCGGTCTGGCTGTGGTCACGGAGCGGTCCGATCGTGGTGGGCATGGCAAACGACAAGCACAAGCTGGTGATCATCGTCGGAAGCGTCCGCGAAGGGCGGTTCGGGCCGGTCGTGGCCTCGTGGGTCGCCGAGCAGGCCGCGGCGCACGGGGGGTTCGAGGTGGAGGTCGTCGATCTGGCCGGGATCGACGTCCCGCTGGCACTGCCCGCGGTGTCGCCGAAGTACGCCGGGGACGACTATCCGCGGCCGGCCGGGATGGAGCCGCTGACGTCGGCTCTGGAGAGCGCCGACGCGTTCATCGTGGTCACGCCGGAGTACAACCACAGCTACCCCGCGTCCCTGAAGGCCGCGATCGACTGGCACTTCACCCAGTGGACGGCCAAGCCCGTCGCCTTCGTCAGCTACGGCGGCGCGGCGGGCGGACGCCACGCGGTGCTGCACCTGGAGAACGTCCTGACCGAACTGCACGCGGTCACCGTCCGCGACGGCCTCGCCTTCCGCAACTACTTCACCGCGTGGCAGGACGGCCGCCCCCTGGACCCGGAGGCCGCCGGGTACGCCAAGACCCTGCTGGACCAGCTGTCCTGGTGGGCGGGCGCCCTGCGCTCGGCCCGCGAGAGCGCGCCGTACCCGGCGTGAGCCGACGGCGAGGAGGCATCCGAGCGTGTGGTGGATCACGCCGGGCGTCGGGGGGTGCGTCTCGGGGACTTCGGGCGGGCGCAAAAGTCTGGTGTGGTGACGTCACATATGCGGGTGCGCCGGCCTTGCGCCTCCACCGTGGGGCGGGCCGCCGACATCCCGCCGTCCTGGAGGATCCGCTCACCGAGGCCTCCGCATGAACGAGCAGACGAGCCGACGGCCGAACGAATAACTGTCACGGCCGCAACAGAATCATGGATGGGGCCCGGCGAGGTTTTCGACCAGGGCGCCACTACGATTCAAGTCGGTGTAGATCCACCCACCTACCCTGTGTTACCGTGATAAAAGTTGCAGTTTTGGTTTCCGGAGAATTTCTTTATTGAACTTCACCGGCGTCTTTCCGGATCTTCCGGAGGGGAGTCCATCGCGGCGACTCGGGGTCCGTACAGTGCGGGTCCCGGCACTGCCCCCTAGGGAGATTCAATATGGCATCTGGCACCGTGAAGTGGTTCAACGCGGAAAAGGGCTTCGGCTTCATCGAGCAGGACGGTGGCGGCGCGGACGTGTTCGCGCACTACTCCAACATCGCCACCTCCGGCTTCCGCGAGCTTCAGGAAGGCCAGAAGGTTACCTTCGACGTCACGCAGGGCCAGAAGGGCCCGCAGGCCGAGAACATCGTTCCCGCCTGACGCTGACGCGTATCTTCACGGCTGGGGCCCGCACTCTTGGGGTGCGGGCCCTGTCCCATTGCCCGTGAACAATCAGATTGTCCCGAAGAATCTTATTATCTTCGCTTTGTTTCTCCCCGGCTCTTTCTTGCGAATTCTCGTGCGGCTTCGCCGCGCCCAGCAGGAATTCCTCGACACGTGCCGCACGCATCGAGGAAGGGTTCCCCTCCCATGAACCGCACCCGTCGTACCGGGAACAACGGGAACAGCACGTCCCGCCTGCACTCCCGGGGCGCGAGCCACCAGCGTTCCCGCCCGGCCGCCGCACCCCGCGGCGAGTTCACCCTCCCCACGACCGTCACCGAGGCGCTGCCCGCGGTGGAGGCGTTCAGTGAGCTGGACCTGCCCGAGCGCCTGCAGGCCGCGCTCCTCGCCGAGGGTGTGACCACCCCCTTCCCCATCCAGGCCGCGACCCTGCCCAACTCGCTGGCCGGCCGTGACGTCCTCGGCCGTGGCCGCACCGGCTCGGGCAAGACGCTCGCCTTCGGTCTGCCGCTGCTGGCCCGCCTGGACGGACAGCGCGCCGAGCCCCGGCACCCGCTCGCCCTGGTCCTCGTACCGACCCGCGAACTGGCTCAGCAGGTCACCGACGCGCTCACCCCCTACGCGCGGGCGCTGCGCCTGCGCGCGGCCACCGTCGTCGGCGGCATGTCGATCGGCCGGCAGGCGTCCGCGCTGCGGGCCGGCGCCGAGGTCCTCGTGGCGACGCCCGGCCGGCTCAAGGACCTCATCGAGCGCGGCGACTGCAGCCTGAACCAGGTCACCATGACCGTCCTGGACGAGGCCGACCAGATGACCGACATGGGCTTCATGCCCCAGGTCACCGCCCTGCTCGACCAGGTACGCCCCGACGGCCAGCGGATGCTGTTCTCGGCCACGCTCGACCGCAACATCGACCGGCTGGTCCGCAACTACCTGCACGACCCGGTGGTGCACTCGGTCGACCCGTCCGCGGGCACCGTCACCACCATGGACCACCACCTCCTGCACGTCCGGGACGACGACAAGCACGCCACCGCCACCGAGATCGCCGCCCGCGAGGGCCGCGTGATCATGTTCCTGGACACCAAGCACGCGGCGGAGCGCCTGGCCAAGCACCTGCTGTCGGTGGGCGTGCGGGCCTCGGCGCTGCACGGCGGCAAGTCCCAGCCGCAGCGCACCCGCACCCTCGGCCAGTTCAAGGACGGCCAGGTGAGCGTGCTGGTGGCCACCAACGTCGCGGCCCGCGGGATCCACGTCGACGACGTCGACCTCGTCGTCAACTTCGACCCGCCCGCCGATCACAAGGACTACCTGCACCGCGGCGGCCGTACCGCACGCGCCGGCGAGTCCGGCACCGTCGTCACCCTGGTCCTGCCGCACCAGCGGCGCGCGGTGGACCGTCTGATGTCCGACGCCGGCGTCACCGCGCAGACCACCCGGGTCCGTCCGGGCGAGGCCGAGCTGAACCGCATCACCGGCGCCCGCACCCCCTCCGGCGTGCCCGTCGTCCTCCCCGCTCCGGCGCCCGCCGAGACCCCGAAGCGCTCCGGGTCCGCGGGACGCAGCCGCAGCAGCCGCCCCGCCCGGGGCCGCGGCGGCCGCCGCTCCACCCCCACCAGCCGATAGCCGTACGACCGACTGACGGGCCCGGTGGCCGCGCCGCCGGCGTCCCCGTCGAGAAGGAGACGAACAGGGCCGCACCCTGGCCGTTCTCACCGTCACGTCCCCGCCCCCGTGGAGGCACCATGCGCATCGTCATCGCACGTTTTCCCTTCGACCTGACCATGAGCGAGGTCGAGAGGTCGATGGACGGCGTCCAGCCCGAACCCGCCACCGGCCTGTGTGTGACGGTCGGCCCCCACGTCTACCCGGTCAAGCAGGTCGGCCAGGTGATCACCCGGCAGGACCGCCGCGACTTCACCGCCAGCGAGGTGGGCAGGGCCCTGACCCGGCTCGGCTTCACCTGCCACGAGGTCCAGCCGCCCCGCCAGGAAGCCTTCAACGACCCGGCCGCGTCCCTCCCCTGGGCCGACACCCCGCTGGGCTGACGCATTCCGGGCGCACGGCACGGCGGTCCGCCGAGATCACCCCGTTCCGTTCCCTCTCCCCGCCACCCCGTGCAAGACTGCGGCTCCTCACGGCAGCGCCGCCGCTTGAGCGGGGGCCTGTGCGGCGGGACGCTGGGAGCATGGACGGCAGGGGCGGCACACCCGGAGGCACCGTGGAGGGACGCGTACCCGAGGACCTGGCGGTCGTCGTCGACGCCGGCGGGACCATCACGGTGTGGAGCGCCGGGGCGCGTCAGCTGCTCGGATACGAGGCCGAAGAGGTCATAGGGCGACCGGCGGCCGCACTGCTCGCCGCCGACCTGCCCGAGTCCGCGCGCCGCCATGTGGCCGGGGGCCGGTCCTGGGCCACCGAGGTCGCGCTGCGGCACCGGGGCGGCCGCCGGGTCGTCGTACGGCTGAAGGGGACACCGCTCGCGGACGGCGACGGTGCGCGGCCGTGGCTGGTGACCGCCGCCGCCCAGGAGCACACGGCCGGACCCGTCGAACCGGACGCGGAGGCCCTGTGGGACCTCACGCTCGCGCAGCTCCCCGTGCCGGTGGCGGTCTACGACACCGAGGCCCGGCTGGTGGCGGCCAACGAGGTCATGACCCGGGTGATGGGCCGCACCCTGGCCGAGATGCGCGGTCTGACCCTGTGGGAGATCGAGCCGAACCCGCCCTTCGACGAGTACGACCGCCTCCAGCGGCAGGTGCTGCGCACCGGCGAGCCGCTCTTCCACGAGAACTTCGGACAGGCACCCGGCGAGGTCCGGGGCCATGCCTGGTCGATGTTCCTCTCCCCGCTCAAGGACGAGAGCGGGGCGCTGCGGGGCCTGTCCGCGGCCGTCTTCGACACCACCGAGCAGTACTGGGCCCGCCGCCGCCTCGCCGTCCTCAACGACGCCAGCCTCCGCATCGGCAGCACCCTGGACGTCACCCGGACCGCCGAGGAACTGGCCGAGGTGGCGGTGACCGGCTTCGCGGACTTCGTCACCGTGGACCTGCTGGAGTCCGTCGCCCTCGGCGCGGAACCGGAACCGGTGCCGCCGGAGCGGCCGGTCACGGTACGCCGTACGGCGCAGCGATCGGTCCTCGACGGCTGCCCTGAGTCGGCGGTGGCGTCCGGCGAGAGGACGTTCTACCCGGTGGACACGCCCCCGATGCAGACCCTGATCGCCGGCCGCGGCACCCGGGCGGAGCCCCTGGACCCCGGGATGCAGGAGTGGGTCGACTCCTCCCGGGCCCGTGCCGAGTCCGTGGCCAAGTACATGATCCACTCGGTGATGATGGTGCCGTTGCGCGCCCGGGGGGTCACCCTCGGCCTGGTGCACTTCCTGCGGCACCGTACGACGGAGCCCTTCAGCGACGACGATCTGCTGCTCGCGGAGGAGATCGTCGCGAGGGCCGCGGTGAGCGTGGACAACGCCCGCCGCTACACCCACGAACGCCGTACCGCGCTCACCCTCCAGCGCAGCCTGCTGCCCGAGAGCCCGCCGGACCTCGCGGCCATGGAGGTGGCGTACCGCTATCTCCCGGCGGGCTCCGGCGCGGACGTGGGCGGGGACTGGTTCGACGTCATCCCGCTGTCCGGCGCCCGGGTCGCGCTGGTCGTGGGCGACGTGGTGGGCCACGGCATCCACGCCTCGGCGACGATGGGCCGCCTGCGCACGGCCGTACGCACCCTCGCGGACGTGGATCTCGCGCCCGACGAACTCCTCACCCAGCTGGACGACCTGGTCGTCAGGCTCGACCGGGAGGAGGGGCCGGAGACACGCGGCGGCCGGCCCTCGGAGACCGTGACCGCGGGCGAGGTGGGGGCCACCTGCCTCTACGCCGTCTACGACCCGGTCTCGCGCCGTTGCACGATGGCCCGCGCCGGCCACCCGCCGCCGGCCGTGGTCACCCCGGGCGGCGAGGTCCGCTTCCTGAACCTGCCGACCGGGCCGCCCCTGGGCCTGGGCGGTCTGCCGTTCGAGTCCGTCGAGGTGGAACTGGAGGAGGGCAGCCTGCTCGCCCTCTACACCGACGGGCTGGTCGAGGCGGCCGACCGGGACATCGAGGTCGGTCTGAACCTGCTGCGCGGGGCCCTCGCCGACAGGTCGGGTCCGCTGGAGGAGACCTGCGACGACGTCCTGCGCACGGTCCTGCCCGCCCGCCCGGCCGACGACATCGTCCTGATGCTGGCCCGCACCTCGGCCCTGGACGCGGCGAGGGTGCGCACCTGGCAGCTCGAGCGCGACCCGGCGGCGGTGGCCCGGGCGCGGAAGGCGGCGAGCGAGCAGGTCACGGCGTGGGGGCTGGGGGAAGCGTCCTTCGCGACGGAACTCATCGTCAGCGAGCTGGTCACGAACGCCGTCCGCTACGGCGACGACCCCGTCGTCCTACGGCTGATCCGTGACTCCGCGCTGATCTGCGAGGTCTCCGACGGCAGCAGCACGGCTCCGCACCTGCGGCGGGCGAGGGTGTTCGACGAGGGCGGGCGGGGACTGCTGCTGGTCGCGCAGATGGCGGAGCGGTGGGGAAGCCGGCAGACGGCCACGGGGAAGACGATCTGGGCGGAGCTGGGGTTACCGGACGAGTAGGTCTCCGGGCGGGGCCTGTCTCTGGGCGGGGCCTGTCTCTGAGCGGATCCGTCTCTGGGCGGGCCTTCTCTGGGCGGGCCTATCTCTGAGCGGATCCGTCTCTGGGCGGATCTGCCTCCGGGTGGGTCCGTCTCCCGGCGGGCCTGCCTCCGGTCCATCTCCCGGCCGATCTGTCTCCCGGCCGATCTGTCTCCGGGCGGGTACATTTCCCGGCGGGCCTGCCTCCCGGCGGTTCTGTCTCCGGGCGGGTCTGTCCCCGGGGGGTCCATCTCCCGGCGGGCCTGTCCCCCGGCCGATCTGTCTCCGGGCGGGTCCATCTCCCGGCGGGCCTATCTCTGGGCGGATCTGTCTCCCGGCAGGCCTGTCCCCCCGGGGACAGACCCCCGGCGGCCTGGCCCCCGGCGGCCTGGCCCCCGGGCGGGTCCGGCTCCGCGCATCTGGCTCCGGCGGGTTCGTCTTCCGGTGGTTGGGTCTGTCGGGGTGCCCGGTTCATGCGTGACGGTAAACGGAACAGTGAATTCATCCGCCTGTGCGACGATGCGCCCGTGAACGCACCCTCCAGTCCTTCCGCCGGTACTCCCCCCACGGAGCCGGCCCCCAAGTCACCTGGATTCGCCGCGGAGTTCAAGGACGCCGTGACGCTCCGGGCGTTCGGCCTGGTCCTCGGTGGCCTGCTGGTCCAACTGGCCTTCGTGGTCTCGTACGTCGGCGCCTTCCACTCCCCCACCCCGCAGCGCATCCCGGTGGCCGTGGTGGCCCCCCAGCAGGCATCGGCGAAGATCGTCGCCCAGCTCAACGCACTGGACGGCGAACCGGTGAAGGCGACGGCGGCCTCCAGTACGGCCGTTGCCCGCGAGTGGGTCATGACGCGCCGCACGGACGCGGCCTTCCTCTTCAACCCGAACGGCACCGAGGACACCCTGCTCGTCGCCTCGGCGGGCGGCCCGTCCGTCTCCCAGACGGCCACCCAGATCGCCCAGAAGATCGAGGCGTCCGAGAAGCGCCAGATCTCGGTGACGGACATCCGCCCTCCGAACCCCGGCGACGGCCGCGGCATGACGTCCTTCTACCTGGTCCTGGGCTGGGTGATCGGCGGCTACCTCACGGCGACCATCATGGGCATGGCGTCCGGCTCCCGCCCCGCGAACCGCCCCCGCACCCTGATCCGCCTGGCGGTCCTGATCCCGTACGCGGTGGTGTCGGGCGTCGCCGGAGCGGTGATCGTGGGCCCGGTGTTCGACGCCCTGGGCGGCCACTTCTGGGCGCTGAGCGCGATCGGAACGCTGACGGTCCTGGCCTCGGCGGCCACGGCACTGGCCCTGCAGACCCTGCTGGGCCTGCTCGGCACGGGCCTGGTCGTGCTCCTCTTCGTGGTCCTCGGCAACCCGAGCTCGGGCGGCGTCTACCCGGCCCCCCTGCTCCCCGCCTTCTGGAGCGCGATCGGCCAGGCCCTGCCGCCGGGGGCGGGGACGACGCTGGTCCGCAACACGGTCTACTTCTCGGGGCACGCGACAAGCTCGGCCCTGTGGGTGCTGGGGGCGTACGCGGTGGGCGGAGCGGCGTTGGCCTGGGGTGCGTCGTGGTGGCGGGAAACCCGGGGCGCCGACGCGCCGACGGCGCCCCCGGCGACCGTCTGACTACACCTCGTCCGTGGCGAACAGGTCGAGGTGTCCGCACTTGGGGCAGCGGAAAGCCGCTATCCGGCGTCGGAGGCGGCCCAGCCGCTTGGCGCGGTGTTGGCCTGGGGTGCGTCGTGGTGGCGGGAAACCCGGGGCGCCGACGCGGCGACGGCGCCCCCGGCGACCGTCTGACTACACCTCGTCCGTGGCGAACAGGTCGAGGTGTCCGCACTTGGGGCAGCGGAGGGCCACTATCTGGCGTCGGGGGCGGCCCATGCGCTTGGCGCCGCCGAAGATGCCCCGCTCCAGTGCGCCCTCGATCCACCGCGCGTAGCCACGGGAGTGATCGCCGGTGTCCTCGATGAAACCCTCGGTCAGACCGACGGTGCCGCAGTGCGCGCACGTGTGGTTGCTCATCCCGCGAGTGTAGGAAACGGCGGGCCGCGGCGGATCACCGATGCCCCTACGTCGCCGCCGCCAGCGCCGGTGCCGGCGTCCTCGCCGTGTGCGCCCTGCGCAGGAACGGCCGCTCGACGGCGTAGTACGACAGCAACGCCATCAGCAGCGTCAGCACCACCGTCCACGCCAGTCGTCCCTCCTGCACGCCGAGGGAGGCCAGGAGCCGCACCACCGGGTAGTGCCACAGATAGATCCCGTAGCTCAGGTTGCGGCCCACCCAGGCCAGGGGGGTAAGGGCGAGCAGGCGGGAGAGCCGGTCCGCCGGGCGCAGTTCCAGGGCGGTGACCAGGGTGGCGGAGAGGGCCGCCACGGCGAGGAAGCCGATGGTGTACCACGCGGCCGTCCAGGCGCCGAGGTCCTCGGTGACCGGTACCTGCCAGGCGATGAGGCCCAGCAGGGCGAGGGCCGGCCACGCGAGGCGGCCGGACCAGGTGCGCAGGACGGCCAGGCGCGGGTCGTCGGAGCGCAGGCGGGCCAGGGCCACGGCGACGAGGGCGCCGGCCAGCAGTTGGTCGGCGCGGGTGTCGGTGCCGTTGTAGATGCGGTGGGCCGCCTCCGGGTTCCACAGGACGCAGCGCCACAGGAGGGGGAGCACGCACAGGGCGGCGGTGCAGAGCAGGACCGTGCGGGCCCGGACCCGTCGTAGGAGGAAGAGCAGGGCCAGCGGCCACAGCAGGTAGAACTGCTCCTCCACGCCGAGGGACCAGGTGTGGGCGAGCGGACTCGTGAGGTCGGAGTAGGGGCCGGACTCCATGGCCCGTACGACGTTGGTGAGGAAGGCGGCCGACAGGCCCGCGGCCTGGAGTGACCCGTCGAAGCCCCACAGGGAGGTCGTCGACGCGAGCAGTACGCAGACCGCGCACAGGGCCAGCAGGGCGGGGACCAGCCGCAGCCAGCGGCGGCGGTAGAAGGACATGAGGGAGATGCCGCCGCGGCGGACGTACTCGGCGATCAGCAGGCGGGTGATGACGAAGCCGCTGATGGTGAAGAAGACGTCCACGGCGACCGCGCCGCCCGGCAGCACGTCGGGCTCCACGTGGTGGACGATGACCAGCGCGACCGCGAGGGTGCGCAGTCCGTCCAGACCGCTCACCCGGCCGGTGCGGGACACCGCGGACGGAAAACCCCGGCTCGCACGGGGTGCGACCGGGGCCGGGGGTCTGCGGACGCCGACCGCCGGATCCGCTCCTTCCTGCTCCGTGTCCGCCACAGCCGTCGAGTCCGGTGCCTTCGCCATGAAAGAGATCTCTTCCCACCTGCCCGCTGAAACGAGTAATCCCGGTGCGCCTAACCGGAAATCACGCTCGCATGCCTCACTGGGCACGGGCTGTGCGGAATCACGGCAGCATCACAGGACACGCACAGGGTGAGCTTGGGCACACGCGGCACAAAGGGCGGGCGTGGCGCAGGTACGGCTGACGAGGCCGGCTGCCGGAATCCGGGTCCCCTGGCCGACGCGCACGGCGCGGGCCAGGGTGACGGCACGACCCAGAAGCGCGTCCACTGGGTGATCCGCGCTCCGGACGGCGACTACGGAAAGGAGTTCACCGGGCAGCACTGTCCGACCTCACCGCACCCTCGGTGAGGCGGGGGTCTTTTGTTCAGGTGACGTGACGGGAGCTAGGCCGCTTCGGGCCGCGGGAAGGTCTCGTCCTCGTCGTCCCCGAAGTCCGGGGCCTGGAAGGGGTTCGTGGTGGGGGGCGGCAGGGCCGCGGGGGTGCGCTGGGGCTGCCCTTCGGGGGCGGAGAACAGCGAGGTCAGATCGATGAGAGAGGGTCCTTTCTCCTACAGCTTGGTCATCTTCGAGTACGGACTCAGGATCCGCATCTGCGACGAGCCGAAATCGACGAGCACCGCGATTCCGTCCTCGACGCCGATCACCCGGCCGAGACCGTACATGTCGTGTGTGACCTGGTCGCCCACCGCGAAGTGCTTGGGAGCGGGTGCGACCGGTGCCTTGAAGGGGCTGGTGGGCAAGTGACGCTTCTGTGCAGCAGGCTTTGTCATCTTCCTCAGTATGCGCCTACGGCCGCCCGGCCCGCGCCGTCTGTCCAGGACCGATACGAACACGCAACGGGCCACGACCCGCGGAGTCCGTCCCGGAGACCGTCGTGGACGGCCCGGAAGGGGGTGCCACCAGGGTCCTCGGGGCTCGGTCGCACCCCGCCGGTCGGCGGCAACAACGCCGTGGTCCGCCTGCCCGGCCGCCGCTTCCCCGGCGCCCGCCGCGCGCCCCCGCCGGCTCAGTGCCGCCGGGTCCCTCACCCCCGTACGCTGCCCATCTCCGCCATGAAGGCCGCCGGGTCGCTGTCGAAGCCGCGGATCAGTTCTCCGAGGTGCCATGACCCGGAGGTGTCCCGGGTGAACTCCGCGATCGTCGCGGCCGTGGCGTCCGTGAGGCGCGTGAAGTCGTCGGACAGGAGTTGCCGGTAGCCCTCGACGACCAGCACTCCGGCGTGGGAGAGGTCGCCGAAGGTGCGGGGGCCGCCGTTCTGGTGGATGGCGACGCCGACCACCACCCGGCCGTAGGCGGACGACAGGCGCTCGAACTCCAGCTCCATCACCTCGACGTAGCCGAGGCCGAGGCCGGTCTCGCTGTGCCGGGTCATGGTGATCGTGCCGTCCGGGGAGCGGCTCTCGGTGTGCACGAGGTACTCCGGCCGTCCGTACGGGTCGCCCGCCGCGTAGGTCGCGGCGACGATGTCGAGGTGCCGGGCCGGTTCCCCGTAGGCGCTCGGATCCCACTTGAGCCGCACCTGGACCCTGCCAAGACCCGCACCATCGGCGTTCATCAAGCCGCTCCCCGTCGGAGTTCCCCGGGACTTCCCCGCTTGCTGAAGTATGTGCTCCGGCCGGTCTCTTGATGCCTCACTGACGGTTATCTCCTGGTCAGATCTCGACCGGGAAGCCATCAGCCGGCCGCCGCCCCCGATCTGTGCCAGAGGTCGGTCGTCTCCTCGGCGGCGCCGGGTGCCACGAGCAGCAGGGGTTGGTTGTGGGACGGGAGTTCGGGCAGTGCCACCGCTCCCGCCTCGCGCGCGATGAGCAGCGCCGGGAGTCCGTCGACGGCGTGGAAGGAGCCGATCGCCGCCGCGGTCGCCCGGCCCGCCGCCACCTGCGCGAGGGACAGTGCCGTCGATCCCATCACGCGCACCGTGCAGTGCCGGTCGGCGAGTTCGGCGAGGAGGGCGTCCATGCCGGGCCAGTGGGCATGCGCGGCCCACTCGGTGAGGAAGACATGGCCGGTGAGGCTGGTGTGGGCGGCCGCGTGCACCCGGGTGCCGTTCAGGTACGCCCCGCGGCCCTGGACGGCCGTGAACGTCTCGCCTCGCCAGGGGTCCGCGACCACGCCGAGCAGCGGGGTGCCGTCGGCGGCTGCCAGGCCCAGCGAGAAGGAGCACCAGCCCAGTCCGTGGGCGTAGTTGGTGGTGCCGTCGACCGGGTCGATCACCCAGTGCGGGGCGCCGGCCGAGCCCTCCGTCGTGCCGTACTCCTCGCCGACGATCCCGTGGTCGGGGAAGGCCCGCCCGAGCACCTCGCGGGTGTGGGTCTCCACCGCCTCGTCGGTGGCGGTCACGATGTCCGCGGGTCCGTCCTTCTCCCGCACCTCGGCAGCCGGGTCGCGCGGGCGCCGGATCGCCTCCGCAGCCCAGACCGCGAGTTCCGTCGCGACCTCCAGTGCCCGGTCGAGATCCACGTCAGCCACAGCTCGTCACCAGTCCCTCCACGTCGTTGCCGGTGATCGCGTCCACACCCAGGAAACCAGGACGACGGACACAGGGCCCCTCACACCGTCCCCCGCTCCTCCTCCCCGCTCACCGCCGGCTGCAACGGCAGTGCCGTACTCACCTCGAAGCCGCCTTCCGGGCGCGGTCCCACGCGGAGTTCACCGCCGACGGAGTGGGCGCGTTCGCGCATGCCCATGACGCCGAAGCCCTTCGCCGGCTCGGCGGCCGCGGTGGGCATGCCCTCGTCGGTGACCGTGATGAGGAGGCGGGGGCCGTCGTAGACGAAGCGGACGTGGGCGGTCTGGGTGGCGGCGTGCTTAGTGACGTTGGTGAGCGCCTCCTGCACGATCCGGAACGCGGTCAGGTCCACGCCCGGGGAGAGGGGCTGCGGCTCCCCCTCCGTGGTGACGGTGACGGCGATCCCCGCGGAGGCGCACGAGGAGACCAGCTCGGGCAGCCGGGCGAGGCCGGGGGCCGGCTCCAGCGGGGCGCCCTCGTCGTCGGTCTGCCGCAACAGGCCGAGCGTCGCCTTCAGTTCGCGCAGTGCCGAGGAGGTCGTACCGGTGAGGTCGTGCAGGATCCGCCTGGTTTGCTCGGGGTTGGCGAGCGCGAGGTGTTCGGCGGTGCCGGCCTGGGCGTTGGCGAGGGCCAGGTGGTGGGCCACGACGTCGTGCAACTCCCTTGCGATCCGCATGCGTTCCTCGGTGACCCGGAGCCGCGCCTCCTCCTCGCGGGTGCGCTCGGCGTGTTCGGCGCGGGCCCGGGTGGCCTCGAAATAGGCGCGCCGCAGCCGGGTCATGGTGCCGGCCGCCAGCGGCAGCAGCAGCCAGAAGACGGGGCCGACGGTCCGCAGGATCAGCGACACATGGCCCATCGAGTCGGAGAAGGCCGCCGCGAGCGTCAGCACCACCATGGTCGACAGGCCGTAGGCGCGGATGGTCGTCCGCTCGGTCAAGGTGGCCAGCCAGTACAGCGAGGCCATGACGGGACCCAGCAGCAGGGGGGTGAGGAGGTAGCCCTGCGCGATCACGACCGTGGCGCAGACCGCGTTGACCACGACGGTGACGCGCGGGTGGGTGCGGTGCTTGAGCAGGGCGAGGCAGGACACGCCCATGAGGACCACGGCCAGCCTGTCGTCGTCCGGCGGCGCGGCCCCGGGCAGCGTGAGCGAGGCGCCGAGCGTCGCGGAACCCATCAGCGCCATGACCAGGGCCAGGTCGACGAGGAAGGGATGGCGGTCCGAGAAGTGCTCCAGGCGGTCCGCATAGCGCCGGTCCGGGCTCGTGATCATCGTGGTCTCCGGTGGGTGGCCAGGGCCCCATGGTGAGCCAACGGGGCCGCCCGTGCCGTACGACACGGGCGGCCCCTGGCGGGGGGTGGGGTCACACGCGCACGGCCTCCTGGCCGGCGGGCGCCGGCTCGGGAGTGTCGGCCGCCCTGGTGAGGGCCTCGCCCTCGACATCCACCCGGGGCAGGGCCCGGTCCAGCCACTTCGGCAGCCACCACGCCTTGTCGCCGAGCAGGGCGAGCACGGCGGGCACGATGGCCATGCGGACCACGAAGGCGTCGAGGAGGACGGCGGTGGCCAGGCCGAAGCCGATCATCTTGATCATGGAGTCGCTCTCGCCGATGAACCCGGCGAAGACCGCGATCATGATCAGGGCCGCGGCCACGACCACCCGGGCGCTGTGCCGGAATCCGGAGGTGACGGCCTGGTGGGACGTCTCGCCGTGGACGTACGCCTCGCGCATCCGGGAGACCAGGAAGACCTCGTAGTCCATGGCGAGGCCGAAGACGATGCCGACCAGGAAGATCGGCATCAGGCTCATGATCGGGCCGGTGGTCTCCACGCCCAGGAGTGAGGCGCCGTGGCCCTCCTGGAAGACCACGACGACCGTGCCTAGGGAGGCCAGGACGGAGAGCAGGAAGCCGAGGGCCGCCTTCAGCGGGACGAGCAGGGAGCGGAAGACCACCAGCAGCAGCACGATCGCGAGGCCCACCACGACGATCAGGTACGGCACCAGCGCGGACTGCACCTTCTCCGAGATGTCGATGTTCAGCGCGGTGGTGCCGGTGACCTCGAAGGTGGCGCCGGTCCCGGACTCGACGCCGGGGCGCTCGCCGCGGATCGTGGTGACCAGGTCCTTGGTCTTCTCGTCGGTCGGCGCGGTGGACGGTACGACCGAGAAGACGGCGGTGTCACCGGCCTCGTTGAAGCGCGCCGGGGAGACGGACACGACACCCTCGGTCGCGCCGATCTCCTTCGCGATCGCCGACGCCGCCCCCTTGGCGTCGTCGTCCCCCTTCGCGTCCACCACGACGGTCAGCGGGCCGTTGAAGCCCGGTCCGAAGCCCTCGGCGAGCGCGTCGTAGGCCCGGCGTTCGGTGGTGGAGGTCGGCTTGGCCTCGTCGCCGGGCATGCCCAGCTGGAGGCCGGTCATCGGCAGGGCGAGGGCGCCGAGGCCGACCACACCGAGCAGCAGCACGGGCAGCGGGCGGCGCAGCACGAACCGGGCCCAGCGGGTGCCGCCGTTGTCCTCGGCGTCCTGGCCCGTACGGCCGTTCTTGCGGTCCTTGCGGCGCAGTACCGCGTTCGGCCAGAAGCCGAGGAACGCCGGGACCAGGGTCAGCGCGACGAGGACGGCGACGACGACCGCGCCCGCCGCGGCCAGGCCCATCTTGGTGAGCATCGGGATCCCGACGACCGAGAGTCCGGCGAGCGCGATGACGACGGTCAGGCCCGCGAAGACGACCGCGGAGCCGGCCGTACCGACCGCGAGGGACGTCGCCTCCTGGGGTGCCCGGCCCTTGGCGCGCTCCTCCCGGTAGCGGGAGACGACGAACAGGGCGTAGTCGATGCCGACCGCGAGGCCCAGCATCATCGCCAGGGTGCCGGTGGTGGTGGACAGGCCGAGGGCGCTGGAGAGGGCGAGGATCGAGGCCATGCTGACGCCGACGCCGATGAGCGCGGTCAGCAGCGGGAGTCCGGCGGCGGCCAGCGAGCCGAAGGTGACGAGGAGGACGACCGCGGCGATGGCGACACCGATCATCTCGGCCGCACCGCCCGCGCCACCGCCGTCGGCCATGGCGCTGCCCCCTGCGTCGACGGTCAGCCCGCTGTCCCGGGCCTCATCGATGGCCTGCTCCAGCTGGTGCCTGTCGGCGTCGGTGAGGTCGTTCGCGGCGACCTTGTAGCTGACGGTCGCGTACGCCGTCGTGCCGTCCTTGCTCACCGCCTTGGCCCGGAACGGGTCCACGGCGGACGCGACCTGCGAGCCGTCGGCCAGGTCGGCGACGGCGTCCTCGACGGCCTTCCTGTGGCCGGCCGCGGTGACCTTCTCACCGTTCGGCGCGACGAAGACGACCCGCGCGGTCGCGCCGTCGGCCGTGGCCCCCGGGAAGCGCTGTTCCATGAGGTCGAACGCCTTCTGGGACTCGATGCCCGGCATCGAGAACCCCTCGTCGGCCGCGCCGGGCGCCTTCAGGGCCCCCAGCCCGACGGCGGCCAGGACGGCCGCCCAGACCAGGGCGACGTACCAGCGTCGCCGGAAGGCCAGGCGGCCCACACGGTAGAGAAAAGCAGCCACGGCGAGGGTCTCCACATCTGATGCCGAACAGTCCACCCAGGCTGACCGGACGAGACCCCCCGCGTCGTCGTGCGCCTGCCGACATTCCCCGCTACTGAGAACGCAGTACGCGACCGCCCCCGAGTCAGCCCCCGGGACTACTGCCGGAAGCGGGAGGCGGGAACCGGGGCGCGGGAACCGTGGCGCGTCTTTTTCTGTGTTTCCTCTGTGAGACGACCAGTTCATTGAGGCTTGACCAGCCCCAAGGGGGAACAGAGACAGTGAAGTTCAGACGAATAAGGCTCGCGGGAGCAGCGGTGAGCGCGCTCACCGTGGCCTGGACCGGGTCCCCGGTCTCGGCGGCCCCGCAGCACACACCGACCGTGCCGACCCTGACCTGGTCGGACTGTCAGGGCGGCTTCGAGTGCGCCGACGCCCAGGTGCCCCTGGACTACCGGGAGCCGCAGGGCAGGACCCTCACCCTGGCCGTCATACGCAAGAAGGCGGCCGACCCCGCCCACCGCAAGGGCACGCTGTTCCTGCAGCCCGGCGGCCCCGGCAACTCCGGGGTGGACTTCGTGCGCAACAACTACGCGGACCTGCCGACCCAACTGCGCGACGACTTCGATGTGTTCGGGTATGACGTGCGGGGCGTCGGCCGCAGCTCGCAGGTCGTGTGCTGGGACGACCCGACCTACACCGGCGCCGTCACCGCCGCCAAGGGCGTCCCGGGTCCCGACGCCTACGAGCCCGCGCTCCGGCAGGCCGCCGACTTCGACCAGGCCTGCCAGAACAACGCCGGCGACCTGCTGCCGTACGTCGGCACCCAGTACGTTGCCCGGGACATCGACCTGCTGCGCCAGGCCCTGGGCGAGAAGCAACTGACGTACTACGGGCGGTCGTTCGGCTCCTACATAGGTACGGTCTACGCCGCGATGTTCCCGAAGCGGGTCCGCGCGCTCGCGCTCGACGGGGCGTACGACCCGGAGCACTACACCAGCCGGCCCTACGCCTATGACCGGCCGCAGTACCTCGCCCTGGACGGGGCCATGAGCCGTTTCCTGGACTGGTGCAAGGCCGACCAGGCGACCTGCGGCTTCGGTGACGGCGACCCGCGCGGGGCGTTCGAGAAGCTGAAGGCGGACCTGGACGCCAACCCGGTGCCGACCGCGAACGGGGGCCGGGCGAACGGCTACACCCTGGTCTACCGGCTGATGTTCAACATCAACGAGGGCAAGGTCATCTGGCCGTCCTTCGGCGAGGCCCTGCGCAAGGCGCAGCTGCGCGACAACACCTCGTTCCTGCTGCGGCCGCCGTCCCCGGCCAGCTTCGACTTCCTCAACCCGAACGTCGTGGTCGAGTGCGTCGACAAGAAGTACCCGGCCGACCTGGACCGGCTCCAGCGCGAGGTGACGACCAACGCCAGGCTGGCTCCGCTGCTGGGCCCGGCCATGGCCTTCGGCCCGCCGACCTACGACCACCAGCACGCCACGGCGTGTGTGCAGTGGCAGGGCGAGCACACCAGCCGCTACGCCGGCAACTTCCACGCGAAGGGCTCCGCGCCGATCCTCGTCATCGGCAACACCGGTGACCCGGACACCCCGTACCAGGACGCGGTGGCCCTCTCCCGTGAGCTGGACAACGGCCGCCTGCTCACGTTCCGGGCCGAGGGGCACACCGCCTTCGGCCGCAGCGCGTGCGCGTCCGACGCCATCACGGACTACCTGGTGGACCTGAAGGTCCCGGCCCGCGGCGCGAGTTGCGCGGACGAGACCCAGCCGCCGCCGTCCGAGCCCACGGTGGCGCCGCCCGGCACGACGCTGAGCGAGTTGCGCAACGGCGTGAGCGACCGGGTCGACCGCATCGGTTCGCTGCGTTAGCGGTGTGAGGGCCCGGGTCTCCAGGGGAGGCCCGGGCCCTCTCGCGTCACGACAAACCGGTCTAGTACAGCGCGATCCGCGGCTGCACGGTGCCCTGGGCGGCCGGGTCGACGACCGTGATCCGGTAGACCTGGGTGAGGGTCCGGCCGGCGTGGAGGGTGCGCTGAGCGCTCGTCAGGTCGGTGAAGAGCGTGCCGGTCTGGCTCGCGGTCTCCACGGGTCGCCAGCAGCCGTGCGCGGTGCGCTGCTCGACCACGACGTCCGACGGGTCGAGGAACGGGCCCGCGTCCGGCGACTCCACCAGGAGCTGCGGGGCGACGGTCCGGTCCGCCGAAGTGTCGTTGCGGTAGGTGACGGTGACCTGGTGCTGCTCGCCGTCGGCCACGAGGGCACTGCTGGGCAGGTCCACGAAGTCGACGGGTACGGCGGGCTGTTGGGCCTTTACGGCCGTCGCCCGGGGAACGGTGGTGGCCGCCGCGGGACCGGCCGCCGCGAGACCCGCGAGGGTCATGGCCGCGGCCACGAAGGCCACTTTGAGACGTCTGCTGTTCATCAACACGTTCACTGTTCCTTGTGGTGCGTGGGGGATGTCATCAAAGGAGACTCCGGCAAAAGGAAATTCGTTGGTGGATTCCCGTGGATATTTCGTGGATACCGCCCGGTAGATCACCCACGACTCCCATTGCGGTCATAGCGGACTGATAACTTCCGCGTCACCGGCCCGGGGGAACGTCGAAGCCGGTACCCCACCTTGACCTTTGCAATGACCGGACGGAATTCCTTGCGTACTTTCCGTGAAAACTCGAGCGGAAGACACCGCTGGCGGGTGCCGAAAAGCCGCCGCGGCCGTATAGCGGCGGCCGGCGCGATGTCCGTGCTCTCGCTGGCCCTCATCGCCCCGCTGGCCTCGGCGGCCCTGACCGACTCCGCCGACCCCACGACCGCGCCGGCGGCGGACCGCGTCACCGACACCTCCCAACTGCCCGCCGGATGGCAGAAGTCCGGCGACCGCATCGTCACCTACGACGGGGACGGCACCGGACTGCACGTCCTGGTCGCCGACGCGGCCGACGCCTACCGGTGGCACACCGCGGCCACCCTGTCCGAGCCCGGCGTCGACACCGACCAGTGGATCGGCCAGACCTGTGTGACCGGGTCCGGTGACCGTGCCGTCGTGGTCTACGCGCCCCGGCAGGCCGTCAACGACCAACAGGGCTTCCAGCAGGGCGCGTTCGCGGCCGTGGTCGACCTGGCGAGCGGCAGGGTGACCAAGCTGCCCGAACTGGTCTCCCTCGCCTACTTCAACCCGGGCTGCGGCGACGGCGAACAGGCCGTTTTGACCCGGCCGCAGGGCGCCGGCACGCAACTGCTCACCGTCGACGCCGAGAAGGGAGAGCTGGTCCGGCAGCAGACCGTCGCCGGTCAGCTCACCTCCGCCGTGCCCTTCGGGAACGGGATCGCCGCCGCCCTGGGCGACTCGGTGGTCTCGGTGGACGCCAAGGGCGCGACCAGCACCCTTGCCAGGACCGGGAGCACGCCGTTCCGGCTGGTGCCGGACGCGCACCGCGGGCTCGCCTACCAGGTGCCCACGGGGAAGAAGGTGCAGGTCCACCGGGTCACCTCGGCGGGCTCCGACCGCCTCCTCGGCTCCGGCGCGCTCGGCGCCCTCGCGGTGCACGGCAACGGCGGCCGGGTCTTCGTGACCGGCGCGGACGCCGGGGACGCCGTGAAGACCCTGCCGAAGAGCTGGCGGACGCTGGACGTGCCCGCCTCCGCGGAGGTCTCCACCACCGGCGGCCTCGCGCTGACCTCCGTCGGCAACGGCACCGAGGCGGCCGGCGGCAGGAAGTCCGCTGCCGACATCGCCCCGTCCGTCGGGATCGGCGCGGTGCTGCCCGGCAGCGACAGCACCGTCGACTTCACGGTGAAGCCGAAGATCTCCCGGAAGTCCCAGGGCGCAGAGCAGTCCCCGGCCCTGTCCGACGGCGTGCACACCGACAGCGTCACCCCGGGCGACGACGACCCGTCCACCTCCACCACCGACCCCGACCGCGCCTGCGCCGTCACCCGCAACGACCCCGAGCTCCAGTCGCTCCAGCCCTCGACCGCGCAGGCCGAGTGGGCGACCGACCTCGCCGTGCGGGGCAAGCTCGACGTGCGCCGCCGCAGCGGCTGGAACGGCAGCGAGCTGCCCTCGTACACCCCGCAGGGCCTGTTCCCGTCCACCCCGCTCAAGGGCGGCGGCCGGGTCCCCGCGCAGATCATGCTCGGCGTGCTCTCACAGGAGTCCAACCTGCTCCAGGCGAGCTCCCGGGCAGCCGCGGGCGAGAGCGGCAACTTCATCCAGGGCGGCTACTACGGCAACGCCGGCAGCGTCCACACCGTCAACTGGGCTGCCGCCGACTGCGGTTACGGCATCGCCCAGGTGACCAGCGGGATGGCGAAGGCGGACACCACGTACACCGCCGAGCAGCAGCAGGCGATCACCGTGGACTACGCGGCCAACATCGCCGCGGGGCTCCAGATCCTCCAGGACAAGTGGAACCAGCTCTACGACAAGGGCCTGCTCGTCAACGGCGGCGACCCGAAGTACCTGGAGAACTGGTGGCTCGCGCTGTGGGCCTACAACAGCGGCTTCAATCTGCCCAGCTCGACGGACGCCACGGCGCCCTGGGGCCTGGGCTGGTTCAACAACCCGGCCAACGGCCTCTACCCGGCCGACCGCACGATGTTCCTGTCCGCCGGCTACGACGACGCCCGCAACCCCAACCTGTGGACGTACCCGGAGCGGGTGCTGGGCTGGGCGGCCTACTCGCAGCAGAAGACCGACCCGGCGACCGGGGCGACCGTCAGGGCGTTCACCGTCGGCGACTGGCCCGCGGGCGCGCCTGCGGCCGAGCCCGCGCACGACACGTTCTGCAAGCCCACGGCCAACGACTGCGACATCACCAAGCCGCGCAAGGTCGAGGGCTCCAGCCAGCCCGAGGGGCCCTGCCAGCGGGACGACTTCAAGTGCTGGTGGAACCAGCCGGTGAGCTGGACCGACTGCACGGCCACCTGCGGCACCGAGGTCCTCGAGTACCAGGCGGGCGACCCCGAGCCGAAGGTCGCGGCCCCTCATCCGGCCGCCTGCACGTCCACGCTCCCGGCCGGCGCCCTGATCGTGGACGACGTGCCGAACACGGTGAAGTTCCGGGTGGGTGCGGTCGACCCCTGCGCGGGCCGGCGGAACTGGACCAGCCGGGGCACGCTGCGGTTCACCTTCGGGTCGGCTCAGCAGAACGGCGCGACCGTCCACCCCTCGAAGATCGACTTCCATCAGCTGGGCGCGGGCTTCGGCGGGCACTTCTGGCTCACCCACACCCGGGTACCGAGCTTCACCGACTCCGTCGTCACCGGCACCTGGACTCCGGACCGGAAGATCGGCGGCCGGGCGGAGGTCATGGTGCACCTGCCCGACCACGAGGCCAACACGCCGTCGGCGACGTACCGCATCGACCTCGGTGACGGCACGGTCGTGGAGAAGACGATCTCCCAGGACACGGGCGGCAAGAACACCTGGGTCTCCCTGGGCTCCTACGAGTTCAAGGGCACTCCGAGCGTCTCCCTGAGCTCGGCCACGGCGGACGGCACCGGCGACGCGTCGATCGCATGGGACGCGCTGGCGTTCGTACCGCTGAAGGGGGCACCGGCGGACACGGCGACCCCGTCGGCGTCGAAGTAACCCAAGTAGCCGCGTCCGCCGACCGGTTCGGCGGACGCGGCACACTCCCGGGGTCGCGGGCAACGGAAAGCCGGCGACCACGGCAGACCCCCAGGGGCGCGGGGAACTGCGTGACCAGCCACAAAACACCCGCAGCCGCCCGACAACCTCCCCCGGCACCCCCGTAGGCGCCCCGCCCAGCCCAGCGCAGCTGCCCACGGCGCTGCCCCGGCCGAGCACCGACGCCCCCGGAGACTCACTCCGAGGTGGCGGCCCCCGCGCGCGCCGCCTCCACGAACGCCTTGATCAAGGCCGGGTCCTTGACGCCCCGGCTTGCCTCCACGCCGCTGGAGACGTCGACGCCCCAGGGGCGGGTGACGTCCACGGCCTCGCGTACGTTCTCCGGGGTGAGGCCCCCCGCGAGCAGCCACCTCTCGCCCGCGCCCGCCGGCTGCCTGCGCGACCAGTCCCACGCGATGCCGGAGCCCGGCACCGGGGCGTCGAGGAGCAGCATGTCCTCGCCCAGCTCACCGCAGCGCGGCACCGAGTCGCCGAAGGCGGCCGCGCGGATCAGGGTCCAGCCGCCCTTGGCGAGTTCGGCGTAGAAGTCGCGGTCCTCGGGACCGTGCAGCTGGACCGCCCCGATGCCCGACTCGGCGGCCACGGAGCGGACGTGGTCGAGGGGCTCGCGGCGGAACACGCCCACCGTGAGGACGCTCTCGGGGACCCTGGCGGCCAGCCGTGCCGCCCTGGCCGGGTCGATCCGGCGCGGACTGTCGGAGAAGACGAACCCGATGGCATCGGCACCGGCCTCGACCGCCGTGTCGACGTCCTGCTCGGTCCTCAGGCCGCAGATCTTCACGAAGAGCGTCATGCCGCCACCGTATCCAATTCGCGTACATGAACAACGATCACATGCATAACCGTTGACGCGACCATGGCAAGCGCTTACCTTCCGAACGATACGTGCCCCCGTCGCCGCACACCATGGAGACGAACGATGCACCTGAGACCAGTCATCGCATCCGTCGGCCTCATCGCCGGCACGCTCGTCGCACTGTCCGGCACCACCGCGGCACATGCCGCCACCACCCGCTACGAGGCGGAGACATCCCCCGCCATCTGCACCGGAGCCGTCGAGACCGAGTACGCCGGCTACTCCGGCAGCGGATTCTGCAACGGCACCAACGCCACCGGCGCGTACGCCCAGTTCACCGTGTCCGCACCCGCATCGGGCACGGCGACCCTGAGCGTCCGCTTCGCCAACGGCACCACCACCGCCCGCCCCGCGAACATCATCGTGAACGGCACGACGGTCTCCTCGGCGTCCTTCGAGTCCACCGGCACCTGGACCGGCTGGACCACGAAGACGCTCACCGTCCCGGTGAACGCCGGCAGCAACACCGTCCGGCTGAACCCGACCGCCGCGACCGGTCTGCCCAACGTCGACTACCTGGACGCCGAGACGTCCGGCACGACGACCCCGCCGCCGTCGAGCAGCGCCCTGTACGTGTCGCCGAGCGGCACCGACAGCGCGGCCGGCACGGTGACCGCTCCCACCACCCTCACCTCGGCGATCAGCCGCATCTCCGCCGGCGGCACGATCTACCTGCGCGGGGGGACGTACGCCTACTCCTCGACGGTGACCATCCCGGCCGGCAACAACGGCAGCTCCGCCGCCCGCACCACCCTCTCCGCCTACCCGGGCGAGACACCGGTGCTCAACTTCTCGGCACAGACCGAGAGTTCCTCCAACCGCGGGATCCAGCTCAACGCCGACTACTGGAAGATCTACGGCCTGGTCGTCGAGCACGCCGGCGACAACGGCATCTACATCGGCGGCAGCAACAACGTCGTCGAGCGCACGGTGACCCGCTTCAACCGGGACACCGGCCTCCAGCTCGGCCGGATCGCCTCCACCACCCCGAGCAGCGCCTGGCCGGCCAACAACCTGATCCTCAGCGCCGAGTCGCACGACAACGCCGACTCCGACGGCGAGGACGCCGACGGCTTCGCCGCCAAGCTCACCACCGGCACCGGGAACGTCTTCCGGTACGCCGTCTCGCACAACAACATCGACGACGGCTGGGACCTCTACACCAAGTCCGACACCGGCGCGATCGGCCCGGTGACCATCGAGGACTCCCTCTCCTACAACAACGGCACCCTCAGCGACGGCTCACAGGCCGGCGCCGGCGACCGCAACGGCTACAAGCTCGGCGGCGAGGACATACCCGTCAACCATGTCGTCAGGCGCAGCATCGCCTTCGGCAACGGCAAGCACGGGTTCACCTTCAACAGCAACCCGGGCACGATGACGATCTCCAACAACCTGAGCATCGACAACGCCCAGCGCAACTTCAACTTCGACGGCGGCACCTCGGTGTTCCGGAACAACACCTCGTGCCGCTCCAGCAGTGGCACCAACGACCGGATCATCGGCGACTCCGACAGCTCGAACCAGTTCTGGTCCGGCACCAACGGGTCCCGCTGCTCCGCGTACTCCGGGGCCCTGGGCTGGTCGTTCGCCTCGAACGGCAGCCTCGTGGTGACCCTCGGCGGCCGCCAGGTCACGCTGTAGAGGACGTCAGCAGAGCACGGAAGAGCACGGAAGGGGGCCCCGGACACACGGTCCGGGGCCCCCGCCGTCCCCCTACTTGGGCGCGGCCTGCTGGACGACCTCGAAGCTCCACAGCGTCGACCCGCTCGCGGCGGGCCGGGGACGCTCGCCTCCGCCCTCACCGCCGCCCTCGCCGCCGCCCTGGTGGGCCGCCTTCATCGACCCCTCCATCCACGCCTTGAACGACTCCTCGTCCCGCCAGCGTGTGTAGACGAGGTAGGTGTCGGTGCCCTCGACGGGGCGCAGCAACTCGAACCACTCGAAGCCGTCCGCGCTGTCCACGGTCCCCGCCCGTGCGGCGAACCGCTTCTCCAGCGTCTCGCGCTGCTCCTCGGGAACCGTGAGTACGTTGATCTTGACGATGCTCATGGCGGCCATTGTGCGCCAACAGGCATCAACAGGACGTCAAGGGGACGTCAGCGGGACGCGGCCCGGGCGGGTGCCTCGCCCTTGGCGTCGACGACCGCGGTCTTCATCACGGCGGTGGTGCCGGCCAGGGTCTCGGTCGTGATGCCCCGGTCGGGATCGGTGATGTAGAAGCGGGTGCCGAGGAGGGTGAGGGTCTCCTTGTCGAAGATCCACTCGTCGCGGGTCGCGAAGCCGGTGTCGTCCAGGGTGATGGCGATGCCGTGGCGGCCGGCCGCGTCGACGGCGTCCGGGATCTCCCGCACTCCGGGCAGTCTGGCGGCCGCCCGGTAGAAGGCGGCGGCGTTGGCGGGCGGCATGACGGTTCCGCTGATCAGGTTGCCGATCAGGGAGAAGACCGCCTGGTCCCGCGATTCGCCCTCGACCGGCCTGGCCGCCTGGGAGAGCCGTTGCAGCAGGGCGTCCGGGTCGGTGGGCAGCGAGGCCAGCCACCGGTAGGTCGGGTGGTCGGGGCCCGCCGGGACGGCGTCGGTGTTCTCGATCGGGATCATCTCGTCGGGCATGATCGCGTCCTTGCCGCTCTCCCGGATCCACCCGGTGATGTGGAGCGGGTCGGGGTCCTGCGCCATCCACCGTTCCTCGGTGTGCAGGGCGCCCATCCGGATCGGGCCGCTGAAGTCGCCCTTGTTGACGCGCAACAGCGTCCTGACGTACACGAACTGGTCGTCCCGCACCCGGATCGCGTCGCTCGCCATGGCGGCCGTGGCGATCCGGTTCAGGGTGACGGAGGCCCCCGCGGCCCTCGCCGACGGGGTGGCCCCGGTCGCCGGACCACGGCCGTCCACGGACAGGGTCACCAGCAGCGCGCCCGCCAGGGCCGCCGAGGCGAGGGGCACCAGAACGGCGGGGCGCGTGAACCGGCGCCGGACGGAGGGCCGTACGGAAGGGTCCTGGTCGTGGTTCAGGTCCTGATTCCGGTCCTGGTCGATCTGCTGCATCAGTACGTCCTTGAAGTGACGGTGGCGCTCCGGCGGGAGGTCCCATTCCGCCGTGGCCGTCAGCACTTCCTCGGCCTCGCTCATCGGGTCTCCTCCTTCAGGAACAGGGCCGCGAGCGCGGCCTCACTCTCCATCTCTCCGTGGGCCGGGGGCGGTTCCGCCTGCGCACTCAGCCGGGCGAGCCGGGCCCGGGCCCGCGACAGCCGGGAGCGCACGGTGCCGACGGGGACGCCCAGGGCCTCGGCGGCCTGCCGGTAGTCGAGGCCGGCCGACACGCACAGCGCGAACACCTCACGGTCCTGCCGCTTGAGCCCGGCCAGGGCGCGGTGCACCACCGCGAGCCGCCGTGCGTCGTCGATCCGGCCCGCGGTCTCCTCGGCGAAGTCCTCGACCGGGCGCGGCTCGGGAGTGCGTGCCAGGAAGGCAAGCCTGCGGCGCAGCCCCCGGTTGGCGTTGTGTGCCTTGTGGGTGGCGATGCCGAGCAGCCAGGGCTTGAGCGAGCCGCCCTCCGGCTCCACGCTCTCCCTGGTCCGCCAGGCGGCGAGGAACGTCTCGGACATCGCCTCCTCGGCGTCCGCCCAGTTCCCGGTCAGCCGCAGGGCGTGGTTGTAGACCGCCCGCGCGTACCGGTCGTACAGCTCGCCGAACGCCGCCCGGTCACCGGCCCGTATCCGCGCCCGCTCCGGTTCCGCCACTTCTGTTTCCCTCACACCCGTAACGCTCCGCACCCCGGTCCCGGGTTCCTGTGTCCTGCACCACATGCAGCGCTTACTCTGCGGCCATGGAACAGCGCGAGATCATGCAGAACGTCGTCGGCATTCTCACCGAGGCACTGGAGATGCGGCGGCAGGTCCGCGAACACCCCGACCAGCAGGTCTCGCTGACCGGGGCGGTCTCCGCGTTGCTGGTGGAGACCCTGCCACGGATCCACCTCCCGGCGGACGCCAGTGGCCAGGCGGCGGCGGACGCGGTGGTGGAGGAGCTGGGGCCCGCCATCGCGAGCATCGCCCACTGTTTCGCGTTCGCCTTCGTCCAGCTGGCCGAGGCCCACGACGAGGGCCGCACCGACACCTCCGCGGAGGTGCTGCGGCGCATCTCCCTCCAGCTCGCGGGAGGGGCGCAGAAGTAGCCGCGCGCCGGAGCCCGTTCGTGCGCGGCGGGTCAGCCGTGGGCATGCGGGTCACGCCGGGGCAGGCCCAGCCGGCCCCGGGTCGCGGCCAGCAGGATCAGGGCCGCCGCCGTCGTGCTGAGGACGAGGGCGTGGGCGACCTCGCCCTCGGACAGCGAGGGGAACATGTCCGTCCAGGCCAGGGAGAAGAAGTTGTTGACGCCGGTGTGCAGCAGCATGACCAGCGGCATGCTCTCGCCGGACGTGTTGAACACCCAGGTCATCACGCAGCTGAAGGTGATGGTCATCGCGATGAACTCCACCGGCACGGTCCACGCGAGGTGCGGTCCGCCGCCCCACTGAGTCAGGAACAGCGGCAGGTGCCAGCAGCCCCACAGCGCGCCGACGACGAGGGTCGCGGTCAGGGGGCCGTGGCGGCGCTGCATCCGCGGCATCGCGAACTCCCGCCAGCCGGGCTCCTCCGCGAGACCGGTGGTGATCATCTGGACGAGCAGTCCGGGGAGGTACGCGGCGAGGATCATGGCGGACGGCAGTTCGGGTCCGCGGCCGGCCAGCGCGGCCGAGGCGAGGGTCAGCGCGGCCGGCACCGCGAGCAGGACGGCCAGGTACCAGCGCGCGCTCACCCTGAACTTCGTCATCCTGGCCCGCCAGGCCCGCAGGCCCGCGCGTCCCTCCGTGATCCCGGTGACCAGCAGGGCCGAGGCGATCGGGCCGAGGTAGGCGCCGGGCAGGACGCCGGCGAGCTGGCTGCCCGCGCGGCCGCCGGGGAAGGCGAAGTGCCAGACGCCGAGGCCGTTCGCGGACAGGACGTACGGTGTCCAGGCGGCCCAGCTCAGCGCGAAGGCCAGGGTGAAGAACCAGGTCAGGGGGTTGCGTCGGATGCTTCCGCGCAGGCCGCCGGCCTCGTGCGCGAGTGGTCGGGTCTCGATGTCGACGGGGGTGTGGACGCTCATCGCGGGGTCCCTTCGAAGGGGGCTTCTGTGATGCGTCCAGCACACCGGCTCCGAGCCCGCGGATCATTGCCGCCAAGGGCCCGACTCCGGTGCAGCAGGCTGTACTACGACCGTCGCCGCGCGTCCTCCAGATAGTGCAGTACGGCCGCCACGCGCCGGTCGACCTGGTCCGTGGGCGCCAGATCGAGCTTCGCGAAGATGCTCCGGATGTGCTTGTGCACGGCCCCGTCGGTGACGAACAGCCGCTCCGCGACGGCGCTGTTGCCGAGCCCCTCGGCCATCAGGGCGAGCACCTCCTTCTCGCGTGGGCTGAGCCGCTCCAGCCGTACGTCCTGGTGGGAGCGCGTGAACAGCTGGGCGACGACCTCGGGGTCGATGGCGGTGCCGCCGGACGCCACCCGGCGCAGCGCGTCGAGGAACTCCTCGACCCGGCCGACCCGTTCCTTGAGCAGATAGCCGAGCCCGCCGACGCCGCCGGTCAGCAGCTCGGTCGCGAAGCTCTGCTCGACATAGGCGGACAGCACCAGGACGGCGAGGCCGGGCCTGCGCCGCCGGGCCTCGACGGCCGCGCGGACCCCCTCGTCGGTGTGCGTGGGCGGCATCCGTACGTCGAGGATGGCCACGTCGGGCTGGTGCGTCTCGATGGCGTCGAGCGCCCCCTCGGCGGTGCCGGCCGTGCCGACCACGTCCAGGCCCTCGGCACGCAGCAGCAGCGCGAGCCCCTCCCGCAGCAGGGGGTCGTCCTCGGCGATCACGATCCGCATGGCAGGTCCACCTCCGGGGTTGTTCGGCGGGTCGGGCGAGGGGCGCTGGCCCGGACGGGGGCACCGTTGCTGCTGGCCCTGGTCGGCCTCGCGGACCACGCGAAGCAGCGGCCCGGTGGGCTCTCCGGGGGCCAACACCCCGTGCCGTCCGGGATCACAGCCCGCACGGCAGCTCCGCCTCCAGGGTCGTGGGGCCGCCCGGTGGGCTCGTCAGGCCGAGGGTGCCGTCGTGGGCGGCGACGCGGCGGCGGATGCCGGTGAGACCGGAGCCGGCGTGCTCGTCGGCGCCGCCCCGGCCGTCGTCCGTGATCCGCAGCAGGAGCCGGGGGCCCTGGGCGCGGACCGTGACCGTGGCCCGGGACGCCCCGCTGTGCTTGGCGATGTTGGTGAGCGCCTCGGCGACGACGAAGTACGCGGTCGCCTCGACTGACGCGGCACAGCGCCGGGCCACCTCCACGTCGACCGCGCACGGCACCGCGCTCTGCGCCGCGAGCCCGGTCAGCGCCCCTGCGAGGCCCCGGTCCGCGAGCACCGGCGGCAGGATGCTGCGGGAGACGGACCGCAGCTCGGCCAGCGCCTGTTCGGCCGCGGACTGGGCCCGCTCCAGGAGTTCGTCGGCGCCGGCCGGGTCCCGGGCGACCATCCGGCGGGCGGCTCCGAGCAGCACGGTCACCGTGACGATGCGGTTCTGGGTGCCGTCGTGCAGGGAGCGTTCGATGCGCCGCAGTTCGGTGGCGTGGGCGTCCAGCGCGGCGGCCCGGGTCGCGGTCAGCTCGGCGACCCGCAGGGACAGATCGGCGTCGGGACCGGCCGACAGGAGCCGGCGCCCCGGCTTCGCCTGGAGCCGGGCCATGCCGGGCGTGAGCCCCAGGAGGATGGCGATCCAGCCCACGCCGAGCAGGCACACCGCGAGGGCGTCCGGCCAGGAGTGCGCGACGCCGATCCCGATGGACGTGGCGGTCGAGTCCTTCGGGGCGAGCCGCCAGTACAGCGGGAACGCGGTGTCCCGCAGCGCGAGCACCGGCAGGACGAAGCCGACCAGGCCCAGCGGCAGGCCCAACGCCAGATGCCGGACCAGCCACAGCAGTTCGCGCCGGGTCGTGGGATCGCCGAGGGCGGCCCGCAGCCGCGTCGGCGGCGGTGCGGGGGCGATCACCTCGGGGCCCCAGCGGGCGAGCCGGACGCGTTCCATGCCGGCCAGCGCGTGCAGCACGCGCACCCCGCCGGGCGCCAGCACCAGCCACAGCAGCACGAACGGGGTGAGGACCGCCGTACCGAGTCCGGAGACCAGTTGGCCGAGCGCGGCGGCCGCGGTGGTCGCGGTGCCCACGACAAGGCCCTTGACGTCGGCGGTGGCCATGCGAACTCCCTCGGGCTTGAGGAGAACGACCCTAGGCGGAAAAGGAGTTCGCAGTACGGCCAGGAGGCAGAAAGTACAGCCTGCTGTACCTCCACCCCTACTTGAGGCCGATCGCCGCGCAGTCCGCCGCGTACTCGGCGGTGCAGATCTGCTGCACGGTGTAGACGTCGTCCTTGATCACCGTCTGCTCGATGTTGTCCTTGGTCAGCGCGACCACCGGCACCAGCAGCGACGGGATGTCCTTCTGGTCGGGGCTGTCGACCTTGTCGCGGATCAGCGCGTCGAACTGGAGGTCGCGGCCCTGGATCTTGTAGACCGCGATCTGTGCCGCGTTGGTCGCCTCCAGCAGGAACGACTTGTACACGGTCATGTACTGCTCGCCCGACACCACCCGCTGCACGGCGGCGAGGGTCGCGTCCTGACCGGTGACCGGCGGGATCTTGGTGGCTCCCGCCTCCTTGAGCTCGTCGATGACCGCGCCGGCCATGTCGTCGTTGGCCGAGTACACGGCGGCGATGTTCTTCAGCCCGAAGGAGGCGATCGCCTCCTTCATGTTGGCCTTGGCGACCGACGGCAGCCATTCCCGGGTGTCGTACTGCTTGGCTATGACGACCTTGCTGTTGAGCTCGTCCAGCGCGCCCTTCTTGAAGAGCGCGGTGTTGGGGTCGGCGGGCGAGCCGTTCATCATCACGATCTTGCTGGTCTCGGCCTTGTCGCCGAGCGCCTCGACGATGGCCCGGCCCTGCACCTCGCCGACGAGTTCGTTGTCGTGCGAGACATAGGCGTCGATCGGACCCTGGGCGAGCCGGTCGTAGGCGATGACGGGGATGCCCGCGTCCTTCGCCTTCCGGACGTCCGGCCCGATCGCCTTGGCGTCGACCGCGTCCACCAGGATCACGTCCACCTTGTCGGCGACCATCTGCTCGAACTGCTGGCTCTGCCGCTTCGCGCTCGCCCCGGCGTTGGCGTAGGTGACCCTGCCCTTGCCGTGGGTGAGGGTCGCCACCTGCTTCTTGATGAGGGGGAAGTCGAACCGGTCGAAGCGGCTGGTGTCCCGGTCGGGCAGCAGCAGGCCCAGGTTGATGTCGTCGCCCTTCTTGGGGCTCACCGAGGTGTTGCTGCCGCCCACTGAGCAGGAGGTGAGCAGAAGGGCCGACGCGCAGACGGCCATGACGGAGGGGACGGTACGCATGGCGATCCTGTGGGTGGGGGGCTGTCACGTAGGCGCAACAGTAAGTGCCCTCAATACCGATCAAACGCCCTGACGGTTTCCTTCAAGGGATCACCACCCGGCGTACGCAACTGGGTGTCGATGTGCACAAGTTGTACGGCGGTCAGGGCGCGCACCATGAGGATCCCGGCCACGGCCGCGCCGACGACGGCGAGATCGGCGACCAGGAGTGTGGTGACGCCGTGATAGGCGCGGGCGATGACGTCGTCCGTGTCGCCGTCGTACATCAACCCCACCCCGGTGACCATGCCGATCAGCCACAGCGCCCACCACACGTTCACGACGGCGGGCAGCTTCCGGTCCGGGGCGCTCTTGTGGTGGATGTCGGCGACGATGCCGCGCGGGATCCAGAGGTTGGCGAGCGGCACGAACCAGGAGACGTAGACCCAGATGCCGGCGTAGCGCGGGGGCTCGCCGGACAGGGCCCGCGCGTTGTCCCGCATCCGCCCCAGCCAGCCGATGAACAGGGCCGCGCAGAGCAGGGTGAGGATGCTTCCGGCCGTGCTGACCAGGTGGTACGAGTCCTCCAGGGCGGTCAGCGGCCGGTGCCGTCCCTCGCCCTGGTCCGGCGGCCCCGAGGCGGGCTCCCCGGCCACGGCGAGCCGAACGTGCCACAGGGCCCGCAACGCCCAGGCACCCCCGGCGAGCCCGAGCCCGCCCTCGAGGAGCCGGGCGGATCCACGCACGCTGCACAGAGCGGGCCGAACGGCGTTCTCCCTCACGGAGGTCCCCCTTCAAAAAGATCGGTTCACCCTCTCATCGTCACGAGCGGGGCGATCGGTTCACGTGGGGTGGAGGCCGGATGGAGAGACGGGGGCTGGAGCGGGCGCTGGTGCGTCCTGGCGTGGCAGGGCAGGGGGCCATGGAGGGCGTGGGCGCGGTGGGAAGCGGGGACCCCCGAACGAGGACAGCAGCCCGGCCAGGGCGGCGGGAGACCCTCGGCCTGAGCAGAAACCCGCGACGGGCCTGACGGGAAGGGGGACCCGGACGAGCCCCGCGAACGGAAACAAGAAACCGCCACAGGCAGCAGCCCCGCCGACCCGTCGGGAAACCCCGGGCCCGAGCAGGAACCGCCACGGGCCCGGGCGCGGGAAGCGGAGAACCAGGCCGGCCGCGCGGACGACGGAGAGCCCGGCCGGCCCGGCGGCGAGCCCCCGGCCCGGGCAGGTAACCGCCGAAAACCCGGGCCGGCCCCGCGAGGCTCTCCCGGCGGACCCGGTGGAAGCACGGAACCCCCCGGGGGCGGAGAGCGGTGGGCTCTGTGGGGAGGCAGCAGGGAGACCTGGTGGGCCCCGGTCCGGCGTCCGGTCGTGTGTGGCGTCGCCGGGGCATGACAGCGCCCCGGAAAATCCCTTTCGCGCCGATCCAGTCGCAATCGGCGATAATCGGACCATGAGTACGGCGACGTTTGTCCTGGCGGCCACGTCGAGCGAAGTACTCAACGTGATCGCCGCCTTCGCCGGTGGGCTGTTCATCGCCGGCGCGTTGGTATGGGCCGTGCAGTTCGGCATGCGGGTCCAGGACCGGGAGCTTCCACGGCCGCTCAGTGAGGAGCAGCCGCATCTCCCGGAGACCGGACCGATCCGTGAGATCCGGGAGATGCGGGAGCCGGACGAGCTGCCCGCTCCGGCGGTGGGACGGGAACGGCTGATGCCGTACCAGCTCCACCACTCGGGAAGCAGACGAGGAAAGGACCAGCAACGCAAACGCTGGCTGCCCGGCTCCAGCGGCGGCTTCGGCAGTGGCGGCATCGGACACGTGTGACCGGACCCCGCCGCCGTCGGCGGCTCAGGCCCGCGTGCCCGGCCGGTACGCCGCCAGCGCCCAGATGACGAAGAAGTCGAGGCCGATCATGATGACCGACCACAGCGACGCGTAGGGCAGGAAGAGGAACTGGGCGAGCATGCTCAGCGAGGCCAGGAAGATGCCGGTCATCCGGGCCCAGGCGGCTCCCCTGAGGATGAACGCGCCGGTGACGACGGCGAGCACCCCGAGGCAGAGCAGGATCACGCCCCAGCCGGTGAGGTTGATCTTGTAGACGTAGTCGCCGACGCGGGCCCAGACGTCGTCCTTCGCGAGCAGCGAGATGCCCTGGAAGATCGCCAGGATGCCGTTCATCAGCATCAGCACACCGGCGAAGACCACCCCGCCGGCGGCCCACGAGCCTTCGGTCGGCGTGGGCCCGGAGCCCGGGGCCGAGGACGGGGTCGACGACTGCGGCGACGTCGGGGTCGTGCCGGCGGTCGGCTGGGTGGCGTGCGGTTGCTGCGTCATGGCCGTGTCCCACCTTTCGGATGGTCGATGTGCTTCGACCATCGGGCGTGGCGGGCCCGGCCACCACGGGAGGGGGCCGTTCGGGTGACGCGGGGCGTGCGGCCGTACCGCGGGGGGCCTTCACTGGAGGGACCTGCACCCGGGAGGCGAGATGACCCGCTGGACGACGGCCGCGCTGCTGACGGCCCTGGCCCTCACCGGTCTCACCGGTCTCACCGGCCTGACCGCCTGCTCCGACGGCGACAGCCCGTCGTCGGTGGCGAGCAAGGTCGCGTCGGCCGCCTCCCGCGCCGGGGACGCGGTGGCGTCGGCGACGGCGGAGGCCGGAAAACGCTTCGACGACATCAAGAACGGCGTCGACGCCAAGGACGACGTACGGCTCGGCACGCCCGCGACCGCCTCCGACGGCCGTACGACGGTCGCCGTCACCGCCGCCAACAGCGCGGACTCGGCGAAGTCCTTCGCCGTCCAGGTCGACCTCACCGACGGGACGGGCAAGCTGCTGGACACGGTGGTGGTGACGGTGCGGGACGTCCCGGCGGGCGGCACCGGGAAGGGCACCGCCCGCAGTACGCACGACCTGCCGGGGAACGCGGGGGACGTGCGGGCGAAGGTGCCCCGCGCGGTGCGCTACTGACCCGCGGGGCTCACGCCATCCAGAAGAAGACGGCCGTCATCCGCTTCTCCTCCAGCGTGCCGCCGGAGTAACCGGTCGCGCTGTGCACGAGGTTGGCGTTGTAGAGGAGCAGCCGGTTGTACTTGTGCGGCACCCGTACGTCCTCCTCGAAGGCGTCGGGCGCGACGAACCGGGTGCCGAGGGCCTCGACGAGGTTGTTGTGCGGGGCCTGCACGACGTTGCCGCCGAGCCGCCCGCCGGGCAGGGACTGCCGGTAGAAGCTGGTGCCGCAGTCCTTGGGGACGCCGGGGTTCAGGTACAGGACGGCGGCGTACCGGCACAGCGCCCGGGAGTCGGTGTGCGGCCTCGGTTCGCTCTCGCCCTCGCCGACGACCTGTACGCAGTTGTGGTTGAGGGTGCCGCCGCCGGGCGCCCGCTGCACCCACAGCTTCCCGGCCCCCGTCACCTTCCTCACCAGCCGTTCCACGCCCGCGAGTTCGCCGGGATCGAGCCCCGGCATGGTCCGCAGCCCCGGCCAGGTCTCGGAGGTGTACGGATATCCCTTGGCCCAGTCGTCCTTGGCGAGACAGCGCTCGCGTACGGCGTCGGCGTCCGGAAGCACGTCGTCGATCACCCAGTAGTCGCGGCCCTTGGTGGGCTTGCGGTACGGGAGGACGGGAAGGGGCCGCGGGGACCGCTGCGACCGCTGTGGCATGGACATGCGGCGAATCTAGGTCCAGGGCCCGTCAGGTCTCTCCCGTGATTTCCCCCGGAGTTCCCCGCGAACCGGTCAACGAACAGTCAACCGGCGGCCGGGCAGCTGTCCTGACGGGGCGTCTGTGAGCCCGGTCATCCTCCGGAAGAGGTGATGAACAACTCCGGCCCCGCGTGCGTACTCCTGTGCGTCCAACCCGCCTCCCGGCGGGAAAACCCCTACCGGGCAGGAGGCACGGTGCCACTCTCGCGCAACGCGATGGGAACGCTGTTCGTGGGCGGAGCCCTCACACTGACTTTGGGCGCTCTCGCGTACCCGTCCATGCTGGGTGTCAGTCAGGCTGCGACCGCACAGGACAGAATCATCGCCCAGACGCAGTGGGGCCCGCTGACCGAGCAGGACCGCGACTTCGTCGTCAAGGTGCGGGCGGCGGGTCTGTGGGAGTACCCACTGGGGCAGATCGCCCAGCAGAAGGGCACCACCCCGGAGGTGAAGGAAGCCGGAAAGCATCTCATCGACGGACACGCGGCCCTGGACGCCGCCTGCCGCAAGATCGCCCCGATGCTCAACGTCACCATCCCGAACGTGGCGAGCCCGCAGCAGGTCGGCTTCGTGAACACGATCGATTCGAGCAGCGGCCAGCAGTTCGACACGAACTTCGCCAACATCCTGCGGGTGACCCACGGTTCGATCTTCAACGCGATCGCGAAGATCCGCTCCACCACGAAGAACTCGCTGGTGCGGTCGCTGGCCGACATGGCCAACGACACGGTGCTCGACCACATGACGGTCATGGAGAAGACCGGCTTCGTCAACTTCGACCAGGCCCTCTTCATGCAGACCACTCCGCCGAAGCTGCCCAGCACCGACCTGACTCCGCCGGCACCCCAGCCCGGCGCGCCGATGGTCGTGCTCACCCCGCCGCCGAACCCGACGTCGACGCCGCTCGGGATCCCGGGCGAGAACGCGAACGGCGCCACCCCGGCGACGGGCGCGGGCGCGACCCCGACGCCGACCATCGGCTAGCCCTGACCAGCAGCCCGTTCCTAGCCCAGCCAGGCCGTCGTGTCCGGTGCCAGCAGCCCGTCCTGCAACAGGCTGCTGGTCAGGAGCACCTCCCCGGGCGGGAGCGGGACGGCGGTGTCCGAGAGGTTGGCGACACACCGCCAGCCCTCGTGGCGGACGAAGTCCAGCACGCCGGCCGGGCCCGCCTCCGTCCAGGTGAGCTCCTCACCCTGGAGGAGCTTGCGGCGCAGGCGCAGGGCGGTGCGGTACAGCTCCAGCGTGGAACCCTCGACACCGTCCTGGGCCTCGACGGCGTACTCCGCGAACCACTCCGGCTGCGGCAGCCAGGCACCGCCCGCGCCGAAGCCGTACGACGGACCGCTCCGCGTCCACGGCAGCGGCACCCGGCACCCGTCGCGCCCCTTGCGGACCCGTCCCGTCTGCTCCCAGATCGGGTCCTGGAGCACCTCGACGGGCAGGTCGGCGACCTCGGGCAGCCCGAGTTCCTCGCCCTGGTAGACGTACGACGATCCCGGCAGCGCGAGCATGAGCAGCGTGGCCGCGCGAGCGCGTCGCAGGCCCTGGGCGAGGTCGATCCCGGGCGCGTGGCCGCCGGACAGCAGCCAGGCGTTCTCGTCGGTGCCCGGGGGCAGCGCGAGGCGGGAGGCGTGGCGTACGACGTCGTGGTTGGAGAGCACCCAGGTGGCCGAGGCGTGGGCCGCGCGGGCGGTGGCGAGGGAGTCGGTGATGACCTGGCGCAGCTCACCGGCGTCCCAGGACGTCTGCAGGTACTCGAAGTTGAAGG
Organism: Streptomyces sp. NPDC048523; assembly: GCF_043199815.1. NCBI lineage: Bacteria > Bacillati > Actinomycetota > Actinomycetes > Kitasatosporales > Streptomycetaceae > Streptomyces > Streptomyces sp. NPDC048523. The sequence goes on along the minus strand of NZ_JBICWQ010000005.1, from coordinate 396,080 downwards.
CCTGGCCGAGTTCGTCCGCGCGGGCGTACAGCGCGCGGCGCGGGCCCGGGACCCAGGCCTCGGCGACGGCCGTGCGGGGCGGGCTGTAGGAGTCGAGGATGGTGCGCCAGTCACGGTAGATCTCGTGGACCTCGTCACGGTCCCAGTAGGGGTGGCCGCCCGGCGGCAGGTGGTGCAGGGCCTCCTCCGCGACGCCGGGCAGGTCGTCGAGGTCGCGCAGCGGCTCGGTCAGGTCCTTGGCCAGGGCGTGCGCCACATCCACGCGGAAGCCGTCGACCCCGCGGTCGGACCAGAAGCGCAGGGTGGTGCGGAAGTCCTCGCGGACCTCGTCGTTCGACCAGTTGAGGTCGGGCTGCTCGGGGGCGAACAGGTGCAGGTACCACTGCCCGTCGGCGACCCGCCGCCACGCGCTGCCGCCGAAGACGGACTGCCAGTCGGTGGGCGGGAGTTCGCCGTGCGCGCCGCGGCCGTCACGGAAGACGTACCGCTCGCGCGCCGCGGATCCGGGCCCGGCCGCGAGGGCCTCCTGGAACCACACGTGCTGGTGGGAGGTGTGGTTGGGGACGAGGTCGACGATCACCTTCAGGCCGAGCCGGTGGGCCTCGGCGACCATCGCGTCGAAGTCGTCGAGCGTCCCGAGGCGCGGGTCGACGTCCCGGTAGTCGGCGACGTCGTAGCCGCCGTCGGCGAGTTCGGAGGGGTAGAAGGGGCTCAGCCACAGGGCGTCGGCGCCGAGGGCGGCCAGGTGCGTGAGGCGCTCGGTGACGCCCCTGAGGTCCCCGAGGCCGTCACCGTCGGCGTCGGCGAAGCTGCGGGGATAGACCTGGTAGACGACGGCCTGCCGCCACCAGTTGGGGTCACTGCTGGAGAGGTCGGGCGTGGTGGTGCGGGCGATCACGCGGGCTCCTCTGGAATGCGGGTGCGGTCCATGAAGACGACAACAGGGACAGACAAAGGGGATATCTGTCCACGTCTCCGAAAAGTGAACCTGGGGTTTTGCGGAGTGGATCGTTCCCTGTGTGTCGAAATTGTGACGACCCCAGAACCCTCGTTGTATCACCGCAGGTTGACAGCATTCCGCAAGGAGATCCACGATGTGCGAACACCGTGGCGCATGTGACCAATGAGCCCAGTGTTTCTGATGCTTGCTGTTACCACTCACTCTCATCCTGACGGGATACGTATGTCCATAGCGAGACGTGTCACCATGCGGCGCCTGTTGGGGACGGGCGCCGCGACGCTCGCCTTCTCCGCTGCCCTCGCCTCCGTCGCCTCGGCCTCCGACTGCCCCGGCGGCAAGGGGTGGCAGGACGGCGGAAGCTACAAGCCGGGTACGGGCGCCGGCTCCAAGACCGAGACCGACCGCTGCGAGTTCTCCCTCGACGGCAAGAACTTCTTCGCCTCGGTCAAGGTCGACGACCTGAACCTGAAGCCGACCGAGGACGGCAAGGTCCACGTCAAGGTCCGTGCGGCGGGCGACGCGTCCACCTGCACCGCTTCTCTCGCGTCCTACCGCGCGCACGGCCCGACGTTCGCCACCTCCGGCGAGCAGGTCTTCCACGACTTCGACACCGTGACCGTCAAGGCCGGCTCCGTCGACTCCCTCGACATCTCGATCCCGGACGTCGGCTGCTACGCGCAGATCGACCTCTACCGGGGCAACACGAAGTTCGACGGCCAGCTCGACGCCAAGGACGGCCTGCCGCACGGCGACCTCCCCAAGGGCCCGGACCACCCGGTCATCAAGGACAAGCTGATCGCGGCCTGGAACGGCGGCACGAAGGACTGCACGGCCACCCCGCCGACGACGCCCCCGGCGACCCCGCCGGCCTCGGAGAGCACTCCCCCGGCCTCGGAGTCGACCCCGCCGGCGTCCGAGTCCACCCCGCCGGCGTCCGAGAGCACGCCCCCGGCGTCCGAGACCCCGGGTACGAGCACCCCGACCCCGTCGGCCTCGGAGTCCACCACGACTCCGGCCGCCCCCACCCCGAACGGCGGCGGCGGCGGTGACAACCTCGCCGAGACCGGCGCCAGCAGCAACACCCCGCTGATCGCGGGCGGCGCGGCGGTGCTGCTCGCGGGCGGCGCGGGCATCGTCCTGGCCACGCGTCGCCGCAAGGCTTCGCGCGCCTGACCCCTGTCCGACCGGGGCCGTCCCACCGTTCGCGGTGTGGGCGGCCCTTCGGCGTGCCCGGGACTCGTCCACGGACCCGCCATGGCCCAATAAATCGAACACATGATTGAATCCGGGCATGCGATCGTTCCCCGACGACCTCGCCCGGGCACAGCGGGACTGGAGTGTCACCTACCGGCAGCTCGCCGAGCGCCCCGGGCGCACGGAGCTGCGCCGACGCCTGTACCGGCTGTCGGCCCAGGTGTTCTTCCATCCCCACTGGCAGCGAGGCCGCCCACGCCCGGCCGAGTGGCGGGAACTGCGCGATCTGGGGCGCTCGTCCGTCGCGGACATCGGCGAACAGCTCGACCGATGACGGATCGACATGCGGGACCGTACGTCCCGGACGATCCTGAAGACATGTCCGGACCGATCCGCGTGATCGTGCACCCCCCGTCCCCCACCGGCGGCCGCCGCGTCCGCGTGGACGGCGAGATCCTCGGCCTGGCCCACAACCTGACCGACGTCGCCGAGTTCCTCCGCAGGGCGGGCCTGGAGATCGACGCGGCGGAGGTGGCGCAGTCGTCGTGGATCGAGTGGAAGGGGGGCGGGCCGGAGTGGTGGGGGGTGGAGGGGTGAGTGACCGCGTGTTACCGATGTACGGCCCGGACGGCGGTGACGCAGGCCGACTCAGTCGATGAGTTCATGGATCGCCGCCAGGAGGTTGAACACCGCCGGCAGGAGGAAGACGCAGCCGAAGGCGATCCACGCCCACCCTGCTCTGCGGTGCCCGCGGCTCGGGGGTGGTGCCGGGATGAGCCGGTCGCCGGCCCTCATCGTCTCGCTCGGTGCGAGCACGTTGCGCCCCGTGCTGCGCTGCCGTCGCCCCAGCCATATGAAGACGATCGCGGCCATGGCCGTGAAGGCCGCCAGTTGGAGATGCTCACCCGGTGTGTCGGCACCGGCAAGCGTCACGGCCACGTACGACAAGGTCCCCCCCAAAGGATCACGGTGCATGGATCACCTCACGACGGCACCACTGTGTCAAGCGAGTTGGGCACCGCTCACGCCTCCTGGACCTAGAGCTGGTCCCGCCACCACGGCACGCCGAGGTTGTCGACCTGGATGACCTTCGCCCGTCTCAGAATCTCGTCGTCGAGGGGGGTCAGGAGAGCGCGCAACTCTCGTGCGCTCTGCTTGGGCAGGGCGTGCAGAACGGCTTCGAGGTGATCCCTGAAGTACCCCACGTCACAACAGCCGGGGATGCCGCATCGTTGCGCTGTCGTCGGGTCCGCGATCAGTCTGAGCGGTCCGTGGGCAAGAGCCTTCCAGCGCCGGAACGCTTCAACCGTGTCCTCGAGAAAGGAGCGGGATCGCTCCAGGCGGCGCAGATCGGCCATGCAGCGCGCGGAGAGGCCGTCGAGGGCCGGGTACCGTCGTGGCCTCACGCGACGGATCGGCAGTTCAGCCCGCAGGGCTGAGGGGCGCCTACGCGGCACGGCCCTTTCGGTTGTCGGTCATAGGGGCACGGTACACAGGCACACTGACGGATGTCCTGGTCTTTCAGTGCCGCTGAACTGCCCCTCAGCAGTCCGGAGTTGTCCGACGCCCCCTCACGACACCTGTTGCAACAGCCCCCGTACCGCCTCGTCCACCACCCGGTACCGCACCACCCGTCCCTCCTTCTCGCCCGCCACGACCCCGGCCGCCCGCAGCAGCCGTAGCGCCTGGGACACGGCCGGGTCGTTCATGCCGGTCGCGATCGCGAGGTCGGAGACGGCCAGGGGGCCGGTCCGGTACAGGGCGAGCAGCAGGGCGAGACGGTTGGGGTCGGCCAGGAGGGCGAAGCGGTCGGACCAGGTGCGGACGTGTCCCGGGTCGCCGATCGCGGCGATGGCGTCGCACACCCGGTGTCCGTCGATGGTGCGGCGGTCGGCTCGGTCGGCCGGGACGAGGTGCATGGCGCACATCCTCGCAGGCGGCTCTGTGTGATCTTCCATACCTGCGCAGGTGTGCAGCTATGCAGGAACCCCCGCTCCCCCCTACGGTGGGCGGGCCGTGGTGCTCGGGAAGCCGGTGACGACCCCTCAAAGGTCCATTCCGGTGCGGCCCTCGCCACTGTGATCGGGGAGTTTCCCTCCCACGTCCCTCACGGGACAGCCACTGGCCGTCACCATCAGGCCGGGAAGGCGGGCAGGGAAACGCACGACCCGTAAGCCAGGAGACCGGCCACGGCAGCTCACGCGTTCATCCACGAGGTGCTGGAGTGACCACCGTATGACTGATCCTGCGCTGCCCGAGACCGCCCTGCACGAGACCGCCGCCGCCCCCGCCTCCTTCCGCTGGCGGCGCGAGGACACCGTCAAGACGGTCGGTCTGATGGCCGCGATAGCCGCCCTGCACGTCGTCGCCTTCGGCATCCTCTTCCTCCTGGTCGTCCCCGAGCACTACGAGGTGGGCGACAAGGCCTTCGGCATCGGACTCGGAATCACCGCCTACACCCTCGGCATGCGGCACGCCTTCGACGCCGACCACATCGCCGCGATCGACAACACCACGCGCAAGCTGATGGCGGACGGCAAGCGGCCGGTGTCCGGGGGGTTCTGGTTCGCGCTCGGGCACTCCAGTGTCGTGGTCCTGCTCGCCGCGCTGATCGCCGGCGGCACCCAGCTCGCCGGCAAGGTCATGAACGAGGGGTCAAGTACCCACCAGGTGCTCGGATTTCTGGGTACGACGGTCTCCGGGTCGTTCCTCTATCTCATCGCCGCCCTCAACCTGGTCGCCCTGCTGGGCATCCTGAAGGTCTTCCGGGCGATGCGGGCGGGGACGTACGACGAGAAGGAGCTGGAGCAGCATCTCGACTCGCGCGGCTTCATGAACCGGATCCTCGGCCGGCTCACCAAGTCCATCACCCGGCCGGGGCAGATGTTCCCGCTGGGCTTCCTGTTCGGGCTCGGCTTCGACACGGCCACGGAAGTGACCCTGATGGTGATGGCCGGGTCGGGCGCGGCCGCGGGTCTGCCCTGGTACGCCATCCTCTGCCTGCCGCTGCTCTTCGCCGCCGGCATGAGCCTGTTCGACACCCTCGACGGCACGTTCATGAACTTCGCCTACCAGTGGGCGTTCTCCAACCCCGTCCGCAAGGTCTTCTACAACCTCGCCATCACCGGGCTGTCCATCGCGGTCGCCTTCTTCATCGGCACGATCGAGCTCGTCGGCGTCCTGCACGACAAGCTCGACCTCACCGACGACCTCACCACCTGGATCGCCGACATCGACCTCGACAACGTCGGCTACATCATCGTCGGCCTGTTCGTGGTGGTGTGGGCGGCGGCGATCGCCTACTGGCGGCTCGCGAAGGTGGAGCAGCGGTGGAGCGTCAGCAGTTCCTGAGAGAGCGGACGGGGCTCGGTGGCTAGGCCCCCTCCACCGCCGTCAGCCACAGCTTCACGTACCGCTCCACGTCGACGCCCAACGCCACATCCACGAGGGTCACTTCACGCTCGCCCTCGTGGATCTCGGACTCACCGGGACGGCGGCGGCGGTCGACGACGGTCTGGCCGCGCGTCGGGCCGGGGGCGAGGCTCACCTCCACCGGCAGCAGCTCGGTGGTCAGCCCCTCCGGGTCGACGACCGCGCACACCGCGCCCGCGTCGCCGAGGCCACCGGTGGGGGTGGGGTCACCGGAGGTGGCCGGGTCGCGGTGGGCGAGGAGGTCCCCGGCCATGCGCAGGCTGGGCTCCGAACTCGCCCGCAGCCGCTGGACGTCTGCGGCGGGGACGATGACCCGCTCGAACACGTCCAGGCCGTACATGGTGATCGGCACCCCTGCGGTGAGCAGCACGGCGGCCGCCTCGGGGTCGTGCCAGACGTTGAACTCCGCGACGGGGGTGGCGTTGCCGGTCGCGACCGCGCCGCCCATGAACACGATCCGCTCGATGTTCCGCACCACGTCGGGGTGGGTGCGGAGCAGCAGGGCGATGTTGGTGAGCGGCGCTGTGGGGATGAGGGTGACCGGCGTCGGGGAGGCGAGGATCTCCCGCCTGAGCAGGGTCACCGCGTCCACGTCCACCGCGACCCGGGTCGGCGCCGGCAGCCCCAGGTCGCCCATGCCGTCGAGGCCGTGCACGTGGTGCGCGGCGCGCACGGGCTCGATCAGCGGCCGCGCGGCACCCCGCGCGACGGGGATGTCCCCGGCTCCGGCCTGCTCAAGAACGGTCAGCGTGTTGCGCACGACACCGTCGACGTCGGTGTTCCCGGCCACACAGGTGACCGCACGCAGGTCGATGCCCGGGTGCCGTACGGCGAACAGCAGGGCCAGGGCGTCGTCGACACCGGTGTCGCAGTCGATGATCACCGGAATGGGCTGACCGGTCACGGCGGAGGTCCTTTCGTCACTGGCGTACGGGACCGACCTTACGCAGCCGCCCAGAGTTCGGCCCCGCGATCACCGCTGCGGGCAGCGATCCGTTCCAGCAGCTCGCCGACCGGCACGACTCCCGGCCTACGCCCGTCCCGCAGCCGTACGGCCGCACAGTCGGCGTCGGCCTCCCGCTCCCCGATCACCGCCTGGTACGGCACGAGGCGCGCGGCGCGGACGCGGGCGCCGAGGGTGCCGTGACCGGGACCGGAGAGTTCGGCCCGGATGCCGCGCGCTTCGGCCCGCCGTACTAGCTCATGGGCCCGTTCCTCCTGTGCCTCCGCGACCGGCAGGACCACCAGCTGCACGGGGGCGAGCCACACCGGGAAGGCGCCGCCGTGTGCCTCGATGAGATGGGCGACCGCCCGCTCCACGCTGCCGATGATGCTGCGGTGGACCATCACCGGGCGGTGTTTGCCGCCGTCGGGGCCGATGTAGTGGAGGTCGAAGCGTTCGGGCTGGTGGAAGTCGATCTGGACGGTGGAGAGGGTGGACTCGCGGCCGGCGGGGTCGGTGATCTGCACGTCGATCTTGGGGCCGTAGAAGGCGGCCTCGCCCTCGACGGACTCGTGGTCGACGCCGTCGAGGACCTCTTCGAGGAGGGCGGTGGCGCGGCGCCAGAGTTCCGGGTCGGGGACGTACTTGCCGGAGTCTCCCGGGAGCGACAGTCGGTACCTGGACGCTCGGATGCCGAGGTCGTCGTAGGCGCGTCGGATGAGGTCGAGGGCGGCGCGGGCCTCGGCCACGGCCTGTTCCGGGGTGCAGAAGATGTGGGCGTCGTTGAGCTGGATGGAGCGGACGCGGGTGAGGCCGCCGAGGACGCCGGACAGTTCCGAGCGGTACATGCCGCCCAACTCGGCGATGCGAAGGGGCAGTTCACGGTAACTGTGGGACCGTGACCGATAGATGAGGGCGTGGTGGGGGCAGAGGCTGGGCCGCAGCACGACCTCCTCGCCGCCGAGCCGCATCGGCGGGAACATGTCGTCGCCGTAGTGCGACCAGTGCCCGGAGATCTCGTACAGCTCCCGCTTCCCGAGCACCGGCGAGTACACGTGCCGGTACCCGGCGGCCCGCTCCACCTCCCTGACGTACTCCTCCAGGACATGCCGTACGACGGCCCCGTCGGGCAGCCAGTACGGCAGCCCCGCGCCCATCAGGGGATCGGTGTCGAACAACTCGAGCTCACGGCCGAGCCGGCGGTGGTCGTGCATCGGCTTCATGGGGGTCTCCCTCGCTCATCGGGGGGGCGAGGAACCGACGGGAACGACAAAACCCCGGGGCACTCGCCCCGGGGCTTCGGACTGCGTCAGCTGTCAGCGCACCGGGACCTGCTCCGGCGTCGTCCTGATGGAGAGGATGGCTCGGGCTTGGGCGCGCTGCATGGGGTGAGGGTAGGGGGAGGGGTGGGAGCGGGGCGACGGATTTTTGTGTGCCGGTACGCGGTATGGCGGGCTGGTCAGGGGTGTACCTGGTGCAGGGACCGTATGAAGGTGGTCCAGGTGTCGGGGACGACCTGGAGTATCGGCCCGTGGGGGGTCTTGGAGTCGCGGACGGCGATGGTGCCGGGGTGGTTGCGGGCGACTTCGACGCACTCGCCGTGCGCGTCGCCGCTGCTGTACGTGGACTTCCTGAACTCGTAGTCGGACACGGCTCTACATCTCCTTGCGGATGCTGTCGATGAGTCTTACGGAGTTGCTGTGCGCGAGCCCGAGCCGCGTGATGCGATCGAAGGTCGCGTTGTGGTGGGCGGCGTCAGTCTCGCTCTCCAACCAGACCTTCGTCGACGAAGTATCCACCTGCACGACGTCCAGAGCGCCGGGCTCGGCGAAGGAGACGACGGTGAAGGCGCAGGTCATCCCTGGGTGAGCGCCGGCGATGAACGGGACGACCTGCACACGGACGTTGGGCAGGTGCGCCGCCTCCAGCAGGTGCTCCAGCTGAGCCCGCATGACATCTCGACCACCCACCAGTTGGCGCACGGCCCCCTCGTGCAGCAACGCCCAGAGCTGTAGCGGGCGTTCGCCACCCAGCCTGGCCTGCCGGGCCATCCTCGCCTCGACGAAGGTCTCGATCTCGTCGAGGTCTTCCCAGGATCCGTTCCCGACCGCGAGGGCACGGGCATAGTCGGCGGTCTGCAAGAGGCCGGGCACAAAAGCGAGTTGCCAGGTCCGGAGTTCCGTGGCGATGTCCTCCAGGGCCACATACTCGATCTGCGCCGTCAGCTGCGGGTACTGGTTCCACCAGCCCTTGGCCTTACGCCGTTCGCGGTCCGCCTTGGCGAGAGCGAGCAACTTACCGACAACTGCCTCGTCGGTCTCGCCGTACAGATGGGTCAAGGCCCTGATATCGGGATCACGCAACGGCACCTGTCCGCGCTCGATCTTCGCCACCTTGGTCACAGACGCCGTCAGCGCTTCGGCGGCATGTGCCTGCCGAAGATCACACGCCTCGCGCATCCGCAGCAGTTCACCACCGAGCCGTCGCCCCAGGACGGTCGTGATGGTCTTCCCACGGTCGGGGTTCCTGCCTGCCACGCGTGTCCTCCCAGCCAGGGCCAGCAATATTTCTGTCCCGTTCGATTGCTGGCCAATTCCCCTAGAGGCTACCGTCAGTACTCGATCAGCCACTCAAGGAAACCAGTTGGCGGAAGTGCACCGTGCTGCCCGCACGGCGGAGCCACCCCGACTCGCCCACTCCCCCGCCCCCGGAGGAACCCGTGACCGACGCCTGCCCTCCCGGCCCACCCAAGTCCTACGGCCGCCACGACCAGGTCAGTTACACCCCGTACCCGTACAGCATCCCCCTCGCCCGCAGACGCGTCGCCGCACTCGCCGTCGACTGGGGCCACCCCGCCCTCGCCGGCGACGCGGCCCTGGTGGCGAGCGAGTTGTGCACCAACGCCCTGCTGCACGGCTGCCTACGAGACCGCCTCTTCCGCGTCGAGACGACCCTCACCACCACCGCCCTCCGCATCGCGGTGACCGACCCGAGAGGCGAACGCCTCCCCGGCACCCACTCTTCGCAACCCGACGACCAGTTCGGGCGGGGGCTGCTCATCGTCCGCGTACTGGCGGAACGTTGGGCGGTGGAGAGACTCACGGTCGGCAAGACGGTGTGGGCGGAACTGGGCCTCCCGAAGCACGATCAGTAGCTACATCAGGCCCGCCTTCTCCGCACATTGACGGCACGACCCGCCGCGCCCAACGAAAATATGAATTCCCCAATAAATGCTCCGCATTCGAGGGATTGGCGTTTGGCAAAGCAACTCTCCCTTGTTCCACGCCACCTTCCGAAGATTCCTCCGTAATATGCACCGTCAGATCAAGGCTCCCCGGGCATTTGTTCAGGGCCCGGCACGCCACGCCTCCCACAGGAAATGGCATCTTGATGAAGCTGAAGATCCCTGAAATGGCTCGCCGCCGTACTTTGCCCGGCGTACTGGCCTCGGCCCTCGCCGCAACGGTCGCCGCCGCGCTGGTCGTCCTGTCGCCCGCCCAGGCAGTCGCCATCGCCACGCCGGTACCGCTGGCCACGGCGGCGAGCTTCTCCGTGCTCGCGGGCGCGGGAGTCACCAACACCGGCCCCACCGTGATCAGCCACGACCTCGGCACCCATCCGAACCCGGCCATCACCGGCTTCCCGCCCGGCGAGGTGCTCGGCGCCGTGCACGCCGCCGACGCCGTGGCGCTACAGGCCAAGTCCGACCTGGTCACGGCATACAACCAGGCGGCAGGGCAGGCCACGGACTTCGCACTCGCGGCGGGAATCGGAAATGGCACCACGCTACTTCCGGGCGTTTACACCGCTTCCTCCGGTGTCGGGATCACCGGCGACCTGATCCTGGACGCAGGGGGCAATCCGAATTCCGTCTGGGTGTTCCAGATTCCGGAAGCCCTGACGACGGCGTCCTCCAGCCGGGTGCTCCTCACGAACGGCGCTTCGCCGTGCAACGTGTACTGGCAGATCGGGAGTTCGGCCACCCTCGGGACGAATTCCACTTTCGTGGGCACCATCATGGCGCTGACGGACATTCACGTGACGACGGGGACGAACATCGAAGGCCGGGCGCTGGCCCGCAACGGCGCCGTGACGCTCGACACCAACCGGATCTTCCTCAACTCGTGCTCCACCGGCGCGACGACAACCGGAACGACCACGGGAACGACCACCGGAACGACGGCCGGAACCACGACGGGCACCACGACGGGCACCACGACGGGCACCACGACGGGATCGACGACCGGCACCACCGCCGGTCTGATCGGTGGCGGGCTGGTCAGTGGTGGGCTGGTCAGCGGTGGTCTCCTGGGCGGGCCCGTCGTCAGCGTCACGGGCGGCACCGGTGACGGGAGCACGGCGGGCAACAACGTCACCTCCGGGAACACGTCTGGGAACACGTCTGGCAACACGGCCGGGAACACCGTGGGCAACACGGCCGGAAACACCGCGGGACAGCCGGCAGACCAACCCGGTGAGCACGGCGGCAACCCGGGTGAGCACGGCGGACCGGGCCACGGTGGCGGACCGGACCACGGTGGCGGGCCCGACCACAACGGCAAGCCGGGCGATGAACACCAGGGCGCGCCCGGGAAGCCGGACCACGGCCATGGCGATCGCCCCGATGAGAACAACGGCCACGGCAACGGCCACGGCAACGGCGATCACACCGGCTCCGACACCTACGGCTCGGACAACTACGGCTACGACGACGCACCGAAGATCGACGGCCAGGAAGTCCACGACAAGAGCTAGTCGGCAGGTCGCGAAAGGTCCGACCACCGGATGACGGCGCGCGACGGGATCTCGATTCCGCCGCGCGCCGCCGGTGCCGGTCCACCAAAACCCCGGGCACCGGGCAGCGGACACAAGAAAGCAAGGTGGGCGGTGTCGAGCGGAATTGGTTCAACACTCGCGCGGGACAGGACCGGAGGTGCCAGGGCGCTGAGAGCTGGGCTGCACACAGTCGTCCTCATGTGTCTGGTGGCGACCCTGGTCCATGTCGGTGCCGTCTTTCTCCATGTGGCGCCGGCCAATCCCGTCTCGCAGCGGTACAGCCGCCAGGTCGACGCGTGGGTGTACCCCCTTTTCGAGCAGAACTGGCGGCTCTTCGCCCCCAACCCCGACTCCGTCAACCGACGGGTCATGGCGAGGACCGCGCACACCGCGCCCGGCGGATCGGTCAGGGTCAGCCCCTGGATCGATCTGACCGCACTGGACCGCGCCGCCGTCGCACACGATCCATTTCCCAGCCACACGGCTCAGAACCTCCTGCGCCGCGCCTGGGCCTCGTACGCCGACACCCACGGAACGGACGACACGTCACGTTCGCAGCGAGCCGTGATGATGCAGACGTACCTGAGCAACATCGCCGCAGAGCGCGTCGCCGGTCACCGCGCCGGCACGTTCGAGTTCGTCCAGCTCCGGGTCGTCACGCTGCCCGTCGCCGCGCCCGGCACCGCGGCCGGGCGTCGGCCGCCGACGCCGGTGGACAACCGGCTCCTGCCCTGGTGGAAGGTGACCTCCCATGGGAAATGAGCAGATCCACGAACTTCCCGCCATGACGGCCACGACGGCCACGACGGCCGCACCGGGCAGGTCCATGGGCGGGGCAGGGGCGGCCTCGGGCGCAGTCCGCCGTCTGCTTCTCGCCCGAACCGATGCCTTCTGGGACGTTCTCACCGGCCGGCCGGTGTCCTTGTACGCCACGTCGGTTCTGCGTATCGGCTACGGGCTGCTCTACCTGCTCTTCCTCCTGCGGGAGTTCCCGCACCGGTCCGAGATCTGGGGACCCGGCTCCCCGTGGACACCTGCACTGGCGGCACAGCTCTTCGACCAGACGGGCTGGTACAGCTTCCTGATCCTGTCGGACAGCCGTGCCTACTTCGAGCTCTGCTATGCGCTGGCCCTCGTGACGTCCGCGCTGTTCATGCTGGGCTGGCGGACCCGGGCCACCTCCGTGCTCTTCGCCGTCGTGGTGGCCTCCTTCCACGCCAGGGCGGTCTTCATGACGGACGGAGGCGACAACCTCCTCCTGCTGATGGCCCTCTACCTCACGCTCACCGCGTGCGGCCGGCGCTGGTCCCTGGACGCGCGCAGAGCACGGATCAAGGCGGCCCGTGCGGACGGCGCACCGCCGCGGGCGCGCAGCGCTGCCGCGCAGGACCTGCGGGCGGCCCGCACCACGTTGGTCACCGTGGTGCACAACTGCGGCGTCTTCGTGATCGCGGCACAGGTCTGCTTCCTGTACGGATCGGCCGGTCTCTACAAGGTCCAGGGCTCTTTCTGGGACGACGGCACCGCGCTCCACTACGTGCTGAACCTGGAGCTCTTCCAGCCGTGGCCCGCGCTCTCCCACGCCATGGACCAGTACCCGCTCGCGATGGCGGCCGTCGGCTACCTGACCGTTCTCACCCAGGTCGCCTTCCCGTTCGTGCTCTTCGGCCGGCTCAAGTACCCCGTGCTTGCCTTGCTGCTGGGCATGCACGTCGCCATCGCGGTGGTCCTGGGACTGCCTCTCTTCTCGGGCACGATGATCATCGCGGACGCCGTGTTCCTACCCGACCGCTTCTACACGCTGCTGCCTCAGCTCCGTCGGCTCGGTACCCGGCGATGCGGCGTGCCGGCACGGGCACCCGGTCAGGCAACGGGGCTCGGATCCGTCCCTCCGCAGGGCGGCCACCCGGACAGCCGAAAGGAATCCAGGCCAGTGCCCCGCCCGGCAAGCGATCGTGATGGCCGTCCGCCGTCCGGCCCGAAGACCGCAAACGGTTCGCCGATGCCCGAGGACTGAAGTCCTACGCGGCCGTGCCCTCATCACCCACGCCTCCGGCCAAGACACACCACGTCGGTCACCGGGCAAATGACAAGGTCACGGTCCGTTTTGGTTGCCCGTCGAACAACACGGCATGGCGCTTGATCCACAACCTTCGCTCCCTGGCAATCTGCGCACCAGCACGATGACTTGGAGCCGGAGGTACCCCCGCTCATGGCGGCGACAACCAATCCCACCCTCAGGAGACGCCGTCTGGGAGCCGAGCTCCGCCGGCTCCGCCTGGCCAGTGGGCTGAAGAGCACGGAAGTGGCCGAGCGGCTCATGGTCTCCCAGCCCAAGATCAGCCATCTGGAGAACGGCAACCGTGCCATCAGCCCCCGCGACGTACGCGACCTGTGCACGATCTACGGAGTAACGGACCAGGAGGTCATCGACTCCCTGATCCAGATGGCCAAGGAATCCGGACAGCAGGGCTGGTGGCAGGCCTACGGCGACATCCCCCAGAGCGTCTACATCGCACTGGAGACCGACGCCGCCGTCCTCCACACCTACGAGCCCATGATGATTCCCGCCCTGCTGCAGACTCCCGCCTACGCCCACGCCGTCATCAGGGAAACGATCCCTCAGCCCACTGCCGAACAGGCTGCCAGGCGCCTCAAGGTGCGGCTGCGCCGGCAGCACCGGATCTACGACCTGACCCGCCCGTTGCGTCTGTGGGTCGTCCTGGACGAATCGGCACTGCGTCGCGTCGTCGGCAGTCCTGACGTCATGCGTGAACAACTGGAGCACCTGAACGCGCTCGGCACGGAAGCGCACATCACGGTGCAGGTCCTCCCGCACACCGTGGGTGCCCATCCGGGTCTGTCGGGGCAGTTCTCCATCCTGACGTTCGCCGAGAACCCCGGCGGAGTGGTGTATCTGGACCGCTTCACCAGCGATCTCTACCTGGAGAAGCCATCCGACGTGCAGCACTACAGCGTGATGTACGAGCACCTCCAGGCCCTGGCCCTCAGCCCCGACAGCAGCCGCGGCTTCATCACCGACGTCACCAAGACGTACATCGACACGGCGAGCCGCCCCTGAGTGCGGTCTGCGAACTTCCGGGCGTCTCGCGGTAGTGACGTCCTAAATCTGCTGCCCGCCGGCGAGTTGGGCGTCGGCGATCCGCTGCACCTCCGCGAACCGCTCGTCCTGACCAGTCCCGCCGGCCAGGCCGCTCAGGGCGAAAGCCGTGTACGTGAACCCGTCCGTGGTGTGGAACTGCGCCCCCCAGTTGCCCAGACTCACCGCGCTGACACGCGACCACGGCAGACGCTGGGTGCCCCAGGGGTTCACCATGACGATCACGGTGGAGGTGAGTTTCAGATGTACCCGCAGCAGTCTCCACCACGCGAAGAGGCCGAACCCCAACGCGACGGCAGTCGCCACCCCCGCGGAGTCCAGATTCCGCACATCCGGGTGGGAGACAACGTGCAGCCAGGCCGACAACGCCCCGCACGCGGGAACGGCGGCCATCACGTAGCCGCCTGCCCGTCCTGACCGGCTGACCCGCCAGACGCCGATGACGTCATCCCGCACCTCGTCCACGGCGTGAATGATCCGCGCTCGGCCCCCAGCGCGGAACCCTGCACATGACGGCAAGGCCCGATGAGTTTCAGGTACAGGCCGGGTCTACGTATATGGCGGTCGCCGGAGTTCGTTCGGGGTGGTCGCCCGGACATACCCGTCTCGATCGACCGTTCTCCAGGAGGGCCCCATGACCGCCACCTACACCTTCGACTTCTTCTGCAGCCTCGACGGCTACGGTGCCGCCGGTGGGGACTGGACCGGCTACTGGGGCAAGCAGGGGCCCGAGTTGCTCGACCGTCGTCTCGATGTGTACGGCGCGGAGCAGCGGATGGTCTTCGGGGCGCACACCTTTCGGGACTTCGCGCAGATGCTGGCCGAGAGCAGCGAAGGTGCCGACGTGCGTGACCCGTGGGTCACCAGGATGCGGAACCTGCCGACGACCGTGGTGTCGACGACCCTGGAGGACTCTCTCGGCTGGCCGGACGCCGCCGTCGTGAGCGGGGACGCCGTGGACGTCGTCGCCCGGCTCAAGGAGGAGTCCGAGGTGCCGTTGCGCTCGCACGGCAGTCTGGCGATGAACCGGGCGCTGATGGCCGCGGGACTCGTCGACCGCCTGCACGTGACACTCTTCCCCGTCATCACGGGACGGACCGGGCTGGCCCCGATCTTCCAGGACGCGGCCGACTTCGACCTGGAGCTGATGGAGAGCCGGACGCTCGACGGAAACATCCAGGAACTCGTCTATCGGCCCACCCTTCACTGACCGGTGACCTCGACCTCGGCCTCCGACCGCGCCTCCGCCCTGCGGGAGCCCGCCCCGCGCACCACCCCCACCGCCCCCAGAGCGACCGCCAGGCCCACCCCGGTCTGCGTGGTGAAGGGCTCGCCGAACATCAACGCGCCCCAGACGGCCGTGACCGGGGCCATGAGGAACATGAGGGTGTTGACCTCGGTGACTCCGGAGCGCTGGAGGACGAGCCAGTACAGGCCGTAGCCGCCGAAGGTGGAGAGGGTCACGAGCCAGAGCGTGGCCAGCCAGAAGGAGCCGGTGGTGGGCGGGGTCGCGGTGCCGGTGGCGAGCGCGGCGGCCGTGAAGACGACGGCGCTGGTGGCGCAGTGGACGGTCATCGACACGGCCGGGGTCACCCGGGTGCGGGAGCGCCGTTCGAGGAAGGTGGCCGCGACCAGCGAGAGCATCCCGGCGAACGGGACCAGGTAGGTCCACCAGGCCACCCCCGTCGTCGCCGCCGCGTCGGCCGTGGTGACCAGGGCGACTCCGCCCAGCCCCAGACACAGGCCCAGCCACTGCCGGGGCGAGACGTACTCGCGCAGCAGCGGGCCGGCGAGCGCTCCCGCGACCAGCGGCTGGGTGCCGTCGATGAGTGCCGTCGTACCGCTGGAGACGCCGAGCTGGATGGCGTAGTACACGGTGAGCAGGTAGCCGCTCTGGGAGAGCAGTCCGACCAGGGCCTGGCGGGCGAGGTCGCGGGGCGCCAGTGCGCGCCATGACGACCCGCCCCGGTGGACGGCGAACGCGACCAGAACGGCCGCCAGTGGCAGGAACCGCCACATCAGGAGCGTCGTCGCTCCGGCGTCCTGCGTGCCAAGCTTCGCGCCGACGAATCCCGAGCTCCAGCACACGACGAAGGCGGCGGAGAGGAGGACGTTCATGGAAGTCACCACCCGTGACTAGACCGATCTGTATACCTCCTTGCCTCGACCACTATACAGATCGGTATAGTCGGGAGGGTGGGAGACAACGGCGGTGGTTCAGGGCAGGTACGGCGGATCGGCATGACCCCGGGCGCGCGGCGCGCCCTCGCGGCGGCGTCCCGGCTGTTCTACGAGCGCGGCATCCACGCGGTCGGCGTGGACCTGATCGCCGCCGAGGCCGGGGTGACCAAGAAGACGCTCTACGACCGGTTCGGCTCCAAGGAGCAGATCGTCGTGGAGTACCTCGCCGCCCGGGACGAGCGCTGGCGGACGTATGTCCTGGAGCGGCTGGAGGCGGCGGGGCCGGGGGCCGTCGAGCGGGTCCGCGCGGTCTTCGACGCCTCCCGGGAGTGGATGGACGACAGCAGCCCCAAGGGGTGCGCCATGGTCAACGCCCACGCCGAGATCAGCGACCCCGCCCACCCGGCGTACGCCGTCATCACCGGCCAGAAGCAGTGGATGCTCCGCCTCTTCACCGACCTGGCCCCCGAGCACGCCCGCACGCTCATGCTCCTGCACGAGGGCGCGATGGTCGCCCACGGGCTGCGCGTCTTCGCCGACCCGATCGGGTACGCCCGCGAGGAGGCGACCGCACTGGTCGGCGGGCAGGGGACGTAGCCGCGGCTCGGCGTGGGCGCGGCCCGGCGCTCCCGTAACCCGTACGGCCCGGACCGCTGGTGACCTCGGCGAACCCGGTGATCACTTGAAGCATGACCCCGCCCCGCGCACCCCGCACCCCCCGCGCCGCCCGCGCCGCCGCCTCCGCTCTCGCCCTCTCCGGGCTCCTCGCCGCCACCGCCTGTTCCGCCCTCTCCACGCCGCCCACCGCTGCCAAGCCGCCGATCACGCCGCCCAGCAGCGCGCCGCCACCGTCCCCGAAGGCGTCCCCCGCCCCGTCGTCGGCCCTCACCGAGGCCATGACGCAGGCCGCGCTCGTCACCGACGCGGACCTCGGCGAGCCCTGGACGCCGAGCCAGGGGGTGGCCACCTGGCACGACGGGGTGCTGAAGGCGAAGGCCGACCGGCCGGACTGCCAGCGGCTGCTCGACGCGCTGTACGCGGACGAGCTCTTCGGGGCCGACGCCCAGCCCCGTGCGGTCGTCGGGATGGACGACGAGTGGAACCAGGCGCAGATGCGGTATCAGGTGCTCGCGCGTCCGCCCGCGGAGATCGACAAGACCCTGGCCTGGCTCAAAGGCCTGCCGCGGACGTGCGCGCAGTTCGCGGCCACCACGACCACGAAAGCCGTCCTGGGGGTGCAGGTCAGCGAGATGCCGTTGCCGGAGGTGGGGGACGCCCGGCAGGGCCTGCGGGTGTTGCTGACCGGACAGTCCCCGGACGGCCGGCCGACGACGCTCACGCTGGACGTCGCCGCCCTCCGCGTGGGGGAGGGCGCGATCAGTGTGACGAACGGCGGCTTCGGCGAGGTGCAGACGCAGGCCACGCAGACGGCCGTGCAACTGGGCGCCGAGCGTCTCACGGAGGTGAGGAGGCAGGGGCGGGTGGAGGTGTGAGCGGGTCCGGTCAGTCCCGGTCGAACCGCTCGTGGTGGCGGACCACGTCGTGCGCCATCTCCAGCGCGGTGCGGTTGTGCGCGAAGGAGTGCGCGCGCAGCCGGGCCAGCGCCTCGTCCGAGTCGACGCCGAGCTGCACCATGATCACGCCGATGGCCTGGTACACCTCGTCGTGCGCGGGGGCCAGGCCGCTGAGCCAGAGGGCGTCGCCCTCGGGGCCGTCCTCCTCGCCCCGGGGCAGGGCCGTCAGGGCCACCGTCATGACACTGGCCACGAGCTCGGCGAGGAGCACCTCGTGCCGGGTGAGTTCGCCGGGGACGTCGCGGTAGAGGTCGAGGGTGCCCACGCACACGGTGTCGTTGCCGAGGGGCATCGAGTACACCGCCCGGATCCCGGCGGCGGTGGCCTGCTGGGCGAAGACCGGCCAGCGGCCCGCGTCCCGCTCGGACGTCAGATCGGTGGCGTACACGGTGGTGCCGGTCGCCCCGGCGGACGTGCACGGCCCGTCCCCCAGGGTGGCCTGGATGTCCGACATGCGAGCGGCCCGGTCATCGCTGGCACTGAGCTGGACGGGCATGCCGTCGCTCCGCAGCGACACGCTCGCACCGGTCACCGGCAGCAACTCGACGGCGGCCACGCACAACTTGCCCGGGATCTCACCGGGTTCGGCGCCCCGCACCCCGGCGGCGATCACCTCGGCGGCCCGCTCCTGCTCCCGCAGCGGCTGGGGTCCGGTTTCGGAGTCGTGGCCGGCTCCGCGGTCCCGCCCCTGCCCCGGTAGCCCGTACGAGCCGGGCTCGTCACCGTGGGCGTCACCGTGCGCGTCCCTGGGCTCCACGGTCACCGCCTCCTTCGGTCGACGCGGAGCTGTCCGTCGTCGCCCCCGGACAGGGCGCACCGGGAGTGGGGGGCGCCGCTCGTGGCGTACCCGCCCGGGGGCACCGCCCGGCTACCCCTCGTCCCCTGGGCGAAACGCCCGTACCCCGGGACCAGGACCCCTCTGCCGACCCGCCTGACCCGACTCGGCACCGAGCCCCGGTGGCCTTCACAGACCGCACGCCGGTTCACTACGGTCTTCGGTGACGGTCAGGGAGCGGCCGCACGGCGTCGAACCGTGCCGGAGCCGCCCGCGTGCCCTGCTCGTCCTCCCTCTCCCCGGCGACCTGGGCCGCGCCATGCTCTTCGTCCCCGTTCCGCGATGCCGACCGGGGCGTCTCCCGCCGCCCCGAACGGGCCGGGGACCTTCCAGGGGGACCGCGCGGCACAGCGCGTGTCCCACCGGGGCGGCCGCCGTCCACCGAAGCAGGACGGCGGCCGGCCCGGCACCCCGTTCAGCGCTTCTCGTACGGATCCGCCGGCTGCCGCACGTGCCGCACCGCACTCGCGTCCACGACCGGCGGCCAGGCCCCGTCGGTGCCGAGTTCGCCCCTGGGGTGCCAGGTGCCGGTGACGGTGACCCAGGTGTCGACCGGCGGGGCCCCGTCCGCGGCGCCGCGCACCTCGACCTTGCCGGTGGTGGCGTCGGCCGCGCAGCAGGTGACGAGGAGCCGGGTGAGGTACCAGGTCCCGTCGTCGCCGTGGGTCACGAACCCGGTCATCCGGACCGTACGGCCCTTCAGGGAACGCCCGCTGTCGTAGATCGCCCGGGAGCTGAACTCGCCGAGGGTGAGCTCGACCGGGTCCCCGGCGGGCAGGGCCGGGAAGCTCCCGACGCCCTGAGCCGCCCGCTGCGCCGCCTCGGGCCGGCGCTGTAGGAGCCGAGGGCGGGCGGCGGGAACAGGAGCAGGGCGAGGGCGGGCAGGGTGAGCAGCCAGGCGACCCTGGGCCCGGCGCCACCGTGTTCGTGATCCGCTCCGTGTTCGTGATCCGCTCCGTGTTCCTGGTCGTCCGCGGTCCGTCGTACGACCGCCATCACCGCCCCCAGCAGCACCAGCACCGCACCCGACACCACCAGGTAGGGCCGCAACGCCGCCTGCACGTACCGCAGATACAGGGCGCTGAAGAGCGAGATCCGCAGCACCGCCGCGCCGACGAGGACGAGGAGCAGACAGGGGCCGTAGCGCCTCACAGCAGCCACCACCCCACGAGCACGCTGTTCAGCACGGCCACCACCCAGGTGACGGAGGAAAAGCGGACGGCGAAGGCCCGTCCGAAGGTGCCCGCCTGGAGGGCGATCAGCTTGAGGTCGACCATCGGTCCCACGACCATGAACGCCAGCCGCGCGGCGGGCGAGAAGCCGCTCAGGGAGGCCGCCACGAACGCGTCCGCCTCGCTGCACACGCACAGCACGACCGCGAGGACCGCCAGCAGTGGCACGGACAGCCAGGCCGAGCCGGTGAAGAGGTCGAGCACCGAGCGCGGGACGACGATGTTGAAGGTCGCCGCGGCCGCCGCGCCCAGCACCAGGAAACCGCCGGCGTGCAGGAAGTCGTGCTGGAGCCCGGCGCCAAAGGCCCGCAGGCCGCCGGTGGACGTCCCGGTTGATCGTTTCGGCAGCCGCAGCCACT
Organism: Streptomyces sp. NPDC048523; assembly: GCF_043199815.1. NCBI lineage: Bacteria > Bacillati > Actinomycetota > Actinomycetes > Kitasatosporales > Streptomycetaceae > Streptomyces > Streptomyces sp. NPDC048523. The sequence goes on along the minus strand of NZ_JBICWQ010000005.1, from coordinate 375,472 downwards.
CCTCGCGCCCGAACCTCGCCCACAGCCACCCCATCACCACGGCCGTGGTGAGCGAGGCGACCAGCCGGCCGAGCACCATCGCGGGGCTGCCCGGGAAGGCGATGGACGTGGCGACGAGCACCACGGGGTTGATCGCGGGCGCGGACAGGAGAAAGGCGAGCGCGGCCGCCGGGGCCACTCCCCGCCGCATCAGACTCCCCGCCACCGGCACGGACGCGCACTCGCACCCGGGCAGTACGACTCCGGCCGCGCCCGCCACCGGTACCGCGAGGGCCTGGTTGCGGGGCAGGAGCCGGGTGAAGACCCGCTCCGGGACGAAGGCGCCGATCGCCGCGGAGACGACCGTGCCGAGCAGGAGGAAGGGCACGCCCTGGACGGCGACCGCGGTGAAGACGGTCCACCAGGCGGCGACCGGCGGGGTGTAGAGGTCGAGGGCGAGGGTGGGTCCGAGGACCGAGGCGACAGTGACGATCGCGATCAGCGCGGTGCCGCCGAGAACGACGTGCACGAGCACCCGCAGGCCGAACGCGAGGAGCCGCAGCCCGTCGGCCACGCTCCGCCCGGCCACCGTCCTCTGGTTCTCCACGCGCCCTGTCCCGCCCGCCCTGTGCTGTCCCCGCGCAGGCTAACCGGACACACCTGTGCACAAGCCGGGAATCGTCATAGAGGGGGCTGTGCGGGTGCGGGTCCGAGGGTGGTGGTGCCGGGGGCCGTGCGGTGCCCGAGGCCGGTCCGGTACGCGTCCAGTGCCGCCTCGACCCGTCCCGTACGGCGGAGCAGATCGCCGAGGAGGCGGCACAGGTCGGCCAGGTCACCGGCGGCGCCGGCCCGCTCCAGAAGGCTCAGGGCGCGGACGTAGTGCTCCTCGGCGGCCTCGGTGTCCCGGGTGTCCTCGGCGATGATCCCGAGGAGGCGGTGGGCGGCGGCGGAGTGCAGGGCGCCGCGCTCGGAGCTGAGGTCGCTGAGCACGTCGTGGAGCAGGGCGGCGGCCTCGTCGGACTTGCCACGCCGGTGCAGCACGTCGGCGAGTTCGACGGCGGCCTGGCTGGAGTAGAGGGCGGCCCGCTTGGCGGAGAGCATGTCGAGGGCCTGCCTCAACTCGGCTTCGGCCCGCTCCAGTTCGCCGTTCTGGGCGTAGACGTAGCCGCGCATCCAGTGGCAGTTGGCGAGTTCGGTGCGGATCTGGAGCTGCCGGTACAGTTCGGCGGCCTTGGCGAGGGAGGCGTCGGCCTCGGCGAGGCGGCCCTCGGCGAGCAGGGTACGGGCGACGGAACGGTGCATCCGGGCGACGAGGGCGGGGTCGCCGACCTGCGGGGCGAGCGCGAGGGCGAGTTCGGCGGCCTGGGCGGCACGGGCGTGGGCGCCCATGTCCATGTAGGGGCCGATGACGCTCGCGTAGAGGAGGAGCAGGGCGTCCGGGTCGTGCAGGCCACCGCGGTTGAGCTCGTCGATGGTGGATTCCAGCAAGTAGACGGAGTAACGGAGTTCACCGGTGAGGTAGTGGGCGAGGGCGCGTCCGCGCAGGGCGGGAACGCGGGCGGGCAGGGGTACGTCGTCGCCGAGAGCCTTCTCGGCACGCTCGAAGTACGCGCGTGCGGCGGCGAGTTCGCCGGTCTCCACCGCGCACTCGCCGAGCCCGAGCAGGGCGGCGGCCCGCACCTCGTCGAGGTCGAGCGCGTCGGCCTCGGTGAGCAGACGGCCGTACTGGGCGGCGGACTCCTCGGCCTCCCCGGTGGCGAGGGTGCGCTGGGCCTCGGTGAGGCGCAGGCGCAGATCGGTGACGAGACGGGCCGGACGGCCGGTGGCCAGTTCCTCGAAGCCGACGCCGAGGCGGTCGGCGAGATGCCGTAGCGCGTCGTCGGAGGGCCGCACCCGCCCGGACTCCAGGGTGGAGATGTAGGCCGGGGTGTAGGCCGGTTCGGCCAGCTGTTTCTGTGTCAGCCCGCGTTGGACCCGCAGCTGCTGCACCCGTCGCCCGATGACGCCCGGGTCGTCCCGCTCCGACATGGCCAACTCCCCAAGCCCCTCTTGCCGTTCGGCTCCCGCAGCCCCTAGGTTAAACGGCGTATTAACCGTGCTTAATACACCGTCACCACCCTGGGTACTCACCGCCACCGCTGCGAGGTCGCCGTGCTCGAACGCACCAGCACCACCGCGCGCTACACGAGGGGTTTCGCCGCCGCCGTCGTGGCCGTGGCCACCCTGGTCCTGGCGGCCAACGCGGGACCGGCGAAGGCGACAGGGGAGAGACCGGCGGAGCGCGCGGGCCAGGTCCAGCGGATCACCGCGCACCCATCGGAATGAGGCCGGCCCCCTCTCAGAGCTGGAACTCCGCAGGCGGGACGCCGAGGGTCGCGCAGGCCTCCCTCAAGATCGCCTGCTCCGCCTGGGAGAAGTGACCGTCCGCGCCGGCGATGACGATGCCGGTCTGGATGACCGCGCGCGCCTCGGTGGGCTTCTTGGCGGCCTTGGCGATCTCCTGGAGGGCGTCCGCCTTGCCCTGCGGGAAGTTGCGGGTGAGCTGGTCCACATGCTTGTGGAAGCGCGTGCGCAGCTGCTCCGGCGGGAAGTTCTGCAACACCTCGTTGCTGAGGATCAGCGACTCCGTCTGCTGGATCTCGACCGCGTCCACCTGGCCGTCCGCCGCCGCGACCAGGGCGCACATCGCCATGCTCGCGTCCCGGTAGGCGCCGCTCTTCAACTCGGTCTTGAGGGAGCCCAGCTGGGTCTTCAGCACGCCGACGAGCTGGGCGCGCGAACCGCCGCGCGAGCTGCCCTGGCCATGCCCGTGTCCGTGCCCGGCGCTCGTCGTGCCGCGCCCGCCCTGCGCCTGCTGCTGGAGGCTCTTGGCCTGGTCCTTGAGCCGGTCGAACAGTGCCATTGCCGCCACCTCGGTACTCGTCTGAGTGATCTCACCCCGGCAACGCCCGGCCCCGAGTAAAGGTTCCCCCAAGCCGACCGACCCGACCGACCCGCACGGCTCAGTCGGACCCACGCCGGTACGGCACCTCAGCTCTGCGTCTGGAGTCTGCGCAGCTGTGTCTGCACGTTCTCCAGGGCGCCCCGGCGGCGGCCCGGCACCCGCATGCGCAACCCCGCGAGCACGATGCCCAGCTGCCGGACCTGCTCCACGTCACGGACCTGGGCCCACTGGTGATGGGCCCGGTCGACGGCCGTCTCCACCGGCTTGGAGTCCACGGTCTGCCCGGCGCTGAGCCGCGCCTCGGCCACGGTCAGCCAGATCCGGCAACTGCGCACGGGGTCCCCGGCGAACATGGCGAGATCCGCGCGGACCTCGGACCAGTGCAGGGCCTGCTCGGAGGCCGGGCCGTGCACACGGGCGGCGGCCTCCCCGTGCGCGGTGGCGACCGCTTCGGCGTCCTGGTGCCGGCCGTTCTGGACAGCGGCGGCGATATAGGCATGCGGGTCCTGAGGGGCCTGAGGAGGTTGCGCGGGGGCCACCGGCCCGTCCGGTACTCGGGGTCCTTGTGGTGCTTGTGGTCCTTGTGTGCCTTGTGTGCCTTGTGGTCGAGGCAGTTCGGGCCGGTACGCGGGCCTCGCGGCGAAGCTCCCGGGGACGGCCACCGGAGCCGGCGGCACCGTCAGCACGACGTCCCCGTACGCCTCCGGGCCCAGCCTGGTGAACGCCTGCTGATGCAGCTGCTCGACCGGCGGACGCCACCCGCTGCGCAGGATCGTCGCGATCGTCTTCATGTACGCCGGCCCGGCCACCGTACGCCGGGACGGCGGCGGCGCGATCCGCCCGAACACCGCGTTGTTGCGGCCGGAGTCGAGCGCGTGCGTGTGCAGCCACCCCCACGCCTCCGCGTCGGCGTGCAGGTCGACGAAGAGCGTCGTCGACCCCGGGGACCGCAGCCGGAACTCCTCCCGGATCCACTGCCAGGGCAGCGCGGTGTAGCGCACGGTGGCCGGTGTGGTGCGGGCGAGCGCGAGGTGGGGCAGGTGCTGGCGGCGGTCCAGGGCCAGCTGGCCCGTGACGAACACGGTGAGCGGGCCCGGGGTGGCCGCGACGGCACGCAGGCGGGTCAGGACGGCCTGCGGTTCCAGGGGGTCGGCGAGCTCGACGACGTTGGCGGTGTCGGTGCCCGAGAGCACGGCCGGCGGCACGGCCGCGAGGACGGGAAGCACGGACGCCGCGTCCACCAGACGGCTCTTGCCCACCGGTGAGGCGGCGAGCAGCAGCACGGTTCCGGGCATCGGTCCCTCCCCATCCCCCGTCGATCACTTACGGCAGCACGGTAACCGGTGCGGCTGCGAAGGGGAGTTCTCAGGACGGCAAACGTCCCTTTCCTGCCCGCTCGTCGGCCCGGCGCACCGCGAACACCGTGGTGTCGTCGAGCAGCCGCCCACCGCAGTGCCCGAGGGTGCCGTCGCGGACGAGGGCCACCAGGCGGCTCGGTTCGACGGCACGCGGGTCGGCGGCGAGGGCGCGGGCCACGTCGTCGGCGAGGGCGTAGAACTCCCCGGTGCCGTCGCGGGCCTCGGTGACGCCGTCGCTGGTCAGCAGGAGCGTCTCGGCGGGGTCGAGGGGCACGCGGTGGACCGGGGGCGGGCCGTCGGCGGACAGGGCGGAGAGGCCCAGCGGGAGTCCGTCGGCGGCCAGCAGCGGCCGTACCCCCGACGGGCCGACCACCAGCGGTGGTTCGTGGCCGAAGACCATGGCCTCCACCGTGCCGGTGCCGGCCTCGGGGAAGCCGAGCAGGACGGCGGTGGCGAAGCGGTCGCCGTCGTCGCGGCCGAGCGCGGTGACATGCGCGCCGTGCCGGTTCACCCGGATCTCCAGCCGCTCGGCGACCGTCGCGAGGTCGGGTTCGTGGTACGCCGCCTCACGGAACGTGCCGAGCAGCGCGGCCGCCGCCTCGACCGCGCCCAGGCCCTTGCCCTGGACGTCTCCGACGAGCACGCGGGTGCCGTGCGGGCCGGGCTGGATGTCGTAGAAGTCGCCGCCGACGCGGGCCTCGCTGTCGGCGGCGAGATACACCTCCGCGTGCTCCAGGCCGCCCCACACCGGCGGGAGCGGGCGCAGCACGGTACGGCGGGTGGTGGCGGCGACGTCCCGCATGTGCAGCATGGTGCGCTCGCCGCGCAGCCGTACCGCGCAGGCCAGCACGGCGAGGATGCCGCCGACGGCGACCAGGATGAAGTCGGGCAGACCCGACCGGTACTGGTGCGGCCAGAAGCTGTCGGCGACGACATAGGTGCCGAGGGCGAGCGCGGCGATGGCGGCGGTGCCGGGGACGCCGCAGATCGCGGCCGCGATGCCGGGCGCCAGCACGACCCAGGAGAGCATCCGGAACTCGGCGCCCGTGTTGAAGTCGATCACGGTGATCGCGGCGAGCAGCAGGAGGGGCGGCACCCAGGCGACACTGCGGCCGCGGACGCGGAGCACCTGTCCCCGGCCGACACCGCTCATGGGGTCAGCGAAACACGGGGAACTTTCCGGCGCCATTCGACTTGCCCGCGCCCCGTCCCAGGTGTGCTCTGGTAGTCGGGGGCGGATCGGGGTGGACAGAGAGGAGTGCTCTCATGGCTCACACGGCACCCGCGGGCGGATTCGCCCGGACACCCGATGTCTTCGGCGCCACGGTGCACAAGGCCGCCAGGTACGGCGTCCCGGTCGTGCTCGGTCTTGTCTACGGCTACTGGGCCGCGGCGAACCGCCGTGACGGCGGGCCGATCACCGGCTGGAACGTGCTGTTCGGCTGTGTCACGGCGATCGCGTTCATCGTGCTGTGCATCGCCGTGGCGACGTTCGCCCCGCTGCTGAAGCGGGAACTGCACTCGGCCGTGAAGTCCGGCTTCGCCGGGGCGGCCGTCGGGTTCCTGTACAGCCAGACGGGGGAGAGCGTGCTGCGCTCGACGGCCCTGGGACTGGTGGTCGCGGCGGGGATCTTCGTCGTGTTCTTCTACCGCTACTACACGCACGAGGACGCCGAGGGGAACCGGATCCGGTAGGAGCACGAGACGTCCGTAGGGGCATGGGACATCCGTTCGGGTGAGCCCTCCCCCGGAGGGCGCAATCCCCGGCTCCACGACTCGCGCGGCGGCCCGCGACCGTTTTGCCTGAAAGGGTGACCTCCCGTGTCCGTGGCGCCCTGTCGGCCGCCCTGATCGCCCTGGCCTGTCTGCTCGTGCCCTTCGGCGCGCCGGCGGCCTGGGCGGCGTACGGCCTCGCCGACACGGACCGGTACGTCCACGCGCTGGCGCCGCTGGCCGCCGATCCCGCCGTGCGGGACAGCGTCGCGGACGCGGTGGTGGACGAGGTCGGTGAGCCGGTCCGGCCCCTGGTCCGCTCCCTCACCCGGACTCGGGCCTTCGGCACCGCGTGGAACGCCGGCAACAGAGCGATCCACCAGGCCGTGCTGAGGGCCGTCCGGGAGGGCAGCCACCAGGACGTGACCGTGGACATCGCCCCGATCGCCGCCCGGGTGGAGCACCGGGTCGTCCTGCCCCGCACCGAGGTCGCCGTGCTCCCGGCGCCCGAACTCGATCGTCTCCGGAAGGGCTACGACGTGCTCGAAGTCGCCGGTTTCTGGCTGCCCGTCTCGGCCGCCTTTTTCGCCGTCGCCGGTATCGCGGTGGCCGCCTGCCGCCGCCGCGCCCTCACCGCGACCGCCCTCGGCACGGCACTCGGCGGCGCGCTGCTGGCCCTCGCCGTCGCCGTCGGCCGCCGTCTCACCCTGACCGACCTGCCCGACCCGGTGCGCCGCCCCGCCGCGGGCGCCGTCTACGACGCCCTGACGGGCACCTTGCGCACGGTCTCCTGGCTGCTGGTGGCCGTTGGCCTGGCGGTGGCTCTGACCTGCTGGCTCACCGGCCGGTACGGCGGGCCGCGAGGCCGGCGAGGCTCCGCAGGGCCCGTTCCAGATCCGGCACAGCAACCGACGCGAGCCCGAGCCTGACCGCGTCCGGGGTGCGGCTCGGGTCGACGGCGAAGGAGGGCCCGGGCGTCAGGGCGACACCGAGCGCCGCGGCGGCGGCCGTGAAGGTGTCCGCCCGCCAGGGGACCGGGAGTTCCCACCAGGCGTAGTAGGCGCGCGGATCGGACCGTACGGCGAATCCGTCCAGGCACTCGGCCAGCACCCGCTGCCTGCGCGCCGCGTCGGCCCGCTTCGCCTCGACCAGCCGCGCCACGGTCCCGTCCACCGTCCACCGCGTCCCCGCCTCCAGCGCGAACCGCCCCGCACTCCACCCGCCGGACCGGACGGCGTCGGCCACCGTGTCCGCCCGCTGCCGCGGTACGACGAGAAAGCCGACGGTGAGCCCGGGCGCGACCCGCTTGGACAGTCCGTCGACGACGTGGGTGAGGGCGGGGGCGTGCGCGGCGAAGGGATCGTCGGCCGCCGCCAGGAACGACCAGATGCGGTCCTCCACAACGGGAATGTCCAAGTCGCTTACCACAGCTGCCAGTTGGCGCCTGCGCGCGGCGCTCATGGTGACGGACGTCGGGTTGTGCAGGGTGGGCTGCACATAGAGGGCCGACAGAGCAGCCGTGCGGTGGGCGGCGGCCACCGACTCGGGGAGCGGGCCGTCCTCGTCCGTGGCCAGCGGCACCAGGGTGATGCCGAGCCGGGCCGCGATCTCCTTGACCACCGGATATGTCAGCTCCTCGACGCCGACCCGGCCGCCCGGCCGCACCAGGGAGGCGAGGGCGGCGGCGACCGACTGGCGGGCGTTGCCGGTGAAGAGGATCCGGGACGGGTCGGGCCGCCAGCCGGGGGTGGCGAGGAGAGCGGCGACGGCCTCACGCGCGGCCGGCGTGCCGGTGGCGGCGGCCGGACGGAGGGCCTCGGTCAGGACGTCGGGCCGCAGCAGCGGCGCGAGCCCGTCACCGAGCAGTTCCGACTGGCCTTCGACGGACGGGTAGTTGAGCTCCAGGTTGACGGACGTGCCCGCGTCCTCGATGAGCCCCCTGCCGGGCCGGCCGGGCGCGGTGGCCTTCACGAAGGTGCCGCGCCCGACCTCCCCGACAACCAGCCCACGCCGGACGAGTTCGCCGTACGCCCGCTCCGCCGTCGACGCGGCGATCCCGTGCCGGCGGGCGAACTTCCGCTGCGGCGGCAGGCGTTCGCCCGGCCGGAGCCGTCCGGTGGTGATGTCGGCGGCGATGCGGTCGGCGATACGCCGGTAGTCGTGCACGAGGACCCCCTGATTGCACTGACTCCTGATTGCACTGAGGACAAAGATTTTATTGCACCGAGAAGTCGGGCCGACCTAGGGTCGGCGTCATGACGGCGATCCCCCTGGTCCTGGTTCACGGCCACCCCTTCGACCACACGATGTGGCGCCCGCAGACCGAGGCGTTCGCCGCCTCCCGGCGCGTGCTCGCCCCGGACCTGCGCGGCTACGGCGCCTCGGCACCGATCGCGGAGGTGGACCGCTTCGAGCGGTTCGCGCAGGACATCGAGGCACTGCTGGACGAACTCGACGTACGGACCTGCGTCCTCGCGGGCCTGTCCATGGGCGGCCAGATCGTCATGGACTGCTACCGGCTCTTCCCCGAGCGGATCCGGGGCCTGGTCCTCGCCGACACTTTTCCGGCCGCGGAGACCCCCGAGGGTGTGCGGGTCCGGCACGCCATGGCGGACCGGCTGCTGCGCGAGGGCATGCGCGGGTACGCCGACGAGGTGCTGGAGAAGATGGTCGCGCCGTACGCCTCCCCCGAGGTCAAGGCACACGTCCACCGCATGATGACGGCCACCCGTCCCGCGTCCGCGGCGGCGGCCCTGCGTGCCCGCGCCGCCCGCCCCGACTACCGGGAGCTGCTCACCCGCGTCACGGTCCCGGCGCTGGTGGCCGTGGGCGCCGACGACACCTACACGCCGGTCTCCGACGCCGAGGCCATGCACGCGGCGCTCCCGGAGTCGCAGCTGCACGTCTTCGAGGGGGCGGCGCACCTGCCGAACCTGGAACGGGCGGCGGAGTTCAACGCGGTGCTCGGGGAGTTCCTGGCGAAGGTCGACGCCCGCTCGTAGGCTCGGGACGGTGACCCGACGGCGCCTCGGCATCTGGACCGCAACCCTGCTCTTCGCCGCCGTGAGCGCGGTCGTCGGATGCCGGCTCGCCGACACGGACGGCGTCACGCCCGTCCCCCAGTTCCTCGCCTTCCTCCCGTGGCTGCTCGCACCCGCCGCAGCGGGCCTGGCGCTCGCCCTGCTCACCCGCTGGTGGCCCGGGACGATCTGGGCGGCGGTCGTCCTCGGGCTGCTGGCGTGGTTCCTCGCGCCCGCGCCCTACGGCAAGGGCACCGAACCGGACGGACGGGTGATCGCATCCCTGGAGGTCCTCACCTCGAACGTCGAGTTCGGGCGGGCCACCGACGCCCTGGTCGCCGCCGTCCGCGAGGAGAGGCCGGACGTCGTGTTCGTACAGGAGTGCGAGTACGGCTGCGCTGCGACGCTGCGGCGGTCCCTGGCCGAGCACTATCCGTACCGCCGGTCCGTGGAGGGCGCCGGCTCGACGGGGTCCGTCGTCCTCAGCCGCTTCCCGCTGAGGCCCGCCGCCGGTATCCAGGACAGCACCATGGGCATGCCGGGGGCCGTCGCCGACGTACGCGGGCACGCCGTACGCCTGCAACTCGCGCATCCGATGCCGCCGCTGCCCGGACAACTAAACGTGTGGCGGCGGGAGTTGGGTCGGCTGAGGGGCTTCGCCGCCTCGGTCGACGGCACCCCGACCGTCCTGGCCGGCGACTTCAACGCCTCCCAGGACCACGCGGCCTTCCGCGCGATCCTCGACACCGGACTGCGCGACGCGGCCCGCCTCGCCGGCTCCGGCCGCACGCCCACCTGGCCCGCCCGCACCGCCCCGGCGATCGGTGCGCAGATCGACCACGTGCTGGTGTCGGCGGACTTCTCCGCGAGCGACGCCCGCTTCCTGGACCTGGCGGACACCGACCACCGCGCCCTGCTGGTGGAGGTCACGCTGCACGAGTCCCCGGCCGTTCCGGCACGGTAGGCGTGGGTTTGTCCGCGCAGTTGACGCCCCGCGCGAGTGAAGTCCGGAAGTAGGTCTTGACGCCCGGGGTCCCGGCCACCTGCCCCTGCCCAAGATCGCGTTCCGGGGCCGCTAACCTTACGTGTCCGTCCTGGCCAGGGATTGACGGGCTACAACTCATGCGAAGGGTTGCGCACATGGGCATTCTCACTCTCCTGCGGAACGCGTTCGGCGGCCGATCACGCAAGGGCGCTGCCACCGAGGCAGAGGGTGCGGTTCCTTCGCAGGAGGCGACGGAGCCGAAGCTCCCGTCCCCGGCGACCGAACCGACCCCACCGGCGGCCACGGTCGCCGAGCCGACTCCACCGGCGGCGGCCACGGTCCCCGAGCCGCGCACCGCCACACTCTCCACCGACTCCGAGCACGAACTGGTCTCGGCCGCCTTCGACCACGTAGCGGTCCCGAAGCAGACGCCTCCGGCGGGGGCGGACGAGACGGCTGCGGAAGCGACGGCGGTCGAGACGCCCGAGGTCGAGGCAACGGCGTCTAAGGCACCAGCGGCTGAGGAGCCGGCCACCGAGACACCGGTGGCCGAGACCCCCGCAGCCGAGGAACCGGTGGCTGAGGTACCGGTGGCCGAGACAGGGCAGTCCACGGATGAGCCGGCGGCAGAGGCCGAGTCTTCCGCCGAGGAGCCGACCGCCGAGAAGCCGACCGCTGAAGAAGCGGCGCCTGACGAGCCTGCCGCCGATGAACCGGTGGCTCAGGACGCGGCCGTAGAGGAGCCGGTGGCTGTGCCCGAGGCGCCCGCTGAGAAGCAGGTCGCCGAGGACGCCACGTCCGCCGAGCCCGTTGCCGAGGAGCCGGTCGCCGCGCAGGACACGGCCGTAGAGGAGCCGACGGCTGTGCCCGAGGCGCCCGCCGAGGAGCAGGTCGCTGAGGGAACCACCTCCGAGGAGGCCCCTTCCGGCGAGCCCGTGGCCGAGGAGCCGGTCGCCGATGAACCGGTGGCTCAGGTCACGGCCGTGGAGGAGCCCGCCGTCGTGGCGGCGGAGGCAGCTAAGCCGCAGGCCACCGAGTCCGCACCCGAGCCGGAGCCGGTCGCCGAGGTCGCCGCCGCCCCGGAGCCCGAGACCGCCGTAGAACCGCGGGCGGAACCGGAACCGGAAGCGACCCCCGCTGACGGTCCCGCCGGGGACGCCCTCGCCGTACCCCCCACCCTCCGCACCGCCTACGACGCCGCCGCCTCCACCCTCGCCGCCCACGACCTCACCGGCACCACCGCGAAGACGTACCTCGTCCTGGACCGCTCCGCGAGCATGCGCCCGTACTACAAGGACGGCTCCGCGCAGGCCCTCGGTGAGCAGACCCTCGCTCTCGCCGCGCACCTGGACCCCGAGTCCACGGTCCACGTCGTCTTCTTCTCCACCGAACTCGACGGCACCGGCGAACTCACCCTCGCCGAGCACGAGAACAAGATCGACGACCTCCACGCCGGGCTGGGCCGCATGGGCCGTACCAGCTACCACGCGGCCGTCGAGGAAGTCCTCGCGCACCACACCAAGGAGTCCCCGGACACCCCCGCCCTGGTCGTCTTCCAGACCGACGGCGCCCCGGACGCGAAGACCCCCGCCACCCAGGCCCTCACGGAGGCGGCGAAGTCCCACCCCGCCGTCTTCTTCTCGTTCGTCGCCTTCGGTGACCCGGAGAACAAGGCCTTCGACTACCTCCGCAAGCTCAAGCTCGCCAACACCTCCCACTTCCTCGCGGGCGAGACCCCGAAGGAACTCACGGACACGGAGATCTACGAGGGCATCCTGGCGAACTGGCGCCCGTAACCCCCGAAGATCACCGCAGCGCACCACCGGGCCGCCCGCTTCCCACCCCGTAAAACGGGAAGCGGGCGGCCCACCCATGTCGGATACGATTTCAAGACTCGCGAAGCGACTCACCCGCACGACCAACCTGGGAGCAGCCCCCGATGGCTCGACACCTCATCACCAGCGCCCTTCCGTACATCAACGGGATCAAGCACCTGGGCAACATGGTGGGGTCCATGCTCCCGGCGGACGTCTACTCCCGTTATCTGCGGCAGCGCGGCCACGAGGTCCTCTACATCTGCGCGACGGACGAGCACGGCACCCCGGCGGAGCTGGCCGCGAAGGAGCAGGGCCTCCCGGTGGCCGAGTTCTGCGCGCAGGCGCACGACGCGCAGAAGGCGGTCTACGACGGCTTCGCGCTGGCCTTCGACTACTTCGGCCGCAGCTCCAGCGAGCAGAACGTCGAGATCACCCAGCACTTCGCCCGCCGCCTCAACGAGAACGGGTTCATCGAGGAGCGGGCGATCCGTCAGGTCTACTCGCCCACCGACGGCCGTTTCCTGCCGGACCGCTATGTCGAGGGCACCTGCCCGCACTGCGGCTACGACAAGGCCCGCGGCGACCAGTGCGAGAACTGCACGCGCGTCCTGGACCCGACCGACCTGATCGACCCGCGCTCGGCGATCTCCGGCTCCACCGACCTGGAGGTCCGCGAGACCAAGCACCTCTTCCTGCTCCAGTCGAAGCTCCAGCACGAGGTCGAGGAGTGGGTGGCCGCGCACGAGGAGGAGTGGCCGCAGCTCGCCGCCTCCATCGCCCGCAAGTGGCTGACCGAGGGCCTGCACGACCGTGCGATCACCCGTGACCTGGACTGGGGCGTGCCGGTCCCGTCCGACACGTGGCCGGAGCTCGCGGCGGAGGGCAAGGTCTTCTACGTCTGGTTCGACGCCCCGATCGAGTACATCGGCGCGACGAAGGAGTGGGCGGATCTGGACCCGGCCAACCGCGACTGGAAGTCGTGGTGGTACGACGTCGACACCGAGGTCCGCTACACCGAGTTCATGGCGAAGGACAACGTCCCCTTCCACACGGTGATGTTCCCGGCCACCGAGCTCGGTGTGCGCGAGCCGTGGAAGAAGGTCGACTACGTCAAGGCGTTCAACTGGCTGACGTACTACGGCGGGAAGTTCTCCACGTCCCAGAAGCGGGGCGTCTTCACCGACCAGGCCCTGGACATCCTGCCCGCCGACTACTGGCGCTACTTCCTCATCGCGAATGCCCCCGAGTCGGACGACTCGTCCTTCACCTGGGAGCACTTCACGGCGACGGTGAACAAGGACCTAGCCGACACCCTCGGCAACTTCGTCAACCGCGTCCTGTCCTTCTCGAAGAAGCGCTTCGGCGAGGAGGTGCCGGCGGGCGGTGAGCCGGGCGAGGCGGAGACCAGGCTGGGCGAGGAGATCGCGCGGCTGCTGGCCGAATACGAGTCCCAGATGGAGGCGCTCCAGTTCCGCAAGGCGGCGGCGGCGCTGCGTGCCCTGTGGTCGGCGGGCAACTCCTACCTGGAGGAGAAGGCTCCCTGGCTGCAGATCAAGACGGACCAGGACGGCGCGGCCCTGACCCTGCGCACCGCGATGAACCTGATCCACCTGTACGCGGTGGTCTCGGAGCCGTTCATCCCGGCGACGTCGTCCGCCATGCGCCAGGCGTTCGCCCTGAAGGACGACACCGCGACCTGGGTCAGCGCCGACGAGGCCCGCGCCCTCACCGCCCTCACCCCCGGCGTCCCCTTCACCGTCCCCCCGGTCCTCTTCGCCAAGCTGACGGACGAGGACCTGGAGACGTACAAGGAGCGCTTCGGCGGCGAATAGATCGCCCGAGGACACCGATCGGAAGGACCCCGCTACTGCCGTGTCCGCGCCAAGCCGTATGGTTTGCGCCATGGCAGTGCCCGGGGTCATTCCTGTCGCGTACGAGCCGAAGCACCGCACCGAGACGATCGGGCGGTATGCGGAGGGTCAGTTCCTGGCGTCGATCACATATGCCTTCCCTGAGGGATTCCACCTCGAGGAGGGCTGGGAAGAGCAGAAGCGCCTGTACGCGGTTCTGCACACCTTCGATTCCGAGGGCAATTACCGCGACTCGGACATCTGGTGCGCCGGCACCTGGGGCGAGCAGCAGCGCGACCCGCGCGGCGACGCCTCGCCCCTCACCCGCGCCCAGGTGCACCGGGCGACCCTGCTCCGCAGCCTCCCCCGCCGCTCCTACACGGACATCGCGATCCGTCCCTTCAGCGTCACCCACGAAGGCGTCCGCTTCGGCCTGGTGATCCGCGAGGACGAGGGCGAGCAGTGGGCAGAGCTCTACCCGGACCGCCTCGCCTTCGCGGAACCCTGGGACGGGACCTACGACACGTGAGCTAGGAGAGCACTCCGGCACCGGTCGTCGTCGCCAGCGACGCAGGCAGGTTCTTCACCGCGGTGGCCGAGGACTCCAGGCCCGCCGTCAGGGTCGGGGTCCAGTTCACGGTCGTCTTCAGGTCCTTCGAGGACGCGGCGTTGTAGGCGGCGACCAGGTCGGTCACCGTGCCGTTGACCTGGTTGCCGGAGCCCGCGATCGCGCCGGTGCCGTCGCCGGACAGCAGCTTGGAGACCTTCACGCTCGACGGGACCATCCAGAAGTTGTTCGCGGCGACGACCTGGGCCTTGGCGCGGGAGTTGATGCTGTACTGCAGCGCGTAGCCGTTCAGGGTCGTGACGTCGTAGTAGTTGTTGTAGATGTGGATCTGGCCGACGCGCGACAGGGGCGCCCGCTGGACGATGCCCTTCCACACGTTGTGGTGGATCGAGACCCGCAGCTTGCCGCTCGGCTCGCTGTCGCTGCTGCCGATCAGCATCGTCTTGTCGTGGTTGGTGAACTGGTTGCGGGAGACGGTCACCAGGTCCGAGCTCTTGGTGATGTCCAGCGCGCCGTCGTGGATCTGGTACTCACGGCCGAAGTACTTCGGGTTGGCGGAGTCCAGGTGCGGCGCGTCGGTGAACGTGTTGTGGTCCGCCCACACGTGGGTGGCGCCCCGCAGGGTCACCGAGTCGTAGTTCGAGTTCCAGTTGCCGTCGTCGCCGTCCGTCGGGTCCCACTGCGGGAAGCAGTCCTCGGTGCCGGAGAAGGTGAGGTTGCGGACGATGACGTTGTCCACGTTCTGGATCTGGAGCATGCCACCGGAGATCCCGGCCTTCGTGCCCGGCTCCCCGACGATCGTGGTGTTGGCGGGCACCTTGAAGACGATGTTCGCGGCCTGCTTCTTCTGCGCGGCGGCGCGCGCGGTCTCCTGCGTGCCCGACGGCAGCTTCGAGCGGCCGTAGGTGGCCGGGTCGAAGGCCTTCAGGTAGGAGGAGAGCGAGTAGCCCGTACCCGACGCGTAGTTCGCGCAGGTCAGCTTCTTGCCGGCGTCGTCCGTGTTGGCGTCGATCGTGCCCTTGACCTTGATGATCCGCGGGGTGGTGTCGGACGCGGACCCCAGCGCCTTCACGAGCTGTGCCCGGGTGGAGACGGTGAACGTGTGCGCGGAGTCGGCCTTGGTGCCACCGGTCGTGCCCGTGCCGGAGGACGCCCAGCCGTCCTTCGCGGCGAGCGTCTGGTGGGACAGGTCCACGGCCTGGGCGTTCGCGTTCATCACGACGGCACCGGCGCCGACGCCCGCGGCCACCACGGCGGCGGAGACGAGGAGGGTACGGCGCTTGCGGAGAGACCGGCGGTGGGAGGCAGAAGCCACGGGGATTCCTTACGAGCGGTGGTGGGACATGTGCGTTTCGTGGAGCACCGGTGAAGGCGCTTCCGTCCTCAAGTAGCCGCTGGAATCGGGGAGGTTGCCGCATCGCGCGGAATTTCTTGCGACACGAGTCACCACCGCCGCACCCGCACCCCTTTACCCGTCCTTCACCCCTCTCTTACCTGCGGATAAGGTGTGCTGACTCATAGGAAAGGACCCTCAGTTGGGCAGACACGCCCTGGGACGAGCGGGCCGTGCCACGTTCGTCTCCGCCCTGGCCGTAGCGGTGGCGGCCGGCTCGATCACCCTCTTCTCCAGCACCGAGGACACCGGCGCGCAGGCGGCGACAGCCGCCGTGGCCGGCACCACCGAGATCGTCCTGGACGATCCCCGCAGCGACACCCCCCGCACCGACCGCCTGCTCGCCGCGGGCGCGACCGGCTTCCTGCACCGCCGGTCAGGGGTCGCGGGCCTCCTGTGGACGGGCTACGGGGACGGCGCCACCGTCCCCGTCGAGGGCCCGACCGGCGTCTACCAGCCGACCACCACCAGCTGCTACGACATCTCCGCGCGCTGCGCCTCGGGCGTGTTCGGGCAGGCCGCCGACACCGTGGCCCTGCCGCACCGCACCTACGGCGACCCCGTGTCGCTGTGGAGCCCGGGCGGCGGCGCCCTCAGGACCGTGGCCCTCAGGCAGTCGGCCACCCGCGTGGGCACGTACGGCGAGACGACCGTCACCGTCGAGTGGAACGGCGTCGTCGACGGCCAGGAGCTGGACGGCTACGTACTCCACCTCGTCGACCTCGTCGACGGCAAGCAGCGCGACCGCGTGGTCTCCGGCCTGCCCGCCGACGGCACCTGGGAGGGCAACACCGGGCGCACCGGCGACGCGAAGGGCGCCCTGCTCACCTACCCGGTCCGCGACGGGAACGGCGACTTCACGTCGTACACCGTCGGCTACCTCGACTTCGCCACGGCCGAGCTGACCCCGGCCTTCACCGGTCTGTCCCGGGAGACGGTGCCGGAGGTCGTGCTCACCGACGACCGCGTCGGCTGGTACACCGAGGCCTCCGGCCTGCACCTCAAGCCCCGCACCGACCTCTCCGCCGCCGAGACCACCCCGGTGGCCGGCGAGGACCTGCCCGGCAGCCCGGTGCCCGTCCTGACCGGCGACTGGCTGGTTCTCGCCACCAACGGCGGCTCCGTCCGGGCCGTCTCCCTGGCCGGCGGCACCACGAAGACGCTGCTGACCCGTTCCTACGGCACCCCGCTGGCCGCCCCCGACGGGACCGCGCTGGTCACCGGCGGCACCGGCGCGGCCGACTGGTGGGTCCAGCGGGTCGTCACCGGCACGGACGGCACCCCGCAGCTGAAGAAGATCGTCAAGGTGCCCCCGCTGGAGAACGCCAAGACGGGCATCGCCCTGAGCCGGGGCAGCCTGCGGGTGGCCGAGGACAACTCCAGCAGCTCCCTGGACACCACCTCGGTCCGCACCCTCACCACCAACGGCAGCACCGAGCTGACCGCCTCCGCGGCCACCGACGGCGACTCGATATCCGCCAAGTGCCCCTACCCGGGCACCACCTGCTCCGCCCTGTGGGGCAACAGCCCCGAGGACGTCCATCTCCAGACGTTCGACGACGCCGACGAGGGCGGCACCGGTCTGTCGAACGCCGACCGGCTGGTCGCCCTCCACGACGGCTGGTCCGGCCACACGCTGGCCTACGGCACCAAGGACGGCGCGATCGTCGACGTCTCCGACAATTACGCCGTCTACAACTCGGGCGGTGCGACCCCGACGCAGTACATCGGCGAGTTCGGCTACGGCGAGCAGCTCAAGCGCTCGGTCCGCGCCGCCGCCCTCAACGGCTCCACGCTCTGGAGCGCGACCACGACGCCCGGCAGGCTGACCTCGTACAGCCTGACCACGAGGAAGACCCTCTCCACGGTCGACGTCCCGGACCTCGGCTGTGTGCCGAGCGAGCTCCAGGCGACCGGCCGCTGGGTGTACTGGTCCTGCGCCGGCGCCTCGGCGGGCGTCTACGACAGCAAGGCCGCCACGTCGGTCACCGTCACCCCCGGTGACGTCCTGCTCAGCGACGGCTTCACGGTCCGCCACGACCACGAGGCCGACCGGCTGGTCCTGACGGACACCACGACCGGCGCCACCCGCGTGGTCGCCTCCGGCCTGCCCGACTCGGGTCTCGCCGTGGACCGCCGCTTCCGGTGGACGGTCGACGAGTACACGGGCCTCGTCGCCTGGTTCGACACGTTCGAGCAGACGCACGTGGCCACGACCGGTGTCACCCCGTCCGCGGTGACGGCGTTCCGCACCGAAACCGAGGGCTATGTGGAGCCCGGCTCCGCGAGCGCCTGGACCGGCCAGTGGGAGCTGTCCCGTCCGGTCACCTCCTGGTCCCTGACCTTCACCTCGGTGCAGAGCGGCGCGACCGGCAGGGCCACCCGCACGATCACCGGCGGCGCCGTCTCGGCGGAAGTGACGGCGAACTGGAACGGCAAGACGTCGAGCGGGGTCCCCTTCCCTAACGGCGCCTTCACCTGGACGCTGAAGGCGACCGGCCTGGGCACCGCCGCCCCGGTCACGGTGACGAGCGGCGAGGGCTACCTGTTGCACGGCTCGGCGGTCCACCGGGACTTCGTCAGCCCCGACGGCCCGGACGGCCGCGGCGACCTGCTCACCCTCAACTCCTCCGGCGGCCTGACCTTCCAGAGCGGCACCGGCACCGGCAGGTTCAGCGAGAAGGTCAGTGCCGGCGGCTGGCCCACCACCATCAGGGCGATCCCCTTCGGCGACCTGAGCGGCGACCGCTGCAACGACGTCCTGGTCCGGCTGAGCAGCGGCGCCCTGCGCGTGTACAAGCCCGGCTGCGGATCCGCGGTCAAGCCGTCGACGTCGTACACCACGCTGAACACCAGCGGCTGGAACCAGTACGACGTGCTGACCTCGCCCGGTGACATCAGCGGCGACGGCCGCCCCGACCTGATCGCACGGGGGACCTCCACCGGCACGGTCTACCTCTACAAGGGCACCAGCACCGGCAAGCTGTCCGCGCGCGTGAAGCTCTACGACAACTGGAAGAGCTACAAGAAGATCGTCGGCGCCGGCGACCTCAACGGCGACGGCATCGGCGACCTGCTCGCCCAGGACACGTCCAACACCCTCTACCGCTACGACGGCACCGGCACGGGCGCCTTCAAGGCCCGCGTGAAGCTCTTCACCAACTGGGGCGGCTCCTACAACGTCGTCGTCGGCGTCGGGGACATCACCGACGACGGCAGGGCGGACCTCGTCTCCCGCGACACCGGCGGCACGCTGTGGCGCAACAGCGGTGACGGGAAGGGGTCGTTCGGGGCACGGGCGAAGATCTCGACCGGCTGGCAGGGCTACAAGTTCCTTTCCTAGACCAAGTTCCTTTCCTGGACAGGGGACGCGCGAATGAGGGCGCCCGGGACCGCAAGGGTTCCGGGCGCCCTCGTACGTGGTCGCAGGGCGGCTCAGTTGTTGTCGTTCGTCGCGTCCGGGTCGACGCCCATCGTGAGGGAGCCGATGACGCCCTTGGCGATGTTCTTCTTGTTGTACTTCAGCTTGAGCAGGCCGCCGGTGGTGCCGCTCTGGTCGTAGATCGTGTCCTCGGTGAGCGTGGTGCGCTCGGTGGTGCTGGTGGAGTACGGCTCGACCTCGGCGGAGGCCAGCACGGACTCCTCGTCGAAGAAGAACTGGCCCGTGTGGCAGGTGTTGCCGCCCTCGTAACCGGCGTCCGTCCACTCGCCGTTGACGTGCACCTTGGTGTGGATGTGCACGCAACGGCCCCGGTACCAGCCCGGGAAGATCGTCCTGAAGGTGACCTGGCCGTGCCTGTCGGTCTTCCAGGTGCCGCGCAGATAGCGCTCGTCATCGGTGGGCTCCTGGTGGACACCGCCACCGGTGCCACCGGTCGGCGCGCCCGACGGTGGTTCACCGGTCGGGGTCCCGCTCGGCGTGCCCGAGGGCGCACCGGTCGGGGCGGTGCCGCCACCACCGGTCGACGATGCCTCGTAGCCCGAGTAGATGCCGAGCGCGTCGCAGTGCCAGATGTCGACGGCGGCGTCGGCGATCGGCTTGCAGGTCTCGGAGTCGATCACCTTGAGGGCGAGGGTGAGCGGGATGCCCTCCTTGTCCTCGGTGATGTCCCGGCGGAGTTTGTCCGCGTCGATGTAGTAGGGCCCCTCGGTCGTCTCCGAGGTGAGCTTGTAGCAGGCCTCCGACGCACTGGAGCTGCTGCTCGCGGCGGCGCTCGTGCTCGTCTCGCCGGCGAAGGCACCCGACGCGGCGAGGGTGCCCGCCGCGCCCATCGCCACGGCCGCGCCCGCTCCGGCGACGACGACCTTGCGCCGCGTCAGGTCCTTCTTGTGCTTCGGCTCATGGGCCGGCTGCTGATGGTCCGTCTGTTTTCCCGTCATGGACATGGAAGCTAGGTAAGAAGCCTGTCCTGAGCGTGGGAGCGGACTGTGGCTTGCTGTGCGGCGACGGGGGCGTATGCGAAAGGGGCCCGAGACCAGCGTCGGTCTCGGGCCCCTTCGGAAAGTGGCGTCTACTTCGGCTGCGGCTTGCGCACCGACAGGTGCAGCTCCCGCAGGCGGGCCTCCTCCAGCTCCGTCGGCGCGCCCATCATCAGGTCCTGGGCGTTGCCGTTGAGCGGGAAGGAGA
This sequence comes from Streptomyces sp. NPDC048523, assembly GCF_043199815.1. NCBI lineage: Bacteria > Bacillati > Actinomycetota > Actinomycetes > Kitasatosporales > Streptomycetaceae > Streptomyces > Streptomyces sp. NPDC048523. The sequence goes on along the minus strand of NZ_JBICWQ010000005.1, from coordinate 355,218 downwards.
TGGTCTCGCGGATGTTCGGCTCGTCCGCGAGGAGCATGACGATGCGGTCGACACCCGGGGCGATACCGCCGTGCGGCGGGGCGCCGAAGCGGAACGCGCGCAGCATGCCCGCGAACTTCTCCTCGACGGTCTCCCGGTCGTAGCCCGCGATCTCGAAGGCCTTGAGCATGATCTCGGGCTCGTGGTTCCGGATCGCGCCGGAGGACAGCTCGACGCCGTTGCAGACGATGTCGTACTGCCAGCCCAGGATGTCCAGCGGGTCCTGGGTCTCCAGGGCCTCGAGACCGCCCTGCGGCATGGAGAACGGGTTGTGCGAGAAGTCGATCGCGCCGGTCTCCTCGTCCTTCTCGTACATCGGGAAGTCGACGATCCAGCAGAACCGGAAGACGTTCTCCTCGAAGTGCCCGGCACGCTTGGCGGCCTCGACCCGCACCGCGCCCATGATCTTCGAGACCTCGTCGAACTCGCCCGCGCCGAAGAACACGGCGTGACCGGCGGCCAGCGACAGACGCTTGGTCAGCTCGGCGACGTTCTCCTCGGTGAGGAACTTCGCGATCGGGCCGGTGAGGGACCCGTCCTCGGTCACGCGCACCCAGGCCAGGCCCTTGGCACCCTGCGAGACGGCGTAGTCGCCGAGCTGGTCGAAGAACTTCCGCGGCTGCGCGGAGACGTCCGGCACCGCCAGCGCCCGCACGTGCTTGCCGGCGAACGCCTTGAACTCCGAGCCCTCGAAGACATCGGTGATGTCGACGAGCTCCAGCTGGGCGCGCAGGTCCGGCTTGTCGGACCCGTACTTCAGCATCGACTCGCGGAACGGGATCCGCGGGAAGGGAGACGTGACGTGACGGCCGTTGCCGAACTTCTCGAACAGCTCGGTCATGAGCTTCTCGATCGGCTGGAAGACGTCCTCCTGCTCGACGAAGCTCATCTCGACGTCGAGCTGGTAGAACTCGCCCGGCGAACGGTCCGCGCGCGCGTCCTCGTCACGGAAACAGGGCGCGATCTGGAAGTAGCGGTCGAACCCGGAGATCATCAGCAGCTGCTTGAACTGCTGCGGCGCCTGCGGCAGGGCGTAGAACTTGCCCGGGTTCAGGCGGGAGGGGACGACGAAGTCACGAGCGCCCTCGGGAGAGGTCGCGGACAGGATCGGCGTCGCCATCTCGTTGAAACCGAGGGCGACCATCTTCGAGCGGATCGAGGCGATCACCGACGACCGCAGCATGATGTTCTTGTGCATGCGCTCGCGGCGCAGGTCGAGGAAGCGGTACTCCAGGCGCCGCTCCTCGTTCACCCCGTCCTCGGTGTTGATCGTGAACGGCAGCGGGGCGGCCGCGCCGAGCAGCTCGACCTCGCCGACCTCGACCTCGACCTCACCGGTGGGCAGGTCCGGGTTGACGTTCTCGGTGCCACGGGAGACGACCTTGCCGTCGACGCGGACCGTGGACTCCTTGGTCAGCTTGTCGAGGGCCTCGTACGCGGGCGTGCCCGGACGGGCGACCAGCTGCGTGATGCCGTAGTGGTCGCGCAGATCGATGAAGAGGATGCCGCCCAGGTCGCGCCGATTGTGCAGCCAGCCACTCAGCCGGACGTCGGTACCGACGTCAGAGGCGCGGAGCTCGCCGCAGGTGTGGGACCTGTACCGATGCATCGTCGTTCATCCAGTCTTCGCGGATCGAGGGTCGTGTTTCACGTGAAACAGCTCCCAGCCTACCGGGGACCCCGAGATCGCCTCCCCACCATTACGACTCGGCCAACAGTGGCACTCCTCGATCTCCTGTTCTTAAAGTGGGGCAATGCGCACTGGTGAGCCCTTGCCCGCCGTGGGGGAGGTTCTCACCGCCCTCGCGACCGGCCTGTGGCACTGGGACACCGCCACCGAACTGGTCACCGTCGACGCGGAGGCGGCTCGGCTCCTCGGGCTGCCCGCCGAGCGGACCACCCTCACGGAAGCCCAGGCCCGGGCCCGGCTGCACCCGGTCGACTGGAACGAGATCATCAGCGTCGTCGGACTCGCCGTCGCCGAGGACACCCTCGCCGAGGTCCGGATCAGGATCATGGACGAGCGCGGCCTGGTGACCCGTACCGTGCGCAGCCGCTCCAAGCCGTCGTACGACAAGGAAAAGAAGTCGTTCCAGCTGATCGGCACCCTCCAGGAGGTCACCGAGCCGACCCCCGGCACCCCCGCCGGCCGCACCGCCGTCACCGGTGACTGGCGGCGCTCCCGCGAGGCCTTCCTGCTGGACGCCGGCCGTGCCCTGGCCGAGGCCCGCTCCACCGCCGAGGTGCTGCGGGTGGCCGCGGGCCTGTCCATGCCGGGCTTCAGCCCCGACGGCCTGGCCGTCTTCGGCGTCGAGGGCGACCGCCTCACGATCATCGGCCACCACGGACAGCAGCCCGGCGACGAGAGCCCCTTCTCCCACATGTCCCTGGAGACGGACTACCCGGCCGCCGAGGTCGTGCGCACCGGCCGTGCCGTCTATCTCTCCAGCCCCGAGGCCTACCGCTCCCGCTATCCGGTCACCTGGCCGCTCGCCCAGCGCTTCGACCGCCAGTCCTGGGCGTTCCTGCCGCTGACGGTGGCCGGCCGCACGATGGGCGCGTGGATGGCGGGCTTCGCCTACCCGGTCGCGTTCACACCGGACGAGCGCTCGGTCCTCACGACGGTGGCCCGCATGCTGGCCCAGGCCCTGTCCCGCGCGGGCCTCGCCGAGTCCGAACGCGAGCTGACCGACGGCCTCCAGCGCTCGATGCTCCCCACTCTCGGCCCCGAGATCCCGGGCATGACCATCGCCGCCCGCTATGTCCCCACCGGCGGCGGCCTCCAGGTCGGCGGCGACTGGTACGACATGATCCCGCTGCCCGGCGGCACCTCCCGCACGAAGTCCGGAGGGGGACGCTTCGCCCTGGTCATCGGGGACGTCCAGGGCCATGACGTACGGGCGGCGGGCCTGATGGGCCAGCTCCGCATCGCCCTGCGCGCCTACGCCGCCGAGGGCCACCGCCCCGACGCGGTCCTCTCCCGCGCCTCACGCTTCCTCAACGGCATGGCGTACGGCGTCGACGACCCCTCCGACATGCGCTTCGCGACCTGCCTGTACGTCGAGGCCGATCCGGTGACCGGCGTCCTTGAGGTGGCGCGGGCCGGTCATCCCGACCCGGCGATCCGCATGGCCGACGGCACGGTCCTGGCCCGCCGCACGCAAGGCGGCCTCCCGCTGGGCATCGACCCGGACGCCGACTACCCCACGACCCGGATCACCCTGGAGCCCGGCGAGACGCTGATGCTGTGCACCGACGGGCTGATCGAGACCGGCGGCCACGACTTCGACACCGGCTGGAAGCGCATCCGCACCATCCTGGAGACCCACGACGGCGACCTGGAGGAACTCGCCGACGCCCTGATCCAGGCCGTCCACGGTCCCTCCTCCCACCACACCACCGGCCCCCTCGCCGACCGCCGCGAGGACGACATAGCGGTTCTGCTGCTGCACCGGCAGGGGGGCGGCGACCCGGCCGCCGTACGGCCCACGGTCCGCCGCACGATGCTCTCGGTGGCCCAGGCGGAGCCCGAACGGGTCGCGGTGGCCCGCCAGCAACTGCGCGAACTGCTCCACGACTGGCCCTCCGCCGACCAGGTGGACGCCGCGGTCCTGCTGCTCTCCGAGACGCTGACCAACGTCCTCGTCCACACCGACGCCGACGCGCTGCTGCTCGCGGAGGTCCGCGGTGAGGCGGGCGAGCGCCGGATGCGGATCGAGGTCACCGACACCAGCGACGACCTCCCGCACAAACGCCGCCCCGGCGAACTGGCCTCCTCGGGCCGCGGCCTGATGCTGATCGAGCTCCTGGCGGACATGTGGGGGGTGGACCCCCAAGGCCAGGGCAAGAGCATCTGGTTCGAGCTGTACGAGTCCTCGGGCGAGCCCTCCGCGTAGCACGGGGACAGGGAACAGACGTCAACACCCGCCACACCGTCACCCGTTCAGGTGCGCACCGAGCGAGTGGCGTCGACGGCTGCCGTACCGCCTGCACGATGTGTGCCCTGGCCGTGGATCCGACCGCACACAAGGACGTCGCATGGGCAAGCCCGCATCCCCGAAGGACCGTGGCAAGGGGTCCTCGTTCTCACTGTCGTACGAAGGCGGCCAACGCGATCCCGCCAACCACATCACGGTGGGGACCGGTGGATTCTCGTTCAAGGGCTCGACCAAAGCCCTGATGGCCCTCGCCGTGCTGGCCGCGGCCGGCGCGGCGGCCTATCTGACGCTGTCCGGCCAGGCCCAGGGCAACCCGAGCGGTGCGAGCGTGACACCCGGCACGAGCACGACATCGGGCGCGGTCGGCACCGCCACGGGGACGCCGACGAAGTCCGGGCCGCCGGGGTCCCCTACGCCGGCGTCCCCAACGCCGGGGGCCGCTCAGGCGGCGGGCGCGGAGGCGGCGACCGTACGCGAGCACCGCAAGGTCGTCCTGCGATCCGGCTCCAACGTGGACCTGGATTTCACCAACGGCCTCTCCGACATCATCTTCTCCCTGCCGGCGAACGCCGACGACGGCTACACCATCGTCGGCGAGAACGGCGACCTCGCCACCGTCAACGGCCCCGCGACCGCCGAGAGTTGCGCCGCGGCCACCGACTTCGGATTCGCCGTGGACCAGAAGAACATCCGCAAGGGACTCACGGCGTGCGTGCTCACCGACGAGAACCGGGTCGCGGCCATCACCGTCCTCGGCTGGCAGGCGGACGACGTGAACTACGCGGGCGGCCTGTCGTCCGTCACCATGGACGTCACCACCTGGGAGAAGCCCGAAGGCGCGGCCTGAGGCCAGGGAGGTCATTTCCGTCCCGCCCCTCGGGTGATCCGAGGGGCGGAACGAGCATCCGTACCGGAGGACCTACAGCCCGCCCTCGGTCATTCCATGGACCGCCGGGACCGTCCCCAGCCGTCCCTTCTGGAAGTCGTCGAACGCCTGCTGGAGTTCCTCACGGGTGTTCATGACGAACGGGCCGTAGTGCGCCATCGGCTCACGGATCGGCTGGCCGCCCAGCAGGACGACCTCCATGTCCGGCGTGTGGGAGTCCTGCTTCTCGTCCGCGCGGACGGTCAGCGAGCCGCCGGCTCCGAAGACCGCTGTCTGGCCCAGGTGGATCGGCCGGCGCTCCGCCCCCACCGAACCGCGACCCGCAAGCACGTACGCCAGACCGTTGAAGTCCTCACGCCACGGAAGAGTGAGCTCCGCACCCGGCGCCAGCGTCGCGTGGATCATCGTGATCGGCGTGTGGGTAACACCGGGACCCTGGTGACCGTCCAGCTCACCGGCGATGACACGGAGCAGCGCGCCACCGTCCGGCGTCGACAGCAACTGCACGTTGCCGCCCCGGATGTCCTGGTAGCGCGGCGCCATCATCTTGTCCTTGGCCGGCAGGTTCACCCACAGCTGGAGACCGTGGAAGAGGCCGCCCGACATGACGAGCGCCTCCGGCGGCGCCTCGATGTGGAGCAGACCCGAACCGGCCGTCATCCACTGGGTGTCGCCGTTGGTGATGGTGCCGCCACCGCCCTGCGAGTCCTGATGATCGAAGATCCCGTCGATGATGTACGTGACGGTCTCGAAGCCGCGGTGCGGATGCCAGGGGGTTCCCTTCGGTTCACCCGGCGCGTACTCCACCTCACCCATCTGGTCCATCATGATGAACGGGTCCAGGTGCCGGTAATGGATCCCGGCGAACGCCCGGCGCACCGGGAATCCCTCGCCCTCGAATCCACTCGGCGCGGTCGTCACGCCGAGGACGGGACGGGCCACCGCGTCCGCCGTCGCGGCCACGCGCGGCAGGGTCAGCGGGTTGTCGACAGTCACTGCAGGCATGTCGGTACCTCCTTGTGGATCGAGTTTAGTTGAGCGTTGAACTTTCTGCCACCTCTAACGACAGAAGCCCGGAGGGCATTCCCTCCAGGCTTCTCCCAGACCTCGCACCCCCTGAAGAGGTCAGGCGGCGAGCTCCGGTTCCCGATCGGCGATCTTCTCCGGTACCGGCCGGTCGTCCCGCATCACCAGCGTCGCCAGCAGCGCCGCCGCCAGGACGCCGATCGCGCTGATCATGAAGGTCGTCGACATGGAGGCGGTGAAGGCCTCGCGGGCCGCCGCCAGCAGCCCAGGGTCCTTCAGGGCGGCCGCTCCGGCTATCGAGTGCCTCGCCTGCTCCGGCGTGCCCTCGGGCATCCGGTGCGCGAAGCCGCTCGACAGGAGCGAACCCAGGATCGCGATGCCCAGTGCGGTGCCGGCCTGCTGGACGGTGTCATTCAGGGCCGAGCCGACGCCCGCCTTGTCCTCGGGGATAGTGCCCATCAGTGCCGCCACCGCAGCCGGCATCGCCAGGCCCGCCCCCAGCCCGAGCAGGCCGAGCGCGACGGCCGGGACGGTGAAGCCGGACTCCGCCGAGACCGTGGTCAGCAGGGCGAAGCAGGCCGCCATCACCAGCATGCCCACGAGGATCACCCCCGGTTGCCGTACTTCGCGGCGAGCTTGACCCCCACGCCGTTGCCCAGCAGGGCCGTGACCGCCAGCGGCAGGAAGGCCAGGCCCGCCTTGACCGGTGAGTAGCCGAGCACGAACTGGAGGTACTGGGTGAGCACCAGGAGCAGGCCGCCGTTGCCCGTCTGGACCAGGGCCAGTGAGAGCGAACCGCCGCTGAAGTTGCGGTGCTTGAAGAGGAGGAGCGGGACCATGGGGGACTTCGTGACGTTCTCCCGGATGACGAAGCCGGTCAGGGACACGAGGGCCACGGGCAGGGCGGCCGTCCACACGCCGTGCTGCGGGAGCTCGATGATCCACCACACCAGGGCGGTCATCCCGGCCGCCGACAGCACCGCGCCCAGCGGGTCGGCCTTCTGCCAGGGTGCCCTCGACTCCGGCATCAGCGTCAGACCGGCGATGATCGCGAGGGCCACGACCGGCACGTTGAGGAGGAAGATCGACTGCCAGGAGAAGTGGTCGATCAGGACCCCGCCGAGCACGGGGCTGCCGACCAGGCCGAGCATCGCCACGGAGCTCCAGGCCGCCATCGCCCGGCCGCGCTCGTCCTCGTCGAAGACGGTGATGAGGATCGAGAGTGTGGACGGCATGATCAGCGCGCCTCCGACGCCCATGGCGACGCGGACGGCTATCACCTCGCCGGGAGTGGTGCACCAGATGGCGGCCAGTGAGGCGGCACCGAAGAGCAGGAGTCCGAGCAGCATCACCTTGCGGCGACCGAACCGGTCACCCAGGCTGCCCGAGGTGAGCAGCAGGCCGGCGAAGACCAGGATGTAGGAGTCCAGGATCCACTGGGTGTCCTGGGCGCTCGCTCCGATCTCCTCGGTCATGACCGGGACCGCGACGGTCAGCGCCATGCTGTCGACGACGAGCACCAGGCTGCTCAGGCAGAGCACGACCAGGATCCACCAGCGGCGTGGATTGCGGACTTCCAAGGCGTCCATGACGATTCCCCTCCGACTTCGTGACACCGTTCCCTCGATGCGAACACTGTACGCACTTCGGAACGATGTACGCAAGCATCAATTTCTGTACGCTTGACGCGAACGATGTACGCAGCAGGTCGAGTCGCAGGAGCAGGAGTACCGATGACGACGAAGCCGACCCCCATCCCCTCCGTCTGGGCCCGCCCCCAGCGCGAGCCCGACCAGCCGGCGCTCAGCCGTGCCGCGATCGTGCGCGAGGCGATCGTCATGCTGGACGCGGAGGGCGTCGAGGCACTGAGCATGCGCAAGCTCGCCACCCGGCTGAACGCCGGCGCGGCCTCGCTCTACCGGCACGTGGCCACGAAGGACGAGCTGATGGAGCTGGCGGTGGACGAGGTCGCCGCGGAGATCCACGTCCCGTCGGCGGACGGCCCCGACTGGCGGGCGGCCGTCACGGAGGCGGCCCGCTCCTTCCGTACGACGGCCCTGCGGCACCCGTGGCTGCCCCCGGTCCTCGGCCAGGCGGGCCTCGCCTATCTGGGCCCCAACCTCATGTCCTACTCGGAGCGGCTGGCGGCTCTGTTCACGGCCGCCGGATTCCCGGATCCCGGCACGGCGATCGACGCGGTGCTGTCGTACGTGATCGGTATGAGCACCACGGAGGCGGCCTGGCTCACCACGGTCAGCCGCTCCGGGGACTCCGAGTCGGGCCTCATCGCCCGCCTGCTCCCCGCGGTGCAGCAGGCCACGGCCCCGCACAGCCATCTGGCGCAGGGCTACGCCGAGACCGAGGAGGCGGCCACGACGGACCCGGCCGCCCTGCGGGAGGCAAAATTCGAGACCGCCCTGGACATCGTCCTGGACGGCCTGTCACTGCGCCTTGGAGCACCGTGAGTACGGAAAACCCGTGAGCCTGGGAACCCCGTGAGCGTGGGAACCCCGTGAGCGTGGGAACCCCGTGAGCGTGGGAACCCCGTGAGCGTGGGAACCCCGTGAGCGCGTTACCCGTACATCCTGCGCATCGCGAACTCGACCATCTGCTCCACGGCCTTCGCGTCGAAGACGATCCGGTGCTCCCCCTCCATGTCGAGGACGAAGCCGTAGCCCGTGGGCAGCAGGTCGAGGACCTCGGCGCCGGTGATGACGAAGTACTTGGACTCCTTGCCCGCGTACCGCCGCAGTTCCTTGAGCGTGGTGAACATGGGGATCACCGGCTGCTGGGTGTTGTGCAGGGCGAGGAACCCGGGGTTGTCGCCGCGCGGGCAGTAGACCTTGGACGTGGCGAAGACCTGCTGGAAGTCCTCCGCCGCCAGCTGTCCGGTGGTGAAGGCACGCACCGCGTCCGCGAGCGAGGGCGGGGACGGCTCGGGGTACAGCGGCGGCTGCTGGCCGTACCCGCCCGCACCGCCGGCCATGGGCTGCTGCGGCGGGACGCCGTACTGCTGCTGGGCACCAGCGTTCTGGTCGTAGCCGTACATGGGCGTAAGAGTACCGAGGGGGGCGGGGCGGTGGGCGGCTACCGGCAGCCGGAAAACCGACAGCGACCCGACAGCCGCCGGCCCTGGGTCGCAGGGGGCCACCGCTCGTAGCGTCGGTGCATGCGCAGACATGACGACGAAGAGGTCCACGAGCACGACAGAGGACTCTCCTACGACCTTCCCGTGCTCGCCCGCCGGCGGATGATCCGGCTGCTGGCGGGAGCGGGTGCGGGAGCCGGGTTGGCGGCCCTGGTGGGCTGCACCGCCGGGAACACCCCGTCTTCCGCCGCCGGGGACACCTCTTCTTCCGCCCCGGACACCTCTTCTTTCGCCGGGGACTGCGCCACCGTTCCCGAGGAGACCGCGGGCCCCTACCCCGGCGACGGCTCGAACGGCGTGAATGTCCTGAAGGAGAGCGGGGTCGTCCGCAGCGACATCACCGGCAGCTTCGGCGACTCCGCGGGCGGCACCGCCGAGGGCGTACCCCTGACCTTCACGCTCACCGTCGTGGACGCCGCCTCGGGCTGCGGGACCCCGAAGAAGGGCGCCGCGGTCTACGTCTGGCACTGCGACCGGGAGGGCGGCTACTCCCTCTACACCGAGGGCGTCACCGACGAGAACTATCTGCGCGGCGTCCAGGAGACCGACGAGAAGGGCCGGGTGACGTTCACCAGCGTCTTCCCGGGCTGCTACACCGGCCGCTGGCCGCACATCCACTTCGAGGTCTACGGCAGTCTCCGGGACGCGACGAGCGCCACCGCGATCACGAGCACCTCGCAGCTCGCGCTCCCGGAGGACGTCTGCGACACGGTGTACGCCACCGAGGGCTACGAGAGCAGCGTGGACAACCTGGACCGGCTCTCCCTGGAGTCGGACAGCGTCTTCAGGGACGGCCACGACCAGCAGCTCGCGGCGGTGAAGGGGAGCGTGGAGGAGGGGTACACCGCCACGCTGACCATCGCGGTGTGAACCGTCACAGATGGCCTGATCGGGGTTGCGACTTATTACCGACGGGTAGCATCATCGGAGCTACTTGTTGGTATGTGGACTAGCGCGAGGAACCAAGTGCCTCGCCGAACTCTTTACGGAGCCGTCGCCATGGGGCACTACAAGTCGAATCTGCGCGACATCGAGTTCAACCTCTTCGAAGTACTCGGGCGCGACAAGCTGTACGGCACCGGGCCCTTCGCCGAGATGGACGTCGAGACCGCGAAGAGCATCCTCGAGGAGCTGACCCGTCTCTCGGAGAACGAGCTGGCGGAGTCCTTCGCGGACGCCGACCGCAACCCGCCGGTCTTCGACCCCGAGACGAACACCGCGCCGGTCCCGGCGTCCTTCAAGAAGAGCTACAAGGCCTTCATGGACTCCGAGTACTGGCGCCTCGGCCTGCCCGAGGAGATCGGCGGCACGACGGCTCCGCCGTCCCTGATCTGGTCGTACGCCGAGCTGATCCTCGGCGCGAACCCGGCCGTGTGGATGTACTCCTCCGGCCCGGCGTTCGCCGGCATCCTCTTCGACGAGGGCAACGAGGTCCAGAAGAAGATCGCCCAGATCGCCGTGGAGCGGACCTGGGGCTCGACCATGGTGCTGACCGAGCCCGACGCGGGCTCCGACGTCGGCGCCGGGCGCACCAAGGCGGTCCAGCAGGAGGACGGCTCCTGGCACATCGAGGGCGTCAAGCGGTTCATCACCTCGGGTGAGCACGACATGGAGGAGAACATCCTTCACTACGTGCTCGCGCGGCCGGAAGGTGCCGGTCCCGGCACCAAGGGGCTGTCCCTCTTCCTCGTCCCGAAGTACCTGTTCGACTTCGAGACCGGCGAGCTGGGCGAGCGCAACGGCGTGTACGCGACGAACGTCGAGCACAAGATGGGCCTGAAGGCCTCCAACACCTGCGAGATGACCTTCGGTGACCGGCACCCCGCCAAGGGCTGGCTGATCGGTGACAAGCACGACGGCATCCGTCAGATGTTCCGGATCATCGAGTTCGCGCGGATGATGGTCGGCACGAAGGCGATCTCCACGCTCTCGACGGGCTACCTGAACGCGCTGGAGTACGCCAAGGAGCGCGTCCAGGGCCCTGACCTGGCGAACTTCATGGACAAGACCGCGCCCAAGGTCACCATCACCCACCACCCCGACGTGCGCCGTGCGCTGATCACGCAGAAGGCGTACGCCGAGGGCATGCGCGCGCTGGTCCTCTACACCGCCTCGATCCAGGACGCGATCGCCGTCAAGGAGGCCGCGGGCGAGGACACCAAGACCGAGCACGCGCTGAACGACCTGCTCCTGCCGATCGTCAAGGGTTACGGCTCCGAGAAGGGATACGAGCAGCTCGCCCAGTCGCTGCAGACCTTCGGCGGCTCCGGGTTCCTCCAGGAGTACCCGATCGAGCAGTACATCCGCGACGCCAAGATCGACACCCTGTACGAGGGCACCACCGCGATCCAGGGCCAGGACTTCTTCTTCCGGAAGATCGTCCGCAACCAGGGCGCGGCCCTCAACTCCCTCGCCGAGGACATCAAGAAGTTCCTGGCGCTCGGCACCGGCGGCGAGGACCTCGCGGGCGCCCGTGAGCACCTGGCCAAGGCGGCCGTCGAGCTGGAGGCCATCGTCGGCCTGATGCTGACCGACCTCGCGGCCACCGAGCAGGACGTCAAGAACATCTACAAGGTGGGCCTCAACACCACCCGCCTTCTGATGGCCTCGGGTGACGTCGTGGTCGGCTATCTGCTCCTCAAGGGCGCGGCGATCGCCGCCGAGAAGCTGGAGACGGCCTCCGCGAAGGACAAGGCCTTCTACACCGGCAAGATCGCGGCGGCGAAGTTCTTCGCGGCCAACGTCCTGCCGGGCGTGACGCTGGCCCGCAAGATCGCCGAGGGCGTCGAGCTGGACCTGATGGAGCTGGACGAGGCCGCGTTCTGATCCGACCGGTCTCCGGCCCGCCGTGGCGGCGGCCCGTTCCCCTCGTGGGGAGCGGGCCGCCGCCGTTTTCGTACCCGGAAGAAATCTCCGGGCCGGGTGTGAGACAAGCGGCGCCGTGGGCATCACCGACCCGACCCTGATGGCCGTGCCGCATCACGCGCGGCGTACGCCACCCGCCCGCCGCTTTCCGATCAAGTCGGTCTCGGCGGCACCGTGTTCCTTCACAGAACCGCGGCTCGACACGGCTGCACGGCACCTTAGGGTGGCTGCCATGAGCGCACCCCACCGCTTCGACCGCGGCCACACCGACGACCTGATGTCCTTCCTGGCGGCGAGCCCCACGCCGTACCACGCGGTGGCGAACGCCGCCGAGCGGCTGGAGAAGGCCGGCTTCCGCCAGGTCTCGGAGACGGACGCCTGGGACGGGTCGAGCGGCGGCAAGTACGTGCTGCGGGGCGGCGCGATCATCGCCTGGTACGTCCCCGAGAACGCGGCGCCCCACACGCCGTACCGCATCGTCGGCGCGCACACCGACTCCCCGAACCTGCGGGTCAAGCCGCTGCCGGACAGCGGGGCGCACGGCTGGCGCCAGGTCGCCGTGGAGATCTACGGCGGTCCTCTGATGAACTCCTGGCTGGACCGGGACCTGGGCCTGGCCGGCCGGCTGACGCTGCGGGACGGTTCGACGCGGCTGGTGAACGTGGACCGGCCGCTGCTGAGAGTGCCGCAGCTCGCCATCCACCTGGACCGCGCGGTGTCCTCGGAGGGCCTCAAGCTCGACAAGCAGCGGCATCTGCAGCCCATCTGGGGTCTCGGCGACGACGTGCGCGACGGCGACCTGATCGCCTTCCTGGAAGAGGAACTGGGGCTCGGCGCGGGCGAGGTGACCGGCTGGGACCTGATGACGCACTCCGTGGAGGCGCCCGCCTACCTGGGCCGGGACAAGGAGCTGCTGGCCGGTCCGCGGATGGACAACCTGCTGTCCGTGCACGCGGGGGTGGCCGCCCTGACCGCGGTCTCCTCCGGTGAGCTGCCATACCTCCCCGTCCTCGCCGCCTTCGACCACGAGGAGAACGGTTCGCAGTCGGACACCGGCGCGGACGGGCCGCTGCTCGGCGGGATCCTGGAGCGCTCGGTGTTCGCGCGCGGCGGATCCTACGAGGACCGGGCGCGGGCCTTCGCGGCGACGGTCTGTCTGTCCTCCGACACCGGGCACGCCGTGCACCCCAACTACGCGGAGCGGCACGACCCGACGCACCACCCGCGCGTCAACGGCGGACCGATCCTCAAGGTCAACGTCAACAACCGCTACGCCACGGACGGTTCGGGACGTGCCGTGTGGGCCGCCGCCTGCGAGCGGGCCGACGTGCCCTTCCAGTCCTTCGTCTCCAACAACTCCATGCCCTGCGGCACGACGATCGGCCCGATCACCGCGGCCCGGCACGGCATCAAGACCGTCGACATCGGTGTGGCGATCCTGTCGATGCACAGTGTCCGGGAGTTGTGCGGCGCGGACGACCCGCATCTGCTGGCGAACGCTCTGGTGGCGTTCCTGGAGGGGTAGTTCGAGGGAAGTGGGGGTACCCGCAAGTCCGGACCGGAACGACCGGACCGGACAGGGAGGCGACACTCATGGGCCTCGGCGGGTGCATCATCCTCATCGCCGTGGGAGCAATCCTCACGTTCGCCACCGACTGGCACATGCAGGGGGTCAACCTCGACCTGGTCGGTGTGATCCTGATGATCGTGGGACTGATCGGCGTGACGACATTCAGCAGCATCGCCCGGCGGCGGCGCGTGGTGGTACCGCCCACCACGTCGACGGTCGTGGAGGAGCGCCGGGACGGGTACTCCGACGGATACGGCGTGTAACGGACACGGCGGGTAAGTCGGATTCATACGCAACCGTGAGCAATCCGTGATCGGTATTCACTTGTCTACTTGTGTGAAAAGAGTGAAGACTCGGGATCCTTGAGAGCCCGGGGGGTCTGCAGTACCGGGCGTGAACCACCAGCACCCCCGGGGGCTCCCCGTGCTCCACTCCACGACGGCACGCGTGGCGCCCGATCCGGGACGGCCGCGCCCCCACCGGCACGCCGCCCGCCGCGCCCACGCCGCCCCCGACGAACTCGACGGCCCGACGCGCCTGGTGGCGCTGATACCGGCCCACAACGAACAGGACCGCATCGCCGAGGCGATCCAGGGCCTGTGGCGGCAGACCCGGCGCCCCGACCTGATCGTCGTCGTGGCCGACAACTGCACCGACGCCACTGCCGAGATCGCCGTCGCGCACGGCGCCCAGGTCTTCGCCACCCAGGGCAACACACACAAGAAGGCCGGCGCCCTCAACCAGGCCATCGCCTGGGTGCTGCCCCATCTCGACGAGCGTGACCTCTTGTTGGTGCAGGACGCCGACACCGTGCTGAACCCCTGGTTCAGCGAGACAGCCATCGGCACCTTCAACCGCAAGGTCGGCGCCGTCGGCGGGGTCTTCTACGGCGAGGACGGCGGCGGTCTGCTCGGACTCCTCCAGCGCATGGAGTTCCACCGCTACGCCTGGGAGCTGGAGCGCACCGGCAGCAAGGCCCAGGTGCTCACCGGCACCGGCACCATGTTCCGCGCCCGCGTCCTGCGCGAGGTGCGCGCCGCCCGCCGCGACGGAGTCCTCGGCGGCGGCCACGCCTATTACAGCCTCGCCTCGCTCACCGAGGACGACGAGATGACCAAGGCGGTCAAGACCCTCGGCTACCGGGCCATGTCCCCGGCCGGCTGCGCGGTCACCACCGAGGTCATGCCCACCCTGGCCAAGCTGTGGCACCAACGGCTGCGGTGGCAGCGCGGCGCCCTGGAGAACCTGCGCGACTACGGCTGGACCCGCGTCACCGCCCGCTACTTCATGCAGCAGCTCCTCATGGGCTTCGGCGCGCTGTCCTTCCTGGTCTACCTGACCTACATGGTCACCTACACCACGCTGTACGGCTGGCCCGGCTTCTCGCCCTTCTGGACCGCGATCGGGCTCGTCTTCGTGGTGGAGAAGACGGTCTCCGTGCGCAGGGCGGGCCCGCGTGCCGTGCTGATGGCGGCGCTGATGGTGCCGGAGATGCTCTACGACCTTTTCCAGCACGCCGTCTACTTCACCTCGCTGTGGGGCCTGTTGCGCCGCAGCGAGGAGAAGTGGGTCGCGACGTAACCCCCGGATTCGTACCCCTTTGTGTATCCCTTTTGTGTATCCCTCATAGGAGAACAGCGCATGTACGGAAGAGTGATCGGTGCCGGCACGACCGGGGCCGGAGGCGCCACGCTGGCCGCGACCGGCCTGTGGCTGAACAGCATGGCGATGGTGGTGGCCGCGACGACGCTGGTGGCGGCGGGCGTCGCGGTGGTCAAGCTGGTCCCGCGCAGGCGGGGACGGCACACCTAAGGACGTTCGTCCATCCCGGCGAGGATCAGCGCGAGCCGGTCCGTGCCTGCCGGCGTCAGGCGGACCGGGACTCCCCAGTCCTGCTGGTGGACGTGACAGGCCGGGTACGCGTGCGCCGAATCGTCGTCGCAGGACGCGGCCATGGCCGATATGTGCAGCACGCCCTGCTCGATCGCGGGGTTCAGGTCGAGGGTGCGGGAGAGGCCTGTTCCCGCGCCCTCGCCGTCCTTCAGCAGCTCGGGCGGGGTGGCGGAGACCAGGAGGCGGGTCGACGGGCCGTACCTCGTGTCGAGCTTCTGGCCCGCCGGGGCCTGGAAGACCACGTCCAACCGGAGCCTGCCCGGAGCCACTTCGGTGGCCGCGCGCCGGGTGCGGTGGGCCACCGGCTCCACCCGTACCGCCTCTTCGGGCAGGCGCAGGCGGGTCAGGCGGTGCCGGGCGGACTCCACGACCACGATGGCCCCACCGACGACGACCGCGTCGCTCGGCTCCCGCAGATCCGTGGCGAGGGTGGTGACCGCGCCGGTCGCCGGGTCGTAGCGGCGCAGGGCGTGGTTGTAGGTGTCGCTGACCGCGACCGAGCCGTCGGGCAGCGCGGTGACACCCAGGGGGTGCTGGAGCAGGGCCTGTCCGGCGGCTCCGTCGCGGTGCCCGAAGTCGAAGAGGCCGGTGCCGACGGCGGTGTGGACGGCTCCGCCGAGGTCGACCCAGCGCAGGGCGGAGGTCTCGGAGTCGGCGAGCCACAGGCGCGTGCCGTCCGGTGACACGGCGAGGCCGGAGGGCTGGGCGAACCAGGCCTCGGGACCCGGCCCGTCGACCAGGCCCTCGTTGGTGGTGCCGGCGACGGCCGCGACGGTGTCGTCCCCCGGGTCGTACGCCCACAGCTGGTGGACGCCGGCCATCGCGATCCACACCAGGCCGTTCCACCCGGCCACGTCCCACGGGGAGGACAGGTCGGTCTCGCGCGCGGGGCCGGCGGTGGGGGAGCCCCGCCACCACTGACGGCCGGTGCCGGCCAGGGTGGTGACCTCGCCGGTGCCGAGGTCGAGGCGCCGCAGGGCGTGGTTGACGGTGTCGGCGACGACCACGGAGCCGTCGTCCAGGAGGGCGAGCCCCTGCGGTTCGCTGAACCGGGCCGTCTCAGCCGTACCGTCGGTGAAGCCGCGCGCGCCGGATCCGATCCGGCGCACGACGCTCTCGCCGTCCGCGGCGAACTCCACCAACTGGTGCCGGGTGGTGTCGCTGACCAGGAGGCGCCCGGACGGCAGCAGGAGCGCCTTGCCCGGGAAGCGCAGGGTGGTCGGCTCCGGCTCGGGCGGCACGTACGGCCCCTCGCCGCGCCGCAGGGTGCCCTTCGCGCCGTGCTCGGCCTCCAGCTCCGTCACCAGCCGCTCGATCGCGTGCACATGCCCCTCGCCGGCGTGCTGCGCCACCACATACCCTTCCGGGTCGATCACGACGAGCGTCGGCCAGGCCCGGACCGCGTACTGCTTCCAGGTCGCGAGCGCGGGGTCGTCGAGGACGGGATGCCCGACGCCGTACCGCTCGACCGCGTCCGCCACCGCCGCGTGCTCCGCCTCGTGCGCGAACTTCGGCGAGTGCACACCGATCACGACGACCGTCTCGGAGTGCTTCTCCTCCAGTTCACGCAGCTCGTCGAGGACGTGCAGGCAGTTGATGCAGCAAAAGGTCCAGAAGTCGAGGATGACGATGCGACCCCGCAGGTCGGCGAGGGTGTACGGCTTCCCGCCCGTGTTCAGCCAGCCGCCCTCGCCGACCAGCTCGGGGGCGCGGACACGGACGCGGCGGGGTGCGGAATCGGTCATGGATCAAGGGTGCCACCCGGCACCGACAGTCAGCCCAGCGCGCGGCCCGTCGTCACGTCCACGTGGGCCGGGACCTCGTCGTGGCGGTCGCCGACCGTGGAGGTGCCGGTCGGTTCCAGCAGCAGGATGTCGGTCGGGACGGGGGCGTACGGCTTGTGCTCGACGCCCCGCGGGACGGTGAAGACGGACAGCCTCGGCAGGACGACGGTGCGTTCTCCGGCCGGCTCGCGCAGGGAGATGTGCAGTTCGCCGTCGAGGACCAGGAAGAACTCGTCGGTGTCGTCGTGCACGTGCCAGAGGTGCTCGCCCTCGACGTGCGTGACGCGGACGTCGTAGTCGTTGACGGCGGTGACGATGCGGGGGCTCCACTGCTCGGTGAAGGAGGCCAGGGCGGCGGGCAGGGAGACGGGTTCGGTTGCCATGGCGTCATCGTGCGGGCCGGCCGGCCGGCGTACGAGTGCTAGAAATCGCGTATGCCGCAAGGATCCTCTCAGCCCGTCCCTCGTCCGCACCGGGTCGCCGTGATCGTCGACGAGGGCACCAACCCCTTCGAAGTGGGCGTCGCCACCGAGCTGTTCGGGCTGCCGCGGCCCGAACTGGGGCGGCCGGGGCCGCTGTACGAGGTGACCCTGTGCACGCCGGCCCCCGAGGTCCGTATGAACCACGGCTTCTTCACGCTGGCCGGGGTGCCCGGGCTGGACGCCGTGGACGACGCCGACACCCTCGTGGTGCCCGGGCGGCCGGACAACGTCGTCCCGCGCGGGGCGGCGGTACGGGAGGCGATCCGCCGCACGCACGCGCGTGGCGCCCGGGTGATCAGCCTGTGCACCGGCAGCTTCGCGCTCGCCGAGGCCGGGCTGCTGGACGGGCGGCGGGCCACCACGCACTGGATGTGGGCCGACGCCTTCCGCGAGCTGCATCCCCGGGTGCGGCTGGAGCCGGACGTGCTGTTCGTGGACGAGGGTGACGTCCTGACGGCGGCGGGCAGCGCGGCCGCGCTGGACCTCGGGCTGTACGTCGTGCGGCGCGACCATGGCGCCGAGGTCGCGAACGCGGTGTCCCGCAGGCTCGTCTTCGCCGCCCACCGCGACGGCGGGCAGCGGCAGTTCGTGGAGCGGCCCGTGCCCGACGTACGGGACGAGTCGCTGGGCCCGCTGCTCGCGTGGGCGCAGGAACGGCTGGGGGAGCCGCTGACCGTCGCCGACCTGGCGGCCCGTGCGGCCGTCTCCCCCGCCACCCTGCACCGCCGTTTCCAGGCCCAGCAAGGGACGACTCCGCTGGCCTGGCTGACGGGGGAACGGGTGGCGCTGGCGTGCCGGCTCATCGAGCGCGGGGAGGAGCGACTGGACGTGGTGGCCGCGCGGAGCGGTCTGGGGACGGCCGCGAACCTCCGCGCGCGTGTGCGGCGCGAGACGGGACTCAGTCCGTCGGCCTATCGGCGGCGTTTCGGAGCGGGCGCCGGGGAAGCGATGACGGCATGAGATTCCTCGTACGCGACCGGCTCCTCGGCTTCGGTGACGACTACTGGATCGAGGACGACCAGGGCAACAAGGTGTTCCTCGTCGACGGCAAGGCCATGCGGGTCCGGGACACCTTCGAGTTGAAGGACACCCAGGGGCGGGTCCTGATCGACATCCACCAGAAGATGTTCGCCCTGCGCGACACGATGGTGATCGAGCGGGACGGCGAACCGCTGGCGACGATCAGGCGGAAACGCCTGTCGCTGCTGCGCAACCACTACCGGGTGGCCCTCGCCGACGGCCGTTCCGAACTCGACGTCAGCGGCAAGATCCTCGACCGGGAGTTCGCCGTCGAGTACGACGGTGAGCTGCTCGCGGTGGTCTCGCGCCGGTGGCTGCACGTGCGCGAGACCTACGGCGTCGACATCGTCCGGGACGACGCGGATCCGGCGCTGCTCATCGCGGTGGCGGTGTGTGTGATCCACCTCGCCGAGAAGGACCGGGAGGACGACTGAGACGGGACGACTGAGAGGGGACGACTGACGCGGCGACCCGGGGTCAGAGCACCCGGTCCTTCAGGGCCGGGAACTGCTCCCTGGTCACGGCCACCTTCCCGGGGTCGAACTCCACCGTGAGGACCTCCTCGCCGGCGCCCGCCTCCGCGAGGACCTCGCCCCAGGGATCCACCACGATCGAGTGACCGGCCTGCGGAACTCGCGCGTGTGTCCCGGCCGTTCCACAAGCGAGCACGAACGCCTGGTTCTCGACCGCCCGCGCCCGGGCCAGCAGCGTCCAGTGCCCCCGGCGGCGCTCCGGCCAGCCCGCCGGGATCACCAGGGTCTCGGCGCCCGCGTCGACGAGACCGCGGAAGAGTTCGGGGAAACGGAGGTCGTAACAGGTGGCGACGCCCAGGGTCGTCTGCGGCAGACGGACCGTCACCAGGTCCTCGCCCCGGCCCATCAGCACGGCCTCGCCCTTGTCGAAGCCGAAGCGGTGGATCTTGCGGTAGGAGGCGGCCAGGTCGCCGGAGGGGGAGAAGAGGAGGGAGGTGTTGTAGAGGGTGCCGTCCGGGGTCCGCTCGGGGATCGAGCCCGCGTGCAGCCACACGCCCGTCTCGCTCGCCGCCTTCGCCATGACCTCGTGGGTGGGCCCTTCCAGGGGCTCGGCCTGGCTCTCGAACTCCTCGAAGGCGAACGCCCCGGTGGTCCACAGCTCCGGCAGTACGACGAGGTCGGCTCCGGCCTGATCCCCTACCAGTGCCGCCACGCGACGCCGACGTGATTCGACCGATTCGCCCTCATCCACGGCGATCTGGATCAAAGAGGCGCGCACACTACCACCGTCCTGGCATTCGGGCCGTCCCTTACGGGCCTACGATCGTCACACGAAAGCACTGCCGGGGTGCCTCACAGCAGCGTAACTTAGCGTCTCAAGACACCCGCCGACAGCCACCACCTCCACTGGCAACGACGCCATCACCAGCCCGTGCTCCGACCGCCGAGGGGTCCCGTTCCGTGAGTCTGCATCCCACCCTCCAGCCCTACGCCGACGCCTGGACCGACTCCATCGACGCGATATCCGAGCTGGTGAACCCCCTCGTGGAGGGAGAGTGGAACCGCCGCACCCCCTGCCCCGGCTGGTCGGTGAGGGATGTGGTGTCTCATGTCATCGGTCTGGACTGCGAGATGCTGGGCGACCCGCGCCCCATCCACTCCCTCCCACGCGACCTCTTCCACGTCACCAACGAACACCAGCGGTACATGGAGATGCAGGTCGACGTCCGCCGTCACCACACGGCACCGGAGATGACCTCCGAGCTGGAGTACGTCATCATCCGCCGCAACCGTCAGCTGCGGAACGAGTCCCGCGACCCCGGCACGAAGGTGCGCGGCCCGCTCGGAACCGAACTGACCCTCGCGGACTCCATGCGCCAGCACGCCTTCGACGTCTGGGTGCACGAGCAGGACCTGCGCACCGCCCTGGGCCGGCCCGGCAACCTGGACTCCCCCGGCGCGCACATCGCCCGTGACGTCCTGCTCGCCGCGCTCCCCGACGTCGTGGCCGTCAAGGCCGAGGCGCCCCGCAGTTCGGCGGTCGTCTTCGACGTCCACGGTCCCGTCGAGTTCCTGCGCACCATCCGCGTCGACATCCAGGGCCGCGGCACCCTGGAGACCGTCCCCGCTCTCGGGCCGGCCGCCGCCCTCAGCCTCGACTGGGAGACGTACGTCCGCCTGGCCTGCGGCCGCGTGAGCGTGGACGCGGTGGCGGACAGGGTGAAGGCGGAGGGCGACCCGGAGCTGACGTCGGCGATCCTGCGGAACTTCACGGTGACGCGGTAGCGGGTGACGGGGCCCGGCCCGGACGGGGTGGCCCCGACCGCGCGCCGACGTCCGTTCAGGCGGGCACGTGGACCGTCTCCACGCGGCTGGCCACCAGCCGCTCCCGCTCCCGCCGGGCCGCCCGTCCGCGCAGCCGCAGGATCTGGCTGACGCCGAGCGCCTGGAGCACGAAGACGGAGGAGAAGGCCACGGTGTAGTTGTCGCCGGTCGCGTCCAGGAGCACACCGACGGCGAACAGGGTGGTCATCGAGGCGACGAACCCGCCCATGTTCGTGATGCCGGACGCGGTGCCCTGCCGCTCCGGCGGGTTCGCCGGACGCGCGAAGTCGAAGCCGAGCATCGACGCCGGTCCGCACGAGCCGAGCACCACACACAGCACGATCAGCAGCCACATCGGCGCCCGCTCGCCGGGGTAGGCCAGCGTGGCCGCCCACAGCAGCGCCGTCGCGCCCACGGTCCCGAGCGCGAGCGGCAGCCGCGCCCCGTGGTGCCGGGCGACGACCTGGCCGTAGACCAGACCGACGACCATGTTGGACAGCACGACCAGGGTGAGCAGTTCGCCCGCCACCGCGCGGGACAGGCCCTGCGCCTCGACGAGGAACGGCAGGCCCCACAGCAGCAGGAACACCATCGCCGGGAACTGCGTCGTGAAGTGCACCCACAGGCCGAGCCGGGTGCCGGGTTCCCGCCAGGACGCGGCGATCTGGCGGCGTACGTAGGCCGCTCCCTGGTGCGGGAAGGGCTCGGGCCCCTGGCCCTCGGGGTGGTCCTTGAGGAAGAGCAGCAGCAGGACCAGCACCACCACACCGGCCAGCGAGCTGCCCGCGAAGGCGGCCGTCCAGCCGACGCCGTGCAGCAGCCGGGCCAGGACCAGGGTGGAGACCAGGTTGCCGGCCATGCCGGCGAGCCCGGCGAGCTGCGCGACCAGCGGTCCGCGCCGGGCCGGGAACCAGCGGGTGCCCAGCCGCAGCACGCTGATGAAGGTCATCGCGTCGCCGCAGCCGAGCAGGGCGCGCGAGGCGAGGGCGGTGCCGTACGACGGTGAGAACGCGAAGCCGAGCTGCCCGGCCGTGAAGAGCACCACGCCGAGCGTCAGCACCTTCTTGGTGCCGAGCCGGTCCACGAGCAGACCGACCGGTATCTGCATCCCGGCGTAGACCAGGAGCTGGAGGATCGAGAAGGTCGACAGGGCCGAGGCGTTGACATGGAAGCGTTCGGCCGCGTCGAGGCCGGCGACCCCGAGGGACGTCCGGAAGATGACCGCGACGAAGTAGACGGAGACGCCGATGCCCCACACGGCCATCGCGCGCCGGCCGCCCGGAGGGTCACCCGGAAGAGTGGTCCTGCTCATCGCACCTCACCCCGGGCGAGGTGGGAGAACCACTCGACGTGCCCGTGGATCAGGCCCACGACCGCCTCGGCGTCACCGGAGCGCAGCGCCTGGAGGATCTGCTCGTGCTCGCTGAGGGTCTTGGTGATGCGGTCCGGGTGGGCGTGCATGACGGCGACGCCCATCCTGAGCTGGCGGTCGCGGAGTTGGTCGTAGAGCCGGCTGAGGATCTCGTTGCCGCCGCTGCGGACGATCTCGGCGTGGAAACAGCGGTCGGTGACGGCGGCACCGGCCAGATCGCCGGCGGCGGCCTGCTCCTTCTGCCGCGCCAGCAGTTCCTCCAGGCGGGCGATGAGCTGCGGGGACGCGGGGACGGCCTTGCGGGCGGCGTGCCCCTCGACGAGCTGCCGGGTCTCGACGACGTCGGCGATCTCCTGCGCGGAGACGGGCAGGACCAGCGCTCCCTTTTTCGGGTAAAGCTTGATCAGCCCCTCGACCTCGAGGCGCAGCAGTGCCTCCCGCACCGGAGTGCGCGACACTCCGGTGGCCTCGGCGAGCTCACCCTCGGTCAGCAGGCTCCCGCCCTCGTAACGGCGGTCCAGTACACCCTGCTTGACGTGGGTGTAGACGCGGTCGGCGGCGGGGGGCTGCTTCACGGCCAGAGTCATGCCCACAGCTTAGATACAACACGTACGCAAGATGAATCCCGTTCCAGCATGCGGACCCGGGAGGAACTCTTACCGGCGAAAGTCACACCCGCCCCAGCCGGGGCACAACCTTGTGTGCTACTTACGTGTCACACACGTGCGGCCCCACTTTCTTCCCCTTTCAACTCGGCCGCACTTCAGGGGCATTCGACGTATTCGGGGTATTTCAGTTGATTACCGCCATCAAGGGCCTCCGCGTCCGCAGAGCCGCAGCCGTCGCGATCACGACCGGCGCAGTGCTCGCCACCGGAGCTCTCACCGCGGCACCCGCGCAGGCGCTCACCGCGCCGACCATCACCGCCAAGGGCGGATTCCTGATGAACAGCGCGACCGGCTCGACCCTCTACAGCAAGGCGCCGAACACGAAGCGGCTCACCGCTTCCACCACGAAGATCATGACCGCGAAGGTCGTGCTGTCGCAGTCGAACCTGAACCTGGACGCCAAGGTCACCATCAAGAAGGCGTACAGCGACTACATCGTCTCCAAGGGCGCCTCGTCCGCCCACCTGATCGTCGGCGACAAGGTGACCGTCCGTCAGCTGCTCTACGGCATGATGCTGCCGTCCGGCTGCGACGCCGCGATGGCCCTGGCCGACAAGTTCGGTTCGGGCTCGACGGTCTCCGCGCGCACCAAGTCGTTCATCGCCAAGATGAACACCACGGCCAAGAACCTCGGCATGACGAACACGAAGTTCGACTCGTTCGACGGCATAAGCAATGGTGCGAACGCCTCGACGCCGAAGGACCTCACGCTGCTCGCCCGCAACGTGATGAAGAGCTCGACCTTCAAGTCCGTCGTGAAGACCAAGTCGTACACGGCCAAGACGATCACGAAGACCGGCAGCACCCGCACCATGGGTGCCTGGACGAACACCAACACCCTGCTCGGCTGGAACGGCACGCTCGGCATCAAGACCGGCTCGGGCACCGACTCCAAGTACTGCCTCGTCTTCGCCGCCACGAAGAACGGCGAGTCCGTCATCGGCGCCGTCATGACCGCCCCCGACGCGGCCAACCGCACGGCCGACGTGAAGAAGCTCATCAACTACGGCTACGCGAAGATCAGCTGACGTCCTCGGACATCGCGAAGGGGCCTGCCGCTGGTTCAGCGGCAGGCCCCTTCGCGTGCGGTGTGTCGGGTCCTCAGGCCCAGGTGATGAGTTTCCTGGGCTGTTCGAGGACGGCGGCCACGTCGGCGAGGACCTTGGAACCCAGCTCCCCGTCGATCAGACGGTGGTCGAAGCTGAGGGCCAGGGTGGTGACCCGGCGGGGCTTGACCTTGCCCTTGTGGACCCAGGGCTGGAGCTTGATCGCGCCGACGGCGAGGATCGCGGACTCGCCGGGCGGCAGGATCGGGGTGCCGGTGTCGACGCCGAAGACGCCGACGTTGGTGATGGTCACCGTGCCGCCCTGCATGGCGGTGGGGCTGGTGCGGCCCTCCTTGGCGGTGGCCACCAGTTCGCCGAGTTCCTGGGCGAGTTGGGGCAGCGCCTTGGTGTGGGCGTCCTTGATGTTCGGGACGATCAGGCCACGGGGGGTGGCCGCGGCGATCCCCAGGTTGACGTAGTGCTTGAGGACGATCTCCTGGTTCGCCTCGTCCCAGGACGCGTTGACGTCCGGGTTCCGCTTGATCGCCACCAGGAGGGCCTTGGCGATCAGCAGGAGCGGGTTCACGCGCAGGCCCGCGAAGTCCTTGTCCTGCTTGAGCTCCTCGACCAGCTTCAGGGTGCGGGTGACGTCCACCGTCACGAACTCCGTGACATGCGGGGCGGTGAACGCGGAGCCGACCATCGCCTGGGCGGTGGCCTTGCGGACGCCCTTGACGGGGATACGGGTCTCGCGGGCCGCGTCGTACGAGGCGGCGGGCGCCGCCTGGACCGCCGGGACCTGTGTCGCCGGGGCCTGCGTGACCGGGGCCTGCGTGACCGGCGCGGGCGCCTCGGCCGGGGCGACGGCCGCGTGGACGTCCTCGCGGGTGATGATTCCGTCCGGGCCGGACGGGATCACCGTGCTGAGGTCGACGCCCAGGTCCTTGGCCAGCTTGCGCACCGGGGGCTTGGCCAGCGGACGCGACTGCACGGCTGCGGCCGACGCGGTGACGGCCGACGCGGTGGGCGCCGGAGCTGCCGGGGCCGGGTCCACGAGGGCCGGGCCATGGCCGTTCAGCTCGGTCTGGATCGCCACCGAGGCCTGCTGGACAGGCAGTTCGGGGCCCTTGCGGGGGCGGCGCTTGGTCGAGGAGACCGCCACGCCGTAACCGACCAGGACCGGCTGACGGCCCGTGCCCTCCGGCTTCTTCTCGGGAGCGGGGGCGGGAGCGGGAGCCGCAGCGGCCTCGGGAGCCTCGGCCGGCGTCTCCGGGGCCGCGGGGGCCCCGCCGCTCACGTCGATGGCGATGATCGCGGTGCCCACGTCGACCGTGGTGCCCTCGGGGAAGCGCAGGTCGCGCACCACCCCGTCGTAGGGGATGGGCAGTTCGACGGCCGCCTTGGCCGTCTCCACCTCACACACCACCTGCCCGTCGGTGACCGTGTCGCCCACCTGGACGTACCACTTGAGGATCTCCGCCTCGGTCAGGCCCTCGCCCACGTCGGGCATCTTGAACTCACGTACGGACGCATCCGTCATCGTCGTCACGGCCCTCTCCTCAGTACGCCAGCGAGCGGTCGACGGCATCCAGCACCCGGTCCAGGCCCGGCAGGTACTCGTCCTCCAGACGCGCCGGCGGATAGGGGGCGTGGTAGCCGCCCACCCGCAGCACCGGCGCCTCCAGGTGGTAGAAGCACCGCTCGGTGATCCGGGCGGCGATCTCCGCGCCGGAACCGAAGAACACCGGCGCCTCGTGCACCACCACCAGCCGCCGCGTCTTCTCCACCGAGGCCTGGATCGTGTCGAAGTCCAGGGGCGAGACGGACCGCAGGTCCAGCACCTCCAGCGACTTGCCCTCCTCGGCGGCCGCGTCCGCGACCTCCTGGCAGAGCTTCACCATCGGGCCGTAGGCGACCAGGGTGACATCGGTGCCCGCACGGGCCACCTGCGCCTTGTGCAGCGGTCCCGGGATGGCCTCGGTGTTGACCTCGCCCTTGTCCCAGTAGCGCCGCTTGGGCTCGAAGAAGATCACCGGGTCGTCGCTCTGGATGGCCTGCTGCATCATCCAGTACGCGTCCGACGCGTTCGACGGCGAGACCACCTTCAACCCCGCCACGTGCGCGAACAGCGCCTCCGGGGACTCCGAGTGGTGTTCCACCGCGCCGATGCCGCCGCCGTAGGGGATACGGACGACGACCGGCATCTTGACCTTGCCGAGCGACCGGGCGTGCATCTTCGCCAGCTGGGTGACGATCTGGTCGTAGGCCGGGAACACGAAGCCGTCGAACTGGATCTCCACCACCGGCCGGTAGCCGCGCAGGGCCAGGCCGATCGCGGTGCCGACGATGCCGGACTCCGCGAGCGGGGTGTCGACGACCCGGTCCTCGCCGAAGTCCTTCTGCAGGCCGTCGGTGACCCGGAAGACACCGCCGAGCTTGCCGACGTCCTCGCCCATCACCAGGACCTTGGGGTCGGTCTCCAGGGCCCGCCGCAGCGACTCGTTGATCGCCTTGGCCAGAGCCATGTTCTTGAATGTCACCGTCTCCGCCATGATCAGGCCCCTTCCCCATCCGCGAACGACGCCTGGTAGGCGGCGAAACCGGCCCGCTCCTCATCGACCAGCGCATGCCCGTCCGCGTACGCGTGGTCGAAGATGGCGAAACGGTCCGGGTCCGGCATGGCACGGACCGCCTCACGCACTCGCCTGCCCAACGCCTCGGACTCGGTCTCCAGTTCCGCGAAGAATCCCTCGTCCGCGTGGTTTGCGGCCTCCAGGTACCGGCGAAGACGCAGGATCGGGTCCTTCGCCTCCCACGCCTCGCGCTCCTCGTCGGCCCGGTACTTGCTCGGGTCGTCGGAGGTGGTGTGGGCGCCCATCCGGTAGGTGTACGCCTCGACGAGCGTCGGCCCCTCACCCGCACGGGCCCGCTCCAGCGCCCACTTGGTGACGGCCAGCGACGCGAGCACGTCGTTGCCGTCGACCCGCACTCCCGGGAAGCCGAAGCCCTGCGCGCGCTGGTAGAGCGGGACGCGGGTCTGCTTCTCGGTCGGCTCGGAGATGGCCCACTGGTTGTTCTGGCAGAAGAACACGACCGGGGCGTTGTAGACCGCGGAGAAGGTGAACGATTCGGCCACGTCGCCCTGGCTGGAGGCACCGTCGCCGAAGTACGCGATGACCGCGGAGTCGGCGCCGTCCTTGGCGACGCCCATCGCATAGCCCGTGGCGTGCAGCGTCTGGGAGCCGATGACGATCGTGTAGAGGTGGAAGTTGTTGCTGTTCGGGTCCCAGCCGCCGTTGTTCACCCCGCGGAACATGCCGAGCAGGTTGGTCGGGTCGACCCCGCGGCACCAGGCCACGCCGTGCTCGCGGTAGGTCGGGAAGACGTAGTCGTCGTCGCGCAGCGCCCGTCCCGATCCGATCTGGGCGGCCTCCTGGCCGAGCAGCGAGGCCCACAGACCCAATTCGCCCTGGCGCTGCAGGGAGGTGGCCTCGGCGTCGAAGCGACGGGTGAGCACCATGTCGCGGTACAGGCCGCGGAGCTCTTCGGGGGTGATGTCGACGACGTACTTGTCGTACTCGGCGTTCTTGACGCGCTTGCCCTCGGGCGTCAACAGCTGAACCAGTTCGGGCTTGGTGCTCGGGGACTTCCTCGTCCCGGCGCTGCGTCGCGGCTTGCGCGCGGCAGTGCTCTCCACGGTCACGTGTGCTCCTCCGTCGGTCCGGCCCCCGGGGTTGCCGGGTGTACCAGTGCGGCTCACCTGTTCCGCCCCCGTGCACGGGGTGGGTGTCACTCGGCCGGAACAGGCGTGACAGGTGCCCCGGCGAGCGCCCTGCAAGAATCACGTTACCCAGTGCTCCACATTTCTGTGAAACCCCCTTTGACCTGGGATTTTGCTTGGATTTCCAAGTAAATCGGAAAAGGTCGAAGGGGCGCTGGTCACAGCCTTGCAGGAGGCCGGAGCAACGGCACGTTATCCCGTCGACCCAGGTCACCGGAAGGGTTTCCGTGGCCGACTTGCCGAGAGCCCGAGAAGGAGAAAACAGGGTATTTCTCCTCGCCGTTCTCTTCGGCGTTCTCCTCGGCGGCCTTGAGATCGCATTCCGGCCGACGATCTTCGAGCGTTCCGGGGCCCCGTACGCGACGGACAGGACGTCCCGTTGACCGAAGGAGACCGAGCGCGACTTACTGTGGCAGTCTGTGACTGCCTGTGACAACGCCCAGCTCACAGCGTCGGCTTCTGCCCTAGCATCTGGCGCGTGCCGCGCTCTCCTGTACCACCCCTCATGCCTCACGCGCCCCCGCTGGGCGCCCTTCTCCGCCAGTACGCCGCCGGATCCGCCCTCGCCTGCGATCCCGTCGACCAGGGCCTGCTCAACCGCGGCTACCGACTCCGCACCACCCGCGGCCGCTACTTCCTCAAGCACCACTTCGACCCCGAGACAGCCGCCCCCGAGGCGATCGCCCGCCAGCACCGCGCCACCGAGCGCCTGGCCGCCCTCGGTGTCCCGGTCGCCCCGCCCTACCCCGCGCACGACGGCCGCACGGTCGCGGTCGTCGGCGGCCACGCCTACGCCCTCCACCCCTGGATCGAAGGCCGCCACCGGCACGGCGCCCAGCTCACCGCCGCGCAGTGCGGCCGGCTCGGGGCGCTGCTGGGTGTGGTGCACGCGAGTCTGGAGCGGGTCATGCCGCTGCAGGGTCGCGAGCGGGCCGAAAAGGGTGCGTGGGCAGACGGGGGCGCACGAACCGACGGGGGCGCCCCGCCCACTGAGCCGCACCTGCCGCCGCCCGGCCAGAACGCAGAGGCCGCAGAGGCCGCAGAGACCGCTGAGGCCGCCGTGACCCGGGAGGCTTCGGGGACCGCGCCCCCCGACGCGAACCCCGTCGATGCGAACCCCGTCGACACCGGTGCCGACCCCGCCGCCACGTTCGCCCTCATCGACGACCTCCTCGCGCGCGTGCGCCGGCACCGGCCCGCCGACTCCTTCGACGAGCTGGCCCGGCACCGGCTCCTGGAGCGGCGGGCGCTGCTCGAACAGCACGTGGGACGGCGGCCTCCGCACAGCGGACCGGTGGGGTGGGTGCACGGGGACTTCCACCCCTTCAACCTGCTCTACCGGGGCGACGCCCCCGCCGCGATCGTCGACTGGGACCGGCTCGGCGTGAAGCCCCGCGCCGAGGAGGCCGTACGCGCCGCCGCGATCTTCTTCGTACGGCCCGCGGGGACGCTCGACCTGCCGAAGACGCGGGCCTACGCGCGCGCGTACCGGCGTACGGCGGGAGCCACGCCCTCGGAACTCGCGGCGGCCGTGCACCGCGTGTGGTGGGAGCGTCTCAACGACTTCTGGATGCTGCGCTGGCACTACGAACGCGGCGACACCCGCGCGGACCCCCAGTTCCCGGCGGCCTCCGCGCTGGTGGTGTGGTGGACGCGGGAGTACGACGCGGTGTGCGACGCGTTCGCGGACTGACACGGGGGCCCGCAAACAGCACCGCGCGCGTGGCCCCGGAAACGGGCGCCACGCGCGCGTGAGGCGTCGCGGTCGGTCCAGCGGTCGGTCTAGGAGTCGCCTCCGCCGTCGCCACCCGCGCCCCCGACGAGGGCACCGCCGCCGGTCGGCTCCCCCGTGTCCGTGGGCTCGGGCGTGTCGCTGGGCTCCGGCGTGTCGGAAGGCTCCGTCGCGGTCTCGGACGGCTGCGTCGCCGAGGGCGACGGCGTGTAGGAGGGCGTGTACGACGGCGTATAGGACGGCGTGTAGCCGGAGTCGCCCGAGGTGCCGCTGTTGTCCGTGGACGTGTCGGTCTCCTCGCTCGTCGCCTCGTCGCTCGGCGTCTCGCTGGCCGTCTGGTCGTCGGTGGACTGCGAGGTGGTCGGCGAGACGGAGTCGCCGGTGCCGCCACCGCTCCCGCCGCCGCCACCGTTGTTGAGCGCGAGGGCGACGCCCGCCGCGACGGCGATCACCGCGAGGACGGCGAGGATCCACAGCTTGCCGCGGCCGCTGCCCCGGTTGCCGTGTCCCTCGAAGCCGCCCTCGTCCCCGCCGCCGTAACCGGAGGGCAGGATCTGCTGCGGGATCTGGGTGGTGCCGGCGCCGGGGTGCGGCAGCACGCTGGTGCTCGCGAAGCCCGCGGCGGGCGTGCCACGGCCGTCGTGCGCCGTCACCGGGCCGGTGTTCCAGGTGCCGGTGTGGCCGCCCTGGTCGTACAGCATCTGCAGCCCGTACTGGACGAGCCCGCGCATCTCCTCGGCGGTCTGGAAGCGGTCGTCCGGCTCCTTGGCGAGCGAGCGCATGACGAGGCCGTCCAGCTCCGGCGGGACGGCCTCGGAGACCTGCGAGGGGGGCGTCGGGATGTCCTGGACGTGCTGGTAGACGACGGACAGCGGGGTCTCGCCGGTGAACGGCGGCCGCAGGGCGAGGAGTTCGTACAGCAGACAGCCCGTCGCGTACAGGTCGGAGCGGTGGTCGACGGCCTTGCCGAGGGCCTGCTCCGGGGAGAGGTACTGCGGGGTGCCCATGACCATGCCGGTCTGCGTCATCGTCGTGGACGCGCCGTGCAGGGCGCGGGCGATGCCGAAGTCCATCACCTTGACCGCGCCGTTGTGCGTGATGATCACGTTGGCGGGCTTGATGTCGCGGTGCACGATGCCATGCTGGTGCGAGTAGGCGAGCGCCTCCAGGACCCCGGAGACGATGATCAGGGCCTGCTCGGGACCCGGCGCCTCGGCGTTGAGCAGCAGATCCCGGATCGTCCGCCCCTCGACGATCTCCATGACGATGTACGGCACCGACTGGCCGCCCACGAAGTCCTCGCCGGAGTCGTACACGGCGACGATCGCGTGGTGGTTGAGGCCGGCCACGGACTGGGCCTCACGCGTGAAGCGGGCCTTGGAGATCGGGTCCTCGGCGAGGTCGGCGCGCAGCAGTTTCACCGCCACGGTGCGGCCGAGCCGTACGTCCTCGGCCGCGAACACCTCGGCCATACCGCCCCGGCCGAGTCTGCGGGTCAGCCGGTACCGGCCGTCCCCCACCAGTCCGCCGTTACCCCACAGCTCCGGCGCATCTGACATTCCGCCGCCAGTCGCCTCGGGGTCGGACGGGCCCTGAGCGCGCTGCTGCTGTGCCATCGGTCCTCGCCGTCGTTTCTGCCCGCGGTGCGCGCGGTGTTGTTACGGTCTCCGTCGGCCACGCTACAGCCTTCACGCAAGCCGTCGGTCCGGGATGAGCCCGGGGACCGGCCCGAGACGGACCGGCCGTCCCACCTGTACTACGTCTCGGCGTGCACATTCTGTGTACCGGCCGTAGGGCAGCTGTAACGCCCGCACGACCTTTCTTTCGCGTACGGTCACGGAACGGGCACCGCGTCCGCCGGGCCGGCGGAACGGACTCCGTGGCCAAACTCACGAAGAAGAACCCGAACGAGCGTTTCCGACC
This sequence comes from Streptomyces sp. NPDC048523, assembly GCF_043199815.1. Lineage (NCBI taxonomy): Bacteria > Bacillati > Actinomycetota > Actinomycetes > Kitasatosporales > Streptomycetaceae > Streptomyces > Streptomyces sp. NPDC048523. The sequence continues at coordinate 323,748 of NZ_JBICWQ010000005.1, read as the reverse complement.
AGCGGTTTCCCTCCGACGGCTGCCCATCAGCGACGCTTCACCCATGCCTCTCCACCGGAGGCTTTCCAGCGACGGCTTTCCAGCGGCGGCTTCCAGCGGCGAGATGAAGGGCCCGGCAGCGTCGGCTGCCGGGCCCTTCCTGGTCGGGGGGTTACAGGTACGGTCCGCCCGAGCGGCCTCCCGCGCGCGGGTCACCGCCGTCCTCCTGGCCGCCGACACCCGGCGGGAGGGCGCGGCGCATCGACTCCAGCTGGGCCCGCGCGGCCATCTGCTGGGCGAACAGGGTGGTCTGGATCCCGTGGAAGAGTCCCTCGAGCCAGCCCACCAACTGGGCCTGCGCGATGCGCAGTTCCGCGTCGCTCGGGGTCACGTCCTCGTTGAAGGGCAGGGAGAGCCGCTCCAGCTCCTCCACGAGCTCGGGGGCCAGGCCGTCCTCCAGCTCCTTCACCGAGCTGGCGTGGATCTCCTTGAGCCGGGCCCGGCTGGCCTCGTCGAGAGGAGCCGCGCGCACCTCTTCGAGCAGCTGCTTGATCATGCTGCCGATCCGCATGACCTTCGCGGGCTGCTCGACCATCTCCGTGACCGGGACCTCCCGGGAGTCGTCGTCACCCCCGCCGCCCAGTGCCATCCCGTCCTGGCCCACGACCAGGATTTGGGGACTTTCCGGCGAACCTTCGTTCCTCGGCATCTCCATGCCGCCATTCTCTCGCACCGGTACACCTCACCACTGGGGTGCCCCCACTGTGTGCTGATCCACCGCTCCCGGAGGGAATCGCCCCCATGGAGTCACCCGGAGTGCCGGTCCTCTGACGAAATGCCAGTCTTGTCCCGTGACTCTCTGGCTGCGCGCGACAGTACTGGCGATCGTGGTGGGCGCGAGCGCGACGGTCCTGCCGCAGGCCGACCGGGCGTACGGCACCGAGCCGACGCGACCCGTCCCGGCGGCGAGCACGTCCGCCTCCGCCGCCACCAGGCGGTCACCGGGCTCGGTACCGGCCCACGAGACCCTGCGGAAGCCCGTACGGCCGTACGCCACCGGGTCCCTGCCGCAGGACACGTCGGCCGCCCCCTCCGATCCCCCGTCGAGCCCGGAGCCGGCTCGTGAATCGCGGCATTCCGTCTCCTCCGGTGCCCCGCGCGGGCACGGCCCGGAGCGCGCCTCGCCTTCGGCCTCCCTCGCCCCCTCCCCCTCGGCCGCCACCCCCTCCCGTGCGGGAAGCCGTGCGGGTGAGGGCCGGGAGCGGCCGGGGCGGCGGGAGGAGCCGGAGGCGGAGGCGGAGAACGCGGACGCGGACGGTACGCAGTCCGCGGGGACCGACGCCGGGGACAACGGCCTCACTGCCGTGTCGAAGCCGCCCCCGCAGACCGCCGCGGCACGGCCGTCCCGTCCCGCGGAGCGGCCCGTGGCCGGGACCAAGGTGTTCATCCTGCCGCTCGGCACCGGGCTGGTGCTGGTCGGACTGGGGCTCGGGCTCGGCCTGTTCGCGCTGCGGATACGGCGCTCGTAGGGCCGTACCGGAACTCCTAAGAGGCGACCAGCAGGACCTTTCCGATGTGGCCGCTCTCCTCGACGACCCGGTGCGCGGCGGCCGCGTCGCTCATCGGGATCTCGCGGTCGACGACGGGACGGATGTGCCCGGCGTCCAGCAGCGGCCACACATGTTCGCGTACGGCCGCCACGATCGCCGTCTTCTCGGCCGGCGGCCGCGCCCGCAGCGAGGTCGCGCTGATCGCGGCGCGCTTGTTCAGCAGCGTGGCGATGTTCAGTTCGCCCTTGACGCCGCCCTGCATGCCGATGATCGCGAGGCGTCCGTTGACGGCGAGGGCGTTGACGTTGCGGTCGAGGTACTTGGCGCCCATGTTGTCGAGGATGACGTCGGCGCCCGCCCCGTCGGTGGCCTTCTTGACCTCCTCGACGAAGTCCTGCTCGCGGTAGTTGATCAGGACGTCCGCGCCGAGCTCGGCGCAGCGGTCCAGCTTCTCCCGCGTGCCCGCGGTCACCGCGACCTTGGCGCCCACGGCCTTCGCGAGCTGGATCGCCATCGTGCCGATGCCGCTGGAGCCGCCGTGCACCAGCAGGGTCTCGCCGGGACGCAGGTGGGCGACCATGAAGACGTTCGACCAGACCGTGCAGACCACCTCGGGAAGCGCGGCCGCCCGCTTCAGGTCGATGCCCTTCGGCACGGGCAGCAGCTGCCCGGCCGGTACGGCGACCTTCTCGGCGTATCCGCCGCCCGCGAGCAGCGCGCACACCTCGTCGCCGACGGCCCAGCCGGAGACACCGGGGCCGATCTCGGCGATCCGCCCGGAGCACTCCAGGCCGGGGTAGGGGGAGGCGCCGGGCGGAGGGTTGTAGAAGCCCTGGCGTTGCAGGATGTCGGCGCGGTTGACGGCTCCGGCCACCACCTCGACCAGCACCTCGCCCTCGCCGGCCACGGGGTCCGGCACCTCGCTCCAGACCAGCGCCTCGGGTCCACCGGGTTCGGGAATCGTGATCGCATGCATGCGCTCGACGCTACTCCCCGCCGGAAAAAAGTCCGTGCACCACCGATGAGTTCGCGCGACGGTAAAGGTCTCCCCATGCGTAGCCCAAGTACGCGGAAGGACACCCACCATGAGCCAGCACACGTCGGACCTGGCCATCGAGACCGCAGGCCTGGTGAAAACGTTCGGCGAGACCAGGGCCGTCGACGGAGTCGACCTCGCGGTGCCGGCCGGCACGGTCTACGGCGTCCTCGGCCCGAACGGCGCCGGCAAGACCACCACCGTGAAGATGCTCGCCACCCTCCTGCGGCCCGACGGCGGCGAGGCCCACGTCTTCGGCCACGACGTCGTCCGCGAGGCCGACGAGGTCCGCGGCCGCGTCAGTCTCACCGGCCAGTACGCCTCCGTCGACGAGGACCTCACCGGCACCGAGAACCTGGTCCTGCTGGGCCGTCTCCTGGGCCACCACAAGAAGGCGGCACGCGAGCGCGCCGGGCAGCTCCTGGAGGCCTTCGGTCTCTCGGAGGCGGCCGGGAAGCAGGTCAAGCACTACTCCGGCGGTATGCGGCGCCGTATCGACATCGCCGCGTCCATCCTCAACACCCCCGAGCTGCTCTTCCTCGACGAGCCCACCACCGGTCTCGATCCGCGCAGCCGCAACCAGGTCTGGGACATCGTGCGCGCGGTCGTCGCCCAGGGCACCACCGTGCTGCTGACCACGCAGTATCTGGACGAGGCCGACCAGCTGGCCTCCCGGATCGCCGTCATCGACCACGGCCGGGTGATCGCCGAGGGCACCAAGGGCGAGCTGAAGGCCTCCGTGGGCGCCGGGACCGTACATCTGCGCCTGCGGGACGGCGGGCAGCGGCCGGAGGCGGCTGAGATCCTACGGCGGGCCCTGGACGCCGAGGTGCAGCTGGAACCGGACTCGGTCGCGCTGACCGCGCGGCTCGCCACGGCAGCCGGTGACACGGCCGCCGAACAGGCCTCCCGCGCCCTCGCCGAACTGGCCCGCACCGGCATCACGGTCGACAACTTCTCGCTCGGCCAGCCCAGCCTGGACGAGGTGTTCCTCGCCCTCACCGGACACGACACACAGGACACCCAGGACCCCCAGGACAGCGAGGAGATCGCGGCATGAGCACCGTCACCCAGACCGAGGCCCAGGACCTCGCCCCCGTCAGCGCCGAGTCGCTGGCAGCGCTGCTGGTCACCGGGGAGCGGCCGCCGCGTCCGAGCGCGCTGTCGGCCTCGCTGACCTTCGGTTGGCGGGCGATCCTCAAGATCAAGCACGTGCCGGAGCAGCTCTTCGACGTCACCGCGTTCCCGATCATGATGGTGCTGATGTACACGTACCTGTTCGGGGGCGCCCTGGCCGGGTCCCCGGAGGAGTACATCCAGTTCCTGCTGCCGGGCATCCTGGTGATGTCGGTCGTGATGATCACGATGTACACGGGTGTCTCGGTCAACACCGACATCGAGAAGGGCGTCTTCGACCGCTTCCGCTCGCTGCCGATCTGGCGGCCGTCGGTGATGGTCGGCTATCTGCTCGGCGACGCCCTGCGGTACACGATCGCGTCCGTCGTGATGCTCACCGTCGGCGTGATCCTGGGCTACCGCCCGGACGGCGGGATCGGCGGTGTGGTCGCCGGGATCGCGCTGCTGGTCGTGTTCTCGTTCGCGTTCTCGTGGATCTGGACGATGTTCGGGCTGCTGCTGCGGACCGAGAAGTCGGTGATGGGCGTCAGCATGATGGTGATCTTCCCGCTGACCTTCCTGTCCAACGTCTTCGTCGACCCTCGCACGATGCCGGGCTGGCTCCAGGCCTTCGTCAACAACAGTCCGATCACCCATCTGTCCTCGGCCGTACGCGAACTGATGGCAGGCGACTGGCCCGCCGACGAGATCGCCTGGTCACTGGGGTGGGCGGCCCTGTTCGTCGCGGTCTTCGGACCGATCACCATGCGGCTGTACAACCGCAAGTGACCAGATCCGCGTTCCGGAGCGCGTTCAGCTGTACGGAAGCGGGCGATGTCCGGTACCACGGGCGGGCCTGTTCGTCGCAGATCCGCGTTCCGTAGCGCGTTCAGTCCTGCTGAAGCGGGCGGAAGTCGGGTGCCACCTGGGTGCCCGGCGTCGCCCGCACGATCGTGATCAGCCGGTCCGTCAGCTCCAGCGTCCCGACGGCCGGATCGTCGTACCCGAGCACCCGGTGCCCGCGCAGCACACTGACCACCAGGTCGTCCGTCTCCCGTGGCTTCCTGCCCACCTCGGCCTTTATGACCGGTCGTTCGATGATGTCGAGTCCGCTGCCCTGCTGGATGAGGTCCTCCATCACCATGCCGGCCGCGGGGCTCAGCACCGACAGTCCGAGGAGCCGGCCGGCCGCGCTGGCGCTGGTGATGACCGCGTCCGCGCCGGACTGCTTGAGCAGCGGCGCGTTCTCCTCCTCGCGCACCGCGGCCACGATCTTGGCGCCCTTGTTGAGCTGCCGGGCGGTCAAGGTCACGAGGACGGCCGTGTCGTCGCGCTGAGTGGCGATGATGATCTTCCGCGCCCTGTGCACCTCGGCCCGCTTCAGCACCTCGCTGCGCGTCGCGTCCCCGATGACCCCCGCATAGCCCTCGGCGGTCGCGGCCTCGATCGCCTTGCCGCTGGGGTCGACCACCACGACCTGCTCCTTCTTCAGGCCCGTCGCGCACACGGTCTGGATCGCGGAGCGGCCCTTGGTTCCGAAGCCGACGACGACGGTGTGGTCGCGCAAGGTGGACCTCCAGCGGTTGAGTCGCCACTCCTCGCGGGTGCGCTCGGTGAGGACCTCGAGCGTGGTGCCGACCAGGATGATCAGAAACAGCACACGCAGGGGCGTGATGACGAAGATGTTGGTGAGCCGGGCGGCATCACTGACCGGGGTGATGTCGCCGTATCCGGTGGTGGAGAGGGTGACGGTCGCGTAGTACCAGGCGTCGAGGAAGTCGACCGACTTGTCCGAGTTGTCGTTGTAGCCGTCATGGTCGGCGTAGACGATCAGGGCCGTCGCCGCGAGGACCAGCAGGGCCATCAGCACCCGCTTGGCGACCTGACGGAACGGGTGCTCCACCACCGTGCGCGGCAGCTTCACCTTGTGGGTCACGAGATGCTCGTCCGCCTGGCGGGCGATCGCGTCATGGCCCGGAAGTTTCACGTGAAACACACCCCGATTCCGGCGGACGCCCAGGGGAGATCGAGCAGTTCGGCCTCCTGCCCCGGCCGGGCACCCCCGGGCGGTACGACGGCGAGGGCATCGGCGGCCGCGATGCCCCGGAGCATGGCCGGACCGTTGTAGTGCAGCGGGATCGCGCAGTCACCGTGCAGGACGACCGGGACGAGCCGGGTGTCGTAGGGGTGACCGTGGGCCTCGTCCCTCAGGGGCAGGGTGTACGGCTCCGGGGCCGGGCGGGCGGCCAGGGTCCGCAGCAGCGGTTCGGCGAGCGTGAGCAGGCCGGAGACGGCGGCCAGGGGGTTGCCCGGCAGACCGACGAGGTGCTGGTTGTCCTTGGTACGGGCCAGCAGCATGGGGTGGCCGGGGCGCACCTTGACACCGTCGACCAGGAGTTCGGCACCGATACGGCCAAGGATGGGGTGGACGTGGTCGACGGGTCCGGCCGCAGTGCCGCCGGTCGTGACGATCACGTCCGCCTTGGAGCCGGTGATCGCCTTGTACAGGGCCTGGGCGGAGTCACCGAGCCGGCGTACGGCGGTGACCTCGGCGCCGAGCGCGCGCAGCCAGGGCGGGAGCATCGGGCCGAGGGCGTCCCGGATCAGACCGTCGCGCGGGGTGCCCTCGGTGAGCAACTCGTCGCCGAGGACGAGGACGTCGACGCGGGGGCGGGGGACGGCGGTGAGGGTGTCGTACCCGGCGGCCGCGGCAAGGCCGAGGACGGCCGGGGTGGCGAGGGTGCCGGGCGGCAGGAGCTGGTCGCCGCTGCGGCATTCCTGGCCGCGCGGGCGGATGTCCTGGCCGTGCACGACCTCCCGGGTGGCGTGCAGCCGGCCCTTTTCGTCGGTCTGCCCGTGCTCGCTGCGCAGGACGGCGGTGGTGTCCGGGGGGACACGCGCGCCGGTGGCGATCCGGGCCGCCTCGCCGTCGGTGAGAGGCGCGGGCTCGGCGTGCCCGGCCAGTACGCCCTCCTCCCGTACGGCCCAGGGGCCGGGGCCCGCGACCGCCCAGCCGTCCATGGCCGAGGTGTCGAAGGAGGGGAGGTCGGTGAGGGCGTCGAGGGGGGCGGCCAGGGTGAGTCCGAGGGCGTCACCGAGCCGTACGGAGACGGGGGCGCGGCGGGTGACCGCGCGGGCGGCCCGGGCGGCCGTGGCGCGGGCCTCGGGCCAGGGGGTCGCCCTGTGGCGGGGGTCGGGTTCGGCCGCCGGGCCGGAGCCCCGGGGGGGCGGCGCGGGAGTGCGGCGGCCCCCCGGTTGCGTGGTGCCGTTGTCTTCTCTCACCAGGGCCAGCGCCTCCTCGACGTCGAGGTCGTCGGCGTCCTCGGGGAGGCCCGCGGGGTCGCCGGCGCGCACGGACCGGGCGGTCATCCGGCGTCCGGGCGGGTTTCCCGGGCCCCGTCGGGCGCGGCGGCCGTGTCCCCATCGGCCTCCTCCGCCCAGCGCAGGGCCAGGGCCGCGGCCTTGCGGGAGGCCTCGGCGACCGCCTCGGGGTCTCCGCCCGCCTGGGCGGCGGCGTAGCCGACGAGGAAGGTGGTCAGCGGTGCCGCGGGCCTGGCCACGCCGTGCGCGGCGTCACGGGCGAGGTCGAGCAGCACGCCGGTGTCGACGTCGAGGTCGATGCCCAGCTCGTCCTTGACTGCGGAAATCCATTCATCCAACACGTGGTCATGCTCCCTGATGCGTGCCCTGGCGGTGGCGATGTCGTCCCAGGTGTCGCAGTCGAAGGACGCGACGGGGTCGGGGACGCGGGTGAGGTCGAGCGCGGCGGTCAGCCGGCGCAGCGGAAGGCCGGTGAGAGCGCCGTGTTCCTTCGCGAGTGCGGCGAGCTCGTGCCGCAGTGACGAGGTGCGGTACGCGGCCACCAGCGGCTGGTCGCGGCCGTCGGCGTCGGTGAGCAGCACGCCGTCGGCGCCGCCCGTGCGCAGGACGGTCAGCAGCGTTCGTGCCGTGCCCTCCTGAAGGAAGGGCAGGTCGGCGGAGAGCACCAGGACGTACCGCGCCGCGGTGTGCCGCAGGCCGGCGTCCAGGGCGGCCAGCGGACCGCCGCCGGGCGGGTCCTCGCGGGCCCATATCACCGGCCGGGCGGTGGGGCGGGGGTCGGCGACGACGACGGTGGTGCTCGCGTCGGCGCAGGCCGCGAGGACGCGGTCGAGCAGGGCGCGTCCGCCCACCCGCACACCGGGCTTGTCCGCACCGCCGAGCCGCCGGGCTGCACCCCCGGCGAGCACGACGACGTCGTACACAGGACCGGCGTCCGAGGCGCGCGGGGGCTCGTTGGAGGTCACCCCCCGAGTATGCGTGCCGTCGCGATCACAGGGAACGTGCGGCGGCACCGCGATCGGGGGTGGCGTGCCGGCACCGCGCTCGCGGCGGGCGGATGCCGGCACCGCGAGCGTGGTGTGCGGGTGCCTCGGTCACAGGGTGCGCAGCAGGACCGCCGGCTGTTCCACGCAGTCCGCCACATACCGCAGGAAGCCGCCCGCGGTGCCGCCGTCGCACACCCGGTGGTCGAAGGTGAGCGAGAGCTGGACGACCTGACGCACCGCCAGCTCGCCCTCGTGCACCCATGGCTTGGGGACGATGCGGCCGACGCCGAGCATGGCCGCCTCGGGGTGGTTGATGATGGGCGTGGAGCCGTCGACACCGAACACGCCGTAGTTGTTCAACGTGAAGGTGCCGCCCGTGAGTTCCGCGGGGGTGAGGGTGCCGGTGCGGGCCGCCTCGGTCAGCCGGGCGAACTCCGCGGACAGCGACTCCGCGTCCCGCGCGTGCGCGTCCTTGACGACCGGCACGACCAGTCCCCGCTCGGTCTGCGCGGCGAATCCCAGATGCACGGCGTCCAGTCGCACGATCTCCCTGGCCGCCATGTCGACGGTGGAGTTGAGCTCGGGGAAGCGGGCGAGGGCGGCGGTGCAGATCCGGGCGAGCAGCGCGAGCAGGGAGATCTTCGGGCCGCCGGTCGCGTTCATCGCGGCACGCGCGCGCATGAGTTCCGTCGCGTCGGCGTCCACCCAGCAGGTGGCATCGGGGATCTCGCTCCGGCTGCGGGACAGCTTGTCGGCGACCGCGCCCCGGACGCCCTTGAGGGGGACACGGGTCCCTGCGGGGGTGGTGGCCGGGGCCGCCGCCGGGATGTGCGGGGCGTGCGGGGTTTCCGGGATGACGGTCGGTGCCGGTGCCGGGCGTCCCTGTGAGGCGGCGGCACGCAGGGCGTACTCGACGTCGGCACGCAGGATCAGTCCGTCGGGGCCGGAACCGGTGAGCTCCCTGAGATCCAGGCCGTTCTCCCGGGCGAGGCGGCGGACCAGCGGGGAGATCACGGGGACGGGGCCCTCGACCACCTCGGGAGGTGCCGGACTGCCGTTCACCGGCACGGGAACCTGCTGCTCCCGCCGCACCCTGCGCCTGCGCGCGGGTGCTTCCGAGGTGCCGTACCCGACAAGGACGTTCCCCGAGCCCTCGGTCCGTACCTCGGGGTCGGACGCCGGTGCCCCCACCGCGACCGTGATGAGAGGTGAGCCCACGGGAAGCTCACTGCCCTCCTCGCCGAAGCGGGCCGTGACGACCCCGGCGTAGGGGCAGGGGACGTCGACCATCGCCTTGGCCGTCTCGACCTCGACGACCGGCTGGTCGACCGCGACGACGTCGCCGACCTCCACCAGCCAGCGGACGATCTCCGCCTCGGTCAGGCCCTCGCCGAGATCCGGCAGCCTGAACTCCAGCACCTGAGCCATCAGCTCTCCGCCTCCCACTGCAGACGCCCCACGGCGTCCAGGATCCGGTCCACACCGGGCAGGTGGTGACGCTCCAGCATCGGCGGCGGATAGGGGATGTCGAACCCGGCCACGCGCAGCACCGGCGCCTCCAGATGGTGGAAGCAGCGCTCCGTGATCCTGGCCGCGATCTCCCCGCCCGGTCCGCCGAACCCGCCCGACTCGTGCACGACGACCGCTCGTCCGGTCCGCCGTACCGAGGCCGAGACCGTGTCGTCGTCGAACGGCACCAGTGAGCGCAGGTCGACGACTTCGAGATCCCACCCCTCCTCCCGCGCGGCCTCGGCGGCTTCGAGGCACACGGGTACGGACGGCCCGTACGTGATGAGTGTGGCGCTCCGGCCGGGGCGCCGCACCACCGCGCGGCCTATCGGTTCAACGGCCTGGGGGTCGTCCGGGTTCCAGGAGTCCTTCGACCAGTACAGCCGCTTGGGCTCCAGGACGACGACGGGGTCGGCGGAGGCGATGGCCGCGCGCAGCAGTCCGTAGGCGTCGGCGACGGTGGCGGGCGTGACGACGTGGAGTCCCGGCGTCGCCATGTAGTAGGCCTCGGAGGCGTCGCTGTGGTGCTCGACCCCGCCGATGCCGCCGCCGTAGGGGACCCGGATGGTGATCGGGAGCGGCATCGCCCCGCGGGTGCGGTTGCGCATCTTCGCCACATGGCTGATCAGCTGTTCGAACGCCGGGTAGGCGAAGGCGTCGAACTGCATCTCCACGACCGGCCGCAGCCCGTACATCGCCATGCCGACGGCCGTGCCGAGGATGCCGGCCTCGGCGAGCGGGGTGTCCGTACAGCGGTCCTCGCCGAACTCCTTGGCCAGTCCGTCGGTGACCCGGAAGACACCGCCGAGGGTGCCGACGTCCTCGCCCATGACGTGCACGGTGGGGTCGGCCGCCATCGCGTCGCGCAGCGCCCGCGTGAGCGCCTGCGCCATGGTGGCCGGCTTGAGGGCGACGGTGGTCATCGGTGCGTCTCCCCGTGAGCGTCGTGCTCTGCTTCCAGTTCCGCACGCAACTGGGCTTGCTGCTCGCGCAGTTGCGGGGTGGGTTCGGCGTAGACGTGGGCGAACAGGTCCATCGGGTCGAGGACCGGGTCCTGGTTCATGCGCTCGCGCAGCCCCGCGGCGAACTCCTCCGCGTCCTCGCGTACGGCCTCGATGCCGGCCTCGTCGATCAGGCCGCGCTCGGTCAGCTCGTGCTCCAGGAGGGCGATCGGGTCATGTCCGCGCCAGGTCTCGACCTCGGCGTCCCCGCGGTAACGGGTCGCGTCGTCGGCGTTGGTGTGGGCGTCCACGCGGTAGGTGATCGCCTCCACCAGGGTGGGTCCGCCGCCCGCGCGCGCGTGGCGTACGGCGGCGGTGAGGACCTCGTGCACGGCGGCCGCGTCGTTGCCGTCGACCAGCCGGCCGGGCATGCCGTAGCCGACGGCCTTGTGGGCCAGCGAGGGGGCCGCGGTCTGCTTGGCGAGCGGGACGGAGATCGCGAAGCCGTTGTTCTGGACCAGGAAGACGACGGGGGCCTGCCAGACGGCGGCGAAGTTCAGTGCCTCGTGGAAGTCGCCCTCGCTGGTGCCGCCGTCGCCGACCATGGCGAGGGCGACCACGTCGTCGCCCTTGAGACGGGCGGCGTGCGCGAGGCCGACGGCGTGCGGAAGCTGGGTGGCGAGCGGGGTGCACAGGGGGGCCACCCGGTGCTCGCGCGGGTCGTAACCGGTGTGCCAGTCGCCGCGCAGGAGGGTCAGCGCCTGGACGGGGTCCACGCCGCGGGCGACGGCGGCGAGGGTGTCGCGGTAGCTGGGGAAGAGCCAGTCATGGTCCTGGAGGGCCAGCGCGGCGGCGATCTCGCAGGCCTCCTGGCCGGTGCTGGAGGGGTAGACGGCGAGGCGGCCCTGCTTGGTGAGGGCGGTGGCCTGGGTGTTGTAGCGGCGGCCGCGCACCAGCTCGGCGTACAGCCGGCGCAGCAGGGCCGGGTCGGCCTGCGCGGCCGCGTCGGTGCCGAGGACGCGATGGGGCTGCGCGTCGGGCAGCAGGGGCTCGGGGTCCGTGCGGGGCTGCCAGGCGGGCGGCGGCGATGGCCGATACGCGCCACGCTGCTCCATGACCGTCATGACGGCACCTCCTCGTGGGAGCGGCTGGTGGCGCACCACGGGTGTGAGGCGCCTCACCTACCGATTGTTCGGTCGTCGGCACATTTTGGCTACAGGCCCCCTCAGGCTGTGGACAAACGGTTCTCCACAGCCTGAGATGGACGCAGTACGTCCATGGTAGGGAGGCGGGGGGACATGGCACCTGAACAAATGGCCGAAGGCGCGGAGGGCGGCGTCCCCCTTCCGCCCCCGCGTCCGCTCGACGCCATCGATCAGGACATCCTCCAGATGCTCCAGGCGGACGGCCGTGCTTCGATAAGGTCGGTCGCCGAACGGGTGCATGTCTCGCGCGCCAACGCCTACGCGCGGATCAACCGGCTCGTCGAGGACGGCGTCATCCGCGGCTTCGGCGCCCGGGTCAACCACGAGCGCGCGGGCCAGGGCACCTCGGCCTACATCACCCTGAAGATCGTCCAGAACTCCTGGCGCACGGTGAGCGAACAGCTCAGACAGCTGCCCGGGGCTTCGCACATCGCGCTGGTCGGAGGCGACTTCGACGTCCTGCTGCTCGTCCACACCCCGGACAACAGATCCCTGCGCGAACTGGTCCTCACCCGCCTCCAGGCCATTCCGGAGGTCCTCAGTACCCGCACCCTCCTGGTCTTCGAGGAGGAGGACCTGGAACCGCAGGGCTGAGCTCAGGACGCCTTCCGCAGCCCACCGAAGATCAACTGGGCCACCGCGTCCGCCACTTCGCGTTCGTTCATGCCGCGGCCGTCCGGGCGGTACCACTCCACGATGGAGTTGATCATCCCGAAGACCAGCCGGGTCGCGAGGCGTACCTCCACGTCACCGCGTACGTCGCCGTCCGCGGCCGCCGCCTTGAGGAGCTCGGCGACGCGGTGGTCGAAGTCGCGGCGGCGCTCCAGGGCCCACCGCTCGGTGCCGGTGTTGCCGCGCACCCGCAGCAGCAGGGTGACGTACGGGAGTTCGGCGATCAGCACCTCCACCATGCGCCGCACGACGTACTCCAGGCGGCCGGAGGCACGGCCCACGCGCGCGTGCTCCTCGTCGAGGATCCCGAAGAGAGCGTCCAGGGCCCGGCTGACGGCCCGGCGCAGGAGCTCCTCCTTGCCGGAGACGTGGTGGTAGATGGACGACTTGGAGATGCCGGCCGCCTTGGAGAGGTGCTCCATGGAGGTGCCGTCGTAGCCGCGCTCGATGAAGACCTGGACGGCGACGGACAGCAGCGTCTCCGGGGTGTACGTGTCGCGCTTGGCGGTCGTCATGAGGTACTGCCCTCCCGCTTGTCGGAGGCGTACGCGTGCCGGTACAGCGCGAGCGAGGGCGCGTACCGTCCGGACGGGTCGCGCAGGTGCAGGTCGTCCAGGAGGGCGTAGGCCCAGTTGCGGCCCAGCCTGCGGCTCCACTCGAAGGGGCCCAGCGGATAGTTCACCCCGAGCCGCATGGCGGTGTCGATGTCCTCCCGGGTGGCGACGCCCTTGGCGACGGCGTCGTGCGCCAGGTCGATGATCCGGGCGACCGTACGGGCGACGATCATGCCGGGCACGTCACCGATGACGCTGACGTCCTTGCCGAGCGCCTGGAAGAGCCCGACGGCCTCGCCGAGCGTCTGCTGCGAGGTGTCCTGGGAGGCGGACAGCGCGATCCGCGTGGCCCTGCGGTAGTCGAGGGCGAGGTCGAAGTAGACGACGTCCCGGAACTCCACCGAGGTCTGCCCGTCGGCGAGCGCGAGCTGCCCGCCGCTGGGCAGGACCAGTCGGGTGCCGTGGTCCTCCTCGTCGTCGCGGACCTGGATGCCCGCCTCGCGGATCAGCGCGAGCAGTTCGGACGCGGGGCCCAGATCGCCCTCGGCGACGACGTACGCGGGCGCCTGGGCCCGCTCCGCGGTGTGCGGCTCGTCGCGCTCGACGCCGTCCGTGTAGTCGTACCAGCCCTGCCCGCTCTTGCGGCCGAGCCGGCCCGACTCGACCAGGCGCTGCTGTGCCAGCGAGGGCGTGAAGCGCACGTCCTGGAAGAAGGCGTGCCACACCGAGTGCGTCACGGACTCGTTGACGTCCTGTCCGATCAGGTCGGTCAGTTCGAACGCGCCCATCTTGAAGCCGCCGCACTCGCGCAGGACCGCGTCGATGGTGGCGGGCTCGGCACCCTGGGCCTCGTAGACCGCGAACGCCTCGGCGTAGAAGGGCCGCGCGATGCGGTTGACGATGAAGCCGGGGGTGTCGGCGCAGGCGACCGGGGTCTTGCCCCACGCGCGTGCCGTCTCGTACGCGCGCGTGGCCGACGAGACCTCGGTGGCGAACCCGGAGACGACCTCGACCAGCGGCAGCAGCGGCGCCGGGTTGAAGAAGTGCAGGCCCACGAAGCGGCCCGGGTGGCGCAGGGCGCCGGCGATGGCCGTCACCGACAGGGAGGAGGTGTTGGTGGCGAGCAGACAGTCCTCGCCGACGATGTCCTCCAGCTCCCGGAACAGCTCCTGCTTGACGTCCAGTCGCTCCAGGACGGCCTCGACGACCAGGGTGCAGTCCGCGAGGTCGGTGAGGTGCTCGGCGGCCACGAGACGGGTGCGCGCCGCGTCCCGGTCGGCGGCGGTGAGCCGGTCCTTCTCGACGAGCCGGTCAAGGCGGGCACCGATCGCGTCGGCCGCCTCCCGGGCACGGCCGGGGGCGGCGTCGTACAGCCGCACGGTGTGCCCGGCGACCAGCGCGACCTGGGCGATGCCCTGGCCCATGGTGCCGGTGCCGACGACGGCCACGGGGCTGCTGAGGTCGAGTCCTGTCATGTGCGCGATCCTCCCGCACGGGGTTTTCCACAGATGCGGCGGACCCCCTTGTCCCGACCGATCGTTCGGTTACTCTAACTCTGACTGTCCGTTCCTGCCCAGGTTTCTGCCCAGGTCATGAGCTCGACGAAGAGTTCTTGAGACGAGGAGTTGGTCCCGTATGGCCGCCGAACTCACCGCGCACGATCTGATCGCCGCGCACCGGCCCACCCTCGACCAGGCGCTGGAAGCGATCCGCACCCGCGCGTACTGGTCGCCGCACCCCGAGCACCCCAAGGCCTACGGCGAGAACGGCAGCCTGGACATGGCGGCGGGCAAGGCCGCCTTCGACGCCCTCCTCGGCACCCGCCTCGACCTCGGCCAGCCCGGCACCGACGACTGGGTGGGCGGCGAGGTCTCCCCGTACGGCATCGAGCTGGGCGTGACCTACCCGCACGCGGACATCGACGTGCTGCTGCCCGCGATGAAGGCGGGCCAGAAGGCGTGGCGGGACGCGGGCGCGGAGATGCGCGCGGTGGTCTGTCTGGAGATCCTCAAACGGATCAGCGACCGGACCCACGAGTTCGCGCACGCGGTCATGCACACCAGCGGCCAGGCCTTCATGATGGCGTTCCAGGCGGGCGGCCCGCACGCGCAGGACCGCGGCCTGGAGGCGGTGGCGTACGCGTACGTGGAGCAGGTCCGCACCCCCGACACCGCGGAGTGGACCAAGCCGCAGGGCAAGCGCGACCCGCTCGCGCTCACCAAGCAGTTCACACCGGTCCCGCGCGGGACCGGCCTGGTCATCGGCTGCAACACCTTCCCGACGTGGAACGGCTATCCGGGCCTGTTCGCCTCCCTGGCCACCGGCAACGCGGTCCTGGTGAAGCCGCACCCGCGCGCGGTGCTGCCGCTGGCGCTCACGGTCCAGGTGGCGCGGGACGTCCTGAGCGAGGCCGGCTTCGACCCGAACCTGGTGGCGCTCGCCGCCGAGCGCCCCGGCGAGGGCATCGCGAAGACCCTGGCCACGCGCCCCGAGATCCGCATCATCGACTACACCGGCTCGACGGAGTTCGGCGACTGGCTGGAGGCCAACGCCCGCCAGGCGCAGGTCTACACGGAGAAGGCCGGCGTCAACTCGGTGCTCGTGGAGTCGGCCGGCGACTACAAGGGGATGCTCTCCAACCTGGCCTTCTCCCTGTCCCTGTACAGCGGCCAGATGTGCACGACCCCGCAGAACCTGCTGATCCCCCGGGACGGCATCCGCACCGACGAGGGTCCCAAGACCTTCGACGAGGTGGTCTCGGACCTCGCCCGCTCGGTCGACGGCCTCCTCGGCGACGACGCGCGCGCGAACGCGCTGCTGGGCGCGATCGTCAACCCGGACGTGAAGGCGCGCCTGGAGGCCGCGGCGGGGCTGGGCGAAGTCGCCCTGGCCTCGCGGGAGATCGCCAACCCGGAGTTCCCGGGCGCGGTCGTGCGCACACCCGTCGTCGTCAAGCTGGACGGGGCCAAGCCGGACGACGAGGCCGCCTACATGAGCGAGTGCTTCGGACCCGTCTCCTTCGCCGTCGCGGTCGACTCGGCCGCCGACGCGGTGGAACTGCTGCGGCGCACCATCCGCGAGAAGGGCGCGATGACCGTCGGCGCGTACACCACCGACGAGGAGGTCGAGAGCGCCGTCCAGGAGGTCTGCCTGGAGGAGGCCGCGCAGTTGTCGCTGAACCTCGTCGGCGGGGTGTACGTCAACCAGACGGCCGCGTTCTCCGACTTCCACGGATCGGGAGGCAACCCGGCCGCCAACTCCGCGCTGTGCGACGGGGCCTTCGTCGCCAACCGGTTCCGGGTGGTCGAGGTCCGCCGGGAGGCCTAGGACCCGCCGAGACTCCAGTGGTAGAGGGCCATCGCCACACTCGTCGCCAGGTTGTAGCTGGAGACCTGGGGGCGCATGGGAAGGGCGAGCAAATGGTCGGCACGCGCGCGTAGTTCCGGCGACAGCCCACTGCGCTCCGAGCCGAAGGCGAGGACGGCGTCGTCCGGGAGCTTCACACCCCGGATGTCGTCGCCCTCCGGATCCAGGGCGAACACCGGGCCCGGCGGCAGCTCGGCGACCGTCAGGCGCTCCACCGCGGTCGCGAAATGCAGGCCCGCCCCACCGCGGACCACCGTCGGATGCCAGGGGTCGAGCGTGCCCGTGGTGACCACACCGGTCGCCCCGAAGCCCGCGGCCAGCCGGATCACGGCCCCGGCGTTGCCGAGGTTGCGCGGATGGTCCAGGACCACGACGGGTGCCGTACGCGGGATGTGCGCCAGCTTCCGGAGGTTCGCGGCTCGGGACGGTCGTACGGCCAGAGCCGCCACCGCCGTGGGATGCGGGCGCGGCACGAGGGACGCGTACGCCGGCTCCGGGATCTGCGTCAGCAGCGCGTCCAGAGTGCCTCGTACGTCCGGCGCCAGCTCTTCGGCCAGGGCGAGCGCGGCGCCCCGGTCGACGGCGACCGCCACCGGGACCTCGGCTCCGAAGCGCGCGGCGTGCTTGAGGGCGTGGAAGCCGTCGAGCAGCACGCAGGTGTCGGCGAGCCGGTGCCACAGGCTCACGGGATCGGGACCGGTCATGCGGGGAAGCCTACGTGCCGGTGACCGGGGTTCTCGGGGTCGCCGGGGCTGCCGCCGGGGTTGTCGCCGGCGCCGTCGGCGGGCCTCGGGGGCTTCGGGGAACCCGGCCCCCCGTCGATCGGTGAGCCTGGCTGCCCGGAGGGCCGGCGCCCCTTCGGACCGCGTTGCTCGTTCGGGCCCCGTTGCTCGTTCGGGCCGCGTTGCTCCTCCGGACCGCCCGCCAAGCGCGCCCACAGCCGCGTACGCGCGTGTGCCGCCCAGTCGCCGAGGCGGCGAAGGAACGACGTCGGCAGGAAGACCGAGTCGGCCGCGATCATCGCCAGCGAGAAGAACGGCAGGCCGAGGACGACCGCGATCACCGCGTGCTCGGTGATCATCGCCGCCAGAAGGACGTTCTTGACCCGCCGGTTGAACAGCGTGAACGGGAAGGCGACCTGTACGGCGACCGTGCCGTACGTCACCAGCATCACCATGACGCCGTTCGCCGACAGCAGGTCGGCGAGGGCGGGCCAGGGCGAGAAGGACTCCAGGTGGAGGGGGTAGTAGACGGCGGTGCCGTCCTGCCAGCGGGAGCCCTGGATCTTGTACCAGCCCGCCGTCGCGTAGATCAGACACGCCTCGGCCATGATCACGAGCAGAGCGCCGTTGTGGACGATGTTGCCGACGACGTCGAGCATGATCCGCGACTGCCCGGACCGGGCGAACCGACCGCCCGCCCACCACAGGGCCTGCGCCAGCCACAGGACCCACAGGAGCGCCGGGACGACCCAGTCGCCGTTCAGCCTGTCCAGGAAGGCCGCCGACACCAGCACGAGCCCGAGGACGACCCACAGGGCCGGGCCGACACGGTCCACGACGTGCTCTCCACGCGCGCGCGCCTCCCGCGTGCGCCGGGCCCGCCGCTCGTCAAGCGACCAGACCTGACCGCAGCGCGTGAAGACGAGGTAGATGCACATCAGATGCAGGACGTTGTCGCCGCCGTCGCCCATGAAGATGCTGCGGTTCTGGAGCGAGAGCACGCCGACCATGAAAAGCACGGACGTCGCACGGGTGCGCCACCCGAGCAGCAGCAGCAGGCTCGACAGGACGGCGAGCACATAGACGGTCTCGAACCAGAACTGGCCGTCCGACCACATCAGGGCCGTGAACGCGCCATTGAGCGAGATCAACTGGTCGGCGAGGTTCCAGCTCCAGGGCCCGTCCGGGCCGTACATCTCCTGGCGGTGCGGGAACTCGCGCAGCAGGAACAGCAGCCAGGTCGCGCTGAAACCGATACGGATCATGGCCGTCTGGTAGGGGCCGAGGGCGGCCTCGGTCACGCGGGCGATGCCGGTGGACACCGCCAGGGCGAATCGGTTCACCGGGCGCTCCCCTCGGTGTCCTCCGACGTCACGGCCCACCAGGGCAGCTCGCGGTAGACCGGCTGCACCGAGACCTTCTCCTCGCTCCACTTCGGCGGGGGCACGCTCGACGTCCTGGAGCGGGCCTGGACGCTCACAAGGATGTCGCCCCGCGCGGCCACGTGGTCGCGCTCCAGACGCAGCACCACGAGGCGGCGGAGATACGTCTGGGACAGGGTGCCGCGCAGGCCGACCGGACGGTTGTCGGCGTCGTGCGTGGAGACGAAGAGGTCCCAGGAACGGCGCAGCTCGTTCTGCTGAGTGTGGCTGGGCAGCAGATTGCCGTCGATGGCCCGGCCGTCCTGGGCGGACAGGTCGTACCAGCCGGTCGTACGGCTGCCGCCGTCGACGGTCCGTATCCGGGCCCGGACCTGCACCGCGATGTTCTGCTGCAGAGGATTCGGGGCGAAGAGCTTCCAGTTCTGCTCGAACTCCGGGTAGACCCAGTCGTCGACCGCCCTGCCGTGCTGCTTGGTCACCGTGTTCGACGGCGCGACGTGCAGAAACACCATCCCGATGTGGACACAGACGGCGACAGCGACGACGGCGAGCGCCAGAACGACACCGATCTGATAGCGCAGGGAGAGGGCGGTCACGCCCGTACGGGGCTCGGGGTCGGAGTCCGGGTTCCGGTGGGGGGCGGTCCCTGGGACCGGGACGGCCGGGGGTATCGCGGCGAGGGCGGAGAGGCGGGTGTCGGAGGGGCGGGTGTCGGTGGAATCGGCGGTCGCGTCGGACCCGCCAGGTACTTCCGGCTCACCGGGCGCTCCCTGCCCGTAAGGACCGTGCGGGTCCTCTGACCCCTCTGCCCTCTCAGGTACCTCAGGTCCCTCGGCTCCCCGGGGCTCAGCGGCATCGCCCGGCTCGCTCGCGGCGCCCGGTCGTCGCCGGGCGTTCGAGCCTCCGTCGTACGCGTCCATTCCGCCCCGTTCCCGATTCCGGTCCGTGCACCGCCGCCCGGCCGCAGGAAGCGGCGACGCCCGGTGGCCGGCGCCCGCACCCGCCTCGCCGCGGTGGCTCGCACGGCACGGTACTCAGGCCCGACCGCCGCGCACACCCCCTGTCGGCCGGCCCCGCCGTGGCCGTTCTCACTCCCGCACCGGTTTTCGGTTTTCCACAGGCCGTCGGGTGGGTTTTCCACAGCGGTTGACACCTTACGGCGCCCGGCACACCATGGAATCGCACGAACCGAACGATCGGTCGGGAGTAGGTTCCGGCGGAGCCCAGGTCGAGGGGGCCTCATGGCGACAGCAGCCGCGCACCAGACGGCGAGCACACGGACGTACGGCGCTCAGGGCGCCGTCGGCGACGACACCACGGCGTACCAGAGCGTCTTCGACGCCACCGTGGCCGCCGACGAGCGCATCGAGCCGCGCGACTGGATGCCCGACGCCTATCGCGCGACCCTGGTCCGCCAGATCGCGCAGCACGCCCACTCCGAGATCATCGGCATGCAGCCGGAGGCGAACTGGATCACGCGCGCGCCCTCCCTGCGCCGCAAGGCCATCCTGATGGCCAAGGTCCAGGACGAGGCGGGGCACGGCCTCTACCTCTACAGCGCGGCGGAGACCCTCGGCACCGGCCGCGACGAGCTCCTCGACAAGCTCCACACCGGCCGCCAGAAGTACTCCTCGATTTTCAACTACCCGACCCTGACCTGGGCGGACGTCGGCGCGATCGGCTGGCTGGTGGACGGCGCCGCGATCACCAACCAGGTCCCGCTGTGCCGCTGCTCCTACGGCCCGTACGCGCGTGCGATGGTCCGCATCTGCAAGGAGGAGTCCTTCCACCAGCGCCAGGGGTACGAGCTCCTGCTGGCTCTGAGCAACGGCACGCCCGAGCAGCACGCGATGGCCCAGGACGCGGTGGACCGCTGGTGGTGGCCGTCCCTGATGATGTTCGGCCCGCCCGACGACGAGTCCGCGCACTCCGCGCAGTCGATGGCCTGGAAGATCAAGCGCCATTCCAACGACGAGCTGCGCCAGCGTTTCGTCGACATCTGCGTCCCCCAGGCCGAGTCCCTCGGCCTCACGCTCCCCGACCCGGAGCTGCGGTGGAACGAGGAGCGCGGGCACCACGACTTCGGCCCCATCGACTGGGCGGAGTTCCGGGAGGTCCTCAAGGGCAACGGGCCGTGCAACGAACAGCGGATCACCCAGCGCCGGCGGGCGCACGAAGAAGGCGCCTGGGTGCGGGAGGCGGCCGTGGCCCACGCGGCGAAGCACACCGGCGAGACAGGAGCGACGCGCGCATGACGAACACCGACTGGCCCCTGTGGGAGGTCTTCGTGCGCTCGCGCCGCGGACTCTCCCACACCCACGCCGGCAGCCTGCACGCCCCGGACGCGGAGCTCGCCCTGCGCAACGCCCGCGACCTGTACACCCGGCGCGGTGAGGGCGTCTCCCTCTGGGTGGTGCCCTCGTCCGCGATCACGGCCTCCTCACCCGACGAGAAGGACCCGTTCTTCGAGCCGTCCGCCGACAAGCCGTACCGGCACCCCACGTTCTACGAGATCCCGGAGGGGGTGAAGCACCTGTGACCGCACCTGAGACAACGGCCGCCCCCGCACCGTCCCCGGCCCCCACGCCCTCCCCGATTCCCACGGCGGCGGCCCTGGCGCTCGGTGACGACGCGCTGGTGCTCTCGCACCGCCTCGGCGAGTGGGCGGGCCACGCCCCCGTCCTGGAGGAGGAGGTCGCC
This sequence comes from Streptomyces sp. NPDC048523, assembly GCF_043199815.1. NCBI lineage: Bacteria > Bacillati > Actinomycetota > Actinomycetes > Kitasatosporales > Streptomycetaceae > Streptomyces > Streptomyces sp. NPDC048523. Next base: position 302,709 of record NZ_JBICWQ010000005.1, on the reverse strand, counting down.
CTCGCCAACATCGCCCTCGACCTGCTCGGCCAGGCCCGGGTGCTGCTGTCCCTGGCCGGCGACGAGGACGAACTGGCGTATCTGCGCGAGGAGCGCGCCTTCCGCAACCTCCAACTGGTGGAACAGCCGAACGGCGACTTCGCCCACACCATCGTCCGCCAGCTCTACTTCTCCACCTACCAGCACCTCCTCTACGCCGAACTGGCCGCGGGCGACGGCCTCTTCGCCCCACTCGCCGCGAAGGCTGTCAAGGAGGTCGCCTACCACCGCGACCACGCCGAGCAGTGGACCCTGCGGCTCGGCGACGGCACCGAGGAGAGCCACACGCGGATGCTGCGGGCATCCGAGGCGCTGTGGCGGTTCACCGGTGAGATGTTCCAGCCGGTGGAGGGGGTGGAGGTCGACGCGGAGCGCATGGAGGCCGCCTGGCTCGAATCCGTGGGGGAGATCCTGCGCCGGGCCACCCTGAGCGTCCCCGAAGGGCCGCGCTCGGGTGCCTGGGCCGCAGGCGCGGGGCGGCAGGGCCTGCACACCGAGTCCTTCGGGCGGATGCTCGCCGAGATGCAGCACCTGCACCGCAGTCACCCGGGGGCGTCATGGTGACGCTCACCCCGCTGGAGACCGAGCTGTTCGCGCTCGCCGGTTCCGTGCCCGACCCCGAACTGCCCGTGCTCACTCTGCACGAGCTGGGTGTGCTGCGCGCGGTGCACATGCGGGGCGCGGACTCGGTCGAGGTCGAACTGACCCCGACGTACACCGGCTGCCCGGCCATCGAGGCGATGTCCCTGGACATAGAGCGGGTGCTGCGCGAACACGGGGTGCGCGAGGTCACCGTCCGCACCGTGCTCGCGCCCGCCTGGTCGACCGACGACATCACGGCCGAAGGGCGCCGCAAGCTGCGGGAGTTCGGCATAGCGCCACCCCGCGCGGCAGCGGCCGGACCGGTCACGGTGGGACTGGGACCGACGCGGACACTCGACGCGAAGGCCGAAGCCGTCCGCTGCCCGCACTGCGGCTCCGCCGAAACCGAGCTGCTCAGCCGGTTCTCCTCGACCGCGTGCAAGGCGCTGCGGCGATGCCTGGACTGCCGTGAACCGTTCGACCACTTCAAGGAGTTGTGATGGCCCGCTTCCACCCGCTCCCGGTGGCCGCGGTCGACCGTCTCACCGACGACTCCGTGGCCCTGACCCTCACCGTGCCGCCCGAGCTGTGCGAGGAGTTCCGGCACTCCGCGGGCCAGCATCTGGCCCTGCGCCGCACGGCCGACGGCAAGGAGATACGCCGGACCTACTCCATCTGCTCCCCGGCACCCGGTGCAGAGGGGCCGCGCGAACTGCGGGTCGGTGTGCGGCTGGTGGAGGGCGGCGCCTTCTCGACGTACGCGCTCAAGGAGATCAACGTCGGCGACGTGCTGGAGGTGATGACGCCGGCGGGCCGCTTCACCCTCGACCCGGCGCCCGGCCTGTACGCGGCGATCGTCGGTGGCAGTGGCATCACCCCGGTGCTGTCGATCGTGGCGACAGTGCTGGCGCGTGAGCCCGAGGCCCGGTTCTGTCTGATCCGCAGCGACCGTACGTCCGCGTCGACGATGTTCCTGGAGGAGGTCGCCGACCTGAAGGACCGCTACCCCGAGCGGTTCCAGCTGGTCACGGTCCTCTCCCGGGAGGAGCAGCAGGCGGGGCTGCCGTCCGGGCGGCTCGACCGGCAGCGGCTGACCTCACTGCTGCCGGCGCTGCTGCCGGTGGACCGGGTGGCGGGGTGGTTCCTGTGCGGACCGTTCGGACTGGTGCAGGGTGCGGAGAAGGCGTTGCGGGAGCTCGGGGTCGCCCGTACCCGGATCCACGAGGAGATCTTCCATGTGGACGCGGGGGCTGCCCCGGCGCGGACGGTTCCCGCACCCGCGCACAGCACGGTGACCGCCCGGCTCGACGGACGTGGTGGCAGCTGGCCCGTCCAGGACGGCGAGTCGCTGCTGGAGACGGTGCTGCGCAACCGGTCCGACGCGCCCTACGCCTGCAAGGGCGGGGTGTGCGGGACCTGCCGGGCCTTCCTGGTCTCCGGCGAGGTGCGCATGGACCGCAACTTCGCGCTGGAGCCGGAGGAGACACAGGCGGGCTATGTGCTGGCGTGCCAGTCGCATCCGGTGACGGAGAAGGTGGAGCTGGACTTCGACAGGTAGGCCTGCGGGAGCCCGTTCCCTTCTTCTAGAACCTGTTCTATCTTGACGGACCGTCAGATCGGCTGACCTGATCTGCCGACCCTTCGGAAGGACAGGGACCGTGGACTTCACCTTCAGCGAGGAGCAGCAGGCGGCGGCCGAGGCGGCGCGGGGGGTGTTCGCCGATGTCGCACCGGACGCGGTGCCGTCCCCGGCGCTGACCACGGGTGCCGTGGCCGATGAGTTCGACCGTGCGCTGTGGGCCAGGCTCGGCGACGCGGACCTGCTGAGCCTGATGTCGGCCGAGGAGTACGGCGGGGCAGGCCTGGACGCCGTCGCGTTGTGCCTGGTGCTGCGCGAGTCGGCGAAGGTGCTGGCGCGGGTGCCGCTGCTGGAGAGCAGCGCGGCCATGGCGGCCGTACAGGCTTATGGCGGACCGGAGTTGAAGGGGGAACTGCTGGAGCGGGCCGGGCGCGGGGAAGTCGTGCTGACCGTCGCCGCCAGCGGCCGCACCGGACACGACCCTGCCGAACTCGCCGTCACCGCGCGGCAGGAAGAGGGGGAAGGGGAGGGCGCCGACTGGATCCTGGACGGGGTGCAGACGGCGGTGCCGTGGGCGTACGACGCGGACTTCGTCGTCGTACCGGCGCATACGGCCGCGGGCCGGACCGTCCTCGCACTGGTGCCCCGGGTCCATGACGGGGTCGCGCTCGGCGAGCAGTTCTCCACCAGCGGGGAACGGCTGGGCGAGCTGCGGCTGGAGGCGGTGCGGATCGGCGCACGGGACGTGATCGATGGCGAGGGCGCGTGGGAGTGGCTGCGGGATCTGCTGACCACCGGGACCTGTGCGCTGGCGCTCGGGCTGGGTGAGCGGGTGCTGCGGATGAGCAGTGAATACACCAGCAAGCGGGAGCAGTTCGGGTTTCCGGTGGCCACCTTCCAGGCCGTCGCCGTGCAGGCCGCCGACCGTTACATCGACCTGCGCGCGATGGAGGTCACGCTGTGGCAGGCCGCGTGGCGGCTCACCTCGGGAGCGCGGGGCGTGCTGCCGGTCGCGGGGGATGTCGCCGTGGCGAAGATCTGGGCATCGGAGGGGGTGCGGCGGGTGGTGCAGACGGCACAGCATCTGCACGGCGGTTTCGGCGCCGACACCGACTATCCCCTGCACCGGTACCACGCCTGGGCCAAGCACCTGGAGCTGTCGCTCGGTCCGGCGGCGGCGCACGAGGAGGCGCTGGGGGATCTGCTGGCAGCGCATCCCCTGGGCTGACGCGGACCGCAACGGCGCAAGCGACAGCAGGAGAGCGGGGCGATGGGCACGCCGGGTGCGCGTGGTGGCCACGCCGACCGAGCGGCGGGGACGACGACCAGGCAGCCACAGCCACCACCAGGCTTGACCGCCCGCCACCCACCAAACCGGGCTCCGCCGCCGACACCCGCCTCGAAGTCCCGCCGTCCCCTCGGCTGGCGAAGCTAGAGCACGAAACCCGGTCGGCCGTCGTCGGTCACCACGGGGCGGCCGACCTCGGCCCACAGCTGCATCCCGCCGTCGACGTTCACCGCGTCGATGCCCTGCTGGGCCAGATACATCGTGACCTGGGCCGAACGGCCGCCGGAACGACAGATCACGTGGACCCGGCCGTCCTGCGGGGCGGCCTCGGTCAGCTCGCCGTAGCGGGCCACGAACTCACTGATGGGGATGTGCAGCGCCCCTTCGGCATGACCCGCCTGCCACTCGTCGTCCTCACGGACGTCCAGCAGGAAATCGCCGTCCTTGAGGTCCGTGACCTGGACCGTGGGCACACCAGCACCGAAATTCATGGGACCGACGCTACCCGACGCCCCGGGGGACGCGGCCGGTCACTCCTGAGCGAGCAGCTCCGCGAGCTCCGCCTCGCGCGTGGAGACGTCTGACAGGAGCTTCTCGGCGATCTCCTCCAGGAGGCGGTCCGGGTCCTCCGGAGCCATCCGGAGCATCGAGCCGATCGCACTCTCCTCCAGCTCCCGCGCGACGACCGAGAGCAGTTCCTTGCGCCGGGAGAGCCATTCGAGGCGGGCGTAGAGCTCCCCGCTGGGCGTGGGACCCTGCTCCGGCGGCTTGGGGCCGGCGGCCCACTCCTCGGCCAGTTCCCGCAGGAGAGGCTCGTCGCCACGCGAGTAGGCCCCGTTGACCCGGGTGATGAACTCCTCGCGACGCGCCCGCTCGGTGTCTTCCTGGGCGAGGTCCGGGTGGGCCTTGCGGACGAGCTCGCGGTAGAGCTTGCGGGCCTCGTCGCTGGGGCGGACCCGCTGCGGGGGCCGCACCTGCTGGTCGGTGAGCATCGCGGCGGCCTCCGGGAACAGGCCCTCCCCGTCCATCCAGCCGTGGAACAGCTCCTCGACGCCGGGCATCGGCAGCACGCGCGCGCGGGCCTCCTCCGCCTTGCGCAGATCCTCGGGGTCACCACTGCGGGCGGCCCGGATCTCCGCGATCTGCGCGTCCAGCTCGTCGAGGCGGGTGTACATGGGGCCGAGCTTCTGGTGGTGCAGGCGGGAGAAGTTCTCCACCTCGATGCGGAAGGTCTCCACCGCGATCTCGTACTCGATGAGCGCCTGCTCCGCGGCCCGCACGGCCCGCTCCAACCGCTCCGTACCTGCGGCGGCTGCGCCCTGGGGGTCAGCTTCGGGGGACGTCATCCGAACAGCGTAACTGTGCTGACGGGAGCCGGACGCCATCCGGGAAACCGGGGCAGCCCGCACGTGCGCTCCCGGCCGAGGACGTCCTGTTCCGGCCGCTGCGTCACACCCCCGTTTCCGCCGCCACCCTCCCCGACCGGACCCCCGCCACCAGTTCCGCGTGGTCCGCCTCCGTCCGGTCCGCGTATGTCACCGCGAACGTGGCGATCGCCTCGTCGAGTTCGTCGTTCTTGCCGCAGTAGCCGGAGATGAGGCGGGGATCGGCGCTGTGCGAGTGGGCGCGGGCCAGGAGGGCGCCGGTCATACGGCCGTAGTCGTCTATCTGGTCGGCGGAGAGGGCGGCCGGGTCGACGCTGCCCTTGCGGTTGCGGAACTGGCGGACCTGGAAGGGACGGCCCTCGACGGTCGTCCAGCCCAGCAGGATGTCGCTCACGACCTGCATCCGCTTCTGGCCCTGGACCACCCGGCGGCCCTCGTGGTCGACCGGCGGGGCGTCGAAGCCCGCGGTGACCAGGTGCGGCAGCAGGGCCGAGGCCCGCGCCTCCTTGACCTGGAGGACCAGCGGTTCGCCGCGGTGGTCCAGCAGCAGGACGACGTAGGAGCGGGTGCCCACGCTGCCCGTGCCGACGACGCGGAACGCCACGTCGTGCACCGCGTGGCGGGCCAGCAGCGGGAGACGGTCCTCGGAGATCGTGGTCAGGTAGTGCTCCAGGGACGCGGCCACCGCCGCGGCCTCCTCGTCGGGCATCCGGCGCAGCACCGGCGGGGCGTCCACGAAGCGCCGGCCGCCGTCCTCGGTGAGCTCCGTCGACCTCGCCGCGAAACGGCCGCTGGTGTTGGCCCGCGCCTTCTCCGAGACCCGCTCCAGCGTGCCGACCAGCTCATGGGCGTCGGTGTGGGAGACGAGCTCCTCGTCCGCGATCGCGTTCCACGCGTCCAGCACCGGGAGCTTGGCGAGCAGCCGCATGGTGCGCCGGTACGCGCCCACCGCCCCGTGCGCCGCCGCGCGGCAGGTGTCCTCGTCGGCGCCGATCTCCCGGCCCGCGAGGACCAGGGAGGCGGCGAGGCGCTTGAGGTCCCACTCCCAGGGGCCGTACACCGTCTCGTCGAAGTCGTTCAGGTCGATGACCAGGTCGCCGCGGGCGTCGCCGTACAGGCCGAAGTTCGCCGCGTGCGCGTCGCCGCAGATCTGGGCGCGGATCCTGGTCATCGGGGTGCCGGCCAGGTCGTACGCCATGAGGCCTGCCGAGCCGCGCAGGAAGGCGAACGGCGTGGCCGCCATCCGGCCCACCCGCAGCGGGGTCAGCTCGGGGATGCGGCCCCGGCTCGACTCCTCGACGGCCTCGACCGCACCGGGGCGGGAGATGTCGAGGTCGAGCGCCGCATGGGCACTGCGCGGGACGCTCTCCCGCAGGGCCTTGCCCTCCTTCTTGGGCGAGCCCTCGGCGGGCCACTGGGCGAAGCCGCGCACCCGGGGCCGCCGCCGGGCCGGGCCCTCGCCCGCATCGGCCGTCCCCGGGGCCGGCACCTCCCGCGCCTCGGCCCCCTCGCCGGCATGCGCCCCGGCCTTCGCCTCCACTCCGGCACCGACCACACCGACCGCCTCCCCCGTGACTCGCAAGAACATCAACTCGTGCCGACCGTACAACCACCAGCCGAAACGCGTCAGACCCTGTGGACAACTCCACGGCTGTGGAAGACCCGGGGAGCCCGGCAACCCGGGGAGCCCGGGGAACCCCGGGAGGAAAGTCTCACGCCCGCAAGTACGCCAGCACCGCCAGCACCCGCCGATGTGTCTCCTCCGCCGGCGGCAGGTCCAGCTTCGTCAGGATGCCGCCGATGTGCTTGCCGACCGCGGCCTCGGACACCACCAGTTCCCGGGCGATGGCCCCGTTGGACTTCCCCTCGGCGATCAGCGCGAGGACCTCGCGCTCGCGCGGGGTGAGCCGCTCCAGCGGGTCGCGGCGACGGCGCAGCAGCTGCCGTACGACTTCGGGGTCCACGACCGTGCCGCCGTCCGCGACCTCGCACAGGGCGTCGACGAACTGCTCGACCTGGCCGACCCGGTCCTTGAGCAGATAGCCGACACCGGTGCCGTCTCCGGAGTCGAGGAGTTCGGAGGCGTATGCCCGCTGCACGTACTGGCTGAGGACCAGCACCGGCAGGCCGGGGCGCCGTTCCCGCAGGCGGACGGCCGCGTGCAGCCCCTCGTCCTGGAAGCCGGGCGGCATACGGACGTCCGTCACGACGATGTCGGGGCTGTGCTCCTCGACCGCGACCAGCAGTGCCTCGGCGTCGCCGACCGCCGCGACGACCTGGTGGCCGCACCGGCCGAGCAGGCCGATGAGCCCCTCGCGCAGCAGCACGCTGTCCTCGGCGAGCACTACCCGGAGCGATCGCGCTGTGCCGTCACCCCGTCCGTCCCGCGCGCCTGGGCCGACTCGGTCACCTCGCAAGGGAACTCCACACGCAACAGGGTCGGACCGCCCGGCGGACTGGACAGGGAGAGTGTGCCATCCAGGACCGACACCCGGTCGGCGAGTCCGGTCAGCCCGCTGCCCGCCGAGGGGTCCGCGCCGCCGCGGCCGTCGTCCCGCACCTCCAGCAGCAGCCGACCGCGGGAGTGGCGACCGCGCACCTCGGCCCGGCCCGCCCCGCTGTGCCTGGCGACGTTGGCCAGGGCCTCGCAGACCACGAAGTAGGCGGCCGCCTCCACGGCCTGGTCCAGCCGCCCCGGCACCGGCAGATCGACGTCGACCGGGACGACGGAACGGTCCGCGGCGTCGGCGACGGCGGCGGTCAGGCCGTAGTCCGCGAGAACCTTGGGATGGATGCCCTGGATGAGCTCACGCAGTTCGGCCAGGGCCTTGCCCGCCTCGTCGTGGGCCTTGGCGAGCTGGTCGGCGAGCGGTCCGGGCGGGGCGTCGAGGCGGGCCAGGCCGAGGGTCATCGTCAGGGCGACCAGGCGCTGTTGGGCGCCGTCGTGCAGATCGCGTTCGATGCGTCTGCGTTCCGCCTCGAAGGCGTCCACCAACCGCACGCGCGAACGGCTCAGTTCGACCACCCTGGCGTCCAGTTCGCCCTCGCGCGAGGCGAGCAGCGCACGCGTCAGCCCGGCCCGGGCACCCGCCACGACCCCCAGTGCGTACAGGCCGGCCGCCAGGAGCAGCAGCCCGAGCACGGCGACCGCGAAGGCCGTCGGCCAGGTGGTGACCGTCCACTGCTTGAGGACCTTCGCCTCCCGGCCGTCCCCGACCGTGGCCATCAGCAGCGGCGCGGCGGCCATGGAGACCGGAACGAGCAGGGCGACGGTGACCGCGAGGGCGTCGACGGGCCAGAGCAGCCCGGCGAACAGCAGGGTGTACCCGAGTTCACGCCAGGTCGACGGTTCCCTCAGCCGTGTCGTCAGCCAGGCCCACAGCCCGGTGGCGGCGGGCGCCCGGTGCGGATCGGGTACCGGGTCCGCGTCGACCAGGCGCAGCCGCCGCCGTTCCACCCGGGCGACCACGACACCGGACAGCGCCGGCATGACGAGCAGCGGCAGTCCCACGAGTACGACGGTGAGCGCCCCGCCGACCACCGCCAGCGTCCCGATCCCCACCAGCGCGACCGCACCGGCCACCGCACCGCTCAGCAGGTAACCGACCGAGCGCCATGGCCATGCCGACAGCAGGAAGCCGGGCCGGGACATGGCCTGCCACACATTCCGAGGATGCATGCGGATCACCGTAGGAGCGCGGCGCGGGACGGGGCCATGGGCCAGGACGGAGGAGTGGGGGTATGGCCTGCCCTACCCCGGGTCTCGGTCCCGCCGCACTGCGCCCGCACCCCTCCGCGCGGTTTCGTGGAGCCACCGAACACCGAAGAGACCGGACGAGTGGGGGACCCATGACCACGGACGCCATCAGCCTGCGATCCGTCAGCAAGACGTACGGCAGGACATGCGGCAGGACGCACCACAGGACCAGCAGACGCGCCTCACGAGACGACACCACCCTGACCGTCACCGCACTCCACGACGTCACCCTCGCCTTCCCCCACGGCACCTTCACCGCTGTCATGGGCCCGTCCGGCTCCGGCAAGTCGACCCTGCTGCAGTGCGCCGCGGGCCTGGACCGGCCCACCTCGGGCTCGGTCGCCCTGCGCGGCACCGAGCTCACGACGCTCAGCGAGACCAAGCTGACCCTCCTGCGGCGGGAGCGCATCGGGTTCGTCTTCCAGTCGTTCAACCTGCTGCCCGCACTCACCGCCGAGCAGAACGTCGCCCTGCCGCTCAGGCTGGCCGGCCGGCGTGTTCCGAGGGCCCGGATCCGCGAGGTGCTCGAGCAGGTCGGCCTCGCCGAGCGCGCCCGGCACCGGCCGACAGAGCTGTCCGGCGGTCAGCAGCAGCGTGTCGCCCTGGCCCGTGCCCTGGTCACCCGTCCCGAGGTCCTCTTCGGCGACGAACCGACCGGCGCCCTGGACTCGCGGACCGGGCGCGAGGTACTGGCCCTGCTGCGGACCATGGTCCACCGTGAGGGCCAGACGGTCGTCATGGTCACCCACGACCCGGTGGCCGCGTCCTGTGCCGACCGCGTGGTCTTCCTCGTCGACGGCCGGGTCAACGGCGAACTCGTCGGAGCCGGCACGAACGCCATCGCCACCCACCTGGCCACGCTGAAGACCACACCACCAGCCCGGCCGACCACCCCTCCCACACTCCACCCCACACTCGTCACCCACCCCGAGGGCCGGCCGTGCTGACCATCGCCCTCCACACTCTCCGCACCCGCTGGTCGACGTTCCTGGGCACGTTCGTCGCCCTCTCCCTCGGCGTCGCCCTGCTCGCGGTGATGGGTCTGACCCTCGCCTCCTCGCTGGACGCACCGGAGCGACGGCCCGAGCGATTCGCCACCGCACCCGTCGTCGTCCAGGGCCGGAACACCCTGACCGTGCCGACCTCGACCGGCGCCCATGTTTCACGTGAAACACGCCAACTCGCCCACCCCCGCGCGGTTCCCGAGACAACCGTGGCCACGTTGAAGCGGCTCGGCACGGTCATCCCGGACCGCTCCTTCCCGGTACGCGCCGAGGGCGGCCCCCGCCATCTCGTCGGCCACCCCTGGTCCACCGCCGCGTTCGCCCCGTACGAGATCGCAGAAGGCCGCGCACCCCGCGCCGCGGACGAAGTGGTCGTCACCGGTGACTGGACGCACCCCGGCGACCGGCTGCGCACCGACCGCGGCACCGTGCGAGTCGTGGGCACCGTCCACTCCCGAGGCTTCGAGGCCGCCGTCTTCCACACCGACGCCCGGGCCGCCGAGTTGTCCCCCAACAGCACGCAACTCGTGGTGGAGGCGGATGCGCGAGACGTACGAGCAGCAGTGAAGGGCGAATCAGTCCGCGTCCTCACCGGCAGCGCCCGCCGCCTCGCCGACCCCGACCCCGACCCCGACCACAAGGCGCTCACCGCGATGAACGCCCTGTTCGGGACCGCGGGCGGAGTCACCGCGTTCGTGTCGGTGTTCGTCGTGGCGTCCACCTTCGCCTTCGCGGTCGCACAGCGGCGCCGGGAGTTCGGACTGCTGCGCACCGCGGGAGCCACGCCCGGACAGATCCGCCGGACGGTGTGCGCGGAGGCACTGCTGGTCGGCGTCCTCGCCTCGGCCACCGGCTGTGTGCTCGGCTCGTACGGCGCTCCACGCCTCGCCTACCAGGTGGTCGACGTCGGCCTGGCCCCGAACTGGTTCACCATCGGCGACTCCACGTGGCCGTACCACATGGCCTTCTGGACGGGTCTGCTCGTCGCACTGCTCGGTGTGATCGCCGCGTCCTGGCGGGCGGGGCGGACCGGCGCCGCCCAAGCACTGCGCGAGGCCTCCGTGGACGCCGGAGCGATGACCTGGGGCCGTCTGCTGTTCGGGGGCGGTCTGTTGGTGACCGCAGCGGTGACGCTGGCCGTGGCCCTGGTCACCGATCCGGGTGAGTTGCTGCACCGCAAGACCTATGTCAGCCGTCCGATGCTGCTGATCACCGCGGTCGCGCTGCTCGCGCCGCTCCTGGTGGGCCCGCTGATCCGGCTGCTGGCCTGGCTGCCGGCCCAACTGCCGGGCGCGGCAGGGATGCTGGTGCGGGAGAACGCCGCCGCGGCAGTCCGCCGTACGGCAGCCGTCGCGGCGCCCGTCCTGGTCACCGTCGCCCTCACGGGCTCGCTGCTGGGCGCGACCGCCACGCTGAACGAGGCCAGGGCCACCGAGACGCGCGAGCGGAGCACGGCCGACTTCGTGGTCGTCCCCGCCCCCGACGGGACCACGGGTTTCGACGCGCAGACACTCCACGAGCTCCGCTCGATCCCCGGCACCACAGCCTCCGCGACCTCGTCGAGCGCCGTCTTCGTCCTGGAGGACGGCGTGGCCCTCGTCAGGTCCGAGGCCCGCGCCGCCCAGGCCGCGCCGCTCGCCGCGACCACCCGTCTCCCCCTGGCCGCCGGGAAGGTGAGCGACCTCGACGACGGGTCGATCATCGTCAACGAGGAGTGGCAGCGGCACACCGTGGGGCAGTCCGTGGACGTGTGGCTCGGCGACGGCACCAGGAAGTCGCTGCGGATCGCCGCGGTGATGACGACCGGCACCGGCGACAACGGCGTCTACGTCACCCCGGCCAACGCTGCCGGCGCTCCTGTCGACCGCGTCGACGTCACCCTCGCCTCCGGCACCGACCCCGCTGTCGTGGCCGGTGAACTGCGCGAGGCGGGCGGACACGTCCTCACCCGGGACGAGTGGCTGCGGGCGAGCCGCCCCGGGACCGACCGGACCACCTGGTACGGCTTCCTGCTGGTCCTCGGCATCGCCCTGCTCTACTGCGGGATCTCCCTCGCCAACACGATGGTCATGGCGACCTCGGACCGGGTGCGTGACCTCGCCGTGCTCCGCCTCGCCGGGGCCACCCGCCGGCAGGTGCTGCGGCTGGTCGGCGCCGAGACGTTGACGGTCGTGACGGCGGGCGCAGTGCTCGGAATCCTGGTCGCCGGGCTCAACCTGGCCGGGATGCGGGGAGCGCTGGAGCGGCTGTCGGTACACGCGCCGATGCGGATGCCGTGGCCGGAACTGGGCGCGGTCACCGGCGCCTGCGCGGTCCTCGCCGTGGCGTTCTCGGTGGCCTCTGCCGCCTGGGCGATGCGTCGCGGGGCCGTCGAACCGGCCGGTACGAGGGAGTGAGAGAGAGCTCACAGCGTGAGCCACGCCACCACCCGCCCCCGGGAAAGGGGCAACCAGAAAGCCCCTTAGGTCCAGGACCTGAGGGGCTTTCAGTGGTGCGCGAGGGGGGAGTTGAACCCCCACGCCCTTTCGGGCACTGGAACCTGAATCCAGCGCGTCTGCCTATTCCGCCACCCGCGCATTGGGTGTGTCCTCGGGCTCCTCGCCTTGCGGTGCGGCGCCTTCCGACACGCAGAACATTAGCACGCTGAAGGGGGTGGATTCACATCCCATATCCGGGGGCAGCCGCCCACCAGCGGCTTCGGAAGGGGTCCGCCGATCCGGGGTGCGGTCGGCCACGTTTCGACCATGCCGGTTCACGTATCAACCTGTGCCGGTTCACGTATCAACCTCGTACCGGTAGCCCCCGTCTCCCCCAGAGCAGGCAAGGGTCCACAGTCAGGTGCGGGACACTGGTCTGCGGCCGCCTCTACGATCCTTGACCAAGGAGTGCACAGAGGAGTTCGACTGCGGAGTTCGAAGTGGAGCTCCACAGGGAACTTCGGAGGCGTCGACACCCGTCGACCGTGCCGACAGGGGGAACCAGCCGATTCACCGGCGCGTGGATACGATCAGTAAGCAGTACCAGGTAAGCAGCCGGCGCAGTACCCAGGACGGCAAGGACGGAGGAGGTGCCTCATGGGAGTCCTGAAGAAGTTCGAGCAGCGTCTCGAAGGTCTGGTCAACGGCACCTTCGCCAAGGTGTTCAAGTCCGAGGTCCAGCCCGTGGAGATCGCGGGAGCGCTCCAGCGGGAGTGCGACAACAACGCGACCATCTGGAACCGCGACCGCACGGTCGTACCCAATGACTTCATCGTGGAGCTGAGCACGCCCGACTTCGAGCGGCTCAGCCCCTACTCGGGCCAGCTCGGCGACGAGCTGGCCGGCATGGTGCAGGACTACGCCAAGCAGCAGCGCTACACCTTCATGGGCCCGATCAAGGTCAACCTGGAGAAGGCCGACGACCTCGACACCGGTCTGTACCGGGTGCGCAGCCGTACGCTCGCCTCCTCCACCAACCAGCAGGCCCCCGGAACCGCGGCCCCGGCCGGCCGGCCCGGCGCACCGGCGCCCGGTGCGGGCGGCTACGGCTACCCGCCGGCCGCTCCGGCGGGCGCCCCGCCCATGCCGGCCGCCCCGCCGCCCGGCCGTGGCGGTTACGGCTATCCGCAGCCCGCCCAGGCCCCGCGCCCGGGCGGCGGCCCGGTCGGCGCGCCCGCGCCGGGCTCCCGCACCCGCCACTGGATCGAGATCAACGGCACCCGCCATCAGATCTCCCGCGCCACGCTGGTGCTGGGCCGCAGCACCGAAGCCGACGTGCGGATCGACGACCCCGGCGTCTCGCGCCGGCACTGTGAGATCCGGACCGGAACGCCCTCGACGATCCAGGATCTCGGGTCCACCAACGGCATCGTGGTGGACGGGCAGCACACCACCCGCGCTACGCTCCGCGACGGCTCGCGGATCGTCGTGGGCAGTACCACCATCATTTACCGGCAAGCCGAAGGGTGAAGCGGGGGCAATGTCAGAGCTGACCCTGACGGTCATGCGGCTGGGTTTCCTGGCCGTACTGTGGCTGTTCGTGATCGTGGCCGTGCAGGTCATCCGCAGCGACCTGTTCGGTACGCGCGTCACCCAGCGCGGCTCGCGCCGGGAAGCAGGCCGGGCCCAGCAGGCCCAGCGGCAGGCGCCCCCGCAGCAGCGCCAGCAGCCGGCCACCGGGGGCCGCCAGCGCCGTAACGCCCCCACCAAACTCGTCGTGTCCGAGGGCACCCTCACCGGCACCACCGTCGCGCTCCAGGGCCAGACCATCACCCTGGGCCGGGCGCACGACAGCACCATCGTGCTGGACGACGACTACGCCTCCAGCCGCCATGCCAGGATCTACCCGGACCGCGACGGCCAGTGGATCGTCGAGGACCTGGGCTCCACCAACGGCACGTATCTCGACCGGACGCGGCTGACGACCCCGACACCGATTCCGCTGGGCGCGCCGATCCGCATCGGCAAGACCGTCATCGAGCTGCGGAAGTAGTGCTACATCATGAATAGGCGCGAGCGGAGCGAGCACGCGGCGTGGGCCCCCACCCCGGGCCCCGGCGCGCTCCCGACCGGAGGGTGGGCACCGTGCGGATGTACCCGGAGCCGACGGGCGAGGTGCGCATGAGTCTGTCACTGCGCTTCGCCGCCGGATCGCACAAAGGCATGATCCGGGAGGGCAACGAGGACTCCGGATACGCCGGCCCGCGCCTGCTCGCGATCGCCGACGGCATGGGCGGCGCCGCCGCCGGTGAGGTCGCCTCCTCCGAGGCCATCTCCACCATCGTCGCCCTCGACGACGACGTCCCCGGCTCCGACGTCCTCACCTCCCTCGGCGTGGCCGTCCAGCGCGCCAACGACCAGCTGCGCTCCATGGTCGAGGAGGACCCCCAGCTCGAGGGCATGGGGACCACGCTGACCGCCCTGCTGTGGACGGGCCAGCGCCTGGGCCTCGTGCACGTCGGCGACTCGCGCGCGTACCTGCTGCGCGACGGCGTCCTCACCCAGATCACCCAGGACCACACCTGGGTGCAGCGCCTGGTCGACGAGGGCCGTATCACCGAGGAAGAAGCCACCACCCACCCCCAACGCTCCCTGCTGATGCGGGCGTTGGGCAGCGGCGAACACGTCGAGCCCGACCTGTCCATCCGCGAGGTGCGCGCCGGCGACCGCTACCTGATCTGCTCCGACGGCCTGTCCGGCGTCGTCTCGCACCAGACGCTCGAGGACACCCTCGCCAGCTACCAGGGCCCCCAGGAGACCGTGCAGGAGCTCATCCAGCTCGCGCTGCGCGGCGGCGGCCCCGACAACATCACGGTCATCGTCGCCGACGTCCTCGACCTGGACACCGGGGACACCCTCGCCGGGCAGCTCTCCGACACCCCGGTCGTGGTCGGCGCGGTCGCCGAGAACCAGCACCAGCTGCACGACAACGGCATCATGCAGACCCCCGCGGGCCGCGCCTCCGGGCTCGGCCGCCAGGGCCAAGGGCAGGGCGGAGGCGGCGAGTTCGGGCCGCCCGGCTCCTCCGACACCACCGGCTACATCCCCGCGGGCAGCTTCGGCGACTACTCCGACGACGACTTCGTCAAGCCCCGCAAGGGCCGCAGGTGGCTGAAGAGATCGTTCTACTCGGTCCTCGCGCTCGCCGTCATCGGCGGCGGCCTGTACGGCGGCTGGCGCTGGACCCAGACCCAGTACTACGTCGGCGTCAACGGCGAGCACGTGGCGCTGTACCGCGGCATCAGCCAGGACCTGGCCTGGGTCTCGCTCTCGAAGGTGTCCAAGGACCACCCCGAGATCGAACTCAAGTACCTGCCGCCGTACCAGCAGAAGTCGGTCGAGGGCACCATCGCCGAGGGCGACCTGAAGACGGCTCAGAAGAAGATCGACGAACTGGGCGTCCAGGCCTCCGCGTGCAAGAAGCAGGCCGCAGCGCAGGCCACGGAGAGCAAGAAGAACTCCAAGACGGGCGAGGGCCAGGCCGGCGGCACCACGGGAACCACTCAGTCCTCCCTGGCGTCCAAGGCCACACCGACCCCGACGAGCACGACCTCCCCGTCCCCGAACGCTTCCGCATCCCCGACGCCCACTCCCACCCCCGGCCCCACCCTCTCGGACGAGGAGAAGCAGGTCGTCGGGAACTGCGGTACGCAGTAGGCAAGCCGTGAGAGGCCCTGGCACACGATGAGCAGCAGTACTTCGAACACGTCGACGCACCACACGTCCACGATCGGCGCGATCGGCGCGCCGAGCCGCCGCAACACCGAGCTGGCGCTGCTGGTGTTCGCCGTCCTGATCCCGGTCTTCGCCTACGCCAACGTGGGCCTGGCCATCAACGACGAGGTCCCCACCGGGCTGCTCAGCTACGGCCTGGGCCTCGGTCTGCTGGCCGGCGTCGCCCATCTCGTCGTACGCAAGTTCGCCCCGTACGCGGACCCGCTGATGCTGCCCCTGGCCACCCTGCTCAACGGCCTCGGGCTCGTCGCGATCTGGCGGCTCGACCAGTCCAAGCTGCTCCAGCAGATCCACGTCGCCGGCGGCAAGGCCACCAACCAGCTGATCTACACCGCGATGGGCATCGCCCTGTTCGCCGTCGTCCTGATCTTCCTCAAGGACCACCGCGTCCTGCAGCGCTACACCTACATCTCCATGGTCGGCGCGCTGGTCCTGCTGCTCCTCCCGCTGGTCCCGGGCCTCGGCGCCAACATCACCTACGGCGCCAAGATCTGGATCCAGGTCGGCAGCTTCACCATCCAGCCCGGCGAGTTCGCCAAGATCGTCCTCGCGGTGTTCTTCGCCGGCTACCTCATGGTCAAGCGCGACGCGCTCGCCCTCGCCAGCCGCCGCTTCATGGGCCTGTACCTGCCGCGCGGCCGCGACCTCGGCCCGATCATCGTCGTCTGGATGATCTCGATCCTCATCCTGGTGTTCGAGACCGACCTCGGTACCTCGCTGCTGTTCTTCGGAATGTTCATCATCATGCTGTACGTCGCCACCGAGCGGACCAGCTGGATCGTCTTCGGTCTGCTGATGTCCGCCGCCGGCGCCGTCGGCGTGGCCAGCTTCGAACCGCACGTCAAGACACGTGTCCAGGCCTGGCTCGACCCGATGCGCGAGTACACGCTGAGCCGCACTCCGGGTGTCACCGGCGTCCACTCCGATCAGGCCATGCAGGCCCTGTGGGCCTTCGGCTCCGGCGGCACCCTCGGCACCGGCTGGGGACAGGGCCACTCCGAGCTGATCCGCTTCGCCGCCAACTCCGACTTCATCCTCGCCACCTTCGGCGAGGAACTGGGCCTGGCCGGCCTCATGGCGATCCTGCTGATCTACGGCCTGATCGTGGAGCGCGGCGTACGCACCGCCCTCGCCGCCCGCGACCCCTTCGGCAAGCTCCTCGCCATCGGCCTGTCGGGCGCCTTCGCACTCCAGGTCTTCGTCGTGGCCGGCGGTGTGATGGGCCTGATCCCGCTCACCGGTATGACGATGCCCTTCCTCGCGTACGGCGGTTCCTCCGTCATCGCCAACTGGGCCCTGATCGGCATCCTGATCAGAATCAGCGACACCGCACGCCGCCCGGCGCCCGCCCCCGCCCCCAGCCCCGACGCCGAGATGACCCAGGTGGTCCGCCCGTCATGAACAAGCCCCTGCGCCGGATCGCGATCTTCTGCGGCCTCCTGGTCCTGGCCCTGCTCATCCGCGACAACTGGCTCCAGTACGTCAAGGCCGACAGCCTCCGGGAGGACCCGGCCAACCGCCGCGTGCTCATCGCGCGGTACGCCACGCCCCGCGGCGACATCATCGTCGACGGCAAGGCCATCACCGGGCACGCGGAGACGACCTCGGGCGACTTCAAGTACAAGCGCACCTACAAGGACGGCGCGATGTGGGCGCCGGTCACGGGCTTCGTCTCGCAGTCCTACGGCGCCACCCAGCTGGAGTCCATCGAGGACGGCATCCTCACCGGCGACGACGACCGGCTCTTCTTCCGCAACACCCTCGACATGCTCACCGGCAAGCCGAAGGAGGGCGGCAACGTCGTCACCACCCTGAGCGCCGCCGCCCAGAAGGCCGCCTACGACGGTCTGAAGAAGCAGGGCGGCAAGGGCGCGGTCGCCGCCATCGAGCCCTCCACCGGCAAGATCCTGGCGCTGGCCTCCTACCCGTCCTACGACCCCTCGACGATCGCCGGCGGCAGCAACGCCGACGCCGAGGCGTGGAAGAAGCTCGACAAGAAGAACAACCCCGACGACCCCTCACTCAACCGGGCGCTGCGCGAGGTCTACCCGCCCGGCTCCACCTTCAAGGTCGTCACCGCGGCCGCGGCGCTGGAGAACGGCCTGTACAAGACAGCCGACGAGAAGACCGATTCCCCGCTGCCCTGGACCATGACCGGTACCAGGACCCAGCTGAAGAACGAGGGCAACATCCCCTGCAAGAACGCCACCCTGCGGGTCGCGCTGCAGTACTCGTGCAACACCGTCTTCGGCAAGATCGGCGCCGACCTCGGCAACGACAAGATGCTCGAAGAGGCCAAGAAGTTCGGCTTCACCGAGGAGCAGTTCACGCCGGTCCGCTCCAGCGCACCGGTCTTCTCCGACGACATGAACCCCTCGCAGACCGCGCTGTCCTCCATCGGCCAGTACAACACCGCCGCGACCCCGCTCCAGATGGCCATGGTCGCCTCGGCCGTCGCCAACGACGGCACCCTGATGAAGCCGTACATGGTCGACTCCCTCCAGGCCCCCAACCTCGACCCCATCGAGCAGACCGAGCCCGAGAAGCTGAGCCAGCCGCTGTCCGCGGAGAACGCGCAGATCCTCCAGTCGATGATGGAGACGGTCGTCCAGAAGGGCACCGGCACGACGGCCCAGATCCAGGGCGTCACCGTCGGCGGCAAGACCGGTACCGCCCAGCACGGCGAGAACAACAGCAAGAACCCGTACGCCTGGTTCATCTCGTACGCCAAGGTCGGCGACAGCGCCCCGGTCGCGGTGGCCGTGGTCGTCCAGGACGACAAGGCGGTCCGCGAGAACATCTCCGGAAGCGGTCTCGCGGCGCCCATCGCCAAGAGCGTCATGGAGGCGGTCGTCAAGTCCAAGCAGTGACCCCGATCACGTCACCTCCACATCGATGCACGTTGCGATACCGGTCCTGTATCGGGTGACGCACTTGGCCAGGTCACACAAAGCGAGCCGGGTACGGTAGGCCCGGAGTGCAGCCTCCGACGGCACACACGTGCCGGTCGGGACCGACGGAGAGGGCTGGTAGGAAGCTATGGAAGAGCCGCGTCGCCTCGGCGGCCGGTACGAGCTGGGCCAAGTGCTCGGCCGTGGTGGCATGGCGGAGGTCTACCTCGCCATGGACACGCGCCTCGGCCGCACGGTGGCGGTGAAGACGCTGCGCGCGGACCTCGCGCGTGATCCTTCCTTCCAGGCCCGGTTCCGCCGGGAGGCCCAGTCGGCCGCCTCGCTCAACCATCCCGCGATCGTGGCGGTCTACGACACGGGCGAGGACTACATCGACGGGGTCTCGATCCCGTACATCGTCATGGAGTACGTCGACGGCTCCACGCTCCGCGAGCTGCTGCACTCCGGCCGCAAGCTGCTGCCGGAGCGCTCCCTGGAGATGACCATCGGGATCCTCCAGGCGCTGGAGTACTCCCACCGCAGCGGCATCGTCCACCGCGACATCAAGCCGGCCAACGTGATGCTCACGCGCAACGGCCAGGTCAAGGTGATGGACTTCGGCATCGCCCGCGCCATGGGCGACTCCGGCATGACGATGACGCAGACCTCCGCGGTCATCGGCACCGCCCAGTACCTCTCGCCCGAGCAGGCCAAGGGCGAACAGGTCGACGCCAGGTCGGACCTCTACTCCACCGGCTGCCTCCTCTACGAGCTGCTGACGGTCCGGCCGCCCTTCGTGGGCGACTCCCCGGTGGCCGTCGCCTACCAGCACGTACGGGAAGAAGCGCAGCCCCCCTCGGTCTTCGACCCCGAGATCACGCCCGAGATGGACGCCATCGTCCTCAAGGCCCTGGTCAAGGACCCGAACTACCGCTACCAGTCGGCCGACGAGATGCGCGCCGACATCGAGGCCTGCCTCGACGGCCAGCCGGTCGCGGCCACCGCGGCCATGGGCTCCGTGGGCTACGGCGGCTACCCGGACGACCAGCCGACCACGGCCCTGCGCGCCGACGCCGGCGCCACCACCATGCTGCCGCCGATGAACGGGGACGACGGTGGCTTCGGCTACGACGACCGTCCCGACCGGCGCCGCCAGAAGAAGTCGAACACCTCGACCATCCTGCTGGTGGTGGCGGGCATCCTGGTGCTCGTCGGCGCCATCCTGATCGGCAAGTGGATCTTCAGCGGCGGAGGAGCGGGCAACGACCAGGTGGCCGTGCCGAACCTCGTCAACCAGTCGCAGCCCGACGCCACGAAACAGCTGGGCAACGTCGACCTGAAGCTCGGCCAGGTCACCCAGAGGCCGTGCGAGAACACGGCCAAGAACAACATCTGCGAGCAGAACCCGACGCCCGGCACCAAGGTCGACAAGAACACCGCCGTCAGCATCGTGGTGTCCACCGGGGCGCCCAAGGTGGCCGTCCCCAGTGTCCTCGGCGATGACGTCGACAAGGCCACGGAGACGCTGCAGGACGACAAGTACCAGTTCGTCGTCAAGACCAAGAAGGAGGTGTCCGCCGAGAAGGAGGGCACCGTCCTGAACCAGGACCCGAGGCTCGGCGAAGAGGTGGAGAAGGGTTCCACCATCACCCTCACCATCGCCAAGGCCGAGGAGAAGTCGACGGTCCCGGACGTCATCGGCCAGTCCTGTGACGACGCCAGGGCACAGATGCAGGCCAACAACCTCGTCGGCAACTGCACCCAGGTGGACACCGACGACACCAACCAGATCGGCAAGGTCATCGCGACCACGCCGCAGGCCGGCAGCCAGGTCGAGAAGAACTCGTCCGTCAACATCCAGATCGGCAAGCCGAAGGACAAGGTCGAGGTCCCGGACGTCAGGGGCCGCACGGTCGCCCAGGCCCGGCAGATCCTCAACAACGCCGGCTTCACGAACATCCAGTTCACCAACGGCAGCGACCAGAGCGACACCGCGGTCGTGGCCCA
The DNA here is from genome assembly GCF_043199815.1 of Streptomyces sp. NPDC048523. Taxonomy (NCBI): domain Bacteria; kingdom Bacillati; phylum Actinomycetota; class Actinomycetes; order Kitasatosporales; family Streptomycetaceae; genus Streptomyces; species Streptomyces sp. NPDC048523. Next base: position 281,965 of record NZ_JBICWQ010000005.1, on the reverse strand, counting down.
GCAGGACCCGGGCGGCGGCAACGAGGTCGACAACCCGGGCGGCACCCAGATCAACCTCACCACGGTGGGCGTCGGCAACGGCAACAACAACGGCGGCAACAACGGCGGAGGCTTCTTCGGAGGCGGAACCGGCTAGCCGCACGCACAACTCCGCACAGGGACAAGCCCCGCCGCCCATCACAGGGCGACGGGGCTTCTGTCAAAGCACTGTCGCTGCTGCCGGACGGGATGCATGTGACTACGGCGATGGTGGCGGCTTACTCCGAGGTCGGCCTCACAGCCATTCGCTCCCTCGTACTCGACCGCCGCGCTGGAAGCCAACGGCTACCACACTCTGACAGGTTCAGAACTGAGTTCCTTCAAGCAACTCAGTGGGATTCAGTCGCGCACCGCATCCCTCGCTCTCTTCTCCCGCCGAACCGTCCTCAACGTCGCCATGCTCCTCCGCGACAGCGAAGTCGCACGTCAGGTGCGTGTGTACCTCCTGGACATGGAGTACCTGGCCCGCACCGAGCCTGTGGACAACTCCGTCCCCAGGGAGACCGTCTCCCTCAACGACCGCATCGACCAACGCATCACCCACATCCTCGGCAAGACCGTCGTACCGATGTTCAACGCCCTGTTTCGAGCACCACATCGCCAAACTGCTGCGCCGGGACGGCTGCACCAACGTCGTCGTACAGGGCGGTCGCGGGGACCGGGGTGTCGACATCATCGGGCTCACTGCCGCCGGACGACGGCTCGTCGTGCAGTGCAAGAGGTTCGCGCCCTACCTCAACATCACCAGCCCGGAGGTCCAGAAGTTCGTCGGGGCGGCGAAGGTTCTCCACAACGCGGATGTGGCCCTCTACGTGGCGACCTGCCCCTTCACCCCTGAGGCCCTGAGCATCGCCGCCGAGACCGGGATCACCGTCGTACACCGTGGGCTGCTGGAGCAGTGGAGCGCCGGGGAACCGCTAGCCGCAAGAGAAAGTTGCGGCTTCGGGCCTCCATCATGCTAGGTGACTGAGCTCCTTCAAGGAGCTCAGTCAGTTCAGTTCCTTCGGCAACGTCCGCTCGCTGTCCACCTTCTCCGTGCGGACCAGCTCGCCCCACACCACGTACCGATACCGAGACGTGTACACCGGCGTGCACGTCGTCAGCGTGATGTAGTGCCCGGCCTTCTTCTTGCCGGACTCCTTGGGGATCCGGCCGAGGACCTTGACGTTGTACTTCGAGGTCTCGGGAAGGACGGCGTAGACCTTGTAGACGTACCACTCGTCCTTGGTCTCGAAGACGATCGGGTCGCCCTTCTGGACCTTGTCGATGTTGTGGAACTTCGCGCCGTGCCCGTCGCGGTGGGCGGCGAGGGAGAAGTTGCCGGTCTTGCCGCTGGTGGGGAGCGTGGCCTTGACGGGGTCGACGTAGTAGCCGGCGACGCCGTCGTTGAGGATCTTCGTCGAGGTGCCCTTCTCGACCAGGACCTCACCGTTCTTCATCGCGGGGACGTGCAGGAAGCCGATGCCGTTCTTGGTGTCCAGCGCGCCGGGGCCGGTGTCACGGCCCTGCATCCAGCTGTCGCGCACCTTGTCGGCTTCCTTGTGCGCCGCACGGTCGGCGATGACGTTCGTCCACCACAGCGAGTAGACGACGAACAGGCCGAGCACCAGGCCCGCCGTGATGAGGAGTTCACCGAAGACGCTGACCGCCATGGCGATCCGGCCGGTGCCGCGGCGGCGCGGCGCGGGGTTGCCGGTGTTCTGCTCTTGCTCGGTGGTCGCTGCCACTAGTCATCTGCCCTTACTGGACGAGCGCATCCGGCTTGCCCTTGCTGCGCGGCCGTTCCTCGACCATCTTGCCCCAGACGATCAACCGGTACTTGCTGGTGAACTCCGGCGTGCAGGTGGTGAGGGTGATATAGCGGCCGGCCGTGGTGAAACCGGATCCCTTGGGGACGGGGTCGATCACGCTCGTGTTGCTCGGGGACGTCACCGGAAGCGTCGACGTCATCTTGTAGACGAAGTAGTCGTCCTGCGTCTCGACGACGATCGCGTCACCCGGGCTGAGCCTGTTGATGTAACGGAAGGGCTCACCGTGTGTGTTGCGGTGCCCGGCCAGGGCGAAGTTGCCGGTCTTCGCATCGGGCATCGCCGTCTTGAGCGCGCCCTCGCTGTAGTGGCCGACCATGCCCTTGTCGAGCACCTTCTTGTTGCTGACGCCCTCCGCTATCGGCACCACCACGTCCAGCTTGGGAATGTGCAGCAGGGCGAAGCCCTGACCCGGCTCGAAGGTGCCCGGAGCGCCCTTCCCGCTGGCCCAGTCGTTCTGGAGGCTGCTCGCCTCCTTGTCCGCCTGCGCGTGCGCCCGGACGTTGGTCCACCACAGCTGGTAGCTGACGAACAGCAGCATCAGCACACCGGTGGTGATGAAGACCTCTCCGATCGCCCGGCTCGCGAGAACGGCCGCGCCGGGTTTGCGGGCCTTCGCCTGCTTGCGGGCCTCGATGCGGGAGAGCGGCTTGCCGTCCGGCGAGTTCGGCGAGTTCGGCGCGTCCGACGCGCCCTGCTCCGGCTGCGCGTCGGGGGCGGCCGTACCGCCATGACGCCCGTGACGGCGCTTGGCGGCCTTTCTGCGGGCCGCACGGCCGCCCTGTGGGGATCGAGTGGCGGATGTGACGGAAGAGGCCGCAGAGGCGGATATGGGGGGCGGCGGCGGATCGGGTATCCGCAACGCCACCGTTTCATCGTCGGCCGGGGGGACATAGGGCACCGACGCCCCGCCCGAGGACGCGCCCGAAGACGCCTCCCCGAACGACGCCTCCCCGAACGACTCCTGACCGTAGGACTCCTGACCGTAGGGCTCCTGGGCAGACGAACCAGACGAACCACCGGCGAAGGACTCCCCGCGATAGGCATCGCCGCCGTAGGACTCGTACGACGCGTCGCCGTACAAGTCCTCGCGCTCGGGGCGCAGGGCCGTCACGCCGTGGCCCTGCCCACCACCGGGGCGAGCCCCACCGACCTCGCCACCGCGCCCTGGTCCCCGCACTCCACCAGCCAGTTGGCCAGCATCAGATGACCGTGTTCCGTCAGCACCGACTCGGGGTGGAACTGCACGCCCTCGACCGGGAGTTCACGGTGCCTGAGCCCCATCACGATCCCGTCGTGCGTCCGCGCGGTGACCTCCAGCTCGGCCGGGACCGTCGCCGGCTCCGCGGCCAGCGAGTGGTAGCGCGTCGCCGTGAAGGGCGTGGGCAGCCCGGCGAAGACCCCACGGCCCTCGTGCTCGACCAACGACGTCTTGCCGTGCAGCAGCTCGGGCGCGCGGTCCACGACACCGCCGTACGCCACCTGCATCGACTGCATCCCGAGACAGACACCGAAGACGGGCACCCCGGTCGCGGCACAGTGACGCACCATCTCGATGCAGACCCCGGCCTCCTCCGGCGTACCGGGTCCGGGCGACAGCAGGACGCCGTCGAAGCCGTCCTGGGCGTGCGCCGTCGACACCTCGTCGTTACGCAGCACCTCGCACTCCGCGCCCAGCTGGTACAGGTACTGCACGAGGTTGAAGACGAAGCTGTCGTAGTTGTCGACGACGAGAATGCGCGCGCTCACTGGTTGTCCACCGTCACATCGTTGAAGGGCAGCAGCGGTTCGGCCCACGGGAACACGTACTGGAACAGGACGTAGACCACAGCAACGACCAGCACGAGTGAGAGCAGCGCCTTCACCCATGCGTTCCCCGGCAGATGCCGCCAGATCCAGCCGTACATGCCGTCCCTTCCGTCGCACCACGGCATCCACACACACGCCGTACCGCACCAGACTAACGGCGCAGGGCAACCGGCTTGCCGTCCTCCACAGGCTGTGTGGAGTCCAGGTGTGCCCAGACGATCAGCCGGTGGCTGTGTCCCCACTCCGGATCGCACGTGGTCAGCGTGAGATAGCGGCCAGGCCGCGTGTACCCGGATTTACGTGGCACAGGATCGATCACCTCAATATCGGTGGGCACTGTTTTGTAGGGCCCTTTGTCGATCCGATACGTGAACCAGGTCGTTCCGTCCGTCAGGACCACCGCGTCGCCTCGCCGCAGCCTCGGAAAGTCCTTGAAGGGGTCCCCGTAGGTGCGCCGGTGCCCGGCGACCGAGAAGTTGCCCTGCTGTCCGAGCTGCGCGGTGTTCGCGTAGTGCCCGAGCCCCTTCTTCAGGGTGGCCACCTCGGTGCCTTCGAGCACGGGCTTGTTCCACGTGAAACCAAGCCGGGGGATGTACATGATCGCGAAGGGCTTCCCACTCCGGTACGGCGCCGGCTCGGCGGGGGAGGCGGACGGGCCGGCCGTCACCTTCGGCTGCCGCACGCTCCCCTGCGACCACTGGTTCTGCAACTGGTCGATCTGGTCGTCCATGACGGTGTCGGCCTTCACACCGGTCCAGAACAGCACATAGACGACGAACAACACGATCAGGGCGCCGACGGTGATGCACAGCTCGCTGACGGTCCTGACGACGACACGCACCGGCGGCTCCAGGGGCTCACAGCGTGCTCACTCCACGGGCTTGGCGTACTGCAGATCCACTGTGCCCGAGTAGCCGGGAAGAGTCACCGTGCCATCGTCGGCCACATTCCAGCCGAGCCCGTAGACATTGACGTAGACCATGTAGTTCTGGATCGCCTTGGAGTCCGCGAGCGCCTGCTTCAGCTTCCCGGGGTCACCGACCGCCTGGATCTTGTACGGCGGCGAGTAGACGCGGCCCTGGAGGATCAGGGTGTTGCCGACACAGCGCACGGCGCTGGTGGAGATCAGCCGCTGGTCCATGACCTTGATCCCCTGGGCTCCGCCCTTCCACAGGGCGTTGACCACGGCCTGCAGATCCTGCTGGTGGATGACCAGGTAGTCGGGCTGCGGCTCGGGGTAGCCGGGGAGCTTGGCGGTCGCGTTCGGCGGGGCGTCGTCGAGCGTGACCGTGACCGCCTTCCCCTTGAGCTTCTGGGTGCCTGCCCGCTCCTCCAGGGCGGCGAGCTTGTCGTCCTCGGCCTTGGTGCTGCCGTCGTCGCGCTCGGCGAGCGACTCGACGTCCCGGCGCAGCGAGCCGTTCGACTCGTCGAGCTCGCCGTTGTTGCGGCTGCGCTCCTGGATGAGGTCCGAGAGCTTCAGCATGGAGGCGTCCGTGCGGATGTCGGTGCCCTTGGCCGTGTTGAAACTCGTGAAGAAGATGAGTCCCGCGAGAGCGAAGACGGCCACGGTGAGCACCCGCACCGGCCGGAAATCTCGCCTGCGGACAGGACTGGATCCGGACTGGGGGGAGTCGGCAGAATTGCTCAACGTACCCTTATCTCCTTCGGCGCCGCGGAAGCACTACGCTAACGGACGCCCGGGGGAGCGCTAAGAGTCCCCTTGTACGCTGCCCGGAGCCCGACCAGTTACCTGCGCGGCCACGCAGCGCATCGACAGGAGAGACCCTCGTGCCGAAGTCACGTATCCGCAAGAAGGCCGACTACACGCCGCCCCCGGCGAAGCAGGCGACCGCCATCAAACTGAACAGCCGCGCCTGGGTAGCCCCTGTGATGCTGGCCATGTTCCTCATCGGGCTGGCCTGGATCGTCGTCTTCTATGTGACGGACGGCTCGCTCCCCATCGACGCTCTGGACAACTGGAACATCGTGGTGGGCTTCGGTTTCATCGCCGCCGGATTCGGCGTCTCCACCCAGTGGAAGTAGCTCTCCCCAGGGCTATCCGCTGAGTTATCCACAGCCTGCAGCAATATCCACAGGACCTGGGGAAAAGACGACGATCTGTGGATAACCCATCGGACGTTGACGCCGGTACGACCATCCCATCAGCGCCCGTAAGCCTGTTCGCCCCCTTCCTGACCTGCGCAAACACAGGTCAGCGACAGGGGGCACAGCTGTTCCCGCACTGTATGCACAAGATCCGGTACTCGCTGTGGAAAACGGGCCGCTCAGAGGGGTCGCGCGGGCCCGTCAGGTCAGCTGTGCCGTTCTGATCAGGGTCATGCCCACGACGACCAGCAGGACCAGCGCACAGGTCCCGTACTGCACGAGTGCCCGCCTCTTACGCGGGGCGTGGACCATGCCGTAGCCGGTGATCAGGCCGGCGGCCAGGCCACCGATGTGGGCCTGCCAGGAGATGCCGCTCCAGCTGAAGGTGAAGATCAGGTTGATCACCAGGAGCGCGATGATCGGCCGGAGGTCGTAGTTGAGCTTGCGCATCAGGACCGCGGTCGCGCCGAAGAGGCCGAAGATGGCGCCGGAGGCGCCGAGGGTCTGGGTGGCCGGACTGGCCAGCAGATAGGCCAGGGCGCTGCCCGCGAGACCGGAGACGAGGTAGACCGCGAGATAGCGGGCGCGGCCGAGGGCCGCTTCGAGCGGTCCGCCGAGCCACCACAGGCTCAGCATGTTGAAGCCGATGTGCCAGATCTCCTGGTGGGCGAACATCGAGGTCACCAGGCGGTAGTACTGCCCGTCCGCGACACCTTCGGTGGGCTGGAAGGGCGCCGGCGGCCAGGCACCGATGAGGCTGAGGTCCGCCGCCAGGGACGTGTTGACCTGGAGGGCGATGAACACCGCGACGTTGATCCCGATGAGGATCTTCGTGAACAGCCGGGGATCGGCCGTGACCGTCCCGCCGGCGAGGGTGCGGGGCCGGGCCGCGGCCGGAGCCGGTCCGGTGCCGCCCCCGTCGCGGACGCACTCGGGGCACTGGAAGCCGACGGAGGCGCTGACCATGCACTCGGGGCAGATCGGGCGTTCGCAGCGGGTGCAGCGGATGCCGGTCTCACGGTCCGGGTGCCGGTAGCAGCCAGGCAGGTTCTGGGCCTCTGGCGTGCTGCCCGCCTCCTGATTCATGCCATCCCCTAAGTCGCCCGAAGTTGCCCGAAATCGCCCTGGGTCGTCGTGCCCACATGCACCGCCCCGCTCATCCTTACGGTTGAGCGGGGCGTTTGGTTCCCTTGGCGGAGGTTGCCCGGGGCTCAGCCCTGGCGCGTCTCCACGACGACCTGCTCGATGACGACGTCGTTGACCGGGCGGTCGTTGGGGCGGGTGGTCTTGACGCCGGCGATGGCGTCGATGACCTTCTGGCTGGCGGGGTCCGTGACCTCGCCGAAGATGGTGTGCTTGCGGTTCAGCCAGGCCGTCGGGGAGACGGTGATGAAGAACTGCGAGCCGTTGGTGCCGGGGCCGGCGTTGGCCATGGCGAGCAGGTAGGGCTTGTTGAAGCCGAGGTCCGGGTGGAACTCGTCCTCGAACTCGTAGCCCGGGCCGCCGATGCCGGTGCCCAGCGGGTCGCCGCCCTGGATCATGAAGCCGCTGATGACGCGGTGGAAGATCGTGCCGTCGTAGAGCCTCTTGGTGGACTTCTCCCCGGTGCCGGGGTGCGTCCACTCGCGCTCGCCCTGGGCGAGTTCGACGAAGTTCCTGACCGTCTTCGGGGCGTGGTTCGGCAGAAGCCGGACTTCGATGTCGCCGTGGTTGGTCTTCAAAGTGGCGTACAGCTGCTCGGCCACGATCTGCCTTCCGTTGTCTGCTTGTGCCCGACCGATCCTCGCACGGATCCGGCCGAGGATCGGTCGGGCGGGGGCGCTCGGCGGCGATCCGTGGCATTGTCGTCGGCAAGCTCCTGTTGCCACGTATTCATCCGTTATTGATCCGAATGCCCGCCCTCAGGTGCCGGGCTGCACTCCGGCAGGCATGATCCGTAAAAGGGTGGAAAGTCGAATTACCGTACGCCACCGAGGAGGAGGATCCCGTGACCCGCATCGACAGCGTGCGCGCCGCGACCGGCTCGGCGAAGGACAGCGTGCTGCACGCCGCGGAAGTGGTGGCGCCCTACGCCGACACGGCCAAGGACAAGGCCTCGCACTACGCGACCGAAGCACGCGTACGGCTCGCGCCGAAGGTCTCGCAGGCGGCCGAGCAGGCGCGTGTCCAGTACGGCGCTCATCTCGCGCCGCGCCTGGAGCAGGCCCGTACGCATGTTCCGCCGAAGGTCGACCAGGCCGCCGTACGCACGCGCAAGGCAGCTCGGCAGGCCGCCGACTATTCCCGCCCGAAGATCGAGCAGGCCGTCGCCGCGGCCGGCCCGGTCGCCGGGGAGGCCACAGCCCGGAGCGCGGCCGCACTGGCAGCACTGCGTGGCCAGGTCTCTCCCAAGGAGGTCCAGAAGCTGATCCGCAAGCACGAGCGGCGGGCCCGTGCAGGTCGGCTCGCCAAGGCGCTGGCGGTCGCGGGCCTCGTGGCGGGGGGTGCCTACGCCGCCTGGAAGTGGTGGGACAAGCAGGCCAATCCCGACTGGTTGGTCGAGCCGCCCGCCGCGACCGAGGTGTCCGAGACGGGCCGGCTGACGTCTGTGGACGGCAGCGGTCAGTCCGTCCTGGACCCGGAGGTTCAGGTGAAGGAGGCCGAGGAGGACGCCGCACAGCACGACGAAGGGCGCTGACGCCGGTTTTTCGCCGGCGTGTACCAGTGGTGGGGCGGAGTTTCTCCGCCCCACCGTCGTGTTCACCCGACGGTGTGGCCGGAGCGGCGCGGCGGGGCCCCCGTGCGTCACAGTCGCGGAGACCAGTCTTCGCACCGGACGGACCGCTGCCCTGATGAAGCTCTTACGCCGCGGGCCGCTCGCCCTGACCGCCGTACTGCTGCTCCTGGCCTCGGCCTGCACCGCCCGTGCCCCCGAGCCCGCGGCGGCTTCCGCGTACGGCGCGTACGTCGGCTACGAGCCGGCTGACGTGGGGCGGCTGGGCGCACTCGGTGCCTGGCTCGGTGGGCCCGTGCCCCGGGTGGGGCACGTGTATCTGCCGGGCGACCGGTGGAGCAACATCGAGGGTGTGCCGGGTTATCTGGAGTCCTGGGCGGCGTGGCGCCGGGCCGGTGCGCGGCGGATGTTCGTTCTGAACGTGCCGATGCTGGAACGCACGGAGGCCCACCTGCCGGACCGTGCGGTCCGTGAGCAGCTTCGGCGTGGGGCGCGCGGTGACTACGACGGTCATTTCCGCGCGCTGGCGCGGCGGTTGACGGCTCTCGGTGTCCCGGACACGATCATCGTCCTCGGCTGGGAGATGAACGGCACCACCTACAGCCACCGCTGCGGCCCGGATCCGGCCGCGTGGAAGAGGTACTGGGCGAGGATCGTGCGCGCGATGCGCTCGGTGCCCGGTCAGCGTTTCCGCTTCGAGTTCACGCCCAACCGCGGCCGTGACGCGATCCCGTGGCCGCGCTGCTATCCGGGGGATGAGGTCGTCGACATCATCGGGATGGATGCCTACGACGCCCCGCGCGGGCTGCGCTTCACCGAGCAGGTGAGCGAACCGTATGGTCTGCGCGCCCATGTCCGCTTCGCCCGCGCCCACGGCAAGCCCTTCTCGTACCAGGAGTGGGGTCTGTACGAGAACGGCGACGACCCGGCGTACATGCGCGGCATGCTCACCTGGTTCGCCCGGCAGCGCCCGCTCTACCAGGCCATCACCGACTACTGCCCGCACGGCGTGTGGGGCTGCCGGGCCCATCCGCGGTCGTCTGCGGTGTACCGGTCGCTGATGAGGTAGGCCGGTACGGCGGCGGGGATCGGCGGCGGCTTGCAGGACACGTCGAAGCTGATCCGCCGGGGGTTCCCGGTGCGCACGAAAAACCCCTCCGCCCTGCGTATTCGCAGGTCGGAGGGGTTTTCTGGTGTGGAGCCTAGGGGAGTCGAACCCCTGACATCTGCCATGCAAAGACAGCGCTCTACCAACTGAGCTAAGGCCCCGGGAAGAGGAACGTCCGCCGGAGGAACCACGTGCCGGTGGGCGTCGCAGACCAGAGTACCGGGTCACCCGGGGTATTCCGCAAAAAGGATTGGGGGTCCCCGCGAACGACCACTCTCCGTAGGATGCTCGGCGTGGTTCGCTGTCGCGAACCACGGTTTTTTGGGGAAGCGATGGGGAGACGCACATGGACGCCGCACAGCAGGAAGCGACCGCAAGAGCGCGGGAACTGCAGCGGAACTGGTATGGGGAGCCGCTGGGGGCGCTCTTCCGTAAGCTCATAGATGACCTGGGCCTGAACCAGGCTCGTCTCGCGGGGGTGCTGGGACTGTCGGCTCCGATGCTGTCCCAGCTGATGAGTGGTCAGCGGGCGAAGATCGGCAATCCCGCCGTGGTCCAGCGGGTGCAGTTGCTGCAGGATCTGGCGGGGCAGGTCGCGGACGGCAGCGTGAGCGCGGCCGAGGCGACCGAGCGCATGGACGAGATCAAGAAGTCGCAGGGGGGTTCGGTGCTCAGCAACACCACGGCCACGACGAGCAGTTCGGGCGCGCCGACGGTCAAGCGGGTCGTCCGCGAGATCCAGTCGCTGCTGCGCTCGGTGGCCGCCGCGGGAGACATCATCGACGCGGCCGACACTCTCGCGCCGACCCATCCGGAGCTGGCAGAGTTCCTCCGGGTCTACGGGGCCGGCCGTACGTCCGACGCGGTCACGCATTACCAGTCCCACCAGAACTGAGCCGTCCGTCCGGTGGCCGAAGGGGTTCGGCGGCCGGGCCGGGGGCTGTGCGGGCGGCACGGAGGGGCGCGAGGGGGTCGCGCTCCTCGCCGGGGGCTGACACGCGGGGGTGTGTCAGCCGCCGAGGAGACGAGGAACACGGGGCCGTATCTCTCATCCGGGAGGCCACGAGGGGTCGTACCGCTCATCGAGGGGGAAGCAAGGGGGGTAACCGCAGGGGGAGGAGCGACGCGCAGTCATGGGTGAGGTGTTCGCCGGCCGGTACGAGCTGGCCGATCCGATCGGACGCGGAGGCGTCGGCGCCGTCTGGCGTGCCTGGGACCATCGGCGCCGCCGTTATGTGGCCGCCAAGGTCCTGCTGCAGAGCGACGCCCACTCCTTGCTGCGCTTCGTCCGTGAACAGGCCCTGCGGATCGACCACCCCCATGTCCTGGCGCCCGCCAGCTGGGCGGCCGACGACGACAAGGTCCTGTTCACCATGGACCTGGTCGCCGGCGGCTCGCTGGTCCATCTGGTCGGGGACTACGGTCCCCTGCCACCCGCGTTCGTCTGCACCCTGCTCGACCAGCTCCTCGCCGGGCTGGCCGCGGTGCACGCGGAAGGTGTCGTGCACCGTGACATCAAGCCCGCCAACATTCTGCTGGAAGCCACCGGTACCGCCCGGCCGCGGCTGCGGCTGTCCGACTTCGGCATCGCGATGCGGCTGGGCGAACCCCGTCTGACCGAGACCAACCTCGTGGTGGGCACGCCCGGTTATCTCTCCCCCGAGCAGATGATGGGCGCGGAACCGGATTTCCCCGCCGACCTGTTCGCCGTCGGCCTGGTCGCGCTGTACCTCCTGGAGGGCGCCAAGCCCGACGCCAAGGCACTCATCCAGTACTTCGCCGCCCACGGCACCCCCGGCGCGCCCCAGAGCGTTCCCGAACCGCTCTGGCAGGTCGTGGCGTCCCTCCTCCAACCGGACCCCCAGGCCCGCTTCCGCACGGCCACGGGGGCCCGTAAAGCCCTCGCCGCGGCCAGAGAACTTCTGCCCGACCCCGGCCCCGACGACGAGTCCATAGAAATCTTCGACCAACTCGGCCCGCTGCCGCCCGGGTTCGGTCCGGAGGGCCCGTTCGAGCGAGCACCGGGCGTCGACCCGAACCGGACACGGAACGGGGGGTCCGGGACGGGTGACCGAAGCGGGGGTTCCTTCGGGGGCGGCGGGGGACATGCGGGGGCCTTCCGGCGGGGGGCCGGCGAAGGGGCGGGTGGTGCTGGGGCCGGGCCCGGTGCTGGGGCTGGGCCCGGTGCTGGGGCTGGGCCCGGTGCCGGTACTGGGTGGGTCGGTGGTGCCGGCGAGGTGCCTTCGTGGCCCGGCCAGAGCAGTGGCGTGGCTTCCCGGCCAGGTCAGGCGGGTGGCGCGCCCTCGTGGTTCGGTGAAGGAAACGGGGTGGGATCGCGGCCCGGCGACGCGGGCGCCGCTTCCTCCCGATCCGGCGACGGAAATGGGCAGGGCGCATTCCAGCCCGATGACCCGAGCCGGGCTCCCTCCTGGCCCGGCGAAGGTAACGGACAGCAATCCTGGCCTGGAGGAAGGGGTGGAAACACACCACCCTGGCCCGCGGAGACGAACTCCGCGTCCTGGCCCGGGGAATCGAACCCGGCGCCATGGCCCGAACAGGCCGACCCGCCGTCCTGGCCCCGCGAGGCCGGCCCCCTGCCCTCCCCAGGTACCGACGCGTCCTCCCCCACCACAGGCCGCGCAACCCAATGGCCCGCTCCCACCAGCCCACCCCCTGTGTCGGACACCGGCAGCTTCCATCTGCCGCCGCCCCGGCCCACGGACTCCCGCTCGCAGCAGCCCTCCACTCCACCGGAGCACCAGGCACAGCGACACCACCCCCACCAGCAGGCGCACGCACAACCCCACTGGCCCGCCATCCCGGCTGCCCCCTCCCCCCACGACCCCACACCCCCCACTCACGCCCTGTCCCTCCCCCCGCAGGCGCCGACATCTACACCGCACCGGCAGCACGCCGGCACCGCTGGCACCTCTACTGCTTCGTACACCGCTCAGAGCCCGCAGGTTCCACCTCCCGCCCCACGACTTTCGCGGGCACGCCGCGCAGGCCCGCCCGCGAAGGTGGCGATCCCCCTCCTGCTCCTGGCCCTGGTCTGCTACGCCGTGGGGTTCTGGGCGCTCACCCAGGTCTGAGACTGGAAGAGGCCCTACGCCCCGGCAGCCCTCCGGCGCCCCACCACAACCCACACCCCGAGAACCACCAACACCAAGGTCCCCGCCCCGATCCCCCCGGCGGCCACCAGCTTCATCCCGGCGCCGCCACCCCCGTCCCCATCGCTCGCGCCCGCGTCTTCCGCAGCCCCCGAGCCCCGCCCGAGAAGCCCCACCTGGAAGATCCCAGAGGGCTCGGACTGCCCCGCGTAACCGGGCCCGGCCGTTGCCGTCCCCGTCACCTCCACTCGCAGCGTCAGTCCGAACGGGCCGTCCCCGAACTCCTCGCCCACCCGCTCGGCGAGATGCACGACGAGGTAATAGGACCCGGCGAAGCGCATCCCGCCCACCCGGTCGGAAACGGCGTACCGGTTGTCGTACCCGACCGGCGGTACGGCAGCGAGCGCACCCGACTTCCGGCTGCCGTTGTAACTGATGCTCGTGTCGTCGACGAGTCCGCGCACGGGGTTGTAGAGCGCCAGATTCACTCCCCCCGGCACAAAGCCCCCGGCCCCGCCACCGCTCGCGCTGCTCAGGTCGGCGGTCGCGTACACCTGCTGTCCCCAGTCGACCGGAACCTCGTAGAACAGCGTCTGTCCGGGTCGTACCTCGTCGCGCCAGACTCCCTGCTTCAGCGCGGTCGCCGAGCCGAAGCCCCCGCCGCCCCGGCGTCGCTCGCCTTCCCCGCCGGGGGGCGAGGGTGTGGCCGAGTCCCAGGCCTCGGGCGCACTGGTGGTCGAAGCGGCCTTCCGCAGCCGCGGCTCCGACACAGGCGCGAGCTCCAGGTCCCAGTCCCCCGGCGCGGACTCGGTGCGCAGCACTCGTTCGACGACGACGTAGTACGTGCCGGCGCCCCGGCACAGCGACCGGTTCGACGGGAGCTGACGTGCGGCCCACACGGTGAGGGGGCGCGGGCTGCGGCCGGCGCCGATGCTGGCGGTGTCCGCCGCGGAGCAGGAACGGCCGTCGGCGTCCTGCACGGACACCCTGACGCCTTCCGTGGGGGTGACCGCGGCGTCCGTCGGGGGTACGGCCGTCGCGGCGACGTACACGGTCGAGCTGCCGTCGAGTACGAGGCGGTAGTAGACCTTCCCGTCGCTCGGCAGCGAACTCCGGTACGTGGTGCCGGGTTCGAGTCGCTCGGCGTCCGCGGTGTCCGTCGCTCCGGTGACCGACGGGGCGCCTTCGGCGAAGGCATACGAGGAAGCCGTAGCAGAGGAAGAGGGAGAGGAAGAGGGAGAGGCAGATGTGGATGAAGAAGGAGAGGCGGATGCGGAGGGAGAGGTAACCGTGGTGGGAGAGACCGAGGCCGCGAAGCCCGGAGTTCCCGGCGCACCGGCCACCGCGCCCAGCACGGCCCCCACGACGGCCACCCGCCACCACGCCGTACGCCGCCCCATTCCGCGCCACCCCTCCGTGCCCGCGCCCCAGCTCCTACGACCGTCAGCCGGACGGCCGTGGCCCATCCTGCCCCGCCGGGCCGCCGCGCACCCTCGCAATCCGTACGACCGTCCGAAAGCCCGGGCAACACAAAACCCCGACCGCAACGACGGCCGGGGTCTGCTCAGAATCGGATGTCGGAACTCACGAACCCGTGGGCACGGAGTCAGTCGCCTCCGTCCACAGATCCTGCTCGGCGCGATCCGCCTGGATCTGGCGGTACACAAGGAGCCCGCCGATGGCGGCCAGTGCGACCAGGAGAAGCTTCTTCACCGCGCGACCTCGTCTTTCGTTGACGTAGGGGACCTCTGGCGCCCGACTATACACACCGACCGAGACCGATCGGTGACCTGCATCCGGGCCCTCAACTCCCGTCGGGAACGGCCCAGTAGAAGCGGAACAGGCACGTCCGATCAGCGTCTGATCACATGGGCGATCACACCTTCACGGGCGGTCACTTCAGCCTCTATCGCCCCGGTTCTCCACTTTTTCGCCGCTCATGCACCCATCCGTGTGGTGTTCATCTGAAGATCGACGCGCCACAGCCTCAGGTCCGTGATTTCGCGACGCCCATACACATCATGAGGAAAGTACGCAAATCGCCCGACCCGAAAGTGAGGAACCATGGCCCGGAACAAGGTCATGAAGCTGTGGACCGTCGTCATCACCGCCTTCCTGGCGCTGCTCACGGCACTCGGCCTCATCACGACGACCGCCGCCGCTGCCGTACCGCAGACCCAGTCGGCCGGCAACAGCGCCGCCACCCGCCCGGAGCCCCCGGCGCTGTCCCACGGCCTCTGGTCCTACGTCAGGTCGCTGCCCCCCACGATGAAGCAGCGCATCCGGGCGGAGGCCCACGGCAAGACTCCCAGCTGCCGGCCCCGCTCCCACGGCGACACGGACACGGCCGCGGACCCGGACACGGACCCGGAAGTGGACGCAGCGGAACGGGCTGGCGCGGACTGCGCCTGACGGCACGGCCACCCCGCCCGAGAAGACCGAAGACGCAGCAGAGACGCATCGAAGAAGCGCTGAAGAAGTGACGACGTCGCGCACAGCACCACACGGCACAGCACCACCCCGCACCGCATCGCACGGAACATCCGCCGCAGAGCCCAAGAGGATGATCCGCCCAGACCTTCTCACTGAGGCCGTTGGCCCAGGAGACCGGGGGACAGGCGACCGACACGGCAGCGAGGACCGATGTCAGTCGTAGATGACAAAAACCCCCAACCATGATCGGCCGAGGGTTTTCGTGCTGGTGGGGCTAACAGGATTTGAACCTGTGGCCTCATCCTTATCAGGGATGCGCTCTAACCAACTGAGCTATAGCCCCGCCGCGCTTTGCGGGAGTGTGTCCCGCGCGCTGACTCCTGAAGATTAGCGCACGACATGGGCAGTCCCAAAATCGGTTCCCCGGGGACCGCCCCCGCACGTTTGGGGCAGTGTTACTCGTCCTCGGCCAGCGTCAGCTCGACGCCGCCGACGAAGCCCGCGGAGAGGTTGTAGATGAACGCGCCGAGGGTCGCGAGCGCCGTCGCGAGGACGACGTCGATGACCGCGATGATCGACGTGAACATCAGGACGTTCGGCAGGGAGAGGAACGCCTGGAGGTCGAAGCCGTTCGACTCGTTCGAGCCGGTCGCCTCGGAGATCGTGCCGCCGACCGTCGAGAAGACGCCCATCGCGTCCATGACCATCCACAGCACGGCGGCCGCGACGATCGTGCAGATGCCGAGCGCGATGGAGAGCAGGAAGCTGACCTTCATGACGGACCACGGGTCGGCCTTGGCCACCCGAAGCCGTGCCTTGCGCGTACGGGGCATGGTGCGCGCACCGGTGCGCGGGCGGCGTACCGCGCCGGCCTGGGTGGCCTGGGCCGGGTAGGCCTGCGGCGGGTGGTACGGACCGGCCTGCTGCTGCGGCTGCCGTTCCCCCGGCAGCGGGGAGGGCGAAGGCTGGGGCTGCGGTACGGCCGACCCCTTCGGTGGGGCGGCGGGCGCCGTCGGCTGGGCCGGCGGCTGGGTGTCCGTCACAGGTCCCCCCTGGGAGACATGAGTCTCGGGCGAGCGCGAGTCCGTCGCGGGCGGCTTGATCGCCTTGAGTTGAGTCGTGTGCGTATCTGTTGGGTGCGGCTCTGCCGACCGCGCCTCCGCAGCACGCGCGGCAGAGCCACGGCCGCCGCCGTCCGCCTCCGTGCCGGGGGTGGACCCCGTAGAGGTTCCGGTCGATCCGGCGCCCGTGGCTCCGCTCACGATGACTCACTCCTCGTGCTACTCGGCCGAGGGTGCCTCACCCTCGTCCGTGCCGATGGTCTCGGCGACACCCTCGGCGGTCTCGTCGTCGGCCACATCGCCGTCGATCTCCTCCGCCTCGCGTCCCGCCTCGGCGTTACGTGCGATGCCGACCACGGCATCGCGCTTGCCCAGGTTGATCAGTTGGACGCCCATGGTGTCACGGCCCGTCTCCCTGACTCCGCTGACTCGCGTACGAATCACACCGCCGGACAGCGTGATGGCGAGAATCTCGTCGGTCTCCTCGACCACCAGCGCTCCGACGAGCGATCCGCGGTCCTCCACGATCTTGGCAGCCTTGATACCGAGGCCGCCGCGACCCTGGACGCGGTACTCGTCGACAGGGGTGCGCTTCGCGTACCCGCCGTCCGTAGCAGTGAACACGAACGTACCGGGTCGAACAACATTCATCGAGAGCAGCTCGTCGCCCTCGCGGAAACTCATGCCCTTGACACCCGAGGTGGCACGGCCCATGGGACGCAGGGTGTCGTCCGAGGCGGTGAACCTGATCGACTGCGCCTTCTTGCTGATCAGAAGCAGATCACTGTCGGCCGAGACGAGTTCGGCGCCGATCAGTTCGTCGTCCGAACCGTCCTCACGCTCCCGCAGATTGATGGCGATGACGCCACCGGAACGCGGAGAGTCGTAATCCTTCAGTGACGTCTTCTTGACCAGACCCGCCTTCGTGGCGAGCACCAGGTACGGCGCGGCGTCGTAGTCGCGGATCGCGAGGATCTCGGCGATCGCCTCGTCCGGCTGGAAGGCCAGCAGGTTGGCGACGTGCTGGCCCCGCGCGTCCCGCCCGGCGTCCGGCAGTTCGTACGCCTTGGCCCGGTAGACGCGGCCCTTGTTGGTGAAGAAGAGCAGCCAGTGGTGCGTGGTGGAGACGAAGAAGTGGTCGACGATGTCGTCCTGCTTCAGCTTCGCCCCGCGTACGCCCTTGCCGCCCCGCTTCTGCGAACGGTAGTCCTCGGTCTTGGTCCGCTTGATGTAGCCGCCACGCGTGATGGTGACGACGATGTCCTCCTCGGCGATGAGGTCCTCGATGGACATGTCACCGTCGTAGGGCACCAGCATGGTCTTGCGGTCGTCGCCGTACTTCTCGACGATCGCGGCGAGTTCGGCGCTGACGATGCCGCGCTGGCGGACCGGCGAGGCGAGGATCTCGTTGTACTCGGTGATCTTCGCCTGGAGTTCGTCGTGCTCCTGGACGATCTTCTGACGCTCCAGGGCCGCGAGCCGGCGCAGCTGCATCTCGAGGATGGCGTTGGCCTGGATCTCGTCGATCTCCAGGAGCTCCATCAGGCCCGTGCGCGCGATGTCGACGGTGTCGCTGCGCCGGATCAGCGCGATGACCTCGTCGATGGCGTCCAGGGCCTTCAGCAGGCCGCGCAGGATGTGTGCCCGCTCCTCGGCCTTGCGCAGCCGGAACTTCGTACGGCGGACGATGACCTCGATCTGGTGCGCCACCCAGTGCCGGATGAACGCGTCCAGGGACAGCGTGCGCGGGACGCCGTCGACGAGCGCCAGCATGTTGGCGCCGAAGTTCGACTGCAGGTCCGTGTGCTTGTAGAGGTTGTTCAGGACGACCTTGGCGACCGCGTCACGCTTCAGCACGATCACGAGCCGCTGGCCCGTACGCGACGACGTCTCGTCCCGGACGTCCGCGATGCCGCCGACCTTGCCGTCCTTCACCAGGTCGGCGATCTTCTGCGCGAGGTTGTCGGGGTTGGTCTGGTACGGCAGCTCCGTGACCACCAGGCACTGGCGGTTCTGGATCTCCTCGACCTCGACGACCGCGCGCATGGTGATCGAACCACGGCCCGTGCGGTACGCCTCCTCGATGCCCTTGCGGCCGACGACGAGAGCGCCGGTCGGGAAGTCGGGGCCCTTGATGCGCTCCATGAGCGCGTCCAGCAGCTCCTCGTGCGAGGCCTCGGGGTTCTCCAGGTACCACTGGGCACCGGAGGCGACCTCGCGCAGGTTGTGCGGCGGGATGTTGGTCGCCATGCCGACCGCGATACCGGCCGAGCCGTTGATCAGCAGGTTCGGGAAGCGGGCCGGCAGGACGGTCGGCTCCTGGGAGCGGCCGTCGTAGTTGTCCGTGAAGTCGACGGTCTCCTCGTCGATGTCACGGACCATCTCCATCGACAGCGGCGCCATCTTGCACTCGGTGTAGCGCATCGCCGCCGCCGGGTCGTTGCCCGGGGAGCCGAAGTTGCCGTTGGAGTCCACCAGCGGCATCCGCATCGACCACGGCTGGGCGAGGCGCACCAGGGCGTCGTAGATCGAGGAGTCGCCGTGCGGGTGGTAGTTGCCCATGACGTCGCCGACCACGCGCGCGCACTTGTAGAAGCCGCGCTCGGGGCGGTACCCGCCGTCGTACATGGCGTACAGGACGCGGCGGTGGACGGGCTTGAGACCGTCCCGGACGTCCGGCAGCGCGCGGGACACGATGACGGACATCGCGTAGTCCAGGTACGAACGCTGCATCTCCGTCTCGAGCCCGACGGGCTCGACACGCTGGGCGATGATGCCGTCACCCTCGGGCGAGACTGGCATGTTCTCGTCGGCCATTGCTGGTGAAGATCCTTCCTGGTGCGGTCAGCTGAGACCGACTCAGATGTCGAGGAACCGGACGTCCTTGGCGTTGCGCTGGATGAACTGGCGGCGGGCCTCGACGTCCTCGCCCATCAGGACGGAGAACAGGTCGTCGGCCTGGGCGGCGTCGTCGAGGGTGACCTGGCCCAGGACGCGGTGCTCCTGGTCCATGGTCGTGATGCGCAGCTCCTCGGCGTTCATCTCGCCGAGACCCTTGAAGCGCTGGATGGAGTCCTCACGGATGCGCTTGCCGCGCTGGCGGCCCATCTCGATCAGCGCGTCACGCTCGCGGTCGGAGTAGGCGTACTCGATGTCGTCCCGGCCCCACTTGATCTTGTACAGCGGAGGACGGGAGAGGTACACGTGCCCGGCCTCGACCAGCGGCCGCATGAAGCGGAACAGGAAGGTCAGCAGCAGGGTGGAGATGTGCTGGCCGTCGACGTCGGCGTCCGCCATCAGGATGATCTTGTGATAGCGCAGCTTCGCGATGTCGAAGTCCTCGTGGACCCCGGTGCCGAAGGCCGAGATCAGCGCCTGGATCTCCTGGTTCTGCAGGATCTTGTCGATCCGCGCCTTCTCGACGTTCAGGATCTTGCCGCGGATCGGGAGGATCGCCTGGTACTCGGGGTTGCGGCCGGACTTGGCCGAACCGCCGGCGGAGTCACCCTCGACGATGAAGATCTCGCACTTGGTGGGGTCGTTCGACTGGCAGTCGGAGAGCTTGCCCGGCAGGGACGCGGTCTCCAGAAGACCCTTGCGGCGGGTCAGGTCGCGCGCCTTGCGGGCCGCCACGCGCGCGGTGGCCGCCTGGATGCTCTTGCGGATGATGTCCGCGGCCTCGACGGGGTTGCGGTCCAGCCAGTCGGTGAGGTGTTCGTAGACGACCTTCTGGACGAAGGTCTTCACCTCGGTGTTGCCCAGCTTGGTCTTGGTCTGGCCCTCGAACTGCGGCTCGCTCAGCTTCACCGAGATGATCGCGGTCAGACCCTCGCGGATGTCGTCACCCGTGAGGTTGTCGTCCTTCTCCCGCAGCAGCTTCTTGTCGCGCGCGTACTTGTTGATCAGCGAGGTCAGCGCGGAACGGAAGCCCTCTTCGTGCGTGCCGCCCTCATGCGTGTGGATGATGTTGGCGAAGGAGTACACACCCTCGCTGTAACCGCCGTTCCACTGCATCGCGAGCTC
This sequence comes from Streptomyces sp. NPDC048523, assembly GCF_043199815.1. Taxonomy (NCBI): domain Bacteria; kingdom Bacillati; phylum Actinomycetota; class Actinomycetes; order Kitasatosporales; family Streptomycetaceae; genus Streptomyces; species Streptomyces sp. NPDC048523. Next base: position 261,755 of record NZ_JBICWQ010000005.1, on the reverse strand, counting down.
GAGGGACAGGCTCTTGTCCTTGTCCTCGGCCTCGAGGTCGATCACGGTCGGGTGCACCACCTCTCCCTTACGGGAGTTGAGGTACTTCACGAAGTCGACGATGCCGCCCTCGTAGTGGTACGAGACGGTCTTGACCTCGTGCTTCTCGTCCTCGCCCGCCTCGTCCGCGCCGGCGGTGGCCTTCGCCGACTCGCGCTCGTCGGTGAGGTTGATCCGCAGACCCTTGTTGAGGAACGCCATCTCCTGGAAGCGCCGCGACAGCGTCTCGAAGGAGTACTCGGTGGTCTCGAAGATGTCCGGGTCGGCCCAGAAGGTGACCGTGGTGCCGTGCTCGTCCGTGGCCTCGTGCTGGGCCAGCGGGGCCGTCGGCACACCCAGCTTGTAGTCCTGCGTCCAGCGGTAGCCGTCGGTCTTGATCTCGACGGCCACCTTGGTCGACAGCGCGTTCACGACGGAGACACCCACGCCGTGCAGACCACCGGAGACCGCGTAGCCGCCGCCACCGAACTTGCCGCCCGCGTGCAGCACGGTCAGCACGACCTCGACGGCCGGTTTGCCCTCGGAGGCGACGATGCCCACCGGGATACCGCGGCCGTTGTCGACGACACGCACACCGCCGTCGGCGAGGATCGTCACGTCGATGGTGTCCGCGTGGCCGGCCAGCGCCTCGTCGACGGAGTTGTCGACGACCTCCTGCACCAGGTGGTGCAGGCCGCGCTCGCCGGTCGAGCCGATGTACATACCGGGTCGCTTGCGGACCGCGTCCAGACCCTCGAGGACGGTGATGGCGCTGGCGTCGTACGAGGCGGTTACCTCGCCGTTCGACGAGGTCGCCTCGGCGTCGGTGGACGGAATGTTCTCGTTGGGGTTGCCGGAATCGGCCACGAAGCGCCCTTTCTGGCACAGCACGAGCCGGGCTCGTCGGCGGGTTGCCGGAGCGGCTGCGGCATGTTGCGTTGGTAAGCCTTGATCAGCGTTGCTCAGCTTCTCCCGGGCGGTCCCCACGTTCGGGGCGGGATCGGCTTCCAGTCTACCGGTAGCGCCGACAGTGATGGGGGTTTGCCGGTACCTGAGTCCGCATGTGCCGCCCTGAACCGGCGTCTTCCGGGTCCCCATATACGGAGCGGGGCTCCAAGAGGCTCACGGAGGCACTCAGCGCTTCCGGCCGTCAACCCTTGGCTACTTGGGAGTCACGTCCGAATTCGCCACCGCGTGCAGTGCCACGACAAAGGCGTCGGCGGCGCCTCGAAGGCACCGCCGACGCCCTGGATGTGATGTCTGTCACCCGTAGGTGTCACCGGGTCCCGTGCTGCCGGGAGCACGCAGCGGACCATAGCGACGAGGGGGCCCGCCGGGGCCGTTCACCTTGATCAGGTTCACAGCACCGTGCCCGAGATCCTCATTCAGGCGGGCCACCAACTGCGGGGCGAGCAGCCGCAGGTTCGTCGCCCAGGCCGTGGAATCGCAGCGCACCACCAGGACCCGCTCGTCCTCGTCGTACTTCTCCGGCACACAGTGCTTGGCCAGGTCCTCGCCCACGATCTGCGGCCAACGCCCCATCACCCCGCCCACCGCGGCCGGCGTCTCCCAGCCGCGCTCGGTGATCAAGCGGTTGATGGCGGCACCGAAGGCCATCGGGTCGCGTCCGTCGGCGCGCGCACCGGAGCGCAGACCGCCTCCGCGCCGCGCCTGCCGCTTCTGCTGCGCCGCGTCCCCACGCGCGCGTGCCTGTGCCTTCGCGGCCCGCAGCGCCACGCGCGCGAGGTCGACGCCGGAGGGTTCGGCACTCGGCTCAGGCTTCTCGGCAGGGAGTTGTTCGTCGGTCATGCGCGCTCCACCGTCCCCTCGGACACGGTGAACCGCGTCCCCGCCAGCACATGCGGCACGTCGTCGTCGACCGCCGCCGTCACCAGGACCTGCTCACCGGGCGCGACCAGCTCGGCCAGACGCTCACGGCGACGGGTGTCCAGCTCGGCGAACACGTCGTCGAGGATCAGCACGGGCTCATTGCCCTCGGCCCGGAGCAGGTCGTACGACGCCAGACGCAGCGCCAGCGCGTACGACCAGGACTCGCCGTGCGAGGCATACCCCTTGGCGGGCAACTGCCCCAGCTTGAGATTCACATCGTCCCGATGCGGCCCTACGAGGGTCACGCCCCGCTCGATCTCCTGCTTGCGCACCTCGGCGAGCGCCGCCATGAGCTGCTCATGGAGAGCCTCACGCGTGTGTGCCTCGCCCGGCGCGGACGGCTTGTACTCCAGGGCGACCGGACCGCCGCCGGGAGCCAGCTGCTCGTACGCCTTGTCGGCCAGCGGCTGAAGCGCGGCGATCAGGTCGAGGCGCTGGGCCAGCAACTCGGCACCCACGCGCGCGAGGTGCTGGTCCCATACGTCGAGAGTGGACAGGTCCATCGAACGGCCGCCGTGCCGCCTCGCGAGGGCGGCCGACTTCAGCAGGGTGTTGCGCTGCTTGAGGACCCGCTCGTAGTCGGAGCGGACGCCGGCCATGCGCGGGGAGCGCGCGGTGATCAGCTCGTCCAGGAATCGGCGCCGCTCGCCCGGGTCGCCCTTCACCAGCGCGAGGTCCTCCGGCGCGAACAGCACCGTCCGCACGATCCCCAGCACATCACGCGGCCTGACCTGCGAAGACCTGTTGATCCGGGCCCGGTTCGCCTTGCCGGGGTTCAGCTCCAGCTCGACCAGCTGCTGCCGCTCACCCTGCCGGACCTGCGCCCGGACGATCGCACGGTCGGCGCCCATGCGGACCAGGGGGGCGTCGGAGGCGACCCGGTGACTGCCGAGGGTGGCGAGGTAGCCGATCGCCTCGACCAGGTTCGTCTTGCCCTGCCCGTTGGGACCCACGAACGCGGTGACGCCCGGGTCGAGCGGCACTTCGACCCGGGCGTACGAGCGGAAGTCGGCCAGCGACAGATGCGTGACGTGCATGGTCGGTCGCCGACCTCCCCCAGCTTGTGGACTGTGGTGAACAGCCCTGTGGACTACTTCGTCTCGACCGCGTGGCCGCCGAACTGGTTGCGCAGCGCCGCGATCATCTTCATCTGCGGCGAGTCGTCCTGGCGGGACGCGAACCGCGCGAACAGGGACGCGGTGATCGCCGGCAGCGGCACCGCGTGGTCGATGGCGGCCTCCACGGTCCACCGGCCCTCGCCGGAGTCCTGTGCGAAACCACGCAACTTGTCCAGGTGCTCGTCCTCGTCGAGGGCGTTGACCGCGAGGTCGAGCAGCCAGGAACGGATGACCGTGCCCTCCTGCCAGGAGCGGAAGACCTCCCGGACGTCGGTCACGGAGTCGACCTTCTCCAGCAGCTCCCAGCCCTCGGCATAGGCCTGCATCATCGCGTACTCGATGCCGTTGTGGACCATCTTCGCGAAGTGACCGGCGCCCACCTTGCCCGCGTGCACCGCACCGGCGTCACCCTCGGGCTTGAGGGCGTCGAAGACCGGCTGCACCTTGGCGACGTTCTCCGCGTCGCCGCCGTACATCAGCGCATAACCGTTCTCCAGGCCCCACACACCGCCCGAGACACCGCAGTCGACGAAACCTATGCCCTTGGCGGCCAGCTCCCCGGCGTGCTTCTCGTCGTCCGTCCAGCGGGAGTTCCCGCCGTCCACCACGACGTCACCGGGCTCCAGGAGCTCGGCCAGCTCATCGATGGTCGCCTGGGTCGGCGCACCGGCCGGAACCATCACCCACACGACCCGCGGGCCCTGCAACGCGTCCACAAGCTCCTTCAAGCTGTGGACATCGGCGAGGTCCGGGTTGCGGTCGTATCCGATCACGGTGTGGCCTGCGCGGCGGATCCGCTCGCGCATGTTGCCGCCCATCTTGCCGAGGCCGATGAGACCGAGCTCCATCAGTGGTTCCTTAGGTTGCTGTGGCGTGTGGGGCACTTTCGTACCCACGTACGAGCCTAAACCCGGACGCTCACGCACACCTGTGGGCATACGCGCTCAAACGTATGCCCCCACCTGGGGCTTTGACTCAGCCGCTGGGGCGCTCAGCCGCTGAGCCGCACCGGCATACTGCGATCTTGTGGGGGACGACCCCCACACCCCCAGCAGCCGTCCAGCCCAGGCCGGTCGGCATGCTCAGCCGCTCAGCCGCACCGGCATGATCAGGTACTTGTAGGCCTCGTCCGCCTCGGCGTCCAGGGCCGGCTTGCCGCTGAGCAGCGCCGGCTTGGTGGAGGTCGTGAAGGAGAGCTGGGCCACCGGGGAGTCGATGGCGCTCAGGCCGTCCAGCAGGAAGGTCGGGTTGAAGGCGATCGAGACGTCGTCGCCCTCCAACTGCGCGTCCACCCTTTCCACAGCCTGTGCGTCGTCGCTGGAACCGGCCTCCAGGATCAGCACGCCCTGCTCGAAGCTCAGCCGCACCGGGGTGTTGCGCTCGGCGACCAGGGCCACACGCTTGACGGCCTCCACGAAGGGGGCGGTCTCGATCACGGCGACGGAGTTGAACTCCGTCGGGAACAGCGAGCGGTACTTCGGCAGGTCGCCCTCGAGCAGACGCGTGGTCGTACGACGGCCCGCGCCCTCGAAACCGATCAGGCCCTCGCCCGCGCCCGAGCCGGACAGCGCCAGGATGACGCTGTCGCCGCTCGTGAGCGCCTTGGCGGTGTCCAGGAGCGTCTTGGCGGGCACCAGGGCGACCGCGGACGCCTCCGGGTTCTCCGGCTTCCACAGGAACTCGCGGACGGCGAAGCGGTAGCGGTCGGTGGAGGCCAGCGTGACGGTGTCGCCCTCGATCTCGATGCGCACACCGGTCAGCACGGGGAGCGTGTCGTCACGCCCCGCGGCGATGGCCACCTGGGCGGCGGCGGACGCGAAGACCTCACCGGGGACGGTGCCCGTGGCGCTCGGCATCTGCGGCAGCGCCGGGTACTCCTCCACAGGCAGGGTGTGGAGTGTGAACCGCGAGGAGCCGCAGACCACCGTGGCCCGTACACCGTCTGTGGAAATCTCCACCGGGCGGTTGGGCAGGGCGCGGCAGATGTCGGCGAGCAGGCGGCCGGAGACCAGCACCGTGCCCTCCTCCTCGACCTCGGCCTCCACGGAGACCCGCGCGGAGACCTCGTAGTCGAAGCTGGACAGGCTCAGCTGGCCTTCCTCGGCCTTCAGGAGAAGGCCGGCGAGGACAGGCGCCGGCGGACGGGCCGGGAGGCTGCGCGCCGCCCAGGCCACTGCCTCCGCGAGTACGTCGCGTTCCACCCGGATCTTCACTGTTGCCGCCTCCTGCTGTTGCCGGCGCTGCTCGGCCTGCCTGGCTTCGTCGTCTGTCTCGGTGTCGTCGGTCCCTGTGCCGGGAAGGACACCGGGGAACAGTCTGACGCACCCCACTGACAGTAGGTGCCTCTCGGGGTCAAGTCGTGACGAGGGGCAGTCGGGCACAGGGCAGCGAGTTGTGCACAGGCCCCACTTCGAAACGGATTCCCAGCTCTCTCTAGTTGGGAGTAGTAGTAGGGGCTGTGGATACCGTGGATAACCCTGTTTTCCCAGCTCAGAGCAGGAATTTTGTCCACCGGCCCTGTGGGCGGAGCCGGTGGACAACTGAGCCTGTCTGTGGAGAACAGAAAGTTCTGCACACTCCGTGCACAGGCAGAGGTGAGTTCTCCCCAGCGCCGTCCCCAGCTTTGGCCGGCTTTCCCACAGCCCGACCCGGCACCTTCGTGTGACGCCTTTCACTCGACCCGGTGATCAGGCGCGTCACGTTGCCGAACAGTGGACAGGCATGTGGAGAAGCCGGTGATCGCTGGGGACAACCGGCCCCAGCCTGTGGGTTGCCGGTGGACAACTCGGTGCACAGCCTGTGGATCATCGCGCCGTCCACAGTCTGTGGAGATCGTTCGTCCACGAATCCACAACCACCTGACCTGGCGTGATGGTCTTTCAGCAGCAAGCCTGTGGACGGCCATCTGGACAACTTCGCGGTCCCCAGGATGTGGACGGCAAAAAGTCACCACATCTGTGGAGGGAGGCCGTAACCCGGCGGGGAATCGAACAGCAGGCAACGGCGGCGTGACCTCGGACATGCCGAAGGGCGCCCCGGGACCGAGGTCCCGGGGCGCCCTTCGGCGGTGAAACCGCCCTGACTCTGCTCTGCGAGTGCTTCTGTCAGCCGTTCTTGATGCGGTTCGTCAGCTCGGTCACCTGGTTGTAGATGGAGCGCCGCTCGGCCATCAGATTGCGGATCTTGCGGTCCGCGTGCATCACGGTCGTGTGGTCGCGGCCGCCGAACAGCGCGCCGATCTTCGGCAGGGAGAGGTCCGTCAGCTCGCGGCACAGGTACATGGCGATCTGGCGGGCCGTGACGAGCGCGCGGCCGCGCGAGGTGCCGCACAGGTCCTCGACGGTCAGACCGAAGTAGTCGGCCGTGGCGCTCATGATGGCCGTGGACGTGATCTCGGGGGCCGAGTCCTCGCCGCCGGGGATCAGGTCCTTCAGCACGATCTCGGTCAGGCCCAGATCCACCGGCTGCCGGTTGAGCGATGCGAACGCCGTCACCCGGATCAGCGCGCCCTCCAGCTCGCGGATGTTGCGCGAGATGCGGGAGGCGATGAACTCCAGGACCTCCGGCGGGGCGTTGAGCTGCTCCTGCACCGCTTTCTTGCGCAGGATCGCGATCCGTGTCTCCAGTTCGGGCGGCTGGACGTCGGTGATCAGTCCCCACTCGAAACGGTTCCGCAGGCGGTCCTCCAGTGTGACCAGCTGCTTGGGCGGCCGGTCGCTGGAGAGGACGATCTGCTTGTTCGCGTTGTGGAGCGTGTTGAAGGTGTGGAAGAACTCCTCCTGCGTCGACTCCTTGTCCGCGAGGAACTGGATGTCGTCGACGAGCAGGATGTCCATCTCGCGGTAGCGCTTGCGGAAGCTGTCGCCCTTGCCGTCGCGGATGGAGTTGATGAACTCGTTGGTGAACTCCTCCGAGCTCACGTACCGCACGCGCGTGCCGGGATACAGGCTGCGCGCGTAGTGCCCGATCGCGTGCAGCAGGTGGGTCTTGCCGAGCCCCGACTCCCCGTAGATGAACAGGGGGTTGTAGGCCTTGGCCGGCGCTTCGGCGACCGCCACCGCGGCCGCGTGCGCGAAGCGGTTGGAGGCGCCGATGACGAACGTGTCGAAGAGGTACTTCGGGTTCAGCCGCGCGGTGGGCTCACCGGGTCCGGTCGCGGGCGCGGGCTGCGCGGCCAGCGGGCCGGGGGCGCCGGTGGTGGGCAGGTTGGAGCCGACCGGGCCGCCGCGGTGGACTCGCCCGGAGCCTGGCGGCGGATCGGGCAGCTCCCGGCGGGTGTCGCGCTGGTCGTAGTCGGAGCGGGGCTTGTCGTAGTCCGGCCGCTGGTCGTAGTCGGAGCGCTGGCTGTCGTAGGACGAGCGCTCCCTCGGCTGCGGACGGTAGTCCTGTGACGGAGGGCCGTACGAGTCCTGCGGGTACGGCTCCTGCGGATAGGGCTCCTGCGACGGGGACGCATACGGATCGCGCTCCGGGAAGCCGAGCCGCTGTTGCTGCCAGCTGTACTGGTCCTGCGTCGGCCGCGGCCAGCCGCCGGACTCGGGGCGCTGGTACTCCGAGGGGTAGGCGGGGCGCGCGGTGGGGAGCTGGTCCGGGCGGGGCTCGCGGTCGCCCTGGTGTCCGGGGCGCTGTTCGCCGCGACCCGGGGGGGAGTCGTCCGCGCGGTGGCGGCCGTAGCCCTCGTACTGGTTGTTGTCGTACGAGCCGTCGTACTGGTTGGAGGGGAGCTCGGGCTCCTCGTAGCGGGACTGGGGCCGGGGGGCCGGAGGCGCGGGCGGGGCCTGGGGTTCGCCCGCGGAGTCGTCGACGGTGATCGCGATGCGGATCGGGCGGCCGCACTCGCGGCTCAGTGTCTCACTGACGGCCGGGGCCAGTCGGCCCTCCAGTACGCCTTTCGCAAATTCGTTCGGTACGGCGAGCAGGGCGGTGTCGGCGACCAGCGCGAGCGGCTGGCAGCGCCGGATCCAGTGCTCGTCCTTCGCCTCCACGCCCTGGACGCGGCCCTCACCGAGAAGTTGCTCGAGTACGCGTGGCCACACTGCGGCAAGATCGGCAGGTACGTCAGCCACAGGGCACGCTCTCTCACGGGTCCCACGAACGTGTGGTTCTGGGACGAGTCGGGATTCAAATGGGGTGGAGCCGAAATGCAGGGGTCAACGGAACGAATCGGAGTTCAGCCACGGTAGTCAGGGCGACGGGTGCGGTTCAAGTTGTTGTCCCCAGCCTGTGGATAGTGTCTCCTGGTGACCACTGGTTTGACCGGATGGCGTAGCCGCGCGTACCGTAACCAGGTCGAGTTGTCGATGGCTGCTGCCGCCTGCCTCCGATGGGCACAGATCACTTCGGGTGATCGGGAAGCGGTGCACACGGGCGTAACTGCGAGCTACTCGTGGGCGCACGGTGACAGCCAGGACGGCACCCGCCACCACCGATTGATTTCTGGAGCCCCCGAGTGAGCAAGCGCACCTTCCAGCCGAACAACCGTCGTCGCGCCAAGACCCACGGCTTCCGTCTGCGGATGCGTACCCGTGCCGGCCGCGCGATTCTGGCGAACCGCCGCAGCAAGGGTCGCGCCAGCCTGTCCGCCTGATACCGGTCAGGTCATGCCGTCGTGCTGCCCACCGAGAACCGGCTGAGGCGGCGCGAGGACTTCGCGACCGCGGTACGACGAGGGCGCCGGGCCGGCCGCCCGTGTCTCGTCGTCCACTTTCGTAGCGGTGCCACGGACCCGCACGCGCCTGGGGAGAGCGCTCCCCCGACGCGTGCGGGTTTCGTCGTGAGCAAGGCCGTGGGCGGTGCTGTGGTGCGCAACAAGGTGAAGCGCAGGCTTCGCCATCTGATGCGCGACAGGGTCGCCCTGTTTCCCCCCGGTAGCCTGGTAGTCGTACGAGCGCTGCCCGAGGCGGGCGACGCCGATTATGAACAGCTGGCCCGAGACCTGGATGCCGCCGTTCAGCGGCTGCTGGGAGGGGGCGCACGATGAAGTACCCGCTGCTGGCGCTGATCAAGCTGTACCAGTGGACCATCAGCCCGCTGCTGGGGCCGGTGTGCAAGTACTACCCGTCGTGCTCCCACTACGGCTACCAGGCCATCGACCGGCACGGTGCGATCAAGGGAACGGCACTCACCGCCTGGCGCATCCTGCGGTGCAATCCGTGGTCGCTGGGCGGTGTGGACCATGTCCCGCCGCGCAAGCGTCCGCGGTGGCACGAAATGCTGCGTAACGCCTGGCGTGCACGTAGGGGCGGGCCCTCCGCCGCCTCGGCCACCGAGGGACAGAATCCTTCGAGCCCGGCCGCAGAGACTCCGTCCCATGCCCAAGGAGCATGATTAGTGGACACGATTGCCAGTCTTTTCAGCTTCATCACGACACCCGTCTCCTGGGTCATCGTTCAGTTCCACACGGTGTACGGCAAGATCTTCGGCCCTGACACCGGGTGGGCCTGGGGCCTGTCGATCGTGTCCCTCGTGATCCTGATCCGTATCTGCCTGATCCCGCTCTTCGTGAAGCAGATCAAGTCGACGCGGGCCATGCAGACGCTCCAGCCCGAGATGAAGAAGATCCAGGAGCGCTACAAGAACGACAAGCAGCGTCAGTCCGAAGAGATGATGAAGCTGTACAAGGAGACGGGCACCAACCCGCTCTCCTCGTGCCTTCCCATCCTGGCGCAGTCCCCGTTCTTCTTCGCCCTGTATCACGTGCTCAACGGCATCGCGACCGGCTCGACGATCGGTGTCATCAACGACTCGCTGCTGGCCAGTGCCCGTAAGGCGCACATTTTCGGTGCCCCGCTGGCCGCGAAGTTCACGGACGGTTCGAGCAAGGTCGAGGCACTCGGCGCCTCGCTGACCGATGTCCGGGTCGTCACCGCGGTCATGATCGTCATGATGTCGGCGTCGCAGTTCTACACGCAGCGCCAGCTGATGACGAAGAACGTCGACACCACGGTGAAGACGCCGTTCATGCAGCAGCAGAAGATGCTGATGTACGTCTTCCCGGTCATGTTCGCCGTCTTCGGCATCAACTTCCCGGTCGGTGTCCTTGTCTACTGGCTGACCACCAACGTGTGGACCATGGGCCAGCAGATGTACGTCATCCGCAACAACCCGACGCCGGGTTCCAAGGCCCAGGCCGCCTACCTGGAGCGCCTCACCCACCACGTCACGAGCCACGGCAAGGCCCGCAAGCGCAGCGAGCGCACCATCATCAAGGCGATCGTCGCCAAGGGCCGCGACCGCAACGAGTTCGAGCGCAAGTTCATCAACGCTCTGAACAAGGCGGGCCTCGCGGCCCAGGCCGACGGCTCGGTCGTGCAGAGCGAGTCCCAGGCCGCGGTCCAGACCGAGGACGGTTCGACGGCGAGCGCGGCGGCTCCCAAGCGTCAGCAGCCCAAGCGGCAGAGCAAGTCCCAGCGTCAGTCGGGTGCGGCTTCGGCCGGCTCGAAGGCAGTCGAGGACAGCTCGTCGTCGGAGTCGATCTCACTGAGCAAGTCCGACGAGCCCGAGGACGCCAAGGCCGCCGCTCCCGCCAAGAAGCAGACCGGCGGCGGTACCCGCAGCAAGGCCCAGTCCGGACAGCGCAAGGGTCCGCAGCGGCCCAAGTCCCCGTCCAAGAAGTAAGAAGGAGTCCATCCCGTGACGGAAGGCACCACCTCCGCCGCTGCCGAGGGTGCAGACACCCTGACCCGCCTCGAGCAGGAGGGCGAGATCGCGGCGGACTACCTCGAGGGTCTGCTCGACATCGCTGATCTCGACGGCGACATCGACATGGACGTCGAGGCCGACCGCGCCGCTGTCTCGATCATCAGCGACGTGGCCAGCCGCGACCTGCAGAAGCTGGTCGGTCGGGACGGCGAGGTGCTGGAGGCCCTGCAGGAGCTCACCCGCCTTGCCGTGCACCGGGAGACCGGGGACCGCAGCCGGCTGATGCTGGACATCGGCGGTTACCGGGCCAAGAAGCGCGCCGAGCTCTCCGAGCTGGGTGCCAAGGCCGCCGCCGAGGTGAAGAGCACCGGCGAGTCCGTGAAGCTCAAGCCGATGACGCCGTTCGAGCGCAAGGTCGTGCACGACGCGATCAAGGCCGCCGGGCTGCGCAGCGAGTCGGAGGGCGAGGAGCCACAGCGCTTCGTCGTCGTGCTTCCCGCCTGATCGGTCCGTACGTTCCTCCGGCCCCGTCTGTAGAGCAGGCGGGGCCGAACTTTGTCAGCCTGATAGTTCTGATGATCAGCGCCCGGTGCGCTGATGCGGTACGGAAGGACGGTTCCCCGTGACGGAGGCAGCGGAGCTTCCCCCCGCGCCCGAGCAGGCGCGCGAGGTGTTCGGCGATCGCTTCGAGGACGCGGTGCGGTATGCCGAGCTGCTCGCCGAGGCGGGTGTGCAGCGTGGTCTCATCGGCCCCCGCGAAGTGCCCCGGCTGTGGGAGCGGCATCTGCTGAACTGCGCGGTGCTCTCCGAGGTCGTTCCCGAGGGCGTGACGGTGTGCGACGTCGGTTCCGGTGCCGGTCTGCCCGGCATTCCCCTGGCTCTCGTCCGCGAGGATCTGAAAATCACGCTGCTGGAGCCGCTGCTGAGGCGCACGACCTTCCTGACGGAGGTCGTGGAGCTGCTGGGCCTGGACCATGTGACGGTCGTGCGGGGCCGTGCCGAGGAGGTCATGGGCAAGCTGAACCCGGTGCATGTGGTGACGGCGCGGGCCGTGGCACCGCTGGACCGGCTGGCGACGTGGGGGGTTCCGCTGTTGCGCCCCTACGGAGAGATGCTCGCGCTCAAGGGCGATACCGCGGAGGAGGAACTCAAAGCGGCAGGCACGGCCCTGAGCAAGCTCGGCGCCGTGGGGACTTCCATCCTGCATGTGGGCGAGGGCGTGGTCGATCCGTTGTCCACGGTGGTGAGGGTCGAGGTCGGGGAGAGTCCCGGTGGTGTGCGGTTCGCGGCCAAGCGTGCCAAGGCGGCCCGTACCGGTCGTACTCGTCGACGCCGCTGATCCGTCCTGACGACGAGACGTACTCCACACAAGCTGTCAAACCTATGCATGCCGGAGTGTCGCGGCAGAACGGGCACTGCTGCCCTGCATCGTGTTTCACGTGAAACGTCGCTCACTGCTGCACGGCATCATCAGCCGGGGCCGCGCTGCGGCCGAACCCCGTGACCGAAAGCCTCTCGGGTCACTCGGAGAGGTAACGGAGTTGTCCACAGAGGTGGATTTCTCCACAGAACAACAGGCCTCACTGGTTCACACCCCCGAAGACATGGGAGGCTCTGTTCATTGCGAGCCTGAAGTCGAGGAGAGTGAATCCTTGCGGTCCGACGCCAACATCGCGGGACCGATGACCGATCCGGTCCCCGGTCCCCGAACCGAGTCGATGGGGGAGGATGTTTCACGTGAAACACCGCCCCCGATGGACGACACTCCGATCGGTCGTGCTGCCCAACTGGCGGTAGAGGCTCTTGGCCGTGCCGGCGAGGGCCTGCCACGGCCCGAGCAGACCCGGATCATGGTCGTTGCCAACCAGAAGGGCGGGGTGGGTAAGACGACGACGACCGTCAATCTTGCCGCTTCGCTTGCTCTGCACGGCGGCCGTGTCCTGGTCATCGACCTCGACCCTCAGGGCAACGCGTCCACGGCTCTGGGTATAGACCATCACGCGGAAGTGCCGTCCATCTATGACGTCCTGGTCGAGAGCAGGCCGCTGTCCGAGGTCGTCCAGCCCGTCCCTGATGTCGAAGGTCTCTTCTGTGCCCCCGCCACCATCGATCTCGCCGGTGCGGAGATCGAGCTGGTGTCTCTGGTGGCCCGTGAGAGCCGACTGCAGCGCGCGATCCAGGCGTACGAGCAGCCCCTGGATTACATCCTCATCGACTGTCCGCCCTCGCTCGGCCTGCTGACGGTCAATGCGCTCGTGGCCGGTGCGGAGGTCCTCATCCCGATCCAGTGCGAGTACTACGCGCTGGAGGGTCTGGGACAGTTGCTGCGTAACGTCGATCTGGTGCGGGGTCACCTCAACCCCACCTTGCACGTATCGACCATCCTGCTCACCATGTACGACGGCCGGACGCGCCTCGCGTCCCAGGTCGCGGATGAGGTGCGCACTCACTTCGGCGACGAGGTGCTGCGGACGAGCATTCCCCGCTCGGTCCGTATCTCCGAGGCGCCGAGCTATGGACAGACGGTGCTGACCTACGATCCAGGATCGAGTGGGGCCCTGTCCTACCTTGAAGCAGCACGAGAGATCGCGCTGAGGGGCGTCGGCGTCAGCTATGACCCGACGCAGGCGCACATCGGCGCACAGAGCAATCCGAGCATGGTGGAGGGGATCCAGTGAGCGAGCGACGGAGGGGTTTGGGTCGTGGTCTGGGCGCACTGATCCCCGCTGCCCCGACGGAGAAGACGCCGACCCCGGCGGCGATGGGAGGCGCTGGTTCCGCGTCTCCGACGTCCGTCCCGGTGCTGACGACCGACCGTGGGGTGGCCGCGGCGAAGGTGGCCACGCTGCCGCCTGTTTCACATGAAACCCCGTCGGTCAACGGCTACCCGGAGACACCCCCGCCGCCCATCGGAGCCCACTTCGCGGAGCTCCCCCTCGACTCCATCACGGCGAACCCACGCCAGCCGCGTGAGGTCTTCGACGATGACGCACTCCAGGAACTCGTCACTTCCATCAAGGAAGTCGGCCTTCTCCAGCCGGTCGTCGTACGGCAGGTCGGCCCCGCCCGCTACGAGCTCATCATGGGTGAGCGGCGCTGGCGGGCCAGCCGTGAGGCCGGCCTGGAGGCCATCCCCGCGATCGTGCGGGCCACGGACGACGACAAGCTTCTCCTGGACGCCCTCCTGGAGAACCTGCACCGTGCTCAGCTGAACCCGCTGGAAGAGGCAGCCGCCTACGACCAGTTGCTGAAGGACTTCAACTGCACGCATGACCAGCTGGCGGACCGCATCGGCCGGTCCCGACCGCAGGTCTCCAACACCCTGCGTCTGCTGAGGCTCTCGCCGGCAGTGCAGCGCCGCGTGGCGGCCGGAGTGCTCTCGGCCGGACACGCCCGTGCCCTGCTCTCCGTCGAGGATTCGGAGGAGCAGGATCGGCTGGCCCATCGGATCGTGGCCGAGGGACTGTCGGTGCGTGCGGTCGAGGAGATCGTGACGCTCATGGGGTCGCGGCCGCAGACCGCCCAGCGCTCCAAGGGGCCGCGTGCCGGCGCCCGGGTCTCTCCGGCGCTGAGTGACCTCGCGACTCGTCTCTCGGATCGTTTCGAGACACGGGTGAAGGTCGATCTGGGGCAGAAGAAGGGCAAGATCACCGTCGAGTTCGCCTCGATGGAGGACCTCGAACGCATCCTCAGCTCCCTCGCCCCCGGTGAGGGACCAGTTCTGCAGAAGAGCCTGCTGGACGACGACGCCGAGGAGACGGAAGGCTGAGTCAGGATCGCCAGGGTGACACCGCCCAGGCGAAGCGTGAAGAGCGGGTTGTGTCCGGTGTGTCCCGGAACAGGCCCGCTCTTTGCTTTCAGCCGGTATCGATGGAATCTCTGGATGGATACGATGCGACTGGGTGCGGCACATCCACCCGGCAGTACCTCTGAGGGGAGACAGGGGCCATGCGAACGATGAGCCGAAGCGGACTGGTGAGCGCGGGCCTGGGACTGGGGGCGGTCGGCGGATTCGTCGGTAGCCTGCTCAGGGAACGGAGCGCTCTGACGGCTGCCCGCGACGCGGCGGGCGAGGGAAGCGAGGAACAGCCTTCATGGGGCGTCGGCTCGTACCGCTCACGCTGGACAACCTTCCGGACCTACCCCAGCGTTGCCGCTCGTGCGTCTTCTGGGAGTTGGACCCCGTCAGTGGAGAAGCCGCGGTAAAGGCCGGAACCGCCGCTCTGGAGAAAGAAGCCTGGATCTCCGCCGTACTCCTGGACTGGGGATCGTGCGGCCGGGTCGTCTACGTCGACGACGTACCGGTCGGCTACGTCCTCTACGCCCCTCCGGCGTATGTTCCTCGCTCGACGGCGTTTCCCACGAGCCCCGTCTCTCCGGACGCCGTCCAGCTGATGACGTCGTTCATCATGCCGGGCTATCAGGGGCAGGGCCTGGGCCGTGTGATGGTGCAGACGGTTGCCAAGGACCTGCTGCGGCGGGGCTTCAAGGCCATCGAGGCCTTCGGCGATGCCCGGTGGAAAGAACCCGCCTGCCTGCTTCCCGCAGACCATCTCCTTGCGGTGGGCTTCAAGACGGTCAGGCCCCATCCCACGTATCCGAGGCTGAGGCTGGAGCTGCGCACCACACTCTCCTGGAAAGAAGACGTGGAGATGGCACTGGACCGGCTTCTGGGGGCCGTCCAGAAGGAACCGGCGCTACGCCCCCTGTAATGCGATGGGGCCGGCCCTTTCGGGCCGGCCCCATCGTGTTTCACGTGAAACATCACTCAGCGATGAAGTCCTCGAGGTCGCGGACGATCGCGGCCTTCGGCTTGGCACCGACGATGGTCTTGGCGACCTCGCCACCCTGGTAGACGTTCAGCGTCGGGATGGACATGACGCCGTACTTGGCGGCCGTACCCGGGTTCTCGTCGATGTTCAGCTTGACGATCTCGATCTTGTCGCCGTACTCGGCGGCGATCGCCTCGAGGGACGGAGCGATCTGACGGCACGGTCCGCACCAGGCGGCCCAGAAGTCCACCAGGACGGGCTTGTCGCTCTTCAGGACGTCCTGCTCGAAGGAATCGTCGGTCACGTTCTTCAGGGTGCCGGCCACGGCGGGCTCCTTAACTGGGTTGGTGCGGTGGGGCGGGATGGGGGTCAGACAGCGGTCTTCTCGGGCTCGGCCTTCTCTTCGTCCGCGAGGGCGGCGAGGAAGCGCTCGGCGTCGAGAGCGGCGGCGCAGCCGGTGCCGGCCGCGGTGATCGCCTGGCGGTAGGTGTGGTCGACCACGTCACCGGCGCCGAAGACACCGGTCAGGTTGGTGCGGGTCGAAGGCGCTTCCACCTTCAGGTAGCCCTCACCGTCCAGTTCGAGCTGGCCCTTGAAGAGCTCGGTGCGCGGGTCGTGGCCGATCGCGATGAACAGGCCGGTGACCGCCAGGTCCGAGAGTTCGCCGGTCTTGAGGTTGCGCAGCTTCAGGCCCGAGAGCTTCGGGTCGCCCTGGATCTCGGCGACCTCGCTGTCCCATACGAACTTGATCTTCGGGTCGGCGAAGGCACGCTCCTGCATCGCCTTGGAGGCGCGCAGGGTGTCACGACGGTGGACGATCGTCACGGACTTGGCGAAGCGGGAGAGGAAGGTGGCCTCCTCCATCGCGGTGTCACCGCCGCCGATCACGGCGATGTCCTGGTCCTTGAAGAAGAAGCCGTCACAGGTGGCGCACCACGAGACACCGCGACCGGAGAGGGCGTCCTCGTTCGGCAGGCCGAGCTTGCGGTGCTGCGAACCAGTGGTGACGATCACGGCCTTCGCCCGGTGGACCGTGCCCGAGGTGTCGGTGACGGTCTTGATCTCTCCGGTCAGGTCCACGCTGACGACGTCGTCCGGAATGAGCTCGGCCCCGAAACGCTCCGCCTGGGCACGCATGTTATCCATGAGCTCGGGGCCCATGATGCCGTCCTGGAAGCCGGGGAAGTTCTCCACCTCGGTCGTGTTCATCAGCGCACCGCCGGCGGTGACGGCGCCCTCGAACACCAGCGGCTTCAGCGACGCGCGCGCGGTGTAGAGCGCCGCCGTGTAGCCGGCGGGCCCGGATCCGATGATGATCACGTTACGGACGTCGCTCACGGCTTGGTTCCTCGTCTCTGGACTGCGTCGTCGGACCGGTGGAGCCCCTCTCAGAACTCTCACCCCACCCAACGGATCCTAAGGGGCGCGCATTCCCGGTGTGTCCGGGCACACGGAGAGGCCACACCGTACGGATTACCACGCAGGACGAAGACGAAGCGCGACCGCTCAGGAACGCGCGTAGGACCGCTTCAGCAGAACCTTCGCCGTGCCGGTCGGTGCGTTCTTCACGCACGTCGCATTCACGATGTAGGCGGTGACCCGGGTGCTGTCGGAGGGGTCACGCAGCACGACGAGAAGTGCGTCCGTGCCCTTGTAGACGCCGTC
The DNA here is from genome assembly GCF_043199815.1 of Streptomyces sp. NPDC048523. Lineage (NCBI taxonomy): Bacteria > Bacillati > Actinomycetota > Actinomycetes > Kitasatosporales > Streptomycetaceae > Streptomyces > Streptomyces sp. NPDC048523. The sequence continues at coordinate 244,651 of NZ_JBICWQ010000005.1, read as the reverse complement.
CTTGGTTGCGAGTGGCGAGTCGCTGGTGCGGAGGGCGTTCTGGATGCACGGGGGAACCTCGGGCGTCCTGAGGGTGCGGGGATCCTCGGAGCCGGGGATGCTCGCCGCGCCCATGCTGGTGTGCGGAGACCGAGACCCGCCGCTCGCACGATTCTCGGTGAGAAGGTTCGAGACCTGCTTCTCCAGACCGCTCGCGGAGAAGGTGTCGGCTGAGGCGGTCGGCTGTCCGTGTGCCGAGCCGGTCGGCTTGCCGTCGTCCAACGACGACAGCAGAACGGAGCCGAATCCCAGTGCGGCGACGGTGAAGACCGCTCCGAGGACGACAACCTTGCGGCGTCCGTTCTTCTTGCGGTCCTTGCGGCCCGGACCGGTGGTGGACGTACGGGCGTGTCCTGTGGGGCGGTCGATGACGGGCGATGTTTCACGTGAAACATGCGTACTCTCGACCGGTGCCGGTGCGTTCACGGCCTCCGGAGCAGTTGCCTGCAGGAGAGCCTCCGCGGCGAGGGCGGCGTCGATCCTGCCGGCGACGTCAGCGGGCATGCGAGGCGGGCCCGGCAGCGTGCCGAGCAGGCTGCGGATCTCCTCCAGTGACGCGTGAACGTCCGCGCAGAGTTCGCACTCGTCCAAATGCCTGCGTACGTCCGCTGTCCTGGACGTGGACAGGAGGCCTTCGGTGAGGTCGGAGATCTCCGCGACATCCGGGTGCCCGGCTGTGTCTGTCGAGGAAGTCACGCTCGCCCACCTCCGCCCTTCACTGCAGCTGAATCGCTTGATCCCGAATCTGGCGGGCCTCCTGACGGAGGCCCCGCTGCGGGTGGGACGGATGTCCCCTGCGCCCGGTTCCGTCCAGCGCCCGCTTCTCTGCCGCCTCCGGCGTTTTCCGGCCGCAGATGGGTGAGAAGCGGGAGCAGTCTGGCTCTGCCTCGGGCGCAGCGGCTCTTCACCGTCCCCGTCGGCACGTCGAGCATGCGGGCGGCTTCGGCGACGGGGTAGCCCTGCATGTCCACGAGGACGAGGGCGGCGCGCTGGTCGGGCGGGAGGGTGCCGAGGGCTTCCACGAGTTGGCGGTGGAGGTCGTTGCGCTCCGCGGGCGCCGAGGCGGATTCGTGCGGCTCCAGGAGCTGCTCGAGGCGCTCGGTGTCGTCCACGGGGGATGTCTTGCGGGAGGCTGCCTTTCGGGCCCGGTCCAGGCAGGCGTTCACCGTGATGCGGTGCAGCCAGGTGGTGACCGCCGACTGCCCCCGGAAGGTGTGCGCCGCCCGGTAGGCGGACACCAGCGCGTCCTGAACGGCGTCAGCGGCTTCCTCACGGTCCCCGAGCGTGCGGAGGGCAACGGCCCACAGGCGATCCCGATGCCGCCGCACGAGCTCGGTGAAGGCGTCGGGGTCGCCCTCTACATGACGGGCCAGGAGGTCCTGATCGCTGGTGTCGCCATACGCGGTGTCATCTGCCATCGGACCCCTCCTCAGCCTTAACTGGTGACCTTGATGTCCGCCACCCGGCCGCGGTAGGTGCCTTCCTCTGTCAGGGGCAACTTGGTCAGCCAGACCAGAAGGTAGCGGGACTTCACGGTCTTGTCCGGCTTGAGCGGGACACCCGTGCCGGAACCCTCGGCGACCTTGGTGTAGGCGTCGAAGGCGGTCGGCCGGGAACTCGCGTCGCTGGAGGCGGCGCGCAGCTCGACAGAAGTGTCGCCCATGAACGTGACGGTGACCTTGCCGATGTCCTGGACCTTGCCGAGGTCGAGAATTATCCCGAGACCCGGCTTGAGGTTCCCGAAGTCGGCGCCCTCGTAGAACTTCGTCTCCCAGTACGACGAGGTGTCGTTGTCGTAGGCCTTCTTTATGTCGTTGGGCTTCTCGGATCCGTCGCCGAACGGATCGAAGTCGTACCCCTTGGCGATCGCGATCGGAGTGCTGGCCGCCTTGGTGGGGCTCTTGTCGCCGTCGTCGGTCGTCTGGGTCTGGTTCTCGTCCGACTTGCCGCCCCGGTCCATCAACGCGTCCGCGAGCTGCCAACTGCCCAGGCCCAGCGCGGCGATGAGGAGCGCGGAGACCGCCCACTTCAGGGCCCGGCCCGTGCGGCTCTGCAGCGGCGGTGGCGGGGACGGTACGGGCTGGGTGACACCGGGATGCGGTGCCGGGCGGCCGTAGCTGCCCTGTTGGTACGTCGTGCGCTGGTACTCGGGCGGGGCCGTGAACGCCGGCTCCGGCGGGCGGATGCGGGGCATCTCACCGATCGCCTTGACCAGTTCCTCGGGCGTGGTGCATGGCGATTCGTGCCGGGAGGCGGTGGCGCCGTCGTTGGCGAGCGCTCGCATGGACAGCTCTGACAGGCCGCGGTGGACACCTGCCCGTACCTGGTCGGGTGCGATGAGACCGATGTCCTTGGGCAGACCGGCCAGACCGTAGGCGTCGTTCTCGTACGGCCACCGCTGGGTGAGTGCCGCGTACAGGAGCGCGCCGATCGCCTCCGTGTCCGTCCGCTGGGGGGACTCGGAAGTGACGCCTCGCAGCGCGGCGTTCACGGCGAGGCCGCGGATGCGCCACTGCCCGCTCGACGTGCGCAGGACCGCGTTCGGGTTCAGCTGCAGATGCGCGAGTCCCTCACGGTGGGCCGCGGCCATGGCGGACGCCACCTGAGTGACCATCTGGTAGGCGTCGTACACCTCCAGCGGGCCCGGGGTGAGCAGGGTGGTCAGCTCGGTGGCGTCGGGCAGCCACTCGTGGACGACGTAGACGAGGTCGTTCTCCTCGACGGCGTCCAGGACCTGGACGAAGCGCGGGTCGCCGAGCAGCGCGGAGGAACGGGCCGCGGCCAGGACGGTGCGCGCCCGCGCATGGTCGGCGGGCAGGATGTGCACGCCGACGGCACGACGGAGTTTCTCGTCGACGGCACGCCAACTGCTGAAGCCGTCCAGACGGGTGAGGCACTCCTCGAGACGGTAGCGTCTGGCCAGTTTGTGGCCGCTGTGCAACTCCGGCGGTGACGCCTTGCCAAGGCTTTCGGTCCCGCCACTCCCCTGTGCCTCGACGTCTTCCGTGTCCCGCTCCCGGTTCTTGGCCACGCCGTCGGCCGTGGACTGGTCCGCCTTGGCGGTCAGCGGTTTGTCACCGCTGGTGTCTGCCACGTCGACGGCAGCCGTGCTCCGTTCCGCCACCGTCGTTCCCTGCCTCCCCAATTCATTGCGCGCCGTGCGACGCAGAATCCAATTGTGCCCACAGTCCGCCGCTATGCACGACACACGGTGGCGGACGATGGTTGTGCGCGTACCCCTGCCTCAGCGCCCCAGACGCCCCCGGACCATGCCGACCAGTGAGTTCAGCTCCTCGATCCGCATCTTGCGTGCGGCGACGAAGAAGGTCCCGAGCAGAACCGCTCCACCCGCGATCAGAGCGGCGAACGAACCGACGACTCCCTGGCCGAGCGAGTGACCGATGCCGTAACAGGCCGCTCCGCTCAGGACTGTCGCCGGTACCGAGGCGATGCAGAGCCGGGCGTAGGTCCGCAGGACGCGGTTGCCGTCCAGGTCGCCGCCGAGGCGCTTGCGCAGCCGGTTCCAGGCGACGCCGACACCGATCGCGTACGCGAGACCGTAGGAGGCGGCCATGCCGACCACGGCCCAGCGGGGCGGCAGCAGGGCGTAACAGGCGGCGGAGGCGGCGGCGTTGACGGCCGCCACGATGACGGTGTTGTAGAAGGGTGTCCGGGTGTCCTCGTAGGCGTAGAAGGCCCGCAGGACGACGTACTGGACCGAATAGGGGATCAGGCCGAGGCCGAAGGCCATCAGCATGTACCCCATGTTCGTGGCGGCGCCGGTACTGGAGGCACCGAAGATCAGCGTGCACATCGGGATGCCGAGGGCGAGGAAGCCGAAGGCGATGGGCACGATGGCGACCGCTGTGGTGCGCAGGCCCTGCGAGATGTCGTCGCGGACCGCGCCGGCGTCGTCCTCCGCGGCCGAGCGGGAGATGCGCGGCAGCAGGGCGGCCATCAGCGAGACGGTGATGATGGCCTGCGGGAGGCCCCAGATGAGCTGGGCGTTGGCGTAGGCACTGAAGCCGGTGCCGGGGATCTTGGTGTCGGCGACGGCCGCGGTGGCTAGCTGGATGACGACCAGGGCGCCTGCCTGGTTGGCGAGGACGAACAGGATGGTCCACTTCGCGAGCATCGCGGCCTTGCCGAGACCGTGGCCCTTCCAGTCGAAGCGCAGCCGCGGCCGGAACCCGGTCTCCCGCAGATACGGGATCATCGCGAGGGCCTGCACCACAAGGCCGAGCAGGATGCCCACGCCGAGCAGCCGCTGTCCCTCCGGCGGGATGTTCGTGACGGTCATGCCGGAGTGCCTGGCGGTGCCGTACACCCACAGGAACATCGCGAGCGTCACGATGATGACGATGTTGTTGAGGACCGGAGTCCACATCATCGCGCCGAACTTGCCGCGGGCGTTGAGGACCTGTCCCATCACCACGTGGATGCCCATGAAGAAGATGGAGGGCAGGAAGTAGCGGGTGAAGGTGATGGCGACGTCGTTGGCCGCGGGGTTGGCCGCCACGGAGTCCGACAGCGCACGCACCAGGAGCGGCGCCGCGAACATCGTGAGCGCGGTGAGCGCGGCGAGAGCCACCATGACGAGCGTCAGGAGCCGGTTCGCGAAGGCCTCGCCACCGTCGTCGTCCTCCTTCATGGCGCGGACGAGCTGCGGCACGAAGACGGAGTTCAGGCCACCGCCGACGGTGAGGATGTAGATCATGGTCGGCAGCTGGTAGGCCACCTGGAAGGAGTCGCCCAGGAAGGCGGTGCCGAGCGCCGACACGATCAGCGCCGAGCGGATGAAGCCGGTCAGACGCGAGACCATCGTGCCGGCCGCCATCACGGCGCTCGACTTCAGCAGACCGCCTGCCTTGCCGCCCTGCTTCGCGGGGGCGGCGGGGGCCGCCTCCGCCACAGCCGACGCGGTACCGAGATTCATCGTCTCGTCGGCCGAGGGTGCAGGCGCCGCGGGAGTCTGGAACTGCGGTGCCGGTGACGGTCCGCCCGGCGCCGGCACCGACGGGGGATCCGTCGGGCGGCCGCCACGCTGCTGCTGGTCGCGGAAGAGATGCGCGAACGCGTCCGGCTCGTGGCGTTCCTCGCCGGCCTGGCTCACCAGGTCGTCGACTCCCACGAACTGGGTGGTGCGGGGGTCGTCGCCGTACGGCAGGTACTGCGTCGGGCCCTCCGGCTCGGGCGCCGGCGTCTGCGCCCAGACGTTCGGGTCCGGGGCGTAAGGAGACTGGGGAGGCTGGGAGTACAACGGCTGCTGGGGCTGATGGGTGCCGGGGGGCGGCGGGGGATGTGCGGCACGGTCGTAGAGGGCCTCGGCGACCGGATCCTGGGCATGGAGGTCCTGTGCCCGGTAGGGGTCCTGCTCGTAGGCGTCCTGGAGATACATGTCCGCGGGAGCCTGCGGCGGCACCTGGCCATGCTCGGGCGGCGGCCCCTCGGAGTGACCCGAGCTGTCCGCGCCCTGACCGCGATCACCGTCGTACGGCGCGTTCATGGTTACCCCACCTCATCGTCCCGGGCCCACCGGCCACGACATCCTCAACGGTCCACTCTCTCACCCGTGCCGGACGGGTCGGCGCTTTCCGCTGCGGTGTCCGCTGTCAGGTCACTCGGCTGCTCGGGGTCGTCGGCCCCGGGCCCGGCGCCGGTCTCGTCCTTGAGACGGTCCTGTGGGCCTTCCGGGTTCTCCGGGCCGTCCACGGCTTCGCCCGCCTCGTCGTCCGGGCCGTTCTGGTCCGCCTCACGGGCCGCCGCGCGTTTGCGCTGGGTGTACATCCGGAATCCTGCCAGCACCAGCAGCAGGACACCGCCGCCGATGACCAGCATGACGGTGGCCGTGAACTCGGTGACCTTCACGTCGAACCTGACGGCCTGGCCGTACGGCTGACCGTCCTCGGTGTACAGCTGGGCGATCACCGAGGCCTTGCCGTTGGCGTTGGCCGTCGTGGTGAACTTCACCGTCTGGCTGTGGCCGCCCGAGACCTCGACCGGCTGCTCGTAGTAGGAGGAGCCGCCGATCTCGAGCCGGTTCGGGCTCAACGAGGTCAGCCGCAGTCTCAGGTGTTCCACGCCCTGCACCAGGTTGTTCTGGACCGTCACGGGGATCGTGGCGCTGCGGCCGGAGAGCTTGGTCTCCGACTTGTCGATCAGGCTCACCTGGGAGGTCAGGTCGTCGAGGTAGGCCTTGACGTCACTGCGGAAGCTGCTCGCCCCGGTGGACCGGCCCCGCCACGACGTGGACATCTCGCGGTTCAGGGCTCGCCCGAAGGGCGTCACGACGCGGGACTGGTCGGAAAGGATCACCTTGAAGTTGTCGAGCTTGTTCTGTGTGCTCGCGATCTGCTGGAAGGCCCACTTCGGCAACTCCTGCCTGCGCAGCGAGGAGGGGTAGGCGGACGCGGCGGGCACCTTGGTGGTGGCCCCGGGGTCGGGCTTGGCCGCGGCCGCCGCCGTGAGCTTCTGGGTCTGTGACCAGTTCCCGGCCTGCAGCGCGGTGATCGCTTCGGCCATGGCGTCGGCCTGGCTCGCCGTGGGCATGCGCTGCGGAGCGACGACGATGCTGCGCTGCTTGTCCGTCTGGAGGTCGAGAGTGAGGCTCTGGGCGAGGAACCGCTGGACGGCGAGCGTGGTGGAGGAGGCCTTCGTCAGATCGCCCTGGAACGCGGTGGACAGCCGCGCGTCCGCGACGACCGCCGTGGTGCCGCCGCCGATGGGGCGGGCCGCGGACGGCGTGTACGACAGTCCTGCGGTCTCCTGCAGGCTGTCGCTGCGGGCGATCACCTTGTCGGCTCCGGCGGAGGTGGCGACCTTGACGATCGACGGGTCCACCGCACCGTTCACGGGCCAGGCGAAGTCGGTGCTCGGCGTCACGTGGAGCACGGTCCTCACCGTGGTGGCCGCGACGTCGGTGGCCTCGTCGAGATGACTGAGCGAGCCGGTGACGCTCGTGCCGTTGTGGGCCAGCGAGGCGAGGTCGGGATCGGCGAACGGAAGCACGACGACCTCCTTGTCCTCCACGGTGTTCTGCAGCTTGGCCAACCACTGTTTGGCGAGGGCCTGGTGGGTGCCCGCGGTGGTGGTGTCGCCCTCGCCCTGGATCCGGTAGCTGCGGGTCATCGCGTCGACGGACGCCAGCAGGTCCGGGTCGATCACCCACGTGACGTCCAGGTTCTCGCCCAGCGTCAGCATCTGGTCCAGTCGGCCGCCCGCCGAGATCTCCTCGGCGAGGTCGTCGTCGAGGAAGACCGGCGTCTGCTGTGCGTTCGAGCCGGTCTCCGCCGTCATGTGCACGGTGGAGATCAGCGGCCACAGGAACGTCGTCTTCGTCTTCGTGTCCGGCTCGTCGGGCTGCCAGGGCAGGAAGGTCCGCTGGATGCCGAGCGGCTGGTCCCACGGCTGTGCGGAGGTCTCGCCCGAGAGGGAGACGGCGAACTGATAGACGCCGGGGTCACCGAGGTCCAGCTCGTCGACCGGTACGGAGATGGAGAAGGGTTCGGCCACCCCGGGCGTCAGCTTCGTGAACTTCGCCACATACTTGCCGCCGACCTCGGACCCCGTCGCGCCCTGGAGCGAGTCCCCGTCCTCGGTGACGGTGTCGATCGACGAGCGGGTGTTCACCTCCGGGCCCACCTGCAGTCCCACATGGGCGGCTGTGACGGCCTGCTTTGCGTTGTTGGTCACCGTCCCCGACACGGTGATCGTGTCACCGTCCGTAGGCACGCTGGGGGTGAGTGTGTCGATCGCGACGGACACGGATCCGGAGGCGGCGGCTGCCTCAGCGGGCGCCGCGGCGGAAACCTGGCACAGGCCGGCCAGCAGAGGGGCCGCCGCGAGCAGGGCCCCGGTACGCCGCAGCAAGCGGCGGGCAGGTGAGGGACTCGTCCCCTGGAAGTCTGCCGCCTCGGCCACGCGCTCGCCCGTCCCTCGTCGTCAGTGGTCGTCGGAATGTGCGTCCACGCATGGTAACGATGCGCGCTGAGGGGAAGTGCCGCGGACTGCTCCACAAGATCGGGCAACACTGCCGCACTGTCCCGAATGTGCACGTATGAAGGGGAGCACCGCCGTGAGTCTTCGGGGCAGGGCTTGTGCAGGTCCGGCTGGCGAGTCTGTGCACGTTTAATGGAGGCGCCCCGCAACGCCCGGGCCACGTACCCTCTTCTGTTGTGCCGAACGCCAACGAAGACAACCTCAGTGCCCCGAGTCAGGTGCAGGACCGCGCGGTGAACGAACTGCTTGAGGTCGCACCTGTCGCCGACGACCTCGCCCGCCGCTTCCAGGAGGCCGGGTTCTCACTCGCCCTGGTCGGCGGTTCGGTCCGGGACGCACTGCTCGGCCGGCTCGGCAACGACCTGGACTTCACCACCGATGCTCGCCCCCAGGACGTTCTGAAGATCATTCGGCCGTGGGCGGACGCGGTGTGGGAGGTCGGGATCGCCTTCGGCACCGTGGGGGCGCAGAAGGACGGCTACCAGATTGAGGTGACCACCTACCGGTCGGAGGCGTACGACCGCACCTCACGCAAGCCCGAGGTGTCGTACGGCGACTCCATCGAGGAGGACCTCGTCCGGCGTGACTTCACCGTGAACGCGATGGCCGTCGCTCTGCCGGAGAAGAAGTTCATCGACCCGCACGGTGGCCTCGATGACCTCGCGGCGCGTGTGCTGCGGACGCCGGGAACTCCGGAGGCGTCTTTCTCCGACGACCCGCTGCGGATGATGCGGGCCGCGCGCTTCGCGGCGCAGCTCGACTTCGAGGTGGCACCTGAGGTGGTCACCGCGATGACGGAGATGTCCGGGCGCCTGGAGATCGTCTCCGCCGAGCGGATCAGGGACGAGCTGAACAAGCTGATCCTGTCCGCTCATCCGCGCAAGGGACTGACGCTGCTGGTCGACACGGGGCTCGCCGAGCATGTGCTGCCGGAGCTTCCGGCCCTGCGCCTGGAGAGCGATGAGCACCACCGGCACAAGGATGTCTACGAGCACACGCTGATTGTCCTGGAGCAGGCCATCGCGCTGGAGAAGGAAGGGCCCGACCTGACGCTCCGCCTGTCCGCGCTGCTCCACGACATCGGCAAGCCGCGCACCCGGCGCTTCGAGCAGGACGGCCGGGTTTCGTTCCACCACCACGAAGTGGTCGGAGCGAAGATGACCAAGAAGCGGATGACGGCACTCAAGTACTCCAACGAGCTGGTGAAGGATGTCTCGCGACTCGTTGAACTCCATCTGCGCTTCCACGGATACGGCACCGGGGAGTGGACGGACTCGGCGGTTCGCCGCTATGTGCGGGACGCGGGTCCGCTGCTCGACCGGCTCCACAAGCTGACCCGCTCGGACTGCACGACCAGGAACAAGCGCAAGGCGACCGCGCTGTCGCGTGCCTACGACGGCCTGGAGGAGCGGATCTCCCAGCTTCAGGAGCAGGAGGAACTGGATTCGATCAGGCCCGATCTCGACGGCAACCAGATCATGGAGATCCTCGACGTGGCACCCGGCCCTGCGGTGGGTCGGGCGTACAAGCACATGCTGGAGCTTCGTCTGGAGAACGGGCCGATGAAGCACGACGAGGCGGTGGCCGCGCTCAAGGAGTGGTGGGCCGCTCAGGACTGAGGCTGTGAAACGGGGCGATGTTTCACGTGAAACATGACCCCGAACGCATCGAGGGGTGGTGTTTCACGTGAAACATCGCCCCTTCATCGTTCCGTCGCCATCTGCCGTTCTCTCGTCATCGCCACGGCGATCACTGCGTAGAGGGCGGCGACCGTGACCACCAGAGTCGCCGAGCGGCCGTCCGGCGGCAGGATCAGGGCGGCTACGGCCGCGGCGCCCACGAAGGCGATGTTGAACAGGACGTCGTAGACGGAGAAGATCCGGCCCCGGAACCCGTCGTCGACGCAGGACTGCACGATGGTGTCCGTGGCGATCTTCGCGCCCTGGGTGATCAGACCCAGCACGAACGCCGCGGTGAGCATGGGGGCGGTGGCGAAGGGGAGCCCGAGGGTGGGCTCCAGTACTGCAGCCGTCGCCGCACACACGACGATCCAGCGCTCCGGCCCGAGCTTCCCTGCAGCCCACGGCGTGATGATCGCGGCAACGAAGAAGCCGGCGCCGGAGATTCCTAGTGCCAGCCCCAGCAGGGCGAGTCCGTCGTCCGCATCGGACGTCAGGGCATACCGGCAGAGCATCAGCACCATCACCAGCAGAGCGCCGTAGCAGAACCGCATGACCGACATCGCGCCGAGCGCCCGGGCGGCTGACCGGCGGCTGGGTGCGGTCAGGTGCCGTACGCCGGCGGCCAGGTCGCGGGTCGTTCCGGCGAGGGCGGCGCCGAGACGGGGCTGGACCAATTCGCGGTCGGGGCCCAGCAGTTCCGGTGGTATGCGCAGTGCGGCGAGTGCACCGCACAGATAGAGCCCCGCTCCCAGCAGCACCACGGCCGTGTCGGAGTCGGCGACCAGTAGTCGCACGGCGAAGGCGAGGCCGCCGCCCGCGGTCGCGGCGAGCGTTCCGGCCGTCGGGGACAGGGAGTTGGCAATCACCAGTCGTTCTTCGTCCACGACACGGGGCAGCGCGGCGGACAGGCCGGACAGGACGAAGCGGTTGACGGCGGTGACGCACAGGGCCGAGACATAGAAGAGCCAGTCCGGGACGTGGCTGAACATCAGGACGGCCGTCGCCGATGCCAGCAGAGCGCGCACGAGGTTGCCGTAGAGGAAGACCTGGCGGCGGCGCCAGCGGTCCAGGAGGACGCCGGCGAAGGGGCCCACCAAGGAGTAGGGGAGCAGCAGGACCGCCATCGCGGAGGCGATCGCGGTGGCAGAGGTCTGCTTCTCCGGGGAGAACACGACGTAGGCGGCGAGCGCGATCTGGTAGACGCCGTCGGCGCCCTGGGAGAGCAGGCGCACCAAGAGCAGACGCCGGAAGTCCCGGAGGCGGAGAAGGACACGCAGATCGCGGACGACGGACATGGGGCACAGCCTCACATACGGCGAGGGTCCCCGGGCGATACAGCCCGGGGACCCTCTGCAGCCCTGGCAGGAGCGTTTGAGTGAGCCTTAGCGCTCGACTTCACCCTTGATGAACTTCTCGACGTTCTCGCGAGCCTCGTCGTCGAAGTACTGGACCGGCGGGGACTTCATGAAGTAGCTGGAGGCCGACAGGATCGGACCGCCGATGCCGCGGTCCTTGGCGATCTTCGCGGCGCGCACGGCGTCGATGATGACACCGGCGGAGTTCGGGGAGTCCCAGACCTCGAGCTTGTACTCCAAGTTCAGCGGGACGTCACCGAAGGCACGGCCCTCGAGGCGGACGTACGCCCACTTGCGGTCGTCGAGCCAGGCGACGTAGTCGGACGGGCCGATGTGGACGTTCTTCGCGCCCATGTCCCGGTCGGGGATCTGCGAGGTGACGGCCTGCGTCTTCGAGATCTTCTTGGACTCCAGGCGCTCACGCTCGAGCATGTTCTTGAAGTCCATGTTGCCGCCGACGTTCAGCTGCATCGTGCGGTCCAGGACGACACCGCGGTCCTCGAACAGCTTCGCCATGACGCGGTGCGTGATGGTGGCGCCGACCTGGGACTTGATGTCGTCGCCGACGATCGGGACGCCCGCCGCGGTGAACTTGTCGGCCCACTCCTTGGTGCCGGCGATGAAGACCGGGAGGGCGTTGACGAAGGCGACCTTGGCGTCGATGGCGCACTGGGCGTAGAACTTCGCCGCGTCCTCGGAGCCCACGGGCAGGTAGCAGACGAGGACGTCGACCTGCTTGTCCTTGAGGACCTGGACGATGTCGACCGGGGCCTCGGCGGACTCCTCGATGGTCTCGCGGTAGTACTTGCCGAGACCGTCAAGCGTGTGGCCGCGCTGGACGGTCACGCCGGTGTTCGGCACGTCGCAGATCTTGATGGTGTTGTTCTCGGAGGCGCCGATGGCGTCCGAGAGATCGAGGCCGACCTTCTTGGCGTCCACGTCGAACGCGGCGACGAACTCGACGTCACGGACGTGATACTCGCCGAACTGGACGTGCATCAGCCCGGGGACCTTGGCCGCCGGATCGGCGTCCTTGTAGTACTCGACTCCCTGAACCAGCGACGCGGCGCAGTTGCCCACACCGACGACGGCTACGCGAACCGAACCCATTCCGGTTGCTCCCTGTGTGTACGAGTGAGGCCCTGGCAGGGACCTCACGTGGCGGTGTCGCCGGGCGTATCCGGCCCGGGGGTGTCCCCGGGCCGGGGCAGGACGCCCGGCGCTCCCTCTGTGGTGTCGCGAGTGGGTTCTTCATGGCCGGGGCCCTTAAGGTCCCGGCCGGCCCGCTCGCTCTCGATGAGCTCGTTCAGCCAGCGCACTTCGCGCTCCACGGACTCCATCCCGTGGCGCTGGAGCTCAAGTGTGTAGTCGTCGAGGCGCTCCCGGGTACGTGCCAGCGAGGCACTCATCTTCTCCAGGCGCTCCTCCAGCCGGCTGCGGCGGCCTTCGAGGACTCGCATGCGGACGTCGCGCGAGGTCTGCCCGAAAAAGGCGAAACGAGCTGCGAAGTGCTCGTCCTCGTACGCGTCGGGACCCGTCTGCGAGAGCAGCTCCTCGAAGTGCTCCTTACCTTCCGCCGTCAACCGGTAGACGATCTTTGCGCGACGCCCTGCGAGTGGTGCGGCGAGGGCGTCCTCGGTGGTGTGCCCCGGCTCCTCGATCAACCAGCCGTTGGTGACCAGCGTCTTGAGGCAGGGGTAGAGCGTGCCGTAGCTGAACGCACGGAACACGCCCAGTGACGTATTGAGGCGTTTGCGCAGCTCATAGCCGTGCATCGGGGACTCGCGGAGCAGGCCGAGTACGGCGAATTCGAGGATCCCGGAACGCCGGTTCATCGTCGCCTCCTCGTCTCTATCTCAACCCGATGTATCGACTCGATACATCAAGACGATAGAACGCCCTTCCGGAAGCGACAAGTGGGGGGACGGTGAACGGGATCACATCAATGATTCATGCGACCCAAGTTGCCTGATTTGGGGTGAACTTCGGAGCTCGGCGGGTTTTGACGGTGCGTAGTCTGTGCGGCATGCACACCACCGGGAACCGAGTGACGCCTGGGGGGCGTCGCTGTCCCGGTGCGGTACGGATGAATGAGGAACCGACCACATCCGTACTTCGGGGGGACCGGAAACCAGCCGCCGTTTCCAGGCGCGCAAAGGTGCGCCTGCCCGAGGAGTAGTCGTTCGATGAGCGAGCACCGTCGCAAACCGCCGCAGCCGCAGGGAGGCGGACGTGCCGCGGCCCGACGCGGCCAGTCCAGCTCGTCCTCCGGCCGCCGCGCGGCTCCGCGTGGCGCCACCGGATCTCTTGCCGACTCCTATGGGACGAGTTCCCAGGAGTCGGAGTCCTACGATCCCGGAGGCGAGGAACGTCCGTACGGCAGCCGTGCCGAGGCTCGCCGTGCCGCCCAGAGAAGCACGGGCGGTGGTCGCCGCAGAGGGGCGGAGCCGGACCGCGGGGGTCGGCGCGGGGCGCCGACGGGCCGGGGGCGCGCGTCCGCTCCGGGCAGGAAGCGCCTCATCGACTACCCGCGCGCGGGCAAGTACGGCGTGGCGCGTTGGGTGCCGTCCTGGAAGCTGGTGACGGGGCTGTTCATCGGCTTCATCGGAAGCCTGGTCGCGGTCGCCGGCGTCGGTTACGCGCTCGTGAGTGTTCCGAACGTCGCCGAGACCGCGACGGCACAGAACAACGTCTACTACTGGTCCGACGACACCGAGATGGTCTCCACCGGTGGTGAGACCAACCGCCAGATCGTCAACCTCGCGCAGATCCCGAAGGCGATGCAGTACGCCGTCGTGTCGCAGGAGAACAAGACCTTCTACACCGACAGCGGTATCGACCCCAAGGGCATCGCTCGCGCCGTCTTCAACATGGCCAGGGGCGGTGACACACAGGGTGGTTCCACCATCACCCAGCAGTACGTCAAGAACGCGCTCCTGAACGACCAGTCCCAGACCGTCACGCGCAAGTTCAAGGAGATCTTCATCTCCGTCAAGGTGGGCGCCACGGTCAACAAGGACCAGATCATGGCGGAGTACCTGAACTCCGCGTACTACGGACGCAACGCCTACGGCATCCAGGCAGCCGCGCGCGCGTACTTCAACAAGGACGCCAAGGACCTGAACCCGGGCGAGTGCGCCTTCCTTTCCGCCATGCTCAAGGGCGCCACGTACTACGACCCGGCGGGCGCGACCTCCATCGATCCGGCCAATGCCACGTCCGAGGCCAACCAGCGGCGGGCCCTGCGGCAGATGCAGGACACCCTCGACAAGATGGTCGAGTACGACCACCTCGACGCGACGGAGCGGGCCAGGTACACCACACTTCCCAAGTGGCAGAACCCTCGGTCCAACACCCAGCTCAAGGGACAGATCGGTTATCTGGTCGACCTCGCCAAGGCCTATCTGATCAACAACAAGATCATCAGCGCCGACCAGCTCCAGCAGGGCGGCTACTCGATCTACACGACCTTCGACAAGAAGAAGGTCGGTGAGCTCGAGGCAGCGGTCAAGAAGGTCCGCAAGGAGAACATCGACCCGAAGAAGCGCCCGGACAAGGACACCTATGTCCAGTTCGGCGGGGCGTCGGTGGAGCCGGCCACCGGAGCGATCCGGGCCTGCTACGGAGGCGAGGACGCGACCACCCACTTCACCAACAACTGCGACTCGACCGGTGCCCAGGTCGGTTCGACGTTCAAGGCGTTCGTGCTCGCGGCAGCGATGAAGTGGGGAGTGCGCGATCCGGACCTGGGTGAGAGCCAGGCGCAGGACGAGCGCACGGTCGTCAACGCCAAGAGCCTGTTCAGCGGCCAGAACAAGCTCAAGATCCTGAACTACGACGGTTCGATCTGGAAGAACGAGAAGGGTGAGGAGTGGAACCAGGAGAACGACGGCAAGCAGTCCTATGGCTCTCCGCCCAAGTACCAGATCGACCTGCGTGAGGCGATGCGGGAGTCGGTGAACTCCGCCTTCGTGCAACTCGGCATGGACGTCGGCCTGGACAAGGTGAAGGAGGCGGCCATGGACGCGGGGCTCAAGGAGAACAGCCTGGCCGGTACCAGCTTCCCGTCCTTCTCCATCGGTATCTCCGACCCCAGCGCGATCCGCATGGCGGGCGCGTACGCCACCTTCGCGGCCAGCGGCAAGCAGAACGAGCCGTACTCCGTCGAGAGGGTCACGAGCAAGGACGGCGAGGTCTTCACTCACACGGCGAAGCCCGAGGAGGCCTTCGAGAAGAAGGTCGCCGACAACGTCACCGATGTCCTCAAGACCGTGGTCGAGGACGGCACGGGTACCAACGCCCAGCTGCCGGGCCGTGAGGTGGCGGGCAAGACCGGTACCACCGACAAGAACAAGTCCGCCTTGTTCGTGGGATACACCCCACAGCTGTCCACGTCGATCATCATGTTCCGGATGGACGACGACGAGACGAAGAAGAACCGCACGTTCCTGGAGATGTACGGCACAGGTGGCCAGGAGAAGATCCACGGTGCGTCGTTCCCGTCCGAGATCTGGCACGACTACATGGAGCAGGCACTGAAGGGCGAGAAGGCGATCGACTTCCCGACGCCGGAGCCCATCGGTCAGGTCCTCAACGAGGAACCGAGCCCGACGCCCACTCCGACGCCCACTGAGACCGAGTCGCCCACTCCGACTCCGACCCCGACACCCACCCCGACGCTCACGACACCGACACCCACAGCGACCGAGACCTGCCGGTTCGACTGGCAGTGCGACGACTCGGGCGGTACGGACAACGGTGGCACCGACGGAGGTGTGACCCCGACACCGACGGCCACATCGACGGAGGGGAACGGCGGCAACAGCAACGGCAATGGCAATGGGGGCCTCTTCAACGGTGGCTCAAGCGGTTAGTCGCCACATGTCCCGTCGAGGGTGTTTCACGTGAAACATGGGCCGTCGTACCTACCAGGTGCGGCGGCCCTCGGCGTACTCCCAGCCTCGTACGGCAGGATGGGCCGCATGCCCAGTGCTGAATCGACGCCAGCGAGCGTGCGCGAGTCGGAACCAGTGCGTCCGACCAAGGACGACGAGGTCTCCAGGAACGGCAGTGAGTTCATCGGCGGCCCGCTCGGGCGGCGCGCCCTGCTGGGGACCTCCTGGTGGACGCCCGTCCGGGTGATCGCGCTCGTGGCCATCGGCGTGTTCGCGCTCGGCCTGGTCCAGAAGGCGCCCTGCTACAACGGCGGCTGGTTCTTCGGTGCCAGCACCCAGTACACCCACGCGTGCTACTCGGACATCCCGCATCTCTACCAGGGACGCGGATTCGCCGACGGACTCGTCCCCTACTTCGACAAGCTCCCCGGTGACATGCAGTACCTCGAATACCCGGTGCTGACCGGTGTGTTCATGGAGGTCGCCGCCTGGCTCACGCCCGGCAGCGGCAGCATCCAGCACCAGGAGCAGTGGTACTGGATGGTCAACGCAGGGATGCTGATGGTCTGCGCGGCCATCATCGTCGTCTGCGTGAGCCGTACCCACGCCCGTCGTCCCTGGGACGGTCTGCTGGTCGCCCTGGCGCCCGCCTTCGCGTTGACCGCCACCATCAACTGGGACCTGCTGGCGGTCGCTCTGACGGCCTCCGCGATGCTGATGTGGGCGCGGGGCCGCTCGCTCGCCTTCGGTGTCCTCCTGGGGCTTGCCACAGCCGCCAAGCTCTACCCGCTCTTCCTGCTCGGACCGCTGTTCGTGCTGTGCTGGCGGGCGGGCAAGTGGCGGGACTTCGGCAAGGCATTGGGTGGCGCGGTCGTCTCCTGGCTCGTGGTGAACCTGCCGGTGATGTACTTCGCCTTCGACGGCTGGTCGAAGTTCTACACGTTCAGCCAGGAACGCGGAGTGGACTTCGGCTCCTTCTGGCTGATCTGGGCCCAGAATTCGAGCGACCCGCTGAGCACGGAGACCGTCAACCTCCTCGCCACGCTGCTGGTGCTGCTGTCTTGCGCAGGCATCGCGGTGCTTGCCCTGACCGCCCCACGGCGGCCACGTTTCGCCCAGCTCGCATTCCTGATCGTCGCCGCCTTCATCCTCACCAACAAGGTCTACTCACCGCAGTACGTCCTGTGGATGGTGCCGCTGGCGGTGCTGGCCCGGCCGAAGTGGCGGGACTTCCTGATCTGGCAGGCGTGCGAGGTCGCGTACTTCCTGGGCATCTGGTTGTACCTGGCGTACACGACCAGCGGCAACGCCCACAAGGGTCTGCCGACAGACGGCTACCACTGGGCCATCGGACTGCATCTGCTGGGCACGGCCTACCTCTGTGTGATGGTCGTGCGCGACATCCTCATGCCGGAACGGGACGTGGTGCGCCGGGCCGGCGACGACGATCCCTCGGGCGGTGTGCTCGACGGAGCGGAGGACGCCTTCGTGCTGGGTCCCGCCGCCCATCCACCGCGGCACGCGGCCCACTTCGACGGGCCGGTGGAATGGGGCGGCGACCGCAGCGACCGGGCGAGCACCGACGGTTCGCTCTGAGCGAACACCACCTGTATGGCGTACGCCGGTTGAGCCACTCACGTGAAAGGCCGTACACGGAAGCCTCCGTGTACGGCCTTTTCGCGAGCAGTGCTCAAGCGTTCAGCGATCGACGATCCGGTCGAACTGCGTGGTGGTGTGCCGCAGATGGGCCACCAGCTCCTCGCCGACCTTCGGCTCCGGGGCGTCCGAGGGCACGAACAGGATGGAGACCTGCATGTGCGGCGGTTCGGCGAACCAGCGTTGCTTGCCGCCCCAGACGAACGGAGAAAGGTTCCGGTTGACCGTGGCCAGGCCGGCCCGGGCGACGCCCTTGGCGCGCGGCATGACGCCGTGCAGGGCCTTCGGGGCCTCCAGGCCCACGCCGTGGGACGTACCGCCCGCCACGACGACCAGAAAGCCGTCGGAGGCCGCCTTCTGCTGCCGGTAGCCGAAGCGGTCCCCCTTGGAGACGCGGGTGACGTCCAGGACGGCGCCGCGGTACTCGGTGGCCTCGTGGTCCCCGAGCCACAGCCGCGTGCCGATGCGGGCGCGGAAACGGGTCTGCGGGAACTGCTGCTGCAGCCGGGCGAGGTCCTCGGCCTTGAGGTGGCTGACGAACACGGTGTGCAGCGGCAGCCGGGCCGCGCGCAGCCGGTCCATCCAGCCGATGACCTCCTCGACGGCGTCCGAGCCGTCGGTGCGGTCCAGCGGCAGGTGGATCGCGAAACCCTCGAGGCGGACGTTCTCTATGGCTGCGTGCAGCTGCGGCAGGTCCTGCTCACTGATGCCGTGCCGCTTCATCGAGGACATCACCTCGATGACGACACGGGCGCCCACGAGGCCGTAGACCCCGTCGATCGACGACACCGAGCGGATGACGCGGTCGGGCAGCGGTACGGGTTCCTCGCCCCGCCGGTACGGCGTCAGCACCAGGAGGTCACCGCCGAACCAGTCCTTGATCCGCGCGGCCTCGTAGGTCGTGCCGACGGCGAGGACGTCCGAGCCCAGCCGGGTCGCCTCCTCCGCCAGCCGCTCGTGCCCGAAGCCGTAGCCGTTGCCCTTGCAGACCGGGACGAGCCCCGGGAACTGCTCCTGCACGTGCTTGTGATGCGCCCGCCAGCGCGCGGTGTCGACGTAGAGCGTGAGCGCCATGGCCGGACCTGGAACCTTTCTGGTCGCTGCGGTGTATCAGAGGTATGGGAGCTATTGAAGCGAAGAACGCGAGATCAGCGGCGCGACATGTAGATGTCGAGGGCCTTGTGGAGCAGCTTGTTGAGCGGGAAGTCCCACTCGCCGAGGTACTCGGCGGCCTGGCCGCCCGTGCCCACCTTGAACTGGATCAGACCGAAGAGGTGGTCGGTCTCGTCCAGCGAGTCGGAGATGCCCCGCAGGTCGTAGACGGTCGCGCCGAGCGCGTAGGCGTCACGCAGCATCCGCCACTGCATCGCGTTCGAGGGCCTGACCTCACGGCCGATGTTGTCGGAGGCGCCGTAGGAGTACCAGACGTGGCCGCCGACGATCAGCATGGTCGCCGCCGACAGGTTCACGCCCTCGTGCCGGGCGAAGTACAGCCGCATCCGGTTGGGGTCCTCGCTGTTGAGGGCCGTCCACATGCGCTGGAAGTACGACAGCGGGCGGGGCCGGAAGTGGTCGCGCACCGCCGTGATCTCGTACAGCCGCTGCCATTCCTCGAGGTCCTGGTAACCGCCCTGGACGACCTCGACGCCGGCCTTCTCGGCCTTCTTGATGTTGCGGCGCCACAGCTGGTTGAAGTTCTTGTGGACCTCTTCCAGGGAGCGGTTGGCGAGCGGCACCTGGTAGACGTAGCGGGGCTGCACGTCACCGAAGCCGGCTCCCCCGTCCTCGCCCTGCTGCCAGCCCATCCGCCGCAGCTTGTCGGCGACCTCGAAGGCGCGTGGCTCGATGAAGTCGGCCTCGATGTCGCGCAGGCGCTTCACGTCCGGGTTCTGGATGCCGGCCTTGATGGAGGTGGCCTCCCAGCGCCGGATGATCACCGGCGGACCCATCTTCACGGAGAAGGCGCCCTGGTGCTTGAGATGCGCGAGCATCGGCTCCAGCCACTCGGTCAGGTTCGGCGCGAACCAGTTGATGACCGGGCCCTCGGGCAGATAGGCGAGGTAGCGCTTGATCTTGGGCAGCTGACGGTAGAGGACCAGACCCGCGCCGACCAGCTCGCCGGTCCTCTCGTCGAACCAGCCGAGGCTCTCGGAGCGCCACTCCGCCTTGACGTCTGCCCAGGCAGGAACCTGCATGTGGCTCGCCGAGGGCAGGCTCTGGATGTACGCCAGATGCTGCTCGCGACTGATCGTCCTCAGGGTCAGGCTCATTGTGGGGCGCTCCTCGGGCTGGTGTGTCCCCATGGGTACAGGGGCTCCGGCTCTCGCGCCGAAGCCTACTGCGCCTTGCGAGCGCCAGACTGGGCGTACGGCACCTGCGCCCCGGCTCATGGGCCGCTGAGGCGTTCCGCGGTGCTTTGGGTGGTGTTGAGGGGACGGTGCCCGTGGCGTCAGTTGATGACCCCGCCGAAGAGGCCGCCGTGCGCCATGCCGAGGAAGAATCCCACCGCGGCCGCGCCGAGGCCCAGGATCAGTCCGAAGCGTTCCCGCGTCGTCTCCGACACCCACTGGCCGTAGGCACCGGTGAGGATGCCCACCAGGCCGGTCCAGGAGCTGAGCAGGTGCAGGTTGTGGAACATCGCCGAGACGAACGCCGTGATGCCCAGCACCAGGGTCACCGCGAGGAGCGTGTCCTGGAGCGGATGGGACTTTCCGTCCGTGGCGAAAAGGCCGCCGGCGGTGTTGGGTCGCATTGCCTGTGCCATAGGGCACCTCCTGCGGAAGACGGCGCATCGTAGCGCCATACACACCCGATGTTGTACAGAGTGACCGTCCTCGGGGCCGGATTTCAACCGGAAGCCGGTGTGCGGGTAGTCTGTACCGTCTGCACGGTGTCTGCCCATGTCACGACCGGAGCTACCGCGAGGAAGCCCCGATTGTCAGTGGCGGCCGATACCGTTGCGTACGCATCACAACCCTCCTGCCACGGAACGACCGTGGCCGTTGAGTCCAAAGGAGGTGGGTTCCACATGCGTCACTACGAGGTGATGGTCATCCTCGACCCCGATCTGGAGGAGCGCGCTGTCGCCCCCCTGATCGAGAACTTCCTCTCCGTCGTCCGTGAGGGCAACGGCAAGGTGGAGAAGGTCGACACCTGGGGCCGTCGTCGGCTCTCGTACGAGATCAAGAAGAAGCCCGAGGGCATCTACTCGGTCATCGACCTGCAGGCCGAGCCTGCGGTCGTCAAGGAGCTCGACCGCCAGCTGAACCTGAACGAGTCGGTCCTCCGGACCAAGGTCCTCCGCCCCGAGACCCACTGAGCTTCCGCTCAGTTGATCCCGGGATCCGAGTAGCAGCAACCAAGCAGCCAGAGCAAACCCGCCGAGAGGTTCCCCATGGCAGGCGAGACCGTCATCACGGTCGTCGGCAATCTTGTCGATGACCCCGAGCTGCGCTTCACCCCTTCCGGTGCGGCGGTCGCGAAGTTCCGTGTCGCGTCCACTCCCCGCACCTTCGACCGTCAGACGAACGAGTGGAAGGACGGCGAAAGCCTGTTCCTGACCTGCTCGGTCTGGCGTCAGGCGGCGGAGAACGTCGCCGAGTCGCTCCAGCGAGGCATGCGCGTCATCGTGCAGGGCCGGCTGAAGCAGCGGTCCTACGAGGACCGTGAGGGCGTCAAGCGCACGGTCTACGAGTTGGACGTCGAGGAAGTCGGCGCCAGCCTGCGCAGTGCCACGGCCAAGGTCACCAAGACGGCCGGCGGTGCCGGTCGTGGTGGCCAGGGCGGTTTCAGCGGCGGTGGCGCCGGTGGCCAGGGTGGCGGCGGCTGGGGCGGTGGCCCCGGTGGCGGTCAGCAGGGCGGCAGCGCTCCGGCTGACGACCCCTGGGCGACCGGCACTCCCGCCGGTGGCAACCAGGGTGGCGGCAGCGGCGCCGGCTGGGGTGGAAACTCCGGCGGCAGCGGCGGTGGCGGCGGCTACTCGGACGAGCCCCCCTTCTAGGCCTCGGGCCGAGGGGTGGGTCGTACCCACACTTCTTGATCACACAGGAGAAACACCATGGCGAAGCCGCCTGTGCGCAAGCCTAAGAAGAAGGTCTGCGCTTTCTGCAAGGACAAGGTCACGTACGTGGACTACAAGGACACGAACATGCTGCGGAAGTTCATTTCCGACCGCGGCAAGATCCGTGCCCGCCGCGTGACCGGCAACTGCACGCAGCACCAGCGTGACGTCGCCACGGCCGTCAAGAACAGCCGTGAGATGGCGCTGCTGCCCTACACGTCCACCGCGCGATAAGGGAAGGGTGACCGACTAATGAAGATCATCCTCACCCACGAGGTCTCCGGCCTCGGTGCCGCGGGCGACGTCGTCGACGTCAAGGACGGTTACGCTCGCAACTACCTGATCCCGCGGAACTTTGCGATCCGCTGGACCAAGGGCGGCGAGAAGGACGTCGAGCAGATTCGTCGTGCTCGCAAGATCCACGAGATCCAGACCATCGAGCAGGCCAACCAGGTGAAGGCGCAGCTCGAGGGCGTCAAGGTCCGCCTGGCTGTCCGCTCCGGCGACGCCGGTCGTCTCTTCGGTTCTGTCACCCCGGCCGACATCGCTTCCGCGATCAAGGCTTCCGGTGGCCCCGAGGTCGACAAGCGCCGCATCGAGCTGGGCTCGCCGATCAAGACCCTGGGCGCCCACGAGACGTCCGTGCGTCTGCACCCCGAGGTTGCCGCCAAGGTCAACATCGAGGTTGTCGCGGCCTGACGGCTGCGGTTGTCTTGAGCAGTGGTGAGAGGGGCCGTGCCCATGGGTACGGCCCCTCTTGCATGCCACAAGCCATCGCGGAGTGCGTGGTGTTTCACGTGAAACGTGACGGCCCACGATGTTTCACGTGAAACGGTCAGCGGGTCGCGCCGGTGACGATCCAGCGGCCTGAACGGGTTCGCAGCCAGAGCGTCAGCATGCGGATCACCATCATCAGTGTCATCGCTGCCCACAGTGCGGTGAGTCCGCCATCCAGTACGGGCACGAGCAGTGCTACCGGGGCGAAGACGGCCAGGGTGATCACCATGGCCCAGGCGAGGTACGGTCCATCGCCCGCTCCCATCAGCACGCCGTCCAGGACGAAGACGACACCGCAGATCGGCTGGGAGAGAGCCACGATCACCAGAGCGGGCAGAGCGGTGTCCGTGACCGCGGAGTCACTGGTGAAGAGAGGAAGGAACAGCGGTCGGGAGAGTACGACCAGCAGGCCGAGAACGACTCCGACTGCGATGCCCCACTCGACCATCCGACGACATGCCTGGCGTGCGCCCTCAGTGTCGTCGGCGCCCAGATAGCGCCCGATGATGGCCTGGCCGGCGATCGCGATGGCGTCCAGTGCGAAGGCGAGCAGGCTCCACAGGGACAGGATGATCTGGTGGGCGGCGATGTCGGCGTCCCCCAGACGAGCTGCGACGGCAGTGGCGATCATCAGGATCGCCCTCAGGGAAAGCGTGCGAACCAGCAGAGGGACACCGGCTTGGGCGGAGGCCCTGATCCCGGCGGCGTCAGGGCGCAGAGAGGCGCCGTGCTTGCGGGCTCCGCGGACGACGACCACGAGATAGGCGACGGCCATGCCGCACTGGGCGATGACTGTGCCCCAGGCGGAGCCCGCGATGCCGAGGTCGGCGCCGTAGACGAGCCCTACGTTGAGAGCGGCGTTGGCTACGAACCCGGCGATGGCTACATAGAGCGGAGTCTTGGTGTCCTGCAACCCGCGGAGTACCCCGGTCGAAGCGAGTACCACCAGCATGGCAGGGATGCCGAGGGCCGAGATCCGCAAATAGGTGGTCGCGTAGGGAGCCGCCGTGTCAGAGGCACCGAAAAGCTCGACGATCGACGGGGCGGCGGGCAGAACGACGGCGATGACAGCGGCACCGAGCAGTAGTGCCAACCAGATACCGTCCATCCCCTGGCGGATGGCTGCCTGGAGATCGCCGGCTCCTACACGGCGGGCGACGGCGGCCGTGGTGGCGTAGGCGAGGAAGACGAAGACGCTGACGGCTGTCGTGAGGAGAGCCGAGGCGATGCCGAGGCCGGCGAGTTGGGCGGTGCCCAGATGGCCGACGATCGCGCTGTCGGCCATGACGAAGAGAGGCTCGGCGACGAGCGCGCCGAAGGCCGGAACGGCGAGTGCGACGATCTCGCGGTCATGCTGTCTCCGGGTGACCTTGGGGGTCGCGGACGCCTGTGTCATGTGCACCAATCTAATCGTCCACAGGTAAGAGATGCAATGGAGATTAGACCCTTACCCGCGCTCGGAGCGTGCCCGCCGCTGTGTACAGTTCGAACTGATCTTGAGCCGACCGGGAAAGTTTTTCTCCTGCACAGCCGGTGGACGACGAAGATGCAGGTCAGAGTGGGTTTGTAAGAAGGGCACGGAGCTTGTTCACAGGGCTGTCCACCGGGTCGTGCACAGGTTTTGCGGAGTTCTCCACAGCATCCGGGCCGTCGTCCACATGGCCTGTGGATAACCAGATTGGCTGACGGTGCCCGCGGGCCTACGGTGGACCGGCGCCCACTCCGTCCGTCGGCCTGGAAAGCATCACAAAACCGACGCGCCAGAACCGGAGTTGGGCGTCTCATTTGTCAGTGCCGTGCCGTAGAACTGAGAAGCACGGCGAGGGTCCGCTCGGCGGACGGGAGGAGGTGGCTCGGTGAGTATTTCCGAGCCCTTGGACGACCCGTGGGCCGACAGCGGTCCCAGTGATCGTCTGCCTTCCTCGCGTCGCCGCGGCGACGGGGGCCGGGGGCGTGACGAGCAGCACGACCGCGGCAGGGACACCGGCGAGTGGGACGGTGGAGGTACCGCTTTCGAGCGGGTGCCGCCCCAGGACCTGGACGCGGAGCAGTCCGTCCTCGGTGGCATGCTCCTGTCCAAGGACGCCATCGCGGACGTCGTCGAGGTCCTCAAGGGCCACGACTTCTACAAGCCCGCCCACGAGACGATCTTCCAGGCGATCCTGGACGTCTACGCCAAGGGCGAGCCGGCCGACCCCATCACGATTGCCGCCGAGCTCACCAAGCGCGGCGAGATCAACAAGGTCGGCGGCGCATCGTATCTGCACACCCTCGTCCAGACCGTGCCGACGGCCGCGAACGCGGAGTACTACGCGGAGATCGTCCACGAGCGGGCGGTCCTGCGGCGCCTGGTCGAGGCGGGGACGCGCATCACCCAGATGGGATACGCGGCCGACGACGACGTCGACGAGATCGTCAACCGCGCCCAAGCCGAGATCTACGCGGTCACCGAGCAGCGCACCAGTGAGGACTACCTGCCGCTCGGCGACATCATGGAGGGCGCGCTCGACGAGATCGAGGCGATCGGCTCGCGCAGCGGCGAGATGACCGGGGTGCCGACCGGCTTCACCGACCTCGACTCGCTCACCAATGGTCTGCACCCGGGCCAGATGATCGTCATCGCGGCCCGCCCCGCCATGGGCAAGTCCACCCTCGCGCTGGACTTCGCCCGCGCGGCCTCGATCAAGCACAACCTGGCCAGCGTCATCTTCTCCCTCGAGATGGGGCGCAACGAGATCGCGATGCGCCTCCTGTCGGCCGAGGCGCGAGTGGCCCTGCACCACATGCGTTCGGGCACCATGACGGACGAGGACTGGACCCGGCTGGCGCGCCGGATGCCCGAGGTGTCCTCCGCGCCGCTCTACATCGACGACTCCCCGAACCTGTCGATGATGGAGATCCGGGCGAAGTGCCGCCGGCTGAAGCAGCGCAACGACATCAAGCTCGTGATCATCGACTATCTGCAGCTTATGCAGGCCGGTGGGTCCAAGCGCTCCGAGAGCCGTCAGCAGGAGGTCTCGGACATGTCCCGTAACCTCAAGCTCCTCGCCAAGGAGCTGGAGGTCCCGGTGATCGCGCTCTCGCAGCTCAACCGTGGTCCCGAGCAGCGCACGGACAAGAAGCCCATGGTGTCCGACCTGCGTGAGTCCGGCTCCATCGAGCAGGACGCCGACATGGTGATCCTGCTGCACCGCGAGGACGCCTACGAGAAGGAGTCGCCACGCGCGGGCGAGGCGGACATCATTGTGGGCAAGCACCGTAACGGCCCGACAGCGACGATCACCGTCGCCTTCCAGGGGCATTACTCGCGCTTCGTGGACATGGCCCAGACGTGATGCCCGCGCCTCGCATCCGTGCTCCTCACCGGGGCTTCCGGGGCCGGGAGGAGCACAGCCGGCAGCCGTCAGTCGACCGTCCACCGTCGCCCCAGGGTTAAAGAAGTCGACGCCCGCCCACCCCACGGGATGGACTGAGGGCATGACGACATCTCAGGAAGAGCTGCTTCCCGGCACGCGCCGGGCGCTGCTGCACCGGATCGCCGTGGCCCAGGCAGAGGGGAGGGCACCCTCACTGGTCGCGGTGGTCGTGCGGGACGGACGGACCGTGTGGTGCGGAGCGCGCACCTCGGTGGACGGGCACGGCCCGGACGAGAACGTGCAGTACCGCATCGGCTCGATCACCAAGACCTTCACCGCCGTCCTCGTCCTGCGGCTGCGTGACGAGGGGCTGATCGACCTCGGCGACCCGCTGGAGAAGCACGTACCAGGCACGGGAGCGGGGGAGGCCACCGTTGCCGAACTCCTCGCCCACACCGGTGGATTGGCGGCCGAGTCCCCAGCACCCTGGTGGGAGCGGACCTCAGGGGCTCTGCGTCCCGAACTCGCCGACGTACTGGGTGAGCAGCCCTTCCTGCATCCGGTCGGACGCCTCTTCCACTACTCGAACCCCGGCTACACGCTGCTCGGAGCACTCGTCGAGAAGCTGCGCGGGGCTCCCTGGGGGGAGGTGCTCCGGCGTGAAGTACTCGCACCTCTGGGTCTCGACCGCACGAGTCTCCGTCCGGAAGCACCGCATGCGGGCGGCTGGGCGGTCCACCCGTGGGCCGATGTGATGCTGCCCGAGCCCTCCGAGGACCTGGGGCGGATGGCTCCAGCCGGCCAACTCTGGTCGACGGCGGCGGACTTGGCGCGCTTCGCGGTCTTCCTGGCGAACGGCGACGACCGGGTGCTGTGCGCGGAGACCTTGCGCGAGATGCGTACGCCCGCGGCACCGGCCGGGACGGGGGAGCTCGCCGACGGTGCCACGTACGGGCTCGGGTTGCAGATCCAGCACCGTGACGGACGCCTGCTGGTGGGGCATTCGGGCTCGCTGCCGGGGTTCCTCGCGAACCTCACGATCAGTGTGACGGACGATGTCGCCGCGGTCGTGCTGGCCAACTGCACCTCCGGCCCGCTGCTGTCCGTCGTGGGGGCCGATCTCGTACGGATCGTCGCCGAGGCGGAGCCCAGGATCCCCGAGCCCTGGCGCCCGATGCGTGAAGTCGATTCGCCCGCGCTGGAGTTGGCGGGTCAGTGGTACTGGGGAACGCATGGATTCGCCCTACGACTGACGGCGGACGGACTGGTCTCGCTGGAGCCTCTGTCGGGAACGGGTCGGCGTTCGCGATTCCGGGCCAATGGTGATGGCACCTGGACGGGTCTGGAGGGCTACTTCCAGGGGGAGCTCCTGAAGGCCGTACGGCGGCCTGACGGATCCGTGGACCACCTCGACCTCGGTTCGTTCGTGTTCACTCGACAGCCGTACGACGAGGGGGCTTCCGTGCCGGGTGGAGTGGATCCACAGGGGTGGCGAGGCATCGGCTAGGCACCGTGCCCGATCCGACTGAGCGGCGCCCCTGTTTCACGTGAAACAGGGGCGCCCCTGCTGTGCAGAGAGGAAATGGTCATGGAGATCCATCAAAGGGTCAGCTTGAAGCCCACGTGTGAGGCAGTGAAACCGAGCCGTTCGTAGAAGCGGTGGGCGTCAGTACGTGTGTTGTCGGACGTCAGCTGTACCAACTGGCAGTTCTGACGGCGGGATTCCTCGATCGCCCACTCGATGAGCCGGGACCCGAGTCCACTGCCGCGCTCATCGGCGTGGATGCGTACCCCTTCGATGATCGATCTGGTGGCACCGCGGCGGGACAGTCCCGGAACGATGGTGAGCTGAAGGGTGCCGACGACGCGGTCCTCCCGCGTCGCGACGACCACATGCTGGTTCGGGTCGGAGGAGAGGCGCTCCAGCGCTGCCAGATAGGGCTCCAGGTCGTCCGGTGACTCCCGCTGGGCACCCAAGGGGTCATCGGCGAGCATGCCGACGATCGCGGAGACGTCGTCCGTCGTGGCGGGCCGAATATCAAGATCTCCCATGCCCGCACCCTATTGCGGGGCACTCGCGTGCGGGTATCGCAGGTGTACGGAGAGGTTGTCGCCGTTTGCGTATATAGCGCGTCTGCAATTATTGTGGTCGAGCGCAACATGCTCCTGCATTCGTCTGGGAAGGTGTCACCCCCATGCCGCTCGCGCTCCTGGCCCTCGCGATCGGGGCCTTCGGAATCGGAACGACCGAGTTCGTGATCATGGGGTTGCTGCCCGAGGTCGCGGACGACTTCGGGGTCTCCATCCCCACCGCCGGCTTCCTGGTCACCGGCTACGCGCTCGGCGTCATGTGCGGCGCCCCGCTGATGACCGCCCTCGGTACCAAGATCTCCCGCAAGCGGATGCTGATGCTGCTGATGGGGCTGTTCGTCGTCGGCAACCTGCTCTCCGCCCTCGCCCCGGCCTTCACCGTCATGCTGATCGGCCGCGTGGTCGCCTCCCTCGCCCACGGAGCGTTCTTCGGGATCGGCTCGGTCGTCGCGGCCGACCTGGTGGCTCCGGACAAGAAGGCCGGAGCCATCGCGATGATGTTCACCGGCCTGACCGTCGCCAATGTCGTCGGCGTCCCGCTGGGCACACTGATCGGGCAGGGTGCCGGCTGGCGTCTCACGTTCACGATCGTCGCGGCCCTCGGCGTCATCGGCCTGATCGGCATCGCCAGGCTCGTCCCTGACATGCCCAGGCCCGAGGGTGTACGCCTGCGTCACGAGCTGGCCGCCTTCAAGAACGCTCAGGTGCTGCTCGCCATGGCGATGACGGTCCTCGGCTTCGGCGGTGTCTTCGCCGCCATCACCTACATCGCACCGATGATGACCCACGTGGCAGGCTTCGCCGACGGCTCGGTGACCTGGCTGCTGGTCCTCTTCGGCCTCGGCATGGTCGGCGGCAACCTCGTCGGCGGCAAGTACGCCGACCGGGCCCTGATGCCCATGCTGTACGTCTCCCTGGGCGCCCTGGCCGTCGTGCTCGCGCTCTTCACGTTCACCGCACACCACAAGGTCCTGGCCGGCGTCACGATCGCTCTCATCGGCGCCCTGGGCTTCGCCGCCGTGCCGCCGCTCCAGAAGCGGGTCCTCGACCAGGCACACGAGGCCCCGACGCTCGCCTCGGCCGTCAACATCGGTGCCTTCAACCTCGGCAACGCCCTCTCCGCCTGGCTCGGGGGGCTGGTCATCTCGGCCGGTCTCGGTTACACCGCCCCCAACTGGGTGGGCGCCGCCCTGGCCACCGGGGCCCTTCTCCTCGCGTTCCTCTCGGCCGCGCTGGAGCGCCGGGACAGTGCTCCCAGCGCCGTGGTCGCAGGGGCTACACCCACAGAACAGCGGACCGTGGTGCACCACTGAAACTCCGGGACACCGGCGCCGTCGTACAGGCGTGCCTCAGAGCGCCGCCACCGTCAGCGGAGCGAACCGCCGAATCCAGTCGCCCGGCAGCTCCGGGATTCCGTAGGTCATGACGGAGTTGAAGGCGACCGGCGCCAGACCGCGTTCTCTGGCCCACGCTCGTAGGTCTTCGTGCCGTACGTCGATGTCGGTGCGCAGGGGACGGTCGGTGCCGGCGGCGAGCGACGTGATGAGCGCCTGGGCCGTCTCGGTGTCACGGGCGATCAGCGGGCCCACGACATGGGTGTGCATGTTGGGCCAGGCGGCCGCGTATCCGATGAGCCGACCGTTCTCCTCGGCGACGCGGAACTGGTCGGCGAAGGCAGGCAGCCGGGTGATGAGGTGGGTGCGATCCGTGCCGAGCACCTCCTCGTCGAGCCGGAGAATCGTGGTGAGGTCCTCGGCGGTGGCCGCACGCGTGTTCACCGTCGGCGCCAGGCCGCCCGGAGTGAAGTGTCCGTGGAGCATCTCCGCCCGGCCGGTGACCTTGAAGCCCAGTTCCTCGTAGAGCGGGCGGCCGTAGGGCGTCGCGTGAAGAGTCAGCGGGGTGGTGCCCATCGCGGACAGGATGTGACGCATGAGCCGACGGCCGATGCCCTGTCGGGCGTGCCGTTCGGCGACCAGCACCATTCCGATCGCTGCCAGATCGGGCTCGCTGTAGGGGCCGTACTCCGTGACCACGCAGGCGGTGACAAGACCTCCGTCGGGGTCGTCGATGCCGTAGCCCTTTCCGGCCGCGAGAAGGAGGCCCCACTTGTGCTCCTCGCGTGGCCACCCCCGGTCCTCGGACAGGTCCGCGCAAGCCGTGAGATCACGAAGCGTCAGACGACGGATGGGGAGAGCGGCGAGAGAAGGAGTCGGCACGCAGGTCAGGCTGTCCGACTCATGCCCTCGGCGTCCACCTGTTTCCTGGGGTGCGTACGAGCTTTTGGCCATGTTGTGGACAAGCGCACAACACGCGATCAGATGCCGGGTGTTTCACGTGAAACATCGGAGAACGGCGACCGTCCGGTGATCGAGCGGAAGCACCCGGGACGCCTCACTGATCGTATGGACCACTAGCCTCAGGAACATGGCGAGACTTCATCTCTTCGATCTCGACGGCACTTTGTTGCATGGGACCAGCGCACCTGTGCAGATTTCCCGGCAACTCGGGCTTGAGGCCGAGACCGTGGCGCTCGACCAGGCGATCGGGGCCGGACTGATAGGCCCGTCCGAATACGCGCAGCAGGTGTATGAGTTGTGGGCGTCCCTGACCGAGGCACACGTCGTCGCGGCCTTCGAAGGCGCACCGTGGCTGACCCGCATTCGGGAGGTCTGGGAGGAGATCAGGGGGCGGGGCGACTACTGCGCGGTGGTGTCACTCTCACCGTCCTTCTTCGTGGAACGGCTCATCGGTTGGGGAGCCCATGCCGCCCACGGATCCCGCTTTCCGGCCGTCCCCTTCACCGAGCCCGTGGATCCTGCGGGAGCACTCAGCGCCGCCGCCAAAGTCCTGATCGCGGACCGGTTGTGCGAGCAGTTCGGAGTGACACGGGCCGACTGCGTTGCCTATGGGGACTCATCCTCCGACAAGGATCTGTTCGCCGCGGTGCCGATCTCGGTGGCAGTCAACGCGGACCATCACCTGTCCGATATCTCGACCTACTCCTACACGGGCATGGACCTGTGGGAAGCCTATGAATTGGTGCGCCAGGCCCGGTAATTGAGTCCGTTCACGGCTCACCTGTATCCGGAGTGGTGGTCGAGGGAGGGGCAATGCAGCCTATCGGGACGGAGAGATCGAAAACTCGCATTTGTGGTTATGCGGCCAGGGCATCCATACGCGGTGGGACGATGAATGTGGCCGCGTCGACCGTGACGCCGAGCGGGGAAAGCAAGCCGTCTGTGGGGGAAGCAGGCATCTTCCGATCGAGGAAGTCCGCAGACCGACCGAGAGATGTTCGAGGCGAGGCACACCATGGACGCTGCGACCGCCATGTCGGCCGACAACGGTACTTCCGGGGGCGGGAGCGGCTGGTTCGCTTCCGGCCATCAGCCGGGGGCGGACGCCTCTCCGGGAGTCCCGGCAGCCATCGAAACGGACCCGTCGGCCCGGACCACAGTCCCGCCCGGTACGGAGACCGACCGCGAGGAAGTCACACCCACTGAGGAGACACCCGCCCCGGTCGACCGGGCACAGGTCCCGGGACGGTCGGCTTCCGCGCACCCCCTGGTCCCCGTGCAGCGCTTCTCCCCGCACCAGGACACTGCCCAGCCGTCCTCCCCGGACGCCGTCCGTATCCGCCGGACCATGGCCGAGATCACCCCCGTCGCCGGGAAGGTCACGTCGTACTTCTACGCGTTGCTCTTCGTACGCCATCCCCATCTGCGCCCGCTGTTCCCCGCCGCCATGGACGCCCAGCGGGACCGCCTGCTCAGGGCACTGTTGACGGCGGCCGAGCACATCGACAACACCCCGGTCCTGGTCGAGTACCTGCAGAACCTGGGGCGGGGACACCGCAGGTACGGCACGCGCGCCGAGCACTACCCGGCGGTCGGGGAGTGCCTCATCGGCGCGCTGAGCAAGTACGCCTCCGACAGCTGGGACACGGAGACCGAAGCGGCCTGGGTCCGGGCGTACACGAGGATCTCGCAGATGATGATCGACGCGGCGGCCGCGGACGAACGGCGCGCTCCGGCCTGGTGGTACGCGGAGGTCGTCTCGCACGACCTGAGGACCCCGGACGTCGCCGTCGTCGCCGTCCGGCCCGACCAGCCCTATCCGTTCCTCGCCGGCCAGTACACGAGCCTGGAGACGCCGTGGTGGCCGCGCATATGGCGGCATTACTCCTTCGCCTCGGCACCCCGCTCGGACGGGCTTCTGTCATTCCACGTGAAGGCCGTTCCCGCGGGCTGGGTCTCCAATGCCCTGGTGCGCCGGGCCCGCCCCGGCGACATCATCCGGCTCGGTCCGCCCACCGGGTCGATGACCGTGGACCACACCACCGACAGCGGACTGCTCTGCCTGGGCGGAGGTACCGGCATAGCGCCGATCAAGGCGCTGGTCGAGGACCTGGCCGAACACGGTGCACGACGATCGGTCGAGGTGTTCTACGGAGCCCGCACCGACAACGACCTGTACGACATCGACACGATGCTCAGGCTCCAGCAGTCCCACCCCTGGCTGTCGGTCCGCGCCGTCGTCGACCAGCAGGCCGGTCTCCAGCTCCCCGATGCCGTACGCCAGTACGGTCCCTGGCACGAGTACGACGCCTATCTCTCGGGTCCGCCCGGCATGATCCGCCGCGGTGTGGACACGCTCAGGTCCATCGGGATCCCGCCGGAACGCATACGCCACGACTCCGTGGAGGAACTCGTCCTGGCCCGGTGACCTTGCGAGGGGTCAGCCCAGGTCCGGTGCGTGCATGGCCCGTACGCCCTCGATGTTGCCGTCCAGATAGTGCCGCAGGGACAGCGGGACCAGGTGGACGGAGGCGATTCCGACGCGGGTGAACGGCACCCGGACGATCTCGTACTCCCCGATGGGCTCGTCCACTTCGGGCCCGTGCCGCAGGGACGGGTCCATCGATTCCAGGTGGCAGACGAAGAAATGCTGCACTTTCACCCCGGTCGCGCCCCCGTCGTCGCCGATGTGCTCGACGGTGTCCACGAAGCAGGGCACCACGTCGGTGATCTTGGCGCCGAGCTCCTCGTACACCTCGCGGTGCAGGGCGTCGACGACGGTCGTGTCCGTCGGCTCGACTCCACCACCGGGAGTCAGCCAGTAAGGATCCATGCCGGGCTTGGTGCGCTTGATCAGGACCAGATCGTCGCCGTCGAGCAGGACGGCACGTGCGGTGCGCTTGACCACGGGTCGGACGGTCATGGGGGGTATGTGGCCCGGATGGTTCCACGTGAAACATCGCGTGGTGTCATCGGCCGGGCTCGCTGGGTTATGAGCGCGAATCCCAGCTCAACACCAGTCGACAGCCGCCCGCAGCAGCCATTCGTGCGCCCGCGCGATATGCGGCATCGCCAGGGTCCCTGTACGCACCACCAGGAAGTATGTTCGCAGCGGGGGCACGGTGGGCTCATGCAGGGCGACGACGTCCCCGCGCTCCAGCGCGGCCGCGCACAGATACCGCGGCAGCACCGCGAGCCCGGCGCCCGCGACCGCGCAGGCGAGTACGGCGCGCAGATCAGGGACGACGACAGTGCCCGGTGCGGCCGGGCGGCAATCGAAGACGGAGGCCCAGTAGCGCGAGACGAAAGGCAGCGACTCGTGCACTTCGATCACGGGCACGTTCTCGAACGCGGAGGCTCGCTTGATTGCTGGAAGCGCCTTGGCCGCCTCTCCTGAGCCGAGCTGGTCGGCCCAGCTCGGGGCGGCGACCAGGACGTGCTCCTCGTCGCAGAGCGTGCTCGCGGTGAGCAGAGCACCCCGTGGACGGGCCGTGCTGATGGCCAGATCATGATGCCCGGCGGCCAGCCCCTCCAGGGTCTCCTCGGCATTGCCGAAGGAGGCCCGCAGAGCGAAACCCTGGCCGTCCTCGCCGGTCAGCTCGGTAAGAGCGGGCAGTGCCCGCTCGGCGGTGAACTCGGGAGGCCCCGCAAGATGCAGCGTGCGCAAGGACGACTCGTCGTCGAGACCGGTCTCGGTGATCTCCACCAGAGCGTCCAGATGAGGTGCGGCCTTGTGGGCGAGTTCGTCGCCGATGGTCGTGGGGGTCACGCCGCGGGCCTGCCGTAGGAACAGGGGGCGCCCCAACTGCCGTTCCAGGGTGCGGATCTGCGAGGTGACGGCCGGCTGGGACAGTCCGAGCAGCGCGGCGGCGCGGGTGAAGGAACCGGAACGGTGCACCGTCACGAAAGTGCGCAGCAAGGCCAGATCCATGGTGGCGTCCCCCTCCCTGCCCCTTTCCCGGCCCCGGGGCAGGGGCCCAACTATAAATATGTCGATAGGTCTCTGTCGCTACTGTGATTGGACACTGACGCAGAGTCAACTAGCCTTGTTCGCGCGGTTCTTCGGGCGCGGGAACCGGGGCGGTCCGAGCCACGAGGGGGGAGGCTCGGACCGTCCGTTGTGCGTATCCGGACATGGCGGGGCGTCGCTGAAAGCCCTGCTGAAACGGTCAGTCGACCGACTCGTCCAATGCCCGCAGCACGTCAGCCACCAGGTCCTCGGGGTCCTCCGCCCCGACCGAGAAGCGGATGAAGCCCTCGGGCACGTCGTCCCCGCCCCAGCGCCGACGCCGCTCGGCCGTCGAGCGCACCCCGCCGAAGCTCGTCGCGTCGTCCACGAGCCGCAGGGCGTCCAGGAAACGCTCGGCACGCGCACGCGTGGGCAGCGTGAAGGAAACCACGCATCCATAGCGCCGCATCTGTTGTGACGCGATCTTGTGCGAGGGGTCGTCGGGCAGCCCCGGGTAGCGCAGCCCGCTCACCTCGGGCCGCCCCTGCAATGCCTGCGCGAGCACGAGCGCGGTCGCGTTCTGCCGGTCCACCCGCATCTGAAGGGTCGCGATCGACCGATGGGCGAGCCAGGCCTCCATGGGCCCCGCGATAGCCCCGACGATCTTCCGCCAGCGGCGGACGGCGTCCATGGCCTCGCCCTCGCGGCCGGTGACGTACCCGAGGAGGACGTCTCCGTGCCCCGTGAGCTGCTTGGTGCCACTGGCGACG
Organism: Streptomyces sp. NPDC048523; assembly: GCF_043199815.1. Taxonomy (NCBI): domain Bacteria; kingdom Bacillati; phylum Actinomycetota; class Actinomycetes; order Kitasatosporales; family Streptomycetaceae; genus Streptomyces; species Streptomyces sp. NPDC048523. The sequence continues at coordinate 209,726 of NZ_JBICWQ010000005.1, read as the reverse complement.
GAGAAGTCCGCGCCGAGCTCCAGCGGGCGCTGTCCGAGCGGTGTGGCGAGCGTGTTGTCGACGGCGACGAGCGTCCCACGCGCGTGTGCCGCCTCGACGAGCCGGCGGATGTCGCACACGTCGAGTCCGGGGTTGGACGGGCTTTCGATCCACAGCAGCCGCGCGCCGTCCAGGACGTCGAGCTGGGCGTCGCCGCCGGTCGGGGCGGTGCGTGCCGTGATGCCGTACGCCTCGAGCTGGGCGCGGATCAGCGGCAGCACCTGGTAGCCGTCGCTGGGCAGGACGACCGTGTCGCCGGCGCGCAGCTGCGAGAAGAGCACGGCGGCGATGGCGGCCATGCCCGAGGCGAAGACCAGCGTCTCCACCCCTTCCTGCCCAGGCGCCTCCAGCTCGCCGATGGCGCGCTCCAGCAGGCTCCAGCTCGGATTCGTGTCGCGGCCGTAGGTGTACGGGCCGTCGACCTCGCCGGGCAGGTGGAAGTGGGCGGCGAAGGCCGGACCGGGCAGGGTCGGTTCGTTCTTGACCGTCTCGGGCAGTCCGGCCCGCACCGCGCGCGTGCCCTCTCCCGTGTCCGCAGCTCTGTCCCTCACGCCACCCGTCCTTCCATCTGCTCGCGCACCTCGGCGAGCAGGCCCTCGCTCGCCGCCTCCACCATCTCAAGACACTCCTCGAAGCCGTCCAGGCCCCCGTAATACGGGTCCGGAACGTCGAGGTCGGCGCCCGCAGCGGGGTCGTACGAACGCAGCAGCCGTACCTTTCCGGCGTCCTCCGGTGTGGGGGCGAGGCGCCGAAGGGTCCTGAGGTGGCCGGCATCGAGGGCGATGACGAGGTCGAGGCTGGAGAACCAGGAGGAGCGGAACTGCCGGGCCGTATGAGCGCCGCTGTAACCGTGCTCCTCCAGGACGGACACGGTGCGAGGGTCCGCGCCGTCGCCCTCGTGCCAGCCGTCCGTACCGGCACTGTCGACCTCGACCAGGCCGTCCAGGCCGGCTTCCGCTGTGCGGGCGCGGAAGACCGACTCGGCCATCGGGGAACGGCAGATGTTGCCCGTGCAGACGAAACAGACGCGGTAGGTCATGCCTCCTCAGTCCTCGTCGGGCAGGACGACGTGCAGGGCCCAGGACACGATCGAGATGATCAAACCGCCCAGGACGGCGGTCCAGAACCCCTCGACGTGGAAGCTCAGGTCGAGCTTGTCGGCGAGCCACGAGGTCAGCAGCAGCATCAGCGCGTTGACGATCAACGTGAACAGACCGAGCGTCAGGATGAACAGCGGGAAGGTCAACACCTTCACGACTGGTTTGACCAGGAAGTTCACCAGGCCGAAGACCAGGGCGACGAGGACCAGCGTCCAGACCTTCTTGCCGGTGCTGCCACCGGTCAGGGTGATCTTGTCGAGCAGCCAGACGGCGACCGCCAGGGCACCCGCGTTGGCGATCGTCTTGACTAGGAAATTCTTCATGTGTCTGATCGTGGCAGAAGAGATCGGTTACGAGTACGACGAGGGCGGACGAAGTCGATGAAGGCATTCCGGTTGGACGAGCTGGAGGCGGAGCGCGCCGCCAATGACGGCGCGTATCTCCAGTTCCTGCGTGAGCGGAACATGTCGGTCGGCCTGTACGCACTCGACGCGGGCGCGCAGGACCCTCAGCAGCCGCATGGTCAGGACGAGGTCTACCTCGTGGTGAGCGGACGCGCGGCGATCACCGTGGGCATGGAGACCACCCAGGTCGCGCGCGGCAGCGTGGTGTACGTGCCGGCCGGTGTCGCCCACAAGTTCCACCACATCAGCGAGGACCTCAGGGTCATGGTGGTGTTCTCTCCCCCGGAGAGCTGACCTGCGGCCTCGGGGTTCCCTAGGGGATCAGTCAGGGGAGGACAAGGGGTGCGAGGCCCCCGCAGCGGCATGTCCCGGCCCTAGCATCGGGTGCAGGACATTGTGGATCCGGTACCAGAGGGGCCGGACAGTGCCGGACTGCAGAGAGGTTGAGTGCGATGGGAGAGATCTTCGCGGGGTTGCCGTGGTGGGTGAAGTGGGTCGCGGTGCCGGTCATCGCCCTGGTGGTGTTCGGCGGGCTGATAGCCACGGTGGTCGGCTTCGTCATCGGCCTGCTCTTCAAGCTGCTGATCTTCGTGGCCCTGGTCGGTGGACTCGTCTACGTCGTACGGAAGTTCATGTCGAGCTCCTCGTCGCGCAGCGACTGGTGAGCGTCCGGAGCGGGCGGGGTGACCGGTAACAGGAATCCCCCGTTCCCTCGGGCGAGGGAAGTTTCACTTACGGGTCGTATGCGTGCCGTGTCGGAGCGTTAAAGTCCGGAACTCGACGCGGGGACGACCCCGCGAGCGGAGTACACCCCCACCCGTGTTCCCCGCACGGGCTGCCCCCTCGCGCTCCGGGAGTGCCCCTTGGCCACGGTTGACACCGCACCCGCACAGATCGACGCCCGCTCGACGACGCCTCCCGCACAGCCGACGGCTTCGGAACGAACGACGGCTCCTGGAGGTCCGGCAGCTACGGGAGGTCCGGCAGCTCCCGCCCAGCCGACAGCTCCGGGACGGTCACCGGCTTCGGTACAGCCATCTGCTCCGGCCCGGCCGATGGACCCAGTACGGGCGTCGGCTTCGGTACGACCGACGGCTCCTGGAAATCCGGTAGCTCCTGCCCAGCCGACAGCTCCCGCACGGGCCTCGGCATCGGTACAGCCCCCTGCTCCGGCCCGGCCGACGGGCCCGGTACAGCCACCCCCTCCCGCCGGACCGATGGACCCGGTCCAGGCGTCGGCTCCCGCACAGCCGTCCGCTCCCGCGCGGCCAACGGGCCCGGTACGGGCGTCAGCCCCCGTCCAGCGGCACGCGGGGCCCTCCTCCGAACCTCCTGATCAGGCCCACTCCGCGACCCTGATCGGGTCCGTCCAGCGTGCGATGCGCCTGCTCGAATCCGTCGCGGAGCACGAGCACGGAGCCCCCGCCAAACAACTCGCCCGCGAGACCGGGCTGGCGCTCCCCACGGCGTACCACCTGCTCCGCACCCTCGTGCACGAGGGCTATCTGCGTCGCGACAAGGGCTTGTTCTTCCTTGGGGAGGCGGCCGAGCGGCTGAGCAGCAGTGGAGCCGAGCAGAAACGTCGCAGCACCGTCGTCGAGGCGCTTGCGCACTGGCGCGATCTGATCGGCGTGCCGGTGTACTACGCGCAGTACCGGGACGGAGAGATCGAGGTCCTCTGTGTCTCCGACAGCCCCGGCAGCCCGGCAGTCGAGGAGTGGGCCGACTTCCGTGAGACAGGGCATGCGCACGCCATCGGGCAGTGTCTGCTCGCCCAGCTCGACGACGAGGCCCGGCGTGACCACCTTGACCGGTACCCCGTGCAGTCCATCACGCCGTACACCGTCCGCGACGGCCACAGCCTGCTCCGGCGCCTGGAACGGACCGCGCGGATGGGCCCGGTGATCGAGCGTCAGGAGTATGCGCTGGGGACGGTGTGTGCGGCGATTCCGATCACGCTGGGTAACGCAGCGTCAACGATGGCCATTTCGCTGCCCGTCCATCAGGCGGACCGATTGCTGGCCGCCACCCAGCAATTGCAAGAGGAAATCGGTCGTCTGATGGGTTCGCTCGCGATCTCTATCAGTATCTGAAAACTCACTCCTTGTGATCTGTTGCTCACGTTCAGCAAGATGCCTCAATGTCAGAGGGATCAGTTCCGGCCGACGAAGGCAGATGACGGGGTAGGCGATGCGCGAGTCCGTACAGGCAGAGGTCATGATGAGCTTTCTCGTGTCGGAGGAGCTCTCCTTCCGTATTCCGGTGGAGCTCGGCTACGAGGCCTGCGATCCCTACGCGGTCCGGTTGACTTTCCATCTCCCGGGCGATGCCCCAGTGACCTGGGCTTTCGGTCGCGAGCTGTTGATCGACGGGGTGGGGCGGCCCTGCGGGGAGGGCGATGTACGGGTCGCGCCCGCCGGTTCCGACCTACTGGGCGATGTCCTGATCAGGCTTCAGGTCGGTGGCGACCAGGCCCTGTTCCGCTCGTCGACGGCGCCGATCATTGCCTTCCTCGACCGTACCGACAAGCTGGTGCCGCTGGGCCAGGAGACCGCGCTGGCCGATTTCGACACGCATCTAGACGAGGCACTGGACCGGATCCTGGCGGAGGAGCAGAGCGCGGGCTGACCTCTTACGGCGGCGGGGTGGCGGCTTCCTTCGTCAAAGGGTGGGAGGGTGCAGGAACGCTTCTGCCGGGGCGGGGACGGTCTGGTGGAGTGCAGGGTGGATCAGGCCTGCGTGGTGTTTCTGCCGAGGTGTGGACGTGGCGAATCCTGACGGCGGTGCCCGGCGAGAGGCCGGCGTGGGGGGTGGAAGCGATGTGGCGTGATCCAGTGCGCGTACGCACAGGTGCTATGGCGAGCGGGTCTCCTTGGACGAGTCGAGGAGCCGAAGATCCGAGAACAGTGCCTGGAAACACTGGAACCGCAGCCTGAGAGCCGGGACTCGGAGCTGAGCCCGGGGAACTGAGACCAGTAGACGGGAGCGGGGACTGGGAGCCAGACCGGAATCGGAGCCCCCAGGCATGAGGCGGGATCCGAGAACCCGGGCCGCAACCGAAAGTTTGCAGCCGTGAGCCGTGAGCCGTGAGCCGTGAGCCGTGAGCCGTGAGCCGTGAGCTGGGAACCGTGAGCCGTGAGAACGTGAGCCGGGAACCGGGGAGGGCAGTCCGGAACCAGAGCACCAGCGCAGGGGACTCAGAGCGAGTCCGGGAGCTGGAACGCGGACCGGATGCCGGAAGCCGGGAGCCGGTGGCCGGGATATCCGGAACGGATTCCGATGGCAGGACCCGGAATCCGGAACCTGGATCGGAGTCCGGGAACCGGAACTCCGGCCCACCCCCTCGTCCCCACTCAGTGCTTGCGTCGCCGCCCCTTCCCCCCGCGTCCCATTGCCGGGCGGCGGTCGGCCGTGCCCGCGCTTGTACTGGTGGCCGGTACGGCTGCAGACGTCCCCGTTGCCTCCGCCTCCGTCCCCGGTCGGTCGGCCGAGACCACCAGGGCCGCGAGCACCGTGGTGACCGGTACCGAGGCAACGAGGCCGATCGAGCCGACCAGCGTGCGCACGATCTCCTCCGCCACCAACTCGCTGTTGGCCACGCCCCCCACGCTGGACTGCGCGATCGAGAAGAGCAGCAGCAGCGGCAGCGCCGCGCCGGCGTAGGCGAGGACGAGGGTGTTGACGACGGACGCGATGTGGTCGCGGCCGATCCGGATACCCGCGCGGTACAGCCCCCGCCAGCCCATCGTCGGGTTGGCCTCGTGCAGCTCCCAGACCGCCGAGGTCTGCGTGACCGTCACGTCGTCCAAGACACCGAGCGAGCCGATGATGACGCCGGCGAGCAGCAGACCACTCATGTCGATCGACGGGTACAGGCCGTGGATGAGCCCGGTGTTGTCGTCCGTGTTGCCCGTCAGCGCTGCCCAGCCGATGAACTGCGAGCCGAGGGTACCGATCAGCACCAGCGAGATCAGCGTCCCCAGTACCGCCACGGAGGTCCGGGCCGACAGACCGTGGCACAGATAGAGGGCGATCAGCATGATGGCGCTCGCCCCGATCACCGCCACGAGCAGTGGGTTCGAGCCCTGGAGGATCGCGGGCAGGATGAAGAAGTTCAGCACCATGAAGCTGATGGCCAGCGCGACCAGCGCCATGACTCCGCGCAGCCGCCCGACGACCACGACGGCGAGCGCGAAGATACTGGCGAGCAGCCCCATCGGGAACCTGCGGTTCACGTCGGCGACCGAGTACTGCAAGTCCCTGGGCGCGGAGGGCTCGTACGCGACCACGACCTTCTCGCCCTCGTGCAACTGCCGTGACTGGTCCGGCTGGACGATCTCCGTGAAGGTGCGGCCCTTGTCGTCGCCGGTGTCGACCCGGATCGTCGCCTTCTTGCAGGTGCCGTTCGCCCGTTGCTCGGCGGAGGAGCCCTCGGCGGTTGAGGTGTCCCCGGTGGGGGCCTCACCCGAGGCGTTCACCGACTTGCAGCTGACACTCACGACCTTGGTGACCGTGGCCTGCTGGGTCTGCCGGTCGAAGCCGACTCCGGTGCGTTCGTGTGCCGGGGCGCCGCCGGGCCACAGCACCGCGAGCCCCACCATCACGGCTACGCCGAACGGGATGAGGATCGCCGCGATGACCTTGCGCAGGTGCTTGGATACGGGAGTTGCCGGTCCATGGCCATGACTGTGCGAGTGGCCGTGCCCACCGCCGGAACCGGGCCCGCTCCCATGCCCGTGCGCGTCACCGGGACCTCGCTCGTCACCGGAACCCTGCCCGTCACCGGAACCCTGCCCGTGTCCCTCGCCGCCATGGCCGCCGTCGCCACCCCCCAGGCTGCCATCGCTGCCCAGGCCGCCGTGACTCGCGCCCTGCCCGTGGCCGTAGCCGTGACCGCCGCCATAGCCGCCATCGTGCTCATGTTCATGCTCGCGCCGGCCGCCGGTCTCACCGGCCAGGCGGCCGCCCCGGCCGTCTCCGAAGCCGCCGCGGGAACTGCTGCCGGGGCCGGGCCCAAGGCCGTTTCCGGAGCCCGGTCGGCGCGGAGGCTCGGGAGGCGGGTAAGGAGGCTGATGCGTCGTGGTCACCGACCGATCATCGCAAGAACGACAGGGGCCCTCTGTTCACCGCGCCCGAAGTGACGCTAGCGTGGAGCCACCTTTGTACACGCGGGAGCTCGGAGCACCGGGCTGAGAGGGCGCTGACCTCCGTCCCAGCGATGTTTCACGTGGAACGTCATCTCGACCGAGTGATGTTCCCCACGAAGCGTCGGCAGACGGAAGCCGCTGCGTCGACCGCCGAACCTGTTACCGGGTAATGCCGGCGTAGGGAGTAGGTCTCATGACCATCAAGGACGCGCGCACGCCTGCCTCCGACCAGCTCGACGGGGAGGCCGGGAAGTCCACCGGCTGGCACAAGGCGTACATCGAGGGCTCTCGCCCCGATCTGCGGGTGCCGGTCCGTCAGGTGCACCTCACCAACGGGCAGTCGGTCACGCTGTACGACACGTCGGGCCCGTACACCGATCCGCTCACCGAGACGGACGTCCGCCGGGGCCTCGTGCCACTGCGGGAGAACTGGATCATCGCCCGCGGGGACACCGAGGAGTACGCGGGCCGTCCCATGCGCCCGGAGGACGACGGGATCAAGCACACCTCACCGCGGGGTGGTCTCCGCAACCTCGACGCGGTCTTCCCGGGGAGGTCCCGCCAGCCGCGCCGTAGCCGTGACGGCAAGGCGGTCACGCAGCTCGCCTACGCCCGCCGCGGCGAGGTCACACCGGAGATGGAGTACGTGGCCATCCGGGAGAACGTCTCTCCCGAGGTCGTGCGTGAGGAGATCGCGGCGGGGCGCGCGGTGCTGCCGGCGAACGTCAACCACCCGGAGATCGAGCCGATGATCATCGGCAAGCGGTTCCTGGTGAAGGTCAACGCCAACATCGGCAATTCCGCGGTGACCTCCTCCATCGAGGAGGAGGTCGAGAAGATGACCTGGGCGACCCGGTGGGGAGCCGACACGGTCATGGACCTGTCCACCGGCCGCAACATCCACACCACCCGCGAGTGGGTGCTGCGCAACTCCCCCGTCCCCATCGGCACGGTGCCGCTCTACCAGGCTCTCGAGAAGGTCGACGGTCGCGCCGAGGAGCTGACCTGGGAGATCTACAAGGACACGGTCATCGAGCAGGCCGAGCAGGGCGTGGACTACATGACGGTCCACGCGGGCGTGCGCCTGGCGTACGTACCTCTGACCGCGAACCGCAAGACGGGCATCGTCTCGCGCGGCGGCTCGATCATGGCGGCCTGGTGCCTCGCGCATCACAAGGAGTCGTTCCTGTACGAGAACTTCGAGGAACTGTGCGAGATCCTCGCCGCCTACGACGTCACGTACTCGCTGGGCGACGGCCTCAGGCCCGGCTCGATCGCGGACGCCAACGACGAGGCGCAGTTCGCGGAGTTGCGCACGCTCGGGGAACTCAACCGGATCGCGAAGCGTTTCAACGTACAGACCATGATCGAGGGCCCGGGACACGTCCCGATGCACAAGATCAAGGAGAACATCGACCTTCAGCAGGAGATCTGCGATGAAGCTCCGTTCTATACGCTCGGCCCGCTGACCACCGACGTCGCGCCGGCCTACGACCACATCACCTCCGGCATCGGTGCCGCGATGATCGCCTGGTGGGGCACCGCGATGCTCTGCTACGTCACGCCCAAGGAGCACCTGGGCCTGCCCAACCGTGACGACGTCAAGACGGGTGTCATCACCTACAAGATCGCCGCCCACGCGGCCGACCTCGCCAAGGGACACCCAGGCGCCCAGGAGTGGGACGACGCCCTCTCCGACGCCCGCTTCGAGTTCCGCTGGGAGGACCAGTTCAACCTGGCCCTCGACCCCGACACGGCCCGGGAGTTCCACGACGAGACCCTCCCGGCCGAACCGGCCAAGACGGCCCACTTCTGCTCCATGTGCGGGCCGAAGTTCTGCTCGATGAAGATCTCCCAGGACATCCGCCGCCGTCACGGCGGCAGTCAGGAGGAGATCGAGGAGGGGATGGCGCAGAAGTCGAAGGAGTTCGCGGCGGCGGGCAACCGGGTCTATCTGCCGATCGCCGACTGATGTAGGCGAGCCGTCGGCGGGTGGCCCGTGGCCGGGTCTTCGGCTTGCGCTCCCCGCGGTGGGGGCGCAAGCCGAGGGACTGCCGGGAGTTACTCCGGCTGGTGTTCCGGCCCCCCGAAGTCCGGGCTGGTGTAGTCCGGGCTGGTGAAGCTCGGGCGGGCACCGGAGGCTCCGTCGTCCGGGCTGCTGAAGCCCGGGCGGTCGTAGCCGAGGCTGGGCATCCGGCTGGGCGGTGCGGGCGGTGCCGTGTGGTGCAGTGCGGCGGTGCCGGGATCGGCGAGGGCGTCTCTGAGGAAGGGGAGCAGGCCGCGTTCCAGCAGGGCCTCGCGCCAGGCGTCCTTCGCCCGTGCCACCTCCTCGCTGAGTTCGCCGTACGCCGCGTCCGGCGAGGGCCGGTTGTGCAGTGCGGTGAGCAGCAGGCCGCAGGCGGCGACCAGGATCGCGGCCGCGGTCAGGGCGCCGAACACCCATCCGATAGTGATCATGGCGTGGGCGAACGCCGGCGGTGGGCTGAGCATCTGGAGGACGTAACCCACGAGCAGGAAGATCGCCGCGGCGATTCCGGCGAGGACGGGCGTCAGAACGGCGGCGACGGCGACGGCGCCCGCACCGGCGTTCTCGGCGACCTCTCCCATGGTGGTGGCGAGCCCCATCGCACCCGTGCCCGAATCCGCGGGGCGGGGTTCGTGGACGGACGACAGGGTGGACGGCGTCGACGGGCGGCGCTGTTCCTCGCGGACCTTCACGTAGTGCTGGTACTCGGTCGCCGCGGCCGCCGTGATGAGCGCGGTGGCGTTGAGGGCCATGGTGCGCAGCTGTTCGGGATTCAGCCGCTGTCCGACCGCGGCCAGTTCGGGACGGTGTGGTGCGGAGCGCAGCGCCTCGTCGAGGATCCGCTCGTACTCCTGGCGGTCCTCGCTGTGCAGGTGCTGCGGAACGCTGTTCATGTGCATCCCCCGATGCTCCGTAGGGCTTGGGGCTCGCATGCGAACGAGCCGTCGGGCAGAAACGGAGGGGAGCCTGCTACGGATAAGCAGATGGTAGAGCGGGCACGGCACAGGGTGACAGGGGGTTTCCAGAAATTGGCCTCTGGCCTGCGCGGTCGACGGTCGGTCCGTCCTGGGGGAATGTTTGCCCTGTGAAGGGTCAGATATCCAGGGGCAGTTGCTGGACCAGCAGTTTTCCGGCCATGGTCACCCCGCCGTCCATCGCGATGGCCAGTCCGTCGGCGTAGACGTGCGGTCCCTCGACCACCGGGCCGGAATCCTCCTTGTCGTCCTCGGAGCCCACTTCGCCGAGCAGATAGGGGATCGGGCTGTGGCCGTGCACGATGCGGGTGCCGCCGTATGTGTCGAGCAGGGAGCGCACATGGTCGGCGCCGCCTTCGTCACGGAAGGAGAAACGCTTGGTGAACTTGCGGAACAGGTCCCAGACCTCGTCCGCGTCATTGCGCGTGATGGTCTCGCGGACGGTGTCGTTGACCGCCTCGATCGAGTCGCCGTAGTCGAGGTAGGCGGTGGTGTCGGAGTGCACCAGCAGATGTCCGTCGACCTCCTCGACGGCGTCCAGGCGGGACATCCACTGCAGGTGGTGGTCCTGGAGGCGGTCCATGTCGGTCTTCTGCCCGCCGTTGAGCAGCCAGGCCGCCTGGAAGGTGGCGGTGCCCGCGCCGGAGTTGACCGGCGTGTCGCCGAACCGCTTGGCGCCGATCAGCAGCAGCTCGTGGTTGCCCATGAGGGCCTTGCAGTAGCCGCCCGCCGCCGCGGCCTCCGCGGACAGCCGCATGACGAGGTCGATGACGCCGATGCCGTCGGGCCCGCGGTCGGTGAAGTCGCCGAGGAACCACAGCCGGGCGGTGCCCGCGCACCAGTTGCCCGCGGCGTCGACGAGACCCTTCTCGTGGAGTGCGGCCATCAGTTCGTCGAGGTAGCCGTGGACGTCGCCGACGACGAACAGCGGGCCGGGACCCTCTTCCGCCCGCTCGGCGGGGTCGGCGGCCGTCTGGAGCCCGTCACCGTGGTCGATGACCGGCAGGTCCTGCTCGGTGGGGGTGTATCCCTCCGGGTAGGCATCCTGGGCCGGGACGACGTCGCCGGGGTGCGTGCTGTGGCCGTACGGACCGGTCTCGTTGACGTACGCGGGCACCCGGAAGTCGCGCAGCACCGCCGTGCGCTCCACCTCGGGTCCCTGACCGGCCCCCTGAGTCATCAGACCCCTCCACCATCGCGCCGCATCTGCACCGCTTCGGACTGCCTGGTCGCAGCGGCCCGCGGTGTCGTGGGCCCATCATAGGAATGCGGATCGCGCCATGTGATGACCCAGGGGTGGTGAATCGGAGCAAGACTCCTGTTCATCGCGGCATTCGCCCCGTTTGGACCGGGCTTCGACCCCGCCGACCGTCTCCCGGCTACTCCTCCTCGGGCGACCGTGGCGGGCTGACCGTCGTGCGCGGGGCCCGCCGCTGGGACGAGGTGCGCACGATCAGCTCCGTCGGTATCACCTGCTCGACCGGTTGGTCCGATGCGACCCCTTCGATGGCATCGATGAGGAGCTGGATCACGGCCGTGCCGATGCGGCGGGGCTTGAGGGAGAGCGTGGTGACGGGCGGCTCGGTGCTGGCGTACACGGTGGACTCGCTGCAGCAGACGATCAGCAGGTCGTCCGGGACGCGCAGTCCGTAGCGGCGGGCGGCGGCCAGCAGGTCGGTGCCGTTCGGGTCGAACAGGCCGTAGACGGCGTCCGGTCGGTCCGGGCGGGCGAGCAACCGGTCGGCGGCGACGGCGCCCGCGCACGGATCGTGCGCCGGGTAGGCCTCGTAGACCGGATCCTGGCCCACTCGCTCGCACCAGTGCAGATACGCGGTGGTCGACAGATGGGTGTACGTGTCCGTCGTCGTCCCGGTCAGCAGGCCGATGCGGCGGGCGCCGGCGGCGGCCAGGTGGTCGAGGATGCCGAGGACGGCGGCCTCGTGGTCGTTGTCGACCCAGGCGGTGACCGGCAGCGACCCGGCCGGGCGGCCGTCCGACACCACCGGCAGCCCCTGCCGGACCAACTCGCTGACGACCGGGTCCTGGTCGGACGGGTCGATGACCACCGTGCCGTCCAGGGCGACGTTCGACCAGACGTCGTGGCGCGAGGTCGCGGGGAGGATGACGAGGGCGTAGCCGCGGGCGAGCGCGGCGGAGGTGGCGGCGCGCGCCATCTCGGCGAAGTACGCGAACTCGGTGAAGGTGAAAGGTTCATCCCCGTACGTGGTCACGGTCAGGCCGATGAGTCCCGACTTGCCGGTACGGAGGGTTCTGGCCGCGGCCGAGGGGCGGTAGCCCAGTCGGTCGGCGACCTCCCTGACATGGCGGCGGGTGGCGTCCGGGAGCCTGCCCTTTCCGTTCAGGGCATCGGAGACGGTCGTGATGGAGACTCCGGCGGCGGCGGCCACGTCTCTGATGCCCGCCCGGCCCGGCCGACTGCCTCGACGTGAGGTTTCCGCGCGGCTCACCTGGTGCTTCCCTGCTGCTGTCATGGCGAGCCGATAGTAGGGCTCATGTGGTGGGGTAGGGCGGACGCATATGCACGCGTTGACAGGCACGTTTCTGCAAGGTCATCTCCTACCAACTACCTGCGAAACAAAGTCAGTTAAACGATCCAATGGCACTACGTAACTTGTCGGCACGCATGGGCCTGCCAAGTTCCCGATGTTTCGAAGAGGTCTCAACTCACCTTCACGGGTGACGCGCGCTACGGCGTGAGCCACCGGCGCATAGATATATGTGACCGCGCCCCCTGATTCGTCTGCCTTCGTACGGTGATGCCCCTGATGCCGGTGGGGCCGATGAGGTTGGTTCTCGCCTGTACGCAGTGGCGCCCAATCCTCATAAGGTGAGCAGTATTGGAAGCCGGCTGCCGGAGTCGGCCGCCATGCGTCGGTGGTCATGAGGAGGACTGCGGTGAGCGAGACAAGCCCCAAGCTGCGTGCCGAGCTGGAGGGGATCCCCACGTACAAGCCGGGCAAGCCCGCCGCTGCCGGCGGTCCGGTGGCCTACAAGCTGTCCTCCAACGAGAACCCGTACCCGCCGCTGCCGGGCGTGCTCGAGACCGTGACGGCCGCGGTCTCCACCTTCAACCGCTACCCGGACATGGCCTGCACGGGCCTGATGAACGAGCTGTCCGAGCGCTTCGGTGTCCCGCTCTCCCACCTGGCCACCGGCACCGGCTCCGTCGGCGTCGCCCAGCAGCTGGTCCAGGCGACCTCGGGACCGGGCGACGAGGTGATCTACGCGTGGCGGTCCTTCGAGGCGTACCCGATCATCACGCAGATCAGCGGTGCCACCTCGGTGCGGGTACCGCTGACGGCGGGCGATGTGCACGATCTGGACGCGATGGCCGACGCGATCACCGAGCGGACCCGGCTGATCTTCGTCTGCAACCCCAACAACCCGACGGGCACGGTCGTGAGGCGGGCCGAGCTGGAACGGTTCCTCGACCGGGTGCCCAGTGACGTACTGGTGGTGCTGGACGAGGCCTACCGGGAGTTCATCCGGGACCCCGAGGTGCCGGACGGCGTGGAGCTGTACCGCACGCGGCCGAACGTCTGTGTGCTGCGTACCTTCTCCAAGGCGTACGGGCTCGCCGGCCTCAGGGTCGGTTTCGCGATCGCCCACGAGCCGGTGGCCGCGGCGCTGCGCAAGACGGCGGTGCCCTTCGGGGTGAGCCAGCTCGCACAGGAGGCGGCGATCGCCTCGCTGCGCGCCGAGGACGAACTCCTGGGCCGGGTCGGCTCGCTGGTCTGTGAGCGCAACCGTGTGGTGGAGGGGCTGCGGGCCCAGGGCTGGACGGTGCCGGAGACCCAGGCCAACTTCGTCTGGCTGCGGCTGGGGGAGCGCACGGTCGACTTCGCGGCGGTGTGCGAGCAGCACGGCGTGGTCGTACGGCCCTTCGCGGGCGAGGGTGTGCGCGTGACGGTCGGCGAGGCCGAGGCGAACGACATCTTCCTGAAGGCTGCGGAGGGCTTCCGCAAGGAGTTCTAGCTCACACCGGCCGCGCGTCTGCGCAGGTCGGGGCAGGTCAGCAAGGGGGGTCCCGGCGGTAATCGGGACCCCCCTTCGGCTATCGAAAGCAGGTGCGGCATACTGGGCTTGTGAATGTGAACGCTTTCACAAGCGGTCGCTTCACCCGCATTTGTTCCACAAGCCTGTGAGGTAAGGAGCGGCGACGTGGACCTGGCTCTGGCGCCGGAAACCCTGGCGCGCTGGCAGTTCGGCATCACCACCGTCTACCACTTCCTGTTCGTCCCCCTGACGATCTCCCTGGCCGCCCTCACGGCAGGCCTCCAGACCGCCTGGGTGCGTACGGAGAAGGAGAAGTACCTCAGGGCCACCAAGTTCTGGGGCAAGCTCTTCCTGATCAACATCGCGATGGGGGTTGTCACCGGCATCGTGCAGGAGTTCCAGTTCGGCATGAACTGGTCCGACTACTCGCGCTTCGTCGGCGATGTCTTCGGCGCCCCGCTCGCCTTCGAGGCCCTGATCGCCTTCTTCTTCGAGTCCACCTTCATCGGCCTGTGGATCTTCGGCTGGGACAAGCTGCCCAAGAAGATCCACCTGGCCTGCATCTGGATGGTCTCGATCGGCACGATCCTGTCGGCGTACTTCATCCTCGCGGCCAACTCGTGGATGCAGCACCCCGTCGGCTACCGGATCAACAAGGCGAAGGGCCGCGCGGAACTCACCGACTTCTGGGCGGTGCTGACCCAGAACACCGCGCTCGCCCAGGTCTTCCACACGATGGCCGCCTGCTTCCTGACCGGCGGCGCCTTCATGGTCGGCATCGCGGCCTGGCACCTGTTCCGCAAGAAGCACATCCCCGTGATGAAGACCTCGCTGCGCCTCGGCCTGGTCACCGTGGTCATCGCCGGCATGCTCACCGCGATCAGCGGTGACACGCTCGGCAAGGTCATGTTCAAGCAGCAGCCGATGAAGATGGCGGCCGCCGAGGCCCTGTGGGACGGTCAGGACTCCGCACCCTTCTCGATCTTCGCCTACGGCGACGTGGAGAAGGGCCACAACAGCGTGGCCATCGAGATCCCGGGCCTGCTGTCCTTCCTCGCCAACGACGACTTCACCTCGTACATCCCCGGCATCAACGACGTCAACAAGGCCGAGCAGCAGAAGTACGGACCCGGCGACTACCGGCCCAACATCCCCGTCACCTTCTGGGCCTTCCGCTGGATGATCGGCTTCGGCATGACGTCCTTCGCCGTCGGCCTCGCCGGACTCTGGCTGACCCGTAAGAAGTTCATGCTCCCGCAGCACCTGAGGGTCGCCGAGGACGAGGTGCCGCATCTGGTCCTCTTCAAGAACAAGGCCCTCAGCCCCAAGCTCGGCAGGCTCTACTGGCTCGTGGCGATCTGGACCCTGGGCTTCCCCCTGATCGCCAACTCCTGGGGCTGGATCTTCACCGAGATGGGTCGCCAGCCATGGGTCGTCTACGGCGTCCTGCAGACCCGGCACGCCGTCTCCCCCGGCGTCTCCCAGGCCGAGGTCCTCATCTCGATGCTCGTCTTCACGGCTCTGTACGCCATCCTCGCCGTCGTCGAGGTCAAGCTGCTCGTGAAGTACGTCAAGGCCGGCCCGCCCGAGCTCTCCGAGGCCGACCTCAACCCGCCCACGAAGATCGGCGGCGACACCAGTGACGCCGACAAGCCGATGGCCTTCTCGTACTAGGCCGAGGGAGATCGAGTCATGGAACTTCACGACGTCTGGTTCGTGCTCATCGCCGTCCTGTGGACCGGCTACTTCTTCCTGGAGGGCTTCGACTTCGGAGTCGGTGTCCTCACCAAACTGCTCGCCCGCGACCGGGCCGAGAAGCGCGTCCTGATCAACACCATCGGTCCCGTCTGGGACGGCAACGAGGTGTGGCTGCTGACGGCGGGCGGCGCGACCTTCGCCGCCTTCCCCGACTGGTACGCCACCCTGTTCTCCGGCTTCTACCTGCCGCTGCTGGTGATCCTGGTCTGCCTGATCGTCCGCGGTGTCGCCTTCGAGTACCGGGCCAAGCGGCCCGAGGAGAACTGGCAGCGCAACTGGGAGACGGCGATCTTCTGGACCTCCCTCATCCCGGCGTTCCTGTGGGGCGTGGCCTTCGGCAACATCGTGCACGGGGTGAAGATCGACCAGCACTTCGAGTACGTCGGCACGCTCTGGGACCTGTTCAACCCGTACGCCCTGCTCGGCGGACTGGTGACGCTGACGCTGTTCACCTTCCACGGGACGGTGTTCACGGCTCTGAAGACCGTCGGGGAGATCCGGGAGAGGGCACGGAAGCTGGCACGCTGGGTCGGCCTGTTGGCCGCCGGTTTGGCACTGCTCTTCCTGCTCTGGACTCAGGTCGACAAGGGCGACGGCAAGAGTCTGGTCGCGATGGTCGTGGCGGTCGCCGCCCTGGTTGCCGCGCTGGCGGCCAACGGGGCCGGACGGGAAGGCTGGTCGTTCGCGCTGTCAGGCCTCACCATCGTGGCCACGGTGGCGATGTTCTTCCTGACGCTGTTCCCGAACGTCATGCCGTCCTCGCTCAACGCGGACTGGAGCCTGACGGTCACCAACGCCTCGTCGAGCCCGTACACCCTGAAGATCATGACGTGGCTGGCGGCCATCGCCACTCCCCTCGTGATGCTCTACCAGGGCTGGACCTACTGGGTGTTCCGCAAGCGCATCGGCACCCAGCACATCGCCGAAGCCGCGCACTGAGCCCGATGCGGGGCATGTTTCACGTGAAACATGCCCCCTGAGAAGAGGGTGTGTTTCACGTGAAACCGATCGACCCGCGCCTGCTTCGATACACCCGGGCCACCCGCCGCTTCCTGGTGGCCGTCGTCGGCCTGGGTGGCATCGGGGCCCTGCTGGTCATCGCTCAGGCGATGCTCGTCGCCGAGATCGTGGTCGGCGCGTTCCAGCATGGTCTGACGAGCGCCGGACTCCGCACTCCCCTGCTGCTGTTGGCGGCCGTCGCCGTCGGCCGTGGAATCGTCGCCTGGCTCACCGAACTCGCCGCACACCGGGCGAGCGCGGCAGTGAAATCAGAGCTGCGGGGACGGCTGCTGGAGCGGGCCACCGCACTGGGGCCCGGGTGGCTGAGCGGGCAGCGGACGGGATCACTGGTCGCCCTCGCCACCAGGGGAGTCGACGCCCTCGACGACTACTTCTCGCGCTATCTCCCCCAGTTGGGGTTGGCGGTGGTCGTGCCGGTGGCGGTGCTGGCGCGGATCGTGACCGAGGACTGGGTCTCGGCGGCCATCATCGTCGGCACCCTGCCTCTCATTCCGGTCTTCATGATGCTGATTGGCTGGGCCACGCAGTCCCGGATGGACCGTCAGTGGCGGCTGCTGTCCCGACTGTCCGGGCACTTTCTGGATGTCGTCACGGGACTGCCGACCCTGAAGGTGTTCGGCCGGGCCAAGGCACAGGCCGAGTCGATCCGGCGCATCACCGGCGAGTACCGGCAGGCGACCATGCGGACGCTGCGCATCGCCTTCATCTCCTCCTTCGCCCTGGAGTTGCTGTCCACGCTCTCGGTGGCGCTGGTCGCCGTGACGATCGGGATGCGTCTCGTCCACGGCGAGATGCACCTGTACGACGGCCTGGTCATCCTCATCCTGGCTCCCGAGGCGTATCTGCCCCTGCGGCAGGTGGGCGCGCAGTATCACGCGGCGGCGGAGGGGCTGGCCGCCGCCGAGGAGATCTTCGCGGTGCTGGAGACACCGGTACCGGCATCGGGTACGGCTGCGGTGCCCGCCGGTGCGCTGGCCTTCGAGCAGGTCACGGTCAGGTACCCCGGCCGTTCCGGGGACGCTGTCACGGACGTCTCCTTCGAGGTCGCACCCGGGGAGACGGTCGCGCTGGTCGGGCCCAGCGGGGCGGGCAAGTCGACGCTGCTGAACGTCCTGCTGGGATTCGTGCGGCCGGCCGAGGGGCGGGTGCGGATCGGGGGAACCGATCTCGCCGAAATCGACCTGGAAGAGTGGCGGTCGCGCATCGCGTGGGTGCCGCAGCGGCCGCAGCTCTTCGCCGGGACGATCGCCGAGAACGTACGGCTGGCACGACCCGACGCCGAAGAGACCGCGGTACAGCGGGCGTTGGCGGACGCGGGGGCGCTGGAGTTCGTCGACGCCCTTCCGCTGGGGTCCGACACCGTGCTCGGCGAGGACGGGGCCGGGCTGTCCGCAGGCCAGCGGCAACGGCTCGCGCTGGCCCGGGCGCTTCTCGCGGACCGTCCGGTACTGCTCCTGGACGAGCCGACCGCGGCGCTCGATGGAGCCACCGAGGCAGAGGTCGTGGCGGCGGTACGGCGGCTGGCGGCCGGGCGGACGGTGCTGTTGGTGGTGCACCGGCCGGCGTTGCTCGGGGTGGCGGACCGGGTGGTGCGGCTGGCGGAGCCTGCGGCACCGGCACCGGCTCCGGTGGACGGAATGGCCAGGACGCCCACGGTACGCACCGTCGAGGAAAGCGGCCCCGCTTCCGCCGAGCCCGGGACGACCGAGCTTGCGCCGCAGGAGCGCAGTGTTCTCGCCCGCGTCCGCGGCATGTCCGGCCCCCGACGAGGCCGGCTCGCGCTCGCGTTGCTGCTAGGAAGCCTGGCGCTCGGCAGCGCCGTGGGTTTGATGGCCACCTCCGGGTGGCTCATCTCGCGGGCCTCGCAGCAGCCCCCCGTGCTGTATCTGATGGTGGCCGTGACGGCGACCCGCGCCTTCGGGATCGGGCGGGCCGTGTTCCGGTACGCGGAGCGGCTGGTGTCCCATGACGCCGTGCTGCGCATGCTCGCCGACACCCGGGTCGCCGTGTACCGGCGCCTGGAGCGGCTGGCACCCGCCGGTCTGCGTACGGCCCGCCGGGGGGATCTGCTCTCGCGGCTCGTGTCCGACGTGGATGCCCTCCAGGACTACTGGCTGCGCTGGCTGCTGCCCGCCGGTGCCGCCGTCGTGGTGTCGGCGGCCTCCGTGGGTTTCACCGCCTGGCTGCTGCCGGAGGCCGGTGCCGCGCTGGCCGCGGGCCTGCTGGCCGCCGGTGTCGGTGTCGCGCTTCTCACGGGAGCCGTCGCCCGCCGGGCCGAGCGCAGGCTCGCCCCCGCCCGCGGGGAACTGGCGACCTGCGTGACCGATCTCCTCACCGGGACCGCGGAGCTGACCGTCGCCGGCGCCCTGCCCACCCGTGCCGCTAAGGCACGGCGGGCCGACGGCGTCCTCACCCGGATCGCCTCCCGCGCCGCCACCGCCACCGCACTCGGGGACGGCCTCACCGCCCTGATCTGCGGCCTGACCGTCACCGCCACCGCCCTCGTCGGCGCCCAGGCGGTCGCCTCCGGGCGGCTCGGCGGCGTCGCCATGGCTGTCGTCGTGCTCACTCCGCTGGCGGCCTTCGAGGCCGTCCTCGGGCTCCCGCTCGCCGTGCAGTACCGCCAGCGGGTCCGCAGGAGCGCGGAACGCGTCCACGAAGTGCTGGACGCGCCCGAGCCGGTACGGGAGCCGGAGCACGCCCGGCAGGCGCCCGCCTCGCCGTTCCCCGTCGTCCTCGAGGGACTGACCACCCGGCACCAGGGCCAGGACCGGGACGCGCTCGTGGGCCTCGACCTGACCCTCACGCAGGGCCGCAGAATCGCCGTGGTCGGCACGTCCGGTTCCGGCAAGACGACACTCGCCCAGGTGCTGTTGCGCTTCCTGGACGCGGCCGCCGGCACCTACACCCTGGGCGGCGTGGACGCCTACGGGCTGCACAGCGACGACGTACGGCGGCTGGTGGGACTGTGCGCCCAGGACGCGCACCTCTTCGACAGCTCGGTGCGCGAGAACCTGCTCCTCGCGAAGAAGGACGCCAGCGAGGAGGAACTGCGGGACGCGCTGCGGCGGGCCCGTCTGCTCGACTGGGCCGAGAGCCTGTCCGACGGGCTCGACACCCTGGTCGGCGAGCACGGGGCGTGGCTGTCCGGCGGTCAGCGCCAGCGGCTCGCACTGGCCCGGGCGCTGCTCGCCGACTTCCCCGTCCTCGTGCTGGACGAGCCCGCCGAGCATCTCGACCTGCCCACCGCCGACGCGCTCACCGCCGATCTGCTGGCCGCCACCGAGGGCCGTACGACACTCCTCATCACGCACCGTCTGGCAGGACTGGAGTCGGTGGACGAGGTGGTCGTACTCGACCAGGGGCGGGTCGTGCAGCGGGGTGCCTGCGCGGAGTTGGCGGGTGTGGAGGGGCCGTTGCGGACGATGGTCCAGCGGGAGGCGGAGTCGGAGCTCCTGGTGGCGGCACGCGGGGTGCCGGTCGGCTGAGCCGAGCGTGGGTCGTGGCTCGGCCGAGCCACGACCTCACCTACAGCTGCTCCAGCATCCGCTCGATCACGACGGCCACCCCGTCGTCGTTGTTGGCGACGGTCTGGCCCGAGGCCGCTGCGATCACGTCCGGGTGGGCGTTGCCCATTGCGTACGACTGTCCAGCCCAGGTGAGCATCTCGACGTCGTTGGGCATGTCCCCGAAGGCGACGACCTGCTCGTGCGAGATCCCGCGCTCGGCGCAGCACAAGGCGAGCGTGCTGGCCTTGGAGACGCCGGGGCCGCTGATCTCCAGCAGGGCGCTGGGGCTGGACCGGGTGACGTTGGCACGCTCGCCGATGGCCAGGCGCGAGAGGGTGAGGAAGGCGTCCGGGTCCATCGAGGGGTGGTAGGCGAGGATCTTCAGCACCGGCTCGTCGGCACCGGGACCGTCCTCGGCCAGCAGGTCCTCGGCGGGTGCGAGGTTGTCCGGGATCTCCATGTGCAGCTTGGGATAGTCCGGCTCCTGGTAGAAGCCGTACGTCTGCTCCACCGCGTACACCGTGCCGGGCGCCGCGTCCCGCAGCAGGCGTACCGCGTCCAGCGCGTTCTCCCGGGCCAGCTCGCGCACCTTCACGAACCGGTGGGCGCCGGGGCCGCCGTGCAGGTCAACCACCGCGGCGCCGTTGCCGCAGATGGCGAGGCCGTGCCCATGGACGTGGTCGCTGACGACGTCCATCCAGCGGGCCGGGCGGCCGGTGACGAAGAAGACCTCGATGCCGGCATCCTCGGCGGCGGCGAGGGCCGCGACCGTGCGGGGGGACACCGACTTGTCGTCGCGCAGCAGAGTGCCGTCCAGATCGGTGGCGATCAGGCGCGGCGGTATTCCGGCGGCCGGGGTCTGGGGCTGTCGAGTCGCTGAGGTCACCCGCCCATTCTCCCGCACATGCCTGCACGACCGACCGTGCGGGTGCCCGCACCGGTGAGACATGGATGACGCGGGGCGGGCCGCACCCGCCCCGGTACCGCCGTCTCAGCCCAGCTGTGCCGGTGCCTCCATGGCGATCTGCTCGAAGACCTTCTCCTCGGCGGCGAAGACCGAGTCGGGGATCGGCCAGTGGATCACGAGCTCCGTGAAACCGAGCTCCCGGTGGCGGCCCGCGAAGTCGACGAACGCGTCGAGGGACTCCAGCGGGTGGCCGCGGTCGGGGGTGAAACCGGTGAGCAGGATCTTGTCCAGTGTGTTCACGTCCCGGCCGAGAGCGGCGCAGGTGTCGGTGAGCTTGTCGACCTGGCCGCGAAGGGCCTGCAGGGACTGCGCGGGTGTGCCGTTCTCGTACAGCTTCGGGTCACCGGTGGTCACCCACGCCTGCCCGTGGCGTGCGGCGAGTTTCAGGCCGCGCGGCCCGGTGGCGGCCACGGCGAAGGGCAGCCGGGGCCGCTGGAGGCAGCCGGGGATGTTGCGGGCCTCGTGCGCCGAGTAGAAGTCGCCCTCGTAGGACACGGAGTCCTCGCTGAGCAGGCGGTCGAGCAGCGGGACGAACTCGGCGAGCCGGTCGGCACGCTCGCGCGGGCTCCACGGGTCCTGGCCGAGTGCGGTGGCGTCGAAGCCGGTGCCGCCCGCGCCGATGCCGAGGGTGACGCGGCCGCCGGAGATGTCGTCGAGGGTGATCAGTTCCTTGGCGAGGGTCACCGGGTGCCGGAAGTTCGGTGAGGTCACCAGGGTGCCCAGGCGCAGCCGGTCGGTGACGCCCGCGGCGCCGGTCAGCGTGGGAACGGCCCCGAACCAGGGCCCGTCGCGGAAGGTGCGCCAGGACAGGTGGTCGTAGGTGTATCCGGTGTGGAAGCCGAGCTGTTCCGCGCGCTGCCATGTCTCGCGGCCCCCCTCGTTCCAGCGGCGGTGGGGGAGGATCACGGTACTCAGACGCAGACTCATGTGTCCGAGCGTATGCGCCGGGCCGTGTTTCACGTGAAACAGTGATACACGGTTACTGTCGGCGGCCGCTGAGCCAGGGGCTGAGGCCGACCGGGATGAACTCCTTGTGCACGCGGTCGCCCGGCAGCGGCACCATCAGGAAATGGCTGGGCGGGAAGCGGCGTGCCTTCACCCAGGCGTGGCCTTCGTACAGGGCGCGGAGGAAGGCGGGGACGTCGTCGCGGGCGACGTCGGGGCATTCGACTCCGTCGACGGTGATCAGGGCGTCGTCGTCCGGGAACAGGCGCACGTCCACCCGGGGCCGTCCTGCGAGCTCGACGTAGGCCTCGTGGGGCAGGGTGCCGTCCGGGTCGGTGGTGACGCCGACGCCCGCGGCGCTGCGGCGGGAGGTCTGGTCGGCGCCGATGTCGTGGGTCACCTCGATGGCGAGCCCGTACTCGGCGGCGAGGGCACGGAGCGCGGTGACGGCGGCCTCGGTGGTGGGGAGGTGGTCCCTGCCGTTGTCCATGGCGCCGATCATCTCCCACCGGGTTCCGTGCGACTTTTCAGCGCGACGTTCAGCCCGACTCGGGCAGCCGCAGGTAGCGCGGTGGCACGGTCTGGGTCAGCCACACCCCGTTCGCGCTGACGTGGAAGACGTGGCCGTCGCGGTGCATGGCTCCCGCGTCCACGGAGAGCACGACGGGACGGCCGCGGCGGGCGCCGACCCGGGTCGCGGTCTCGCGGTCGGCGGACAGATGCACGTCGTGCCGGTTCATGGGGCGCAGTCCCTCGACGCGGATCGCGTCCAGATGGCGGGCCACGGTCCCGTGGTAGAGGTACGGCGGCGGAGTGGCCGGTGGCAGGCCGAGGTCGACGTCGACGCTGTGGCCCTGGCTGGCGCGGATGCGGGTGCCGTCGATCGCGAAGCGCTGTTTGTCGTTGGCGGCGACCACGTGGTCCAGCTCGTCCCGGGTGATCCGGAAGCCGTGCGCGCCGGCCGCGGCGATCAGCACGTCGATCTCGACCCAGCCGGCCTCGTCGAGCGTGAGCCCGATCCGTTCGGGTTGGTGGCGCAGGTGCTTCGAGAGGTACTTCGACACCTTGACGGTGCGTCTCTCGTCCCTCTCCCGTGGCTTGTTCTCGTTCATCCCGCCAGGGTGCCGGGAGAGACGTGAATCACGCGAATGATTTTGGGCCGGATGTTTGATCCACAACCAAGTGTAGTTATCCACAGGCTAGTTGGCGTTTCTGTGGACAACTTCCTGTCATGTCAGCCCTCTTCGTCAAGATCGACTGGGGGACGCCCACTTGACGTGAGCGCATCCAACTTCCTTGCCCGCACCTCCCGTTCAGCCGCCAGCACAAAAAACTCCGCCACCTGCTCCGCCCCAACCAGCCCTTCCACCGCCCGCATCGTCTCCTCGGGCACGGCCACGGAACGTGACGCCGGACGCCCGTCCGGCGCCTTCCCGGAGTCGAGGTGCTGCCGCAGCTGCCGTACCGCCAACAGCCGCATCGCACGCGCGAGTTCGGCGTCCACGGTCTGCTGGGCGAGGGGCCGCAGCCGTCGTACGAGTGAGGCTGCTTCGGCGGCGTCGGCGTCAGTCGGCCGGTGCGGTCCTTGCAGATAGCGGGCGAAGACGTGCTCGGTGGTGAACTCCAGGAATCGGGCGGCGATGTGCTCGACCTGACCTCTCAACTCCCGTAGATGGTCCGAGATCGCGGAGAGCGGGACGCCGGCCGCGTGCAACTCGACGGCCACGGCGAGTTCTTGGGGGCTCGGCACGAGGAAGGAGCCCTCGTCGCCGGGCACCGGCTCCAGCACGCCGAGCTCCACCGCCTCGGCGACGGCGGCCTCGTCGGGGATGCCGCCGAAGCGTGTGTCCAGTTCGGCGCGGGAGATCCGGACGGCCTCCTCGTCGGTCCACGGGCCGTCGACCTCGGCGACCAGTCCGAGGATCCCGCCGAGGCCGCGGCCGGAGTCGTAGGCCTCCAGGAGCTCTTTGATGGAGGCCAGGCCGTACCCGCGGTCGAGGAGGTCGGCGATCTGCCGCAGTCGGGCGAGGTGGGTGTCGGTGTAGAGGTTGGCGCGGCCGCGGCGCTCGGGGCGGGGGAGCAGCCCGCGGTCCTGGTAGGCGCGGATGGTGCGGACGGTGGCGCCGCTGAGGTGGGCGAGGTCCTCGATCCGGTAGGCAGGGGTGTCGCTCACGAGGCCGCCCTCGCCGCCGGTGACCGCTTCAGATACTCCACCGCACGGCTCAACGACCCTTCCCGCGAGGGGTGGTAGGACCGCCGCAGATATCGCGGTACGGCCGCGCCCAGTTCCCGCCAGGCCGGCAGCAGACCCTTTCGTACGGCCTTCTCGTGCTCCTTGAGGGTGTAGCGCAGCCGCCCGGCCAGCTGTGGATCGTGGCGTATCAGGTAGGCCGTCCCCCATACCCACAGGTACAGCATCACCGGGGCGGTCACCGCCATGCCCGCGATCCGGCGGGCGTAGCGGGGTGTGCCGGTGCCGCCGCAGTGCTGGTACATGTCGAAGGCGACCGCGCGGTGTTCGACCTCCTCGGCGCCGTGCCAGCGCAGCAGGTCGAGCATGACCTCGTCGGCGCCGGCCCGGTCGAGGCCGTCGGCGGCCAGGACCCAGTCGCCGAGCACCGCCGTGAACTGCTCGACAGCAGCGACGACCGACAGCCGGAACCGCAGCCACTCGCGCGCGGGGACGGGCGCGTTGAAGGGTGGGCGCTCGCCGAGCAGACGCTGGAAGAGGAAGTCGACGTACTTGGTGAAGGCGGCGGTGTCGAGCCGCTGCGCTGCCAGGTGGTCCAGTACGTGCGTGTGCTGGACGCTGTGCGTGGCCTCCTGGCCCATGAACCCCTTGACGTCGGCGAGGAGTTCGGGGTCTCCGACCAGCGGCAGTGCCTCTTTGAAGACCTTCACGAACCAGCGCTCCCCCGCCGGCAGCAGCAGGTGCAGCACGTTGATGACGTGGGTGGCGGTGGGCTCGTCGGGGATCCAGTGCAGGGGAGTGCGGGACCAGTCGAAGGCCACTCGGCGCGGGGCGATCCGGTGGCTCACTGCGGCGGCTCCAGCCGTGCGATCGCCCGGAGTGCCTTCGGCGCCCACCGGGCCATGGCGTACGCGCCACGGGCCTCGGGGGTGACCGGTACGACGGCCTGGTTGCGCACGACCGCCTTCAGGATCGCGTCGGCGACCTTCTCGGGCGGGTAGTTCCGCAGCTTGTAGAGGCGTGCCGTGCGCTTCTGGCGGCGTTTCTCCTCCTCGGCGTCGACGCCCGCGAAACGCGCGGTGGAGGTGATGCCGGTGTTGACGAAGCCGGGGCAGATCGCCGAGACACCGATCCCCCGGCCCGCCAGTTCCGCGCGCAGGCTCTCGCTGAGCATGAGGACGGCGGCCTTGGAGGTGCCGTAGGCGGCCAGCGCCCTGGAGGGCTGGTAGGCGGCCGCCGAGGCGGTGTTGACGATGTGGCCGCCCTGTCCGCGCTCGGCCATCTGCCTGCCGAAGAGGCGGCAGCCGTGGATGACGCCCCACAGGTTGACGTCGAGGACCTTCTTCCAGTCATCGACGGTGGTGTCGAAGAAGGAGCCGCCGAGGCCGATGCCGGCGTTGTTGACCAGGACGTCCACCACGCCGTATTCGGCGGCGACCTTGTCGGCGAGCTTCTCCATGGCCTGTTCGTCGGAGACGTCGACGGTCTCCGCCCAGGCTTCGGGGGCGCCGAGCAGCCGGGACAGTTCGGCGGTGCGGGCGGCGGACTCGGCGTCCCGGTCGACGGCCACCACGCGTGCGCCGGCCTCGGCGAAGGCGAACGCGGTGGCCCGGCCGATGCCGCTGCCCGCGCCGGTGATCAGGACGAGCTGTCCGCCGAACCGGTCGGCGTACTTCCCGGTCGCCGAGGCAGCGGTCCGGCCGCCTTCGACGGACGTCACGAACTCCGTGATCCACGCCGTCAGCTGGTCGGGCCGGGAGCGGGGGATCCAGTGCTTGGCGGGGAGGGTGCGCCGGGTCAGCTGGGGTGCCCACTGCTCCAGGCCGTCGTAGAGCTTCTCCGAGAGGAACGCGTCCCCCAGGGGCGTAATGAGCTGCACGGGCGCGTGTGCGTACGCGTCGGTGCGCGGGCGGCGCAGCCGGGAGCGGACGTTGTCCCGGTACAGCCAGGCGCCGTGGGCGGCGTCGGTGGGCAGCGAGGGGGTCGGGTAGCCGTTGGCGGGGACCTTCTCGGCGCGCTCCAGCATGCGGGGCCAGGCCTTGCCGAGCGGGCCGCGCCAGGCCAGTTCGGGCAGGGCGGGGGTGTACAGCGCGTACACGTACCAGGACTTGGCGCCCTGGGCGAGGAGCTGGCCGACCCGGCGGGGGGTGGGGCGCCTGAGGCGGCCGGCGATCCAGTGGCCGAAGTGGTCGAGGGAGGGTCCGGACATCGAGGTGAAGGAGGCGATGCGGCCCTCGGTGCGCCGGACGGTGACGAACTCCCAGGCCTGCACCGAGCCCCAGTCGTGTCCGACCAGGTGCACGGGCCGGTCCGGGCTGACGGCGTCCGCGACGGCCAGGAAGTCGTCCGTCAGCTTCTCCAGGGTGAACCCTCCGCGCAGCGGCTTCGGGGCCGTGGAGCGGCCATGGCCGCGGACGTCGTAGAGGACGACGTGGAAGCGGCCGGCGAGCCGGGAGGCGACCTCGGACCAGACCTCCTTGCTGTCCGGGTAGCCGTGCACCAGGACCACGGTCGGCTGCCCCGGGTCGCCGAGTTCGGCCACGCACAGGTCGACGCCGCCGGTCCGTACCCGGCGCTCGCGTGCACCTTCGAGCAAGGTCACTTCTCCTCCGCCCAGCGCCGCACGTGCGGCAGATCGTCGTCCAGCCAGAAGGCGCTCTGCTCGGGGTCCTCGGAGTCGGTGACGACCAGGATCTCCTCGAACTTGGCGCCGGTGCCCCGAAAGCCGAGGTGGGGTTCGACCGCCCACAGGCCGGGCTGCGGCGGGTGGTCGGAGAAGCGGTACGGCGACCACAGGGGCGACCAGCCCGCACGGTGACCGCGCAGCGCGTCGGCCGCCAGGCCCTTGAGGGACTGGGTGCCGAACCCGAACACATGCGGTGTCCAGCGGCGCTGTTTGACCTGGTCGACCTTGTGGGCGATCACACCGAAGGGGTACGCGCGGTGCCGGTTGGCGTAGCCCTGGCGGACCATGAGGCGGTCGACGTCCTCGTAGATCTCGCGCAGTGACCGCCGCTCGCGCACCTCGCGCAGGATCAGCTCGCGGTGGGCCTCCAGGTCGGCCATCAGCCTGTCCTGGACGGGGTTGACGCCGAGCGAGCCGGAGTAGCCGATGTCCGCGGTGTATCCCTCGTAGATCGGGGCCATGTCCAGGATGAACGGCATCCCGGGCTCCAGGCGGCGGTCGGTGGGGAAGAACTGGAGCGGGACGCGGAAGCCCGTGAACGCCGTGCGGTCCCCGAACCAGGCGAAGGGCAGATGGAACCAGTCCCGTACGCCCCGCTCGCGCAGCCATGCGCGCTGCATCCGGGCGGCCTGCCGCTCGGTGATGCCGGGTTCCAGCCGGGCCGCGACCGCCTCCGCGCACTCGTACGCGAGCCGCTGGACCTGGCGGAATCCCCGCAACCGGGTGGAGAGTCCGCTGTTCACTGCCGTCGTCATGCCGCCTCGTCCCCGTCGACTGCGGTACGTGTCCGTAACGTGACACTGGCGAATGTGACAGTCATCAGAGGCTGCGTCAAGAGGGTGAGTGAGACCTCAGGGTGACCCTTAGGTGCCCGTACATCTGGAGTCTGATGCCGATGCAGCTCTACGGAGTGACGACCTGAGTGGTCCGCATCACTACCGTCTATGACGTGACTGTGATCGCGACCGAAAGCCTGAGCAAGCGGTTCCCCCGGGTGACCGCGCTTGACCGGCTCTCCTTGGACGTCGGACCCGGTGTTACCGGACTCGTCGGCGCCAACGGAGCCGGCAAGTCCACCATGATCAAGATCCTGCTGGGTCTGTCCCCCGCCTCCGAGGGCCGTGCCGAAGTGCTCGGGCTCGACGTCGCGACCAAGGGCGCCGCCATCCGCGAGCGGGTCGGCTACATGCCGGAGCACGACTGCCTGCCGCCCGACGTCTCGGCCACCGAGTTCGTCGTGCACATGGCCCGCATGTCCGGTCTGCCGCCCACCGCCGCCCGCGAGCGCACCGCGGACACCCTGCGCCATGTCGGTCTCTACGAGGAGCGCTACCGTCCCATCGGCGGCTACTCCACCGGCATGAAGCAGCGCGTGAAGCTCGCGCAGGCCCTGGTGCACGACCCGCAGCTGGTCCTCCTCGACGAGCCGACCAACGGCCTCGACCCGGTCGGCCGCGACGACATGCTGGGCCTGATCCGCCGCATCTACACCGACTTCGGCATCTCGGTCCTGGTCACCTCGCACCTGCTGGGCGAGCTGGAGCGCACCTGCGACCACGTCGTCGTCATCGACGGCGGCAAGCTCCTGCGCTCCAGCTCCACCACCGACTTCACCCAGATCACGACGACCCTCGCGGTCGAGGTCACCGACACCGACGAGCACCCGGACGGCACCCGCGCGGTGCGCGAGGCGCTCCACGCGCGCGGGGTGGAGGTCCTCGACTCCCGCAGCGGTCTGCCGGGCGCCGGCCACGTCCTGCTGCTGACCGCACAGGGCGAGGACACCTACGACGTCGTCCGGGACGTCGTCGCCGACCTCGGCCTCGGCCTGGTGCGCATGGAGCAGCGCAGGCACCACATCTCGGAAGTCTTCACCAACGAGGACTCGAGCGCGGGCTCGAGCGACACAGCGCACCGGAAGGAGGCCGTCGGACATGGCAATTGAGCACCCTGTCACCGCCCCCTCGGGCGACCAGACCCGCATCCACAACATCGGCTACCGCACCTACGACGGCCCTCGCCTGGGCCGTTCCTACGCCACCCGCTCGCTCTACTCGCAGTCCCTGCGCGGTGCCTACGGTCTCGGCCGCTCGGTCAAGTCCAAGGTGCTGCCGATGCTGCTGTTCGTCGTGATGTGCGTGCCCGCGGCCATCATGGTGGCCGTCGCGGTCGCCACCAAGGCGAACGACCTGCCCGTCGACTACACCCGCTACGCGATCATCATGCAGGCCGTCATCAGCCTGTACGTCGCCTCGCAGGCCCCTCAGTCCGTCTCGCGCGACCTGCGCTTCAAGACCGTGCCGCTGTACTTCTCGCGGCCCATCGAGACCGCCGACTACGTGCGCGCGAAGTACGCGGCGCTGGCCTCCGCGATGTTCATCCTCACCGCCGCCCCCCTGATCGTGCTCTATGTGGGCGCGCTGCTGGCCAAGCTGGACTTCACCGACCAGACCAAGGGGTTCGGGCAGGGACTCGTCTCGGTGGCGCTGCTCTCACTGCTCTTCGCCGGTATCGGCCTGGTCATCGCGTCGGTCACCCCGCGCCGCGGCTTCGGTATCGCTGCCGTCATCGCCGTCATGACCATCTCCTACGGCGCGGTCTCCACCCTCCAGGCCATCGCCGACGCCCAGGGCAGCTCCAGTGCCGTCCCGTGGATCGGCCTGTTCTCGCCGATCACGCTCATCGACGGACTGCAGTCCGCGTTCCTCGGCGCGAGCTCGGCGTTCCCGGGAGCGGTCGGCCCGTCGAACGGCGAGGGCGTGGTCTACGTCCTCGCCGTCCTCGGCCTGATCGCCGCGAGCTACGGCCTCCTGATGCGCCGCTACAAGAAGGTGGGACTGTGACCACGCTCCAGATCGACCATGTCTCCCGCTGGTTCGGCAACGTGGTCGCCGTCAACGACATCACCATGACGATCGGCCCCGGCGTCACCGGCCTCCTCGGCCCCAACGGCGCCGGGAAGTCCACCCTCATCAACATGATGGGCGGCTTCCTCGCCCCGTCCACCGGCACCGTCACCCTCGACGGACAGCAGGTGTGGCGCAACGAGGCGATCTACCAGCACATCGGCATCGTCCCCGAGCGCGAGGCGATGTACGACTTCCTCACCGGCCGCGAATTCGTCGTCGCCAACGCCGAGTTGCACGGTCTCGGCGCCAAGGCCGCCCAGAAGGCGCTGGCCACGGTCGAGATGGAGTACGCGCAGGACCGCAAGATCTCGACGTACTCCAAGGGCATGCGCCAGCGTGTGAAGATGGCGTCCGCCCTGGTCCACGAGCCCTCGCTGCTCCTGCTCGACGAGCCGTTCAACGGCATGGACCCGCGTCAGCGCATGCAGCTCATGGACCTGCTGCGGCGCATGGGCGACGAGGGCCGCACCGTGCTGTTCTCCTCGCACATCCTCGAAGAGGTCGAGCAGCTCGCCTGGCACATCGAGGTCGTCGTCGCGGGCCGGCACGCGGCCAGCGGCGACTTCCGCAAGATCCGCCGCCTGATGACGGACCGCCCGCACCGCTATCTGGTGCGCTCCAGCGACGACCGCGTCCTCGCGGCCGCGCTGATCGCCGACCCGTCCACGTCCGGCATCGAAGTCGACCTGACGGAAGGCGCGTTGCGCATCCAGGCCGTCGACTTCGGCCGCTTCACCACGCTGTTGCCCAAGGTCGCGCGCGACCACGGCATCCGGCTGCTCACGGTCTCGCCGTCCGACGAGTCGCTCGAGTCCGTCTTCTCGTATCTCGTCGCGGCGTAGGAGGCCAAGATGTACGACCCCACAGTCGCCCGACTCACCTACCGGGCCCTGCTCGGCCGACGCCGGGCCCTCATCCTGGGCGCCCTGCCCCTGCTGTTGATCGTGATCTCCGTGATCGTGCGCGCGCTGGTCGGCGCCGACGACCAGACCGCCTCCGACCTGCTGGGCGGGCTCGCGCTCGCCACCATGGTGCCGATCATCGGTGTCATCGCGGGAACCGGCGCGATCGGCCCGGAGATCGACGACGGCTCGGTGGTGTACCTGCTGTCCAAGCCGGTCAAGCGGCCGACGATCATCTTCACCAAGCTGATCGTGGCGATCGCCGTGACGATGGTGTTCTCGGCCCTGCCGACGCTGATCGCGGGCTTCATCCTCAACGGCAACGGCCAGCAGATCGCCGTCGCCTACACGGTGGCCGCGCTGGTCTCCTCGATCGCCTACGCGGCGCTCTTCCTGCTGCTCGGCACGGTGTCCCGGCACGCGGTGGTCTTCGGGCTCGTCTACGCGCTGGTCTGGGAGGCCCTGTTCGGCTCCCTGGTCGCCGGGGCGAGGACCCTGAGCGTCCAGCAGTGGTCGCTGGCCGTCGCCCACAAGGTCGCCGGCGGGGACCTGGTCACCTCGGACGTCGGGTTGCCGACGGCCACGGTGCTGCTGGTCCTGGTGACCGTCCTCGCGACCTGGTACGCGGGACAGAAGCTGCGGTCGCTGACGCTGGCGGGCGAGGAGTAGGCGCCCTCAAGTAGCGCTGACGGCCCGCTTATTGACAGGGACTTCATCGTTGTCCGGCCACACTGGGCACAGGGGAAGGTCCGGCTGCGAGTCGAAGGGAACGGGCATGGCAGACGACTGGGACGACCTGGTCCTGGACGAGGACTTCATACGGTCCGCGGGGACGACCGAGCCGTCTGCCCGCGCCCGGATGCTGGCGGCGCGCTGGCGTGACGAGGAGCCCGAACCGCAGCCCTGGCGCTCCGACGAGCCGCCTGCCGGGTGGTTCTTCAGCAAACGCCGGCGGCGGTGGCGGCGCCGGTAGGCTCGAACACGCGGCCGTATTTAATCGGTGGCGCCCAACTCGTCGTATCGGCAGAGTGGTTGTTGTCCACACCGCCGGACGACGGTCCGGCGCCACGTTCTGGGGAGGAGTCGGACGATGTCCATGCACGACAGTACGTCCAGCTCCCGCCAGGGCAGCCCGCGGAGGACTCCGGTGTAGTTACGCCACCGTCGAGTCCACCCGCAGGTAGCCCGGGGCGGCCGCTTCGAGCACGCGACGTCGCTCTCGCGTGAGGCCGCCCACCCGGAGGATTGGCCGAGTGGTAAGGCACCGGCTTGCTAAGCCGTGGTCGGGCCTGGAAAGCCCGCGCACGTTCGATTCGTGCATCCTCCGCGAGACGTTGTCACTGGGACTGGGCCGGGTTCTTGGCCGGGTTACGTCAAGAAAGTCGGTGGTTTCGGCTCGGTGTTGCCGGGCCGTCGATCGAGTAGGGGGCGGAACTTTCGGCGGTCCGGGAACCGGCCGGTGCAGGCGGCCACCGTCAAGGACGTGGTCGAGGAGTGCGGCGGTGGGCGAGTCGGTTGCCGCGTGATCGCCGACCAACTCGGCCTCCGGCAATCGCCGCGGTGGGGACGGCGATGGCACCGGCCTTCGACGAGTTCCTGGCCGGGCAGGGCAGCGCCCCGCCGTAGGCGCCCCGTCCAGGCGTCGGCTTCCGTCGAGTTCCTGACCTGGGCCGGGCAGCGTCCGGCCGTAGGACCCCGTACCCGCGCTGGCCTTCGTCGAGCTCCGGGCTCAGCCGGGCAGCGTCCCGCCGCAGGAACCCAAGCACGCGTCGTTCTTCGAGGAGCAGCTCCTGGCCGAGCCGGCAGCAGCCCGTACACACACTCCGGCACAGCAAGGCCCTGTCCCTCGGTGGCCCGGCCCTGGTGTTGTGGTTCGACGAGCCTCTCGGCCCACCGGACGCCGCGTAGTCGTCAGCCGAGCAACCGCTCCAGTACCACCGCGATCCCGTCCTCCTCGTTGGAGGACGTCACCTCGTCGGCCACTGCCTTGAGTTCCTCGTGTGCGTCCGCCATCGCCACGCCGTAGGACGCCCAGGTGAACATCGGGATGTCGTTGGGCATGTCGCCGAAGGCGATCGTGTCCGCGGCCTTCAGCCCCAGGCGGCGGGCCGCCAGGGACAGACCGGTCGCCTTCGACAGGCCCAACGGGAGCAGTTCGACGATGCCCTCACCCGACATCGCGACCGTGACGAAGCCACCCGCGGCCCGCTGCGCCGCCTCGGCCAGTTCGTCGTCCGACAGCTCGGGATGCTGCACGTAGATCTTGTTCAGCGGGGCGGCCCACAGATCCGACGCGTCCGTGAACGGCGTCGACGGCAGGGCGCCCGTCACCGCGTAGCCCGGCCCGACCAGCACGTCGCCGTCGAGGCCGTCGCGGCTCGCCGCCAGATACAGCGGACCGACCTCCGCCTCGATCTTCGCGAGGGCCACGCCCGCCAGCTGCCGGTCCAGCGTGACCGACGTCAGCAGACGGTGCTCACCGGCGTGGTACACCTGCGCGCCCTGTCCGCAGACCGCGAGACCGTCGTAACCGAGGTCGTCGAGGATGTGCCGGGTCCAGGGGACCCCGCGTCCCGTCACGACGATGTGGGCGGCGCCCGCCGCGGTGGCCGCGGCGAGCGCGTCACGGGTGCGCTGGGAGACCGACTCGTCGGAGCGCAGGAGCGTGCCGTCGAGGTCGGTCGCGACCAGCCGGTACGGAAAGGACTGGCTCACTTGGCGACCGGCTCCAGCAGCTCCCGGCCGCCCAGATACGGACGCAGCACCTCGGGCACCCGCACCGAACCGTCGGCCAGCTGGTGGTTCTCCAGGATCGCCACGATCGTGCGCGGTACGGCGCACAGCGTGCCGTTGAGCGTCGCCAGCGGCTGGACCTTCTTGCCGTCCCGCATCCGCACGGACAGGCGGCGGGCCTGGAAGCCGTTGCAGTTGGAGGCCGAGGTCAGCTCGCGGTACTTGCCCTGGGTCGGGATCCACGCCTCGCAGTCGAACTTGCGGGAGGCGGAGGCGCCGAGGTCGCCCGAGGCCACGTCGATGACCTGGAACGGCAGTTCAAGGCCGGTCAGCCACTGCTTCTCCCAGTCCAGGAGCCGCTGGTGTTCGTTCTCCGCCTCCTCGGGGGCGACATAGGAGAACATCTCGACCTTGTCGAACTGGTGCACACGGAAGATGCCCCGGGTGTCCTTGCCGTAGGTGCCGGCCTCGCGGCGGAAGCACGGCGAGAAGCCGGCGTAGCGCAGCGGCAGCTTGTCGGCGTCGAGGATCTCGTCCATGTGGTACGCGGCGAGCGGGACCTCGGAGGTGCCGACCAGGTAGTAGTCGTCCTTCTCCAGGTGATAGACGTTCTCCGCGGCCTGGCCGAGGAAGCCGGTGCCCTCCATGGCGCGCGGGCGGACCAGCGCGGGGGTGAGCATCGGGGTGAAGCCGGCCTCGGTGGCCTGGGCGATCGCCGCGTTGACGAGCGCGAGCTCCAGGAGCGCGCCGACGCCGGTCAGGTAGTAGAAGCGCGAGCCGGACACCTTGGCGCCGCGCTCGACGTCGATGGCGCCCAGCGCCTCGCCCAGCTCCAGGTGGTCCTTGGGCTCGAAGCCCTCGGCGCCGAAGTCGCGGATGGTGCCGTGCGTCTCCAGGACGACGAAGTCCTCCTCGCCGCCCACGGGGACGTCGGGGTGGACGAGGTTGCCGAGCTGCGACGCGAGGCGCTTGGTCTCCTCGTCGGCGTCGTTCTGCGCGGCCTCGGCGGCCTTGACGTCGGTCTTGAGCTGCTCCGCCTTCTGGAGCAGCTCGGCGCGCTCCTCCGGAGTGGCCTTGGGGATGAGCTTGCCGAGCGCCTTCTGCTCGGAACGCAGCTCGTCGAAGCGGACGCCGGACGACCTGCGCCGCTCGTCGGCAGACAGGAGGGCGTCGACGAGGGCGACGTCCTCTCCACGGGCGCGCTGGGACGCGCGCACTCGGTCGGGGTCCTCACGGAGCAGGCGAAGGTCAATCACGCGGTCAAGGCTACCGGTGCGGGGATACGGCCCACGACTCACTATTCCCCGGCGTGCCGAATCATGGCTTACGTGCCGTTATGGGTGAATTGCGGAGCGTGTCAATGAAAGGCGCCCGAGGTCCCCGGTGAGAAGCATGCGTGGAGGCTCGAGTTGACTCGACTCCCTTGCGCGGGCAGGGACTTGGCGTGCCGTTGTCCACAGGGATCCACACCCCTCGAGAAGTTATCCACAGGGTGTGCGGAGGATCTGTGGATTTCGGAATTGATCACGTCGAAACCTGGGGATCACACCGAGGATTCCCATCGCAAACCCACTTCTACCGCTACTTTCGAGTGGAAAGTGGTCACCCCAAAGGATTGCCTAAAGGAAAACAGTGGACGAAGGGTGACCTGCGTGCGTGTGGACACGGGTAGGCCTTGAGGGACGATTTGTCGACAGGGTCACCTTTTGTTGTCGACTTGTCCCCAGGTCGAGAAGCGGACCTGTGGATAACTCCTGTGGATAACTAAAATCTGCAGGTAGGACCGGTTAGAAACGGCCGTCCTGGCATCGGGCCACCCAGTCCGAGGCCGCCACGAACTCCGCGTCCGAGGTGCCCGTGAGCGGCGCCCGCAGCTCCGCCGGCTCCTTGTCCGCACGCGGGTACGAACCGAGGAAACGCACTTCGTGGCAGATCCGCTTCAGCCCCATCAGTGCTTCCGCCACCCGGCGGTCGGTGATGTGGCCCTCGGCGTCGATGCAGAAGCAGTAGTTGCCGATGCCGGCGCCCGTGGGCCGGGACTGGAGCAGCATCAGGTTGATGCCGCGGGTGGCGAACTCGCCGAGCAGGTCGCGCAGTCCGCCGGGATGGTCGTCGCGCTGCCACAGCACGACGGAGGTCTTGTCGGCTCCGGTGGGTGCGGCGGGCCGGGCCGGGCGGCCGACCAGTACGAACCGCGTCTGCGCGTTCTCGGCGTCGTGGATTTCGGTCTCCAGTGCCTGGAGGCCGTACCGGGCGGCCGCGAACTCGCCGGCGAAGGCCGCGTCGTACTGCCCCTCCTGGACCAGCCGGGCGGCGTCCGCGTTCGAGGCGGCCGACTCCCAGTGGACGTCCGGGAGGTGCTTCTTCAGCCAGTTGCGCACCTGCGGCTGGGCGGCGGGGTGCGCGGAGACCGTCTTGATGTCCGTGAGTTCGGTGCCCGGCCTGACCAGCAGCGCGAAGGTGATCGACAGCAGCACCTCGCGGTAGATCATCAGCGGGGCGCCCGCGACCAGTTCGTCGAGGGTGGTGGTGATGCCGCCCTCGACGGAGTTCTCGATCGGCACGAACGCGGCCTCGGCCTCGCCCGCGCGCACCGCGTCCAGCGCGGACTGCACCGACACGTACGGGATCAGCTGCCGGGTCGCCGCCTCGGGAAGCGTCCGGAGCGCGACTTCGGTGAAGGTCCCCTCAGGGCCGAGATACGCATAGCTCGCTGGCATGACCTCACCCTAATGGCCCTTGCGGGGCGGGAGGCACCTGTCTCACGAGTGCCCCTCCGCTGAGTGAAACCGCGTGACCGCAGGCCCTGCGCGGGCGTTCGCGCGAACGCCGCCGTCCGCCTCGTACGGCCGCCCCCCGCCTCGTACGGCCGCCCCCGCCTCGTACGCCGTCCCCCGCGCCGTCATCCCTCCAGCAGCCGTTGTCCCACGTACTCCCCCTCCGCCGCCCCGCCCGGCACCGCGAACAGACCGCTTGCCTCGTGCCGGATGTACTGGGAGAGCGCGTCGCCGCGGTCGAGCTTGCGCTGGAGCGGGACGAAGCCGCGCAGCGGGTCGGCCTGCCAGCAGACGAACAGCAGCCCGGCGTCCGGTGTCCCGTCCGCGTCGATGCCGTCGTGGTACGAGAACGGGCGCCGCAGGATGGCCGCTCCTCCGTTCTGGTCGGGCCGGGTGATCCGGGCGTGTGCGTTGATCGGCACCATCAGATCCCCCTTCGCGTCGGTCTTCTCCAGGTCCATGGCGGTCGTCTCGGTGCCCCCGGACAGGGCCGCGCCGTTCGCCTTCCGGCGCCCGATGACGGCCTCCTGAGCGGTGAGGGACAGCTTCTCCCAGTCGTCCAACAGCATCCGGATCCGTCGTACGACCGCATAGGAGCCGTTCGCCATCCACGCGGGCGTGCCGGATTCCGGGACGAAGATGCGTTGGTCGAAGTCGGGCTCGCTCGGCTTCGGATTGCGTGTGCCGTCCAGCTGGCCCATGAGGTTGCGGGCCGTCATGGGGTGGGCCGTGGCCCCCGGTGTGCGGTTGAAGCCGTTCATCTGCCAGCGGACCTTCGCCGCGCTGCCCGCGTCCTTCTGGATGGCGCGCAGGGCGTGGAAGGCGACCAGGGCGTCATTGGCGCCGATCTGCACCCACAGATCGCCGTTACTGCGGGCCTTGTCGAGCTGGTCGGAGGAGAAGTCGGGCAGCGGGTCGAGGGCGACGGGACGCTGCTTCTCCAGCCCGGTGCGGGCGAAGAAGCTGTGCCCGAAGCCGAAGGTCAGCGTCAGCGAGGAGGGCCCGGCGTCCCGGGCGACATCGGTGTCGTGGGGCCCGGCGGCCTCCCCCGCCATCAGCCGCTTCGCCGTCTCGGACCAGCGACGCAGCAGCGCGGCGGCCTCTTTGCGGCCCGCGCCGGCCGCCAGGTCGAAGGCGGCAAGGTGGCCTCGGGCCTGGAGGCCGTCGGTGATGCCGGGCTGATGTTTCACGTGAAACAGCACCTCGGTGCTGCCCACAGAGGTCAGCGGAGTCGCTCCGGCGGGCGCGGCGGCGTACCCCACGGCCCCGCCGGCCGCGCCGAGGACGAGCCCGGTGGCGCCGGCGGTGCCGAGCAGGGCACGGCGGGAGATGCCCTCCCGCGAAGAGGGACCCTCTTGCGCGGAGGCGCCTTCGTCGACGACGGGGAGGGATTGTTCAGCCATGGTGCGGTTCAGCCGATCTGCGCGTTCTTGGAGACGGTCGTCTGGTCGATGTCGGAGGTCCGTACGGTCACGGCGACCTTCCAGTCGCCGGCCATGGGGATCTGCACGTTGCTCGCCGACCAGTGGCCCGTGGTGATGCGGTCGGGGGTGATGGCCAGCGGCCCGATCTTCTTGGCCTCCAGGGTGAGGGCGACCTTCACCTCGGGGATGTCGAAGGCGCGGCCGTTGGTCCGCTGGACGTAGACGTGCATCTCGTTGCCGCCCACGCGCGCGGGGTCGAAGTCGACCGTCACGACACCCTTGCCGTCCGTGCCGCCGGTGTCGAAGGACATGTCCAGGGTCACGGCCCCGGATCCGGCCGACGAGGAAGAGGAAGACGAGGAAGAGGAAGAGGCCGCCTTGGCCGCCTTGGCGTCCTCCTCGGTACGGCCGGGCTCGGTCTGCGTCAGCACGGTCGTGACCGCCAGCAGGACCACCGCGACCCCCGCCTCGGCGAGCACCGAGCGGCGCAGTCCGAACCGGTTCGGATCGGCGTCCCGTGTCCGCTTCTGCCGCGCGGTGTCCATCGCGGCCTGCTGCCGGGCCAGCTGAGCGGCCCGCTTGGAGCCGACGCCCTTGGAACCCGCGCCCTTGGACTTGCCGGAGCCGGAGCCGGAGCCGGAGCCCGAGCCGGATCCGGACGCATTCGCTGCCACCCGCTCCTTCTGAGGTGCCCGCTTGCCCTGCCGTACGGCGGTGGCGGTGTCGGCCAGCTGTGCCGTCCACCGCCGCGAGATGAACGCGATGCCGACCAGCAGTGCCACCAGCCCGATCTTGACCAGCAGCAGCTGCCCGTACCGGGTCCCGGTGAAC
Source organism: Streptomyces sp. NPDC048523 (assembly GCF_043199815.1). Taxonomy (NCBI): domain Bacteria; kingdom Bacillati; phylum Actinomycetota; class Actinomycetes; order Kitasatosporales; family Streptomycetaceae; genus Streptomyces; species Streptomyces sp. NPDC048523. Next base: position 171,367 of record NZ_JBICWQ010000005.1, on the reverse strand, counting down.
GCCGACCAGGAGCCGAGCTGCCGCCAGGACTGGTAGACGCCGGTCGCGACCAGCGCGACGACGCTGCCGAAGGCGACCTGGGAGAACCGTCGTACGGCGGCCGACTCGATCGGCGCGTCGGAGCGGTACAGCGCGACGAGCAGCGCGGTCAGCCCCCCGAGCCAGGTGGCGACGGCCAGCAGGTGGACGACGTCGACGGGCATCGCGATGCCCGCCTGGAGCCCGACCGAGGCGTGCTCGGCCATCGCCCAGCTCGCCGCGAGTCCGGCCGCGACGACGGTCCCGCCGATCGCGAGCCCGAAGGTGAGGTCCCGCTTCTCCTCGTCCTCGCGCTTGTCGTAGGCACCGAAGAGCACGGAGATGAACAGCGCCGCCGCCGCGAGCAGCAGCAGCCGGGAGACGAGGGCCGCGCCCGCCTTGGTCTGGAGCACGTTCCCGAGCAGGTCCAGGTCGAAGATGTCCCCGACCTTCCCGGAGCCCGTGTAGGAGCCGCGCAGCAGGAGCAGCAGCAGGGTGGCCGAGGTGAGCGTGAGCCAGCCGCCGACGACGAGCCGCTGCATGGGCCGCACTCCGGCGCCGCGCTGCCAGCAGCCGAGCACGAAGGCGGCGCCGCCCACCAGGACGATGAAACCGGCGTACGACATGTACCGCCCGAAGCCGTACAGCCAGCCGACGACTCCGCCGCCCGCCGTGTCGCCGGAGACGGAGACGGAGGTGGTCGAGGGGGCGCCGATGGAGAAGGTGTAGGCACCGGCGACGGGATGGCTGTCGGCGGAGACGACCTGGTAGGTGACGGTGTAGGTGCCGTCGGGCAGTCCGCTGTGGAGTTTCACGCCGTACGTCGTGCCGCCGGCCTCGAAGGGCTTGCCCTGCTGGACGGCCTTGCCCTTGGGGTCGAGGACCCGCAGCGAGTCGTCCGACAGGGCGACCTTCTCGGAGAAGCTCAGCGAGACCTGGTCGGGTGCCTTGTCGACCACCACCCCCTGCTGGGGGTCGCTGCCGGTGAGCGCGGCGTGCGCGGAGGCAGGCCCGGCCGTGGCCAGCAGCAGGCCGCACGCGGCCAGGAGCAGCAGTACCAGGGTCCGGACGCGGGGGGTGATGGTCTGCGTCAAGGTGGTCCCTCCCTCAGTGTCCGGTCTTCGGGACGTAGGTCGCCGACTTCACCGGCATCTTCACGACGACGGGGTCGGACTGGGCGAAGTGCAGTTCGACGGTGACCGTCTGGCCCTGCTTCGGAGTCTGCTTCAGCTTGTCGAACATCAGATGGTTGGCGCCGCTTTTGAACACGAGTTGACCGTGGGCCGGTACGGGGAGGCGGGAGACCTCTTCCATCGCGCCGCCGGTGGTCTCGTGCATGGTGATCTCGCCGTCGGTGCTGGTGACCGAGGTCAGCTCGTCCTTCGACGAGCCGGAGTTGGAGATGGTCAGGAAGCCGGCGGCCATGTCGGCGGAGACGGGCTGCGGGATGTAGGCGTCGGAGACGGTGAGGTCCGGCGAGGAGCCCCCGGAGTCCGAGCAGCCGGCCAGCAGCAGGGCCGCCCCCGTCAGTATGGCGAGCCGGGTCGGTATGGCGAGCCCGGTGGACGAACGTTTCACGGGTTCTGCCCCTTGATGATCTTGGGCAGGTCCTTGGTGTAGTCGTCGACGGTGGTGTCCTCGCCGTAGAGGACGTATCCCTTGTCGGTCTTCGGGGAGAAGGCGACGACCTGGGTGCCGTGCACCGAGACGGTCTTGCCGGTCTTCTTGTCCTTGTGGGTCGGCTCGATGGAGATGCCGAGGGTGCGGGCGCTTGCCTGGATGGTGGCGAAGTCGCCGGTCAGGCCCACGAACCGGGTGTCGATGCCCTTGAGCCACTTGCCGAGCTCAGCCGGGGTGTCGCGGGCCGGGTCGGTGGTGACGAACACGACGGACAGCTTGTCCTGCTCGGACTTGGGCAGCTGCTTCTTCGCGACGGCGATGTTGTTCATCGTCAGCGGGCAGATGTCGGGGCAGTGGGTGTAGCCGAAGTAGATCAGCGTCGGCTTGCCCTTGGTCTCCTTGCGGAGGTCGTACTTCTCGCCCTTGGTGTCGGTGAGGACCAGGTCCGGCTTCTCGAACGGCTGGTCGAGGACGGTGGCCGCCTTGTCGGAGCCGGCCTCCTCGGAGACCACGGAGACGGGTGAGCCGCTGTCGTCACCGCCGCCGCAGGCGGAGAGGGTCAGGGTGGCGGCGGCGACCAGCGCGGCCGCGGCGAACATCTTCTTGCGCATATCAAAATGTCCCAGATGTAAGAATTCCGGTGCGCGCCGGGGCCGTACGCCCCGGCGCGCGTCCCGCGGAACACGTCACACGCGCGTCCCGCGGAACAGGTCGGGCATGCGTCTCGCGAGACAGGTCAGGCGTCGCTGCGCCGGCGGCCGGCGAGCACGCCGTAGGCCACGCCCAGGGCGCCGACGACGATGCCGACCACGCCGAGGACGCGGGCGGTCGTGTCACTGCTGTCGCCCGCGGAGGCCTCGGTGGTCGCGGCGGCGTTCTCGGTCTTGGCGTCGGCGTCCTCGGCGGCCGCCGAGCCGTGGTGTCCGTCCTCGGAGGCCGCGGACAGGGCGAGGACGGGAGCCGGCGTCTCGGGCTCCTCCGCGCCGTCCTCCTGGACCTCGATCCAGCGCACGACCTCCTTGTTGGAGTACGTCTGGATCGCCTTGAAGACCAGTTCGTCGGCGTCCTCGGGCAGGGCGCCGATGGAGACCGGGAACTTCTCGAAGTAGCCGGGCCGGATGCCGCTGTCCTTGCCGGCGGCGGTCCAGGTGACCTTGGAGACGGCCTCGGTGATCTGCTCGCCGTGCAGCTCGAGAGGCTTGGCGAGCTTGGACTTGGTGACCTCGATCTTCCAGCCCGGCATCGGCTCCGGCATGACCGAGGCCAGCGGGTGGTCGGTCGGGAAGTTGACCTCGAGCTTGGTGGTCGAGGCGTTGTCGCGCTCGTTGGGAACCTTGAAGTCCACGACCGCGTAACCGCCCTTGGCGGCGGTGCCCTCGGCGGCCACGCTGACGTGGGCGAACGCGGGTGAGGACAGGACGACGACGGCGGTGGCGGCGACGGCGCCGGTGGCGGCGAGACGAGAAGCCTTCATGAAGAGCACTCCGCTTCGAAAGGGTCACTGTGAGGTGTGAGGAGAGATGCGCGTGCGCACACGCGCGTGCCGCACGACGGCGGCCTCTTTCTCACGACTCTCAGGAAGGTCCCTCTGGAACGTTCCTCAGGAAGTGGAGTGGTGGTCGCGTCGTGTCAGGCGGCGAGAACGAGCCCGGCGGCGGCCGGCGGCCCGCGCCTGATCACCGTGTGCTGGAGTGCCGCGGTACGCGGTCGGGGCGGCGCGAGCGACGTCCCCAGTGGGGCGCAAGGTCCGGCCTCGGGAACCCCCGGCAGCCCCGCGCGCAGGGCACGCACCAGCGCGAGCGCCCCGCGCAGGGATCGTACGAGCGCCCCGTCCGCGACCGAATGCGCCGAGTACGCGGACAGTTCCACGAGCCGCAGCAGTGCGAGGTCCCCGCGCCGCAGCAGCCATCCGGCGGCGACGGCGGCGAGGACGTGGCCGAGGAGCATCGGCAGGGAGGGCAGCACGGAGGGCAGCACGGAGGATCCGGCCATGGCCTCGCTCGCGTGGTGCGTGCCACCCGTCGTCCCGGGGCCGGGATAGAGCTGTGCGTCGGTCAGGATCCGCTGCGCCTGCGCCGGACTGATCGCCGCGGCGGTGGTCCCGCACAGCAGCCGCGCGGCCTGCTGGACCAGAGCGGTGTCGGACGCCGGCGGCATCGACGACATCGTCATCGTGGCCGTACCGTGCTGCCCGAGCCCGAACAGCACATGCAGCACGCTCTGTCCGACCGCGAGCAGCGTCGCGATCCCCGCCAGCGAACGCTCGCGCCCGGCGAGAGGTGCCACGACGAGAACAACCCCGACGAACCCCGCGCCGAGCGTCCACAGCGGAACCGTGGCGCAGGAGGCGATCGAGTGACCGGCCGCGGCCAGCACGACGCAGACCGCGGCGAACACCGCGGCCCGCAGAACCCGGAGATCGACTCCGGAGCGCGCGTGGGGGGCAGTCATGGCGGGCTCATCATCGCACTGGGCTTATGAGCGCCATACGGCAGGCCCACAAGATGACGTACGGGGTGTACGACCGGAAGGTCACTTCTGGTGCGTACTGCCCCACATACACCGTTCGTTGCGCCGGGCGCATCGTCCGTATGGGCGGCATCACGCCGAGGATGTGCTTACACCCGGTCATGCGTGGCAATACGTAACGGTATGTCGAGCCGCAGCCAGGAGGCTGGAGCATGAGCATCTGGTGGTCACTCCATTTGCGGCGCGAGGCTGCGAGCGTTCCGCTCGCCCGGCGTCTGCTGCTCGGCACCATGGAGACCGCGGGCGTCGACCCGGACGTCTCCTACGATCTCTCCCTCGCCCTCAGCGAGGCCTGCGCGAACGCCGTGGAGCACGGCGGGGAGAGCGGACTGCAGGACTCCACGGCGGCCTACCGGGTCACCGCCTACCTCGACGGCGAGAAGTGCCGCATCGAAGTCACCGACTCCGGCCCGGGTTTCTCGCCCGTGCGGTCGCCCCGCCCCACCCCCATGGAGGCGGAGAACGGCCGTGGCCTGTGTCTGATCCACGAACTCGCCGACCACGTCCAGATCGGGAACAAGCCGGGCCGTGGCGCCGTGGTGAGCTTCGACAAGATCCTCAAGTGGCGGAAGGACGCACCGCTGATGGCGGTGTGAACGGCGGGCTTCAGCTTTATCAGCATCCTCAGGTCGCGCACAGCGTCCTCTCACCGTCCTGACGGACAGGATTCCTACGTTCCTGGCCATGACGGGAAACCACAGGAACTCCAGCATCACCCGGCGCCGCGCCCTCGCGGTGACCGGCGGGACGGTCGCGGCGGGCGGGCTGGCCGTCACCGGGTACCAGTCGGCCTTCGCCGACACGACGGGCACCACGGACGCCACAGTCAGTACGGAGTCGACGGCCACCGGTGCGTGCATGACGCTCATGTCGAGCGTCACCGAGGGGCCGTACTACCTCGACGGCGCCCTGGTCAGGAAGGACATCACCGAGGGCAAGAGCGGCGTCCCGCTGACGCTGCGCCTGACCGTCGTGGACGCCACCGACGGCTGCACGCCGGTCAAGGGCGCGGCCGTGGAGATCTGGCACTGCGACGCCTGGGGCTACTACTCCGGCTACACCACCGCCAACCCCGGCGGCTCCGCGCCCGCGGAGAGCGAGGACGGCTCGACCGCGAACGACAACACCTACCTGCGCGGCTACCAGATCGCGAACGCCAACGGGGTCGTGAAGTTCGAGACGATCTTCCCGGGCTGGTACACCCCGCGCACCTGCCACATCCACCTGAAGGTGCACACCGGCGGCGTGAAGGAGGACGGCACCTACGAGGGCGGCAAGGTCAACTACACCGGCCAGCTGTTCTTCGACGACGCGATCGCCGAGGAGATCTTCACGCTGGAGCCCTACTCTAGGCACTCCGGCAGCTACACGCCCCTCGACAACGACATGGTCTACGACGGTGGCGGCGCGGCCGGTGGCCTGCTCACCCTCAAGGCCGTGCACAAGACCGACCCGTCCAAGGGGTACAAGGGCTCCCTGAGCCTCGCCATCGACCCGGACGCGGAGAACACGGGTGCGGGCAGCGGTGGTGGCGGGGAGGGCGGCGGTACGGCCCCGAGTGGCGCGCCGACGGGCGGGCCCCCGAGCGGCACTCCGTCCGAAAGTGCCAGTCCCTCGGCCTCCGCGTCCTCGTAGGGTACGGCCATGAGCAGCCGCGAGGACGAGGTGCTGGCCCTGGCCGCCGTGGACGCGCTGACCGGTCAGCTGGCCCTGGAACCCAAGCCGGGCCTGCCCGACCCGCGTGACCTCGGGGCCCGCGCCACGAGCAGGGACCACTGTTCCCTGCGCTGGTCGGCCAAGGCACTCGTGCCCGGTCTCGCGGCGATGGCAGCCGCAGCCCGCCGCACCGGCGAGCCCAGCCCTCAGCTGCGCGCCGAACTGGGCGCGATCGGCCGGTGCACCGAGCACTCGGTGGGCCTGGCCGGCGGTGGCCACCGCGGTGCCCTGTGGACCCTCGGTCTGCTGGTTGCCGCTGCCGCCCTGGACCCGGGGGCGCGATCCGAGGACGTGGCCACGACCGCCAAGAAGATTGCCGCGCATCGCGACAAGCGAGCCCCGCGCCGGCCCTCCCGGGGCTCCTCGGTGTCCGCGAAGTACGGTGCCGCGGGCGCCCGGGGTGAGGCGCGGGCCGGATTCCCGCACGTCCGGCGGGCCTTGGACGCGCTGACCAGGTCCCGCAAGGCGGGCGCCGACGAGGCCGAGGCCCGCCTGGACGCCCTGCTCACTGTCATGTCCACCCTCCAGGACACCGAACTCCTGTACACAGCGGGCCCGTTCGGCCTGCGTCACGTCCAGGCGGGCGCCCGCGGGGTCCTGGAGGCGGGCGGTACGACGACGGAGGCGGGCCGCGAGGCCCTGCGCGCCCTCGACGCCGACCTCCACACACGCGCGTGGAGCCCTCGCGGCAGCGCGGGGCTGCTCGCGGGGGCACTGTTCGTGGACGCCCTTCCGGTACCGGCGGCCCCACGGCCCACCTGACGCCGCCGGACGCCCCGTCCCCGCGGACGGGCTGGGGCCCCGTCCCCGCGGACGGGCTGGGCACCCGCCAGTGCACGAGCGCGCGACTCGACGCCGGTGGCCGCCCGCGGGCGGCCCCGCCTGATGCCGCCCGATGCCCATGCACGCCCGCCCGACGTCGGCCAGCGCCCGAGCACGCCCCACCCCGCCCCCGTCACCGCACAAGCACCCCCCGCCCCACCGCGTCCCCCACCCCCGTCTCCGCTCCCCGCCCCGCGGCCCTCCTGGTCGCCGGGCCCATCGCGAGCGACGCCACCAGCGTCGCTCCGCCGAGCAGCAGCCAGCCCGGCGTGCCCCACTCCAGGAGCAGGGTGGTCAGTACCAGCGGGCCGAGCGTCCGGGCCACCGTCACCCCGGTTCCGAAGAACCCCTGGTACTCGCCGACCCGCTCGGCCGGGGCCAGGTCGAAGGAGAGCTGCCAGGACCCCGCCGACTGCCCCATCTCGGCCACCACCTGCAGCACCGCCCCGACGACCAGCGCCCCCACCGCCACCCACGGCGAGGCCCCCGCCGACAGCGCGAACACCGCGCAGGCCGCCAGCATCACCCACCCCGACCGCCGCACCGCGCGCGTGGCCGACGCGAGCCCGGTCACCCCGCGGGCCATCCGCACCTGGAACACCATCACGGCCCCGGTGTTGAGCACGAACAGCGCGGAGACCAGCCAGGTGGGAGCCGCGGTCCGCTCGGCGATCCACAGCGGGATCCCCAGGCTCAGCAGAGGCATCCGCAGCAGCAGGACGGTGTTCAGCAGGGTGATCACGGCGTACGGCCGGTCGCGCAGCACACCGGAGCCCTGACGCTTCTCCACGGACCCGCGGGGCGCCACCGACGGCAGCCGCAGCAACAGCCCCGCACACACCAGGAAGCTCACCGCGTCCACCGCGAACACCCCGAGGTACGCCGCCCGGGTCCCGGCGTGCAGCGCCAGCCCGCCGAGCCCCGCCCCGACGGCAAGACCGGCGTTGAACGTCGCCTGGAGGTGGGCCAGCAGTCCGGTCCGCTCCCCGGCGGACACCAGCCCCGCCAGCAGCGCCTGCCGGGCCGCGGCCAGCCCCGACTGCGCGGAGGCGTAGGCGCAGGCCGCCAGGACGAACGGCACGAAGTCCCGCACCACCAGGAAGGACGCCACCGCCAGCCCCGTGGCCAGCGCCAGCAGCACCGCCGTACCGCGCGCCCCGCGCCGGTCCGCGAGCCGCCCGAGCGGCACTCCCACCACCGATCCCACCGCCCACCCAACGGTCAGCCCGAGCCCCACACTCGCGGGGTCGAGCCCGACGACGTGCGTGAAGTACAGCGCCGACGTCACGTAATAGGCGCCGTCGCCGACCGAGTTGCTCAACTGGGCGAGCGCCAGGACACGTTGGGGCCCCGCGGGCGGGACGAGTGAGTTCGTCATGACATCGACGCTAGAAGCGCAGTGGGCTGCTCGGCAGACCCAATAAAGGGACCTTTCAGTGGCCCAATTCCAGCGCCCGGACCAAAGCTTCCAGCGCCTCCGGATACGCCCCCTCCCGAGGCGTCCCGTACCCCACGACGAGCCCCTGGCGACCCGTCCCCGCCGTATGCCAGTGCTCCCGGAGGGCCCCCACCGCGAGCCCCTCGGCCGCGGCCCGTTCCAGCACCGCCGCCTCGTCCCCCACCTCGACCAGCGCGTGCAGCCCGGCCGCGATCCCCTGGACCCGCCACCGCGCCCCCAGCCGCTCCACGAGCCGGTCCCTGCGCCGCCGGTACCTGAGCCGGCACGCGCGCACGTGACCGTCGTAGGCGTGCGTGCGGATCAGCTCGGCGAGCGCCAGCTGCCCGATGGTCTCGGTGCTGTGGTCGCTGTGCAACTTGGCGTCGGCGACGGGTCCGACGAGGTGCGGCGGCAGCACCATCCACCCGAGCCGGAGCGCGGGCCCGAGTGTCTTGGACGCCGTCCCCAGGTAGGCGACCTGTCCCGGAGCCATCCCCTGGAGCGCCCCGACGGGCTGCCGGTCGTAGCGGAACTCCCCGTCGTAGTCGTCCTCGACGACCAGCGCCCCACGCGCGCGTGCCCAGTCGGTCAGCGCCCGCCGCCGCGAGGGGTGCAGTGTCACGCCGGTCGGGTACTGGTGGGCGGGAGTGACGACGACGGCCGCGGGGTCGCCCAGCGCGTCGACCTCGACGCCCCGCTCGTCGACCGGCACCGGCACCACCCGCCCGCCGGCCCGCCGTACGACCTCCCGGTGGAAGGGCAGCCCGGGGTCCTCCATGGCGACGGTCCCGCCCTCCAGAACCCGCGTGAGCAGCGCGAGCCCCTGCACGGCCCCGGAGGTGACGACGATCCGTTCGGGAGAGGCCACGACCCCACGGGCCCGCCCGAGATACTCCGCCAGGGCGACCCGCAGCTCGATACGGCCCAGGGGATCGCCGTAGTCGTACGCGGAGACGGGCGCGGTGGCGACGGCCCGCCGTACGGCCCTGAGCCAGGCGGCGGCGGGGAAGGCGCCGACGTCCGGACTCCCGGGCCGCAGATCGAAAAGCGGCGCACGCGTGTGTGCACCGCTTCGAGGGGGACCGGCTTCGGCGGCGGGCAGAAGGGCCACGACCGTCCCCGACCCCTGCCGGGCGGTCAGATACCCCTCGGCGATCAGCTGGTCGTAGGCCGCCTTCACGGTCCCCCGGGACACCCCCAGCTCCTCGGCGAGCCGCCGGGTCGCGGGCAGCCGGGCGCCCGGAGCGAGCCGCCCGTCCCGGACGGCGTCGCGCAGGGCCCGCTCGAGCCCGGCACGACGCCCGTCAGGAGAACCGATGTCGAGATGCAGGTCCACCGCGACCTGCTCGGTCACCTCTTCCGCGACCTGCTCGGTCACCCCTTCAGGGAAGCCATCCAGGCCTCGACCTCGTCGGACCGCCGGGGAAGGCCGTCCGAGAGGTTCCGGTTCCCCCCGTCCGTCACCAGGATGTCGTCCTCGATCCGCACCCCGATGCCCCGGTACTCCTCGGGCACGGTCAGATCGTCGGCCTGGAAGTACAGCCCGGGCTCGACGGTCAGCACCATCCCGGCCTCGAGGACCCCGTCCACATACGACTCCACGCGCGCGGCGGCGCAGTCGTGGACGTCCATGCCCAGCATGTGCCCAGTCCCGTGCAGCGTCCAGCGCCGCTGGAGCCCCAGCTCCAGCACCCGCTCCACCGGCCCCTCGACCAGCCCCCACTCCACGAGACGCTCGGTGAGCACCCGCTGGGCCGCGTCGTGGAAGTCCCGGTACTTCGCACCGGGCTTCACGGCCGCGATCCCGGCCTCCTGGGCGTCGTACACCGCGTCGTAGATCTTCTTCTGCACAGCGCTGAAACGGCCGTTGACCGGCAGGGTCCGCGTCACGTCGGCGGTGTAGTACGTGTGCGTCTCGACGCCCGCGTCGAGGAGCAGGAGATCACCGGAGCGCACGGGTCCGTCGTTGCGCACCCAGTGCAGCGTGCAGGCGTGCGGCCCGGCCGCGGCGATCGTGCCGTAGCCGACGTCGTTGCCCTCGACGCGCGCGCGGAGGAAGAACGTGCCCTCGATGTACCGCTCGGAGGTGGCCTCGGCCTTGTCGAGGACCTTCACCACGTCCTCGAAGCCCCGCACCGTCGAGTCGACGGCCTTCTGGAGCTCCCCGATCTCGAAGGCGTCCTTGACGAGCCGCGCCTCGGACAGGAAGACCCGCAGCTCCTCGTCCCGCTCGGCGGTGACCTTGTCGGCCAGCGCGGCCTCGATGCCGGCGTCGTAGCCGCGGACGACCCGCACCGGGCCGGTGGCCTCGCGCAGCGCGTCCGCCAGCTCACGCACATCGGACACGGGGACGCCGTACAGCTTCTCCGACTCGGTGAGCGAGTGCCGCCGCCCGACCCACAGCTCGCCCTGACCGGAGAGCCAGAACTCACCGTTCTCGCGGTCGGAACGCGGCAGGAGGTAGAGCGTGGCGGTGTGACCACCGGAGGAGGCCGGCTCCAGGACGAGCACGCCGTCCTCGGTCTGGTTGCCCGTGAGGTAGGCGTACTCGACGGAGGCCCGGAAGGGGTACTCGGTGTCGTTGGAGCGGGTCTTCAGATTGCCCGCGGGGATCACCAGCCGGTCGCCCGGGAAGCGCGCGGAGAGCGCCGCACGGCGGGCCGCGGTCTCGGCGGCCTGCGCGATCGGCTCCAGGTCGTGCAGTTCCGTGTCGGCCCAGCCGGACTTCATGCTCTCGGCCAACTCGTCGGAGACCCCCGGGTACAGGCCGTTCTTACGCTTCTTGATCGGCTCTTCCGACTCTTCCGGGTTGCTCTCCGGGGTGAGTTCGTCGGCCACGGTCATCCTCCTTGAAACGGCACTGGACCCCGTCCATCGTACGGTCGTACGGAAGGGGGCCCAGGGCCGGAAGACCTGTTACCACCTGCTACTCGAAGTGAGCCGCGAGCAGGACGACGTCCTCCTCGGAGTCCGCCCGGTCCAGGCCGTCCGGCAGCACGGCCCGCAGCACATGGTCGGCGACGGCGTCGGGGTCGGCGCGCAGTGCCCTCGGCACCCCGGCCGCCGCCGCGTGCAGGCGGGCGAAGGCGCGGTCGGTGGGGTCGCCGGTGCGGTGCAGCAGCCCGTCGGTGTACAGCAGAACCGTCTCTCCCGGTTCGGCGCACAGCTCGACGCTCGGCGCCTCCCAGCAGGTGAGCATGCCCAGCGGCGCGGACACGGAGGTCTCCACGAACTCGGTGCGCCGATCGCCGATCAGCAGCGGCGGACAGTGCCCGGCACCGGCCAGCGTGATCTTGCGCAGCGCGGGCTCGCAGTAGGCGAACAGGGCGGTGGCACTGCGGGCTGGCTCGGTCAGCCGCAGCAGCAGCTCCAGGTCGGACAGGACCGCGACCGGGTCCTCGCCCTCCATCACGGCGTACGCCCTGAGGGAGGCTCTCAGGCGTCCCATCGCGGCGATCGCGCTCGGGCCGCTGCCGGTCACCGAACCGACCGCGAGGCCGAGTGCCGCGTCCGGCAGCGGCAGTGCGTCGTACCAGTCGCCGCCGCCGCGCGGGCCGGTGCGGTGCCGGGCGGCGAGCCGGACGCCGGCGACGCGGGGGAGCCGGGACGGCAGCAGCTCCTCGGCCATCGTCGCCATGGACGCGCGCGTGCGCTCGACTTCCAGGAGCCGGGCCAGGTGCTCGGTGGCGTAGCGGACGTACAGGCCGACTAGGTGGCGGCGGCGCTCGGAGGGTTCGGCGGGTTCGTCGTAGAGCCACACGGCGGCACCGAGGCGGCCGGCGTCGTCGGTGGACAGGGGGAGCGCGTAGCAGGCCGCGTAGCCGAGGCGGGCGGCCACCTCGCGGTGGCGCGGGTCGAGGCCGTCCTCGGCGAGCAGGTCGGGCTGGGCGATCTCGCCGTCGCCGCCGGGCAGTCCGTCGAGGATGCGGCCGTACGACATGGCGCTGCGCGGCACGGTCTCGATGTGTCCGAGGTCGGCGCGGGCGAGTCCGAGGCCGATGGTGGTGTCGGGGCCCAGACGGTCGTCCGGTTCGAGGACGACGAGCCCGCGCCGGGCTCCCACCAGGGCGGCGCCGGCGCGCAGCAGTTCCTGGAGGGCTTCGGACAGGGCGTCCGTGCGGACCAGGCGTTCGGTGAGTTCGTGCAGGGTCGTCAGATCGGAGACCCAGCCGGCGAGCCGGTCCTGGAGGAGGGCACCGGGTGCGTTCGGTACGGGGACCGCTGGGGTACCCGGGGCGGCAGGCGCGGGCGCGACAGTGTGTGCCGGTGCGGGAACCGTTGAATCGATTCCAGCCACTTTCGAAGGGTGAGGGGCGTTCATGGTGTCCGGCTTTCCGACCGGTGCGTATTGCTCAAAAGCATCGCAAACCCCCATGTCATTCTGCGCCGCTAGCAGTGTCTCCACATGTACACGCACTCGTAAGGAGATGTCCAGCATTGTCCTGCTGGGATTACTGGTGTCCGTGAGCAACTGGTGGAGGGTGGGTCGATGGGCAAAGTTGGCTTAAAACTGCTTCGGGTTACGGTGTATTGAGGTCGACTGGCCTTGCTCCACAGAGCGTCACAGCGGTCGTGATGGGTACGTACTCGGTAAGGACCAGGGGTGGTGGACCGTCACCCGGAACCTGGTGACCGACCCGGGCGTCTTAGCCACCGACGATCGTGCCCCATCCTCCCGTGGCGGAGGCGGAGAGAAATACGCGGGACGGCAAACGCCAGACTTCGCCACCCCCCGCCACGCCCATGCTTTTGATACGCAGTATGGGGTTCCCCTTGTCTCGGACAAGGGTGTGATGCGCCAACAGGTACGCACAGTGAAGTGATCGACACATGGTGTGATGTGGTCCTCGGTGTTGCCAGCGGTGCAACGGAAAGGAACGAGCGCTCATGCGCGAGATCCTCGGAAGGCGACGCAGGCTCCTGTCCCAGCGCAGCGACGGAAGGCCTGAATTGTTCAGCGCGGCCCTGACCTTCGCCAAGGAATGGCAGTGGCCGGTACTCCCGGGTGTGGCACCGGACCCGGAGGGCCGGGCCCGCTGCGGATGTCCCGACCCGGAGTGCACGGTCCCGGGTGCCCACCCCTTCGAGCCGGGCCTGCTCGCGGCCACCACGGACGAGCGCATGGTGCGCTGGTGGTGGACCAACCGCCCGGCCGCGCCGATCATCCTGGCCACCGGTGGCAGCGCCCCCTGCGCGGTCAGCCTGCCGGCCCTCCCGGCCGCCCGCGCCCTGGCCGCCCTCGACGCCCAGGGCATGCGCCTCGGCCCGGTGATCGCGGCGCCGACCCGCTGGGCGATCCTGGTCAAGCCGTACTCCCTGGAGCAGCTGGGCGAACTGCTGTACGCCCAGGATCACGTCCCGGGCTCCCTCCGCTTCCACGGCGAGGGCGGTTACCTCGCCCTGCCCCCGTCCGAGACCGGGCACGGCGACATCACCTGGCAACGGGCCCCGCTCCCCGGCTCGGCCTCCCCCTGGGTCCCCGATGTCGAGGCCGTGGTGGACGCCGTGGTCGAGGCCCTCACTCGTACGGGTGTGAGCGCACCCGAGTTGTAGGGGTGTCGGGCGCGGGCTGAACCGGGTGCCCGTGATCGGTCGTTATCGTCCGCTCCATGCTGCGTCATTCCGGGGGACGACCCCCAGACCCCCGATGGGTTCGTCTGCTCGCTCTGTCGGGAGTCGTGGTGTGCGCCGTCGTGCTGCCCCTGGCCGTGGCCTCCGCGGGACAGGTGGGCGACGGCGGCCGCACGGTCGTACGCGATCTCGTGCGCTCCTCCGCGGCACATCCCGCCGTACGGCCTTCCGCCGAGCCCTCCGGGGTACGGCCTTCCGCGGCCGATGACCACAAGGCGCCCCTCGCCGCCCCCGGCCGTTCCCCGCTGCTGCTCGGCGTGGGACTGGCCACCGCCGCGCGCTGCGGGCCCGAACTGACCTCCGCCGACGGCATCGAGGCGCAGACCTGTGTGCTCACGCAGGGCGAGGAGACCTGGGCGCGGACCTACTACCGCAACGCGACCGGCGCCGCGCTGGACGCCGCGCTCAGCTTCATGGGGCCCGGCGGACGCACTGTGCAGTTGCACTGCGCGGTCGGCGCCGGGGACGAGCCGGACAGCTGTGAGACGCCACGGCAGCACACCCGGGGGGCGCCGGCCGACTACACGGCGGTCGCGGAGTTCGCCCGGCGGGGCAGCGGACCCCTGCTGCTGCGGGCCGGGAGCAACTCCGGGGAAAACACGGGAAGTTGACGCCCGACGACGTTCCGTAAAGCGGCCCGGGCACAGAGAGACCCGGTTGCTGGCGACGGGGGATGCACCAGCAACCGGGCTACTGGAACCGTAACAAGAGATCGCCCGTTCGCAAATTCGACCGCGGCGCTCCCTGGCTGATTCGGACACCGATTCACCTTCTCCTGAGGGAAGTTGTGAACGGAGTCGGTGGTTCCGTGAGGGTTCGGTGCGACTGACCGGCCGGTCAGCCGCACCGGTTCCGTCAACTCAGCGTGACCTGGCGGTTGGTGAGGCCGCCACGGGCGCGGCGCTCGTCGGCCGTCAGCGGTGCGTCCGTGGCCAGAGCGCCCGCGAGGCGCTCGGCGAACTCGGCGGCCGGCTTCTCGATGTCCTCCGCGGTGACCCCGCTCGGCAGGTCCCAGACCGGGACGGTGAGGCCGTGGGCACGGAAGGAACCGACGAGCCGGGTGCCCTCGCCGAGGCTCGACCTCCCGGCCGCGTGCAGGCGCGCGAGCGCGTCCAGAAGTTGCTCCTCGGGATGCGGCATCACCCAGCGCAGGTGGTTCTTGTCCGGGGTCTCGCACCAGTAGGCGGCGTCGACTCCGGTCAGCCGGACGGTCGGGATGGCCGCGGCGTTGGCCCGCTCCAGGGAGGCGGTCACCTCGGGCGTGGCGTTCTCCGCGTCCGGGACCCAGAACTCGAAGCCCTCGTGCACAACTGGCTCGAACGCGCCTTCGGGATCGAGCAGGTCCTGCAGTCGCGGACCGTCGGCGGGAGCGCGCCGGCCCTCGACCGGGGTGCCGGGGGCCGCCGTGAGCGCGCGCTGGAGGGTGTCGGCGAGATCGCGGCTGATGTCGCCGGACGCCGTGTCGTTCTGCAGACCGAGCAGGACCGAGCCGTCGTCGCGGCGCAGGGCGGGCCAGGCCATCGGCAGGACGGTGGCCAGCGTGACCGACGGGACGCCCTCGGGCAGGCCGCTCCTGAGGGTCAGTTCGACCGTGGCGGCGGGGACCAGCTCGCGCAGGGCCACCCAGTCGCCCTCGCCGGCCAGGCCCTCGAACGGGCGGTGCACCAGCTCGGTCGCGGCCTGCGCGGCGGCCCGGCCGTGGCAGGCCTTGTAGCGGCGGCCGCTTCCGCACGGGCAGGGTTCGCGGGCGCCGACGACCGGAATCCGACCATCAGCGCCGACGGCGTGGGCGCCGTCCGTGCTCTGCGGGCGCTTGGCCTTCGTCTGGGGTCGCTTCTTGGCCATCGTGGCTGTCTCCCGGTTACGGCTCGTCTCGTACGGGCGCGAGCCTAGCCGCTCGCGACGTGGCCGACGGGAGCCTGTGGACAACCACCGGGTGTCCCTCGCGGACGCTCCGTCCGGGACGCCTCAGCCGAGATCGTCGAACGCGTCCGAGAAGTCCAGGTCGGGTATCGCGACCGACGGGGCCACGACACGGGTCGCGAAGTCGGCGCGGCGGCACCCGGTGTCCGGATCGTGAACGTCCGAGCGGACGATCACCCAGACCGTGACCTCGCCCCGGGCGTCGTCCCTGACGCCCCAGTCGTCGGCCAGCGCGGTGATGATGTTGAGCCCGCGGCCGCCGTGTGCGGTGACCGAGGGCGTGGCCGGAGCCGGGCGGGTGGGCCCACCGCCGTCCGTCACCTCGACGGTGAGCCTGCCGGTGCCGTCCACCCGCCAGGCGGCGCGGACGTCACCGTCCCCGGCCAGGGCGTCGCCCAGCGGCCGGCCGTGCTTGCACGCGTTGCTCAAGAGTTCGGAAAGAATCAGTACGGCGTCGTCGATGACCGAATCCGCCACGCCACCCCTGCGCAGCTGCACGCGCATACGGTGTCTCGCTTCCCCCACGCCCGCAGGGCCATGGGGTACGGCCATGCTCGACGACGTCGGCACCTCCTGTGCCACCACAAACGCCACCCCCGAGACCTCCTTCGCCCCACGCCACGGTGTGGATGCCCCATTGGCCTGTACCGGAAACCGGCCAGTCACCTTCCGCCGACGCATTCGTCACGGTCGAACACGCACCGAACGCGCCGGGGCACACCCTGTGACGGAGAGGACGTCAGCGGCCCAGCTGGTCGAGCACCGCGCGCGGGCGGTTGGTGATGATGGCGTCGACGCCCAGCTCGACGCAGAGGTCCACGTCCTCGGGCTCGTTCACGGTCCACACGTGCACCTGGTGGCCCGCCCGCTTCAGGCGCTCGATGTACCCGGGGTGATTGCGCACGATCCGGATCGAGGGCCCCGCGATCCGCACCCCCGCCGGAAGCCGGCCGTCCCGCAGTCGCGGTGAGACGAACTGGAGCAGATAGACCGTCGGCAGGTTCGGCGAGGCGGCACGCACGCGGTGCAGCGACCGGGCCGAGAAACTCATGACCCTGATCGGCGACTCGGCGGCCGAGGCGGGGGCGTCCAGGCCGAACCGCTTCAACAGCTCGAGCAGCCGCTCCTCGACCTGGCCCGCCCAGCGCGTCGGGTGCTTGGTCTCGATGGCCATCTCCACCCGCCGTCCCGCGTCGGCGACGAGTTCGAGCAGCCGCTCCAGGGTGAGCACGGAGGTGTCCTCGCGGTCCTCGGGGCGGTACACCCAGTCCGGCTCCTCGTCCCGGGTGCGCCAGAACTCCCGGGTCCTGCGTGAGCCGAAGTCGAGGGCGGCGAGGTCGGCGAGCTCCAGGGCGGAGACCGCGCCGCGGCCGTTGGACGTACGGTTGACCCGTCGGTCGTGGACGCACACGAGATGACCGTCGGCCGTGAGGCGTACATCGCATTCGAGGGCGTCCGCCCCGTCCTCGATCGCCTTCCGGTAGGCGGCGAGCGTGTGCTCGGGAGCGTCTTCCGAGGCTCCGCGGTGGGCGACGACTTGAGTCAGCTGTTGCCGTGCGTGGGTCACCGCGTCATGGTGCCACCGCACGGGGGTACGCGTGCGAACGGAGGCATATGGATTGCGCCTCATTTGTCTTGCATGGCCTATATAAAGAGCAGCCGCAGACCCACAGGGACCGCTTATGGTGCCCTGACGGCCTGTGGGAAAAGCTGACGGCATACAAAAGGACATGCACAGCTGACGCACGCCGGACACGAATGCGGCCTGGCCGGGCGTGACCGAGTGCGACCGACAATCGACAGCCGTGGACCGAGGAGAGAAGCTGTGAGCACCGAGAACGAGGGCACCGCGGTACCCCCCGCCCCGTCCGCACCCCCCGTGCCGGTGGACGCTCCCGCGGCTTCGGCACACCAGGCCTCCGACGCGGGCGCCTCCCCCCAGGCCCCGCAGCACACCTCCGTCGGTGGCCAGGACCCGGAACTCGTGCACGCGGGAGCGGCTCCGGCGTACGCCTCGGCGGAGGGGCAGCCGCACGGTGGCGCGGGCGGTCCCGAGGGCGCCTGGCCGCCCCCGCAGCCGCCGCAGGCTCCGGGCACCCCGTCGTACGCCGACGGCGGTGCGGGCGGTGCCGGTCCGACGGGTGTCTGGGGTGAGGGCTACCAGCAGCCCGCGCCGAAGCCGAAGAGCGGCCGCGGTGGTCTCGTCGCCGCGATCCTGGTGGCCGCGCTGGTCGCGGGCGGCCTCGGTGGCGGTCTCGGCTACACCCTGGCCAAGAACAACGACAACGGCTCCTCCACGACCCTCTCCGCCTCCGACAGCGGCGGCAGCGTCAAGCGTGACGCCGGCACCGTCGCGGGCGTGGTGCAAAGGGCCCTGCCCAGCACGGTCACCATCGAGGCGGAGTCCACCAGCGGCGAGGGCGGCACCGGAACCGGGTTCGTCTTCGACAAGCAGGGCCACATCGTCACCAACAACCACGTGGTCGCCGACGCGGTCGACGGCGGCAAGCTGACCGCCACCTTCCCGAACGGCAAGAAGTACAACGCCGAGGTGGTCGGCCACGCGCAGGGCTACGACGTGGCGGTCATCAAGCTCAAGAACGCGCCGGGCGACCTCAATCCGCTCACCCTGGGCAACTCCGACCAGGTGGCGGTCGGCGACTCCACCATCGCGATCGGCGCCCCCTTCGGTCTGTCGAACACCGTGACGACGGGCATCATCAGCGCGAAGAACCGCCCGGTGGCCTCCAGCGACGGCAGCGGCAGCAACGCCTCCTACATGAGCGCGCTGCAGACGGACGCGTCGATCAACCCGGGCAACTCGGGCGGCCCCCTCCTGGACGCGCACGGCAACGTGATCGGCATCAACTCCGCGATCCAGTCCACCAGCGGCGGCGGCCTCGGCGGCACCAGCCAGTCCGGCTCGATCGGCCTCGGCTTCGCCATCCCGATCAACCAGGCCAAGTACGTCGCCCAGCAGCTGATCCAGACCGGCAAGCCGGTCTACGCCAAGATCGGCGCGTCCGTCTCCCTGGAGGACTCCTCGGGCGGCGCGAAGATCACCACCGAGGGTGCCGGTGGCTCCGCCCCGGTAGAGGCGGGCGGCCCCGCCGCGAAGGCCGGCCTCAAGCCCGGCGACGTCATCACCAAGCTGGACGACCACGTCATCGACTCCGGCCCCACCCTGATCGGCGAGATCTGGACCCACAAGCCCGGCGACAAGGTCAAGATCACCTACGAGCGCGACGGCCAGACCCACACGGTCGATCTCACCCTGGGCTCCCGCACCGGCGACAGCTGACCCCACCCGCCCGCCCTGGACCCGTTACTCTGGTCCCCGCGCCACGATCACCGACGGCGCGGGGTGGGTTGCCCGAGCGGCCTAAGGGAACGGTCTTGAAAACCGTCGTGGCGCGAGTCACCGTGGGTTCAAATCCCACACCCACCGCAGCAGGTCAGAGAAGTAGCAGGTCAGAGGGCGTGCTCCCGCTTCGGGGGCACGCCCTCTCTGCTCACCCTGTCTCACCCCGAAT
Source organism: Streptomyces sp. NPDC048523 (assembly GCF_043199815.1). NCBI lineage: Bacteria > Bacillati > Actinomycetota > Actinomycetes > Kitasatosporales > Streptomycetaceae > Streptomyces > Streptomyces sp. NPDC048523. The sequence goes on along the minus strand of NZ_JBICWQ010000005.1, from coordinate 152,137 downwards.
CGGGTCTGTACCGCCTCTGACCAGTGTGTGTGGGCCATACGTGGGCCAGGATCAGCGTTCGTCCTCGGCCTGTAGCCCCAGCTCGATGAGGCTGTTGGCGCGGGCCGAACCACCTTTGAGGATCTTGGCGTAGAAGCGGTAGAGCACGGTGAGGCTGTGGCCGGCCCTGTGAGCGACCTCCACCGGGTCCACTCCCGACTTGATCCAGAGTGAGATGCCGGCATGGCGCAGGGAGTACGGCACTTCGGCTAGCGCCGTCTTGACTTCATGTGGGGTCAAAACGGCTTTCCGCGCCTCTGCCCAGATGTCGCAGTACTCAGTTGATGCGACTCGTCCGCCGCGTGCTGCCCGGAACAGTCGGCCGTCAGGGGCAGCCCCGAACTGTGCGATGTGCGAGCGAACCATCCGCACGTACACGGGAGGGATCGGTACGGCTCGCACGGTCTTCCGGGCGCGGTGTTTCAGGCCTCGCTGGTCGTGTGACTTGCCGCTGTCGGTCCATCCCGCACCTACCTCCGGATGGCTCTCCGAAAGCAGCATCTCGCCCCATGCATTGGGCTCGGTCTCCGGTGGCAGTTCGAAGTCCTGCTCTCGCAGAGCCACCGCTTCGCCAGGGCGTGTGGCTGCGTAGTAGATCGCCCCGAAGAACGCTTCCAGGTGTTCGCCCCGAGTCCCCAGGTTGGCCACCGCGGCGAGCAAGTCACGGGCGAGCCGAGGACCAGGGACGTACCGAAAGTCGACTTCATCCGAAGTGGTGGAGACAGCCCAGTCGACCGCGAGGAACGGATGCCGGGGCAGTAGGGCGCGCTCCTCAACGGCGTACCGGAAGGCGTTGCTCAGCACCATGCGCTTGCGGTTGAAGGTGTTCTCCGCCGCAGGCTTCCCATTCAGCAGCTTGGAGAGGGCCGTGAGCGCCGCGCGGACGTGCTCCGGTCGTGCTGCTTCGTCGACCTTGAAGGAGTGCGCGGCGACCCAATCCAGAGCCTCCCGGATCTCCGGAGGGGCGTCCTCTGCGTCGCAGCGCAGCACGTATTCGCCGTTGTCCCGCTGCACGGCTCGGAAAGCCCACTGGTACAAGGCGGCCCGCAACACCTTGGGTTGGGGGATTCCCTGCTTCGTACTCATGAACGCGGGGGTGACGACAGCGAGGGATTCCGCGATGCCGGCGCGGTGCTTTGCAGCCGCGCCAGGCCACTTCATCAGGGCATACGCCTTAGCGTGCTCGTACCACGTCGGCATGGCGAGGGCGGCCAACTCCTTTGCCGGAAGCCCGGTTTCCTCGTCGAACTGCTGCCCTTCCCGCAGCGCGGCCATGAGTTCGGAACGGCGTCCATCAGCCTGTGGCTTGAGCTTGTAGCTCTTGGAATGCGGCTGTGAACCAACCCGCCACCGGAGCTCCCACGGCTTGGGCCGTCCAGAGCGCCGACGGATGGACCACACGACAACGTCGTACGAGAGCATGTCTCTCCAGATAGAAAGAGCCCGCCCCGGAGTGCGGGGCGGGCTGTGCAGGCGGTAGCTCAGGCGGCAGCGCGGTCCCCGCAGCGCTCCCACCAGGCATCGAGGTCGCTGCGACTGACCCGGAGTTGGCCGTTGGGGAGCTTCTGGAGACGGGGGGCCTGGCCCCGGGCACGCATGCGGTAGAAGGCGGCGCGGCTCATGTCGATCTCTTCGAGGACTTCACGGAGCTTGAGCATCTTGGGGCGGGCCATGGTGCGACTCCTCACCGAAGTGTCATGGCGGGGCTGTTCAGCCCCTCCTGGGAAGTCCGCTACCTCCGCTACTTCCGCTTCCGTGCAGGTCAGCGGCCTGTCGGGGGTAGCGGATGGGGGTAGCGGTAGCGGATAGCGCGGGGCCGGTAGCGGGTCGCCGTGGCGGTACCCGCTACCGGGTTTTTGCTGGTCAGTCCGTGCTTTCGGTCCCGGGTAGCGGGAGTAGCGGACTTTCCGGGGGCGGGGGGCAGTAGCGCTGCCAGGCGTCGTGCAGATCGCTGGCGTAGTAGCCCTTCAGGACGCTCCCGCCAGTCTTGATGTTGCGGGAGGCCACGGGGTCGCCATCGGCGGTGACGTAGTCGGAGAGCATCCGGGACAGCCGCCGGGAGTCGAGGGGCTTGCCGTTGAAGTCGGCCCATGGGGCGTCATCGAGGGCGTTGAGCCGGTCGAGGATGGCGACGGTGGGCAGGCGATCGATGCCGATCATCACGTGGTCGCGGAGGTCGGTGAGCAGGCGGATGCCGATGCTGCCCTTGTCGTTGACCTGTGATGCCTTGACCATGGCCACGCAGGCTTCCCGCGCCCTGCGCGGCCAGTCACCTCCGGCCGCATCGGCGATCGCGATCAGGGGTTCCCATACGTCCGCCGGCCGGTCGGCGACCCCTTCGGGCATCTCCGGGAACGCGTCGGTGACCTGCTCCTGTACCGACTCGGTCCACTTAGCGAGGTGGTCGCGGAGCTGGTTGCCCTCGCGGACGTTGATGCGGGTGCGCCACTGTTCGACGAACTCGTTGCGGGCCCGGCGGCGCATGCGGACGATGACGGACCGGGTCATGATCGTGTCGGGCAGCGAGCCGAGTCCGGCAACGGCAACAGCGCAGTACGAAGGGAAGCCCTGTACCTGCTGGTTGGCGCCATCTCCGACGCATCGGTACATCACCCGGCCGCGGGTGTGGCCGGCGTTGATGAATCCCCGGAGTTGCTCGTTCTCTCCGGCTTTGGGCCCGAAGATGGTGTCGATCTCGTCAAACAGGATCGTGGGGCGGCCGCCATCGACCCCGGACACGGAGCGGAACAGTGCGGCGGCGGACGCGTCCACGGCCGCCATGGCGCGCGGCACGAGGCTTTCGACGACTTCCAGCGCCCGCGACTTGCCCGATCCCGGCTCCGGGGAGAGGAACGCCAGACGAGGGGTGGAATCGAACGCGTCCAGCAGGTGCGCGTGTGCGTCCCACAGCGTGACCGCTACGTAGGCGGCTTCGGTGGGGAAGACGTTGAAGCGGCGGTGGAAGGCTTCCACCTCGTTGAGCAGTGCGGCCCCGTCGATGGTGTCGGTCATGCGGCGGCCCTCCCTTCCTGGGAGCTCCGGAGCGGGCAGAGGTCGCGGTGGGCTTCGTGGTCGGTGATCAGGGCGAGCACCTTGCCGCGGCCTACGGCGCTGCGGTCACGGCCGCACATGCACGTAGAGGTGGCGGTGGGCACGGCGCCGCGCGGGGCGGTGATGCGCAGCAACCCGACGATGTAGCGGCCGTCTCCGGCCTGCGGGGCAGGGCGAAGAGCTGAAGGGACGCCTGCGGCGACGACCCTTCGGGCGCCTACGGCCGCCCGGGGCGGGCCCGGTTCAGCGGCGCGCGGGCCGGTCACGGTGGCGGGTTGGCCTTCCAAAGGGAGGCGAGGTGGGGCGGTCATGCCGCCTCCCGGGCGCGGGCTTTGTGGAGGGAGCTGTCGAGGGCGCTGCGGATGGTGGAGCGGCACTCCGCAGCGGTGAGTCCGCGCCCCTCTCCCGCCGCTTGGAAGGCCTCCTCCACCACGTGGCGGGGGATGTCACCCCATGCGACGAAGCGCCCCACCTTGAAGGCGCAGCGGTTGAGGGTGATGTTGCGCTGCGACTCCGGCGCGGCGGAGACCGTGGCGCACTCGGCTTCCAGCGCGGCCAGCGCCGCGCGGCTGCCGCTGACCGCGGGCAGCCGGATCGGCGCGGCCGGCCGCAGGGGAACGGGTTCGAGCAACGCCACCAGCCACGCAGGCAGCGGGGCCACAACGCGGGAGGCGCCGATGGTCTCGTACCGTCCGGCGGGGGTGATGCTGCCCGCGGCGACGACGTAGCCGCCCCACGCGCGGGTGTCCACCAGCTCCCCGAGCGTGCCTGCTGTGTTGGGCAGGCGGATGCCGTCCGGAGCGTCGAGGTAGAGGTGCTGTCCGCCGCTTGCGGTCCGGGTGCGGTGGGTGTCGGGGACGGGGTGGCCGGCGCGCTCGCAGAGCGCTGCAAAGGTCGTGGCGCCGCTAGGCGCGTCCGAACTGCCCTTGTGGCTGTTGTTCTTGGGCATGTCGAGGTCGACGACGACCAGCCCGGAGGGGCCGGTGGCGATGCCGACGTTGTATGGGGCTCGATGCCAGGTGGCGCGGATGCGGTCGGGGTCGGTGGTGGCGCGCTGTTCCCACTTGCGGTGACCGCTCACGCAGACTCCGGTGCGGGGGCAGGCGGCTTCGCCGTGCAGGGCGGGGCGCTTGGTGCCGGGCCGGAGGGGGAAGACGTGCCAGCCGCGTGCAGCGGCTTCCAGTGCCGCGCACAGCAGCGCGGACCGGGCGTCATGGGTCATGCTGGTTGTCTCCAGTTCCTTGATGGTGACTGGCTGACAAGGGCGGCCCCGGTTCTTTGGCGAGATGTGGGGGCCGCCCTTGGCGTAGCTAGCCGTGGAAGTGGCTGCGCTTGATGACGGCTTTGCGGATGTTGACCGTGGTTCCGCCGCTGTGGCGACCGGTGCCGAAGATCTGTACGGCGATCCAGCCGCCGAAGATGACCGCGGCGAGGGTGATGAGCTGGGTGATGAACGCGGTGAGAGCGGCGATGAACGAGGTGAGCAGGACCAGTCCGCCGCACACCGCGCCGAAACCGATGCCTCCGAGTGCGATGTTCACCGCGGTGCGCGAGACGGCCGGCCGCGGAGCGAGCGGCGCAGGGGCCGGCGCGGGGGCGAGGGGGTAGCCGGTGACGACCCGGCCGTTGGGCAGCAGGATCGACTGCACCGCGGATGCCGGGTTCGGCTGGACCGGCACGAGGGGCGTGGCGGGCTGGTGCACGGTGATCGGAATGGGGTGGTGGACTTCGACGGCCGCGGGCCGTTCGAGGTGAGCCATGCGGACTCCTGTGGGACGGGAGCGGGCCCGCGCCACAGGGTGTGAGGCGGGCCCGCGAGCGGGTGTTACGTGACGGTGTGAGGGGTGTGATCGGCCCCTGTTAAGGCGGGTAACACGTGCGCCTGCCTAGGGGTTTGGGTGTTAGGCAGGCGTAACGCGTTACGGATGTCAGGCGGCCGTGAGGGCAGGAACGATCCGCCACCGACCGGTGGTGTTCGTCGCGTCCAGGCGCCCGTCCTGCGCGGCCTCCTTGAGCCGCAGGGAGACCCAGGAGCGGGACAGGCCGTGCCGGTCGCACCAGTCGGTGAAGTCCTTCGGCCCGACGACCATCTGACCGGCGTCCTCGAACTCCTCAAGCGCCTGAGCGAACAGCCGCCGCGCCTCCTCAGGGGACGGCTTGCGCCCGGCTTCCTGCCCGAAGATCGGCGCGTCATCGCCCTCCTCCGCCTCGGGGAGGTCGGCCTCGGGGTCGATATCGGCGTCCTCGGGGTCGACGAGCAGGCCGCCGTGTTCCATGTCGTCCTCCTCGGGGACGGCCCGCAGCCCGACCGGCCGCGGCGCCGTGTCGGTGTCGTCGGTGGTGCGGCCGGTGTAGGCGCGGCCGGCCACCGACGAGGCGGCGCCGGCGGTGATGGGGTCGGCGGTGGCGCCGTTGTGCTGCGCCCACGCGGCCAGTTGCTCCATGACGGGCACCGCGCGGGTGGTGAAGCGGCGGGTGCGGCCCGGGGAGGGGTAGCGGGCTTCGTCGATTCCGGGGGAGACGACGTAGCAGTAGCCGGGGCGCCGGTTGCCCCACGCTCCGGGGTGCGCGCCGGCGTCGATGACCGTCTCCGGCAACGCGAACCCTTCGTCGCGCGGGTCACAGCCGAGTGCGATCACGGACGGGAGGGAGGCGCGGGTGGAGGTGGACATCTGGTCGTAGGAGGGGCGCTGAAGCGACACGATCAGCGAGACCCCGGCGGAGCGGGCCTCCTGCGCGATGCCGGTGAAGGCGTCGTCCCCGAGGTTGCGCAGGGTGTTGGCGGCTTCCTCGAACCAGGCGACCAGGAACGGCATGCCCTCGCAGCCGCAGGCCCGGCCGTCCTGGCGGCAGGAGTGCTCGGGGTCGTTCTGCGGTTCGGCTGCCGCGGGCACCCACTGCCGGTAGCCGTGGGTCCCGAGCCAGCGGGTGCGGGCGGGGATGACCGCCTCAACGGCCGCCACCATGATTTCCGTCTGGCTGCCGCCCTCAGCGTCCCAGTCCAGACCGGCCCGGAGCGGGGCGAAGTCCTGAAACGCCTTGGGGTCGGAGAACCACACGATGACGTCACGGCGGGAGAGGACCTCCGTGAGCAGGTTCAGGGCGGCATCACCCTTGCCGGACCCGGACTGGCCCGCGATCAGGCCATGAGTGGAGTTGCGGCCCGCGTCCGGGTCACCCGGCAGCCACATGACGAGCGCGGAGCCGTCGTCGTAACGGCCGATGACCAGAGGGTCGGCGATCGAACCCCCGAGGTTGGAGGGGCCCTCCCACTGGACTTCTTCGGACAGCATGTCCTCGGGGACGATGACCAGCTCGCCGCGCCGGACGGAGCCGGGGTCGGGCGTGTAGCGCACGGCGGACGTCGGCAGATCCAGCGCGGACGCGATCCGCACCAGGGCCTTGGCGACGTCGTCGTTGGTCTGCTCGCCCGCCTGAAGGGCGATCGGCGCGGTGACCCGGTTCGGTTCCACCTTCGCCGCTCCGATCTGTGCCCGCGCCAACCCGACCTTTTCCAGCAGGCCCCCGTCCGAACTGGCCGGCGCTCCGTCGGGGTTGTGGCGCAGGACCGTGCGCACGTTCCACGTCAGCGCCACGGCGGGCCCGCCCATGAGGAACAGGTCGTCGATCGGCCCGGCCGTGGGGCCCGCGAGGCAGGCAGCCGTGACCCAGGCGGAGCCGGCGGCCGCGGTGACGGTTGCGTGCAGGCGCCGCTGGTTGCTGGTCGACTTGCCCGCCCACCAGGTCGCGCCGGTCAGCGCCACCGAGGCAAGGGTCAGCCCGACGCCGGCGGCGGCGCTCTCGCCCCACTGCCAGTGCCCCAACGCCCCGGTCACACCGGTGCCGGCCCAGCCGAGCCACGGCGGCAGGTGCGGCTTGGCCCGGTTCAGCAGGTACGCCCGTACCGTGCCGCCCGAACCCTCATTCATGCCGGCGGAAACGGCGAGCGGGTAACGCCGGCCGTCCTGGTCAGTCCACTGCTGAGCCATGACTCAACCTCCTTACTGCTGAGCCCAGTTCATGACCGGCTGGGCAGGCTTGCGGGCACGGTGACGCACCCGGTTGATCTCTTCCTCGTACTGCTGCTGGAAGGTCGCGTAGCAGGCCGCAGCGTTCTTCGCGGCGTCCCGCAGCGCGCTCGCGGATCGCTGAAGCTTCCAGGACACCTTTTTGGCGCGGATGCGGGAGCCGAAGGCCTTACCTTCTGGGTCCGGTACCGCGGCGAGGATTCCGTTGAGGATCTCGGCAGCCATGGCCACCTCGATGGACAGGGTCACCCCCGCCGCTCGCAACGAATTGCAGTAGTTGCGAACCTGCGCCGGAGAGTTGAACTCCGGGGCGGGCAGCAGAGCTTCCATATGTCCGCGGCTGCCGAAAGCTGTGGCGGTGGTGCGGTTGTTGTTGACCGTGACGTTGATCGGAGGGACGAACGAACTACCCATCGCGCCGATCAGACCTCCGGCAGCGGCGCCTGCATTAGCGAACTTACTGGTCTTGGGATCGTTGACCGGACCGCTCGCAGGCCGGCCGCTGTTGTTACGCGCCATCAGGGGTTCTCCTTAGCTCAGTGGGTGCGGCGGACGATGAGCCAGGCGGACTGCGCGACGATCAGGGCGATAAGCCAGATCAGCCCGAGCGGGCCGGCCAGCGGGCCGAAGGCGGCGGCCAGCGCCGCCCACGTGCCGGTGAGCGTGGCGAGCGCAGACAGTCCGATGCGCCAGGCGAGGGTGGAACCGTGGCCGGGGCGGCGGCGCTGCATGACGGCGAACCAGACCGCCGGCGCCACGGCGAGCGGGGCGAGGACCAGCCCGGACCACCAGCCCAACTCGTGCAGGAGGGCGGTGACGACGAGGGCGAGCAGGGCGAGGCCGGTGGGGGCGAGTGCGGCGCGGAAGCGCCACAGCACCCGCCCGAGGAAGCCGAACGCCTCGCGGGTCAGCGAGGGGCGGTCGGGGACGACGATCAGGAACGGCTGCGAGCGGCGCCCGCGCTGGTGCGGGATGCGAACGGTGTGGACACCCGCGGTGCGGGTGCGGGTACGGCTGGACACAGCGAAACTCCCAGGACAGTAGGGGTGTTCAGGCGGCGCGCTGTTCTTCGGCGACCAGGCACAGGCCGCAGATGCCGTGCGAGGTGGGAATGCAGTAGCCGACGTCCAGCCGGCAGCGCGGGCACGTGCGGCGGGCGAGCATCGCCAGCGCGAGGGCGCCCCACTTGCGGGAGGTCATCGGGCGGACCGGCAGGGCCAGGTCCTCGCGGTAGAGGAAGGCGACGCGGGCGCCGTGGTGGCGGTTGAGGACCATGACCTGTGCGGCGATCGGCTGTCCGCCGGGCCGTAAGCCCTTCGCTCGCAGCTGGCGGCGGGTGGCGTAGCCGGCGGGGGCCATGCGCCACGGGTAGGTCGGTATGCCGAAGCGGGCCCCGTTGGGGTCGAAGCACTTCGCGTAGGCGGTCGGCATCAGAGCACCGCCCCGTCAGCCTCGAACGCGGGGTGGCCGGCGTCCCGGAATTCCTGGTAGCGGGTGGACACCCACCCCACCGACCAGCCGCACAGCTCGGCAGCCGATCGCACCGGAAGTCCGACCTCGAACGCGGCCTGCACGGTCGAACGGGCACGGTCCTCGGGGAGCTTCTCCACTGCGGGCCCGGCGGCCAGCAGGGCGGCGCGTTCACGCTCGGCACGCGCCTGCCGCTCAGCCTGTTCACGGCGTTCACCCTCCGCCTGTGCGGCCCGCTCCTGCTCGGCACGCTCCGCGGCCTCGCGTTCACGGCGTTCACGCTCGCGCTCCTGCTGTTCACGCTCGCGCTCAGCGCGTTCATGCGCCTCCCGCTCAGCCTGCTCACGGGCTTCGGCCCGCTCGCGTTCTTCGCGGCGGGCCCGCTCCTCGCGTTCGGCTTGTTCGCGGATCAGGCGGGCTTCGTGTTCACGCTGTTCACGCGCCAGCAGAGCGGCATGCTCGCGCTCCTCACGGGCGAGCCGCGCGGCCGTTTCCCGCCGCTCGGCAATCGCCCGCTCGCGGGCTTCGCGCTGCGCCTGCTGGCGTGTCTCCAGCTCGGTCACGGCGGCGGCGATTGCCCGCCGGTAGGCGAGCCCGGTTTCCGCTGTGACGATCAGCAGCAGTGGTGCGACCGCGTGCACGGCTACCCCGACCAGGTCGTTGTGCAGGGCGGAATCGGCGACGTTGAGGGCGAGGGTCATGCAGCCGGTCATCCACCGCAGCACGACCGGCCACCGCCCGCCGTGTCCCCCGAGCCGGGCCAGCACCGCATCCAGGCGGACCACGATGACCACCGCGGCATCCACCACCAACGGCAGGATCGGGGCGGTCCACTTCCACTTGTCGGGGGTGTGGGCGGCGGCGAGGGGGGTGACGGTGAGGATCGAATACAGCATCGCGCCCGCCACGATCAGCCACATGCCAACTGACAGCGCACGCTCGGCTGAACGGATCTGAACGGCGTTCACGCTCCCCACCCCTCCCGTGAACGCACCTGCGTCGCGGCGATCAGCACGACCGACGAGGCGGGGTTGTCGGGGTCGTCGCTGTCCTCGGTCCACCGCCACGCAGCGCCCGGTACCGGTTCGAACCCGAGGACGCTGAGCGCGTCCGTACGCTCCGTGAACGTCGGCACCGGAAGCGGCCGGTCGAAGCCGAACTCCGGCCACGGGTCGGTGGTGTTCAGCAGCACCACGTACAGGCGCCACTGGCCCTTGAACACGGACATCTGCGCCGTCAACGTCAGGTCCGTCACGCCCCGACCCCCGAGGCGGTGACCGTGTGGTTGATCAGTTCCACCCGCGCGGCCAGTGCCCGGCGGCGGGCCCGGCGGATACGCCGCTGGTCCAGCTCGGTCGGCGTGCGGTCGAGGGTGGCGATGTGCGCGTCGAGCAGGTCGATGTCCGCGAGGATGACCGGCATCTCGCGGTCAATCGCGTCCAGCTCCGCATCCGTCGGCTCGTTCCAGTCGGCGAACGCGGTAACAGCATCCTGAACAGTCACGATGTGGTCCATTGGGTCGTGTTCCTCTCAGAAGGTGAACGGCCCGAACAGCGGCTCCCGGGTGGCACCCCGGGAGCCGCGCGCCGTTGAAGTCGGAAGATCCGGCTCCCCGCGCTCCCGCCCGTCCCCCGGCCGCAAGGCGGAACGAGGTACGGGCGGGAGAGGCAGCCGGCCGCAGCGTCCAGCGCTGCGAAGCCAGGACGGACCGGAAAGAGCAGGGGCGCCGCCGGCCGGTCCGTCGCGGCGGCGCCTCGGTATGTCGTCGGCCCATCCCGACGTCCCGCAGATCGCAGGGACACGGCTTTCACCGGTACGCCGTTGCCACAGCGAACCGGCCCCGAGCCGGGAAATCGGGCGCGTCATCGTCACTGCTCTGACGCCAGCAGGGCAGCGTGCGGCAGGTGGCACCACGTGCGGCTGACCTCCCGTAAGGAAGGGATGATCCGCGCGAGTGTTCTCCAGAGCTGACACACAGGGCAGGACACGTTCACCTGCCACTAAGTGGCTGCCAACGGCCATCACCCCGGCCGTTCGGGGGACGGGGCTCGTACCCCGTCAGAGTTGAATCTCTATTGAATACTCAACCAACAATCGCTGCCTTCGTACTGACCCCTGCGGGCTTTCCTCCGGGCTGCGCCGCCATGGAGCGCAGGCGCATCAAGGTGCAGTGGCTTCCGATCGTCGTTCCGACCGGCGGGCACATCCCTAAGGTTCCCTAGGGTTCCCTGCGGTGTCAAGCGGTAAGCTAGGGAACCTCAGGGAACCGAGACGAGGGAGCACGCGAAATGGCCGGTCAGGCCGACAACCGGGCGCCGTACGCGAAGATTGCCGCCCACTACGCGGAGCTGATCACGTCCGGCCGGCTACAGCCGGGAACGCTCCTGCCGAGCATCAAGAACCTGTCGGAAGAGTGGAGCGTGAGCACGGCAACGGCAGAGAAGGCGTTGCGCAAGCTGCGCAACGAAGGCATGGTCCGAGGCATCCACGGGATCGGAACGGAAGTCCTGGATCAGCCGGGTCCGATGTCGTCGGGATCTCAGCGTCAGGACCGGGGCCGCCGTACTGGTTCGAGTTGGGGGTCCGGCGAACGGTCCGACTCGCACAAGGCTGACGTGGTCCCTGCGCCTGTGGAAGTGGCGCAGGCTCTGGGTATCGAGCCTCGCTCCGACGTGATTTGTCGTAGCCGGGTCTACCGGGACCGACACGGCATCGTGGCGCACAGTACGTCTTGGATCCCGGCTAGGTACGGGAAGCTGATCCCGCAGTTGGCGAAGAGTGAGCGATTGACCGGAGGTACCTCACTCCAGCTCATCGCTGAGACGACCGGCCTCCCGATCAGTCATCGGATCGACACCGCCTCAGCGCGCCTACTGACAGCGGAAGACACGCGGCTCTTGGAGTTGGATCCGGACAACCCGCCGACAGAACCCGTTGTCGTGATGACCGCGAAGTTCATCGACAGCGAGAACAACGTCGTGGAATACGGCGTTGACCTCGGTGGCCCGGGTCGTACCTGGCGGACGGAATCGGAGGTTTCCCCGTGACGACCTTGGATGACACGCTTTTGAACGTGCTTGAAGATCGAATGGGCGTCCTGCTCGCCGCTCGCCGTACCGGCACGCTCGCACCTGAAGCCGAACTGGAAATCCTCACGATTTCCCAGACCCTCACGAGACCCATGACCACACGTTCGCCGTTCTGTGTCCTCATGGCCGGACTCCCCGGCTCCGGCAAGACCACACTTTCCCGAGTTCTCACCGATCGCGGGTTCGTGCGCCTGTGCCCGGACGAGGAGATGTACCGCCGGCACGGCGTGTACGGGGTGGACTTCCCGCGAGGTACCTTCCCCACCCTCGAACGGCCGGTCCTCGAGGACGTGGCGGTTGAACTACGCGAACTGCTTCAGGCGGGGCGGGACGTCGTAGTCGATCACGGCTTCTGGACTCCCGAGGACCGGGCCCGGTGGCGCACCATCGCGACCGACGTCGGCGCCACTCCGCTGCTCGTCTACCTTGAAGCAAGCCATGACGAACTCTGGTCAAGGGTCAACAAGCGCAACGAGTTCCACGCCGACGATCCGAATTCGATCTACTTTTCCGAGAGCGACCTACAGCGCTACCGGGCCCGGTTCATCCCTCCGCGTGCAGACGAACCGCACCTCCTCTACGAGGGCGACACTGCAGGCGTGATTGCGGCCCTGGATGGGATGTGAAGTCAAGGTCCTGCGTGAACTGGAAAGCCCCCGTGTGACGGGCGATCGGAATCAATCTTCGCGCGGCGGTGGAATGTCGCGAATAGTATCGTTTCTAATCTCCTCCGCTTTCTTTTGGGCTTTTTGCACAATTCGATTCGCTTCGACCCTGGCTTCGGCTATTGCCTGGTCTGCGGTCTGCTGCGCTAGTGAAAGAACGCGCTGCCCCCGGGCCCCCTCCTCGGCCTCAGCTTTTCTGCGAGCCTCTGCAATGATGAGGTCAGCTTCGGTTGCTACATCCTCTAGGTGCTTGTCCGCAGTCTGTTGCGCCAATGAAAGAATGCGCGCTGCGGAGTCGTCGCGGTCTGTGACGCGGCCTCCTTCGGCAGCGAACATGGGGTTCCAGCCGATCGCGTCGGCGGATTCTTGCATCACCCGAGACTCGTGATTTAGGTGGGCATGGAGCTGCGCCATGGCGTTATCAATATGGTTTGTTGTTGCGTCGTCGTCGGCCACGTCCAGGGCTTCAAAGGAAGTCGAATACTCCGAGAATTCACGAGAAGCACTGCGATTCAGTTCCTGTTCCAGGAAGCTGAGCCTTCGAGCTGCAAAGTCCGCTATCTGCTGGTACTTATCCCTGTCACGCTCTGCTCGCTCCAATTGGGTCGTCAAGTCACGCTCCCGCGACTCGGCTTTTTTGAGTTTACTCTGCATAATTCTCAGCTTGTCGGCCTCCGGTACTGTGAACGTAGATTCAATGTAGTCAATTTTCCGGTTAAGGTGCGCAACTTCTGCGCGAGCTTGGCCGAGGAGGGCCAGGGCGGCTGATCCGACCTGGACCGCCTTCTGTCGTGCCTTCTCGCTGGTTACGTACGCATCCTTAAGCCTATTGACCTCTTCCAGCACCGCTATGGTGCGCTCCTGTGCAGCCACCAACTGGCTTAGTGACTCCACAGGGGGTTCATACGATCGTAACCGTGAATCGCCGATGAGCGCTTCGCGCGAAGTTTCCACAGGTCTTGTGGATTCGCTCTGGGCAGTGACCATTCCTTTGGCCGGGAAGCGCGGCCCCGGATCTCCCCCGCAATCTCTGAAGGCGTGCGACCACATATCCAAGAGTTCCAGCGTTTTTTCCCCGGGAAGTTGGTGATAGCTCGACCAGGCGTGAATAAGGAGTTCGACGTATTGCCATTTGACCGGCCGGTTAATCTCCTGGACGGAATTAGCCCAAGTGCCTCGCGATGGGGGGGCGGTCAGTCCGGGAATGTTTCCATAGAGACTCTGCCCGAGTTTAGTGAGCTGGTCATAAGATGGCCCTGACGATCGAAACATTCCCAGAGCGCGCCGATACGAAAGCCAATCCCCTGAGTTATTGGCAGCCAAAACGTCCAACCATCCGGTACCCATGCCTAGAGTGCCTCCCCCCGCTGTCGCCAGCGTCCCTCACCTGCTACGCACGTTGTACACCATCGTCGCAAGAACGTTCAGGTCTGTGTCAATATAGCCGCCCCACCTGCAAGGATGGCGTCGCTGTCGTCCAGGAACGTCTTGCCACGGGTCTCGCCTGGAAGTGAACGAGCATGTGCAAGGAGCCTATTGGGAGGTATTCAGCTAGCGGGCGATTAGAGCGTACCCGCGCAGAGAAAGGCAGGGAACGCTAGTGCCAACTCAAACTGTGAAAATCATGGCGCTATTGATTGCGCTCCTTAGTGGAATAGTTGGTGGCTTGATCTCCTTTGAATTGATTTTGCAACTCAGTGGAGAGGCAATCAAGGCCCTCGCCTCGGGGGGTGGAGTCTTCCTCAGCGTCACTTTGCTGGTGAAAGGCATTGAGGAGAAGCTTGGCTTGCTGTGACACGGGGTGCTACGAGGCCATGTCTCCTCTGCTTGAGGCTGAGACAACTGCAACCTGCGGAAGTGCCAGTTTCCCCCATGCGTCCCCCGGAAGTAACCGGCTGAAAGAGAAACCGCAGGTCACAGGGAGTGGGCTGAGCCCGCTGTAAAACTGCCAGCTCAGCCAGTTTCCGAAGCCACGTCATAACCACAGACACACGGAAGGGTCTGGCTCATCGAGCCAGACCCTTCCGGAGTTTCATTCGCCAAAGAATTTGTTTTAGGATCATAGCTGCATCCTTACGCGTCGGCCTCTACATCTTGATGAATAGGAGTTACGATGCGCGTCTCTTGGATGATTTCACTCAGACGAGTGTCTTTAGTGTATCCCCTCGTGCCAGCCGTGTACGTGTCTTCTGCTCCTCTGTACGACTCTCCGTGAGCAAAAGGAAGAGTCATTAGCATTTCATCGCCAACAGTGACAGCAGCGTAAAACGCATCTTCTGGCTCGGAAAGCTGCTCAATTAGCCAACCCAATGTGTCTGAGGGTACTGCACACACGTAGACGACTTCACCAACGGTATTAGGCACTCCTTGAACCAATGATTTGGCCTGCCTGGAGTCCCGAATTGTTCTACCTAGCCGCTCGTAGACGATTTGACGGTCTGCGGCATGCCCATCCTGGGCAAGTCGAGTAACTAGTTCGCCATCCGCGATATCGTAATGCCGCTCGTGATGCTCCACGACCTCAAATGGACCTTCCCGGTCCAGGTGGAATGCGATCGCATCCTGTAGTTCGGAGCGCATTGCAGAGAGGTCTTTCCGCCCGTACGTGAAACCCGGAAGTTGGGGGGACGTAGCGTAAATGACTTCTTCTGTCTGGCGAAGCATGATGTGGATCAACCAGGGTGTCAGGGGTGTCACTTCGCTCCCACCGCCTTCAGCGCCTCGCTCTGGGTCAGGCCAACCTGCTTCACCAGGATGTCTCTCACCACGCCCGGCGGCAAGCTAACGCGATCATGAAAAGCAAATGTGAGCGGCGGCATACCGTCAGCCTCAAGCCGACGATGTGAACCTGACTGTCGTGTCACTACGTACCCGAGCGCAGTCAGAACCCTGAGCATGGCCATCGCCTTCAGGGACGGGAAGGGGTTGGGCATGGATCACCTATCACTAGCAGAACAGTGCCAGCTACCCCCAGTAGCGCTCCGACACAGTACTACGAGATGTCCGCCGCCCGCTCGTGTTTCGTAGGGAATGGCAGCGCTTCGCGGGCATCGAGCCCCTCCAGCGCACCCTCTCCTGTTCGTTGTCCAGCTCGCTGATGGCCGCCACCGTTCATCGCCGTACGCGCAACACATCTGTCCTGCCGCGTGAACCCCCGCGAACGCTCCCGGACGGCCGCGCGGACAGTTGGAAAGCGTGTTGAGGGCCACTCCCACCCGGGTTCGAATCCCGTATCCGCCGCCAGTGCTCGTGTGGGCGCTGGACCGTCGCAGTTTCCGTGCCCGTGGGCCATGTGTGGGCCAACTTCGCGCAGACGGAGCCGAACTGGCGCTCCCGTGCAGGTGAGAAGGGGTTTCGCTCCTGATTCCGCAACGCTCTTGAAAACCGTCGTGGCGCGAGTCACCGTGGGTTCAAATCCCACACCCACCGCAGGTGAAGGGCCCCTGACCAGGTAGACCGGTCGGGGGCCTTCACCATGCACGGTGCCTGCTAGCGCACTGCTAGCGCACTGCTCCAGCAACCTTGCGAGGTCGTCCAAGGCAGCGAGCTGACGCTCATCGGTACACCGTTGCCCTGGATCGAGCAGCCAGAGCGAGCCGATTGCATCGGCCAACGCGTGCCCGTGCCCATATGAGCTGTACAGCAGCGGATCAGAGCTCCAGGGTCGCCAGGTCTTGCCGGAAGACCGTACGTGCCGCCCGGGTCGCGTCTCCGTGAGCCTGTCTGGCGGCATGGTACTCATCTGACGTCAGCGTGCATCCGGACGCGAGTGTTTCTCGAACCTGACGCAAGGAGTGGTACGAAGCGTCTATGGCTGCCGATACGTCGGTGGCTGCCGTCAGAACGAGCCGTTCTCGCGCCTCATCGCACCCCGATGCCTGAAACGCCTGCCGGATCTTGGCTGCCCTCGTCTGCGGGTCCGAGTAGTCCTCGTCAGCGGCCAACCGCATAGCCTCGTGCGCACGACGAAGGGCCACCAAACAGTCCGCGTACATGGCTCGGCGGTCTTGCAATCTGTTCTCCCGGACAGTCCGCCGCCAACGCAAGTGCTCGCCGGCCAGCGTCGCCCCAATGCCGAGCACCGCTCCGAGTGCTGTCCCGACAAGCGTCCCCCACTCCACGTGGAAGATCGTGCCACACTGCCGCACCTGCCCCCTTCCCCATGGGCAGCGTCGGCTCGGCTCTGCCTGGGTCGATGGTGGTCGGGACGGGAGCTCCCGAGCACGCCACTACGTGCACGCAGGCGGGAACGGCGCACCCTCCATCCCGGTGTCGGCCGATCTCCCGCCGGAGGCATCGCCTACGCGTCGAAGTCGTACTCCAGGACGTGCGAGGCGGCATCGAGCGTCAACGCAAGGGGTGCCATTCTCCGGAGCAGCACCCCTTCGGCGTGACTGTGTCTCACCCTGGTTCGCCGGTGCCCCGCCTTTGACCAGCATGTGCGGCCAACCTGCGGCCAGGATTTACGTCCCCTGCGTTCGGCGAGGGTGAAGTGGGCCTCGTGGTTCGACCGTCGGTTTTCGACGCGCACGACGTAGCTGGGCTCGGACACGCGCAAGACCCGTCTTCTCTCGCGGCGGCGTCGCGCAGTCGGCCCGAATCTGGCTTCGGGCTCGGTGATCTTGGCGCGGGGAGACTATCGGAGAGGGAACGGCTTGGTGTCTGCCTTCTGGCCTTGCCGGGGCCTGAACCTCCGTCCGCATGCTCTGCCGGCCCCTGCTCGATCAGCACATTCAGAGGGACCGTGGGCTACAGCTCGTAGTCCCGCGCCAGTTCCTCCCAGGCGACGTCCCGCAGCCCTGCCTGCGCATCGCAGTCCGACGGTACGCGTGCGTGGGGCTGGAACCAGATGACGGTGAGGTGGCTGCCGTAGAGGATGGGGTTGCGGGACGGGGTCAGGGCCGTGGAGCGGAAGACGCCGACGCAGGCCACCGCCGGCAGCATCTCGACGGGGCCGAAGGCGCCCGGGTAGTGGTCCGGGTACTCGTGCGGGGGCGGGACCAGGTGAACGGGGGTGGTCGGGTAGTCGTGTTCGGCCGAGCGCAGGAGGCCTTTGATCCTCAGCTCGTTGACCGGTCTGCACGGGTAGCCGTCCAGCATCCCGCCGTACGTCGACGTCAGGCGCAGCTCCCCGAGGTCGACCCTGCGGCCGGAGGTCAGGACGAGCCGGGACAGGGTCATGATCGGCACTCTGCGGCGCTCCCATGGTGCTGGTGGTGCTGGTGGTACTGGTGGTTCCAGTGGTTGTTCTAGGGCCGGCGCCCCGTCATCCGCGCCGCCGACGCGATCGTCGCCCGTGCCTCGCGTTCCGTGAGCCCCGAGTTGAGGGCCGCGTCCACCAGGGGTGCGACCAGTGCCGGGCCGATGCCGTTCTCGTAGGCGCGGCAGGCGGCCCAGAACAGGCGGGTGTTGCGCTGGCCCTCGTGGGCGGCGAGGACGAACTGGACCAGGCCCTGGCCCTGGTCGCCGGCCGAGGGATGGGTCGCGGGGTGGGTGGGGCGTGGTGGGGGCAGGAGCAGCCGGAGCAGGGCCGGCGGGCAGGCCGCGGGCGCGAGGTGGGCGGTGCCCGGGGCGGTCGTGTAGGTGCCGTGGTCGGTGCGGGAGCCGGGGCCGACGAGGTAGCCGCCGGCGCCCCTGATGTCGATGCCGGGGGCCAGGCGGCCGGCCGAGTTGGGGACGGCGGCGTCGGGCGGGCCGGTGAGCCAGAGGTGGCGGCCGCCGCTCGGGGTCAGGACGACGACCGTGTCGGGGATCGTGAAGAGGTGGCGCAGGGCCAGTTCGCGCAGGGCCGCCGAGGAGTCCGTGCCCGACTTGGTGTCCAGGTCGACGCCGATCAGATGGTGGGGCGGCAGGCCGCACGCGATGCCGTAGCCCGTGGCCCAGGGGGCGGCCGCGAAGAGTTCGCGGATGCGGACCGGGTCGGTCGAGGCGTCGTAGACCCCGTGGCCGAACGTGCCGCACTCGCCGTGGCACGAGGTCGCCAGGGAGTTCTCGTCGCGGTGGGGGGAGCGCAGGGCCGGGAGCTTGGTGCGGGACAGGGGGATGACGGCCAGCCCGCGTTCGGCGGCGGACAGGGCGTGGGCTAGGGCCAGCGTCGTGGCCTGCCGGTCTGTGGTGGCCATGCCTCCATGTTCGTACGCGTGTTCGAAAAAAGGAAGAGGCCGCGGGTGCGACGCGCCGAGGTTCGGGGATTGGCCGGAAAGTGCCGGAACGCTTCCTCTGTTGTCCCGCTTGGCAATTAACAGTCCGTATCGCCCGACATTGGTGCCTGAAGTCGCGAAAGGGGTTTATCGACTTGTCCTCACGCTTCAGGGGGAATAACCGCTTCCGTTCTGGTTCGCCGGGGATTCGGTGGGCAACTCTGGACTCGCGACGTCGTGCACAGCACCGGGGTGGTCGGCCAACTGCCCTGGAGAACAGGCTTACTTGACGTACTACCGGCCACAGGGCCGGGTTCTGGAGGAAACACCATGGCAAGCATCCGTACCGCCCGCGTCATCGCCGCCGCCTCCGCCGTCCCGCTCGCCGCCGCACTCTTCACCGGCGTCGCGGCGGCGGACAACGGCGGCTTCGCGGACGACGGATCGAACGCGGGTGTCGCGAGCATCGTGGGCAGCGGTGTCGGACACGACAACAACGGCAACGCGTCCACCACACAGCAGAACGCCGTCGGCTCCGGGGCGTCGAACCAGAGCAACACGGCACAGGTCAACCGCTCCGCGTTCACGGCCGTCAACCAGGGGAACAGCAACACGTCCGTCAACTTCACCCCCCTGTGGTGGTGATGGTGATCGGGGAGGGCTGACGGCCTCTGCGGGGGGCGCTTCAAGGGGGGCGGCTTCCAGGGGGGTGCTTCAAGGGGTGGGCTTCATGGGGTGGGACACGTCCGCGCGGCGGTGCTTCAGGCGCCGCCGCGCAGGCGTGTTCGCGTGCGCGGCGACAGCCTTGACACGCCTTGACACCGCACCGCATCTGACGGACAGTCAGGAAATCTTGCGGACAAGGAGGTTGCCGTCATGGGTGACGATCCGGACCACCAGACACGCCGGCCCCAGCCCCAGCCCCGCCCACAGCCCCAGCCTCACCCCCAGGCAGACGACTTGCCGACCCGCCTCAAGTCCTACGAAGGACACCCCGCCGCCGTCTCCGCCACCGGCAAGGATCCCGTTAACCTGCCCATGATCCGCCACTGGTGCGAAGCCCTGGGCGACTCCCACCCCGCCTACGCAGGCCCCGACGCCGTCGCCCCGCCCACCATGCTCCAGGCCTGGACGATGGGCGGTCTGGCCGGCCACACGGGCAGATCGTCGTCGTACGACGAACTCCTCGCGCTCCTCGACGCGGCGGGCTGCACCTCGGTCGTCGCCACCGACTGCGAGCAGGAGTACCTCCAGCCGCTGCGCCCGGGCGACGAGATCACGTTCGACACGGTCATCGAGTCGGTCTCCGACCGCAAGACCACCAAGCTCGGCACCGGTCACTTCGTCACGACCCGCACCGACGTCCGGGTGGGCGGGACCCTCGTCGGCACCCACCGCTTCCGCATCCTCAAGTACGCACCAGTGCAGGGGAAGAAGACCCCTCCGCGGCCCCGGCGCCCCCGCCCCGTCGTCAACCGTGACAACGCCGGCTTCTGGGAGGGCGTCGAACAGCGCAGGCTCCTCATCCAGCGCTGCACCGCCTGCGCCACCCTCCGCTTCCCGTGGCTGCCGGGCTGCGCCCACTGCGGCGGCCCCGACTGGGACACCGTCGAGGCCGGCGGAGAAGGGACCGTCTACTCGTACGTCGTCATGCACCACCCGCCCTTCCCGGCGTTCGACCCTCCCTACGCCGTCGTACTCGTCGAACTCGCGGAGGGCGTGCGGATGATCAGCAACGTGGTCGGGACGCCGTACGACAAGGTGCGGATCGGGATGCCGGTGCGGCTCGCCTTCCGAACGTACGACGGTGATCTCACCCTGCCCGTCTTCCGCGCCGCCGACGAGGAGGCCACCGTATGAGGGCGGGCGACGAGCTGCCACCCCTGAAGATCCCGGTCACCCGCACGCTCATCGTCGCGGGCGCGATCGCCTCCCGGGACTACCAGGACGTGCACCACGACCCGGAACTGGCCCGGCAGAAGGGCTCCCCGGACATCTTCATGAACATCCTCACGACGAACGGCCTGGTCGGGCGCTACATCACCGACCACTTCGGACCACGGACCGTGCTGAAGAAGGTGGCCATCAGGCTGGGTGCACCCAACTACCCCGGCGACACCATGGTGTTGACCGGAACCATAGAAGCTCTCGAAGGCACCACCGCCACCGTTCGGATCGTGGGGACCAACGGCATCGGCAACCACGTGACCGGGACGGTCACCTGCTCGATCGGGGACGCCGAATGAGCGCACGCGCGCGTGACGCGCTCGGCGGCCGGGCCGCGATCGTCGGCGTCGGGGCCACCGAGTTCTCCAAGGACTCCGGCCGCAGCGAACTGCGCCTGGCCGCCGAGGCCGTCCGCGCGGCGCTCGACGACGCGGGACTCACGGCGTCCGACGTGGACGGCATGGTCACCTTCACCATGGACACCAGCCCGGAGATCACCGTCGCCCAGGCCTGCGGGATCGGCGAGCTGTCCTTCTTCTCCCGCGTCCACTACGGCGGCGGCGCGGCCTGTGCGACCGTCCAGCAGGCGGCGCTCGCGATCGCGGCGGGCGTGGCCGAGGTGGTCGTGTGCTACCGCGCCTTCAACGAACGCTCCGGCCGCCGTTTCGGCTCCGGCGTCCAGCACCGCGAACCCTCCGCCGAGGGGGCCGCCCTCGGCTGGTCCCTGCCCTTCGGCCTGCTCACCCCGGCCTCCTGGGTGGCGATGGCGGCCCAGCGCTATCTGCACACCCACGGCCTCGGTCCGGAGGCCTTCGGGCAGGTGGCGGTGACCGGCCGTGCCTACGCGGCCACCAATCCGGCCGCCTGGTTCCACGGCCGCCCCATCACCCTCGCCGACCACGCGGCATCCCGCTGGATCGTCGAGCCGCTCAGGCTCCTGGACTGCTGCCAGGAGACCGACGGCGGCCAGGCGATCGTCGTCACCTCCCTCGCACGCGCGCGTGACCTCCCCCACCGGCCCGCCGTCGTCACGGCCGCCGCCCAGGGCGCGGGCCGCGCCCAGGAGCAGATGACCAGCTACTACCGCGACGACCTCACCGGCCTGCCCGAGATGAACGTCGTCGCCCGCCAGCTGTGGCGCACCTCCGGCCTCACCCCCGAGGACATCGACGTGGCGATCCTGTACGACCACTTCACCCCGTTCGTCCTGATGCAGCTGGAGGAGTTCGGCTTCTGCGCCCGGGGCGAGGCCGCGGACTTCGTACGCCGGGCCTCGCTCCCCCTCAACACCCACGGCGGCCAGCTGGGCGAGGCCTACCTGCACGGCATGAACGGCATCGCGGAGGCCGTACGCCAGGTGCGGGGGACGGCCGTGAACCAGATACCCGGGGCGCGGCGCACGCTGGTGACGGCGGGGACGGGCGTACCCACGTCCGGGCTGGTGCTCACCGGGGACGGGTAGCCCCCAGGGGTCATCCCGCAGTAGACGTGCCCCCCTCGTCCACCTTCAGGAGGTGCAGTAGGCCCCACCTCTACAACCTGAGGGGGAGTCCCCTTCGGGACCTGTGGCCGATGAGCGGGGGGCGGTCGCGAATCTAGCGTGGAGCCATGACCACACCCGTCTGCACCAGCGCTTCGAAGGCCGCCGTACCGGCGACGCAGACCCTCGCGTACCCGTCGTTCGCCTCGTACGTGAAGGCCCGCCAGCCGGTGCTGCTGCGTACCGCCCGCTCGCTCACCGCGAACCCGAGCGACGCGGAGGACCTGCTGCAGACCGCCCTGACCAAGACCTATGTCGCCTGGGAGCGCATCGAGGACCACCGGGCCCTCGACGGCTATGTGCGCCGCGCCCTGCTGAACACGCGCACCTCGCAGTGGCGCAAGCGCAAGGTCGACGAGTTCGCGACCGACGAGATCCCCGAGCCCGACCCCGTGCCCGGCGACGACGACCCCGCCGAGCAGCAGGCGCTGCACGACGCGATGTGGCGGGCGATCATGAAGCTGCCGGCGCGGCAGCGGGCGATGGTCGTCCTCAGGTACTACGAGGACCTCAGCGAGGTGCAGACGGCCGAGGTGCTCGGAGTCTCCGTCGGGACCGTGAAGTCGGCGGTGTCGCGGGCGCTGGGCAAGCTCCGCGAGGACCCCGAGCTGGTGCTCGCCCGGTAGGGAGTCCCAGGGAACCGTGGTTGACGCTCGGCCGTTGTGAGGGCGACACGATCGGACGTCGTGAGGGCATCGTGACGTGATCGATCGCCCGGCTCTAGTGACATACCGCGCGGTATGTGCGCAGAATCGGCGCGACCCTTACTACCGCGCAGGCAATGTCGCCCCGGGAGGACGCCGTGCTGAGCACGATGCAGGACGTACCGCTGCTGATCTCCAGGATCCTGACCCACGGGTCGTCGATCCACGGCACCTCACAGGTGATCACCTGGACCGGCGAGCCGGAGCCGCACCGCCGCTCCTTCGCCGAGATCGGCGCCCGCGCCGCCCAGCTGGCGCACGCCCTGCGCGAGGACCTCTCGGTCGCCGGGGACGAGCGGGTGGCGACCCTGATGTGGAACAACGCCGAGCACGTCGAGGCCTACTTCGCGATCCCCTCCATGGGCGCGGTCCTGCACACCCTCAACCTCCGCCTCCCCGCCGACCAGCTGACCTTCATCGTGGGCCACGCGGCCGACCGGGTCGTCATCGCCAACGGCTCGCTGCTGCCCCTGCTCGCCCCGCTGCTCCCGCACCTCAAGACGGTCGAGCACGTGGTGGTCTCCGGCCCCGGCGACCGCACGCTCCTCGAGGGCTCCCACGCGCGCGTGCACGAGTACGAGGACCTGATCGCCGGCAAGCCCACCACCTACGACTGGCCCGAGCTGGACGAGCGCCAGGCCGCGTCCATGTGCTACACCTCCGGCACCACGGGCGACCCCAAGGGCGTGCTCTACAGCCACCGTTCGATCTATCTGCACTCCATGCAGGTCAACATGGCCCAGTCGATGGGCCTGACCGACCAGGACACCTCGCTCGTGGTCGTCCCCCAGTTCCACGTCAACGCCTGGGGTCTGCCGCACGCCACCTTCATGACCGGCGTCAACATGCTGATGCCGGACCGCTTCCTGCAGCCCGCGCCCCTCGCCGAGATGATCGAGCGCGAGCGGCCGACGCACGCGGCCGCGGTCCCCACCATCTGGCAGGGCCTGCTCGGCGAGCTCGCCGCCAAGCCGCGTGACGTCTCCTCGCTCACCCAGGTCACCATCGGCGGCTCGGCCTGTCCGCCCTCCCTGATGGAGGCCTTCGACAAGCTGGGCATGCGGGTCTGCCACGCCTGGGGCATGACGGAGACCTCCCCGCTCGGCACCGTCGCGCGCCCGCCGGCCCACGTGGTCGGCACGCCCGAGGAGTTCGCGTACCGCCTCACCCAGGGCCGCTTCCCGAGCGGCGTCGAGGCCCGCCTCACCGGCCCCGGCGGCGAGCGCCTCCCCTGGGACGGCGAGTCCGCGGGCGAGCTGGAGGTCCGCGGCCCCTGGATCGCCGGCGCCTACTACAACGGCCCGGACACCGAACCCCTGCGCCCGGCCGACAAGTTCAGCGAGGACGGCTGGCTGAAGACGGGTGACGTCGGCACCATCTCCGCCGACGGCTTCCTCACCCTCACCGACCGCGCCAAGGACGTCATCAAGTCCGGCGGCGAGTGGATCTCCTCGGTCGAGCTGGAGAACGCCCTGATGTCCCACCCGGACGTCATGGAGGCCGCCGTCGTCGCCGTCCCCGACGACAGGTGGGGCGAGCGTCCGCTGGCCACGGTCGTCCTCAAGGAGGGCTCCACCGCCGACTTCGAGTCCCTGCGCGCGTTCCTGGCGAGCGATGTCTGCAAGATCGCCAAGTGGCAGCTCCCGGAGCGCTGGTCGATCATCGAGGCGGTCCCGAAGACGAGCGTCGGCAAGTTCGACAAGAAGGTGATCCGCAAGCGGTACGCGGAGGGGGAGCTGGACGTCACCCAGCTCTGAGCGGCACAGAGGCACGAGGGGCTTGAGGTGGAGGAGGGGTACGGCGAACAGGGCGCCCGGGGCCGGGACCCGGAGCCCTCGTACGGCAGTCGTCACCGCCGTACCGACGTGGCAGCCCATCCCGAGGCCAGCCACACGCCCGCCACCGCGCACACGCCGCCCCAGCCCCACCATCCGAAGGCCGAGGCGGCGAGTGCCGAGGCCGTCGCGCCGCCGGCGAAACCGGCCACGACGTACGCCGTGTTGGCGGTGGCCGGGGTCGAGGTCGTCGTCAGGGCGAGGGTCTGGTTGGCGACGTGGGAGGCGACCAGGGCCGCGTGCACGGCGATCGCCGCGACGAACAGCGCCCACAGCTGGTGCCCGCCGAGCCAGAACAGCGGCACGGACACGGCGGCGAGCAGATACGCCGACCGTACGACCTTGGCGGCGCCGAAGCGGTCCACGAACCCGCCGGCCAGCGGCGCCACGACGCTCGCGGCCAGTCCGAAGAGGCCGAAGAGCCCGGCGGTAGCGGTCGACAGACCGTAGGACGAGCCGGTCAGCAGGAGGGCCAGCGAGGTCCACAGCGCGCTCCAGGCGCCGTACATCCCCGCCTGCCGCACACAGGCGCGCCACAGGTCGGGCGAGTGGCGCACGACGGACGGCAGGGCGGTGAGGCCCGAGAAGAGCGGGCCGGAGCGGCGCACCTGCTCCGCCGGCAGGGCGTACGCGGTCGCGAGCCCGAGGACGGCCGTCAGGGCGGCCGCGCCCACGAACACCACCCGCCAGCCGTAGGCCTGTCCGATCAGTCCGCCGAGCACCCGGGCCGCGACGATCCCGGTGAACAGGCCCGCGATGACGGCCGCGACATGGCGGGCCCGGCGGTCGGTGGGGGCGCGCCGGGCGACCAGCGGGACCAGCAGCTGGGGGACGACGGTGGCCGCGGAGGCGACCAGGACGGCGGCCGCGAGGGCGGTGGTGCCGGTGGCGAGCGCGGCGGCGGTCAGGGCCGCGGTGGTCACGAGCGAGAGAGCGGCGACCAGGCGCCGCCGGTTCACGCTGTCGCCGAGCGGGGCGAAGACGAGCAGCCCGAAGGCGTAACCGAACTGCGCGACGGAGGCGACCCAGGCCACCGCGGAGGGCGTCGAGCCGTAGTCGCGGGCGATGAGGGGGAGCAGCGGGGCCGCGAGGTAGATGTTGGCGGCCGTGACGGCGGTGCAGACGGCGATGAGGACGAGGAGGAGCGAGCCCGCGCGCCCGGCGGGGGCCTTGCTGGACCGTCCCGTGGTGACGGTTGCTGTCGGCATGACCGGGGACCCTTCGAGTCAGGTCTAACAACTAACTGGTTGGTTGGTCGAATGGCTCAACAGTCTGGGAGCTCCGCCGATTCCCTGTCAACCAAATAGTTGGTTACTTGTCCGGGCTGCCCCTACCCTGGTCCCATGGCAGCAGCAAGGGACCCCGAGGCCACCCGGACCCGGATCTTCGAGTCGGCGGTCGCCGAGTTCGCCCGGCACGGCATCGCGGGCGCCCGCATCGACCGCATCGCGGCCGAGGCCAAGGCCAACAAGCAGCTGATCTACGCCTACTTCGGCAACAAGGCGGAGCTGTTCACGAAGGTCCTGGGCAAGGTCATGCTCGATCTCGCGGTCGCCGTCCCGGTCGACCCGGACGACATCGAGAGCTGGATCGACCGCCTCATGGACTACCACGAGGCCCACCCCGAGGTGCTGCGCCTGCTCTTCTGGGAGGGCCTGGAGTACGGCTCCAGCACCGAGCTGCCCGACGAGGCCGAACGCCAGGAGCACTACCGCCACAAGGTCGCGACGCTCGCCGACGGCCAGGCCCGCGGTGTGGTCACCGACGCCATCCCACCCCGTGACCTGCTGTTCCTGCTGATCGCCGTGGCCAACTGGGCCGCGGTGGTCCCGCAGATGAAACGGATCCTGGTGGGCGGCGAGCCCGCGGACCGGGAGCGGCTGCGGGCGTCGGTGCGGGAGGCGGCGCGCAGGCTCGTGGCCAAGTAGGGGCAGCGCTTTTCGGGGCGCGGGTGTTTCCGGGGCACGGCGTTTCCGGGGCGCGGCGCTTTCAGGGGCGGTGAGCGCCCCCTAGTTCGTCCCGATCCGGGCCAGCAAGTCCACGATCCGCGACTGGACCTCCTCGCTCGTCGACCGCTCGGCGAGGAAGAGGACCGTCTCACCCGAGGCCAGCCGAGGCAGATCGGCCTGGTCGACGGCGGCCGTGTAGACGACGAGCGGTGTGCGGTTCAGCTGCCCGTTGGCCCGCAGCCAGTCCACGATCCCGGCCCGCCGCCGGTGCACCTGCATGAGGTCCATCACGACGAGGTTGGGCCTGAGCTGCCCGGCCAATGTCACCGCGTCCGCGTCACTCGCCGCGCGGGCGACCTGCATCCCCCGCCGCTCCAGCGTCGCGGTCAGCGCCAGCGCGATCTCCGCGTGCTCCTCGATCAGCAGTACGCGCGGCGGGTGCTGCTCGCTGTCCCGCGGCGCCAGCGCCTTCAGCAGAACGGCGGGATCGGCGCCGTACGCCGCCTCCCGCGAGGCCTGCCCGAGGCCGGCGGTCACCATGATCGGCACCTCGGACGCCACCGCTGCCTGCCGCAGCGACTGCAGCGCGGTCCGTGTGATCGGCCCGGTGAGCGGGTCCACGAACAGCGCGGCGGGGAACGCCGCGATCTGCGCGTCGACCTCCTCGCGGGACTGCACGATGACGGGCCGGTACCCACGGTCGCTGAGCGCCTGCTGGGTCGTCACGTCCGGCGCGGGCCACACCAGCAGCCGCCGCGGATTGTCCAGCGGCTCCGGGGGCAGCTCGTCGTCCATCGGCTGCGGCCGCGGGGTGTCCGGGATCTCGACGGCCCCACCGGGACCGTCCAACGGCTCGGGCCCCTCGGCGGCGTTCACGTCCGGCGCCCCTATGGCGTACGACCGCCCGGCCGCCTCGGTGGCGTGCGCGAGCCGCGACTGCCCGGTCGGCGTGGCCGCGGACACCGCCTGCTCGGCCGCCGGATGCGGACGCGCCCCCTGCTCCGGCGCCGCCGCGGCAGCGGGGTCGGGCCGGGTGCCCAGCTTGCGCCGCCGCCCCGAACCGCCTGGCTGCTGCGGGGGAGGCGTGGCCACCCCCGGCTGCTGCACCTGGGCCGCCTGCCGGGTGAACGGAACCCCCTGCCCCAGGGTCCGCACGCTGAACGCCCGGCCCTGGGTGGAGTTCGGGTCGACGGCCGCGGCGGGCGCGGCGGGTGCCGCCGCGGCTTCGGCGGGCAACGGCTGCGCCGGCAGAGGCGCGCCGGGCGCCGGAGTGGACTGACCGGCGTCGGGGGCCTGTGCGGCCTGCGCGGGCTGGTTCGGGGTCGGGGTCGGGGGTACGGCGGTGGCGGCGCCGTTCGCCGATACGGGGGTGCCGGCGCCGGGGGTGTCGTGGCTGGTGGGCCACGGCTGGGAGGCGGGCGGGGTCTGTGCCGGGGCCGGTGCCTGGAGCTGGATCTGCGGCTGGGACTGGGGCTGGGGCTGGGGCTGCGGCTGGGGTGTCTCGGCGGGGAGGGGTCCGCCGGGGGGCGGTACGGGCTGGGCCGGGGCCGCGTGGAGGGGCGAGGCCGGGGCGGGTGCGGTCTGCGGAATCAGACCGGCCTGTCCGGTCGCGTTCTGCACGGGGACACCCGGGAACTGGGCCGCCGGCACCGCGCCGGGGACCTGCGGGGCAGGGGCCGTGGGCACTCCCACGGGCACGGGCCGGCCCGGAACGGCCGCCTGGACACCTTGCCCACCCTGTGCGGGGACCGCCTCCGCGGGCTGGGCCACGGCCCGTCGACGGCGGCCCGTCGGCGCGTTGGTGGGGTGCGGCTGGGGCGGGGTGTGGTCGTCGGCCTGGTCGTGCGGCACGGCGTCGTGCCGTCCGTCGTCACCGTGACCGTTGGCGGGGACGGGGGTGGGGGTCGCCGTATGAACGGGGGCCGGGGGCTGCATCTGCCCGGGCGCCTGTCCCTGCACGGGCACCTGGCCCGGACCGGCCACCGGAACCTGACCGGGGACCTGCCCCGGGCCCGCGACCTGACCAGGGACCTGCCCCTGAGCCTGGCCCGGAATCTGCCCCTGGGCCTGTACCTGTACTTCTCCCGGTCCCGTCGCCTCCGTGCCGTCGGCCGGCCTGTCCGCGTCGGCGGGCGGGAGGGCGAACACCGAACGGGGGGCCGCCTCCTGCGCCGCGGCACGCTCCGACGCGGCCGCGAGGGCACGCCGCCGACGCCCGTCCTGCTGCGATGTCTCCTCACCGGCCGGACCCTGCCCGGCGATCTGGAGCTCTCCCTGCGGCCGGCCCGGTCCGGCGGAGCCCCCCGCAGGCAACGCCGCCGGCAGCGCGTGCTGTTCGCCGTCCTCGCGCAGGGCCCGGCGTCCGGCCGGCACGGGTACACCCTGCGGCGGTACGGTCCCGCCGAGACCGGTGTTCACGGCGGCGGACCCGGCGCCGTGCTCGCCGGCCATCACCACGGCACCCTCGGCCACACCGGCTTCGGCGGCCTCGGCACCACCTTCGGCGGGCCGTCCACGACGCCGCCCCGTACCGCCGGAGTCGTCCCCGTCGTCGCCGGAGGCCTGCGCCGGCAGGGACACGGCCTGTTCCTGCCCGTCCACCGCCCGACGCCTGCGCCGCCCGGTGGGCGCAACGGACTCATCGGTCACGGCGGCCGGGACGTCGACCTCGAGGAAGGAGTCGGTGGAGGAGCGCCGCGCCCGCCGCCGCCCGCCGCCCTCGGCAGGGGTGGTCTCCGCAGGGGCGATCTCCCTGGGGGAGGCCTCCATCGGGGCCGGCTCCACGGGGGCGGCCTCCAGCGCGGCCGGACCGGGAACCGCGACGGCCCCCGCCCCACCGCCGATGGGCACCTCGAGGACGTACGCGCTGCCGCTCATGCCCGGCACTTCGTGCGTCTGGAGCACTCCGCCGTGGGCGCGCACGATCCCGCGCACGATCGGCTCGTGCACCGGGTCTCCCCCGGCGTACGGCCCGCGCACCTCGATCCGTACGCCCTCGCCGCGCTGCGCGGCCGCCACCACGACCGTGTTGTCCATGTAACCGCCCGCGGACACGGGAGAGTTCCCGGTCGCGTCGACCCCGGCCACGTCCGCGATGAGATGCGCGAGCGCGGTCGCCAGGCGCTGGGCGTCGACCTCGGCCTCGATGGGCGGCGCGTGTACGGCGAACTGGACGCGCCCCGGCCCGATGAGCTCGACCGCGCCGTCCACACCG
The DNA here is from genome assembly GCF_043199815.1 of Streptomyces sp. NPDC048523. Lineage (NCBI taxonomy): Bacteria > Bacillati > Actinomycetota > Actinomycetes > Kitasatosporales > Streptomycetaceae > Streptomyces > Streptomyces sp. NPDC048523. The sequence continues at coordinate 122,466 of NZ_JBICWQ010000005.1, read as the reverse complement.
GCGGCGACGACCGCGTCGAGCATGACGTTCGTACGGACGATGTCGTCGGCGCCCGCGTCGAGGCGCTGGTAGCCGAGGACGTTGTCGATGAGGTTGGTGATGCGGGAGTAGCCGGCCGAGAGGTGGTGCAGGACCTGGTTGGCCTCGGGCCACAGCTGCCCGGCGTCGTCGGCGGCGAGCGCGGAGAGCTCGCGGCGCAGTTCGTCGAGGGGGCCGCGCAGGGAGCGCCCCAGCAGGGTGAGGAGCTGGTCGTGGCGCCCGGCGAGGGCTTCGTAGCGGTCCTTCTCACGCTCACCGAGCGAGGCGTACCGCTCCTCGCCGGCGGCGAGTTCCTCGTCGTGCCGCTCCTGGAGCTCCTCCAGCTCGGCGATGTGCTTCTGGCGCAGCGCGGTCAGCTCGGAGGCGTGCTCCTCCTCGAGCCGCTCCAGTTCCTCGGCGTGGGCCTTCTCGGCGGCGGACTTCTCGTCGGCGAGGGCGTCGTAGGGCCGCCGGTCGGTGAAGGTGAGCACGGCGCCGACGAGCTGGTCGCCGTCGCGCACGGGCGCGGTCGTCAGGTCGGCCGGGACCTTCTCGCCCTTCTTCGACCACAGCACCTGCCCGCGCACCCGGTGCTTGCGCCCGGAGCGCAGGGTGTCGGCGAGCGGGGACTCCTCGTACGGGAAGGGGGTGCCGTCGGCGCGGGAGTGCAGGATGAGGTCGTGGAGCTCGCGGCCCCCGAGGTCGCTGGCCCGGTAACCCAGTATCTGGGCGGCGGCCGGGTTGACGAGCACGATCCGCCCGTCGGTGTCGGTCCCCACGACACCCTCCGAGGCGGCCCGCAGGATCATCTCGGTCTGCCGCTGAGACCGCGCCAGCTCGGCCTCGGTGTCGATGGTCCCGGTCAGGTCCCGTACGACGAGCATGAGCAGTTCGTCACTGCTGTAGCCGGAACCGTCGTAGGCCTGCTGGCCGTTCTCCAGGTTGGCGCTGGTGACCTCGACGGGGAACTCGCTGCCGTCGGTGCGCCGTGCCATCATCCGGGCCGGCTTGGTCCGCCCGCGCGGGTCCATGTGGTCGGGCCGCCGCATGGAGCCCGGGATGAGCCGTGAGTCGAACTGCGGCAGCAGATCGAGCAGGCCGCGCCCCACCAGAGCCGTGCCCGGCGCCTCGAACGCCTCCAGGGCGATGGTGTTGGCGTTGACGACGGTCCCGTTGGCGTTGACCAGCACCAACGCGTCGGGAAGCGCGTCGAGTATGGCTGCGAGGCGAGCAGCGCCTCGGGATGGCCTGCTGCTCACGAGACGCTTCCTCCCTGTTACCGCACCTTGCCGACCGTTCGGGCCATCTTGCCAAGGGGCCCGCGACGTGTCACGCGAGGGAGTCTAAGCGCAGCGGTTGGGCGGGGGTGCCGGATGAGAGGGAGGTCGCACGACGAAGTGAGGTAGAACGTGTGACCGCCCCCCGGGGGCTAGGTGTCCATGCCGGGGAGGAGCGGCACGAACCGGTCCCAGCGCGCGGTCTCGCAGCCGTTGCTCCGGTCGAACCGGGCGTCCACGGGGCGCCCGGCCCAGGTCCCCGTGACATGGGCGGTGGCGGGACCGCCGTAGAGCATCGTGCAGACGCTGCCCTCGGGGACGGGGGCGAAGGTGTCCTTCCCCCACCGCGTGTTCCGCTCCAGGGCGGCGCAGGCGCCGGCGGGGTCGGGGTGGGTGCCGCGGGAGGGGTGACAGTGGAGCTCGAAGGTCTGGTCGGCACCAGTGCCTGTGTCTCGGACGGTGACGCTGAGGTGGTCGCCGGTCTCGGTGTACGCCGCTGCGTGGGCGGGGGCCAGGGCGGCGAGGAACAGGGGGAGCGGGCTCAAGCGGGCGAGCCGGGTGAGTCGGGTGAGTCGGGGATGCCGGGGGGTCGTCCGGGTGGCGTATGACATGCCCTGACTAACGGTGGACGCGGCCGTACGTTGCGCGGAAGCACTTTGCCCTGCGCCCCGCCCGCCTAGTACCGTGGGAACCGATTGGTGGCACGACCTTCGACTGTGTCATCATCTGCACGCACCACTCGCGCTCGCGCGGGCGGCTGTGCTGGAGGCGTCGCCTAGTCCGGTCTATGGCGCCGCACTGCTAATGCGGTTTGGGACTTACATCCCATCGAGGGTTCAAATCCCTCCGCCTCCGCGCAAGATCACCGAAGCCCCGGTCCGAGCGACCGGGGCTTCGTCGTTCCCGGTCGTTCCCGATCTCGCTCAGATGTACGTTTCCGCAGCTCGCAAGGGGTATGGCAAACGGATTTCACATGGGAGCGGCAGTCATGTAATGTTCTTCCTGTCGCCGCGAGCGGCCCGAAAGGGCAAGGAACGGCAAGAAAACAGAACAAGCACTCGTAGCTTAACGGATAGAGCATCTGACTACGGATCAGAAGGTTGCAGGTTCGAATCCTGCCGAGTGCACAGCATTTCAAAGCCCCCTCGGGATCATCCCGGAGGGGGCTTTGTCGTGGAGTACGGCATGTGGAGTACGGCATGACGTAGGGATCGTCATCCGCAGTGACTCCGCGACTGGGCGGCGCTTCTGGACACCGACACGTGATGTCGGCTCCCGCTGCCCGCCGCGTCCTGGACGTACGAGAGTGGCACGTGGTCACGTGGTGCTCGTGGCCAGGCCGTGGAAGGCCTCGGTGGTGCGGGGGTGGGCGAGTTCGTCGAGGAGGTGGCGCCAGTCGGGGTCGGTCGTGGTGGGGTGGGCCAGGTCCCAGGCGGCGAGGAGCGGGGCCAGTTCGGTCTCGGGGGAGATCTCGATCGGCGAGGTGGACGGAGAGGTCAGCAGCCGGCTCATGGGAGTTCCTTCCGGAGAGTGCGGAGAGTGCAAGGCGCGTGAACTCGGGGGCGGGGTCCGGGTGGTCCCGATCCGATGGCTTCTACGATGGCCCCCATCCCGGGCCCGCGACATGGCGCCGGCCGCCCCATTCGGGGTGGGGACAGCTGTACCCCCGGGGGGCTGCCAGCCCCCATCGCGGGGTTGTCGTAGCCCTCTGCGATCGTGACCGGCAGACCTGGCGGAGGCCATCGAGACGGGGCGGCTGCACCGGGTCGGCGGCAAGAGGGACTCTCGCGGTGTCCTGGCCGTACGACTGGCTCGTGGGCGGGGCCGCGGAGGCCGGGGAGTCGTACCGGGACGCGGCGGCCCGTGAACTCGCCGAAGAGCTGGGGGTGTTCGGGGCGGTGCACGAGGTTGTCGTGACCGCCGCGCTCGTGCCTGATCCGGGGGAGATCGCGCGGCATGGGGGTTCGGCGAGGGCGAGTTGCCGGAGGCGTCGGGCGGGGGGCGTTCGTGTCCGACGGGGTGGAAGCTCTTCGGCGTAGTCGGCGGTTGTCTGGCGCCTGAACGGACCGTTGGAGAGTCGGCAGCGCCCCTGTGCCGGTCGAGCAGGAGCCCCCGCACGACGCCCCCGCACGACGGCTTCCCCTGCAGCCCCCCGTTCAGCAGGCGGTGCTCACCGCGGCCCTCGGCAGGCTCGGGCGGGGCAGGGTGACCGTCCGGGCCGGGCGGTTGTCCTTGCGGGTGCTCCCGAAGACGAACAGGCGCAGGACCAGGAAGCGGCCGATGCCGGCGAGGGCGGAGGCGCTGAGGTAGGCGACCTGTTCCGTGAGCATGCTCGGGGAGGACTGGACGGCGTGCAGGAGGAACATCGCGGCGCCGGTGACCGCGTACGCGGCGGCCGCCGAGCCGGAGGACTGCAGGTGCCGGCGCCGGCCGGGGCGGCGGCCGGTGCCGAAGGTGAACAGGGCGTGGAGCTCGGTGCACAGGAGCGTGGAGGCCACGGTGATCACCGCGTTCGCCAGCGCCCACGGCATCGTCAGCGCCACCAGCGGTACGGCGAAGCTGGAGAGCACGCCGATCCCGCCCCCGCAGACGACGAAGCGCACGAAGGAGGCGAGCGGACCGGGGGCGGCCGGGGCGGTCGGAGAAGCGGGGGAGAGCCTCGACGGGGACTCGGTCCGGTCGGCCGTCTGCGGCTCCATGGGGTGTCCTCCGGCTCGGCGCTGGCTTGTCGATCCGCTTGATCCCGGGCGGATCAGCTGCGATCAACGATGCCGTCGCGGGCTCGCCGAAACGATGGAGTGGCCTCCCGGACCGAAGGTAGGGCTGGCTCCACCCCCGGGGTGGGGCGTCCCCGCTACTCGCCCTTCGCGTCCTTGGTCCGCAGCTCCTCGATATGGGCGAGCGCGAGGTTCGTCGAACGGCTGAACCAGTCGTGGAGTACGGCGATCTCGTCGGCGGAGTACTCCGCGAAGACCGGAACCGACCACCTGACCCCGCGTCCCGGCAGCGATGTCAGTGGTGCCCCCTACTCTCGTGAGGGATGGCACAGGGATGGAAGTGCTCGGGGTTGTCGTGGTCGGCCGACGGGCCCGTGCTGCGGTGGGACGGTGGGCGGCGCAGTGCGCTGACCTGGGGGAAGCGGGTGGCCTTCGGGGTCGCGGAGGGGGGTGGGCGGACATGTGTGGGAGCGCGGGGGCACGCGTGTCCGGCGCGGGCCGCGGTGTCGGGGCGGAGCACGGGGGCGCGGTGCGAGGAGTGTGCGCGGCTGGACCGGGCGCACTCCGTGGCCGCCGACACCCTCGCGGACGACCCCCGCCCGTACCGGGTATACCTGGCGTGGTTCGGGCCCGGCATGGTCAAGGTCGGCATCACGGCGCACGCGCGGGGGTCCGCGCGCCTGTTGGAGCAGGGCGCCGTCTGCTTCAGCTGGCTCGGCACCGGACCGCTCATGGCCGCGCGGCGCACCGAGGAACTGCTGCGGGCGGCGCTCTCGGTACCCGACCGCATCCCGTACGGCGCCAAGCGGGCCGTACGGTCCGCCCTGCCGGGGTCGGCCGCCGAGCGGGCCGCCGAACTCGCCGGACTGCACGCGCGGGCGGTGGCGCTGGGCGGCTGGCCGGAGTCCCTGGACCGCGCGCCGTACGAACCGGTCGACCACGTCGGGATCTTCGGCCTCGCCGGGCTGCCCGCCGCCGTGGGTGAGGTGAGCGAGCTCGTCGCGGGCGGGTCGGTGGGCGGGCGGCTCCTCGCGGCCGTCGGACCCGACCTGCACCTGGAGACCGAGGGCGGGGCAGTGGTCGTACTGGACACCCGGCTGATGACGGGGTGGGGGCTGGTCCCGGCCGACCGGATGGAAATCACCGTGCCGATGAGAGAGTTCAAGGAGACGTCGGGGGTGCAGGACGGGTTGTTCTGACGAGGGAGGCCGGGGATGGACGTCACCGTGCAGTGGATACGCACGTCGTGGACGAAGCGGTCCCGTGGCGGTGAGGCCGCGACCAGAAGGAACGCGGCTCCGGTCGGCTTCGTGCTGCCGCCGTCCGCGGTGGGGCGGGACGGGGAGCCGTTCGTCCATGCGGTCCGGATGGACGAGCAGGACGACTTCGCGCCGCACGGCCGGCAGGGCGACAGCCTCACCGGCGTCGACGTCCAACTCCAGGAGGTCGACGGGCGGTTGCGGGTCCTGCCCAGGGTGAGGCCGATGTTCGGGGTGCCGCCCCGGCCGCGGCGGCGCCCGGCCGTGCGGCTCCAGCCCGGGCAGTGGGTGCGGTGGCGGCTCAACTACCGCTTCAGCAGCGCCGTGGGGATACAGGACTGGTCGTACTGGCTGGACACCTTCAACATCGCCTACGGCCCGGTCGGCGCCGACGTGTTCCTCGGGGCGCCGACGGTCGGTGTGGACGAGCAGGGGCCGGTCCGGTAGCGGTCCGGGATGCGGCCGGACGGCTTGCCCGACCCCTCGAACAAGGGATTCCCCAGGTGTTCCCTGAGAGGCGCCTGTGTGTTTCTCAGGGAAATCACAGACTGCCGAAAGGGTGTTCTCAGGGGGCCCCGACATGGTGTCCACCATGACCACGACCTCGCCCCAGGGGCGCACCGAACTGCTGAGGCCGGACGGGAGCCCCGTCCGAGTGCTTGTGGTGGACGACGAGCTGTCGATCACCGAACTGCTCTCCATGGCCCTGCGTTATGAGGGATGGCAGATCCGGAGTGCGGGAGACGGCCAGGGGGCTGTTCAGACCGCGCGGGAGTTCCGGCCCGACGCCGTCGTTCTCGACATGATGCTTCCCGACATGGACGGACTGGCCGTCCTCGGGCGGCTGCGGCGCGAACTGCCGGACGTGCCGGTGCTGTTCCTGACGGCGAAGGACGCCGTGGAGGACCGCATCGCCGGGCTCACCGCCGGTGGCGACGACTACGTCACCAAGCCGTTCAGCCTCGAAGAGGTCGTGGCCCGGCTGCGCGGCCTCATCCGCCGCTCCGGTGCGGCCGACCGCCGCTCCGACTCCGTGCTGGTCGTCGGTGACCTCACCCTCGACGAGGACAGCCACGAGGTCTCGCGGGCCGGGCAGAACATCCACCTCACCGCGACCGAGTTCGAACTCCTGCGGTTCCTGATGCGCAATCCCCGGCGGGTGCTCAGCAAGGCGCAGATCCTCGACCGGGTGTGGTCGTACGACTTCGGCGGCCAGGCCAACGTCGTCGAGCTCTACATCTCCTACCTGCGCCGGAAGATCGACGCGGGACGTGAACCGATGATCCACACCCGGCGCGGCGCCGGCTACCTGATCAAGCCCGCCGCCTCATGAGCGGGCGACGACGGCCGCGGGCGCAGAAGCGGGCAGGGCGAGCTGGCAAGCCGCGCACGCTGCGGACGCGGCTCGTCGTCGCGTCGGTGGTGCTGATCGCCGTGGTCTGCTCGGTGATCGGCACGGTGACCACACTCGCACTGCGGACCCATCTGTACGACCAGTTGAGCGGCAAGCTCAATGAGGCCGCGTCACGGGCGGCGCCGCGCGACCTGCCGCCCAAGCAGCCCGCCAACGGCGGCACCAACGACAAGAACGGCGCGCCCGATGGGCAGGACAACCAGCAGAAGACCCCTGCCAGGTTCGTCACCGGCCCGGGGCCGGACGGCACGATCGCGGCCAAGGTGGTCAAGGGCACCATCACCGACGCCAAACGCGGGGTGAAGTCCGACTCCGACCAGAACTTCGGCATGACCGCCGAGAACCTCACGACCGCTCAGATCAAGGTGCTGAACGCCGTCCCCAAGGACAACAAGCAGCACAAGGTCGAACTCCCCGGCATCGGTGACTACCTCGTCCGGTACACCAGCAACGACACCTCCGCCTACTACGTCGCCGTCCCCACCAAGGACGTCGACGCCACCATCGACACCCTGATCCTCGTAGAGATCAGCGTCACCGCCGCCGGTCTCGGCGCCGCCGTCATCGCCGGTTACGTCCTCGTCGGGCTCGCCACCCGCCCCCTGCGCAGGGTCGCCAACACCGCCACCCGGGTCTCCGAACTGCCGCTGCACACCGGCGAGGTCAATCTGAGCGAGCGGGTGCCCGAGGCCGAGTGCGATCCGCACACCGAGGTCGGGCAGGTCGGCGCCGCGCTGAACAGGATGCTGGACCACGTCCACGGCGCCCTGCACGCACGGCAGCAGAGCGAGATGCGGGTGCGGCAGTTCGTCGCCGACGCCAGCCATGAACTCAGAACACCGCTCGCCTCCATCCGCGGATACGCCGAACTCACCAGACGCGGCAGGGAGGAGGTCGGCCCCGACACCCGGCACGCCCTGGGCCGTATCGAGTCCGAGGCGGGCCGGATGACGCTGCTCGTGGAGGATTTGCTGCTGCTCGCGCGCCTGGACGCCGGGCGGCCGCTCCAGTTCGAGCAGACCGACCTCATCCCGCTCGTCGTGGACACCATCAGCGACGCCCGCGCGGCCGGCATGGGCCACAACTGGCGCCTCGACCTGCCCGACGAACCCGCCCTCGTCTCCGGCGACGCGGCCCGCCTCCAGCAGGTGCTCATCAACCTGCTGGGCAACGCCCGCAAACACACCCCGCCGGGTACGACGGTCACCGCGCGCGTGCAGCGGCGCGGACCGTGGATGTGCGTGGACGTCGAGGACAACGGCCAGGGCATCCCCGCCGACCTGCTCCCGCACGTCTTCGAGCGGTTCGCGCGCGGCGACTCGGCGCGCTCCCGCGCCACCGGATCCACCGGCCTCGGGCTCGCCATCGTGCAGGCCGTCGCGACCGCACACGGCGGCGCGGTGACCGTGGACAGCGTTCCGGGGCGGACCGTGTTCACCGTGCACCTGCCCGCGGTCGGGCCCGTGGCGCCCCGTCCGGCGCCCGAAACGAACTGGCAATCGCACTCACAGGCACAGCACAGCGCCGCCATATGGGTGCAACAGGGGGCTTGACCAGAGTCGTTCACATGCGAACCGACTCTTCTCCCGGCACCCTGCCGGCGCGGGAGCACCTCCCGGCCGGCGACGCCGGTACGCCTGTCCTGGACGTAGTGATCCCCGTCTTCAACGAGGAGAAGGACCTCCAGCCGTGTGTGCTGAGACTGCACGAGCACCTTGAGCGCACGTTCCCGTACGCGTTCCGCATCACCATCGCGGACAACGCGTCGACGGACACCACTCCCCTGGTGTCGCGGCGGCTGGAGGCGGAGATTCCGGAGGTCAGGGCCTTCCGGCTGGAGGAGAAGGGCCGCGGCCGGGCCCTTCGGACCGTCTGGTCCGCCTCCGACGCACCGATCCTCGCCTACATGGACGTGGACCTGTCCACCGACCTCAACGCCCTGCTGCCGCTGGTGGCACCGCTGATCTCGGGCCACTCCGACCTGGCGATCGGCTCCCGGCTCGCCCGCAGCTCCCGGGTGGTGCGCGGTCCCAAGCGCGAGTTCATCAGCCGCGCCTACAACCTCATCCTGCGCGGCTCCCTCCAGGCCCGCTTCTCCGACGCGCAGTGCGGCTTCAAGGCCATCCGGCGGGACGTGGCGCAGGTCCTGCTGCCGCTCGTCGAGGACACCGGCTGGTTCTTCGACACCGAGATGCTGGTCATCGCCGAGCGCGCGGGACTCCGTATCCACGAAGTGCCCGTCGACTGGGTCGACGACCCCGACTCCACCGTCCACATCGTGAAGACGGCGACCGAGGACCTCAAGGGGGTGTGGCGGGTGGGCAAGGCCCTGGCGAGCGGATCGCTGCCGCTGGACCGGATCACCCGGCCGTTCGGTGACGACCCGCGCGACCGCGAGATCCAGGACGTGCCGAAGGGGCTGGCCCGCCAGCTCGTCGGGTTCTGTTTCGTCGGCGGGCTGTCGACCCTCTTCTACCTGCTGCTCTACAGCGGCTTCCGCCAGTTCAGCGGCTCCCAGATCGCCAACGCGCTGGCCCTGCTGGTCTCCGCGGTCGCCAACACCGCCGCCAACCGGCGTCTGACCTTCGGGGTGCGCGGGCGGGGCGGCGCCGTCCGGCACCAGGCGCAGGGCCTGGTCGTCTTCGGCATCGGTCTCGCGCTGACCAGTGGCTCCCTCGCCGCGCTCAACGCGGCCAGCAGCGACCCCGCGCACTCCACCGAGCTGGCGGTGCTGATCGCCGCCAACCTCGCGGCGACCGTGCTGCGCTTCCTGCTCTTCAGGGCCTGGGTCTTCCCCGACCGCGGTGAGGACCAGCCCAGGTCCACCGTTGTCGCCACCCACACCCCGGCCGAGCCGCAGCAGTCGTACGGACCGCTGCCCCAGCGCCCGACGGCACACCAGTACGCCACGACGCCGTACGCCACCACGCCGTACACCCCGCCGTCCCCGTACGACACGACCGAGTTCCGCGCCGGTGAGGCCGCGGAGCAGCGCTCCTGGCAGGACGCCACCGTGCGGTTGCAGCCGGTGCGCCCGACCGACACCGATCCGAGGAACTCCTGATGACCACGCAGACCGACCATCCGAACCGGCAGGGTTCCGGGTGGGGTCCGGCGGCGACGGCCCCCGAGGCGCCCTTCGCTCACCCGGCCCCCGAGTCCGGTGAACCCCAGCAGCCCTTCGTCCGCAGACTGTGGCGCGGCCGCCCCGAGGACCCGCGCTGGGCCCGCCCGGCCTTCCTCGGCCTGCTGGCCGCGACCCTCCTGCTCTACCTGTACGACCTGAGCGCCTCCGGCTACGCCAACTCCTTCTACTCGGCGGCGGTCCAGGCCGGCAGCCAGTCCTGGAAGGCGTTCTTCTTCGGCTCGCTGGACGCGGGCAACGCCATCACCGTCGACAAGCCCCCGGCCTCGTTGTGGCCGATGGAGCTGTCGGTGCGGATCTTCGGCCTGAACTCCTGGGCGATCCTCGCGCCGGAGGTCCTCATGGGCGTCGGCACGGTCGCCGTCGTGTACGCCTCCGTGCGCCGCCGGTTCAGCCCCGCGGCCGGTCTGATCGCGGGCGCGGTGCTCGCGCTCACCCCCGTCGCGGCGCTGATGTTCCGGTTCAACAACCCCGACGCCATGCTGGCGCTGCTGATGGCGCTCGCCTGCTACTTCGTGGTCCGCGCCCTGGAGGACGGCCGCACCAAGTGGCTGCTGTGGGCCGGTGTGGCGATCGGCTTCGCGTTCCTCGCCAAGACCCTGCAGGCCTTTTTGATCCTGCCGCCGCTGGCGATCGTCTACGCCGTCTGCGCGCCGGTCTCCGTCAGGAAGCGGCTCGGTCAACTGGCCGCTGCCACCGGCGCGTTGGTCGTCTCGGGCGGCTGGTGGGTCGCGATCGTCGAGCTGTGGCCCGCCTCCTCGCGCCCCTACATCGGCGGCTCCCAGAACAACTCCTTCCTTGAACTGACCTTCGGCTACAACGGTTTCGGCCGCCTCAGCGGCGAGGAGACCGGCTCGGTCGGCGGCGGTGGTGGCGGTGGCGGCACCGGCATGTGGGGCGCGACCGGCTGGGACCGGATGTTCAACTCCGAGATCGGCGGCCAGATCTCCTGGCTGCTGCCGGCCGCGCTGATCCTCCTGGCCGCCGGTCTGGTGGCGACCCGCAAACTCACGAGGACCAGCGTCACGCGTGGTGCGTTCCTGGTCTGGGGCGGCTCGCTGCTCATGACCATGGTCGTCTTCAGCTACATGGCGGGCATCTTCCACCAGTACTACACGGTGGCCCTCGCCCCCTACATCGCGGCCGTGATCGGCATGGGCGCGGGCATCCTGTGGGAGAGGCGCGCCGAGCTGTGGGCGTCGATCACCCTCGCCACCTCGGTCGTGGCGGCGGCGGCCTGGAGCTACGTCCTGCTCAACCGCACCTCCGACTACCTGCCCTGGCTGAAGTACCTGGTCCTGATCGGCGGTCTGGTCGCCGCGCTCGGCCTGATCTTCGCGGGCCGCATCAGCCGCCAACTCGCCCTCGCGGCGGCCTCCCTGGGCCTGGTGGCCTCGCTGGCCGGCCCGACGGCGTACACCCTCAGCACCCTCCAGGAGGGCCACACCGGTTCCATCGTGACGGCGGGCCCGGCGGGCGCGTCCATGATGGGCGGCGGTGGCGGTCCGGGCGGTGGCCGGGGCGGCTTCGGCGGCGGGACGCCCGGCCGGCAAGGCCAGCAGAACGGCAACGGCACCACGCAGGGCGGCGGCACGGGCGGCTTCCCGGGCGGGGGCATGCCCGGGCAGCAGGGCCAGAACCAGCAGAACGGCAACGGCGGCACCCAGGCCCAACCGGGCCAACAGGGCGGCCCCGGCGGACAGACGGGCGACGGCGGCGGCATGGGCGGCGGCGGTGGCGTCGGCGGCCTGCTGAACGGAGCGAGCGTCACCTCCGAGGCGAAGAAGCTGCTGGAGACCGACGCGTCGAAGTACACCTGGGTGGCGGCGGCCATCGGCGCCCAGAACGCGGCGAGTTACCAGCTCTCCACCGGCGACCCGGTGATGGCGATCGGCGGCTTCAACGGCACCGACCCGTCCCCCACGCTGGCCCAGTTCAAGAAGTACGTGGCGGACGGCAAGGTCCACTACTTCATCTCCAGTGGCTCCGGCGGCGGCATGGGCGGCAGCAGCAGCGGTACGTCCTCGCAGATCACCTCGTGGGTCGAGGCCAACTTCAAGAAGGTCACGGTCGGTTCGGCCACCTTCTACGACCTCACGCAGAAGGCGAGCGGCTGACGCCTCTCCCCGGCAGAAGGGCGGCGACCCCGGCGGTCGCCGCCCTTCTCGTCGTACGGCGGGAAAGTGCGTTGTACGCCGTACAGGAACTGTTCTACGGTGTACAACATGACCGCCCCCGCCTCCGCTCCCACCCCCGTCACCGTCGCCCAGGGCCATCCCCAGCGCTGGCTGATACTCGGCGTCATCTGTCTCGCGCAGCTGACCGTGCTGCTCGACAACACGATCCTGAACGTGGCGATCCCCTCCCTCACCAGCGAACTGGACGCCGCCACCTCCGACATCCAGTGGATGATCAACGCGTATTCGCTGGTCCAGTCGGGCCTCCTGCTCACCGCGGGCAGCGCCGCCGACCGCTACGGCCGCAAGAAGATGCTGGCCGCGGGGCTGGTGCTGTTCGGCGTCGGGTCGCTGGTCGCGGGCCTCGCCGACTCCACCGGCCAACTGATCGCGGCACGGGCCGGGATGGGCGTGGGCGGCGCGTTGCTGATGACCACCACGCTCGCGGTGGCGATGCAGATCTTCGCGCCCGAGGAGCAGCCGAAGGCGATCGGCATCTGGGCGGCGGTGAACTCCCTGGGTTTCGCGACCGGTCCCCTCCTCGGCGGCTTCATGCTGAACCACTTCTGGTGGGGCGCGATCTTCCTGATCAACCTGCCGGTCGCCGCGCTCGCCCTGGTCGCGGTCGTGCTCCTGGTCCCCGAGTCCAAGAACCCGCAGGGCGACCGCCCCGACCTGCTCGGCGCCCTGCTCTCCACGATCGGCATGGCCTCCCTGGTCTTCGCGATCATCTCCGGCCCCGAGCACGGCTGGACCTCCGGCCGGGTGCTGGCACCGGCGGCCGTGGCGGTGGTGGTCCTCGCCGTGTTCGCGTACTGGGAGAGCCGGATCCCCCACCCCATGCTCGACATGCACTTCTTCCGCGACCGCCGGTTCACCGGAGCGGTGGCGGGCGCGGTCCTGATCACCTTCGGCATGGGCGGCTCGCTCTTCCTGCTCACCCAGCACATGCAGTTCGTCCTCGGTTACGGCCCTCTGGAGGCGGGACTGCGGACGGCACCGCTCGCGCTGATGATCGTCGCCCTCAACTTCACCGGCCTGTCGGCGAAGTGGTCCACGAGGCTCGGGACGCCGCTCTCCATCGGCCTCGGCATGGCGGTGATGGCCGCGGGCCTCCTGGCCATCGCCACGCTCACCGGCCACGGGTATCCGGGCACGCTGCTGGGGCTGGTGCTGATCGGCGCGGGCGCGGCGGTCGCCAGTCCCGCGATGGCCCACGCGATCATGAGCGCGATCCCGCCGGAGAAGGCCGGGGTCGGCGCGGGCATCAACGGCACGGTGGCGGAGTTCGGGCAGGGGCTCGGGGTGGCCGTGCTGGGTGCAGTCCTGAACGCGCGGTTCGCGGCCGGGATCTCCGTGGCCGCGGTGTCCCTGCCGGGGGCGCTGGCGGAGGCGGGGTCGGCGTCGGAGCGGACACGGATCACGGAGGCGTTCGCCTCCGGCCTGGAGAGCAGTCAGCTGGTGGGGGCGGTGGCGGTGTTGCTGGGCGGGGTGGTGGCGGGGGTGTTGCTGCGGCGGGCGGAGCGGGCGCAGAACGCCTAGCGGGGTGGCGGCTTCGGCTCATCGGCGGCCGCAGTCCGATCGTGGCTGGTCGCGCCCACGCGGCGGAGCCGCATATCGGCACCGCCCCGCGCCCCTCACAGGTCGGTGCAGGCCTAGCATCTCGGCAAGTGAACGACGTCTCGGAAGGTGCGCCATGGTGAAGGCAGGCCAAGAAGCGGCCGCGCGAACCAGTGTCTGGCTGGAGGGCAAGGTGCGCCGGGGCGGGCGTGGGGGCGGGCAGCCTTCCGGGCTGGACCGGGACCGGATCACCGAGGTCACCGTCCGCCTCCTGGACGCCGAGGGGCTGGCCAAGTTCTCCATGCGGCGGCTGGCCGCCGAGCTGAACGTGACCGCGATGTCCGTCTACTGGTACGTCGACACCAAGGACGACCTCCTCGAACTCGCCCTGGACGCGGCCTTCGGCGAGCTGGAACTGCCGGACCCGGAGGCCGACGAGGACTGGCGGGACCAACTGCGCACGGTGGCACGGGAGTACCGGGGTCTGCTGGTACGGCACCCCTGGGTCTCACCGCTGGCCGGCACGTTCCTCAACATCGGCCCCCACTCCCTGGGCCTGTCCCGGACCGTGCACCGGATCGTCCGCGGGACCGGCCTGCCCGCGCACGGCATCACCGGCGCGATCTCCGCCGTCTTCCAGTTCGTCTACGGCTTCGGCACCATCGAGGGCCACTTCATCGCCCGCGCCACCCAGGCCGGCATGACCCAGGAGTCGTACTTCCGCCACGCCATGACCACCGCCACCCGGGCCCCCGCCGCCGCCGAACTCCTCAAGGAGAACGAGGAGATCATGACGGCGAGGGGCGGCGACACGGTGGAGGAGATGCGCGACAGGGACTTCGGATTCGCCCTGGATCTGCTGGTCAAGGGCATCGAGGCGATGGTCGAGCGCCCTTAGCCGCGCTTGCCCACCCCGAGCTCAGCTGCGCTTGCCCACCCGGGCGATCAGGCCAACCGCGCCGGGAAACCGCCGGTGGCAACCGGCCCCCACCGCACCGGCGTCACCCGGATGATCGACTTCCCCTGCTTCACCATCGCCGAGCGGTACTCGTCCCAGTCCGGATGCTCACCGGAGATGTTCCGGAAGTACTCCACCAACGGCTCCACTGACTCCGGCGAGTCGATGACCTCCGCGGTCCCGTCGACCTGCACCCACGGCCCGTTCCAGTCGTCGCTCAGCACGAGCACGCTGACCTGGGAGTCCCGCTTCGCGTTCCGCGTCTTGGCCCGCTCGGGGTACGTCGACACGACGATCCGCCCCGAGTCGTCCACCCCGCAGGTCAACGGCGAGGCCTGCGGCGACCCGTCCGCCCGCCGCGTCAGCAGGATCGCCCGGTGCCGGGGCCGTACGAAGTCCAGCAGCTCGTCCAGGGAGACGGCCTTGTTGGTCGCAATGTTCGGTGCCATGGAATCAGCCTAGTTGGAGCGCCACGGCGTTCCAGTGAACCGCGTCCCGGCCGAGCCGGTCCGCCCCCTCCTCCACGGTCCGCAGCAGCCTCAGCCCCACCTCCGCCCCGTGCCCGGCGACCTCCTGCGGCGGCACGTCGAACATCCGCCGGTCCACGGGCGGCTCACCGCGCCGCAGGGTGATCAGCAGGATCCCGCCGGGACCGAGCAGCCCGGCCAGCCGCCGCATGGCGACGGGGCGCTCCTCCGGCCGCAGGTGCATCCACACCGCGGACAGCAGGACGACGTCGTACGGGCCCCGCACGCCGGGTATCTCCGGCAGCGCGCCCGCCCGCCAGTTCACCCCGCTGCCGGGGTGCAGCCGCTCGGCCAGCCGGCGCAGCTCCGCCACCGGCTCCACCGCGTCGACCGTGTACCCGCGGCCGGCCAGCGCCGCCGCGTCCCGCCCGGTCCCCGCGCCGATGTCCAGCACCCGCGCGGGCGCCTCCGGCAGGAGATCCAGCAGCGCCCCGTGCACGGCCTCGAACGAGACGCTCTCGTACACCCTCCCCAGCCGCTCCGCCGACTCGGCGTAGTAGCCCTGCACCCCCGTGGTCCGCTCCATACCCCGAACCGTACGACCCGCCACTGACAACGCCCTCAGGCCTGCGGCAGCGACTCCCCCTGCACCGCCTGCACATCGAGCTCGACCTTCAGCGTCGTGCCGATCGCCGCGATCCCCGCCTGTACGACCTGGTTGTAGTTCATGGCGAAGTCCTCCCGCCGCAGCTGGGTCGTCGCCCGGAAGGCGGCCCGGGTTCCGCCCCAGGGGTCGGCGCCGGTGCCCAGGTAGGCGAGGTCCAGGTCGACGGGCCGTACGACACCGCGCATCGCCAGCTCGCCGCGGACCGTCCAGCGGTCCGTACCGGACACGACCAGTCCCGTCGACCGGTAGGTGATCTCCGGGTACCGCTCGACGTCCAGGAAGTCCGCCGACCTCAGGTGCTCGTCCCGCATCGCGTTCCCCGTGTCGATCGAGGCCGCCCGGATCACCGCCTCCACCCGGGACTTGGTCACGTCGTCCGGGGCGACCTCGATCGCCGCCGTGAAGTCGGTGAAGCGGCCGTGGACGCTGGAGATGCCCAGGTGCTGGGCGACCGCGCCCACACTGGAGTGGGCCGGATCGACCGTCCAGGGCCCCGGCGGCGGGAGTTCCGTGCCGCCGATGCGGGCCAGGGTGACCGTGCCGACCTCGGCGCGGCCGCTCGCGGTGACGATCGCGCTGGACGCGGCGGGCGCATAGCCGACGGCCGTGACGATGACGGTGTACGGCCCCGGCTCCAGCGGAGTCCCGTCCCGTACCGCCCCCTCCGCGTCGGCCTCCGCGCGCAGCACCTGGGTGCCGGTCATGTCGGTCACCGTGACGATCGCGTGCGACACGGCCCATCCGTCCCGGGTGCGGATCCTCGCGGTCAGTCCCATGTCTCGTACCTCCTCAAAGAAGACCGGCCCGTGGCGGGCGCGCGCCTCCGCTCGGAGCGCGCGCTCCCTGCCACGGGCCGGAGCGGGTGAACTACTCGCCGGGGTGGGCGAGTTCGATGTCGTGGCCGTCGACGCCGGGGCCGTTGACCGTCAGGGCCGTGGCCTGCGGCGGGTAGCCGGTCGCGATGACCGTGTACTCGCCGCCGTCCAGGTCGGTGAAGGCGTACGCCCCGTCCGACCCGGTGGTGGCGGTGCCGACCACGTTGCCGGCCGCGTCCACGAGGGTGACCCGCGCGTCGGCCAGCGGACCGTGCGGCGCCCGTACGACACCCTGCAGGCGGGCGCCCGAGTCGAGGTCGACCTCGATGCGGGTGACGCCGGTGCCGCCGACCTCGACGGGCAGGGCGCGCGGCCGGAACCCGGCGGCGTTGACCGCGACGGTCACCGCACCCGGCACCAGCTCGCCGAAGGCGAACTCGCCCTGCTCACCGGTGGTCCCGGTGGCCAGCAGGTCACCCCGCACATCGGTGACGATCACCATCGCGTCCTTGACCGGCTCCCCGTTCTGCGCGGCCCGCACGAGCCCGTTCAGCCCGCTGGTGCCGCTGAGGAGGATGTCGTAGGCGACCGGCTCGCCGTTCACGAGGACCGTGGACGCCTGCGGCTGGAAGCCGTCCGCGGAGGCGATCAGGACGTACGACCCGACGCTCGGCGCCTCGACGGCGTAGGAACCGTCGGCCTGGGTGACCGACCGGCCCAGCTGCCGTCCCGCGAGCGAGATCAGCGTGACCGCGGCCTGCGGGACCGCAGCGCTCTCGTTGCCGCGCACGAAGCCGCGGACCGGGATGCCGCCGGAGCCTTCACCGGACGCCTCCGGACGGGCGAGGGTGGCCACGGCGGACAGCCGCTGCGTGCCCTCGGGAGCGGTCTCGGTGTCGGAGGAGGCGGTCTCGCCGGCCGCCCAGCTCGGAGTGTGCGCGGCGGCCTCGGTCTCCACCGGAGCCTCGGCGGGAGCGGGAGTCTCCTCGCCTGCGGCCTGCGCGAGCGCGCCCTTGGTCCGCAGCGGAACCTCCTTGATGAACAGGGTGATCAGGAACGCGACGGCCGCGAGGGCGCCGGCGATCAGGAACACGTCGGCGATGCCGTGGCCGTAGGAGCTCTCCATGAGCGTGCGCACCGGGGCCGGGAGCTTGCTCAGGTCCGGGATGCTGTCGGTGGAGGAGCCGGAACCGGACAGGGCGGCCTGGTACTTGGGGTCGAGGGCGGCGACGCCGTCCGACACGTAGTGCGTGATCCGGTGGGACATCACCGCGCCGAGCGCGGAGACGCCGACCGCACCACCGAGGGAACGGAAGAAGGTGACCGTGGAGCTGGCGGAGCCGAGGTCGCTCGGGTCGACCTGGTTCTGCGTGCACAGCACCAGGTTCTGCATCATCATGCCGATGCCGAGACCCAGCAGGGCCATGAAGATCGACATCTTCCAGTAGGCCGTGTCGTACCGGATGGTGCCGAGCAGACCGAGACCGGCCGTCACCAGCACACCACCGCTGACCAGCCACGCCTTCCAGCGCCCGGTGCGGGTGATGAACTGCCCGGAGACGGTGGAGGAGATGAACAGACCACCGATCATCGGGATGGTCATGACGCCGGACATCGTCGGGGACTTGTCGCGGGCCAGCTGGAAGTACTGGCTGAAGAACACCGTGCCGGTGAACATCGCGACACCGACGAACAGCGAGGCCAGCGAGGCCAGCGTGATGGTGCGGTTCCTGAACAGGCGCAGCGGGATGATCGGCTCGCGCACCTTGGACTCGACCAGCACGAAGATCAGACCGAGGACGATGGAGCCGCCGACCATCGCGTACGTCTGCCAGGAGATCCAGTCGTACTTGTCACCGGCGAAGGTGACCCAGACCAACAGCAGCGAGACGGCGGCGGCGACGAAGAACGCACCCGCCCAGTCCACCTTCACGTCCCGCTTCACGACGGGCAGGTGCAGGGTCTTCTGCAGCACGATCAGCGCGATGACGGCGAAGGGGACACCGACGTAGAAGCACCAGCGCCAGCCCAGCCACGAGGTGTCGGTGATGACACCGCCGAGCAGCGGGCCGCCGACGGTGGCGACGGCGAAGGTCGCGCCGAGGTAGCCGGAGTAACGGCCGCGCTCACGCGGGGAGATCATCGCGGCCATGACGATCTGGGCGAGCGCGGACAGACCGCCGACGCCGATGCCCTGGACGACACGGCAGGCGATCAGCATGCCGGCGTTCTGCGAGAGACCGGCGGCCGCGGAGCCCAGGACGTAGATGACCAGGGCTATCTGGACGAGCGCCTTCTTGCTGTACAGGTCGGCGAGCTTGCCCCACAGGGGGGTGGCCGCGGTCATCGACAGCAGGGCGGCGGTGACGACCCAGGTGTAGGCGGACTGGCCGCCGCCCAGGTCGCTGATGATGTGCGGGAGCGCGTTGGTGACGATCGTGGACGACAGGATCGCCACGAACATGCCGAGCAGCAGGCCGGAGATGGCCTCCATGATCTGCCGGTGCGTCATCGGGGCGTACTCGGTGGAGCCTCCCCCGTGCTTGGCGTGAGCCCGCACACCGGCTGGTGTGGTCGTTGCCATGGGCTTCCTTCTCTTACTGGGTGATCGCGGGTGTACGGGTGGTCTGTTCGAGTACGGGGGTGACGGGCGGCCGGGGTTCGGGGCCGTGGGCGCGGGTGTCGTAGGCGCGGCTCTCGTGGGAACGGCTGTCGTCGAAGCTCGCCCGGAGGCGGGCCATCAGCGCGGTCAGCTGGACGACCTCGTCGTCGCTCCAGTCGCTGAGCCGCTCGGCGAGCATGAGGCAGGTCCGGCGGGACAGCTGGTCCAGGAGCGCCTGGCCGGCCGGCGTCAGACGCAGGATGCGTGAACGCTTGTCCGCCGGGTCGGGGGAGCGCTCGATCCAGCCGCGCTCGGCGACGTGCGCCACGTGGCGGCTGGTCACCGACATGTCCACGGCGAGCAGCTCGGAGAGCTTGCTCATGCGCATGTCCCCGTAGCGCCCGAGGAGGGTCAGCACGGCGGCGGAACCGGAGGGGCACTCGGACGGCATCATCCGCCCGATCTCCCTCTTCACGGCCCCGAAGGCGCTGAACTGGCGGATCAGCTCCTCGTATCGCGCTTGCTCGGCCATCACACCTCCCGTATTCGTTGCTTAGGGCAACCATAGACGTGCTTGGTTGCTACAGGCAAATAAAACGGGGTGGGTGCGGCATAAAAAGTTGGCAAAGGCAAGTATTACGAACGTAAACGCGCATGTGGGGGCTGCTGGTGCCGTGGTCAGCCCCGCACTTGGGCCCCGGTCCCGGATTCGCTAGGGTCTCTGGGCATGGCTGAGAACCAGGTCCCCGACGGCAACCACGACCCCGCCGGCAGCACCCAGATGTTCCGCGCGTTCGTCGACGAGGGCCCACAGGGCCGCCGACAGCCGACTGCGCCGGCCGCCACGTCGGGCGGTCCGCGCATCGGGCTCATCATCGGGGTGGTGGTCGCGGTGGCGATCGTCGCGGCGGTGGCTTGGCTGGCGCTCGGGTAGCGCGGGCGGGGTTTCTTTTCAGGTGCCGGCCCGGTGGGGGCGGGCGTTGTGCGCAGTTCCCCGCGCCCCTGGATGCCTGCGGCGGCCTGTGCGGCTCCAGTGGGGGTTTGGGTAGCGCGTGCAGGTGTGTTGTGGGTCGGTGCCGGGGTGGGGGGGTGCCCGTAGTGGCGCACGGTCCGGCGAACGGCTCGTCGCGGCGCGGTAAGAGCTAAGGGTCCGTTGCGGCGCGCGAGGTGGCGAACGGTCCGTCCTGGCGCAGGTGACTGCAACCCCCAGGGGCGCGGGGAACTGCGCGACCAGCCCCCGTCGGCCCGCAGCCGCCCGACAACCCGACCCGGCACCCGACTAGGCGCCCGGTTCAAGCCCAGCGCAGCGGCACCGCGGGGAACTGCACGACCAGCCCCCGCCGGCCCGCAGCCGCCCGACAACCCGACCCGGCACATCCATAGGCGCCCTCAGGCGCTTCTGGATGCCCGGTGACAGGAGGAATCCTCAGTCGGAGATGAGACCCTCGCGGAGTTGGGCCAGGGTTCGGGTCAGGAGGCGGGAGACGTGCATCTGGGAGATGCCGACCTCGTCGCCGATCTGTGACTGGGTCATGTTGGCGAAGAAGCGCAGCATGATGATCTGGCGCTCCCGGGGCGGGAGTTTGGCCAGCAGCGGCTTCAGGGACTCCCGGTACTCGACGCCCTCCAGAGCCGTGTCCTCGTAGCCGAGGCGGTCCGCGAGAGAGCCCTCGCCGCCGTCGTCCTCCGGGGCCGGAGAGTCGAGCGAGGACGCGGTGTACGCGTTGCCGACCGCGAGGCCGTCGACGACGTCCTCCTCGGACACGCCGAGCACGATGGCGAGTTCGGCGACCGTCGGAGAGCGGTCCAGCTTCTGGGAGAGCTCGTCGCTGGCCTTGGTGAGGGCCAGCCGCAGCTCCTGCAGACGGCGCGGGACACGCACCGACCACGAGGTGTCGCGGAAGAACCGCTTGATCTCCCCCACGACCGTCGGCATCGCGAACGTCGGGAACTCGACGCCCCGTTCGCAGTCGAAGCGGTCGATCGCCTTGATCAGGCCGATGGTGCCGACCTGGACGATGTCCTCCATCGGCTCGTTGCGCGAGCGGAAACGAGCCGCCGCGTAGCGCACCAGCGGGAGGTTGAGCTCGATGAGGGTGTCCCGGACGTACGCGCGCTCCGGGCTGTTCTCGTCGAGTGCGGCGAGCCGCAGGAAGAGGGAGCGGGACAGGGTGCGGGTGTCGATGGCTCCCGACACCGTCGGGGGAGCCGGGAGAGCCGGGGCCGACGCGGCCTCGACAGCCGTGACGTCGTCGAGTGCGGGCTCAGCCTCGCTCTTGGTGAGCGTGAGCACCTTCGAGCTGCCCTGATCTGCGGACATGCCACCCCCTTTGGGTCGCGGGACGGTCGTGGCGAACGCCCCGTGGTGGAACGTCAGCCTTCACCTGAATACCGGCGCCGAAGCCTCGGCAAACGCGCTTCCGGCAGAATGTCACATGTCGGCAACACGCTGTAGTGACATGTCGACATGTGAGACCCGAATCCGCCCTGGATAAAGGGGGTCTGACGGTTTTTCGGCACAGAAGTGTCGGGAACGGCGCTGGTGAGCGATTCGCTCGCGCCGGTTACCTCTCGATCCCGCTTGCGAACTGCGGTGTTCCGGAACGTGCGACCGTGCGCCCCTTATGCATCCGCTATCCGCCGAAGATTATGCGTCGATCCGATTGGCGGACCGCAGCCGCTGGAAGCTACGCGCCAGTAGCCTCGAAACGTGCATCTGTGAGACGCCGAGTTCCGCGCTGATTTGCGACTGGGTGAGATTGCTGTAGTAGCGCAGCAGCAGGATTCGCTGTTCCCGTTCGGGGAGTTGGACCAGGAGATGGCGGACCAGGTCGCGGTGTTCCACACCGTCCAGCGCCGGGTCCTCGTAGCCGAGCCGGTCGAGAAGGCCGGGCAGTCCGTCGCCCTCCTGGGCCGCTTCGAGCGAGGTGGCGTGGTACGACCGTCCGGCCTCGATGCAGGACAGCACCTCGTCCTCGGTGATGCGCAGCCGCTCGGCGATCTCGGCGGTCGTCGGGGTGCGTCCGAAGGCGGTCGTCAGGTCCTCCGTCGCGCCGTTGACCTGTACCCACAGCTCGTGCAGCCGGCGCGGGACGTGGACCGTGCGGACGTTGTCGCGGAAGTACCGCTTGATCTCGCCGATGACGGTCGGCATCGCGAAGGTCGGGAACTGCACGCCCCGGTCCGGGTCGAAGCGGTCGATGGCGTTGATGAGGCCGATGGTGCCGACCTGGATCACGTCCTCCATCGGCTCGTTGCGGGAGCGGAAGCGGGCGGCCGCGTAGCGCACGAGCGGGAGGTTGGCTTCGATGAGCGCCGTCCGCACCCGGTTGTGCTCCGGCGTGCCCGGCTCGAGCTCCTTCAACTCGCCGAAGAGCACCTGGGTCAGCGCCCGGGTGTCGGCGCCGCGACTGCGTGGGGCGGCCTCCTGGGGGGCCTCCTGGGGAGGCGCGGTACTGGCCGCCACGGTCAACGCCACCTCTTCGTTGGTCAACTCATCCGTCAAAAGCGGTCATAGCATCACAAGACATGTGCACTGTGTGCAAGCACCGCATAACGTTGGGTTACGCCGTGTTGAGGGGCAGGTGGGGCTGGAAGACGCAGAAAAGCCTCCCGCCGTTGCCGGCAGGAGGCTTCCGAGCACTCGGGCTCAGTACGCGTAGTCCGCGATCACCCAGGTGGCGAACTCCTTCCACAGCGCCACACCCGCCTGGTGCTCCGGGTGCTCGACGTACGTCCGCAGCGCGGCCGCGTCCTCGAACCCGGAGTTGATGGCGAAGTCGTAGGCGATGGGGCGGTCGCTGAGGTTCCAGCCCAGCTCCCAGAAGCGGATCTCGGGGATCTTGCCGTCCAGCGCGCGGAAGGCCTCGACGCCCGCGACGACACGAGGGTCGTCGCGCTCGACACCCTCGTTGAGCTTGAAGAGGACGAGATGGCGGATCATGGGCGCTCCCTCGAGTCTGTTCAGTGCGCCCCGTCGGCCAGCCAGGTGAAGAAGTCGCCCACGGCCTTGGCGGCGTCCGATATGCCCTGGAACCCTATCTGCACGTAGTCGGCGGCCTTGGCCGGGTCCGTGATGATCACGTACAGCACGAAGACCACGAGCAAATAGACGGCGATCTTCTTTCCGTTCACCGCCACCGCGGCCTCCCCCGCTATTGGTACGTCTGTTCCTTCTGGGGCGCGAGTGTAACCGGGGTGATCAGTACGCACGAAGGGCCCCGTCTCTCGACGGGGCCCTTCTCCAGCGGTAGCGGAGGGATTTGAACCCTCGGTGACTTGCGCCACACTCGCTTTCGAGGCGAGCTCCTTCGGCCGCTCGGACACGCTACCGAGGGAGACCTTACAGCAAGGTGGGGCATGGTTTGAAATCGGTATCGGCGGCCCGGAGGCGGTCGATCGGCGGTCAGGAGGCGGTCCGTCAGCGGTCAGGGGGGCGGTCCGTCAGCGGTCGCGGAAGAACTCCGTGAGGAGCCCGGCGCACTCCTTGGCGAGCACCCCCTCGATGACCTCGGGCCGGTGGTTGAGGCGCCGGTCGCGGACGACGTCCCACAGGGAGCCGACCGCGCCCGCCTTCTCGTCCCGGGCGCCGTAGACGACCCGGTCCACCCGGGACTGCACGATCGCGCCCGCGCACATCGTGCAGGGCTCCAGCGTGACGACGAGCGTGCAGCCGGTCAGCCGCCACTCGCCGAGCTCCGCCGCCGCCCGCCTGATCGCGAGGACCTCCGCGTGCGCGGTCGGGTCGCCGACCGCCTCGCGTTCGTTGTGACCGGCCGCGAGCACCGTCGTACCGTCCGGGGACAGGACGACGGCGCCCACCGGCACGTCCGCGCCCGCCCGGCCGGCCTCGTCCAGGGCGAGCCGCATCGCGGCCCGCCAGCGGTCGCGTACCGGGTCCGGGGTGCCGTCCTTCTCGGTTCCTGCGGTCAGCGGACGGTCTCCAGGACCTCCGAGGCGCCCAGGGCCTCGGCGATCGCGGTGAGGGCGTCCTCCGACAGGGCCTTCAGCTCCTTCACGCTGACGCCCAGGTCGTCGAGGACCTGAACGTCGCCGACCGGGCCGTGCGGCACGGCCTCCCCGGAGCCGACCGCCTCGGCGGTGACGTCGTCGTCGTCCTCGTCGTCGTCCTCACCGTCCTCGGTGCCGTCGAGGTCGAGGGCGTCGAGGTCGGGGTCGTCGTCGGGCTCCCTTCCGAGCAGTTCGTCGGTGAGCAGGATCTCGCCGTACGAGCTGCGGGCAGCGGCGGCGGCGTCCGAGACGTAGATACGAGGGTCTTCCTCGCCGTCGATGCGGACGACGCCGAACCAGGCGTCCTCCTGCTCGATCAGGACGAGCACCGTGTCGTCCTCGGCCGCGGCTTCCCGGGCGAGGTCGGCCAGATCCGACAGGGTCTCCACATTGTCGAGGAGCTCTGTGTCGCTCGCTTCCCACCCGTCTTCGGTGCGCGCGAGCAGTGCGGCGAAGTACACCGTGACTCTCCCACTGGTCATAGGTGTGCCGGTTGGGGGTCCCCCCGGCGGAGGTTCGGGCGGGGAGAGCTCGGCTCCGAGCCCCACCCACTCGGAATCGTGGCAGAAACAAGGCGTTCAGGGGACGTCTTCGGCACCCTGTGTCCGGTGGTTTTGATCGCACGCGCGTCGGCACGTCGGTGAAGGACTCACCAGCGCACTCGTCGCCGCCACGAGCGGGATCGTACGCGGCTTTCCCAACGGCCCACACACGGCCACCTGTTCCGTGCGGCTCGCGTCCAGTGATCTTTCCTACCAGCGGAAGGTCCGCATGCGCATCGCGTGCCGCAGACGGGCCACTTTCGCCCGGCGCGGCTGCACCCGGTCACGCAGTTCCCGGGCTTCCGCGAGGTCGCGCAGAAACTGCGCGCGCCGGCGCCGGCGCTCGGCGTCGGTCTCCTGTGACGACGGTTCGTGCTCAGGCAGGTCAGGCATCGGTTCACCACCCCAGTCCGTCCCTCCCACGTTCCCCCGGTCGGGGGGTTTGACGCCAGCGCGAGGGCACCGATGGACCGGGCTACTGTTGTGGCCATGCGTCTCCACGTCGTCGACCACCCTCTGGTCGCCCACAAACTCACCACGCTGCGCGACCAGCGCACCGACTCCGCGACCTTCCGTCGTCTCGCCGACGAGCTGGTCACCCTGCTCGCCTACGAGGCCACGCGCGACGTGCGCACCGAGGCGGTCGACATCCGCACCCCGGTCGCCGCCACGACCGGTGTGAAGCTGTCGTATCCGCGCCCGCTGGTGGTGCCGATCCTCCGTGCCGGGCTCGGCATGCTGGACGGCATGGTCCGGCTGCTGCCGTCCGCCGAGGTGGGGTTCCTCGGCATGATCCGCAACGAGGAGACGCTGCAGGCCACCACGTACGCCGCGCGTATGCCGGAGGACCTGTCCGGGCGGCAGGTGTACATCCTCGACCCGATGCTCGCGACGGGTGGCACCCTGGTCGCCGCGATCCGTGAGCTGATCAAGCGGGGCGCGGACGATGTGACAGCGGTGGTGCTGCTGGCCGCCCCCGAGGGCGTGGAGATCATGGAGCGCGAGCTGGCGGGTACGCCGGTCACGGTGGTCACGGCCGCGGTCGACGACCACCTCAACGAGCACGGCTACATCGTCCCGGGCCTCGGCGACGCGGGCGACCGTCTGTACGGGTCGGCCGAGTAGGGGTTGCCTGCGGGTTCGGTGGGGGCGGGCGTTGTGCGCAGTTCCCACGGGCCCGCACCCGCCCGAAAACCTGACCCGGCACCCCAATAGGCGCCCACTTCCGCCCTACGACACCTCAGCAGCTCTTCTTCGACGTCGTCGCCGACGCGTCGGGACGGGCCAGCGCTGCCATCGACTTGTCCGCCGTCGCCTTCGGCGTGAGGTTCTTGAAAGCCGTCCCGATGATCAGGTCGACCTCGACGCCCTTGCGGGTGTCCGTGCGGGTCTCGGCGGAGGCCAGCTGCGTCGCGAGGACCGGCAGCGAGGTCTTGAGGGCGGAGGAGGGACCGAGCAGTACCCCCGTGCCCTTGACCTTCTTGTCGTAGGTCGCCGTCGCGTTGCCCACCTCGCCGATCTTGAAGCCCCGCTTCTTCAGCTCGTCCGCCGTCTTCTTGGCGAGTCCGCCGCGAGCCGTGGCGTTCAGGACGTTGACGGTGATCTGGCCCGGCCTGGGGAGAGGGGCCGCGGAGGGGGAGGGGGACGCGCCGGCCTTCGTCCTGCAGTCCGTCCCGGAGCTGGCCGCGGAGGCCCGGTCCCCGCCACCCGTGAACACGTCGATGAGCTGGAGCGTGCCCCAGCCGACCAGGCTCAGCGCGGCGACGGAGGCCACCACGCCGAGCACGAGCCTGCCGCGCCGCCGGGGCCGACGCATCCGGGGGTACTTGTCGCCCGTGATCCGGTACTTACCGCCCATGCCGGGGGGCGTCAGCATGCTCATGGGCGCAGCGTAGTGCGCCGGGACGGCAATGCCTACTAGATGATCATTGACCACGGCACAGGTGAACCCGAAAGGGTCAAACCTCTACAGCGCGGTCGCTCAGTCCAGCTCGAGCACGCGCGCGTGCAGCACCTGTCGCTGCTGGAGTGCCGCCCGCACCGCGCGGTGGAGACCGTCCTCCAGGTACAGGTCGCCCTGCCATTTCACGACGTGCGCGAACAGGTCGCCGTAGAACGTCGAGTCCTCGGCGAGCAGGGTTTCCAGGTCGAGCTGGCCCTTGGTCGTCACCAGCTGATCGAGGCGGACCGGGCGCGGTGCGACGTCCGCCCACTGCCGGGTGCTTTCCCGGCCGTGGTCGGGGTACGGCCGGCCGTTTCCGATGCGCTTGAAGATCACACGGAAAGCCTACCGGTCAAGACCTTCCGGGCGCAGCCATGGCGGCCGAGTGCGACGCTGGAAAAAAGTCGCGAAAAGGGGCGTAACGGGAGCAGGGGTTTGGTATGAGTGAGCGAAAGACCCCGCCGGAGGGTGTGACGGGAGCCGCCGCGGCAACCACCGACCGGTCCATGCCAAAGGCACAGTCCGGCTCCGCCGCGCTGCCCCGGCAGGCCCTGGAGATCGCCTCCGGCTATGCCTTCGCCGGGCCCGCGCTCGACCTCGGCGCGCTGCTGTGGGACGGCGTCTGCCTCCCGGACGCGCAGGTCAGGATCCCTCTTCCGATGCTCAACCGGCACGGGCTCGTCGCCGGCGCCACCGGCACCGGCAAGACCAAGACGCTCCAGCTCGTCGCCGAGCAGCTGTCGGCGCAGGGAGTGCCCGTCTTCCTCGCCGACATCAAGGGCGATGTGTCGGGGATCGGCGAGCCGGGCGCACGGAACGAGAAGGTGCAGGCCAGGGCCGCCGACGTGCATCAGCAGTGGGAGCCCACCGGGTTTCCCGCGGAGTTCTACGCCCTCGGCGGCATCGGGCACGGCATTCCGGTCCGGGCCACCGTCACCAGCTTCGGTCCGCTGCTCCTGTCCAAGGTGCTCCAGCTCAACCAGACCCAGGAGCAGTCCCTCGGCCTGATCTTCCACTACGCCGACCAGAAGGGGCTGGACCTGGTCGACCTGAAGGACCTGCGGGCCGTCGTCGCCTTTCTGACCTCCGACGAGGGCAGGAGCGAGTTGAAGGGCATCGGCGGGCTGAGCACGGCCACCGCGGGAGTGATCCTGCGCTCCCTCACCGCCTTCGAGGCGGAGGGCATGGCCGACTTCTTCGGGGAGCCCGAGTTCGACACCGGTGAGCTGCTGCGGGTCGCGGACGACGGACGCGGGCTCGTGTCCGTCCTGGAGCTGGCCGCCGTACAGGACCGGCCGCGGCTCTTCTCGACCTTCCTGATGTGGCTGCTCGCCGATCTCTTCCACGATCTGCCGGAGGTCGGGGACGTCGACAAGCCGAAGCTCGTCTTCTTCTTCGACGAGGCGCATCTGCTCTTCAACGGGGCCTCGAAGGCGTTCCTCGACTCCCTCACGCAGACCGTCCGGCTGATTCGCTCGAAAGGAGTCGGCGTCTTCTTCGTCACGCAGACCGCGAAGGACGTACCCGCCGATGTCCTCGCCCAGCTCGGCAACCGGGTCCAGCACGCGCTGCGGGCTTTCACGCCGGACGACCAGAAGGCGTTGAAGGCGACCGTGAAAACCTTCCCCGACTCCGCGTACGACCTCGAGGAGCTGCTCACCGGCCTGGGGACGGGGGAGGCCGTGGTGACGGTGCTGAGCGAGAAGGGGGCTCCTACGCCCGTCGCCGCGACCCGCCTGCGCGCCCCCGAGTCCCTGATGGGTCCCCTCGACGCAGACGCGCTGGACTCGGCGGTCAGGGCCTCCTCGCTGTACGGACGTTACGCACAGGCTGTGGACAGGGAGTCGGCGTACGAGAGGCTCGACTCCCACGGCGCCAAGGGCCCGGACGAGATGGTCCCGGCAAAGGCCGCGCCGAAGGTCCCGCCTTCTGCGCGGGAGGAGAACCCCTCCGTCGTCGAACAGGTCGTCGGCAGCGGCATGTTCAAGTCGCTCGCGCGGTCGCTGGGCACGCAGATCGGGCGTGAGATCACCCGCTCGGTCTTCGGTACGGCCCGGAGGAGGCGGTAGCCCCGCCTCCTCCGGAGGTTCAGCCGCGCTTCTCCTCTCTCACCGGCGGCTGTTTCGTCGTGCTCTGCGGTTTCGGCGCACTGCGGGCGGCCTCCGCGCGCAGCAGGGCGCGCAGGACCGCGTAAGGGTCGACGGGCATGGCGGTGTTCCTCGCGTGAGTGCTGAACAGACCTGTCGGAAGCGGGCTCTGTCAGCAGCGCAGGACCACGGAACGCAGGGCGGGCAGCGCGTGCGGCGGTCGCGGGGCCACCGGGAGGGTACGGTCCGCCGGCACCCCGGGGACCGCCTCGGGCCATGGAACCGGCCTCAGAGGTACGACCGCACGGTGGACGATCCTGGCCGGTGGCCGCAGGGCCGTGTCGAGGACGTCGTACTCGACGAGCTCCCCGGCCGGGACGGGCGGCATCGCCTGCGCCTGCAGATGTGCGCCGGGAACCAGCAGCGCGAGCAACAGCACGAGCGCCCGCAGCCAGTCACGGCTGCACGGGGGGCGTCGTACGGAACTCACACACCTCGTCTCCCCCTCCGGCACGCTCCCTTCATCACTTCGGCCAGGGGATTCACCCGGGTGCAGTAGTGAGGGGGCGCCAAGGGCGTGGCGGCACGCCGAAGAGCACACCGACAGCGAGCAGCGAGGCGACGCCGGTCAGCAGGACGACCTGCCAGGCCGCCCGGGAGAGAGCGGGCAGGGGGCCCTCGAGGGGGTTCGGGCGCGTGCGGCGAAGTCCCCGGCGAGACGGACCGGCGGGTGGCCCGCGTGGACCTTGCGGTCGTCGGAGCGATCGTCGAAGCGGTCGTCGAACTCGGTCATGGTCCATGCTGGGACCGCCGTGCACCGCACGGCCACCCGGCTGACTAGGACTTCTCAGCCGTCTTCGCCGTCTTCGCCGCCTTGGCCGCCGCCTTCATCTCCTGCTTGTGCGCGCGGACCTTCGTCAGCGACTCGGGACCGGTGATGTCGGCGACGGACCGGAAGGACTTCGGCTCGCCGTACGCGCCCGCGGCCTCCCGCCAGCCCGTCGGCCGGACGCCCAGCTGCTTGCCCAGCAGCGCCAGGAAGATCTGCGCCTTCTGCTTCCCGAACCCCGGCAGCTCCTCCAGCCGGCGCAGCAGTTCACGGCCGTCGGCCACGCCCTTCCACACCAGCTCGGCCCGGCCGTCGTAGTGCTCGACGAGGTACTGGCACAGCTGCTGGATCCGCTTGGCCATCGAGCCCGGGTAGCGGTGCACGGCCGGCTTCTCGGAGAGCAGCGCGACGAACGCGTCCGGGTCCTGCGCGGCGATGTCGTGCGCGTCGAGGTCGCTCGCGCCGAGCCGGTCCGCGATGGTGCGGGGGCCCTTGAACGCCCACTCCATCGGAACCTGCTGATCCAGCAGCATCCCGACCAGCGCGGCGAGCGGTGAGCGGCCGAGGAGTTCGTCGGCCTCGGGGTCCTGGGCGAGGTGAAGGGTGACGTCCATGTCCCCGATCATGCCCCCGTCGGCAGCGCGCCTCTACCGGGAGCCGGCGGGCAGCTCCCGCCAGTAGCCGAGCGCGTGCACCCGCTGCTTCGGCACACCCAGCTCCTTGCGGACGTACGACGACAGGGTCCGGGTCGTCGCCGTGTCGCAGGCGATCCAGACGTACGCGTCCGGGTGGCTCCGCAGCAGGCCGGGCAGGTCCGCCTTCACCTGGGCGACGAGGTGCGCCCCTGAGTCGAGGCGCAGTACCCGGCGGACCTCGTGGCGGGAGGGGTCGGTGCGGAAGGGGAGGCCCTCGTCGCCGCCCTCGAACCAGACGGTCGCGGGGGAGGAGTCCAGGGCGCCGAGGAGGGAGTTGAGGGCGGGCAGGGAGGCCGGGTCGCCGAAGGCGAAGACGTGCGTGGGCTCGGGGTCGGGGCGGTCGAAGCCGGTGCCGTGGACGGTGGCCTCGACGGTGTCGCCGGGCTTCGCGGCGCGGGCCCAGTCGCTGGCGATGCCGTCGTGCAGAGCGAACTCCAGCGTGAAGGTGCCCGCCGCGGGGTCCGGGTCGACCAGGGTGTAGGCGCGCTGGTGCGGCTTGCCCGCCGCGGCGAACCACAGGCGGACCCACATCGTCGGGTGGACGCCGGTGGCCGCCAGCATTCCGCCGTCGGTGAGGTGCACCCGCCGGTACGCGTCGGTGACGTCCTCGGCGCCCGTCACGGTGCACACGAAGTCCTTCGCACGCAGCAGCCGCAGGACCGCTCCCTCCCAGCCGTGCCCCTGCCCCATGGTCTTTGCACCCTTCGCGTACGATTCTCCCACCAAGTCAACTTAGGTTAGCCTAACTTAAAGAGGAGCGGGTTCGAGGGTGAGTATCGAGATCTACCGCGACGCCTGGGGGATCCCCCATCTCCGCGCGGGCAGCGCGCGTGAACTCGCCCGCGCCCAGGGTCAGGGCACCGCCCGCGACCGTGCCTGGCAGCTGGAGGTCGAACGGCATCGCGCGCAGGGCACCTTGGCCGCCTTCCTCGGCGCCGGGGCCCTGCCCTGGGACACCCTCGCGAGACGGGCCCGCCTGGACGACACCGCGAGACGCTGCTTCGGGGCCCTGGAGAGACGGGACCCGGAGACGGCCGACTGGGTGCGGGCGTACGTCGACGGCGTGAACGAGGAGCTGCCGGGCACCTCCGCCCCCGAGTTCGCGCGCGTCGGCCTCGCCCCCGGGCGCTGGGAGCCGTGGACCCCGCTCGGCGTCTGGCTCGCCACGCACATCCTTTTCGCCGGCTTCCCGGCCAAGCTCTGGCGGGACGAGGCCATACGGCACCTGGGCCCGGACGCGGTCGGCCTCTTCGCCGCCGACGGCCCGGGCACCTCCGGCAGCAACGGCTGGCTGGTCGCCGGCGCCCGCACCACCACCGGCCACGCCGTCCTCGCGGGCGACCCCCACCGCTTCATCGAGGACCCCGGTGTCTACCAGCAGATCCACCTGGTCTGCCCCGAGTTCGACGTCATCGGACTCGCCGTCCCCGGCGTTCCCGGCATCGCCCACTTCGGCCACACCGGCACGGTCGCCTGGTCCATCACCAACGCCATGGCCGACTACCAGGACCTGTACCGGGAGCGACTGCGCCGCACGGGGGCGGGGGTGGAGGCCCTCGGCCCGGACGGCACCTGGCACCGTGCCACCCGGCACACCGAGACGGTCGAGGTGGCGGGCGTGTCGTCGGTCGAGATCGAGGTGATCGAGACCGGGCGGGGACCTGTGATCGCGGGGGGCCCGGAAGGGTTGGACGGGGGAGTGCCGGAAGGGCTGGACGGGGGAGCGCCGGAGGGGGAGCTGCCGGGCTTCCCCGGCACGCCCGTGGCCCTCTCCCTCCGCTACCCGCCCCGGGTCACCGAGGATCTCGGCTTCAGCGCCCTGCTCCCCCTGCTCCGGGCCCGCCGCACCGCCGACGTGGACCGGGCGTTCGATCTGTGGGCCGAGCCCGTGAACGTCGTCCATGCCGCCGACACCGAGGGCGGACTGCTGCACCGGGTCGCCGGCAGGGTCCCCCTGCGTGCGGAGGCCAACCGGCTGCACCCCGTCCCCGCCTGGGAGCCCGGCCACGACTGGCAGGGCTGGCACGACACCCCCCGCGCCGGTCTCACCGACGGCATCGCCGTGATGGCCAACCAGCGCGGCCCCGCCACCCCGCTCGGCGTCGAGTTCGCCCCGCCCCACCGGGCGAACCGCATCACCGCCCTGCTGGAGGAGAGGGAGCGGTGGTCGGCCGCCGACATGCCCCTGATCCACATGGACACCCATCTCGGTTCGGCACAGCCCCTGCTGGACCACATCGAGGCCCTCGATGACCTGAGCCCCGAGGCCATGACCGCGAGGGAAACGATTCTCCGCTGGGATCGCCGCATGACCGCGAACAGCACGGAGGCCGCCCTGTACGCCGCCGTACGCGGCGCGGTCGTACGACGGCTCGCCGCGCACCCCGCGTTCGCGGCCCTGGCGGACCCGCCCGCCTACCCCGACGTCCTCCTCCCCTGGCTCGGTCTCGTCCCGCGTATCGCCTTCGCGCTCGAACACCTCCTGCGCGCCGAGGAGTTGTACGGCATCGACCGGGCCGGAATCGTGCGGGCCGCCGTGGAGGAAGTGGCCGCCGAGCCGCCGCCGGGCACGTGGGGCGACACCCACCGCCTCGCCGCCTGGCAGGCGCTCCCCGGCAGTGAAGGGGACGCTCCTGCCCTCTCCGGCGACCACGACTGCGTGCTGTGCACCTCCGCGGTCCCCGGACTCACCGACCTCGCCGCGCGCGGCCCGGCCGCCCGTTACGTCTGGGACCTGGCCCGCCGCGAGGACAGCCTCTGGGTGGTCCCGCTGGGCGCGTCCGGTGTCCCCGGTTCACCGCATCACCGCGACCAACTCCCCTTGTGGCTCAAGGGGGATCTCGTCCCGGTCGTCACCGACTGGCAGCACCTGACGAAGGAAGACTGAGGAGAGCGATGTCCGACATCCCCACACGTGAGGCGGTCCACACCCAGCGCGTGGACGGCTTCGGCACCGTCCGCATCCTGCGGCTCGACCCGCACGCCGACGCGGCGACCGTGCACGCCTGGGTGCGCGAGGAGCGCGCCGTGTTCTGGGGCATGAACGGCCTCACACAGGAGCAAGTGGCTGAGGTCTACGCCCATGTGGACACCCTCGACACCCACCACGCGTATCTCCTGGAGAGGGACGGCGAACCGGTCGGGCTCCTGCAGACCTACGAGCCGGAGGCCGACCGGGTCAGCGAGTGCTACGAGGTCCGCCCCGGTGACATCGGCGTCCACCTGCTGCTCGCGCCCGTCACCTCGGGCGGCACCCGGACCGGCTGGTCGTCGGCGTTGCTGGGTGCCGTCGCCTCGTACGTGCTGCTGGGTCTGGACCGGCGGCGGGTCGTGGTCGATCCGGACGTGCGCAACGAGAAGGCGATCACCCGTTTCCTGAAGCAGGGGTTCGTGGCCGGAGACGCGGTCGTGCTGCCGGAGATCGACATCCCTGATGTGCACCTGCCGGAGAAGCGCGCCCAACTGGCCTTCCTGACAAGGGAGGTAGCCTTTCCGGGTGACGCCTGACGACCTCGTCGCCCACTACAACCTGGAACCGATCCCCCGTGAGGGCGGGCTGTTCCGGCAGACCTGGGCGGGGCAGGAACGCGCCGACGGAAGGCCCCACGGCACGGCGATCGTCGCCCTGCTGACCTCGGACGACTACTCCGCCCTGCACCGCCTGCCCAGTGACGAGATCTGGCACCACTACCTCGGCGACCCCCTGGACCTCCTGCTCCTGGCCCCGGACGGCACGGCGACCACCGCCGTCCTGGGCCCGGACATACGCGACGGCCAGCACCCCCAGCTGACCGTGCCCGCGGGCACCTGGATGGGGGCCCGCACCCGCGGCGCGTGGACCTTCTTCGGCTGCACCATGGCCCCCGGCTTCACCTACGAGGACTACGAGCACGGCGACCCGGCCGAACTGACGGCGCGTTATCCGTCCGAGGCCGAGCGGATCGCGGGACTGTGCCGCCCATGAGACTTCTGGAGGGCCAGGTCGCCCTGGTCACGGGCGCCGGCGGTGGCATCGGGCGGGGCATCGCGCTGCGGTTCGCCGAGCAGGGCGCGGCCGCGGTCGCGGTCCACTGCCGTACAGCGGCGTCGGCCACCGCCGGAGCGGCCCGGGAAGTGGCGTCCCGGATCGAGGACTTCGGCGCCCGGGCCGTCGTACTGGAAGCGGATCTGCGGGACGAGGACGCGTGCCACCGGTTGGTCCGGGAGGTGGCGGAATGGGGCGGGGGACTGACCGCCCTGGTCAACAACGCGGGTGTGCAGCCCACGCGGCCGCTGCCCGGGATGACGACCGCGCAGTGGCGGGCCGTCGTGGACACCAACCTCACCGGCGTCTTCGCGTGTACGCAGGCGGCGGCCGAGGTCATGGGGCCGGGCGGCTGCGTGACCCACATCGCGTCCGTCGAGGCGAGCCACCCCGCTCCCGGGCACGCCCACTACTCCGCCTCCAAGGCCGCCATCGTGATGCACGCGCGGTCGGCGGCCCTGGAGTACGGCCCGCACGGCATCCGCGTGAACACGGTCTCGCCCGGGCTGATCGACCGGGACGGGCTGGCGGAGGCCTGGCCGGAGGGGGTGGAGCGGTGGGTGCGGAAGGCGCCCCTGGGCAGGCTCGGGCGCCCCGAGGACGTGGCCGACGCGTGCGTGTTCCTCGCCTCCCCGCTCGCGTCCTGGGTCACCGGGCACGACCTGGTGGTGGACGGCGGGGTGTCCGCCCGGCCGACGTGGTGAGCGCTCGGCGGTCCGCGTCCGTACATGTCGGGAAGACCGCGAGCCCAGGTACGGAGTAGTGACGTGAGGTGTGAGCGTGCAGGCAGCAGCGCAGGCCGGCGAAGGCGAGGACTTCAAGGGCTGGTGCTGCTGGGCACCGTGCTGGTCCTGCTCCTCTTCGGCGGTGCCGGGGCCGCGTCGGCCCACGCGGCCCTCAAGGCCACGGACCCCGAGGACGGAAGCGTCCTCAAGTCCGCCCCCCGTGACATCACCCTGACCTTCACCGAGTCGGTCGGCCTGCTCGACGACTCCTTCCGGGTGCTGGACCCGGACGGCAAGCGCCTGAAGACCGGTGACGCCGGACACGGCGCGGGCGGCTCCGACACGGCCCGTGTCTCCCTGCCCGCGAAACTCGCCCAGGGCACCTACACGGTGGCATGGCGGGTGGTCTCGGCCGACAGCCACCCGGTCTCCGGCGCCTTCACCTTCTCCGTCGGCAAACCCTCCCCGGCCACCGTGTTCGTGGACACCGGCCCGACCGAGAACCCGGCCACGGAGAGCCTCTTCAACATGGGCCGCTACCTGGCCTACCTCGCCGTGGCCCTGCTCATCGGC
Source organism: Streptomyces sp. NPDC048523 (assembly GCF_043199815.1). Taxonomy (NCBI): domain Bacteria; kingdom Bacillati; phylum Actinomycetota; class Actinomycetes; order Kitasatosporales; family Streptomycetaceae; genus Streptomyces; species Streptomyces sp. NPDC048523. Next base: position 86,963 of record NZ_JBICWQ010000005.1, on the reverse strand, counting down.
ACCGCCGTCTTCCTCACCGCCTGCCGCCCCCCGGAGCCGTCCCGGCTGCGCCGGCTCCTGTGGGCGGGCTGGGGCACCCTGCTCGGCTCGACCGTGTTCCTGCTGGTGCTGCGGGCGCCGTACGAGTCCGGGGCGGGCCCGGCGTCCGCGTTCTCACTGAAGGCCTTCGAACGCACCCTGACCACCCGCCCCGGCGAGGCCCTCCTGGTCCGCCTGGCGCTGCTGCTCATCGGGTACTTCTTCGTCGTACGGCTGCTGCGGCTCGGCGAGTCGAGGCTGCCGCGCGCGTGGCAGGCGGCGGGCGGCGCGCTCGCCGTGGGTCTCGCGCTGACCTGGGCCGCAGCCGAACACGCGTCCGCCGGGATCCAGGTGCCGGTGGCGATGACGTCCGCGGTGCTGCACGTGCTGGCGATGGCCGTCTGGCTGGGCGGTCTCGCGGCCCTGCTCACCACGCTCTACCGGGCCTCGTCGCACGTCCCGGCCGTCGTCGTCGCCCGTTTCTCGCGGCTGGCCTTCGCCTCCGTGACCGTCCTCGTCGGCACCGGCGTCTACCAGTCCTGGCGCGGCCTCGGCTCCTGGAGCGCGATCACCGGCACGACGTACGGCCACCTGCTCGTCCTCAAGCTCCTCGCGGTGACCCTGCTGCTGGCGGCGGCACGGCTGTCGCGACGGTGGACGGGGCGACTGGTGACGATCACGACCGAGCGGAAGCGGGAGCCGGAGGCGGAGGCGGTCCTACGGGAGAGGGTGCCGGAGCGGGTGGGGGGAGCGTCGAGCACCGCGGAGCCGGTGGCGGACGGGGCCCCGGCCGGCGTGGAGTCGGCGCGGGTGGACGGGCCGCCGTCGGCCTCGGAACCGGCGCCCGTCCCCCCCGGCCCGGCCGCACCCGTCGCACCGGCCGCACCGGCCTACCGCCACGGACTGCGTCGTTCCGTGCTCGCCGAAGTGGCCGTCGGGGTCGTGGTCCTGGTGCTGAGCACCGTGCTGAGCGGCACGCTGCCCGGGCGGGCGCAGGCCGAGGCGGCCGAGGCGGGACCGGCCGAGGGCGGACTGCCCGCCGCGTCCCTGACCAACGTCCCCTTCGCGGTGGGCGGCGCCACGGGCAAGGTGCAGATCACCCTCGACCCGGGCCGCACCGGCGAGAACTCGGTCCAGGCCATCGTCTACGCGGCCGACGGCGGCCTCGCCACGGTCCCCGAACTGCGGCTGTCCTTCACCCTCCCGGCCAAGCAGATCGGCCCGATCGACGCCGGCCTGAAGAACATGGGCGGCTACTGGGGCACGAACGACCTCACCCTCCCCCTCGCGGGCGACTGGCGGATGAAGGCGACGATCAGGGTCTCCGACGTCGACCAGGTCAGCGTGACGAAGACGATGAGGATCGTGCGCTGAGCAGGTCCGCCATGGTCTCGGCGGCGTGCACGGCGGCCGCTCCGCAGCAGTTGTTGAACAGGACGTGGAGCTCGTCGGACCGCTCGGCCAGTGCGTGCAACCGCGGTACCCACTCGGCGAGTTCGGCGCGCGTGTAGTCGTACCGGAAACGGTCCTCCTTGCTGCCGCGGCCCCAGGAGGAGCTGCGCCCGTGGAAGCGCACGACGGACAGCCGGGGCGCGGTGACGGGGGTGACCGGCGGCAGGGAGGCGGGCAGCCCCTGCCGCATGTCCACGGCCACGGCGGCGAAGTCGTACTTGCCGAGCAGCGCGCAGGTGAGGTCCTGCTGCCCCTCCTCCCACCAGGACGGATGCCGGAACTCCACATGGACGGGCCACCCGGCGGTCCGTTCCGCGGTCTCCTCCAGGAACCGCTCCGCCCGCGTTCCCGGCCGCAGCCACGGCGGGAACTGGAACAGCACCCCGCCGAGCCGTCCCGCCTCCCGCAACGGCTCGATCCCGGCGGCGAACCGCGCCCACACCTCGTCCAGGGGGACGCCCGCGAGGGCGGTCTGCTTCGCCGGATGCCCGGTGAGCGAGGCGTACGCCTTCACGTCGAACACGAACCCGTCGGGCGTACGCTCCGCCCACAGACGGCTGTTGCGCTCGCTGGGCAGGGCGTAGAACGTGCCGTCCACCTCCACCACCGGTAACCGCTCGGCGTAGTACCGCAACCGCCCCTCGGCGTCCCGCCGGCCCGGCGGGTACCAGCCGCTGCGGACGAGTGCGGGATCGGTCCAGGAGCACGTGCCGACGAGAATGCGGGTCATGGGGGACCAGGTACCGCCTTAGGGTGCGGGCATGACTTCCCAGGCGTATCTCTCCCAACTCTTCTCGCTGGACGGCCGGGTGGCGCTGGTGACGGGCGGGAGCTCGGGCATCGGCAGGGCGATCGCGGGGGCGTTGGCGCGGGCGGGGGCGAGCGTGGTGATCGTGGCCCGCAGGGAGCCCGAACTGACGTCGGCGGTCGAGGAGTTGCGGTCCGGCGGCTGCCGGGCGGCCTGGGTGAGCGGCGACTTGAGCACAAGGGACGGTGTCCGTACGGCGGCGGAGGCAGCGGCCGCGCTGTTCGGTGAACCGGACATCCTGGTCAACTCCGCGGGGATCAACCTGCGTCCACCGATGACCGAGCTCACCGACGACGTGTGGGACACCACCATGGCGGTCAACCTGGAGGCCCCCTACCTCCTGGGCCAGCGCTTCGGCCCCGGCATGGCCGAACGCGGCTTCGGCCGGATCATCCACATCACGTCCCAGCAGGCCCACCGCGCCTTCGTCAGCAGCGGCGCCTACGGCGTCTCCAAGGGCGGCCTGGAGTCCCTGGCCCGCTCCCAGGCCGAGGCCTGGTCCCCGCACGGCGTCACCTGCAACACCCTCGTCCCCGGCTTCGTCCTGACCCCCCTCAACTCCCGCCTCGCCGACGACCCGGAACAGGTCGCGTCCCTGGCCGCCCGCACGATGACCGGCCGCAACGGCGTCCCGGAGGACTTCGCGGGCGCGGCGGTGTTCCTGGCGAGCCGGGCCTCGGCCTACGTCACGGGTCAGTCGATCTTTGTGGACGGGGGGTTGTCGGTGCACTGACCTCTCCACCGGGCGCAAACCCGCGATGAAGGGCCCACCGCGGGGTTGCCCCCACCCGCTTCCGACTGTCCGCGCGGCCGTCCGGGGGCGGCGTTCGCAGAGGTTCGCGCCGCAGCTCAAACGGGCTGCGCGTACAGCATTGCAGGCTGGCAGTCGTCCGCGCACCGGACAAAGACCCGGACAAAGACCCGGACAAAGACCCGGACAAGGACCCGGACAATGAGGTCCCTCCATGGGGTACGCAGTCGGGCTCCGGCCGCGCCTTCGCATGGCCGCTCCCTGGTCGCCCCGCCAGTGCGTCGTCGGGTTGTCTGATCGTAATCCCGACAGGGCGGACCGGGACTTCGTTGATCGGTTAGCGTCTACCGCACAACCGGCCGGCAAGATCCACCGCGGCCACCAGGGGGGACGCGGCAGCGCGTCCGGCCACGGCGGGGCGCCGCGCGGCGGCAGATCATCACATCAATGAGGGGGAGACGTGGGGGCATTGACCCGGACGTCGACTGAACCACTGCACGGAGGTCGCCGCCGCAGAGGTGGCGCGGGCCTCAGGGTCGGTGCGGCCGCCACGATTCTGGCGGCCGCGGGAACGGCCATTCCGCTCGCCGTGGACGCGCCGCCCGCGTGGGCCGCTCAGGCGGCTACCGCGGCGGACTCGTCCCAGGAGGTCGTGATCCCGGCCGCCGAGCGCGCCACACCCCGTGTGGACACCCCGCTGGCGGCGGGCAGCACCGGGTTCCTGCACCAGCAGGAGGGCCGGGACGGTTACACCTGGACCGACTTCGCGAGCGGCACCTCGACACAGGTGCCCGGCCTGCAGACCCTGCCGGCCAACGCGCTCGTACGCCCCGTCGGTGCCGACGGAGACCTGCTCGCCGTCTCACCGAGCCCGGCCCGGGGCACCGCCTGGTACACCCTGCTCGATCCGCACACCGGTGAGCGCCGCGAGGCGCAGCTCCCGGCCGGCTACACGTTCCGGGGGACCGTCGCGGGCAAGGTGCTGGCGCTGGAGTCCGCGACCAGCACCACCAGTTCCGCCGGTGTGCTCCTCGACACCGGCACCGATCCCGCGCAACCGCTGCCCATCACCGGCCTGCCCGCGGGTGCCCAGCTGAGCAGCCTCCCCCTGCAGGAGAGCGCCACGGACGACCACGGCGCGGTGATCTCCTTCCGGCAGGACGGCGCGTACCGTTACGGCCTGCTGGACCCCGGGACCGCCATGATCACCCCTCTTCCGGAGGCGATGAGCGGCCAGGGCCTGCGCATCCTGCTGAGCGCCGACCGCATCGCCTGGTGGGGGCACGGTTTCACCGGACTGCGCTGGCTGCCCCGCGGTGACGTGTCCTCCGGGACGCAGGAGTTCCCGCTGCCCGCCGACGCGGCCCCCGTGGCCCTCCTCGGCGGCACCCTCCTGACCTCGGGCCCGGACGCCACCTCGGGCACCACGCTCGGTCGGCGGCTGACGTCCCGGCCGCTCGACGGCGGGGAGCCGAGCACCGCACTCGACCACATCGCGCTCGTGTCGGACTCCCCACCGCAGACGGCGGACGGGAGCGCCCTGCTCGTCGGCGGCTCCGGCACCGGCGACTGGGCGGTGCACCGCTTCGCCGCCGGCTCCGACGGGTCGCCTGCGCACGAGGTGGTCCAGCCGCTGCCCCCGGTAATCGCCAAGGTCCTGGGACTGAACCTGTACCGGGGCACCCTGAACCGGGTGGACAGCATGCAGGCCAAGCTCTCCCTCTACCAGCAGGACGTCGGTACCGGGCCGGCCCCCGTCGCGGGAGCGGCCAAGCCCCTGCCCGCGGGCATGCCCTCTTCCGCCGTGCGCTGTGCGACGGGTGAGGACTGCGTGCGGACCGTCGAGGGCAACTGGTACGGCCTGTCCTTCCTGTCCGAGACAGCAGGGCGGACGTACCTGGAGACCCGCGTGGACGCCAACACGTCGCACGTGCAGGTGCCGTTGCCCGGCAGTGGCGGCGAGGTCAGGGACGCGTCGTATTCGTACGTGGTGGTGGACGGCGGGTCCCCGAGAACCCAGTATCTGATCGACCCGGGCTACAACAAGGTTGTACGCAGCCGCCCGGTGCAGGCCGCGGCGCTCTGGTACTCCACCCTGTGGAGCGCGACCCCCAGCAGCCCCGGCACGCTGACCGCGGAGCGGCTGACCTCGGACGCGGCCACTCCCGGCAAACCCGTCCGCACCGTGCGGACCGGTGCCGCCTGCGTGCCCACCGAACTGCAGGCGACAGCGCGTTGGCTCTACTGGTCCTGCGGTGCCGACAAGCAGGCCGGGGTGTACGACCTGACGAACAACCGCGGCTTCGCTGTGCCGTCGGGCCCCGCCATGCTCGGTGACGGCTACGTGGTCCGGCACGACCGGGACGCGGGCGAGCTCAAGCTGACGGACTTCCACACCGGCAACCCGCTCGCGGAGCGCTCCATGGCCGCCCTCCCGGCCGGAACGCTCGCGGACGACCGCAGGATCACGTGGACCGTGGACAAGTACAGCGGCCACATCGCCTACGTGGACGCCGATCGCCGCGTGCACGTGAGCGCGGACGGGGTACCGGACTCCGCTCCGGTGATCGGGGCGGCGTACACCTCCGGGAGCGTCGCACCGAGGACCACTTCGTCGTACTACTCGACCTGGACGGCCTCGTTGCTGCTGAGCCGCCCCGTGGACTCCTGGGAACTGGACATCGTCCAGAAGACGACCGGGCGCCGGGTGGCTGTGGTGAGAGGTGGGGCCGAACGCGGTCTCGACGGCATCTCGGCCTCGTGGAACGGCCGGGAGTCGAACGGTGCTCCTGCCCCGAGCGGTCTCTACACCTGGCAGCTGACCGCGAGGTTCAACGGTGGAAACGTGCCGGTGCGGGTGGGAAGCGGCGGCCTGGACGTGATGTGCGGCGCCTTGCCGACCCATGTCTACGACTGCGACGGGTTTCCGGACATGGTGGCGGTCCGGAAGGACGGCCGGACCGACTCATGGGAGGGGCATCCCAAGGGGCACTTCTACAACCGCAGTTACACCGCGGACTGGCCGACCTCCTCCACCTTGGTGCCGGCCGGCGACCTCAACGGCGACGGGTACGCGGACATGCTGGTCCGCAACTCCACCGGCGAACTGCGTGCGTACTGGGGCTTCGGGCAGGTGTACTTCGCCCGGGGAACCAACAAGTCCACTGTCATTAGCAAGGGCTGGAACCAGTACAACCTGCTGACGTCGTCCGGGGACCTCAACCGTGACGGCCGGTCCGACCTGCTGGGCCGTGACCGGTCCGGAGTCCTGTGGTTCTACGCCGGCACCGGCAAGGGCACGTTCAAGTCCCGGGTGCGCATCGGCACAGGGCTGTCCGGTTATACGGCGCTGGTGGGCACGGGCGACCTCAATGGCGATGGAACCGGAGACCTTCTCGGCCGGGACAAGGCCGGCAACCTCTACCGCTGGTACGGCAACGGAAAGGGCGGCATCGGGGGGCGCGTGAAGATCGCCTCGGGCTTCAACGCCTACAACGCCCTGGTCGGTGTCGGCGACCTGACTCAGGACGGGCGCAACGACCTCCTCACCCGCGATACCGCGGGCAACCTGTACCGCTGGGCGGGCAACGGCAAGGGCGGCTTCGGCGCCCGCGTGAAGATCGGCAGCGGCTGGGGCGTCTACAAGGCGCTGTACTGAGGGTCCGGAACAGCAACCTCCAGGCCTGCACCTCCACCGGAAGCTGCAGGCCTGACGAGAGCGACCGCGATGCTGCGCCACGCCGGGGACGGTGAATGCCAGAGGGGTGCCCCCGTGTCCAGGGCACCCCTGGCGAGCGCCTTCGCCGACCTGTGCGGAGAGTGCGGAATGTGTACCCACGGTGACAAAGCTGTCACGGCGGCTTTCACACTCGCTTGCGCGTTCTCAGATCATGGGGTGGGCGGTCGCTGGGCGAGGACTCCGCGGCCGGCATCGCCGCCTCGGTCGTCGCCGGCCTCGCCCCGGTCCACGCCCGCGGCCGCTACCAGGGCGCCTTCAGGGTGGACGGCACTCGCAGCGGGCGCCCTCGCCGCAGTGGGCCCGCTCGCACTCGCCCGCCGGATCAGCGCACGAGCAGAGAGCACACCGCAGCCCGGCCGACGTTCGCCGGAGCGCGCGGCAGTTTCGGTGTGTACAGGGAGCGGTCGGGGGCGGTGCGAGCCCCGCCCCCGACCTGGTGGTCAGCTGCTGTAGTACCCGGCCAGGTCGGCGATGACCTGGACCGAACCGGTGTGGTTGGCGAAGGTGACCCGTCCGTCAACCACCGGCACCACGACCATGTTGGAAATAGTCTGCCCTGCGCCGAAGTTGAGGTTCGAGACGCCGGGCTCCGGCAGACCGTGCGGGTGGACCGTCAGATATCCCCCGGCCGAAGGCGCCGTGACCGTCACGTTGAGCACCACTGCCGTGACCCCGGAGGAGGGGACGCCGGCCGTACCGGTGACCGGGAGGCTGACCAGACCGCCCGGGGCGACGGCTCCGGGCCGGGCACCCAGTCCGCTGCGTGTGTCCAGTAGCCGCAGCGGGCCCGCCGGGGTGAAGGTCGAACCGGTGGCGGAGAAGTATCCCGTGACATCGGCGAGGAGGTCGACGGAGCCCGCACTGTTGCGCAGGTCCACCGAACCGTTCACGACCGGGGCGACGACCATATTGGGGATCGTCCGGCCGGCGGGGAAGTTGATGTTGGATACGGCCGGCAGCGACTGGCCGTCGGGGTACACGGTGATGTAGCCCCCGGTGGTGGGCCGGACGGCGGTGACGTTCATGACGACGGCGGTGACCCCGGTGGCGGGGATACCGTGCGTCCCGGCGACCTTGAGCTCGACGATTCCGCCCGCGCCGATCCGCGCCTTGGGGGCGCCGGTGCCGTTGCGGGTGTCCAGGAAGCGCGTCGGCGAGACCGGTGTCAAGGCCGAACCTGAACTCCCCTCCGCGTAGTAGCCCGTGACGTCGGCGAGGAGGTCGACGGAGCCCGCACTGTTGCGCAGGTCCACCGATCCGTTCCGTACGGGAACCGTCACCAAGTTGGCGATGGTCTGCGGCGCCGTGTAGTTGACGCTGGAGACGGTCGGCAGCGGCTGACCGGCGGGGTACACGTCGACGTGGCCGTTGCCGGTGGGCCGGACGGCGGTGACGTTCATGACGACCGCGGTGACCCCGGTGGCGGGGATACCGTGCGTCCCGGCGACCTTGAGCTCGACGATTCCGCCCGCGCCGACCCGTGCCCTGGGGGCGCCGGTGCCGTTGCGGGTGTCCAGGAAGCGCGTCGGCGAGACCGGGACGAGGCGGTTGTGGGTCGCCGCCGGTGCGGCGGTGACGGTGTAGGCGCCCGGAAGGTAGCCGGGTGACGGGATGCCGGATGTGTACCCGACGTTGTCGATCACCAGGTCGTACGCGCCCGGAGGGAGGTCGTACGTACCGAGCCGCACGGTGAGCGTGGTGCCATCGGCGCTGACGGAGACCGGCTCGGCGGTGCGGGAGTCGTCCCCGGACCGGAGTTCCACCTGGGTGCCGAGGGTCAGGTTCGCGCCGTGCAGCACAACCTGGTTGGACGTCCCGGCAGGTCCGCTCGTCGGGCCCAGCGAGGTGACGTCGGCCGACTTCGGCTGAGTGGTGCAGCCGCTCTTGCAGACACCCTGCATGGAGTACTCGACCGGAGTGTCCGCCTGGTACGGGCTCACCAGCATCAGGTAGTCGCCCGCGGAGGCGCTGGAGGTGGTGAGGCAGGAGTAGCTGAAGACACCGGCGTTGTCACCGTTGCACTGGTAGGAGTAGTCGGCGCTCGCGCCGGCGAAGCGGGTGGTGCTCAGCAGGCTCACCCACGGGGTGCCCGTGCTGCTGCTCTGGGTGCCGTACACCTGGAAGCGCTGCGACGGCTGCATGGGGATCACGGCGCAGTACGCGGTTGCGGACTCGGTGAACGTGCCGCTCCGCACGGAAAAGCCCTGCGGGGACACCCTGTTCGCCGTGCACTCCGGGGCCCAGCCCGAGGCGGTGCCGACGCGCCAGGTGTCGACGTGTGCGGAAATGGGGGTCTCGTCGTACCCCGAGGCCAGGATGATGACGATGTACGAGGTCGAGCCGGTGACGCGGCAGGAGACGCCCCACTGCCGGCACACGCTCGTGCCCGAGGCGTCGACCACCTTCAGCACCACGCCCGTGTTCCGGGCGGCCGTCGGGGTCCGCGCGGACATCCAGAGCTTGTCCGTGGCCGCTGCAGTGACACGCAGACACCGGCTGTCCAGTGCGGAGTCGAGGTTGAAGGACGTGGAGGCTCCACCGACGGTGAGCGAGGCCGGAGCGGCGCACTTCGCCGTCGAAGAGATGTCCCGGCGGACCAGCTTGTACGTGTCCGAGGCGCCGGTGCCCGTCAGCAGGGCCGTGTAGCCGACACCGGCCGTAAACCGGCAGGTGGTCGTGGAGCCGCCGACAGTGGTGCACAGCTCGTTGCCGGCGCCGTCGAACACCCGCACCGCGGCGTTCACCCTATTGGTGTTGTTCGTGTAGTCGAACATCTCGGCGGTGGAGTGCTGGTCGGCGGCGATGCCCAGGCACACGGCCTGGGTCGTGCTGGTGAGCGGAACCGACACGCCCCAGGTGCCGTCGAACGCCGACTGCGGCCAGGCCGTGCAGCCCGCGGTCTTCCCGGTGTCCTGGACGGCGAGCTGGTACTCACCTGCGGCGGAGCCCGAGAGCACCGCGTGGAACGGGGCGGTCCCGGTCAGCTTGCAGATCACCGGGGAGTCGTCGTTGTCGCACTGCGCGATGCCCTTGGCGTCGAACACTCGGTAGCTCGGGTTGACTCCGCCGTCCGGTGTCCGGTCGATCAGGTAGAGGCCGTGGCCGGTGGCCGTCGGGAGGGACAGACACTGCTGCTCGCCCGGTCCGCCGAAGGCACCCTTCACCGCGCCGGAGGCGAAGCCGTCGTCGCGTACGGCGGTACAGCCCTGCGTCAGGTTCGTCGCGTACAGCCGGACCCCGAAGGCGGCCGGGGCGCTGCTGCGCCCGTCGCGCGCCCAGGTGTAATCACCTGCGGTCAGGGTGCAGGGGGCGAGCAGCGTGGGGGTGCAGCGGGACGTGCCGTCGGTGGCGTAGAGGCTCCCGGAGACGCTGTCGCCGACGGTGTCGAAGAGATAGGGCCCGGAGGCGGGTACGTGCAGGACGCGGCAGCGCGCGGTGGACGTGGCGTCCGGGACCGTGCCGTAGGCCAGAGGCTGGACGGTGGGGCAGCCGGCGGGAGCGGAGAGGCGGGCCGACGTGAGGCTGTAGTCCATGCTCGCCGCGTACGACTGGTTCGTCAGCACACGGAACGGTGCGTTGCCCTTGAGGGTGCAGTCGAAGTCCGTGGCGTTGTTCTCACGGGTCGTGCAGACCTCCGTGCCGGTGGCGTCGTAGACGGTCCCGGTCACCTGCCACGCGGACAGATGGCTCCGCAGAACGTCCCCGGCGGCGGACGGCAGGCCGAAGCAGTGGCCGGCGGACCCGGCGGTAAGCGTGTCGGCGAGGGACTTCGGCGCCCCGAGGGCGGTGTCGTCCTTGGAGACCGCGGTGCAGGAAGGGCCGGACAGCAGAGCCGTGTACGACACCGAGAAGCCACTCGGCGCGGCCCCGGCCTGCACGGTGTACGTACCGGCCCGGCTCGTCGGACACCGTGCCGCCCCGTACGCGCCGTCGGGCCGGTCGCAGGTGACCGTCGAACCGTCCGGTGCGGTGAGCGTCGGGTACTGGGGCTGGTCATCGGTGGAGACGACCTGGAGGAACACCAGGTCGTCGGGGTTCGGCAGGGCGAACGTGAAGCTCGCGCCGCCCTCGGGCCCGGCGGAGCAGGTGTAGACCGTTCCCGACTCAATCGCCCCGGAGCAGGTGTCGGCCGTGTCGCTACGGCCGATCTCGCGCGCGGCGGTGGCGTGCAGCGCCTCGGGAGCCGCCTTCTTCTCCGGTGACTTCGGTGACTTCGGTGTCGCGGGCCCGGAGGTCGCGGCCGTGGTCTTCGGGGTCGGCACGGCCACGGCGGAAGCCGTGCCGGTCTGTGCGGTGAACGAGGCCAGGACGGAGACGATCAGCGCGAGAAGCGAAGTGGCCCCCCTGGACGCGTGTCGTCTTCGGCGTTGTTCCCTGATGGACGTGTGAAGCATGCGTTCCCCCCTGGAAAGCGCAGGCCCCGTCCCTGTGGTGCTCACGAGGGCTCTTGGGGCGAGCGAATTCTAACGAGGGGCAAGGACAGACGTTCGATCTTTACTGTGGCGTGGATCACGCCTTCCCGACCGATGTATTCGCGCCTCGGTCCAGGTCGTACAGGCAGCACCACCACGCCGCAGACGAACGGAAGCGCAGTCACGGCCGAACCCGTGAAGGGCCCCGCGAGCTACTTCCCCTCGATCGAGAACAAGTACGGCCGACCGATCGCGGAGTGGAAGGACCTCATCCGCGCCTCGCCCCTGACCGAGCACATGGACTGGTCACCTGGCTCAAGACGGAACACGGCCTGGGCTACGGCCACGCCAAACGACGAAGGGCCCCACCGCGAACGGTGGGGCCCTTCGACATCGTGCCCGGTGAGGCACTGGCGGAGGATACGAGATTCGAACTCGTGAGGGGTTGCCCCCAACACGCTTTCCAAGCGTGCGCCCTAGGCCTCTAGGCGAATCCTCCGCGGCAAACAATACAAGACGTTGAGGAGTGCTCGCGAACTCGTTCCCACCCCCTGCCATCGGGTACTGTTTGGGCAGCCCCTCACGCGGCGCTATCTGACTGAACTCCCCCAGGGCCGGAAGGCAGCAAGGGTAGGTTGGCTCTGGCGGGTGCGTGGGGGGCGTTCGCGTTCCCGGACGGAGTGCCCGCGCGGGGTCGGGTTGTCAGTGGTCGCCTATAACCTCGTAAGCGTGTCGTCTCTCGCGTTGTACCGCCGCTATCGCCCGGAGTCCTTCGCCGAGGTCATCGGGCAGGAGCATGTCACCGACCCGCTGCAGCAGGCGCTGCGGAACAACCGGGTCAATCACGCGTACCTGTTCAGCGGTCCCCGCGGCTGCGGCAAGACGACCAGCGCGCGCATCCTCGCCCGGTGCCTGAACTGCGAGCAGGGGCCCACACCCACGCCCTGCGGCACGTGCCAGTCCTGCCAGGACCTCGCCAGGAACGGCCCGGGTTCCATCGACGTCATCGAGATCGACGCCGCCTCCCACGGTGGCGTGGACGACGCCCGTGAGCTGCGCGAGAAGGCATTCTTCGGGCCCGCGAGCAGCCGGTACAAGATCTACATCATCGACGAGGCCCACATGGTCACGTCGGCCGGGTTCAACGCGCTGCTGAAGGTCGTCGAGGAGCCCCCGGAGCACCTCAAGTTCATCTTCGCCACCACCGAGCCCGAGAAGGTCATCGGGACGATCCGGTCGCGGACCCACCACTACCCCTTCCGGCTCGTACCGCCCGGCACCCTGCGGGAATACCTCGGCCAGGTGTGCGGCAAGGAGAACATCCCCGTCGAGGAAGGCGTCCTGCCCCTCGTCGTCCGGGCCGGCCAGGGCTCCGTGCGTGACTCCATGTCCGTCATGGACCAGCTGCTCGCCGGTGCGCGGGAGGAGGGTGTGACGTATGCCATGGCCACCTCCCTCCTCGGCTACACCGACGGCTCCCTCCTCGACTCCGTCGTCGAGGCCTTCGCCACCGGTGACGGCGCCGCCGCCTTCGAGGTCGTCGACCGTGTCATCGAGGGTGGCAACGACCCGCGCCGTTTCGTCGCCGACCTGCTGGAGCGGCTGCGGGACCTGGTCATCCTCGCCGCCGTCCCGGATGCCGCCGAGAAGGGGCTCATCGACGCCCCCGCCGACGTCATCGAGCGCATGCAGGCCCAGGCCGGCACCTTCGGCGCCGCGGAGCTCAGCCGCGCCGCCGACCTCGTCAACGAAGGCCTGACGGAGATGCGCGGCGCCAACTCGCCCCGTCTCCAGCTGGAGCTCATCTGCGCGCGCGTGCTGCTCCCCGCGTCCTACGGGGACGAGCGCTCGGTCATGGCCCGCCTCGACCGCATCGAGCGGGGCGTGAACTTCTCGGCCGGCGGCGGCGCCCCCGCGATGGGATACGTACCGGGGCCGGGGCCGGAGGTGCACGGGGGAGCCGCCCCCGGCCACTCGGCGGCCGCCGTCCCGCCATCGGCTCCGGCTGCGACTCCGTCTGCCGTTCCGGTTCCGCCGGGTAGCGGTCCGGCCGCGGCCAGGGCGGCGGTCCGGGCCTCCGGCGCGGGTACACCCGGCGGCCCAGGGCCCGGCAACGGCAGCGGCAACGACAGCAGCGGCACCCAGGGCGGCGGCACTCCCGGCGCAGCCGGTGGCCCGGCCGGCTTCCCCGGCGCTGCGGCAGATCCGGCGCCCTTCGCCGCAGCGGCCGCCCCCGCCGGCCCGCCCTCGGGCCCGTCCGCCGGCCAGGCGCACGGCTCACCCGCGGGCCAGGCCCCTGGTGCTCCCGCCGGTCCACCACCCGGCCCGCCCCCTGCTGCCGCCCACCCGGACCAGCCACACTCCGACCAGCCACACCCAACCCACCAGCAACCGTCCGCCACGACCCCCGCCCCCGCCCCCGGCGCCTGGCCCACCGCCGCCCCCCTCGGCGGCGGCCGGCGTCCCGGTGGCTGGCCCACCCCGGCTGCGACGGGCGGCGGCCAGCCCCAGGCGCCCGCGGCACACCGACCCGCGGCGGTCCCGGCGCCCGCACAGCCCGCCCCCGCGGCCTCCGCACCCGGTCCGGCCTCCTACGCCCCGCCGACCGGTGGCCTCGACCCCCGCCAGCTCTGGCCCAACATCCTGGAAGCGGTCAAGAACCGCCGACGCTTCACCTGGATCCTGCTCAGCCAGAACGCCCAGGTGGCCGGCTTCGACGGCACCACCCTCCAGCTCGGCTTCGTCAACGCCGGCGCCCGCGACAACTTCGCGAGCAGCGGCAGCGAGGAGGTGCTGCGCCAGGCACTCTCCGAGCAGTTCAGCGTCCAGTGGAAGATCGAGGCCGTCGTCGACCCCTCGGGCGGCGGCGCGGCACCCCCGGCATCCGGCGGCTTCAACGGCAGCGGTGGCGGCGGTGGCTACGGCGGAGGCGGCAACGCCGGCGGCTACGGCACCGGAAACCCGGGAGGCTACGGCGCCCCGGCCCCCCAGGCCCCGCCGTCATCCCCCCAGCCGACGTCCGCCCAGGCGGCCCAGCCCAGACAGACGCCCGCCCCCACCCAGGCCCCCTCCCCACAACGGTCCGCGCCGGAACCCCCGCCCGTCTCCATCGAGGACGACATCCCCGAGGACGACGACCCCGACCTCAACGAGTCGGCACTCTCGGGCCGCGAACTGATCGTGCGGGAGCTCGGGGCGACCGTGGTGGAGGAGATCACGAACGAGTAGGGGGTGCGGAGGAGCGCGCAAGAGAGCCCGCACCTTGGAGGAACCTACGGCTCCTCTCCCTCCGCCCCTTGGGAAGCCCGCACAAAAACCCCGTTAGGCTGAGCCCCGTGAAGGTCCTCGTCATCGGTAACGGCGCCCGCGAACACGCCCTGTGCCGCTCCCTGTCCCTCGATCCCGACGTCAGCGCACTGCACTGCGCACCCGGCAACGCCGGTATCGCCGAGGTCGCCGAGCTGCACCCGGTCGACGCCCTCGACGGCGAGGCGGTGGCCGCGCTCGCCCAGCGACTCGGCGCCGACCTGGTCGTCGTAGGCCCGGAGGCCCCGCTCGTCGCGGGGGTCGCCGACGCCGTGCGCGAGGTGGGCATCCCGGTCTTCGGCCCGTCCGGGGAGGCCGCGCAGCTCGAGGGCTCCAAGGCTTTCGCCAAGGACGTCATGGCCGCGGCCGGAGTCCCGACCGCCCGCTCCTACGTCTGCACGACCCCCGAGGAGGTCGCGGAGGCCCTCGACGCCTTCGGCGCCCCGTACGTCGTCAAGGACGACGGTCTCGCCGCGGGCAAGGGCGTCGTCGTGACCGGCGACATCGAGGCCGCGACGGCCCATGCGAACGCCTGCGACCGCGTCGTCATCGAGGAGTTCCTCGACGGCCCCGAGGTCTCCCTCTTCGCCATCACCGACGGCGACACCGTCCTCCCGCTGCAGCCCGCCCAGGACTTCAAGCGCGCCCTCGACGGCGACGAGGGCCCGAACACCGGCGGCATGGGCGCGTACTCCCCGCTGCCCTGGGCCGACCCGAAGCTGGTGGACGAGGTCATGCAGACGGTTCTGCAGCCGACCGTCGACGAGATGCGCCGCCGCGGCACCCCCTTCTCCGGGCTGCTGTACGCCGGTCTCGCGATCACCTCCCGGGGTGTGCGGGTCATCGAATTCAACGCCCGCTTCGGTGACCCCGAGACCCAGGTCGTGCTGAACCGCCTCAAGACCCCGCTGGCCGGTGTCCTGCTCGCCGCCGCGAGCGGCAACCTCGAGGACCTGCCACCCCTGCGCTGGAGCGAGGACGCCGCGGTCACCGTGGTCGTCGCCTCCCACAACTACCCGGCCACCCCGCGCACCGGCGACCCGATCACCGGCCTCGACGAGGTGGCCGAGCAGGACGCCCCGCACGCGTACGTCCTGCACGCCGGCACCAGGCGGGACGGCGACGCCGTCGTCAGCGCCGGCGGCCGCGTGCTGTCGGTCACGGCGTCCGGCAAGGACCTCACCGAGGCCCGCGAGCGCGCCTACCGGGCGGTGGGCCGTATCCGGCTCGACGGTTCCCAGCACCGGACGGACATCGCGGCGAAGGCGGCGTCCGAAGCCTGAGAAGCCCGGAGCCCGGGGCGAAACTCCCCGAAGCCCCTGTCCCGAAACTCCTGTCCCGAAGCCGCCCCGAACAACCCGACCGGCCCCGGATCCGTCTAAGGATTCGGGGCCTGATCTTTGCTGTACGTCATCCACCTTTCCCCAAAGCCATTCCATCGAGTGACCGGGGCGCTATACGGCTGACGGGGGCCCGGGGCCCAACTAGGGTGCGGCGCAAGCGTTCCGGCACTTGGCCCACCGGCATTGCGATGTCAGTGGCGGGTGCCACAGTGGGGGAGTGAGCAACACCAGGAAAGCTGGGCATTCAGGACGGCAGGGAGGGGGTGAGGTCCGGTCATGACCGGTATCGGTGTGGAGGCGGGCGCGCAGGCCGCGCGCTCCTGGGCCCTTGCCGTGCTGCGGATCCGCAGCCGTGCGCTGGCCGTGGCGCTGCTGCCCGCGGCGGTGGCCGTGGTGCTGCTCGCCGGAGGTTCCACCAGCCATCTCGTGGGCGGGTTCTGGGACACCGCCCGGCTGGTCATGAGCGTTCTCGGGGCCGTGGTGCTGCTCGCCGCCGGGGCCGTCGCCCTGGTCGTCGCCCGCGCCCGCCCCGCGGTCAGTCCGACCGTCGCGATCGCCGAGGAGTCCGCGCCCGACCTGTACCGCATGGTGCGCGACCTCGCCGACCGCCTGGACGTCCCCGCCCCCTCCGCCATAGCGCTCACCCCGGACTGCGACAGCTGGCTCGAGGACCGCACCCACCCTGCGCACGGCCCGCCCCCGCAGGAGGGCCGGGAGGACGAGATCGCGGGCGTCCGCGGCTCCCACCGCCGGGTCCCGGCCGCACCGGTGCTGGTCATCGGCTCGCCGTTCCTGTGGTGGATGCGCGTCGGCGAACTGCGCGCGGTCCTCGCCCCGGTCGTCGCCGGTACGGGCCCCTCGGCCCACCCCGACATAGCGGCGGCCCGCCGTTTCGTACGCGGACTGGACGCGGCGGTGGCCGTCGGCTCCGTACCCGGCCGCTGTCCGCTGACCCGGGTGGCGTGCGCGGGCGTCGCCTGGGTGGCCCGCCTGCTCCTGCGCAGTTGCCGGGAGCACGCGACCCAGATGGAGCGCGGGGTCGCCGCGGCGGCCGCCGAGCGTGCACAGGCTGTGGACTACGGCCTCAGGATCGTGGCCCAGGAGCAGGTGGGCCTGGCCTACGCGGGCTGGGACCGGCTGCTGACCCGGGTCGCGCTTCCCGCCTGGCGGATGGGGCGCTGGCCCTCCCGCCTGGACGCGGGCGTGGTGGCCGCCCTCACCGAACTGTCACGCCGCGACCGCCTGGCCGAGGGTTTCGCCTCCCGCCTCGGCGAGCGTCCCGCCTGCGACCTGCTCGAAGAGCCCGGCACGATCGATGAGGCCGCCTCCCTGCTCGCCGCCCGCCTCTTCCACGGCGGCCCCGCGGAGACCGGCCCGGACTGGTCGCCGGTGGACTGGCAGGAGTACCCGGAAGAGGTGGTGGACCGAAAGTGGCGCCTCGACGCCGCCCGCCTCCACCGGGTCCTCGACGCCCAGGGCGTACGCCGCCCCCCGGGAACCCCACCGGAGTCCGACGCCCCCACCCTCTCCCGAGTGCTCTCCCACCTGTCCTCCTCTCCGCCTACCGGCCCCTCGGCGCAGCCGGGTTCAGGTTCGCTGTCCGGGTCGGCCGACCCGATGTCACGCTCCGCGGCGACTGATGGGCTCGCCCGTGCGGCGTCACCCTCCACGGCAGCCGACAGGCCCGCCGACCCGGCGGCACGCCCCACGGCATCCGACAGGTCGGCCGAACCGGCGGCCCGCCCCACGGCAGCCCACCCGGCACCCACCGACCCGCACGCCGAGGCTCCTGCCACCGCCGAGCCCGTACCGACTCCGCCGTCCGACGACACGGCAACGGACGGCGCACGGACCGCCGCGGCCGACCGCGACGCGGCCCCTCACGAGCCCACCCCGCCCCACGCGCCCGCGCCCACCGATCCCACCCCGGCCCCGCCGCACCCCTCCGCAGACGCTCCGGACGCCCCGGACACCCCGGACGCCCCCACAACTGCCGCCGGCGAGCTCACCCCCCACGCTTCACCGCCACCTCCCGACGAACCCCTCGCCGAGATCCTCGCCGCAGCCCTCACCGCCGAGCTCGCCCGTGAGGAAGCCGCCGCCCCCACCTCCCGTACCGCTCCCGACGCCACTCCCTGGGACGACACCGCGCTGCCCCTGTTCCCGCTCCAGCCCCCGCGCAGCGCCCGAGAGCTGCTCACCGATCACGTCACCGCGATGATCTGCTGCGCCGCGATCGACACCGCCGGTGCCACCCCGGGCCTGGACTGGCTCGACGGCCCGTCGCTCCTCATCAACGGCGAACGCGCCGCGGACCTCGCTCCCCGCGTCCTGAGTCTCGTGGAGGACGGCGACCCGGGCCCGCTGCGTGCCTGGCTGGTCAAGTCGGGGATACGCCCCGAGAAGCCCGTCCGCCTCGTCTGACGAAGACGGAATAGGCGGAACCCCCGCTTCCACTTTCGGCCAATTCGCAACGAACAGTGACAGTTCAAGTGCGGAATGTGATGTGCTGGGACCGATCGCGCACATGGCAAGGGCTCGCGCCATAGGACAGGTGCACGACACGCGTTCCAAAGCACCGCGCAGGACGGACGACGGGGGCACGAGGGAGGGGAGCGACCATGACGCCGGGACAGGAGCACATCCGCCGCTGGGAGTCGGGAGCACTCGCGCACGCCGTGACGGACCCCTTCGGCCAGGGCCCCGTCCCCTGGCTGCGCGGCAGTGAGACCTACTTCGACGACACCGGCCAGGTGGTCCCCTGGTACGTCGAGACGGACCCCGCCCACACCCCGAAACGGGGCGCCCCGCGCGTGCCCTCCCCCCGCTCGGACCCCGGCGGCGGCCCCCGCTCCGCCGACGACGTCCGCCGCCAGATCAAGGGCTTCACCTCGACCGGCGCGGTCGCCCCCGGCGAGGCCGTCGACTTCCACATCACCGTCGACCCGCCGCAGGAATTCGCCGTCGACATCTACCGCATCGGCCACTACGGCGGCGACGGTGCCGCGAAGATCACCACCAGCCCCCGCCTCTCCGGCATCGTCCAGCCCCCGCCGCTGACCGCGGACCGCACGGTCTCCTGTCACCACTGGTGGCTGTCCTGGCGGCTGCAGATCCCGTCGTACTGGAGCATCGGGGCGTATGTCGCCGTCCTCACCACCGCCGACGGCTACCGCTCCCACATCCCCTTCACGATCCGCGACAACCACCCCGCGGACTTACTGCTCCTGCTGCCCGACGTGACCTGGCAGGCGTACAACCTCTACCCGGAGGACGGCCGCACCGGCGCCAGCCTCTACCACGCCTGGGACGAACAGGGCAGGCTCCTCGGCGAGGCCGACGCGGCGACCACGGTCTCCTTCGACCGGCCGTACGCGGGCGCGGGCCTGCCGATACACGTGGGCCACGCCTACGACTTCATCCGCTTCGCCGAGCGCTACGGCTACGACCTCGCCTACGCCGACGCCCGCGACCTGCACGCCGGTCACCTCGACCCCACCCGCTACCGGGGTCTGGTCTTCCCCGGCCACGACGAGTACTGGTCGGCGGCCATGCGCCGCACGGTCGAGCGGGCCCGCGACAGCGGCACCTCGCTGGTCTTCCTCTCCGCCAACACCATGTACTGGCAGGTGGAGTTGGGCCCGTCGCCGTCCGGCGTCCCCGACCGCCTGCTGACCTGCCGCAAGCGCAGGGGGCCGGGAAAACCGGCGCTCTGGCGCGAAGTCGACCGCCCCGAACAGCAGTTGGTCGGCATCCAGTACGCGGGAAGGGTGCCCGAGCCCCACCCTCTGATCGTCCGCAACGCCGAGCACTGGCTGTGGGAGGCGACCGGCGCCCAGGAGGGCGACGAACTCGCCGGCCTGGTCGCGGGCGAGGCCGACCGCTACTTCCCGCGCGCCCCGCTCCCCGAGCACGACGACCGCATCCTGCTCGCCCACTCGCCCTACGCCGACAGCGAGGGCGTCCTCCGCCACCAGGAGACGTCCCTCTACCGCGCCCCCTCCGGAGCCCTGGTCTTCGCCGCCGGCACCTTCGCCTGGTCCCCGGCGCTGGACCGCCCGGGGCACGTCGACGCCCGTGTCCAGCGCGCCACCGCCAACCTCCTGGACCGCATCTGCAAGCGTGACTGAGCCCACGCAAAACACCGGCACAACACCGGCAAAACACCGGCACAACGCCGGTGGAGCACCCGCAGCACACCCCCAGCACAGCCCCAGCACACCCCAAGTCCAAGGTCAGCCCGGTGTACGGGACAATCGACCCGTAGGACATACCCACGGGGAGGAACCGTGTCCGGATTCGTAGAAAAGCCCGAGCCGCTCCAGGTTCCGGGGCTGGTGCACCTGCACACCGGCAAGGTGCGCGAGCTGTACCAGAACGAGGCGGGCGACCTCGTGATGGTCGCCAGCGACCGTATCTCCGCCTTCGACTGGGTGCTGCCGACCGAGATCCCCGACAAGGGCCGCGTCCTCACCCAGCTGTCACTGTGGTGGTTCGACCAGATCGCCGACCTGCTGCCGAACCACGTCCTGAGCACGGACGTGCCGGAAGGCGCCCCCGCCGACTGGGCCGGCCGCACCCTGGTCTGCAAGTCGCTCCGGATGGTCCCGGTGGAGGCCGTCGCGCGCGGCTACCTCACGGGCTCCGGACTGCTGGAGTACGACGAGTCCCGCACGGTCTGCGGCCTCGCCCTCCCGGAGGGGCTCACGGACGGCAGCGAACTCCCCGCCCCGATCTTCACCCCGGCCACCAAGGCCGCCGTCGGCGAGCACGACGAGAACGTCTCCTACGAGGAGATCGCCCGCCAGGTCGGCGCGGACACCGCCGCCCAGCTGCGCCAGGCGACCCTCGCCGTGTACTCGCGCGGCCGGGACATCGCCCGGGACCGCGGGATCATCCTCGCGGACACCAAGTTCGAGTTCGGCTTCGACGGGGACACCCTCGTCATCGCGGACGAGGTCCTCACCCCGGACTCCTCCCGCTTCTGGCCGGCCGACCAATGGGAGCCGGGGCACGCGCAGCCGTCGTACGACAAGCAGTTCGTGCGCGACTGGCTGACCTCGGCGGAGTCCGGCTGGGACAGGAAGAGCGAGCGGCCCCCGCCGCCGCTGCCGCAGGAGGTCGTGGACCGCACTCGAGCCAAGTACATCGAGGCGTACGAGCGTCTGACGGGCACGAGCTGGTCGTAGCCCTGGTCGTAACAGAGAAGCCCCCCGGTGAAAACCGGGGGGCTTCTCGATGGAGCGAACGACGAGGTTCGAACTCGCGACCTCAACCTTGGCAAGGTTGCGCTCTACCAACTGAGCTACGTTCGCATGCGCCGTGGCGCGAGAACCACTATACCCAACCTCGCTCCCGCGCGAGCCGCACGGCCGCGTGCCGGTTCTCGGCCCCGAGTTTGGAGACGGCCGAGGACAGATAGTTCCGTACGGTCCCCTGCGACAGCGCGGCCCGTTCGGCGATCTCCGCGACGGGGGCCCCGTCGGCGGCCAGTTCCAGCACCTCGGCCTCCCGCGCGGTCAGGGGCGAGTCCCCGGCGGAGATCGCGTCGGCGGCCAACTCCGGGTCGACGTAACGGTTTCCCGCGTGCACCGTGCGGATGATCTCCGCGAGCCGCTGCGCGCTCAAGGTCTTCGGGACGAACCCCCGCACACCGGCCTCCAGGGCCCGCTTGAGATGCCCCGGGCGCCCGTGACCGGTGACGATCAGCACCTTGCACGAGGGCAGTTCGGTCCGCAGAGATGTGGCGACCTTCACACCGTCCGCGCCGGGCATCTGGAGATCCAGTACGGCGACGTCGGGCTCGTGCGCCCGGGCCATCGCCAGCGCCTCGGGGCCGGTCGCCGCCTCCGCGACGACCACCAGGTCGTCCTCCAGCGAGAGCAGCGCGGCGAGCGCACCCCGGATCAGATGCTCGTCATCGGCGAGCAGCACCCGCACGGTCACGGGCCCACCTCCGGCGACCCGACACATACGGTCACGACCCCGCCCCCATTCATGAAACCCCCTCCGCCGCCACCACCGGCACCTCCGCCACCAGCCGGAACACACCCTCTCGGACCGGTCTCGCCTCCAGCGTCCCGGACACCGCCGCAAGCCGTTCCCGCAGCCCGGCGAGCCCGGACCCACCGGCACCGCCCGACGATCTCAGGACCCCGTCGTTCTCCACGGTCAGCACCACCTGCTCCCCCTCTCTCCGCAGGGCCACCACGCACCGCTTGGCGTCCCCGTGCCGCAGTACGTTCGTCGTGGCCTCCCGGACCACCCAGCCGAGCGCCGACTGCACCTCGGCGGGCAGCCCGCCCGGCTCACCGGTGACCTCGCAGTCGATGCCGGCGGCGGTCAACACCCCTCGCGCTCCGGCCAGTTCGATCCCCAGATCGGCCTCCCGGTATCCCCGTACGACGTCCCGCACCTCGCGCTGTGTCTCATGCGCGATCCGCTGCACCTCGGTCATCTGGTCCACGGCCTCGTCGCGTCCCCGACGCGCCAACTGCACGGCCAGTTCGCTCTTCAGCGCGATCACGGCCAGGTTGCGCCCCATCACGTCGTGCAGGTCCCGCCCGAACCGCAGCCGTTCCTCGGCGACGGCGAGCCGGGCGCGGGTTTCGCGGGCCGTGTCGAGTTCGTAGACGGCGTTCAGGAGCCAGACGGAGAAGACGGAGGTGAAGGCGAGGAACCCGGCGGCGATCAGCACCACGACTCCGGTGACCAGGGACTCCGGGAGGGCGTGCCCCAGGGGAAAGCCGCCGAGCACCGCGCCCGCGGCGAAGCCGCCCACCAGCGCGAGCACGCGCCGCCGCCTGCGGACGCCGAGCGCGCCGATGCCGGCCCCGAAGGTCAGCACGCCCACGAAGACTGCGCCCGTGGCCATGTCGAGCCCGTCACTGTGCGGCCCCCGCTCGGCGATGCCGATCACCGCGACGGAGACGGCGGCAGTGACCGCCCCGAGCAGCCACAGCGTCCGCACCGGCTGCTCGCGCCGCCCGCGCGTCCAGTCGAGCGCCCGCGACGCGGTCACCGCGCACGCCAGGGCGTGCGCGCACACCAGCAGCACCAGCCAGACCGCGAGCTGCCCCGTCACCTGCCCGAAGACCGGCAGTCCGATCGAGGCGACGTAGATCACCGCGAAGAAGTGGAACGACCAGCGCGTGTACGTCTCCACCTTCGCCGGCGTGCTCTTCCGCCGCCACCAGCCCCCTGCCTCGCGCATGCTCTCCCCGTACGTCAGCGCCTCGGCTCCCACCGGAACCACCGCTGTACAGCAAACACGGCCAGCACCGTCCAGGCCACCGCGGTGGCGAGGGAGCCCAGGGCCTCGTAGGGGGAGAGCGTGCCGGCCCAGCCGCCGCGGACCAGGGTGATCACGGGCGACAGGGGCAGGAGCTCGCACACCGACGCGAACGTGTCGGGCAGCAGCTCCAGGGGTACGGCGACGCCCGAGAGGATCATCGAGATCATCACGAACGGCAGCGTGGTGACCTGCGCGCTTTCCACGGTCCGGGTCACGGCCGCCGTCACGGCAGCGAGCGCCGCGCACATCACCAGCCCCAACAGCAGCCCCAGTACGACGAGATGGGGTGCGTGCGGCGCGGGCACGTCGAGCAGGACCGTGCTCGCGGCCACCAGCACCACGGACTGGGTGAGCCCGGTCGCGCCGATCGGCAGCGCGGTCCCGCAGAGGATCTCGACGTCCCGCAGCTCACCCGTGCGCAGCCGCTTCAGCACGAGTTCCTCGCGCCGGGCGGTGTAGATCCCGACCAGAGCGCCATAGACACCGAAGAGCAGAGTGAAGCCGACCGCGGCCGGCAGCAGCACCAGCCCGACGCTCAGCCCGGACTTCTCGACGTCCATGTCGTCCACGACGGGCCGCAGGCTGAACGGCAGCGCGAGCGGCACCAGTACGGCCGCGACGAGCGTGGCCTTGCTGCGTCCGAGCAGCGTGAACTCGGCGCGGGCGAGGGCGGCCAGCCGGCTCGCGGGAGTGGTGACCATGCTCATGCCGAGACCTCCTCGCGCGCCGCGATCCCCAGGAACGCCTCCTCCAGCGAGGCGGACCGCACATCGAGCCGCCGCAGCTCGATGCCGGCCCGCTCGGCCCACACCAGCAGCCCGGTGGCGGCCCGCTGCAACTCCCGCGTCCGCAGCCGTACGACGTTCCCGTCGACCTCGTGCCCGCTCACCCCCAGCTCCCCGAGCGGTGGCAGATCCCCCACGAAGTACCCCTCCGGCAGCTCGAACGAGATCCGTGCCGGCTGCGCGGCGGTCACCTCGGCCGGTGTCCCCGTGGCCGCGATCCGCCCCTCGTGGAGGATCGCCAGCCGGCCGGCGAGGTCCTCGGCCTCCTCCAGGTAGTGGGTGGTGAGCAGCACGGTCGTCCCCCGGTCCCGCAGGGCCCGCACCAACTCCCAGGTGTCCCGGCGCCCTTCGGCGTCGAGTCCGGTCGTCGGCTCGTCCAGGAACAGCACCTCGGGGTCGCCGAGCAGCGCGAGCGCCAGGTCGAGGCGCCGCCGCTCGCCCCCGGACAACTGCTTGACCCGTACGCCGGTCCGCCGGGCGAGCCCGACGAGTTCCAGCACCTCCAGCGGCGGCCGGGCCCCGCTGACGCAGCCGGCCCACATGCGCGCGGTCTCCTCGACGGTCAGCTCGGAGGGGAAGCCGCCCTCCTGGAGCATCACCCCGGTCCGCGGGCGTACGGCGGCACGCTCGGTGTACGGATCGTGTCCGAGGACGCGGATGCGGCCCTCGGTCGGCCGGGCGAGTCCTTCGAGGAGTTCGACGGTGGAGGTCTTGCCGGCGCCGTTGGTGCCGAGCAGGGCGAAGACCTCTCCGCGGACCACGGAGAAGCTGATCCCGCGCACGGCCTCGAACCCGCCCCCGTACACACGCCGTAGGCCGGTGACCTCAATCACGTGTTCGTGTTCGTCGGTGTTCATGGAGCCAGCGTCCCGGCGGAGCGGAGGCGACAGCAGTGCGTGCTGTCACCACTCCGTATGACAAATGTCAGACGACCCGACCGGTCAGGCACCGGGCATGAAAAAGCCCCCCGGCGGAAACCGGGGGGCTTGATTCAGAGCGGACGACGAGGCTCGAACTCGCGACCTCAACCTTGGCAAGGTTGCGCTCTACCAACTGAGCTACGTCCGCATTGCATCCGACCGGCTCTCACCGATCGGCGCGGGCACCAGCATACCTGATCCACAACTGTGGCCAGGCCGGTGGTGCAGAGCGGGTGACAGGAATTGCACACTGCGCCTTCCCCCTGGAAGGGGGATGTTCTACTACTGAACTACACCCGCATGTACTCCGTGAGCTGGGCCTTTCGGCCTCGCCCCTCGGCGTGCTCCAGACTCTAGCTGACCAGGTGGGGTGCAACGCAAGTCGGTTGTCCCGAGGGGCGGGTGACCCGGCGTCGACCGGCCCTTACCGGGCCTCGGCGAACGCCTCGTAGACCCTCTTGGGGATGCGTCCGCGGGCGGGGACATCCATCTTGTTGGCCTGGGCCCAGGCCCGGACCGCCGCCGGGTCGGGAGCGACCTCGGTCTGCTGGTACGCCTTGCCCGACCTGGACCGCTTGCGGCCGGCCTCCACGTACGGCTCGAGCGCCTTACGCAGTTTCTTGGCATTGGCTTGATTCAGGTCGATCTCGTACGACTTGCCGTCGAGTCCGAAGGCGATCGTTTCCGCCGCTTCCGAGCCGTCGATGTCGTCAAAGAGAGTGACCACGACCTTCTGCGCCACGAATATCGGTCCCTTCGTACGGCACGTTGCCAATTCATTTGTACAGTGCCCAACAATGCATTGTGAGCTCGACTAAATCCTTCCGCGTGTCCCAGCGCAATAGGTATCGGGTGTCGATCTGAGATCTTTCCGGGAAATTTTCGCGACCGGACGCCTCCACGATGTGTCGTGATGGCCGTCACGTAGATTCCTACAACTCAACGCGCGTAGAATTTTTGTGCGGGTAGTCTGAAGGAACCTGCTCAGCACCACACCACCGGGAGTGCCAGTGGCACGCGTCGTAGTCGACGTCATGCTCAAGCCGGAGATCCTCGACCCCCAGGGCCAGGCGGTGCAGCGCGCACTGCCGCGGCTTGGTTTCGACGGCATCTCCGACGTACGTCAGGGAAAGCGATTCGAACTGGAAGTTGACGGGCCGGTCGACGAGGCCGCGCTCGCCCGCATCCATGATCTTGCGGAATCCTTCCTCGCCAACACCGTGATCGAGGACTTCACCGTGAAGGTGGAGGACTCTGCGGAAGTCGCGGGGGCCGCGAAGTGACCGCTCGTATTGGCGTCGTCACTTTCCCGGGCAGCCTCGACGACCGGGACACCCAGCGCGCGATCCGCCTCGCGGGCGCCGAACCGGTCGCCCTCTGGCACAAGGACAAGGACCTCCACCAGGTCGACGCCGTGGTGCTGTGCGGCGGTTTCTCCTACGGCGACTATCTGCGCGCGGGTGCCATCGCGCGCTTCTCGCCGGTGATGGAGCCCCTCATCGAGCAGGCGAAGGCCGGCCTCCCGGTCCTCGGCATCTGCAACGGCTTCCAGATCCTCACCGAGGCCCACCTCCTCCCGGGCGGGATGCTCGGCAACGACCACCTCCACTTCATCTGCCGCGACCAGAAGCTGCGGGTGGAGAACACCTCCAGCGCCTGGACGGTCGACTACGACGCGGGCCAGGAGATCCACATCCCGCTGAAGAACATGGACGGCCGGTACGTCGCCGACGAGTACACGCTGGACAAGCTGGAGGCGGAGGGCCGGGTCGCCTTCCGCTACCTGGACTTCAACCCCAACGGCTCGCTCCGTGACATCGCCGGCATCACCAACGAGGCGGGCAATGTCGTAGGCCTGATGCCGCACCCGGAGCACGCCGTGGAGCCGCTCATCGGCACCGGCCGCACCGACGGCCTCCCCTTCTTCACCTCGATCCTCAAGAAGCTGGTCAACGTATGAGCCGGACGCCTCTGGACACGGTCGAGCACGCGACCGCGACCCCCGACGTCGAGCTGCCCTGGGCCGAACTGGGCCTGAAGAAGGACGAGTACGAGAGGGTCGTCGAGATCCTCGGGCGTCGGCCCACCGGTGCCGAGCTCGCCATGTACTCGGTCATGTGGTCCGAGCACTGCTCCTACAAGTCCTCGAAGGTGCACCTGCGCCAGTTCGGCGAGAAGGCGCCCCAGTCGGACGCCCTCCTTGTCGGCATCGGCGAGAACGCGGGCGTCGTGGACGTCGGCCAGGGTTACGCGGTCACCTTCAAGGTCGAGTCGCACAACCACCCCTCGTACGTCGAGCCCTACCAGGGCGCCGCGACCGGTGTCGGCGGCATCGTCCGCGACATCATCGCGATGGGCGCGCGGCCGGTGGCCGTGGTCGACCCCCTGCGCTTCGGTGCCGCGGACCACCCGGACACCAAGCGCGTGCTCCCCGGTGTCGTCGCCGGCATCGGCGGCTACGGCAACTGCCTTGGCCTGCCGAACATCGGCGGCGAGGTCGTCTTCGACGCCTGCTACCAGGGAAACCCGCTGGTCAACGCCGGTGCCATCGGCGTCATGCGGCACGAGGACATCCACCTCGCGAAGGCGTCCGGCGCGGGCAACAAGGTCATCCTGTACGGGGCCCGCACCGGCGGTGACGGCATCGGCGGCGCGTCGATCCTGGCGAGCGAGACCTTCGACGACGCCAAGCCGTCGAAGCGTCCGGCCGTGCAGGTCGGCGACCCCTTCCAGGAGAAGCTCCTCATCGAGTGCACCCTGGAGGCCTTCAAGGAGAAGCTGGTCGTCGGCATCCAGGACCTCGGCGCGGCCGGTCTGTCCTGTGCCACCTCCGAGCTCGCCTCCAACGGTTCCGGCGGCATGCGCGTCACCCTGGACGACGTACCGCTGCGCGACTCCACGCTCTCGCCCGAGGAAATCCTCATGAGCGAGTCCCAGGAGCGCATGTGCGCGGTCGTCGAGCCGTCGAAGGTCGACCGGTTCCTGGAGATCTGCGACAAGTGGGACGTCATCGCCACCGTCATCGGTGAGGTCACCGACGGCGACCGGCTGGAGATCTACTGGCACGGCGGCAAGATCGTCGACGTCGACCCGCGGACCGTGGCCCACGACGGCCCGGTCTACGAGCGCCCGTACGCCCGTCCGGACTGGCAGGACGCGCTCCAGGCGGACGACGCGAACAAGCTGCCCCGGCCGCAGACGGGCGAGGAGCTCAAGGACCAGGTCCTCGCGCTGGTCTCCTCCCCGAACCAGGCATCCAAGAAGTGGATCACCTCGCAGTACGACCACTTCGTGCAGGGCAACACGGTGCTGGCCCAGCCGGAGGACTCCGGCATGATCCGCATCGACGAGGAGACCGGGCTCGGCGTCGCCATCGCGACGGACGGCAACGGCCGGTACGCGAAGCTCGACCCGTACGCGGGCGCGCAGTTGGCGCTCTCGGAGGCCTACCGGAACGTGGCGACGACCGGTGCCAAGCCCCTCGCGGTCTCCGACTGCCTGAACTTCGGCTCGCCCGAGGACCCGGCCGTCATGTGGCAGTTCGCGGAGGCCATCCGCGGACTGGCAGACGCCTGCCAGCAGTTGGGCACCCCGGTGACCGGCGGCAACGTCTCCCTCTACAACCAGACCGGTGATGTGGCCATCCACCCCACCCCGGTCGTCGCGGTCCTGGGCGTCATCGACGACGTCGCCCGCCGCACCCCGGTCGCCTTCCGCGAGGAGGGCCAGCTGCTGTACCTCCTCGGCGACACCCGTGAGGAGTTCGGCGGCTCGGCCTGGTCGCAGGTCGTCCACGACCACCTCGGCGGTCTGCCGCCCAAGGTCGACCTGGAGCGCGAGCGGCTGCTGGCCGAGATCCTGATCTCCGCCAGCCGCGACGGCATGATCGACTCCGCGCACGACCTGTCCGACGGCGGCCTGATCCAGGCGGTCGTGGAGTCGGCGCTGCTCGGCGGCAAGGGCGCCCGCCTGATCGTCCCGGACGGTCTGGACGCGTTCACGCTGCTGTTCTCGGAGTCGGCCGGCCGCGCGGTGGTGGCCGTCCCCCGCTCCGAGGAGCTCCGCTTCAACGACATGTGCGGCGCGCGGGGCCTGCCCGTCACCCGCATCGGTGTCGTCGACGGCGACTCGGTCGAGCTCCAGGGCGAGTTCGAACTGTCCCTGGAGGAACTGCGGACGGCCCACGAGGAGACGATCCCGGCACTGCTGAAGTAGCCGGTCGTACGACTCCGAAGGCCCCGCCCGTCGCCGTGACGGGCGGGGCCTTCGTCACGCAGCCACCGGTTCGCCGGCCGCCTCCGAAGCACCGCCGATTAGGCTCACCGCCATGCCCACGACCAGGAAGCGCGCCCGCACCTACGACCCCGCCAGGATCCGCGAGGCTCTGAAGAACCAGTTCGGACATGTACGGGAGGCCGTGGGCGCCCTCACCCCCGAGCAACTCGCTCTCGCCACGCGCCTGACCGGCTGGACCGTGCGGGACCTGGCCGCGCACCTCACCATGGCGGTCGAGACGGTCAGCCGGAACCTCGACCGGGAGGAGCCCCCGGCGCCGCGGCTCACCCTCCTCGAATGGCCCTTCGCCACGGCTGCCCGGGCCGGTGACATCGCCGACGGCACCCGGGAGCTGGCCTCGGCCAACCCGGACCTCGACGCGCTGTACGCCCGTACCGAGGAGCGGTTCCTGCACGCCCTGAGTGCCCCCGGCTCCCGCGTCCTCGCCGCCCGTACCGGTGCCATGACCCTGGCCGACTACCTGGTCACCCGAACCGTCGAACTCGTCGTCCACACCGACGACCTGAACGCGGCCGTGCCCGGCCTCGACATCCCCTACGACCGCCAGGCGCTCGCCGCCTGCACCCGTCTCCTCGCCGACGCCCTGGCCGCGAAGGCGCCCGGCGGCTCGACCGAGGTGCGGATCCCGCCGTATGCCGTCGTGCAGTGCGTCGAGGGGCCGAAGCACACCCGGGGCACCCCGCCGAACGTCGTCGAGACCGACCCGCTGACCTGGATCCGGCTCGCCACCGGCAGGCTGGCCTGGCAGGACGCGCTGGAGGCGGCCGAGGTCAGCGCGAGCGGGGAGAGGGCGGACCTGGGCGGGCTGCTCCCGCTGATGAGCTGAACCCTTCACGGGGTTCGTGCGTCAAAGAGCCATGAAGCGGACGACGAAACGGACGACACAGCGGACGACATGCGCCAAGTACGCTGCTGCGGCCCTGGCCGGGACCACCGTCCTGGCCGCCTGCGGCACGGAGCCCGCCGGGACCTCGACCCAGGACCTCTCCGCCATCGAGGACGTCTCCTGGGTGCCCAAGAAGGTGACCGTCGACGGCAGGGACTACGTCCTGCCCGTGAAGGGTGCCCGGCACAAGGCCCGGATCACCTTCAAGCCGACGACCGCCGAACCGGACGGCGACGGCGGTGAGTCCGGCGGTTCCGTGGGCTGCAACAGCATCGGCGTCGACGTGGCCATCGAGGGCGACACCGTGAGGGTCTCCGACCTCGTCATGACACTGATGGGCTGCCCAGGTGCCGTAGGGGAGTTCGAGCAGAAGTTCGTCGATGTCTTCGACAACGACCTCCGGGCCCGCCTGGCCGGGCCCTCCGGTGCAAGGACCCTCACCCTGACCAGCCCGCGGCACGACAGCATCACCCTCCGCGAGGAGAAGCCGCCCGCCCTGAAGGGCACTCGCTGGTCCCTCGGCGAGAACGCCCATCTCACCCTCACCGGGAACAACACCGTCACCGGCAGCCTCGGCTGCAACACCTTCCGCGGCAAGGCGACCGTCAAGGGCCGCACCATCGAGTTCGGGCCCCTCGCGACCACGCGCATGATGTGTTCGCCCCCGGTGATGAAGACCGAGCGCCAACTCGCCGAAATCCTCTCCGGCAAGGTCTCCTACCAGCAGGAACGCGATTCCCTGAAGATCACCAAGGGGCCCGGCGAGAGCGTCACGGCCCGCGCGGAGTAAGAAAGCCCACTCTCCGCGAATTCGGACCAGTGGTCGATCTCGCCTACACTCGGAAGCGTGCCACGTGGTGACGGACGACTCAACCACGACCTGCTCCCCGGTGAGAAGGGCCCCCAGGACGCTTGTGGCGTCTTCGGTGTCTGGGCTCCGGGCGAAGAGGTCGCCAAGCTCTCCTACTTCGGGCTCTACGCCCTCCAGCATCGAGGCCAGGAATCCGCGGGAATCGCGGTCAGCAACGGCTCACAGATCCTCGTCTTCAAGGACATGGGCCTCGTGTCCCAGGTCTTCGACGAGACCTCGCTCGGTTCGCTCCAGGGTCACATCGCGGTCGGTCACGCCCGCTACTCGACCACCGGCGCCTCCGTGTGGGAGAACGCCCAGCCGACCTTCCGTGCCACCGCGCACGGTTCCATCGCGCTCGGCCACAACGGCAACCTGGTCAACACGGCGCAGCTCGCCGAGATGGTCGCCGACCTGCCCAAGGACACCAACGGCCGCTCGACCCGCGTCGCGGCCACCAACGACACCGACCTGCTCACCGCGCTCCTCGCGGCCCAGGTCGACGAGGACGGCAAGCCCCTGACCATCGAGGAGGCCGCCCCCGTGGTCCTCCCCCAGGTCCAGGGCGCCTTCTCGCTCGTCTTCATGAACGAGCACACCCTCTACGCCGCCCGTGACCCGCAGGGCATCCGCCCGCTGGTCCTCGGGCGCCTGGAGCGCGGCTGGGTCGTCGCCTCCGAGTCGGCCGCCCTCGACATCTGCGGCGCCGCCTACGTCCGCGAGATCGAGCCGGGCGAGTTCGTCGCCATCGACGAGAACGGCCTGCGCACCTCCCGATTCGCGGAAGCGAAGCCCAAGGGCTGTGTCTTCGAGTACGTCTATCTGGCGCGCCCCGACACCGACATCGCCGGCCGGAACGTGTACCTCTCCCGCGTGGAGATGGGCCGCAGGCTCGCGAAGGAAGCGCCCGTCGAGGCCGACCTCGTCATAGCGACCCCGGAGTCCGGCACCCCGGCGGCCATCGGCTACGCGGAAGCGTCCGGAATCCCCTTCGGCGCGGGTCTGGTGAAGAACGCCTACGTCGGCCGTACGTTCATCCAGCCCTCGCAGACCATTCGCCAGCTCGGCATCCGCCTGAAGCTGAACCCGCTCAAGGAAGTCATCAAGGGCAAGCGGCTGGTCGTCGTCGACGACTCCATCGTGCGCGGCAACACCCAGCGCGCCCTGGTCCGCATGCTCCGCGAGGCGGGCGCCGCCGAGGTCCACATCCGGATCTCCTCGCCCCCCGTGAAGTGGCCCTGCTTCTTCGGCATCGACTTCGCCACCCGCGCCGAGCTCATCGCCAACGGCATGACCATCGACGAGATCGGCACCTCGCTGGGCGCCGACTCGCTGGCGTACATCTCCCTCGACGGCATGATCGAGGCGACCACCATCGCCAAGCCGAACCTGTGCCGTGCCTGCTTCGACGGCGAGTACCCGATGGACCTCCCGGACCCCGAGCTGCTCGGCAAGCAGCTGCTGGAGACCGAGCTGGCCGCAGGGCCCGCCGCCACGGCCGCGGCCGACGCGATCCGTCGCCCGTAGACAGCCCGCCATACCTGCCGTACGACACGAAGGTTCTCTACTGCCATGTCTGAGACAACTGGTGCCAGCTACGCAGCCGCGGGCGTCGACATCGAGGCGGGCGACCGCGCCGTAGAGCTGATGAAGGAGTGGGTGAAGAAGACGCAGCGCCCCGAGGTCCTCGGCGGCCTCGGCGGTTTCGCCGGCCTCTTCGACGCCTCCGCCCTCAAGCGCTTCGAGCGTCCGCTGCTCGCCTCCGCCACCGACGGTGTCGGCACCAAGGTGGACATCGCGCGTCAGCTGGGCGTCTACGACACCATCGGCCACGACCTGGTCGCGATGGTCATGGACGACATCGTGGTCTGCGGTGCCGAGCCGCTGTTCATGACCGACTACATCTGCGTCGGCAAGGTCCACCCCGAGCGGGTCGCCGCGATCGTCAAGGGCATCGCCGAGGGCTGTGTGCTCGCCGGCTGCGCCCTGGTGGGCGGCGAGACGGCCGAGCACCCCGGTCTGCTGGGCCCGGACGACTTCGATGTGGCCGGCGCCGGTACGGGCGTCGTGGAGGCCGACCGGCTGCTCGGCGCGGATCGCATCCGTAAGGGTGACGCCGTCATCGCCATGGCGGCCTCCGGTCTTCACTCGAACGGGTACTCGCTGGTCCGGCATGTGCTCCTGAACGAGGCGGGCCTCGCCCTGGACGCCCGGATCGACGAACTCGGCCGCACCCTCGGCGAGGAGCTCCTGGAGCCCACCAAGATCTACTCGCTGGACTGCCTGGCACTGATCCGCACGGCCGAGGTGCACGCCTTCTCCCACGTCACCGGCGGCGGCCTGGCGGCCAACCTGGCCCGGGTGATCCCCGACGGCCTGCACGCCGTCGTGGACCGCACCACCTGGACCCCGGACCCGATCTTCGACCTCGTCGGCAGGACGGGTCGGGTCGAGCGCCTGGAGCTGGAGAAGACCCTGAACATGGGCGTCGGCATGATCGCGATCGTCCCCGAGGAGTCGGCGGACGTGGCTGTGGAGACCCTGGCCGACCGCGGCGTCGAGGCCTGGATCGCGGGCGAGATCACGGACCGCGGCGACCACACCACGGGTGCGGAGCTGGTCGGCGACTACGCGTAGATCCCGTACGCAGAGATCCAGCCCCTCGGCGTACGAGGAGCTGGATCCGGGGCGGTGCCCCACGACGTCAGCACAAAACCCGGTCCGGCGCTGAGAGCTCCGGACCGGGTGAGCCAACGGCTAGGCCGCTGCAGGCATTACGCTCCGCGGCGTTGAGACGCAGGACCGGACTCGTCGTCCTCGTCCCCGTCGTCGTTGTAGAGATCCGCGTACTGGGCGTACGGGTCGTCTTCCTCGTCGTCCTCGAACGGCTCGCCATTCGGCGGCTGGCTCGAAGTCGAAGCGCCCAGCTCATTGGCCAGACGCGACAGATCAGTCCCGCCGCTGCTGTACTTCAGCTGGCGGGCGACCTTCGTCTGCTTGGCCTTTGCCCGGCCGCGCCCCATGGCTCGACCCCCTCGGATACGGGGCTCGATGGCCCCAGAGTCTTGACACGCGTTCATGATCTGGAACGGGCTCTCCGCAGAGAGACCGGTCCGTAGGGCTTCCACGGTACCTGAGCCCACGGCCATACGGTACGTCGCCCGCACCACGTGCCCGCACCCAGGTCCCGCGAGGAGCCCCGTCCTCGCTGGTCAACCGCGATTTTAACCACTTCTTCGCGGCCGACCCGCCGACGAACGTGAGAGTTCTCTCCAAGAGTGCGCCGACGGGTACCGCTCAAACGTCAGCGCGCCGGTTTCACGGCCGCCTCGTGCATCCGCTGCTCGGCGATCCGGTCGGCGGCGGCGGCCGGCGGAATCCCGTCCTCCTTCGCACGTGCGAATATTGCGAGAGTGGTGTCGTAGATCTTCGCGGCCTTCGCCTTGCACCGCTCGAAGTCGAACCCGTGGAGTTCGTCGGCGACCTGGATGACCCCGCCGGCGTTCACCACGTAGTCCGGCGCGTAGAGGATCCCGCGGTCGGCGAGGTCCTTCTCGACGCCCGGGTGGGCGAGCTGGTTGTTGGCGGCGCCGCAGACGACGCGCGCGGTCAGTACGGGCACGGTGCCGTCGTTCAGGGCGCCGCCGAGCGCGCAGGGCGCGTAGATGTCGAGGCCCTCGACCCGGATCAGCGCGTCGGTGTCGGCGACGACGGCGACGGAGGGGTGCCGCTCGGCGATCCGCCCCACGGCGTCCTGCCGTACGTCGGTGATCACGACCTGGGCGCCCTCCTCCAGGAGGTGCTCGACCAGATGGTGGCCGACCTTGCCGACACCCGCGACGCCGACGGTACGGCCGCGCAGCGACGGGTCGCCCCACAGGTGCGCGGCGCTGGCCCGCATGCCCTGGTAGACGCCGAAGGCGGTGAGGACGGAGGAGTCGCCGGCGCCGCCGTTCTCGGGGGAGCGGCCGGTCGTCCAGCGGCATTCACGGGCGACGACGTCCATGTCGGCGACGTAGGTGCCGACATCGCACGCGGTGACGTAGCGCCCGCCGAGCGAGGCCACGAAACGGCCGTACGCGAGGAGCAGTTCCTCGCTCTTGTCCCGCTCCGGGTCGCCGATGATCACGGCCTTGCCGCCGCCGTGGTCGAGCCCGGCCATGGCGTTCTTGTACGACATCCCGCGCGCGAGGTTCAGCGCGTCGGCGACGGCCTCCTGCTCGCTCGCGTACGGGTAGAAGCGCGTCCCGCCGAGGGCGGGGCCGAGCGCGGTGGAGTGGAGGGCGATGACGGCCTTGAGGCCGCTCTTGCGGTCCTGGCAGAGCACGACCTGCTCATGGCCGCCCTGGTCCGAGTTGAACAGGGTGTGCAGCACGTCGGCAGCGGCGCCGGTTACGTCGGTCACTGTGGTGACTCCTGGGTCCATTGCGGCGATGGGACACAGGCGCCCGTAAGGGTGGCGGGGCCTGTGGGCACGAGATTAGGGCCTGTGGGGGCCCATGACCGTGCAGTGCTCAGGATCACCTTCCCGCGGGGGGCGGGCGTGCGACGATTTGCATAGTTTTCCCGCGCGTTTGTGTGCGGGTTTCGCAGGTTTTCCCGGCAGGCGGCGGGGGAGAGAGCAGGCGTGCCCAAGGTGTCCTCGGTGACCGTCCCGTACGCGACCTATCTGCGCGTGTACGAACCGCTGGCCGCCTTCCCCGAGCCCGAGCGCAGCCACTGGGCGCGCTACGCCCGCCGCCCGGACCGCCCCTCGTACCAGGACGAGCTGCGCCGCTCCCTGGCCGACCTGCTGCCCACCCCGCCGATCCCGGTGCCGGTGCACGAGAGCAGCGACGCCTTCGTGCTCGACGTGGACGGCGTGGTGTGCGTGTGTCCGTGGCGCACCCGGCTGCGCGGCTGGCTGGCCCTGGAAGAGCTCGGGGAGGAGCTGCCGGGGCCGGTCCTGGACGCGGTGCTGCCCGAGGTCGTACGCCGCCAGACCGCCCAGGACTACGAGCGCTGGCTCGCCCGCAATCCGGACGCCCGGCCCTGGATCCGCACCGCGACCTGGCAGGTGCCGGTGAACTGGTTCGTGCTCGTCTCCGACGAGGAGCGGCGCTTCGACAAGGGGTCCGGCGAGATCCCGCCGATGCTGCGCTACCGCACCCCCATGGTGCAGGCGCGGCGGCGCGTGGCGCGGGCTCTGCGGGCCCTGAAGGACGCCGTCGACGAAGGGCCGCTCATCGACGGCCTGATCGACGTCGGGCGCTGGCTGGAGGAGTTCCACCCGCGCTCGCTGGTCGAGCTCGACTACGGCGGTCTGGTGCATGTGCTCCCGCCGGGCGAGCTGGAGGACGACCACTCGGCGGCGGACGTGGCCGAGGGCATCGAGGCGCTCAGGCACGGTGACGGGGCCGCGGCGGGCGAGGCCTACGGGCGGCTCGTGGAGCGCTGGCGGGCCGTCAGGGACCGTCGCTCGGCGAACTGATGTGCGCCAGGTCACGAACAGGCGTTTGACCTGACGCCCGTTTTGGGGTTTCGTCCTGGCTCAAGGTGTTCAACTTCCCCTGAAGTCTCACCGACAAGGGACGTAGGTCCCGATCCGGGCGTACGCCTCACGGAGTGTCAAGCGTGATGGACCGCACGTACCCGGCTCTTGCATCTCTTGCCCCTCCTCATGCCAAAATAGGACAAGGGGCCCGGGGGAGGTTCCGCTTTGGGGGGTCTGATGACTCCTGATCACCCCTGTGACTGATCGTCACAGGGGTGTGACTGTCCGCTATGGCATGGTCCATCGGCTTCCGTCGCCGATGAACACCTGGGGGGCAATTCCATCGGTTTGGCCGACGCGGCTGGACAGATGGTGTAGTTGTAGTGCCGAGGACAAGCCGTTCGTCCTATAACCGACTCGACCCGCATCCGCCATTTCGGGCAACGCGGGTCAAGGTGCAGAATTTAGAGGAAAGAACCGAGAAGGTTCGGTTCTCCCGAGGAGGCCGCTCATGACCGCTCGCACCCCTGATGCCGAGCCGCTGCTGACCCCGGCTGAGGTCGCCACGATGTTCCGCGTGGACCCGAAGACGGTCACGCGGTGGGCGAAGGCCGGCAAGCTCACGTCGATCCGTACGCTCGGCGGGCACCGCCGTTACCGCGAGGCTGAGGTCCGCGCTCTGCTCGCGGGCATCCCGCAGCAGCGCAGCGAGGCCTGAACAACTGAATAACCGGACAAACCGGTCGGCCCCCCAGCCGGTCGCCACGTCCGGACACTGGCTCCAAGCGACGCGGGTCCTGCCCCAACAGGGCCCATTCTCAACCTCGTCGTCGATCGCGCTGGACTCCGCCGAGTCCAGCGCGATCTTTTTTGTGCGCGGAGTGTGGGCGTCCGGCGGCCCTGTGAGCGGGCTTGTCGGAGTCTGGGGAGGGGTGTCGGATCTCCTGTGGGGCGGTCCCTGGCCGGTGTGCGATCAGGGGTGCAATTGCACATATTAAATTGACCTGTTGTAAGTGAGCGGTAAGTTCCACGGTTTCAAAAACTCATGCGGTGACTCCCGTCACATGTCAGAGTCCTTGTTGCCGTCGGGCCCGGTGCGCTAGGGGCGTTACGCCGGGGAGGGGGTTCCGTCCTCCACGGGCTCCTCCGGTGGTGGGCCGACCGCCGGCCCGGAGTCCATCGCCAGCCGCAACAGGCGGTGGCAGATCGCGCAGTGGCGGGTCAGATGCCGATACGACGACGCGGCCGCCAGGTGTGCGCGCAGCAACGCCCGCGTCTCGTGCCTGACCGATGCCGCCATACGCCACCTCCGGGCTCCACGGGAACGGGGGCCTGGTTTCTGGGTACCCGGGCTCGGAGACGCCGTCAAGATGGCGCGAGCCTCCACGGAGACCGCCCTGCCCCGCTGTCGGGCGCTGATCGCCCGGCCTGGCGTTGCGTGTACGAGCGGCCGGGCCGTGGGCGCGGGCGGGATGGCACAGGAAGAAGGCCCACGCCCTGATGTGCGGGATGGGCCCGTACTTCTTGCGGCGCTCCTGACGGATTGGGCGACTCCGCCGCGGGCGTGGCCTCTCCTTGGGGGCGGGGGCGGTGCACGAAGAAAGCCCGCGCGGGATGCGGGCCGTATTTCGCGCGGCGCTCCTGACGGAACGTGCGGCTTCGCTGCGGGCGCGGCTTCTCTCTGGGCACGGGCGTGGTGGCCGAAGAGGCCCGCGCCCCGTTACCGGGAGGCGGGCCGCTTCGCTGCGGGCGCGGTCTCTCCTTGGGCGCGGGGGCGGTGTGTGAAGAAGGCCCACGCCTCGGTGTGCGGGATGCTGGCCGTGTTTCTCGCCGCAGCCCTGACGGAATGTGAGGCTCCGCTGCGGGCGTGGCCTCCCCTGGAGAGCGAGGGTGGCGCACGAAGAAGGCCCGCGTCCCGTTGCCGGGAGGCGGGCCTTTCTTTTACTGCGGTCCTGACGGGATTTGAACCCGCGGCCTCCACCTTGACAGGGTGGCGAGCACTCCAAACTGCTCCACAGGACCAGGTTTTGCGGCGCTTACTGGTGCGTTGCGCTGCGAGAAGGACTGTACAGGAGCTGGCGGGTCCTGGTCGAACTCACCCTCCGTGCAGGGTCCGTCACGGAGCCAGGGTGTCGATCGCCTTCACGATCCGCTTGTCGGAGATGGGGTACGCCGTGCCGAGCGCGTGGGCGAAATAGCTGACCCGCAGCTCCTCGATCATCCAGCGGATGTCCAGGACCTGCTGGGGCACGGGCCGGCCCTGCGGGAGCTGTTCCAGGAGCCAGGCGTACTCGTCCTGCATCTCGTGGACCTTCTCCATACGGGTCGTGTCCCGCTGGACGTTCGTCGGCATCTGCTGGAGCCGGCGGTCCGCCGCCACCAGGTACCGCATCAGGTCGGGCAGCCGCCGCAGCCCGGTCGCCGTCACGAACCCCGGCTTCACCAGCGCGTCCAGCTGGGCTCGCACGTCCGCCAGGTTCGCCAGCAGCGCCGGGCTCCGTACGGCCTTCAGGCGCCGCTCACAGGCATGCCAGGCAGCGAGCACCTGCTGCACCTGCCCGACCGTACGGACCGTCGTGTCGACGATCTCGGCGCGCACCTTGTCGTACAGCTTCCGGTACGACTCCTCGTCCCACGCCGGCCCCCCGAAGTCCCCGATCAGCTTGTCCGCGGCCGCCGTCGCGCAGTCCTCGAACAGCGCCTGGATGGAGCCGTGCGGGTTCGCCGACAGGGCCAGCTTCTGGGGGTTCGTCAGCTTCTCGGACGCGAACTTCGCCGGGCTCACCGGGATGTTGCGCACGATCAGCCGCCGCGTGCCCTTCCACATCGCCTCGGTCTGCTCCTCCTCGGTGTCGAAGAGGCGGACGGAGACCGTGTCGCCGTCGTCCACCAGCGCCGGGTACGCCTTCACCGGCTGGCCGGCCCGGCGGGTCTCGAAGACGCGGGTGAGCGTGCCGATCGTCCAGTCCGTCAGGCCCTTGCGCTCCAGGGACTCGCCGCCCTCGCGGGACGCGGTCGCTGCCGCCGCCTGCGAGAGGGCCTGGCGTGCCTTCGGCTTCAGTTTCAGGCGCAGGGACTCCAGGTCCTTGTCCTCGGCCAGATTGCGGCGCCGCTCGTCGACGATCCGGAAGGTGATGCGGAGGTGGTCCGGGACCCGTGCCCAGTCGAAGTCCTCCGCGTCGAAGGGCACACCGACCATGCGCTTCAGCTCGCGCGCCATGGTGGTCGTCAACGGCTCCTGCAACGGGACCGCCGTATCGAGGAACCGCTTCGCGAAGTTCGGTGCCGGCACGTAGTTGCGGCGGATCGGCTTGGGCAGGGAACGGATCAGCTCCGTCACCAACTCCTCCCGCAGGCCCGGGATCTGCCAGTCGAAGCCCTCGTCCTTCACCTGGTTCAGGACCTGGAGCGGGATGTGGACCGTCACACCGTCCGCGTCCGCCCCCGGCTCGAACTGGTAGGTCACCCGGAACTTCAACGGCCCCTGCCGCCAGGAGTCGGGATAGTCGGCCTTCGTGACCGCCTCCGCCGACTCCCGGATGAGCATCTCCCGCTCGAAGTCCAGGAACTCCGGCTCCTCGTGCCGCTTCCGCTTCCACCACGAGTCGAAGTGCGCCCCGGACACGACGTGTTCGGGCACCCGCTGGTCGTAGAAGTCGAACAGGGTGTCGTCGTCGACCACGATGTCCCGGCGCCGGGCCCGGTGCTCCAGCTCCTCGACCTCGCTGAGGAGTCTGCGGTTGTCGGCGAAGAACTTGTGGTGGGTGCGCCAGTCGCCCTCGACGAGCGCGTTGCGGATGAACAGCTCGCGGGCCGTCTCCGGGTCGATACGGCCGTAGTTGACCTTGCGCTGGGCGACGATCGGTACGCCGTACAGCGTGACCTTCTCGTACGCCATCACCGCGGCCTGGTCCTTCTCCCAGTGCGGTTCGGAGTACGTCCGCTTCAGCAGGTGCTCCGCGAGCGGCTCGACCCACTCCGGCTCGATCTTGGCGTTGACGCGGGCCCACAGGCGCGAGGTCTCCACCAGCTCAGCCGACATCACGAAACGCGGCTGCTTCTTGAAGAGCGCCGAGCCCGGGAAGATCGCGAACTTGGCGCTCCGGGCGCCGAGATACTCGTTCTTGTTGCCGTCCTTCACGTCCTTCATGCCGACGTGCGAGAGCAGACCGGCGAGGAGGGAGACGTGGACGCTCTGGTCGGCCGCGTCCTCCTCGTTCGGATGGATGCCCATCTGCTTGGCGACGGTCCGCAACTGCGTGTAGATGTCCTGCCATTCGCGGATGCGCAGGAAGTTCAGGTACTCCTGCTTGCACATCCGGCGGAAGGACGACGAGCCGCGCTCCTTCTGCTGCTCGCGGACGTAGCGCCACAGATTGAGGTAGGCGAGGAAGTCGCTGGTCTCGTCCTTGAAGCGGGCGTGCTGCTGGTCGGCCTGGGTCTGCTTGTCGGCCGGGCGCTCGCGCGGGTCCTGGATGGAGAGCGCGGCGGCTATGACCATGACCTCGCGGACACAGCCGTTCTTCTCGGCCTCCAGGACCATGCGCGCCAGGCGCGGGTCGACGGGCAGCTG
Organism: Streptomyces sp. NPDC048523; assembly: GCF_043199815.1. Lineage (NCBI taxonomy): Bacteria > Bacillati > Actinomycetota > Actinomycetes > Kitasatosporales > Streptomycetaceae > Streptomyces > Streptomyces sp. NPDC048523. The sequence goes on along the minus strand of NZ_JBICWQ010000005.1, from coordinate 46,057 downwards.
GGCGAGCTTGCGGCCGGTCTCGGTGAGCCGCTTGCGCGCGTCCTTCTGCTCCGGATCAAGGGCGTTGAGCTCCTGCAGCAGCTGCACGCCGTCACGGATGTTGCGGTGGTCCGGCGGGTCGATGAAGGGGAACTTCTCGATGTCCCCGAGGCCGGCCGCGGTCATCTGCAGGATGACGGAGGCCAGGTTCGTCCGCAGGATCTCGGCGTCCGTGAACTCCGGGCGGGCGTTGAAGTCCTCTTCGCTGTACAGCCGGATGCAGATGCCGTCGGAGGTACGGCCGCAGCGGCCCTTGCGCTGGTTGGCGCTGGCCTGCGAGACCGGCTCGATGGGCAGCCGCTGGACCTTGGTGCGGTGGCTGTAGCGGGAGATGCGGGCGAAGCCGGGGTCGATGACGTACTTGATGCCCGGGACGGTGAGGGAGGTCTCGGCGACGTTCGTGGCCAGAACGATCCTGCGTCCGGTGTGCGGCTGGAACACCCGGTGCTGCTCGGCGTGCGAGAGCCGGGCGTAGAGGGGCAGCACCTCAGTGAAGCGGTACTGCCTCTTCTCCAGCGCGTCGGCGGTGTCGCGGATCTCCCGCTCGCCGGAGAGGAAGACGAGGATGTCGCCCTTGCCCTCGCCCTGGAGCTCCTCCACGGCGTCACAGATCGCGGTGATCTGGTCGCGGTCGGAGTCCTCCGAGTCGTCTTCCAGCAGCGGCCGGTACCGCACCTCCACCGGGTACGTACGGCCGCTGACCTCGACGATCGGGGCGTCCCCGAAGTGCCGGGAGAACCGCTCGGGGTCGATGGTCGCCGAGGTGATGACGACCTTGAGGTCGGGGCGCTTCGGCAGCAGCTGGGCCAGGTACCCGAGCAGGAAGTCGATGTTGAGGGACCGCTCGTGGGCCTCGTCGATGATGATCGTGTCGTAGGCGCGCAGCTCGCGGTCGGTCTGGATCTCGGCGAGCAGGATGCCGTCCGTCATCAGCTTCACGAAGGTCGCGTCCGGGTTCACCTGGTCGGTGAAGCGCACCTTCCAGCCGACGGCCTCGCCGAGCGGGGTGTCGAGCTCCTCGGCGACCCGCTCGGCGACGGTACGGGCGGCGATCCGGCGGGGCTGGGTGTGCCCGATCATGCCCTTGACGCCCCGGCCGAGCTCCAGGCAGATCTTCGGGATCTGGGTGGTCTTGCCGGATCCGGTCTCACCGGCCACGATCACGACCTGGTGATCACGGATGGCGGCCGCGATGTCGTCCTTCTTCTGGCTGACCGGCAGCTGCTCGGGATACGACACGGCGGGCACCCGCGCACGGCGCGCGCCCACGCGCTCCTCGCCCTTGCCGACCTCCGCCTCGATCTCGGCCAGCACGGCGGCGCGCGCCTCCGGCTTGCGGATCTTGCGCGCGCCTTCGAGCCTGCGCCCGAGCCGGTGCGCGTCACGCAGGGACAGCTCGGTCAGGCGGGCGGCGAGTTCCCCGAAGCCGGGGGAGCCGGGGGCGGGGGCAGGGTGCGTAGACATACGCGGTCCAGGATCTCATCCTCGGGAAATTACTGGCGAACGGTTTTGTCCCGGGGGTCGGTGTCACGGTCCAGGGGGCTGGTGTCACGGCACATACAACAAGACCCCGATCCGGGGATCGGGGTCTGTGCTGTGGCTGGGGCCGGGGTCGAACCGGCGACCTACCGCTTTTCAGGCGGTCGCTCGTACCAACTGAGCTACCCAGCCGAGAGGCTTCCGGGGAAACCTCAGCGGTCCTGACGGGATTTGAACCCGCGGCCTCCACCTTGACAGGGTGGCGAGCACTCCAAACTGCTCCACAGGACCAAGCGTTGTGCACGAACAGTGTCGCACACGGTGATGCGTGCCCCCAACGGGATTCGAACCCGTGCTACCGCCTTGAAAGGGCGGCGTCCTAGGCCGCTAGACGATGAGGGCTATCGGCCCGCCTGGGCGCTTCTCAGCGCGTCGGGGACGTGAGAAGCATATGGGATGCCGGGAGGTATCGCCAAAACGGTTTCAGGGGCTGCCCGTGGGCGAGGCCGTGGAGGAGCCCGTGCCCGAACCCGTGGGGGAGGGGGTCGCTCCCGGCTGGTTGTCCTCCGGGAGGTGGCGGCTGACCTCTGCCGTGGTGAGGCCGAGGCCGCCGAGTTTGATCTCGTCCCAGGCCTGTAGGCGGCGGGTGTCACGGTCCATATAGAGGATCGAGGCCTCGATGGGGTCGGGGTACTTGCCCTCGACGGCCCGCAGCCCGCTGCCGCCCGTCGAGCCCTCCACGCGCAGGCGCGTGCCCTTCTTCATGACCTCCATCTCCTGGTGGTGGAGATGGCCGGACAGGATCATCGGGACCTCGCCGTCGACCTCGCGGGCCGCCGAGGGCTCGTGGGCGATCGCGAGGTCGACCGGGGTGCCCGCGGCCCGCTGCGCGCGCAGGGCGGCGGCCAGACGGTCGCCCGCCGCCTCCTGGGACTCGTCGGCCCCCGGGTTCGTGGAGCGGTCGGGGGTGAACTGGGGGTCGCCGATCCCCGCGAACCGCAGTCCGGCGATCGTCTCCGCCTTGCCGTTGTCGAGGACGTGGACCCGCTTCAGGCCCTCCATGTAGCGCTGGGTGGTCAGGGAGTCGTGGTTGCCCCGGACCCAGACGTACGGCGCCCCCAGGTCGGGGATCGAGTCGAGGAAGCCGTTCTCCGCCGCCGTGCCGTGGTCCATGGTGTCGCCGGAGTCGACGATCACATCGACCTTGTACTGCTCCACCAGCGAGGCGATGATCTTCCAGCTCGCCGGGTTCAGATGGATGTCGGAGACGTGCAGGACCCGGATGGTGGTGGGGTCCGGCTGGTAGGCGGGGAGCGTGGACGTGACGTCGTAGAGCTTCGTCACGTTCGTCACCAGGCGGGCCAACTCCTTCTGGTAGACGTCGAACTCGGTGACGATGCTGCGCGCGTTGCCGACCAGGGAAGGGGCGGAGGAGAGCAGTCCCGAGAACTTCGGCTCCAGGACGGATTCCGGGTTCCAGGTGGCGTACGCCGTGCCGCCGCAGGCCGCCAGGAGGGTGAGGGCGAGTCCGCCGGCGGCGAGGGCCCGGCGGGGGCGGCGGTAGACCGCGAGGCCGAGGGCCGTGGCGCCCGCCACCACGGCGACGCAGGAGCGCAGGGCGAGATCGAGGGTGCCGTGCTCGACGTCCGTGGCGACCTCGTCCTGGAGGCCGGAGAGGCGCTCGGGGTGGTCGACGAGGGCCTGGGAGCGTTCCGGGTCGAGCTGGTCGACGTTGACGTCGAGGCGGACCGGGGCCTGGTGGCTGTCCAGCTGGAGCGCGCCGAGCGGAGAGATGTTGATCTTCGTGCCGCCGGTCAGGGACGGGCGCAGGGTCATCGTGGTGTTCATGGGGCCGACCGGGACCCGGACGTTGCCGACGATCAGCAGACCGAGCCAGGCGCCCAGCAGGACGACGGCGACCAGGCCGAGGGCGCGGGCCCAGGGGTGCGGCTGGTGGACGAGCTCGACGGACGGGTTGGACCGGCGCCTGCCGTACTGGCGGGCGAGGGCTCGCGGGGGCCTTCGTAGGGTGTTCAGGATGCTCCGGACGTTCAGGACTGCGGCGGGGACGCGGGCCATTGATCCCGTATGCCCAAGTCCGCCCGCGGATATGCGGCGTGCTCATGGCTCTCGTACGGATGGCCCGTACCGGAGAATGGGCTTGTGCTGGAGATGACGCGCGAGGAGTTCGAGGAACTGGTCGCCGAGGCGCTGGACCGGATTCCGCCGGAGTTGACGCGGCTGATGGACAACGTCGCGGTGTTCGTCGAGGACGAACCGCCGGCGGACGATCCCGAGCTGCTCGGGCTGTACGAGGGCACCCCGCTGACCGACCGGGGCGAGTGGTACGCCGGGGTGCTGCCGGACCGGATCACGATCTACCGGGGGCCGACGCTGCGGATGTGCGCTTCCCGCGAGGAGGTCGTCGCGGAGACCGAGGTGACGGTCGTGCACGAGATCGCCCATCACTTCGGGATCGACGACGCGCGGCTGCACGCGCTCGGTTACGGGTGAGTGGCTTTCGAACGGGGCGCGTGTCCTCTTGTGGGCGGCGGGAGTTGGGCAGGTTGACTCTTTGACGACCGCCCTCGGAGGTGGCTGCTCGTGCGCCCCTTGTACGTACCCGTCCGTCTGGCCGCCACGGTCATGGCCGTCGCCGCCGCAGCGGGCTGCATGAGCGTGGGCGGGGACGAAGGTGACGGCAGCGCCAAGCCGTCGCACTCCGCCGGTGAGCGGGGCGGGGAGGCGCCGGACGGCGGTTCCGCGGCCTCGGGCGGTTCCGTGCGGCTCGGCGGGACGGGCTCGGACGGCAAACACGGCAAGCGCGGCAAGGGCAAGGACGGCAAGGAGCCGGCCTCGCCGTCGGCATCCGCCTCGTCGGGAGCCGGCGCGTCGGCCCCGGCGGGGGCGGAGCCGGGGAGTTCGGTGAAGCCGGTGCCCTCGGCGACGTGGGCCGAACCGGCACCCACCCGTACGCCCGACCCGGAGCCGCCGGCGCCGAGCGAGCCGCCCGCCTCGCCCACGCCGTCGCCGCCGCCCGCCGAACCGTCCTCCTCCGCGCAGCCGGAGACGGGGACGCAGCTGAGCCAGCGGGAGCCGGCGCCCACCGCCGGATCGCCGGTGTGACGGACCCCGTGAAGGACCCCGTGAAAGGCCCCCGTGACAGGCCCCGAGTGACCTCGGATACATACGAGGGGATCCGTTTGCCTTCGGGGGTGATGGGTGCGTATGGTTATAGATCGTTTGATCATTTGCCCGGCGCCAAAGCAGAAGAGCGCCGTGTGGCGCGTTCTCTCCCCTTACCGTGGCTGACCGCATTGAGGCGGTCGTATTGCGAATCACGGAGTTGACGGGCGCGTGCCGACGAGACTCCGGAAGGTTTCGCATACGCATGTCCATTTCCAGTACTGATCACGTCGTCGTGCCCGAGAACGAGGGCACCGAGGACGTCACCGAGGCCACCACTCCCGAAGTCACCTTCGAGAGCCTCGGTCTCCCCGAGGGCGTTGTGCGCAAGCTCGCCCAGAACGGCGTGACCACCCCCTTCCCGATCCAGGCCGCGACCATCCCGGACGCCCTGGCCGGCAAGGACATCCTCGGCCGTGGCCGCACCGGCTCCGGCAAGACCCTCTCCTTCGGTCTGCCGACCCTGGCCCGCCTCTCCGGCGGCCGCACCGAGAAGCACAAGCCGCGCGCCGTCATCCTCACCCCGACCCGTGAGCTCGCGATGCAGGTCGCGGACGCGCTTCAGCCCTACGGCGACGTCCTCGGCCTGAAGATGAAGGTCGTCTGCGGCGGTACGTCCATGAGCAACCAGATCTACGCCCTGGAGCGCGGTGTCGACGTGCTCGTCGCCACTCCGGGCCGGCTGCGTGACCTCATCAACCGCGGGGCCTGCTCCCTGGCGGACATCGAGGTCGCCGTCATCGACGAGGCCGACCAGATGTCCGACCTGGGCTTCCTGCCCGAGGTCACCGAGCTGCTCGACCAGGTCCCGGCCGGCGGCCAGCGGATGCTGTTCTCGGCCACGATGGAGAACGAGATCTCCACCCTGGTCAAGCGCTACCTGAGCAACCCGGTCACGCACGAGGTCGACAGCGCCCAGGGCAACGTCACGACCATGTCGCACCACATCCTGATCGTGAAGCCCAAGGACAAGGCGCCGGTCACCGCCGCGATCGCCTCCCGCAAGGGCCGCACCATCATCTTCGTCCGCACCCAGCTGGGCGCCGACCGCATCGCCGAGCAGCTGTGCGACTCCGGTGTGAAGGCCGACGCGCTGCACGGCGGTATGACGCAGGGCGCGCGCACCCGGGTGCTGGAGGACTTCAAGAAGGGCTACGTCAACGCGCTCGTCGCGACCGACGTCGCCGCCCGTGGCATCCACGTCGACGGCATCGACCTCGTCCTGAACGTCGACCCCGCCGGTGACCACAAGGACTACCTGCACCGCGCAGGGCGTACCGCTCGCGCGGGCCGCACCGGCACGGTCGTATCGCTGTCCCTGCCGCACCAGCGCCGCCAGATCTTCCGGCTGATGGAGGACGCGGGCGTCGACGCCGGGCGTCACATCATCAACTCCGGTACGGCCTTCGAGCCCGAGGTCGCCGAGATCACCGGCGCCCGTTCGATGACCGAGGTCCAGTCCGAGTCCGCGGTCAACGTGGCTCAGCAGGCCGAGCGCGAGGTCGCCCAGCTCACCAAGGAGCTGGAGCGGGCGCAGCGCCGCGCGACCGAGCTGCGCGAGGAGGCCGACCGTCTGGTCGCCCGCGCCGCCCGTGAGCGCGGCGAGGACCCGGAGGCCGCGGTCGCCGCGGTCGCCGAGGCGGCCGTGGCCCAGGAGGCGCAGGCTCCGGCCGAGGCCGTGGTCGCCGAGCAGCCCGCCGAGCGTCCCGCGTACGAGCAGCCGCGTCAGCGCCGTGACGAGCGGGGCAACTACGAGCGCCGTGACGACCGTCGGGACGACCGTGGTGGCCGTTCCTTCGAGCGTCGTGACGACCGTTCCTCGGGTGGTTTCAACCGCGACCGTCGTGACGGCGAGCGTGGCGGGTTCCGCCGTGACGACCGTCGGGACGACCGTGGTGGCCGTTCCTTCGAGCGCCGTGACGACCGCTCCTCGGGCGGGTTCAACCGTGACCGTCGTGACGAGCGTCCCTCGGGCGGCTTCCGCCGCGACGACCGCCCCACCGGCGGTGGCTTCAACCGTGACCGCCGCGACGACCGCCCCTCGGGTGGCTTCAACCGCGACCGCCGCGACGACCGTCCCACCGGCGGCTTCAACCGTGACCGTCGTGACGAGCGTCCCTCGGGCGGCTTCCGTCGCGACGACCGCCCCACCGGCGGTGGCTTCAACCGTGACCGTCGTGACGAGCGTCCGTCCACCCACCGTGGCAGCGACCGTCCCTTCAACCGCGACCGTCAGGGCGACCGCCCCACCGGCGGTGGCTTCCGCTCCGGCGGCCACGACCGCCCCACCGGCCGTCGTGACGACCACCGCACCACCGGCACCGGCACCGGCACCGGTTCCTTCGGCCGCCGCGACGACAAGCCGCGCTGGAAGCGCAACGGCTGACACAGCGTGAGCTGAGCTGGGGCCCGTACGACTTCGGTCGTGCGGGCCCTTTTCGTATCCCTATTCGACTACCGAACCCTAGGGGGCAGTTGTTACCATCCGTTGATCGCGTGACGGAGTGTGGCCGAGGGGGAAGACAAGGCCTGCCGCCGCGCCTTTTCTGACTTCCCTGGGGAGGGACCCTTGACCCGGCGTGCCCGGATCGCACTCACTCTTGTCTCGCTGGCCGCGCTGAGCGCCGGCACCCTGACGACCGCGGGCCCGGCCGCCGCGGACACCACCCCGACACCGATCGCCACGGACGGCGTGTGGGGCATCGACTACGCCGCCGGCTATCTGACCAGCGTCGAGTACCGGCCGAACGGCGAACAGTACGTCGTCGGACGGCAGCTCTCACCTGACGGCTCCACCGTGCTGGAGCAGGACACCCGCGGATTCGCCGGCATCTTCGCCGACGGCACCCACCTGCAGCGGGTGCCGTGCGAGGCGGGCGACTGCGTGCCCATGCGCTCCACCGGTAACCAGAGCGTCGGCTACTTCCAGGTGGACGAGTACGGGAAGGAGCGCGCCCAGGTCTGGGGGACGCCGAACAGCTACCACGGGACGGAACCGGCCGTCACCGGCGGCCGGTTCGTGGACGCCACCGGCCGCTACTTCGTCTACAACGCGGCCTCCACCGGCAAGCAGTACGTCGACGCCGTCAACCGGTACCGCGACCAGGACGTCCGTCTGACCCGCTCCGTCACCGCCGCCTCCGTCTGGGGCTCGGCGCTGTGGACGCCGGGCTCGGGCAACGGCGTCGTCACCCAGTACGACCTGGAGTCGAAGAAGACCGTCACGACCGTCTCCACCGGAGCCCCCTGCACGGTCAAGGAGCTCCAGGTCGTCGGCCGCTGGATCTACTGGAACTGCGGTCCCACGGGCGCTGCGGGCGTGTACGACCGTACGGCGAAGAAGAACATCACCGTGCCTTCCGGCCCCGCCCTCGTCGGTGACGGCTACCTCGTCCAGCACGACCGGAGCGCCGGCAAGCTCATGCTCACCGACTTCCACTCCGGTACGGCCGCCGCCGCGCGCGCGATCGCCGACCTGCCGGGCGGGAACACGGCCGACCAGCGGCGGCTGAGCTGGACCGTGGACAAGTTCGGCGGAGGCGTCGCCTACGTCGGTACGGACCACGCGATCCGGATCGTGCCGAGCGGAGTGCCCGCCCAGCCCCTCGGGAAGATCGAGTCGGATCTGGACAACGCCTACTTCGACGCCGCTGGCCGCTACGGCGGCAACATGGCCTGGATGAGCACCTGGCAGCTGAACAAGCCCGCGACCTGGACCTTCACGGTGAAGGACGCCCAGGGCCGCACCGACCGAACCCTCAAGGGCAGCGGTACGGAGATCGACCTGGAGTGGGACGGGACGACGGAGTCGGGCGCCTACGCGTACAACGGCCAGAAGAGCTGGACGCTGACCGCGAAGGCCGCCGACGGCGCGGGCACCTACACGACGAGCGGCACGTTCACGCTCAGCGGCGGCCGCCAGGGTCACCACGACCAGGGCGGGTACGCCTACGGCGAGCTCGTCACCCTCAACTCCTCGGGCACCCTGAGCCTCCAATTCACCAACGGCGGCGGTACGTTCGACAGGAAGCAGAACGCGTCCGGCTGGCCCGCCGGGACCGTCGCCGTTCCCTTCGGCGACATGGGCAAGGACCGCTGCGCCGAGCTGCTGGTCCGGATGCCGAACGGCGAGCTGCGTCGCTACGCGGGCAAGTGTGGGGAGTCGTCGTACGCCCCGGCGAGCAGCCACACCTCCCTCGGCACCGGCTGGAACGCGTACAACGTCCTCACCGCCCCCGGCGACCTGACCGGTGACGGACGTACCGATCTGCTGGCCCGCAAGGCCTCGACGGGGGACGTCTATCTCTTCGCCAACGACGGGGCGAGCAAGCTCAAGCCGGGGGTGAAGATCCGCAGCTGGGGGACGTACAAGAAGATCGTCGGCGCCGGTGACCTCAACGGCGACGGATTCGGTGACGTCCTGGTGCAGGACAGGGCCGGGACGCTGTGGCGTTACGACGGCACCGGCACCGGCACCGGCCAGGTGAAGGAGCGGGTGAAGGTCTTCTCCAACTGGGGAACCTCGTACAACACCGTGGTCGGCGTCGGGGACATCACCGGGGACGGGAAGAACGACCTGGTCTCCCGGGACACCGGCGGCAATCTGTACCGCAACGACGGCAACGGCAAGGGGTCGTTCGGGGCGCGGGTGAAGATCGCCACCGGCTGGCAGGGCTACAAGGGCATTTTCTAGCCAAGTTGTGATGCATGTCACGCCCCCGGTGAGGGAATCGCTGGGGGCATGACAGATGACGACAGAGTGAGTGGGCTCTCCGACGAAGAACGGCTTGCCCAGCTCGGCTACACGCAGGTCCTCGCCCGCCGCATGTCGGCGTTCTCCAACTACGCGGTCTCCTTCACGATCATCTCGGTCCTGTCGGGCTGTCTGACCCTCTACCTCTTCGGCATGAACACGGGCGGCCCGGTCGTGATCACCTGGGGCTGGGTCGGCGTGGGCCTGATGACGCTGTTCGTCGGCCTGGCGATGGCCGAGATCTGTTCGGCGTACCCGACCTCCGCGGGCCTGTACTTCTGGGCCCACCGCCTGGCGCCGCCCCGGACCGCGGCCGCCTGGGCGTGGTTCACGGGCTGGTTCAACGTGCTCGGCCAGGTGGCGGTGACGGCAGGCATCGACTTCGGCGCCGCGTCCTTCCTCGGCGCCTATCTGAACCTGCAGTTCGACTTCAAGGTGACGCCCGGCCGGACCGTGCTGCTGTTCGCCGCGATCCTGGTCCTGCACGGCCTGCTGAACACCTTCGGCGTGCGGATCGTGGCGCTGCTGAACAGCGTGAGCGTGTGGTGGCACGTGGTCGGCGTGGCGGTGATCGTCGGAGCCCTCACCTTCGCCCCGGACCACCACCAGTCGGCGTCCTTCGTCTTCGGCGAGTTCGTGAACAACACGGGCTGGGGCAGCGGCTTCTACGTGGTCCTGCTCGGCCTCCTGATGGCCCAGTACACCTTCACCGGCTACGACGCCTCGGCCCACATGACCGAGGAGACCCACGACGCGTCCACGGCGGGCCCGAAGGGCATCGTCCAGTCGATCTGGACGTCGTGGATAGCCGGCTTCGTCCTGCTCCTCGGCTTCACCTTCGCCATCCAGTCCTACGACGGCGCCCTGAACTCCCCGACCGGCGCGCCGCCGGCCCAGATCCTCCTCGACGCGCTCGGCGCCACGGCCGGCAAGCTCCTGCTGCTGGTCGTCATCGGCGCCCAGCTGTTCTGCGGAATGGCCTCGGTGACCGCCAACAGCCGCATGATCTACGCCTTCTCACGCGACGGAGCGCTGCCGTTCTCGCACATCTGGCACACGGTGAGCCCCCGCACCCGGACCCCGGTGGCGGCGGTGTGGCTGGCGGCGGCGGGGGCACTGCTGCTCGGGCTGCCGTACTTGATCAACTACACGGCCTACGCGGCGGTGACGTCCGTCGCGGTGATCGGGCTGTACATCGCGTACGTCATCCCGACGCTGCTGCGGCTGCGCAAGGGCGAGGGGTTCCAGCGCGGGCCGTGGCACCTGGGCCGCTGGTCCCGTGCGATCGGCGTGGTCTCGGTGGCGTGGGTCGCCGTCATCACGATCCTCTTCATGCTCCCGCAGGTTTCCCCGGTCACCTGGGAGACCTTCAACTACGCCCCGATCGCCGTCCTGGTCGTCCTCGGCTTCGCCTGGACCTGGTGGGCGGCCTCGGCCCGGCACTGGTTCCTCAACCCCGAACACGAGCGCACCAAGGCCCGCGAGGCGGCCCGCGCGAACGCCCCCGAACCGGTCGATCCCTGATCTTCCCGCCCGTTCCGCCCGCCCGACACGGCCGTGTCCCCGATACCCGATCGGAGACACGGCCACGTCCGGCTATGCTCGGGGAGGCAACATCGCCTGGGCCCTTAGCTCAATTGGCAGAGCAGTGGACTTTTAATCCATTGGTTGTGGGTTCGAGTCCCACAGGGCCTACGGCTCGTAGGCGGGGGATATGCCCTCTGACCTGCTATGCAGCGCCTGAGTCGGCTTCGGTTGGCTCGGGCGCTGCTTCGTTCTCAAGCCACTGCGTGAGCGATGCGTGAGCGGATGTGCCCATGGCCTGCGGATCAGGTGCCGCTTGCGACAGCGTGATGGTGGGATGCCGGAGCGTCTCCTTCACCGTGAACAGCGCAGCTGCCGCCCGCGCGGCAGGGCCGGCCCGCTCCTGGCTCGAGACCAGCCGCGCCTCGGGCGAGGACGACCACTGGACGTGAGGAGACCTCCTGGAGCCGTCCGGCCGTCCGGTCGGTCTCGGCGAGGAGTAGCGTGAAGTCATCGGGAGTACCTCGCGCACCGGCCCCGACGCCGGTTCCGTTCCTGGTGAGCAACGACACCGGACATCTGCCCGCGCGCAGGGGTCCGGGGACGGGTCCGCACGATGTCCGCGACCACCGACCATCCCGCGCCGCGCGCAGTGCCCTTCAGGGCACCGACCGCGCGTCTCGCGCTCAAACTCGTGAACCCCGCTTCAGAACATGCCGAGTTGGACGGCGCCTGGTGGCCCCGCTCACGCGACCTGGCCCACGAACTCCCCTCGCTGGCCGACGTACTGGACCCGCTGTGGGGACGGATCACCCGTATCGCCGTCAACCCCCGCTACTGGCCGGTCATCCCGCCCAGGATCTTCGTCAACGGTCGTACGGTGAGGGTCGGTTGGTTCACCTCGGAGCTGGACCCGCACAAGATCCTGCTGCTGTCCGGCACGTCGGGCCCCTGGGACCTTCTGGTGGTTCCCCCCGAGACCGTCGCCCCCTCGGCCGCCCGGCTGATGGCCGCCGCGAGCGCGAGCACCGACCCGCAGGCGACCGCGACCGCTCTCATGACGGCGGAACAGACCGGGCACACCTCTTCGTCGTACCACGCCGACACCGCACAGGCCGCCTGACTGGCGGTAGGGAAGTGACCCTGCGCGGCACCGCGTCGCCACGGGTCATGGCCCGACACGAACCGCCCGCACGGCACAGGGGCGCGATCCCCGGAACCCCCGCGAGGGTCCGCCCACCGGACAACAGGGAGGTCGGCATGACCGTTTCACGGACCACCAGGAACCAGGCGCAAGTGATGAAGGGCAGGGTCACCGAAGAACTCGGCCGGGTCACCCACAACAGGCGGCTGCAACGCCGGGGCAGGGCCGACCGGGTCTCCGCAAGCGTGAAACAGGCCGTCGACAAGGCCAAGGCCGCCTTCACACGGAACGGAGGCGACGCCCGATGATGTACGACCAGACGCGCGCCCAGCAGCCCGAGGGTCAGGCCCGGGTCTCCGCCGACCGTCGCCGGACGGGCCCGGAGCCACTGGTCCCGTCGGACGGACAGGACAAGGTTCTCCAGCGCCTCCGACATGCCCTCAACGCCTTCGCCGACACACCGCGCGAGGCGCTGGAAGAGGCCGAAAGCGCCTACGACGAAGCCATCGCCCAGCTCGTGAACGCCCTCGCGGAACGGCGGCAGGTCCTGCGCGCCGGCTGGCAGGACCGGGATCCCGAGACGCAGTCCGACGAACTCCGGCTCGCGCTGAGGCAGTACCGGGAGATCACCCAGCGACTGCTCCAATTCTAGGCGGCCGTCGCTCCGCGTCGCGGCGGGGCGCGGAGTAGTGTGGACCGTACCGAGAGCACTTCGCACACCGGCTTTCACGCCGGGTCGTTCTCGGCGAGAGATGAAACCCGGGTCGCCGCAGAGGCGGCCCGGAGACGGGTCCGCATCATGTCGGCGACCTTGTATCCCGCCCTGGCCCACCCCGAACCCGTCGCACCCCCGGCCGCGCGTCTCGCCCTGAAGCCGTACGGCGCCTCCCGCGGACTCCTGGACGGCGCCTGGTGGCCCCGCTCCCGGGATCTGCTGAGTGAACTGCCCGCGCTGACCGACGCGTTGGATTCCTTGTGGGGCCGCATCACGCGCATCGCCGTCAACCCCGAGTACTGGCCCGTCATCCCGCGCAAGGTCTCGGCGAACGGCCATGTCGTCAAGGTCGGTTGGTTCACGCCGGAGATCGACCCGCACAAGCTGCTCCTGCTCTCCTACGGCACCGGCCGCTGGGATCTGCTGACCATCCCGCCGGAAACCGGAGCGGAGTCGGCGGCCCGGCTGATGGCTGCCGCGTCCGACCACGACAGCCCGCCCCTGACCGCGAGCGCCCTCATCGCCGCGGACGAGGCCCGGCACGGCGTCGCCGCGATGGCCGTCCCGGAACAGTCCGGTCCGCCCAGCCGCCTGATCGTCGGCAAGTGAGGCGGCCGCCATGAACGCCTTCCTGACGGTCACCGCCTTCATCGTCCTCATCGCGGCTGCGGCATACGTGATCCACCGGCTCAACATCGAGCACGCCGACAGAATCGCCGCGCACCGGTACAGCACCCCTCTGCCCCGCCGCAGCGGACGCGCCACGCCACAGCCCCCGGTGGGACCGGACCGGTCTGAGTGGCCGACCGCCGGCGAACGACGGGACCACCGCGACGGGGGCCGCGGTCGCGGCCGTACCCACCATGACCGGTGAAATCACGTCGGGCCGCTGAACGTCTGCGCTCCGAATTATTCAATAGCTGTGCCCGTGAGGTGAGATTTCAGTTGGACACGCGGACAGGTTCTCTGGCGTTAAAAGCGAACCAAAATGCAAAGCGGGACTTCTTAGCGCACACGGGTCGCTTCGGCGTGCTACTGTCGATCTCAGTTGAAGGTGTGGTTGAAGGAGATATGCATGGCTGCCGGTACCGTTAAATGGTTCAACGCGGAAAAGGGCTTCGGCTTCATCGAGCAGGACGGTGGCGGCGCTGACGTGTTCGCCCACTACTCGAACATCGCCGCCCAGGGCTTCCGCGAGCTGCTCGAGGGCCAGAAGGTGACCTTCGACATCGCACAGGGCCAGAAGGGCCCGACGGCCGAGAACATCGTTCCCGCCTGACGCTCACGCGCACTTTCAGCTGGGGCCCGCATCCTTCGGGGTGCGGGCCCCAGCTGCACGCATTTCCGGCGTTTCCCGCAGCGATGAATATCGCCTCCGCGCCGCATCGCACCACTCGTTTCAGCTCCTGTGCCTGTACGAATTTTTCGTCGGCCAGATTCGCTGCCCGTTCCACCGGCCCTTCTTGCAATTCACCGTGCTGCTCATCGCTGCGGGAATTCCTTGATATGTGCCGCATCGAGGAAGGTCCCGCATGAACCGCACACGCACGAACGACCGCTTCACCCGCACCCGTAACGGCAGTGCCGACTCCACAAGGGGCGGCAGCCGGTTCGGTTCGCCGGCCCCGCGCCGGTCCGGTGGCCAGGGTCGCCGACCCGCCGCGATCCAGGGGGAGTTCGCCCTCCCCAAGTCCGTCACCCCCGCGCTTCCCGCCGTGGAGGGCTTCGCCGAGCTCGACATGCCCGGGGAACTGCTGACCGCGCTCGGCTCGGAGGGCGTGACCGTACCGTTCCCGATCCAGGCCGCGACCCTGCCGAACTCCCTCGCCGGCCGCGATGTCCTCGGCCGTGGCCGCACCGGCTCCGGCAAGACCCTCGCCTTCGGGCTGGCGCTGCTGGCCCGTACGGCCGGTCGGCGGGCCGAGGCCAGGCAGCCGCTGGGGCTGGTCCTCGTACCGACGCGCGAGTTGGCACAGCAGGTCACCGACGCCCTCACCCCGTACGCCCGCTCCATGAAGCTGCGGCTCGCCACGGTCGTGGGCGGGATGTCGATCGGCCGGCAGGCGAGCGCGCTGCGCGGCGGTGCCGAGATCGTCGTGGCGACGCCCGGGCGGCTCAAGGACCTCATCGACCGCGGCGACTGCCGGCTGGACCAGGTCTCCGTCACCGTCCTGGACGAGGCGGACCAGATGGCCGACATGGGCTTCATGCCGCAGGTCACCGCCCTGCTCGACCAGGTGCGTCCGGGCGGGCAGCGGATGCTGTTCTCCGCCACCCTGGACCGCAACGTCGACCTGCTCGTGCGCCGTTACCTCAGTGACCCCGTCGTGCACTCCGTCGACCCCTCGGCCGGCGCGGTCACCACGATGGAGCACCACGTGCTGCACGTCCACGGCGGCGACAAGCACACGGCCACCACCGAGATCGCCGCCCGTGACGGCCGCGTGCTCATGTTCCTCGACACCAAGCACGCCGTCGACCGCCTCACCGAGCACCTCCTGAACAGCGGGGTACGGGCCGCGGCCCTGCACGGCGGCAAGTCCCAGCCGCAGCGCACCCGCACGCTGACGCAGTTCAAGTCCGGCCACGTCAACGTGCTGGTGGCGACCAACGTCGCGGCGCGTGGCATCCACGTCGACAACCTCGACCTGGTCGTCAACGTGGATCCGCCGAGCGACCACAAGGACTACCTGCACCGCGGCGGCCGTACGGCCCGCGCCGGCGAGTCCGGCAGTGTCGTCACCCTGGTCACCCCGAACCAGCGCCGCGACATGACCCGCCTCATGGCGGCGGCCGGCATCGTCCCGGTGACCACCCAGGTCCGCGTCGGCGACGAGGCCCTGCACCGCATCACCGGCGCCCAGGCCCCGTCCGGCATCCCGGTCGTCATCACGGCACCGGTGGTCGAACGCCCCAAGAAGCGCGGCGCCACCTCACGCGGCCGACGCCGCCCCGCCTCGGCGGCCCGCCGGGTGTCCGTACGGCAGCCCGCCGTCGTAGCGGCGGCCTAGCACCTGGCACCTTCGTGACCAGGAAGCCGACTGAACCGCTTCTCCCCTTCTCCCTGTGAGGCATCATGCGCTGTGTCATCGCCCGCTTCCCGTTCGACCTGACCAAGAGCGGCGTGCTGGAATCGATGAAGGGTGTCAAACCCGAACCGGTCACCGGCGAGTCCGTGATCATCGGGCGGCGCCACTATCCCCTCAAGCAGGTCGGCCAGGTCATCACCCGTCAGGACCGCCGCGACTTCAGTGCCGGCGAGGTCCTTCGGGCCATGTCCCAGCTCGGCTTCACCTGCCGCGCCCTTCCCGCGCCCGCGCCCGTGCGCAGCGAAAGCCCGTTGGAGCGGGCTTCCGCACTGCTCGGCAGCCCCATTCCCGTCTGACCGACGTTTTCTGTGGTGGCAGCGGGTGCGGACGGGTAGCGTCTGTGCCGGCTGTCGTGGTTCGGAGTTCCCCATTGCCCACGCCTCGGGTGTGGGCGCTTTGCTGTGCTGTGCCGCAGGGACCAGGGCGATCAACCTCCGTCTTCCCCACCGGGGGAGGGCGTTCATCGACTGGAAGGCATGACTATGGCTTCGGGAACTGTGAAGTGGTTCAACGCGGAGAAGGGCTTCGGCTTCATCGCGCAGGACGGTGGCGGTCCGGACGTCTTCGCGCACTACTCCGCGATCAACTCCTCGGGCTTCCGTGAGCTCCAGGAGGGCCAGACCGTGACGTTCGACGTCGTCCAGGGTCAGAAGGGCCCGCAGGCGGAGAACATCACCCCCGCCTGACCTTTCACGTGACGTTCGGGGCCGCGCGGCGCACGCCGCGCGGCCCCGGCGTTTTGCGGGTCGTTTCTTGGCCGCAGCTTGGTCAGACGTATCTCCTCGCTTTGATCTCCCAGGCCCGTTGCGTGCCTAGGCTTGGCCGACTTCGGGGTTCGGAGGGGGACTTCATGACCGTGCGACGCAGATCGCTCGCTTTCGTCGGGGTGGCCGCGCTGGTGCCGCTGCTCGCTTCCGCCGTCCCGGCGCAGGCGGCGTCGGGCTCACTGGCCGTCACCACGCTGGGCCGGCACGGCGCCAAGGTCGCGACGACGGTCACCGTCGTCGCGGTGCCGTCCGGGCAGACGTACAGCGTCGCCTCGGGCAAGCGGATCACCCTGCCCTCGGGGCGCTACCTCGCGATGACCGACATCTGGGAGCACAGCTCGGAGGGGCTGGGCACCGACACCCTCGGCGCGGAGGTCGTGCAGGTGTCGGGGAGTACCTCGGTCACGCTCGACGCGCGCAAGGGCAAGGCCGTCAAGGTGTCGCTCGACACGCCGGCCGACGTGACCGACGCGCCGCGGATCAGCGCACAGGTGTGCGCGGCCACCGTCAGCAACATGCCCTCCGCCTTCAGCACGGGCGGCTGGAACTACCAGGGCTCCCTCTACGCCATCCCGAACTCCTCCAGGCTGCTGCAGTTCGGGTACCTGGCGCAGTGGTCGGGTCACGACAGCTACGTCGCCGTGAAGAACACCACGGGCATCCCGGCCGCGCCCGGCGGGTCGTTCAAGCGGTCGGGGCTGGCCACGATGCGCTTCTCGGTGCGCAGCGGCACGCAGATGGCCCAGGACAACGACA
Source organism: Streptomyces sp. NPDC048523 (assembly GCF_043199815.1). NCBI lineage: Bacteria > Bacillati > Actinomycetota > Actinomycetes > Kitasatosporales > Streptomycetaceae > Streptomyces > Streptomyces sp. NPDC048523. Next base: position 28,605 of record NZ_JBICWQ010000005.1, on the reverse strand, counting down.
CCGCGCTCCAGGCGAGCCCCAGCACCGACAACTGCACGACCGACATGATGACCGAGGTCCGCGACGACAGCGCACCGTACAGCGCCACCGTCCATGTGACGCCGGGGACCTGGCAGCCGCGCGACGACCTCTTCGCGAGCAACGGCGACGACATCGGCGGCGGCTTCCCGAAGGTCAGGACCCTGAAGGCGGGACAGAGCTTCACCCAGTCCTTCGGCCGGGCCGCGTGGAGTCCGATGCACTATCTGCCGACGGTCGCGCGCAAGTCCGTCCGCTTCATACCGGACGCCCTGATCGGCGACCCCGATGTCGGGATCAGCGGGGCCGACCCGACGAAGGAGACGGTGGTCCTGTCCAAGGGAAGCACCACCGTCAAGAAGCAGACCCTGACCAACTGGGGTAGCAGCGACGCCGAGTTCTCCGCCGGCATCCGCTCGGCCGGCTGGTACGACCTGACCGTCGACGCCCACCGCTACCGCCCGGGCGTCACCTTCCCCGCCGGCATGCTGTCGTCGCGCGTCACCCTCGACTGGCACTTCAAGGCCGACCCGGCCAGGCCGATGGTCGCGCCCGTCTTCATGACCCGCTTTCTGCCGACCGGGCTCAACAGCCACAACCAGGCCGCCGCGAACAGCACGACCACGGTCGACGTGAGTGCCGGGCGCGGCTCCCAGGACCCCGACCTGAAGTTCACCACGGTGACCGCCAAGTCCGTCCGCGTCTGGTCGTCCGCCGACGGCGGCAGGACCTGGAAGGCGGCGACCGTCAGGCACTCCGGGTCGACCTGGCAGGCGTCCGTGCACAACCCGGCCTCCGGTGCGGTCGCCCTGCGTTCCGAGGTGACCGACGCGGCCGGGGACCGCTCGGTGGAGACGGTCTACCGGGCGTACGCCATCGGCTGAGGCCGGCGGGGCGGGGTCACAGCAGGTGGCGGTTCGGGGCCTTGGCGCGGTCCTCGTACTCGCCCAGCACCACCACGTCCACGCCCTGCGCCGTGAGCAGTCCCGTCCCGTCCGCTCCCGCCACGAAGGTGTCCGGCTCCCGCCACGCCGTCACCACCCGGCGTACCCCCGCGTCCAGGATCAGCCGGGCGCAGGGGGCCGGGCGGGAGGCCCGGTGGGTGCAGGGTTCCAGGCTGGTGTAGACGGTGGCCGTGGCCAGGCGGGGGTCGTCCGGGGCGATCTTCGCCAGCGCCGCCTCCTCCGCGTGGACGACCGGGGCGCCGGCCTCCCTGGAGTGGCCGCGGGCGAGTTCCGTCCCGTCGGCCGCCACCACGACCGCGCCCACGCTGAACGCGGTCTCCGAAGGCGGGCACTGCGCCGCCGACTCGCAGGCCCGCGCGAGCCATTGGTGGTCCGCGGCGGTGGGGAGCGGGCCGGTGCCGGGGGCGGTGGGCTCGTAGCGCATCAGGACCACGTCCTCGATACGGCGGCTCTCCAGCAGCCGCAGCCGGCCGGACTGGTAGCCGCCCGGGCCGAAGAGGCGGGGGGCGTCCGGGGTGCCGACGAAGAGGGGGGCGAGGACCAGCTGCACCTCGTCCGCCAGGCCCTGCTGGAGGAGCTGGGTGTGGATCCGGCCGCCGCCCTCCACCATCAGCCGCTCCACTCCGCGCTCCTCGTGCAGGTGCTCCAGCAGGCGGCGCCAGTCCAGCTCGGGGCCGAGGGAGACCACGTCGGCCGCCAGGCCGAGGGAGCGGGCCCGCTCCGCGCCCTTGTCCGTCGTGAAGACGAGCTTGTCGCCGCCCGTGTGCCAGAAGTTCGCGGCCGGGTCCAGTTCTCCCGAGCCGCTGACCGTGACCTTCAGGGGATACGGCGGCTTCCCGGCGGCGACCCGGGCCGCGCGGCGCGTCTCGGAGTTCACCAGCAGGCGGGGGTTGTCGGCGCGGATCGTGCCCGCGCCGATGAGGATCGCGTCCACGGAGGCGCGGACCTCGTCGACGCGGTCGAAGTCGGCCGGGCTGGAGAGAAGGAGCCGGTCGGGGCCGGTGTCGTCGAGGTAGCCGTCGAGGGAGACCGCGGCGGAGAGCAGGACGTAGGGGTGGGGCATCGGCGCGGTCCCTCTCGAAAACGGATGGCGGGGCTTGGTTCAAGTTTGAAGCAAACCTACACTGGGGGCATGACGACCCGCTGGCTCAGCCCCGACGAGCAGCGAGCCTGGCGTGCGTACATCGCCGCCTCGCTCCTCCTGGAGGACACCATCGACCGGCAGCTCCAGCAGGAGGCCGGCATGCCCCACCTGTACTACTCCATCCTGGCCAACCTCTCCGAGATCCCGGAGCGGCGGTTGCGGATGACCGAGCTCGCCGAGTTTCTGAAGATCACCCGGCCGCGGCTGACGTATGCCGTCGCCCGGCTGGAGAAGGACGGGCTGCTGCGGCGCGAGAGCTGCCAGTGGGACAAGCGGGGCAGTGTCGCGGTCCTCACCGACGAGGGGATGGCGGTGCTGGAGCGGGCGGCCCCGGGACATGTGGACACGGTCCGCACCGCGCTCTTCGACCGGCTCACCCCGGAGCAGGTGGGGCAGCTCGAGGAGATCTTCACGAGCGTCACCGAGGGGCTCCAGGGCGAGGAGGGCGCCTCCGGGGAGGTTCCGTGGCGCCGTCGGTCGTCGCCGCCCTGTGGATGACAAGCGCCATAAAGGCCAGTGACAAGCGCCATAAAGGCGTTGCTTCAAATTTAAAGCATGGGGTAGGGTCTCGATCAGTAGAACTGTTTCAAATCTGAAGCAGGTGTGCCTACGGAGCGGAGTACCCGCATGACCGACCTGCCCGCCGCCACCCAGCGCTCCCGCGTCCGCGTCCCGCTGCGCTTCGGGGACGGCTACGGCGTGGACGCCGAACTCGTCACCTTCCACGGCCTGGCCGACGGGCGGGAGCACCTCGCCGTCGTCCTCGGCGACCCCGCCCCCGGCACCACCCCGCTGGTGCGGCTGCACTCCGAGTGCCTCACCGGCGACGTCTTCGGCTCCGCCCGCTGCGACTGCGGCCCGCAACTGCGCGAGGCGGTCGAGCGCATAGCCGAGCGCGGCGGCGTCCTGCTCTACCTCCGCCAGGAGGGCCGCGGCATAGGCCTCTACAACAAGCTCGACGCGTACGCCCTCCAGGACCAGGGCCTCGACACCTACGCCGCGAACACCGCGCTGGGCCTGCCCGAGGACGCCCGCGACTACACGGCGGCCGCGCAGATGCTCCAGGCACTGGGGATCGCCGAGCTCGACCTGCTCTCCAACAACCCCGACAAGGCGGGCCAGTTGCGCGACCTCGGCATCGACGTCCGCGACCGGGTCCCCACCGGTGTCTTCACCACCGCCCACAACGTCCGCTACTTGCGTGCGAAGGTCCTGCAGACCCAGCACACGCTGCCGCTGGGGGAGTTGACCGAACTCGGCGTCGGCTGACCGTCACCTGGGCGTGTGCGCCAGATAGGCCAGCACGGCCAGGACCCGCCGGTGGCCACTGTCGCTCGGCGGCAGGCCCAGCTTGAGGAAGACGTTGCCGATGTGCTTGCTGACCGCGCGCTCGGTGACCACGAGGGTCTTGGCGATGGTCGTGTTGTCGTGGCCCTCGGCCATCAGCTTCAGCACCTCGCGCTCGCGCGGGGTGAGGGAGCCGAGCGGGGTGTCGCGGCGCCGGGTCAGGAGCTCGGTGACGACCTCGGGGTCGAGCGCCGTACCGCCGGCCTCCACCCGCTCCAGCGCGTCGAGGAACTCGTCGACCCGGCCGACCCGGTCCTTGAGGAGGTAGCCGACCCCGCTGGTGCCACCGGCCAGCAACTCGGCGGCGTACGACTCCTCGACGTACTGCGAGAGCACCAGTACCGGGAGTCCCGGGATCCGCTCCCTCGCCTCCAGGGCGGCCCGCAGACCCTCGTCGCGGAACCCGGGCGGCATCCGCACATCGAGGACGGCCACGTCAGGGCGGTGTTCGAGCAGGGCGGGCAGGATCTCGGGGCCGGTGCCGACGACGGCCACGACCTCGTGCCCGGAGGAGGTCAGAAGGAGGACGAGCCCCTCTCTCAGGAGGGCGTTGTCCTCGGCGATCACCACACGCACGGCAGCTCCACATCGATCACGGTCGGGCCCCCGATGGGGCTGGTCACTTCGAAGGTCCCGTCGAGCGCGGCGACCCGGCGCCGCATACCGAGCAGCCCCGAGCCAGCGGACTCGTCGGCGCCGCCCCGGCCCTCGTCCCGCACCCGCACGGTCAGACCGCGCCGGGTCCTGGCCAGCCGGACCTCGGCCCGGTCGGCGCCGCTGTACTTGGCGACGTTGGTGAGCGACTCGGCCACCACGAAGTAGGCCGCGGCCTCCACCGCCGCGGGCGCCCGGGTGCCCGCGTCCAGGCCGCCGTCGTCCACGACCACGGAGAGTCCGCCGCTCGCGGCGAGCGCCCTTACCGCGCCGACGAGACCCCGGTCGGTGAGGATCGGCGGGTGGATGCCGCGCACCACCTGCCGCAGCTCCGCCAGCGCCTGTTCGGCCTGGTCCTGGGCGTCGTCCAGCAGTTTGCGGGCGGCGTCGGGGTCCCGCTCGTAGGCCCGCTTGGCGAGTCCGATCCGCATCGACAGCGCCACCAGGTTGGCCTGGGCGCCGTCGTGCAGGTCCCGCTCGATGCGGCGCAGCTCGGCCTCGTGCGCGGCGATCGCATCGGCCCGGGTCTCCCGCAGCTCCTCGACCCGCCGGGCCAGCCTGGCCTCGGGGGAGGGCATGAGCAGCACGGTCGACCAGCGGGCCTCGGTGTCCGCGAGCCGCACGATCAGCGGGAGGACGACGGGGTCGCGGCGCAGCGCCCCGGCCCACACGCCGTCGACGACCAGGCCGAGGGGCCACAGCGGGAGGGCGAGCGCGAGGAGGGCGCCGTAGAGGTAGTGGGCGAGCATCCAGCGGAGGTCCCTGAGCGTGCCGGGGTCCCGCACCGAGATGCGCAGCCGTTCGCGCAGGGTGCCGGTCATCGGTGTGTACGCCTCGGGGATCTCCCGGCCCGTCCACAGGGCGGTCAGGTTCCGCTTGGCGCCGGCGATCCGCCGTATCAGCAGCACGGCCTCGGGCAGCAGCCAGCAGCCGACCACGGCGACCGTACCGATGGCGGCGATCAGCAGCACGGTGATGAAGAGGTACATGCCGAAGCACATCGCCGCGGCCACGACGAGATGCACGCTCGCCATCGCCGCACGCCGCACCGACTTCCCCATGCCGCTCACGCTAGACGAACGGCCCCGGGCGCACGGTGTAGCCCGCTACACCATCGGGGCCCGGACGAGGATCACTCCCCGCCGCCGCCGTCCTCGCCGCCGCCGTGGTCCCGCACCCAGTTCCTGTGGGCGTTGGACCCTTCACGGCCGGGAGAGAGCTTCAGCACGGTCCCGTCGTGGAACTGCTCCAGGCTCGTCACCACATAGGGCGAGCCGGCCCGCACCGCCAGCCGGATGCCGCCGTTGCCGAACTCCGTCACCCGCAGCGTTCGCCCGCCGGAGAGCGGGATGTCCCGCTCGCCGATCTCCGCCGGTCGCTCGTCGGCTGCCGCCATGGTTCCCTCCTGGTTCTGGTGAGGGCCGCCACGGTACGCCGCTCCAGCGGGAGGGGTCCCGAAACAACCCTGGCGCGGAGCACTCTCCGGATGACGTATGCTGGTTACACAACGACGCGGGGTGGAGCAGCTCGGTAGCTCGCTGGGCTCATAACCCAGAGGTCGCAGGTTCAAATCCTGTCCCCGCTACTCACGGCTCAGGGCCGGAGTCCAGTTCACTGGACTCCGGCCCTGAGTGTTTTCCCCTTCGTGACGTGATGTGACGCGGGGTGAGCGCGCGACCGCCCTCCGCGTTACAGCTGACATACCGTCAATGTCCTTGTGTGGCTTGAGTGAAGGTCAACTCGCCCGTTTTTAGGCGTTCATGGGCCGTAAGTCCAGCGTGATTTCGTTAATGATCAAGCGGAACGGCTTGGAATCGGGCCCCCGCGTCTATTAACGTTCGATAACGCAGCGCGGTCGTCCCAGCCGTCACAAGAGACGGCTCCGTGCTCACGCGCCGAATTCCGCAAGGGAACCGGGGAACCACCAACTTGGGGTGAATCGCTCGTACGCCACCGTGGCAGCACGGTCGGTATACGCGCGTAGGAGACCTTCCTGCTCCGAACCCGTCAGCTAACCCGGTAGGCGAGAAGGAAGGAAAGGAGCGCGCCCACGTGGCGTCCAACCCGCCTGCCCCCGAGGCGCCGTACGTCCCGAGCGACACCCTCGTATACGGCGGTTACCGCGCCGACGACGAGGCCCCGCTCGGCGAGTGGAACCCCACCGCGGACTCCCTCGCTCCCGTACGAGGCCGGCATCGCGTCGCCAAGCAGCGTGGCGGAGGGTTCGCCCGTAGCTCCACCGTTCTGGGCGTCGGTGTCATAGCCGCCGTCAGCGCCGGCGGGATGGCCAGCGCCAACACCGGCAAGCCGCCGGTCTCCATCTCCATGCCCGACCTGCCCAACGTGGGCTCGCTCATCTCGGACGACTCCGCCCCCACCGCGGACGACACGAGCGCCTTCAGCAGCGTCGGTGCCACCACCGCCGACACCGCCAAGGGCACCTCGGACGCCGGTGAGGCGCTGCGCTCGCGGATCCTGGCCCAGGCCGAGCTGCAGCAGGACCAGCTCGACACCAAGGCCGCCCAGGCCATCGCGGACACCGCCGAGAAGGAGGCCGACGCGGCCGCCGCCAAGGCGGAGAAGGAGGCCCAGGAGAAGGCCGCCGCCGCGAAGAAGAAGGCGGAGGAGGCGGCCGCGAAGAAGGCCGAGGCCGCGCGCCTGGCCGAGCTCGCCAAGCAGTACACGCTGCCGACCTCGTCGTACACCATCACCTCGACCTTCGGTCAGGCCGGTTCGCTGTGGTCCTCCGGCTACCACACGGGCCTCGACTTCGCCGCCCCCACGGGCACGCTCATCAAGGCGATCCACAGCGGCACCATCACCGAGGCCGGCTGGGCCGGTTCCTACGGCTACCGCACGATCCTCACCCTCGACGACGGCACCGAGCTGTGGTTCTGCCACCAGTCCTCGATCAGCGTCAGCGTCGGCCAGAAGGTCGGCACCGGTGACGTCATCGGCCGCGTGGGCGCCACGGGCAACGTGACCGGCGCGCACCTGCACCTGGAGGTCCACCCGAACGGCTCGGCCGACGGGATCGACCCGATGGCGTGGCTGCGCGGCAAGGGGCTCACTCCCTGAGGCGCCAACTGAAGCGCCCCTGAGGTTTGTGCCGGTGCGCCGGAGGAGCTGATTCCGCTTGTTTACGAGGACTTTGCGGCCGCAGCGGAAGACCGGCGTCCGGCACGGGCGTTGACGTTGGCATGACTTCTCTTCGCAAGCTCGGCTCCTCCGACCTCGAGGTCTTCCCGCTCACCCTCGGCGGCAACGTCTTCGGCTGGACCGCCGACGAGGCCACCTCCTTCGACGTCCTCGACGCGTACACCGCGGCCGGCGGCAACTTCGTCGACACGGCCGACGTGTACTCGGCGTGGGTCGAGGGAAACTCCGGCGGCGAGTCCGAGACCGTCATCGGCAAGTGGCTGGCGGCTCGCGGCAACCGTGACGACGTCGTCATCGCCACGAAGGTCAGCCAGCACCCCGACTTCCAGGGCCTGTCCGGGGCGAACATCAAGGCCGCCGCCGACGCCTCCCTGAAGCGCCTGGGCACCGACCACATCGACCTGTACTACACCCACTTCGACAAGACCGAGGTGCCGGTCGAGGAGATCATCGGCGCGCTGGACGAACTGGTGAAGGCGGGCAAGGTGCGGGCGATCGGCGCCTCCAACATCTCCGCCGCGCGCCTCGCGGAGTCCCTCGCCTTCTCCGACCGCGAGGGCCTCGCGCGCTATGTCGCCCTCCAGCCCCACTACAACCTGGTCTCGCGCGACACGTACGAGGGTGAACTGGAGGCGCTCGCGGCCCGGGAGGGCCTCGCCGCCGTCCCGTACTACGCCCTCGCCTCCGGGTTCCTCACCGGTAAGTACCGCCCCGGTACGACGGTCGACAGTGCGCGCGCCGCGGGCGCCGGCCAGCACCTGGACACCGAGCGCGGCCGCAAGGTCCTCGCGGCGCTCGACGACATCGCCGAGGCCCACACCGTCCCGGTCGCCACGGTCGCCCTCGCCTGGCTCGCCGCCCAGCCGACGGTCGCGGCCCCGATCGCGTCCGCCCGCACGGTGGAACAGCTGCCGGCGCTGCTGGGCGTGGCCGACCTGACCCTGACGGAGGAGGAGCTGGCGCGCCTGACGGAGGCGTCGGCCTGACCCTCCGCCGCACGGTCTATGTGCGGTACGGGTTGTAGGCGGGGTACGGCACCGTCGGGTGGACCGGGGGCGTCGGCTGGCCGGGGTGGCCGTGGTGCGTCGGCCGGGCCGGGTGAGGGGCGTATCCGTACGCCCCGTACACCGGCCAGGGCGGCGCGGCCACCGGTACCGGCGGTGCCGTGATCCGGGCCGCGTGGTCCAGCGCGGGCCGCGCGACATCCCGCCGCCGCCACAGCTCGTGCAGCAACTCCCGCTCCCGTACGACGAAGTCCGCGTTCGCCCGCCCGAGCCGCCCCCGGCGCCGCAGGAACGCCAACGACGTCGCGTACGCCTCGTACTGCGAGACCGCCCGCGCCGCGGTCCGCCCGCCGAACTGCCGCCGCGCGTAGTCCCGCGCCACCCGCCGCGCCCGCATCGAGCCCAGCACATGGGGCTCGGTCGGCGTCAGCCACCCGGCGACGGCGTACGCGGGCAGCTCCTCGCGCACGGTCTTCAGCTCCCGCTGCCGTGTCCAGATGACCAGCCAGGTCAGCAGCGCGAACGCCGGCACCATGAACATCGCGTACACCGCGAAGAAGCCGTACTCCCCGAATGTCGACGAGCCGTTCCACGTCGCGTGCATGCCCATCGCGAGCAGCAGTCCGGACAGCGGGACGAGAACCCGCCGTACGTGCTGGCGTTCCGCCGACAGCGCGGAGATGCCGAAGCCGATGCCGGTCAGGACGGTGAACAAGGGGTGCGCGAACGGCGACATGACGACACGCACGAAGAAGGTCGCGGCGGTGACCGAGGCGATGCCGCGGTCACCGGTGAGCTGGTCGGTGCCGAAGGCGGTGCCGAGGTAGAGGATGTTCTCGGTGAAGGCGAAGCCGGTGGCGGTGACCCCCGCTATCACCACGCCGTCGACGATCCCGGTGAAGTCCCGTCTGCGGAACAGGAAGACGAGCAGTACGGCGGCGGCCTTGGCGGACTCCTCGACGATCGGCGCTATCACGGTCGCGCCGAGGGTGTCCGCGCCGGACGGGTCGGCGGTCGCCGTCGCTATCCACTTCGTCGCGAAGCTGTTGGCGATGATCGCTATCAGCGCGGCCGCGCAGGCGCCCCAGGCGAAGGCGAACAGCAGATTGCGCCAGGGCCCCGGTGCGACGCGGTCGAGCCAGCGGAACGCGGCTATGAGCAGCGGTACGGGCAGGACGGCGAGCCCCAGGCCGACCAGGAACCCCTCGGTACCGGTCTGTTGACGGACCAGGGCGAGGATGACGAGCCCGGACAGGGTGAGGAGGGTGATGAGCGCGCCGTAGCGCACCCACTTCCGCTGCCACCAGTGCGCATGCCGCAGTGCACCGCCACCGGTGGGGTCACCGGAGTACGTCGGATACGGGGGAAAGGTGGCCACGGCATCGACCTTAACGAGACAGAGGCGCCGCCCGCAGGCGGGGCGGGATGCTCAGGCGCCGGTGGGGGACTGGTCGGGTCGGTCGGGTCGGTCGCCGTGCTGTACGCGGCGGAACAGCAGGTCGTTCACGACATGTCCCTTCTCCAGTCCCTGTCCCTCGAAACGGGTCAGCGGCCGGAACTCCGGACGCGCCGCGAAACCGCCGCCGGTCCGGGTGTTCTCGAAGGCCGGGTGCGCGGTGAGTACGTCGAGCATCTGTTCGGCGTACGGCTCCCAGTCGGTCGCGCAGTGCACCAGCGCGCCGGGCCGCAGGCGGGTCGCGGCCAGGTCCAGGAACTCGGGTTGGATCAGCCGCCGTTTGTGGTGTCGCTTCTTGGGCCAGGGGTCGGGGAAGTACACGCGCAGTCCGTCGAGCGAGTCTTCGCCGAGCATCTCGCGCAGCAGGATGATGGCGTCGCCGTTGCCGACCCGGATGTTGGACAGCTTCTGCTGCTCGGCGAGATTGAGCAGGTTGCCCTGGCCCGGGGTGTGCACGTCGACGGCGAGGATGTTGGTGTCGGGGTCGGCGGCGGCCATCTGCGCGGTGGCCTCACCCATCCCGAACCCGATCTCCAGCACGACGGGACGGTCGTTCCCGAACATCTCACCGAGGTCGATCGTGTGCTGCCCGTCGATGTCGAGCCCCCACGTGGGCCACAGCCGCTGCAACGCGTCCGCCTGCCCCGCCGTCACCCGGCTCCGCCGCGGCTGGAAACTCCGGATCCGCCGCTCGAAGTGCGACCCCGCGGGATCAGCACTGGGCCCATCGGGAAACCGTGGCTCCCCCTTGGCCCGGCTGTGCCGCACGGACACCCCGGAAACATGCCGAACGGACTCGCCGGAGGCGGGGGGCCGGGAGCGGGGGGCTTCGGAGGCGTTGAGGGAGTCAGACACAGTGGGGTCGATTTTACGGTGACCGCGGGGAGGAATGCGGCTCAGGGATGTTCCGGCCGTCACGTCCGGAGGGCCACGCCGGCCCCGTCACGCCGAGCGCAGCGCCTCCAGGGCCCGTCGGGCCACCTCTCGGCCGATCGGGAGGGACGCTGTTGCCGCTGGTGAGGGTGCGTTCAGGACGTGTACCGACCGCGGCCCTTCACGGATCAGGAAGTCGTCCACCAGCGTCCCGTCCCGCAGGACCGCCTGCGCCCGCACCCCGGCCGCCGAAGGCACCAGGTCGTCCGGCGTGACAGCGGGCAGCAGCCGCCGCACCGCCGTGGTGAACGCCCTCCGCGACACCGACCGCCGCAGCTCCCCCGTGCCGTAGCGCCAGTGCCGCCGGGCTATCCGCCAGGACCCCGGCCACGCCAGCGTCGCGCCGAGCTCCCGGGGCCGTACGGTCCCCCAGTCGTATCCCTCCCGGGCCAGTGCCGGCACCGCGTTGGGCCCGATGTGCACCCCTCCGTCGATCCCGCGCGTGAGATGCACCCCGAGGAACGGAAACGCCGGATCCGGCACCGGATACACCAGCCCCCGCACCAGCTCGGGCCGCGCCAGCGAGTAGTACTCCCCCCGGAACGGCACGATCCGCATCCCCGGCTCATCCCCGGTCAGCCGGGCGATCTCGTCACAGTGCAGCCCGGCGCAGTTCACCAGCACCCGCGCCCGTACGACGTCCCCCGCAACCGTCTGCACGGCGACCCCGAGCTCCGGGCGCCGGTCGATCCGCCGCACCTCGGCGCCGTACCGGATCTCCGCACCCGACGACTCGGCCAGCTGCCGCGCGACCCCGACGAAGTCGCACACCCCGGTCGTCCCGACGTGTATCGCGGCGAGCCCCACCACCTCGGGTTCGTACTCCGCGATCTGGGCGCCGCCCAGTTCCCGCACCGGAATGCCGTTCTCCCGGCCGCGCTGCACCAGCCCGTGCAGCCGGGGCAGCTCACTGCGCTCGGTCGCGACGATCAGCTTGCCGGTGACGGCGTGAGCGATGCCGTACTCCGCGCAGAACTTGACCATCTCGGCGGCGCCCCGCACCGCGTACCGCGCCTTGAGCGAGCCCGGCCGGTAGTAGATCCCGCTGTGGATCACCCCGCTGTTGCGCCCGGTCTGATGCCGAGCGGGCCCCGCCTCCTTCTCCAGCACGACGACCCGAGTGCCGGGCGCGCCACGCGTGATCGCATACGCCGTGGACAACCCGACAATGCCCCCACCGATCACGAGCACGTCACAGTCGTAAGCGATCCCGGACAGCACCTGCACCACCTCCCACCCCCGATAGTGCACTGCACCACTGACAGTCACTTCAAACGCGGGGGGCGGTGCCGCCGTCCGGGGCTCAAGCCGGCGCCATCAGCAGCGGCCGGGCCCGCTCCCTGAGCTCCACCACCCGGGGCTCGTCCCCGTACGGCTCCAGCCGGTGCAGAAGGTCCTTCACGTACTCGGTGGTACGGGCCGAGGAGATGCGCCCCGCGACCTCCACCGCCCGCACGCCCTGCTCGCACGCCGCGTCCAGGTTGCCCGACTCGAGCTCGGCGACCGCGGAGACGACGAGCCGCAGCCCGTGCGAGCGTACGAACTCCTCCGTCGGCTTCGACAGCGCCTGCTCCGTGAAGCGGCGGACCTGACGCGGTGCCTTCAGGTCGCGGTAGCACTCGGCCGCGTCGGCGGCGAAGCGGTCGTACGAGTAGAAGCCCAGCCACGACGGATCGTTGTCCCCGTCCCGGGACCGCTCCAGCCACCCCTCGGCCGCCTTGAGCGCCGCCCCGGCCGCGGCGGCGTCACCCGCACGCGCGTGTGCCCGTGCCTCGACGAGCCGGAAGAAGCTCATGGTGCGGGCGGTCGCCAGCCCCCGGTTGCGCTCCAGCGCGGCCTGCGCGAGATCGACGCCCTCGTCGCCGAAGCCCCGGTAGGTCGCCTGCAACGACATCGACGCCAGTACATAGCCCCCGAGGGGGACGTCGGCGGCCGCGCGGGCCAGCCGCAGCGCCTGGATGTAGTACCGCTGCGCGGCCTCCTGCTGTCCCGTGTCGAAAGCCATCCAGCCCGCGAGCCGGGTCAGTTCGGCGGAGGCGCCGAACAGGGCCCGGCCCACCTCGTCGGTGTACGCGCCGAGCAGCAGCGGTGCCGCCTCCACCCGTAAGCACTCGGGCACCATGGAGGAACGCCAGTCGCCGCCCCCGTACTTGGAGTCCCAGCGCCTGGCGTCCTCGGCGGCCTCCCGCAGCTTCTGCACATCGCTGTGGCCGACTTTGAGCGGTGCGCCGGAGCCCTCGGAGTGGTTCACCTCGCGCGCGACCGAGCTGTCGGCCGGGGTTATCAGCCACCGTGAGGCGGGCGTTGCGTATGCGCTCACCGCGAAGGAACCGGCGAGGGACTGCCAGATGCCGCCCGCGCCGGACCGGCGGCCGGCGAGGTCGAGACGGTAGAGCTCCGTGGCCGACCTGACGGCCTGTCCGACGTCCCTGGGGAAGGCGAGGCCCACCTCCGGCGCGGGATCCGCGTCCGCCAGGCCGATCTCGTGGAGCGGCACCGGGCGGCCGAGTTTCTGGCCGATGGCGGCGGCGATGAGGTGCGGCGCAGCGCCCTGTGGCACCATCCCCTTCGACACCCAGCGCGCCACCGACGTCTTGTCGTAGCGAAGAGTCAACCCGCGTTGAGCGCCAAGATCGTTGACGCGACGCGCGAGTCCTGCGTTGCTGATTCCCGCGAGGGCGAGAACGGCGCCGAGTTTTTCGTTCGGCCCGCGTTGCTCCCTGGACATGCGCCACCCCTCGACACAGACGGCTGCCGCGCTGGCATAACCACGCGGCATTCGTAAACCCAGCGTAGTTCGCCGCATCCCAAGCGTTAAGGGGCATTGTTCCGGATGGCGGGATTGTGGTCCGTACTGAAGTACGGGTCCGATACGCGCAGTTGCGTCGTGCTCCCGTTGTGTGGCCGTGCGCCTGTCCGTGCGCTCTTCTCCGGCCACCGGGGGAGCGCTTCCATGGATGCTGCGTGGGTCGGCCCGCTGTACTGGATCCAGTGGGCTGGGGGACACCGCCGCCTACATCCCCGCGGGCGGCGGACCGGCCCGGGGGGCGAAGTGGCGTCTCCCGGGCTGCGCGCCTGTCGTGCGGCGCGCGGACGTGTACGGAGCGTGCGCAAGCCTGCTTCGATGCCGCCGATTTGGCCGAAAATCGACCCCGTTCCTGTGGGCTGTCAGCCCTCCTACCATGGCAGTTGAGGGCGCGTTAGGCGTTTTTGGGGAGCGTATCGGGGGCGCATTCGCGTCGCACTCCCCTTGCCCCGTGCGGGTGTTCGCAGGCGTACGCGGGTGTTCCCGGGGGCGCGTTCCCCGCATCCCAAGCGGCTCCACCGGCCCTCCGGCACGCTTCCTTCATGGCAGCATGGTGACCGGTTCGAACGGTGCACTGGTTGTCCACAGCCTGTGGAGGCGTCGATGCGGTGGTTGGTGGGATGGAGCAGCACCGCCGCGGGCGTGTCCCAGATCGGTGCGGCGGGGGCGACCGGCAGCGACGGCGAGACCGTGCACCCGGTGGGTTCCCACCTGCTGTGGGGTGACCCGGATCCGCTGTGGGCGGTCGGCGACTGGCGCCCCGACGAGGTGCGCGTGCTCACGGTCGACCCGCAGACCCGGATCGCGGTCCTCGGCACCTGCGGAGCCTCCGACGAGCAGCTGCGGATCGGACTGCTCGCCGCGCGCGGAGGGGCACTTCGGCATCTGACGGCCTGGTCGGGGGCGTACACGGCGGTGGTCCAGGTGGGCCGCCGGATCACCGTGGGCGGCGACCTGGCGGGCGCCCGGCCGGTGTTCCACACGCCCTGGGCCGGCGGTACCGCCTACGCGACCGCAGCCCTGCCCCTCGCCGACCTCATCGAGGCCAACCTCGACTTCGGGCACCTCGCCGCGCTGCTCGCCGCCCCCGACGTACCGGCCGCGCTCCACGACTCCACGCCCTACGAGGGCGTACGGCGCATTCCGCCGGGGCACGCCCTGATCCTGCGCAACGGCGCCCGCGAGATCGCCGGCTACGAGCCGGTCGCCTCCCTCGCGGTCGCCGCGCCCACCGCCGACGCGGACAGCGCGGTCGACGCGGTGCGGGACGCGCTCGTCGAGGCCGTGCGGGCCCGGCTGTCCGCGCCCCGGCACGTGCCCGACATCGACCCCGGCCCGGTGCCCGGCATGGGGCCCGCCGAACGCCGTGCCGCGCGCGGGATGCCCGTACCGGGGATCGGGGCCGACCTGTCCGGGGGGCCCGCGTCGGGCACGCTCGCCCTGCTGGCCGCCGGGCTTCCGGGCATGCCGGGGACCGTCCTCGGACACGGCACCGGGGCCGGCGAGCGGCTGCTCGCGGTCACCTTCAACGACCTCGCCGTGGGCGGCCGGGAGGCCGAGCTGGAGCGGGCGGGGACGCTCGCGGCGAACCCCCGGCTGCACCACGTGGTGGTGACCGGTGGCGAGGAGACGCTTCCGTACGCCGAACTGGACGGACCCCTGACCGACGAGCCCGGGCCGTGCCTGGTGACGGCCGCACGGCACCGTGCCCGGCTGGCCGCGGGCAGCGCCGACCACTTCACGGGGTACGGGGCCCGGCAGGTGCTCGACGCGCATCCGGCACGCCTCGCGGACCTGCTGATGGACCGCAAGCGGCGCCATCTGGTCCGGCCGGTGGCCGCCCTGACCAAGGCGGACGGTTCGGTGCTCGTCCCCGCGCGTGTGTACGGCGCCGCGCGGCGACTGGCCCGTACGCCGTACCGGGTCGGTCTGGAGATGCTGGCCGACCGGCTCATGCACCAGCGTTTCGACGAGCCCGGGGGCGCGGTGGGGGCCTCTCTCGCCGCGCTCACCTGGGCCAGACCGGGTCCTGCGGCGCGGTGGCTGACCGGTGAGGCGCTGGCTGAAGTATCGGTTCGCCTGCAGGGGGCCACGCACCGGTCCGGGGTGGGTCCGGGGCAGCATCCCGGCGACTTCCGCGCGCGTGCGGCGCTCGCGCGTTCCGCGTCCGATCTGCGCGTCCTGGAGCAGGCCGTGGAGATTCGCTCCCAGCGGCTGCACGCGCCGTTCCTGGACAACCAGGTGGTGCGGGCCTGCCGGGCCCTGCCCGAGGCGCTGCGGGTCCGGCCGGGGGCCCGTGCGGAGATCCTCCGTACGGTCCTGGAGGGCGCCGGTGTCTCCGACCTCCCGCCGGGCTGGGGCGCCCCGTCCCACGCCTCCACGGCCGCGGCGACCCGTACGGGGCTGCGGGTGGCGGCGGACTCCTTGATGTCCCTGTTCAGCACGCCGCTGCTGGCGCAGGCGGGGCTGGTGGAGGCCCGGGTGGTCCGCAAGGCGCTCCGCGCGGCGGCGGAGGGCGAACCGCTGCCGTTGGACGGGCTGGCGGACCTGGTCTCCCTGGAGCTGTGGCTGGGACGGCTGCTGGCCCGCCGGGGCACGTGCTGGACGGGAACCCCGGCACGCGCGCGTGCGGTGCCGGCGGGGATTCGGCCGCAGCGGGGGGCGTTGGGGGCGGGGGCCTCCGGCGGTTGAGCGGTGTTCGTCCGCGGGCTCGGTGGGGGCGGGCGTTTTTGCGCAGTTCCCCGCGCCCCTGGATGCCTGCGGCGGCCCGCTTGGCTCCGGGGCAGAGGGTGTCCCTCCTGGCGCAGGTGACTGCGACCCCCTAGGGGTGCGGGGAACTGCGCGACCAGCCCCCACGGGCCCGCAGCCGCCCGACAACCTGACCCGGCACCCTGGGTAAAAGGCACAGCCATCCCCCTGAACCCGGTGACAATGAACCGGTGCGGTACAGGATTCTGGGGGTCACCCAGGCAACGGACGACGACGGCACCGTCATACCCCTCGGTGGCCGGCGTCTTCGTGCCCTGCTCGCCGCCCTCGCCCTGCGCCCCGGCCGTGCCGCGAGCGTCGAGACGCTGATCGACGAGGTGTGGGGTGAGGAGCCGCCGCAGGACGCCCCGGCCGCGCTCCAGGCTCTCGTCGGACGGCTGCGTCGTACCGTCGGCAGGGACGCAATCGTGTCCGGCCCGGGTGGGTACCGGCTGGCCGCCGGCGAGGACGACGTGGATCTGTATGTCTTCGAACAGCTCGTACGGCGAGGAACCGCAGCCCTGGCACGCGGCGACGCGCTCACGGCCGGCCGGGAACTCACCGCCGCCCTGGCCCTGTGGCGCGGTGACGCCCTCGCCGACCTCCCCGACCGCACCGCCGCGACCCGCCCCGAGGCCCTGCGCACGGAGGCCATCCGGGCCCGCATCGAGGCGGATCTGCTGCTCGGCCGGGCCCAGGACGTCCTACCGGAGCTGAAGGAGCTGACCGGAGCGCATCCGTACGACGAACCGCTGCACGTTCTGCTCATCCGCGCCCTGCGCGACAGCGGCCGGGGTGCCGATGCCCTCGCCGCCTACGAGCGCGCCCGCCGCGCCCTCGCCGACGGCCTCGGCACCGATCCGGGCCCGCAGTTGCGAGATCTGCACCGCGAGCTGCTCACGGTCCCTCTCACCCACCCCCGCGCCGAACGCACCGGCAACATCCGTCCGCGTCTTACCTCTTTCGTGGGCCGGGAACCCGAGCTCGACGCCATCCGTTCCGAATTGCACAGGGCCCGCCTCGTCACCCTCACCGGACCGGGCGGATCCGGAAAGACCCGTCTCGCCGAGGAAGCCGCCGCCGGGCTCCCGCAGGCGTGGCTCGTCGAGCTCGCCCCGCTCGACCGGCCGGAGGCGGTGCCCGGCGCGGTGGTCAGCGCGCTCGGTCTGCGCGAGACCGTGCTCATGACCACCGAGCTGACGGCCCCGCAGGACGACCCGCTCGGCCTGCTCGTCGAGTACTGCGCCCCGCGCAGCCAACTCCTGATCCTTGACAACTGCGAACATGTCATCGAGGCGGCGGCCCACCTCGCGGAGACCCTCCTCACCCGCTGCCCGGGGCTCACCGTTCTCGCCACCAGCCGTGAACCCCTGGGCGTGCCGGGCGAGTCCGTGCGCCCGGTCGAGCCCCTCCTGCCCGACCAGGCCCACCGTCTCTTCGCCGAGCGCGCCGCCGCCGTCCGCCCCGACACGGACGCCGTGCTCGCCGACAAGGAGGCCGTCGCCGAGATCTGCCGGCGTCTCGACGGGCTGCCCCTCGGTATCGAGCTCGCCGCCGCCCGGCTACGGGTACTGACCCCTCGTCAGATCGCCGACCGGCTCGACGACCGCTTCCGGCTGCTCACTTCCGGCAGTCGTACCGTGCTGCCCCGCCAGCAGACCCTGCGGGCCGTCGTCGACTGGTCCTGGGACCTGCTCGACGAGCCGGAGCGAACCCTGCTGCGCGAGGTGTCGGTGTTCGCGGGCGGCTGGGAGCTGGAGGCGGCGGAGGCGGTGTGCACCGGGCCGGCCGCCGAGCTCCTCGGCGCACTCGTGGACAAGTCCCTGATCGTGGCCACCCCGAGCGAGCGCGACGGCTCGGACGGCATGCGCTACCGCATGCTGGAGACCATCCACGAGTACGCCGTGGAGCGCGCCGCCGAGTGCCCCGAGCTGCGCGCCGCCGCCGAGCTCCGGCACCGCGCGTGGGCGCGTGCCCTCGTCGAGGAGGCGGAACCACAGCTGCGTTCGGCCGGGCAACTCCCGTGGATCTCCCGCCTGGAGACCGAGCTGGACAACATCCGCGCGGCCTTCGACCGCACGCTCGGCGCGGGCGACGAGACGCAGGCCGCTGCTCTCGCGCTCGGCATGGGCTGGTTCTGGTGGCTGCGCAACTACCGCCGCGAGGGCGTGACCTGGGTGGAAGGCGTCCTGCGCCTCGGGGCCGCCCTGGACAGGGGGGCCGCCCTGAAGGACCCGCACCCGACAACGTCCGACCGTGAGGCCGAGGATCCGGTCGACGCATATCTCGCCACCGCGGACACCGAGACGCACCACCCGGCACACCGCCTGCGGATGAACCTGCGCATGCTCCATCTCTTCCTCAAGTCCGAGACAGAGTCCATGGACGGCGACCCGGACCCCCGCCTCCACCGCTATGTGGAACTCGTCCAGAACCACTTCGCGCAGGGCGGCCCCGACGCGGCCCGACTCCCCGGCATCGTCTGGCCCATGATCAGCCTCACGCTGAAGGATCCGGTGGACATCCGCCCCATGATGGACACCTGCGTCGCCCACTGCCGGACCCACGGCGACGGCTGGGCCGTCGCCGTCGCCCTGATGTTCCGCACCCACCTCGTGGTCGACTCCCCGGGCGGCATGGCCGGTGTGGACGACGACCTGGCGGAACTCCGGATGCTGAGCCGCCGCGTGGGCGACCGCTGGCTTCGCGCACAGGTCTGCAGTGCGGCCGGCGAGGCGGCCATGGCCCGCGGCCGCTCGGCCGAGGCCAAGGAGGAGTACGAGGAGTCACTGCGCCTCGCCCACGAGGTGGGGGCGTACGCCGAGACGCCGTTCCTCGTCGCCCGGCTCGCCGAGGTCGCCTACCGCATGGGCGACCGCGCCACCGCGCTGACCACCCTGGACGAGGCGAGCGCCGCCGGCGACCTGTACGGCGTCCCGGAGACCCGGGCGTTCGTCAGGATGATGCGGGCTCACATCGCCCTGGAGGACAAGGACACCGCCCGCGCGCGTGAGTTGGTCGACGCGGTGCGCGAGCAGGTCGGCCAGTCCGCCTCGCCGCCCCAGTTCGCGGTAATGGTGAAGTCGATCGCCGCGATGGTGACGGCCGCCGAGTCGGGCCCGGCCCATGGCCTGCCCCTGGTGGCGGACACCGTCCGGGAGGCGATCGAGAAGCGGTGTTCCGACATGGTCGTGGCGACACTCGTGGACGGCGCGGCGGTCCTGCTCTGCGACCTCGGCGACCTCTCGCGCGCGGTCCGGCTGATCGCCGCCGCCGAGCGGTGGCGCGGCGGCTACCCGCGTCCCCACCCCGAGTGCGTGGAGGTGGAGCGCGCCCAGGCCGACGCCCGTACCGGCCTCGGCCCCGTGCGCTACGCGGCGGAACACGCCCGGGGCACGGCTCTCACCCCGGACGAGGCCCTCGCCGAGCTCGACGAGGTGGCGCGGGCGCGGCGCCTCATGAACACCTGAACCTCGACTCCGCCCAGTCCGCGAGCGTCAGGTCGTCGAAGGGGCTGTGCGGCTCGACCACCAGCCGTACGGTCCTGTGCCCGGCGAGGTTCACATGGACGGGCACGGCCGGGTCACCGCCCTCGACCAGCCCGGACCTCCACAGCCGGACCCCGTCGGCGTACACGGAGAAGGAGACCTTGCCGAGGCCCAGCGTCATGTCGTCGACGCCGGCCATCGCGTCGTAGGAGGAGCAGGTGCGGTTGAGGTCGATCGTGACGGAGGAGCGGCCGTGCACGGTCACGCCGTGGGCGTACGTCCGGTCGGCGATCGAGACGCCGTAGCGCTGCCACACCCAGCTGCTCTCGCCGATCCGCATCTCGGGCTCGCTGCCGTCGCCCGAGACGTTGTAGGCCAGCTCGCTCCACTGGTAGACGGCCGGCGGGGCGGGAGCCGGGGGAGTCGGCGGCGGTGTGGGGGTGGGAGTGGGGGTGGGCTTCGGGGGCGGTGTCGGTTGCGGGGTGGGGGTCGGCGTAGGAGCCGGGGTGCCCTTCGTGGGCGGTGTGGGCGTGGGGGTCGCTGTTGGTGTCGAAGTCGGTGTCGGTGGCGGGGTCGGGGATGCTGCGACCGCCGCGACCGGGACCACCGGGGGGTCGGGCCTGTTCGGGGAAGGCCTGGGCGAGGGGTTGGCCGGTTCGACCACCGGTGCCGATGCCGGCGGCTTGGCATCCGGTTTCCTGGCCGGGCTGTCGTCGCCGATCAGCGCGAGCGCCACCGCGGCGGCGGCCACGGCGACCACACCGGCCGCGATGCCGGCCTTCACCGGTGCGCCGAGCCCCTCCGAGGCCGCGGCGCCGCCTGCGCCCGCCCCGCCCGAGGAGCCCCCGCTCGCCGCGGCGGCCGCGCCCGCGACACCAGCCGCTCCGGCCCCGGCGCCGCCCGCGATGAGCCCGGCGGCCTTGGCGTACCCGGCGGCCCCGAACCAGCCGATGACCGCGATCGGTACGACGGCGGGGATGCCACCGGCGACTTCCTTGATCTGGCCCGCGGCCAGCCGGCACTTGGCGCACTCCTCCAGGTGCTTGCGCAGACCCCGTTCGGCACGGGTCCGCAGCCCGCCACGGGCGTAGGCGCCGAGCCGGTCGGCGTAGCGGGCACACTCCTCGTCGCCGGCGAGGCTCGCGCTGACGTGGGCCTGGAGGTAGGCCTGCTTGAGGCCCTCGCGGGCCCGGCTGGCCAGCACGCGCGTGCCGTTGGCGTCGAGCCCGAAGAGGGTGGCGACCTCGCTCGGCGACTCGTCCTCGACCTCGGTGTGCCACAGCACGGCCTGCCAGCGCTCGGGCAGCGACCGGAAGGCCTGCATGGCCATGGACTGCTCGGCCACGCGCATCGCGTGTACGTCGGCGCCGAGGTCCACGGTGTCGTCGTCGGAGACCTCCGAGGTGCGCGCGGCCTGGGCGGCGAACACCGCGAAGTCGTCGACGAGTTGCTCGCGCTTCGCCGACTTCGTCCAGTCGGCGGCGACGCGGCGGACACTGGTGAGCAGATAGGCGCGTACGGCGTGCTCGGGACCGTGGCCGCGGCGTACGGCCTGGAGGACGCGGGCGAAGACCTCGGCCGTGAGGTCGTCCGCGGTGTGGCCGTCGCGGCAGCAGGTGCGGGCGTAGCGGCGCACCGCGTCCGCGTGGCGCCGGTAGAGCGCCTCGTAGGCCGTGTCGTCGCCGGCGCGCAGCCGCTCGATGAGGCCGGCGTCGGACGGTGGCATCTGCGGGGGCGGCGGCAGGACACCGCCGTCCTCGCGCCGGTCGCGCTGCGCGGGGACGGTGCCCTCGACGGGTTCGCCACCCTGGGCCGGGATGCCACCCTGCGGGATGCCCGCGCGGCCGCCCTGGCCCGGCACCTGCGGGGTGCCTCCGGCTTCCCCGTCACCCTCACCGAGGGGTTCGTTCCGCCCGTCAACGCTCATCGCGGAATGCCCCCGCCGCCGGCCCAACCAGTCCCAACACCGGGTCAGAGTGCCATATTGGCTTTTGGTCAGTGCCCTGCGTGCGGCGCATCCACTCGTCCGTGGGGACTTCCCGCACGGCAGTACTGAGCATCACCGATATGGGGAAGACTCAACTGTCGCGGCCGCCGCGGGAGTTGGATCACGCACTCGGAAGACGCCGGAACGGTACGGGGTGCGGTCGGCAGCCGACCGCACCCCGCTGTCACCCGTTCGAGTCACACCGGTCGGGACCGCAGCCCCTCCAGCAGGATGTCCAGCAACCGCGCCGAGGCCGCCGCCTGCTGCGCCGCGTCCGGCAGCGAGGGTGCCGCGGTCGCGATCACCAGCAGGACGTCCGACACCGACACGTCGGTGCGCAGCGCACCGGCCGCCCGCGCCCGGTCCACGAGCTGGCCCACGACCTCCAGCAGCGCCGCCGCCCCGGCGTCGTCGTCGGCGGCGATCAGCGGGGCCTCCTCCGAGACCAGCCGCAGCTCGCCGGAGCCCGGCGTCGTCCGCTGCTGCGGCACCCGCGTCCCGTCGTAGCCGTCGGACACCTCGTCGGCGACCCCGACGCGCAGCACCTGCGGCGGCAGCAGCCGCCCGGCACCGGACGCGACCGACGTGCGCAGGAAGCGCGACAGTGCCGACCACGGCTCGTCCTCCTGACCGAGCGCCGCCCGTGCCTGGTCGGTCAGCCGGGAGGTCTCCTCCTCGGCTATCCGCCGGACCAGGACGTCCTTGCTCGGGAAGCGCCGGTACACCGTGCCGACACCGACCCGGGCGCGCCGCGCCACGTCCTCCATCGGCGCGCCGTAACCCAGCTCGCCGAAGACCTCGCGCGCCGCGCGCAGTACGTGTTCCAGGTTGCGCTGTGCGTCCACGCGCAGCGGGGCCGAACGCGATCCGTCCCGTCCGTTGCCCGCCGCGCTCATCGCCGAACCCATCGCGCCGCCCATCGCCCCGCCACCGGGTGCGATGGTGGACGCGGTGGACCAATGAGAGTCCTGAATGTGCATAAATAATCCCCCGGTAATGACGTCTCCCCCCGGAGACTCTCCCCGCCATCGAAAGCCGGAGCGTGCGGAACAAGCCCGTTTCGCGAGTCCGCCCGTCGCGGACCCGGAGCGCATCCCCCTACACCCCGTCGACACACGAACATAGTTGAGTGGGGGTCAATTCAGAAGGGGCAGGTTCCGCACGGAGCGCCCCCCGATCGGAGTACGGGTGCCAAACGCCCCGATTGCACCCCCTCCGCCCGCCCGGCGCACACCCATTGACCTGCGAATACTCCGCGCCCTCCGGCGAGGGGGCCCGCCCGGCACACCGACGACTTCCGGTCACACAAATTGTCGAGGCTGTGGACAAACTCAAGCGACGGGTGCGTCATGGGATGGTGAAGGAACGTGCGCGCATTCTGGTTGTCGGCGGTGGCTACGTCGGGATGTACACGGCTCTGCGTCTGCAGCGCAAGCTGAAACGGGAACTCGACCGGGGCGAAGTCGAGATCACCATCGTCGCCCCCGACCCGTACATGACCTATCAACCGTTCCTGCCCGAAGCGGCCGCAGGAAACATCTCCCCACGCCACGTCGTCGTACCGCTGCGCCGCGTCCTCGACCGCTGCCGCGTCGTCGTCGGCGAGGTCACCGCGATCGACCACGCCAAACGCACGGCCTTCGTCACCACCCTCGCCACCGAGGAGGAGCACACGGGCGGCGAGCAGCTGGCGTACCACGAACTCGTCCTCGCCCCGGGTTCCATCGCGCGCACCCTGCCGATCCCCGGACTCGCCGACCACGGCATCGGGTTCAAGACGGTCGAGGAGGCCATCGGCCTGCGCAACCACGTCATCGAACAGATGGACATCGCCTCCTCCACCCGCGACCCCGCGATCCGCGACGCGGCCCTCACCTTCGTCTTCGTCGGCGGCGGCTACGCGGGCGTGGAGGCGCTCGGCGAGCTGGAGGACATGGCCCGCTACACCGCGCGCTACTACCACAACGTCCTCCCCGAGGACATGAAGTGGATCCTCGTCGAGGCCTCCGACCGCATCCTTCCCGAGGTCGGCGAGGACATGGGCCGCTACACGGTCAGCCAACTGCGCCGCCGCAACATCGACGTACGGCTGAACACCCGCCTGGAGTCCTGCGTGGACCGCGTCGCCGTCCTCAGCGACGGCAACCGCTTTCCCACCCGTACGGTCGTGTGGACCGCCGGCGTGAAACCCAGCCCGCTCCTCGCCGCCACCGACCTCCCGCTCAATGAGCGAGGTCGGCTGAAATGCACCCCCCAGCTCACCGTTGAGGGCACCACGCACGCGTGGGCGGCCGGAGACGCGGCCGCCGTCCCCGACGTCACCGCCGAGGAGCCCGGCGCGGAGACCGCCCCCAACGCCCAGCACGCCGTACGCCAGGCGAAGGTCCTCGGCGACAACATCGCGCACGCGCTGCGGGGCGAGCCCCTGGAGACGTACTCCCACAAGTACGTCGGCTCGGTGGCCTCCCTGGGCCTCCACAAGGGTGTCGCGTACGTCTACGGACGCAAACTGAAGGGCTACCCTGCCTGGTTCATGCACCGCGTCTACCACCTCAGCAGGGTCCCCACCTTCAACCGCAAGGCCCGGGTCCTGGCCGAATGGACCCTGTCGGGACTCTTCAAGAGGGAGATCGTCTCTCTCGGTTCACTCGAACATCCCCGAGCGGAGTTCGAACTCGCGGCCGGTGGAAAGCATCCTCACGACCCGACGAACGACCCGAAGGGGTCGTCCTGACCGGACCGAGGAACTCCATGGACCGCCCCGGCGTCTGACCGATGTCGACCGGGTCGGTCACCCTGCCAGACTGGTGCCCGACTTCGGACGGGCAGCCGCCCGCCCCTCGAACCCAGAGGTTTTCCCACCGTGCTGCACCCTCGGGCTGCCGCCCCCAGCCCCCCGGCCGGGCCCGGCGCCGGCCCGAAGACGCCGAAGACGACGACACGAGGCAAGGATTCGTGAACTTCACGCGCTGGAGCGCCCGCCTCCCCGGAACGCAGCGCCGCGCCGCAGCGCGGACCGACGACCTGGTCACCGATGACCGCCTGAGCGAGGGCGCCGTCCCCGCCGCCCGCGCCGAGCAACTGACCGTGCCGGCCCCCGCCGTGGACGAACTGCCCGTACGCGCAGTCCTCGACCGTGTCCCCGCCCTCGTCGCCCTGGTCCACGGCCCCGACCACCGCCTCGCCTACGTCAACGACGCCTACGTGATCGCCTTCGGCCTGCGCCCCATCGGCGAACCGGCCCGCGAAGCCCTCCCGGAGCTCCACGAGCTCGGCCTCCTCCCTCTCCTCGACCAGGTCCTGCGCAGCGGCAAACCGCGCACGGTCAAGT
The DNA here is from genome assembly GCF_043199815.1 of Streptomyces sp. NPDC048523. Classification (NCBI taxonomy): domain Bacteria; kingdom Bacillati; phylum Actinomycetota; class Actinomycetes; order Kitasatosporales; family Streptomycetaceae; genus Streptomyces; species Streptomyces sp. NPDC048523. The sequence continues at coordinate 3,565 of NZ_JBICWQ010000005.1, read as the reverse complement.
CCCGCAAGGCCCCCGACGGCCGCTCCTACACCTTCACCTGCACTCCGGTGACGGAAGGAAACAGCGGCGGTGGCGGCGGCGGTGTGCTCGTCTTCGCGACCGACGTCACCGACCACGCCGAGGCCGCCGAGCGCCTCAGAGCCAGCGAGCGCCGCCAGCGCGAGACCGCCGTCACCCTCCAGCGCAGCCTGCTCCCCCAGGAACTCGAAGAACCCGACGACCTGCGCGTCGCCGCCACCTACCACCCCGGCGGCACGGAGGCCGCGGTCGGCGGCGACTGGTACGACGTCATCACCCTCGGCGGCGGCCGTACGGCCCTGGTCATCGGCGACGTCATGGGCCGCGGGGTGCGCGCGGCAGCCGTCATGGGCCAACTCCGCACGGCGGTCAGGGCCTACGCCCGCCTGGACCTCCCGCCGCACGAGATCCTCCAGCTCCTGGACGGCCTCGCCATGGAGATCGACGCCAACCAGATCGCCACCTGCGTCTACGCCATCCACGACCCGAACGAGGGCAAGCTGGTCTACGCCTCGGCCGGGCACCTGCCCATCCTGGTCCGCGACGAGAGCGGCGTCGTCCTGCGCGCCGACGAACCCACCGGCCCGCCGCTCGGCACCGGCGGCTGGATGCACGCCTCGGGCTCCATCCCGCTCGGTCCCGGTTCCACGGCCGTCCTGTACACGGACGGCCTGGTCGAACGCCGCAACGAAGACCTCGACGAGGGCATCGCGGCCCTGGAACGCGCCCTGGCCGGCGCCACCGGCACCCCCCAGGTGATGTGCGACCGACTGATCCGCTCGGCCGGCGTCACAGCGGAACACGACGACGACGTGGCCGTCATGGTCCTCCAGCACCCGGCCCACACGGGCCCCGACAGCGAGCTCTTCCGCAACGCCGCGCTGGAACTGCTGGGCGGCGTCGAGGCGGCTCCACGCGCGCGTGCGTTCGCCTCCGGCGTGCTGACGAGCTGGCGGTTCCCGGTCGAGCTGCACGACCTGGGTGTGCTGGCCGTGAGCGAACTGGTCGCCAACTCGCTCCAGCACGGAATCCCGCCCATGCGGCTACGACTGCGCCGCACCGACCGGCGACTGATCGTCGAGGTCACGGACGGGGACGACCACCTGCCCCGGCGCCGACGCGCGGAACCCGGTGACGAGTCCGGCCGCGGGATCGCCATCGTGGCGACCATCGCGTCGAACTGGGGGTCCCGGCGGACGCCGGGGGGCGGAAAGGCGGTGTGGTGCGAGTTCGTGTTGCCGAAGGGCTAGCGCCGTGCAGGTCAGGCGCTGATGGACTCCGGCCGCTTCCCACCCTGGGCCACCACCCGGCTCCGGCTCAGTGACGGCTGGTTCTGTACGGGGGTCAGCTGCCTGCCCAGCCGAACGGCCAGGTACGTGATGCCCAGCGAGAACAGCAGGAACGTCACGATGTACGGCGTGTGCAGCGAGGCTCCCATCGGGCCGCCGACCGCCGGACCGACGGCCAGGGCGAGCTGCTTCACCAGGGCGAAGGCGGAGTTGTACTGGCCCGCCATCCCCTCCGGCGCCAGATCGGCGACCAGCGGCGCCACCGTCGGCGACAGCATCGCCTCGCCCAGTCCGAACAAGGCGTACGTCGAGACGAAGGCGGCCGTGGCCATCTCCGGGCTGCCGTGTCCGAGCCCGGCGTAGCCGGCGGTGACCCATGCCACGGCCCAGATGAGTCCGACCAGGGCGATCACCCGGGACCGCCGCCGCCGCTCGACGAACCTCAGCACGGCGAACTGCGCGACCACGATCATCGCGGTATTGGCGGCCAGAGCAGTGCCCAGCGCGGACGTGGAGATACCGGCCGCCTCTACGCCGTACGCGCTCAGGCCCGACTCGAACTGTCCGTAGCAGGCGAAGAACAGCACGAAGCCCAGCACGCACAGCTGCACCATGGCCCGGTTGCCGAGCAACTGCTTCCAGCTGCCCTTGGCGGACCGGGTGGGCGCGGCCTCCATGCGCGGCGCGTGCGGCAGCCGCAGGGTCGCCATCACGACCACCAGCAGCAGGAACATCGCCGCCTCGATCGCGAACAGCACAGTGAAGGACGCCGCGCTCGACGTGTCGACGAGGTGCCCGCCGATGAGACCGCCGACGCCGAGCCCGAGGTTCTGCAGGAAGAACTGCGTCGCGAAGGCCCGCGACCGGGTCTCCGAGGTGGAGCAGTCCACGATCATCGTCGCCAGCGCCGGCTGCATCACGGCCTGGCCCGCCCCGAGCGCGGCCGCGGACAGCAGCACGGTGGAGGCGTGGCCCGCGAGCCCGAGGCTCAGCGATCCGACCGCGGCCGTCACCAGAGCGGTGAGCAGCACCGGCAGCGGGCCCCGTCCGACGATGGCCCGTCCGGCGAACGGCAGCACGATCAACGCCGCCACGGCGAAGACAGCGAGGACCAGCCCCGCCGTCATGGCCCCAAGGCCCCGCACCTGCGCCACATAGACGTACAGGTAGGGGACGGTGAAACCGAGCCCGAACGCGCTGAGCGCGTTGCCCACGTGGATCCGACGCATCGCTGCGCCCCTCGCCCTGGTCACGTTCACCTCTCTCACTAGTTAGGAGTGAAGACTTCAAAGCTAAAGTTCGAAGTTGAAGAGTACATACTGAAGGACTTCGAGGCAAAGCAGCTGCGTGCCATACTTCGGCCATGGCCGAGACTCCCGGCGCCCCCGAGCCGACGCTCGAAGAGCAGATCGCCGCCTACCAGCGCGAGTTCAAGGACCTCGACCCCCAGGTCGAGCAGATCGTCTCGGCGCTCTCCCGGCTGAACCGCCGTATGAACGTCGCCTACGGCCGTCAGACCGCCGCCCTCGGCATCAGCAACGCCGAGTGGGAGGTCCTCAAGGCGCTCGTGCTCTCCGGGTCCCCCTATCAGTTGGGCCCCAGCGACCTCGCCAAGCGCCTCGGCCTCACGCCGGCGGCGATGACCCACCGGATCGACCGCATGCTCGCCGAGGGACTGGTGACCCGGGAGCGGGACGAGTCCAACCGCGTGCGGGTGATCGTGGAGCTGACCGCCGAGGGCCGCGAGAAGTGGCTGGACGCGATGCGCCTCGCCACGGTCTTCGAGGAGGACCTGCTCCAGGACCTGTCCGCGGAGGAGCGCAACACCCTCGGGGACGTTCTCACCCGGCTCCTGCGTAGGGTGGAGCACGCACAGCCGGACGCCGGCGGGCGACTCAGCGACCTCGACTGAAAAGATCTTGACAGAGGGTGCTTGACAGCCCCCTGGCGGATCCGTAGAGTTCTTCGGGTTGCCACGGGGCCGTAACGGTTCTGCGGTAGCGCCTCCGCCGCGAGAGCGGCCACTCAAACCATCAGAACGATCTCCCAGCCGGGATGAATTCGGTGTGCCCGAATTCAATTCGATTTGGGTGCGGCTCCTCGATTTGGGACCGCAGCGAGAGTCCGCTAAGGTTTGCGACGTCGGAACGGCCCAACAGCCAGGAAGACAAGCCCCCTGACTGGGAATCAGGCCCGAAAGGATCTGATAGAGTCGGAACCGCCGGAAAGGGAAACGCGAGAGCGGGAACCTGGAAAGC